>JBGCDV010000016.1:0-27993 GCA_045105735.1 Sulfitobacter sp. | reverse complement strand
CTGGTCCTCCGCTTTCCTAACTATAGGGGCGGACCACTTCAAAGGGGGAGGCTCACAGAAAGGCAGACACAGGTTTTTAGAAATCAACCTCTCACCCTTTTTGGAGGCAGCACCAACTCACAACAAAGCTATATGCTGTTTTGGCAAGCGTCGCGACATTGACCATAAAAAATATGGCTGCACAAACTTGGACTTCGCAAAAGCGACATCCATCGCATCGCTCTACGCCCAAGCGCGGCTTCCTCGAAGCAGACGCTAATCTCAAATTGGAAGAACGGGTCAAGCAACGCATCAAAGAGGTGATGACAGCCCAGCCAAAAATGATCGACGCGATTGGAGCCACGGCGGAGGGGTTTGCCTTTTTCGATGCTGATGATCACCTCGTCCTGCACAATGAGCGTTATCAGACCCTGCTCTACGGCAGTTCAGAGATCGAGATCAGGCCCGGAATGGCGTTTGAAGAAATCGTGAGGACAGGCATCAATCGTGGCCTGATCGATGTTAGCGATACCGATGTTGAGACTTTCGTTGCCAACGCATCGCGCATCATCAAAACCCCGGTGAGCCGATCCTCCAACGCCGGGGCAACAATTTCTGGCTTCAGATCAGCGAGCAAAAAACCCTACATCGCCAAAGGATAAATCGAAGTAAAAGGGATCAGCGACCCCATTGATGTCTACGAGGTGGCGATTGGTCGAGCAGCATCGCCCCGCATCTCCGCTCAAGAATTTCTGACCAACGAATTGACGGATCTTGGTATAGAAACAATGACCACATCAGAGAAACGCAAATTCGAGAGCATACTTGCGGCTCAGCCGCGGTCCTTTCATAGAAGCCCTTTGCGATGCCTGCTCCCGGACGCTGACGGCCATGACCTCGAAGAACGCCTCCAGCCCCCAGACACCGCCTTCGCGGCCAGTGCGGGAATGCTTCATTCTGCTAAAGGATGTTCCGGTCCCGCCGCCCAGCGGGATCGTTGCGATCTTCTCTTCGGTGGAGGGGTTTTCAACGGCCATCTCGCGCCCGTCAATTGAGGCAATTCACCCGCTGTTAATGTAGTAACGTGTGGTCTCTTGGATGGCGCTGTCTCCTCGCTCAAATGTCTTCGAAATCGCCGCTACGGCCTTTGCCGCTGGCAAACCGGGTGGCCCCTTCGACACCTTTTGTGACTTCGGCCTTGCTGCCCCGCCATTCCTGTCGAAGAGCGTCGTGGAGCGGTAACCCGTGCTGTGCCTGCACGGACCGACGATCTGCGCGCATGCAGCTTTGGGGAAAGCGGGCGATGTTTTGGGCCAGGGCTTCGGCTTTGGTTCGCGCGTCGCCTTCAGGCACGACGTATTCGCACAGGCCAATCCGCAGCGCCTCGTCTGCATTCACACGGCGACCGGTCAGGATCAGGTCCATCGCGCGACCTTCGCCGACCAGACGTGGCAAGCGCACCGTGCCACCGTCGATCAATGGAATGCCCCATCGGCGGCAGTAGACCCCCATGAAAGCGGTTTCTTCCATCACCCGGATATCGCACCACAGCGCCAGTTCCATCCCGCCCGCCACAGCAGGCCCCGCCACGGCGGCGATCACCGGTTTGGACAAGGCCAACCGGCTGGGGCCCATGGCCGCCATTGGAGGTTCGTCCGCGTCTGGAAAGTCGAAGGTATCAAGCGCCTCGGCCCCGGCAAGAGACGCCGCATGCTTCAAATCCCACCCGGCGCAAAAGGCACCGCCTTCGCCCCAGAAGACGGCAACGCTGGCGGTGTCATCCGCGTCAAACGACTGGAACGCCTCAAAGAGCGCCTTGGCGCTTTCGGGGTCCATGGCATTGCGCGCCTCTGGGCGGGAATGGATGACTGTCCAGACGGGGCCATCCTTTTCGATGCGTACACTCATTGCAAAACCTCTCCGTAGCTGCCTGCGAGGAACATCTCACGAATCGCGAATTTTTGCACCTTGCCCGATCCTGTCAAAGGGAAGTCCGGAACATGCACCCAGACCGATGGCGTTTTCTGTGCGGAAAGATGCGTCCTGCAGTGTGTGCGTAAATCGGCCATGTCGAGCGACTGGTCGGACAGGATGAATGCCGCGATAACCTCTCCTCAGTTCTCATCCGGCAGACCGACCACGGCCACCTAAGTGACGTGCGGATGGGTCACAAGCACCGCTTCGATCTCAGCCGGGAAGTGGTTTTCACCACCGCGAATGATCATGTCCTTCACACGGCCAGTCACCCGCACAAAACCCTGAGTGTCCATCGTGCCCAGATCACCTGTGTGCAAACAGCCATCGTCATCAATGGCGGCGGCGGTGGCCTCCGGGTTGTCGTTATAGCCGATCATCACCGCGTAGGATCGCGCGCAGATCTCGCCTACTTCACCGATTGGAAGCGCCCGATTGTCCTCTGGAGACCGAATCGAAACCTCTGTTTGCGGCAGCGGCTGGCCGGCCGTCACCAGCCCCGCCAGACCGCAGGCATACTCCATGAAGATCCATTCAGGGATATTGGGTGTATCAGGCTCGAGGGCGCTGGATATCATATCTTGTTTTCAGATAGCATCCTCTCAGCTGGTGCCAGTTCCATGCTTGTGTGGCTAAAGGAACAGTCCAGGCGTTGAATGTCACTGAGAACTGACCCTTTTGAACAGGTTGCCTTGACGGTTTTGGTCAGGGGGACATGGAGTGATCGATATGGGATTTTTGAGTGTTATTCGACGCTGGGCAATGCGTGATAAAATGCTGATACGTGAGATTGCACGCCGCACCAGGCTGTCTGGCAACACCATTCAAAAGTACCTTCGCGAAGGTGCTGCCGATCTTGAAGCTGCATTCCCAGCGTGTCATCGGTTACGCGATCGGCAACTGGATGAAGCGCGATTTGGCGATCCGGGCATTGAGGATGGCGATCGCATTGCGGGGACCGCCGAAGGACTGCATCCAATACACGGATCGTTGCAGTCAATACTGTTCACCCGATGATCAGAAGCTCCTGCGCCAGCACGGGTTCTAATACCTGCCTCGGCGACACTCAGCACTCGTCTGGAACAACCCCGCCGCTTTCAAACGAGAGGTGGCCTAAATGCGCATTTGGCGTGGCACCATACCGGGACAGGCTCATTTTCAAAGTGTCACATTCAATGCCTCAATTCCGCGAAATGCAAAGCCTTTGAAGGTGATCCTGTCAGGGTTTGTTATGCTAAGGTTCGGGAATTGAACGAACAATTTTGGCAGCACGATCTGCGCTGCCAAAAGGCGATAAACGTGGTCGCCCAAACAGGCGTGGGGCCCCTCGCCAAAGGCATGATGGGGCGGCGCGTTTCGGTGGATATCAAATCGGTCGGACGCATTGCCAAATTCGGTGTCGTGATTGGCAGAGGCCTGAATGGCCATCACGGTTTCGCCCTCTGGAATATGAAGCCCACGCATCACCAGTGCCTTTTTCACGATCCGGGGGCTGGCTTGAATCGGAGCGACCCATCGCAGGCCTTCTTCGCAGGCAAGTGACCAGTCATTGCTGTCGATGCAATGGCGCAGTTGGTCGGGATTGCCGAGCAAGCCGTAGATCGTAGACAGTAGCGCATCACGGGTTTCAATCACCGCGCCGCCAATGCAAATTTTCATGTTGGTTCTGATTTGGGACAGGTCAATCGGGTGTTCAGCATTTGCCATACCGGACAAGACGGACCCATCCGGCGCGACGCGATATTGCTCTATCATCCTGTCAAAGCAGTCGTTCATTTCTGCATTTGCCTGATCGCTGGTGGCAAAGACCGCTGGGTCATTGTCCGCGTTCATCGCACCGCGCACCAAAGCGTGCGCCCAATCAAACAATCGCGCGGCACCTGCGTCATCCAGGCCAAGAACAGATTTCAGATACCCCGCAGACAATGGTTCAGCAAAAGTCTTTGCCAGATCAACGGTGTCATTTGGTGCCATCTTGCCAAGCAGACCGTCGGTCAATTGCTCAAACGCAGGACGCAATTTCTCAGCCTGTTCTGGTGTGAGCGCAGGCATCATCGCCTGGCGCTCGCGCAGGTGGGGGCAGCCGTCTTTGCGCATCAGCGTATACCCGCCAAAGGCCCGCTGCATGGGGCTGGTGGTGTCGCTCGACCAGAAGTGTTCTGTGTCCGTTTTGACACGCGTCACGTCTTTGGCCTTTGTGAAAATGATGCGACCGCCCAAGGCCTGAAGCCGCACAATCGGGGTTGTTTCCCGCAGTCGGGCGTAAACCTGTGCGGGCGTGGTCTCCAGCATCTTGGCGGTGACATGTGTGTCGAGCGGTATGTCTTTGCCAAGGGCAGGGGTGTCAGTCATGGCCCGGGTTCCGTGGTAACTGTGATCTTGCAGTTCAGCGTGTTGCTAACGGTGCAGATCGCCTTGGCCTGTTTTACGATTGTGCCTGCCAGCGCGGAGGCCTCCACCAGATCTCCGATGAGTGTCACGTCCATCCTTTCGATGCGCCCCGGTTGATCAAGCGCTTTGGTGCCAGTTACTTTCACCACAAACGGTTGCAGCGTGACGCCCTGATCTTTTGCGGCCCATTCCGCGGATTTGATCATGCAATAGGCCAGCGAGGCCAGCAACATATCCACGGGTGTGCCTTCGGGCAGGTGTGGGGAAGGCGCGGAGGTGGCGTTGGTGTATTGCACGGTTTGCGTGCCATCAAAGTGGGCAAAGAGGGGGCCAAAGGTCTTTGGTTTTGGTCGAATGGTCATAGGCTTCACATCTCTCAGAACAGAAGGTTTGGCAGGAAAAGTGCGAGCATTGGGAACAGGGTGAGGATGCCAATCGCGCAAAGATGGATCAGCCAATAGGGCACTGTGGCATAGGCCACGCGGCCCAGTGATACCTCATTGTTGGTCAATGCGGTTAGGACGGACAGGTTCAGCCCAACGGGTGGTGTGATTTGCCCTATTTCGATCACGATGGTGATGATCACGCCGATCCAGATGGGATCAAACCCCAGACCCGTCAGCAGCGGAAACACCACTGGCAACGTCATGATCATAAGCGACAAGCCGTCAAAGAAACAGCCAAGGATCAGGTAGATCAGGATCACAATCAGCAGCACGCTATAAGTGCCAAAGCCACTGTTGGCGACGTTTTCCAAGATTTGCTGGGGCAGGCCAAGGATGCTGACCGATTGCGCAAGGATCGTAGCCCCCAGGACCAGAAACCCGATGGAGGAAAACAACAGGACCGACTGATAAATGGCCTCAATCAATTTCGCAAAAGTCAAATCTCCCCAAATGGAGCAGATCAGAATGGCAAGCACCACGCCGACGCCCGCAGATTCAGTGGGCGTGGCGATGCCACCAACGATAGAGCCGATGACGGCAAAGATCAGCGCCAGAAGCGGCCATATCTGGCGAAACCCTTTCAGGATGTCGGGCAGGGAAGACCGGTCAGGATCACGCGGCGCAATTGTCGGATTGCGCAGGCATTTCACCAGCAGGTAGGTCATGAACATCGCACCCACCATCATGCCAGGAATGATACCCGCCGCAAACAGGCGCCCGATGGAGGTCTCGGTTAACGCGCCATAGATAAGGAAAGACAAGCTGGGTGGGATCAACAGGCCCAAGGTGCCACCGCCCGCAAGGCTGCCCACAACCGTGTCTTTGTCATAGCCGCGTTTGGACATTTCGGGATACGCGACGGAGCCAACCGCGGCGGCGGTCGACAGGCTTGATCCGCTCACCGCGCCGAACAAGGTACACACAGCAATGTTGGTGTGCAGCAAGCCACCCGGCACGCGGCGAAAGACTGGCGCAAAGGCAGAATAGGCCTTTTCACTGATCCCACTGCGCAACAGGATTTCACCCAGCAGGATGAACATCGGCACAGCGCTGAGGGTGAAAGAATTAAAGACATTCCAGATTGCATCAATCGCAACAGAGGTCGCCCCGTTGGAAAAGAACTGCAGAATGAAAAGCCCCGTCAAGCCAAGGGCGGCACCCAATGCCACGCCCGTGCCTGCGGTAGCGATGACGCCGCCGATCAGGGTGAACCAAAGCGACATTAGAGGGCCTCGCCTTTGGCAGCTAGGCTGGAACCGTTTGTTGGGGTGTCGATCAAACCCAACAATCGCGCGATCAGGATCAGGCCTGTCACGGCCAAAGACAATGGCATCAACGCCATCCATGGATAAAGCAGAATCCGCGTCGTCTCTGTCTTGAGGCTGCGTTTAAAGGCGAATTCAAACCAAGGGATCGTTTCCCAAATCAACCAGCCAAAGAACACAATCCCCACGACCAAACCCGCAATTTGCAATGTGGCTTTGGCTTTGCCGTTCAGGTAGGTGGTCAAAAGGGAAACATGCACATGCTTGGCGCGCAGGGTGACCATCGGCAGGCCAAGAAACAGCGCGACACTCAGCAGCAGCCCAACGACTTCTTCTGTGATGTGCAGTGGCGTGTTGGCAAATTTGCGCATCACCACACTGGTGACAATGATACCGACAATGGCACTCAACCCCAAAGCGGCGAGTGCTGCAAACGCCAGGGCCAGATATTCCAGCCCCAGCGCTATTGTTTTCTTAATGCCTGGCAGCATTGGGCGTCTTAGCGACCCAGCGCTTTCAGAACACGCTCGCGGTAGGCAGGCGCATTGCCACCTGCTTCCTCGGCCAACTCTGCCCAGATTTCGGTAACGGCACCTACAAAGGCCGCGCGGTCTTCGTCTGCGAAATCATCACCCCAGACAATCCCACCTTCGCCCAGCTTTTTGCGGGCATCCAGCTCGCGTTGGTAGTCGGCTTCGTACTGGTTGGTGCGGTCCCATAGATCATCTGCGGCGGTTTTGATCGCTGCTTTGATCGTGTCATCCGTGTCATCCCAACGGTCCTGAGCGACCCCGATCACGTAAGGGCCGGACGCCATGGGATAGAGGAAGGAAGCGTATTTGGAGACCTCCTGCAAGGACACAGTATGTGCGTAAAGCGCTGGATACAAAGCGCAATCCACCACGCCGGTTTTCATCGCCACATACATTTCCTCTTGTGGAATGATCTGCGCTGAAACCCCCAGCCGTGTAAACGCCTCCACCTGATCACGTGCCCAAACGCGCAGTTTCTTGGATTTAAGATCTTCGATGGTGCGCACAGCTTCTTCGCGGCAAAACACTGACACGGAGAGCATCGGAATGGCGACATACCCCACGGAGGCCACGTCCCATTCGGCGAATTCCTCTTCGTAGATTTCACGTACCGTGGGGATCGCTTTTTCAAACTCGTCGATCGACCCAATTGTGCCTTGCACCACAACGGAGCTGAGCGCAGGTGCGTCGCGGCCCAGATAGTTTGCCCACATCAGGCTCATCTCAACGGCACCTTTGGGCAGAAACCGCAACGTATCCGTATTGGGCAGGCCAAGGGAACCGCCACTGTAAAGTTTGAGTTCAGTGTCGCCGGACAGCGCGGCGTTTACTTCAGTCACGAATTGCTCAAGCTGCGCAGATTCTGGCCGGGTTTCAGGCAGAAAGTTGTTGAAACGCCACTCTTCGGCTGCTGCCGCAGAAAGGCTCAGGCCTGCGCCGGTGACGCCGATTGCCAAGCTCTTGAAGAATTTATTCATGGTTTATACCCCCGTTTGATGCGTTCGTTATAAAGACAATACAGCCTATTTGCCGGAAACCGTCACCCCATTTCAGCATTTTCATTGCGCTGGCGGGGAATAACTCTGGTGTTTCAGTCATTTGAGCCCGATTGCAGGGCGAGCGAGCTTGGCTGCTTGGGCGCTCTGAATGGCTGCCCAGATACGATATGGTGTTGCCGGCATTGTGATGTTTTCGATCCCCAGCGGAGCCAATGCATCTACCACCGCATTGATCCCGACCGACAGCCCGCCCACCGTGCCAGATTCCCCCACGCCTTTGACGCCTAAGGGATTGGCCTGCGTCTCTGTCGGGGCATGATGGATTGCAAAGTTGACCAGATCATTTGCGCGCGGCAGGGCGTAATCCATAAGTGAGCCGCTCAAAAGGTTACCATCCTCATCGTAGGTGATGTGTTCCACGAAGGCTTGGCCAATCCCTTGTGCAATTCCGCCGTGGATCTGGCCCTCCATCAGCAGGGGATTGATGATCTGACCAACGTCGTCTGCAACTGTATATGCGATCAGGTCGAGCGCGCCGGTGTCGGGATCAATTTCAACTTCGGCGATGTGGACACCGTTTGGGAAGGTGCCCGCAGGGGCAGAGGCGAAGGCATCCGCGTTAAAGGAACACCCCGTTTCCCGAGATAGGTTTTGCAGAGATACGGATAGATCAGTGCCGGCGACCACAAAGCTGCCGTTCTCAAACTGGATATCTGTTGCGGAGACCTCTAGCCAATCTGCGGCATGGGGCAAGGCCTGTGCGATGATCTGATCAGCAGCTATCGCCAATGAGCTGCCAACTGCACCCATTGTGCGGGATCCGAAAGTGCCCATGCCTTTGCTGACACGCGCGGTATCCCCAGCCTCAATTTTGACCGGTCCGTCCCATCCCAACAAATGATTTGCGATCTGCGCAAACGCTGTTTTGTGGCCCTGACCGGCATCTCCAGAGCCTGCTGATAAGGTCAATGTGCCGTCCGGTGTGATGCGCAATCCACCAAATTCAGGCAGTTGGTCCGGCCCAAATGCGGCACCAGCACTTTCAATGGCACAAGCGATTCCAAGGCCACGCAGACGCCCACGCTTGGCGGCTTTTTGGCGTCGTGCGTCAAATCCATCGGCGTCTGCCGCCTTTAGCGCGACGTTCAGGGCGGCTGCAAAGTCGCCGCTGTCATACGTGTATCCCAAGGGAGTGGTGTGGGGCAGGGCGTTTTGGGCAATAAGGTTCCGGCGCCGCAAGTCTAATCGATCTACGCCAAGCCGATGGGCGGCGATATCAACCATGCGCTCCATTACAAAGATTGCCTCTGGCCGCCCCGCGCCGCGATAGGGGGCCATGTGCATGGTGTTGACGTGCATCCCGCGCATGCGCAGCGCGATCACAGGCGTTTTGTACATGCCCGCAAGGCCGGGCAAGCAACCGGTCATGGGATGCATGGACATGGGGCCGACATAAGCGCCAACCGGGGCATAGCCATCTACATGAAGCGCTGTAAAGCGAAGGTCGTTGTCTAGTGTTAGAGTCACATCCAGCGATTGCGGCCGTGAGTGCGTGTCGGACAAGAACCCCTCTCCGCGTGTGGCGGTCCAGCGGATGGGAACGTTCAGTGTTTTGGCAGCCAACAGCAGCAAAGCGTCTTCGGGATAAGCTCCGTTGCGCATCCCAAAGGAGCCGCCCACGTCACGGGAGCGCACGATCAGAGATTCCTCTGGAATGTCCAAGACATGAGCCATCTCAGCACGGACCCGATGAGGCGCTTGTGTGCCTGTATGGAGGCTAAGTTTGCCGTTTTCTGGTGTGGCTAAGGCGTTGCGTGGCTCCATCGAGACAGCTGTCACGCGGCTAATGTCGATCTGGGCGTTGATGACGTGTGCAGCTTGTTCGCGGGCATCTTGGTACGCTGCATAATCGCCTTGATCCAACGTAAAGATGCGGTTGCCTTCGGGCCAAATTGTAGGGGCATCCTGTGCGTCAGCGGCTTCTGGGTCAATGACGGCTGCAGTTTCTTCAATCTCTATGATCACGGCTTCGGCTGCGTCCATGGCCTGTGCTTGGGTCTCTGCGATCACGGCGGCGATGGGCTCTCCGGCATAACGCACATGTGTCTGTGCCAGCGGCCAGACGGGTGGGGCGTCAATGGTTTGACCCGGGGGGATGAAGCGGACCGGGAAGGGTTTGATTCCGGCGTTCTTTATCGCTTTGCCTGTAAGGACCAGTTTGACACCCGGCATGGTCTCAGCGTTTAAGGTGTCCACTGCTGTGATGCGGCCCGCAGCAAAATCAGAGCGCAAGACATGCATCCACAAAGTGCCTTTCGGGTTTCGATCGCCCGCATAGCACCCCTCACCCCGCACAAGCATCGCATCTTCGTCTCTGGCTTGAGCGGTGCCAAACTTCATTTCATCACCGAGGTTTGAAGCCGTCGCCGTCGTGATCCACGTTGATCCAGCCGGGGTTGGGGAAATGGGCGGGGATCAGCAAACGGTCGCTGCCCGCAATGTCCTCTAACAATTGCATACGGGATCTGCGGGCTTGATCCGGATCATTACAAAATGCGCTGGACAGCTCAGGGCAGGCCAGTTGCACGGGTGAATGGATTGCGTCGCCAGCGAATGTGGCACCGCGTCCGTGGCGGGCGTGGACGCACATATGGCCTGGTGAATGACCGGGGGAGGCGTGCATTTCCAAGCCGTTTGCCAGCTCCCAGCCGTCATCAACAAGGTCCATCTTGCCAGCTTCCATCACGGGCAGCACACTGTCTGCAAACGATCCATGCTTGTCATCCGACCCTGCCGCCATTTGCGCCCAAAACTCATATTCGGTGCGCGCACAAACGTAGCGGGCATTTGGAAAGGTCGGCACCCAGCGCCCATCCAACAATTGAGTGTTCCACCCCACGTGATCCGCATGCAGATGGGTACACATCACGATGTCGATGTCTTCCGGGCTCAACCCTTCGGCCGCAAGGGCCGCCAGCCACGCTGCGCCATCGCGGCGATGCCAATCGGCCCAATCCGGGCGTTCTTTGTGCGCACCCACGCAGGTATCGATGAGGATCACGCGCCCGTTTAGTCGCAACAACCAAGATCGGATTTTAAGGTGCAGCATGCCGTCGGACAGCGTTTCGGGGTCAAGCCAGTCAATCCCTTTCAGGGTCTCCGGGTCGGCATCCGGCAAGAGCGTTTTGAGAGGCACATCAAAGCGGTCCAGATCGGTCAGGCCAGTGATTTGCAAATCATCAAGGGTTAGCGTGGTCATCTGTACCTCACATAATGCTGGGTTTATCGACATGTGCGTCACGCGCCGCATCCGGACCATCCCAAAGGCGCCCGATATAGCGCCCTCCAGTCTGGCCATTTGAGGCATCCGAGGCAAGCCACAGCATCGCGTCGCGCATCACGGCGGGAGACAGCAAGTTGCCATCTGCACCCTTTTTGTTGGGGGAGGGGGGCAGTAGGTCCGTATCCGCCGCACCGCCGGGCAGGAGGACATTCACGTCAACTCCTGTGCCCACCAAATCTTGCGCCCAAACACGCGACGCAGCCTCCAGAAACGCTTTGGAGGGGCCGTAGGGGGAAAACCCTGTGCGCACCATGGTTTGGTCTGAGGTGGAGATGTTGATGATCTTGCCAAAGCCCGCGTTGATCATATGCGGGGCAACGGCGTGCGCCATCAAGAAGGGACCATTGGTGTTGATGTCCACAATCTTGTGCCAAGCATCGGGGTCAGCCTGCCAAAACTTGGCGGGCTTTGTGTTGAATGTCTCCGAAATTAGCCGCATGCCCCGCCCTGCGTTGTTCACCAGCACGTCGATGCGTCCAAAGCTGCTGAGACAGGCCTGAACTGTTCGCTTTACATCTGCGGGGTTGGCGACATCTGCTGCCAATGACAGGACGTTATCCTGCCCAGCCAACTTCGCAAGATCACGCGAGGTTTCGTGTAGCTGTGGCGTATCACTTGCCCCGGTCACACACAGGCGCGCGCCTGACCCCGCCAATGCCAGCGCCATTTCGCGGCCCAATCCGCGCGCACCGCCCGTGATCAGAACAACCCGGCCTTTCACCGATGCATCCGCACTCACGGCATATACCCCCCACCGTTTACCCAAAGCGTTTGCCCTGTCATGAACCCGCTATCCGGACCCAGCAGGAACATGATTGGGCCAACGATATCATCCGCTTCCGCCATGCGGGCGAGAGGGGTCATGGAGATATAGGCCTCCATGTTCAGATGGCTTGGCACATCCTCATCTGAACGCCCTGTGCCACCCCGTAGAAAGGCGGTATCAACGGCCGCCGGTCCTACTGCATTGACGCGGATCTTGGGCGCGGCCTCCATTGCGAGTGTTTTGGTCAGATGCACCATCGCCGCTTTGGACGCTCCGTAAAGGCCGTAGCCCGGGCGCACATTGGCGGCGAGGCCTGAGACAATGTTGACCATCGCGCCATTTCCTGAGGCGCGCAGGCAGGGGAGCGCTGCCATTGCGGCCAGATAGGCGCCGCGAAAATTCCCGGACATGGCTTCGTCAAACTCGGCGGCGTCGGTTTCTTCCAAGGCACGCATGCCCGTCATATAACCGGCGAGATTGACGAAGCCATCAATCGGGCCCAAGCCGTCAAATGCGGATTTCACGCTGACTTCATTGGTAAGGTCAATCGCAACGGCCTTGACCCCGACAGGCGGGGCATGGCGTTCCAGCGAGGCGGGCAAGTCCATTACAGTGACGTCCCAGCCTTCCGCTACTGCACGCCGAACCAACGCACGGCCAATCCCTCCAGCGCCGCCCAGTACGGCTAGATTTCGATGAGATGTGGGCATGGGAATCCTCTTGTCCGGACAAATTTCCTCTATAGGATGTTAAAATCGAAAAAATGACAAGTGAGACGCCCAAGCACAGATGCCAGAGCGGTTCACCAACAATCCGACAGGAGGATCGACCATGTGGACATCCATCAAAGCCACCAGCCTTGGCGTCATTGGCGCAGCATTGTTTAGTTTGCCCTTAAGCGCGCAGACCGTGGGTCTGGGTACCACAAAAGGCGGGGCGACAGCGCAAATCGCAAACGCCATCGCCAGTGTCGTGTCAGAAGCAGGCGAGGTGCAGATGCGCCCTCAGGTGTCAGCGAATACATCGCAGTATATTCCGCTGGTGAATGCTGGGCGGCTGGAGTTTGGCATCGCGAATTACCCACAGACATTCTATGCCGTGCAAGGCACGGGCATGTCGTCTGAGCCCAATCCCGATTTGCGTGTGGTAGCCACGTTGTTCCCGTTCAAGCCGGGCATTCTTGCGCCCAAGAGCCTGGGCATCGAAGGGTATGCTGACCTTGCCGGCAAACGTGTGCCGCGTTTTCCGGATGGATCCTTGGGCGATTTCGTTATCCGTGCGGCGTTAAATGCCGGTGATCTGAGTTATGCTGACGTTACCGAAGTCCCAATCGCCAATTTCCCGCGCATGTTTGACGCAGTGAAGCAAGGCCAGACAGATATCTCCATCGCTGCGACCGGGTCCAAACCAACCTATGATATTCAGGCGGCTGTGGGTGAGATTTCCTTTATCCCCTTTGCAACTGCGGCGGAGCCCAAGATCGCAGATATTCTGCCCGGCGCGACCATTGCGCAAATCCCTGCGAATGCGGATTTACCCGGTTTGGCAGATGGTACCAGCGTGATTGCTTATGATTATCTCTTGTTCGCGCACAAGGACGTGGCGAATGAGGCCGTCACCGCTGTTCTGACGGCACTTGCGGAAGGACAGGACGCCTTGAAAGCGACCAGCCCTTTGTGGCGTGAGTATGATCCAGCGGGTTTGGGGAAGATGTCTGATCTAGAGTATCACCCTGCCGCCGCAGCCTTTCACAAAGCGCGGTCCGGAGGTTGATCTGAGGCAATCGATGCCGCTCGATCGGGCGCGGTCCGCGCTTTGTGCGCTGGTGTCGGTCATTCCGCTGATCTGGGCGCTGGATGTGGCCCAGATGGCGGGATGGTTGCTGTATCCTGAACAGATTGCGGGGCTGTTGTTTGGCCTTGCTGCCGCGATTGCTTTGATGAATGGGCGATCAGCGCTGAGTACCGTATTGTCATTGGTCGCCGTCTGGATCGCGCTGCATCTGTTCATTCGCTTTCCGGTATTGTCAGAGGGCGCGTTTTTCCACCCTGCTGAATCGCTGATCCTTGGGATCGGCGTCCTCGTCGTTGGCGTCGAAGCCCTGCGCCGTGTGGCAGGGTGGAGCCTAATCATTATCCTTGGCGTGCTGGTGCTTTACGCACTGTTTTCCAACTTGGCACCCGGCAAGCTGGAGGGGCGGCCAATTCCAGCGGCGGATATCCTCCGTTTCATTGGTACGGACAGCACTGCAACGCTGGGCGCACCTTTGCAGGTGGCGGCGTTCATCGTCGTGTTGTTCATCCTGTTTGGCCGCATCCTGCTGATCACAGGCGGGGCAGAGGTGTTGACCGATGCGGCGCGCAAGCTTGCCGGAGAACGGCAGGGAGCCACGGCTAAGATGGCGGTGATTGCGTCTGGCTTCATGGGGTCCATTTCCGGCTCAGCAGTTTCCAACGTGATGTCCACGGGGGTCATCACGATTCCGGCGATGCGCCGTGCAGGGTTCAGCCCGGAACGTGCGGGCGCGATTGAAGCTGTGGCCTCCACCGGCGGGCAGATCATGCCACCGGTGTTGGGCGCTGCCGCCTTCTTGATGGCGGAGTTTCTGCAGATGCCTTATCGCCAGATCATTCTGGCCGCGCTGTTGCCGGCAATATTCTATTTCTACGCAGTTTATCTGCAAATTGGCCTGATGGCAGAGCGCGACAATCTGGGCGCAGGTGATGACAGCCGCGCCAAGGCGTGGTCGGTCATCCTGCCGCATGCCGCTGTGGTGATCGTGCCGATGGCGGTGCTGCTGGGCGGTCTGTTTTGGTTTAACGCGCCACCGGGGAAGGCGGTTGCTTGGGCTTCTCTTGTGCTGATTGGAATCGGTCTGCTGAACCTTGCGGGCGCTGGAAGGATAACGCTGCGCGATGTTGGCAGCGCATTGGTAACAGCCGGAGAAGCCTCAGCACAGATCCTGCTTGTCTGTGCTGTTGCGGGCATGATCATTGGATTGCTGTCGAGTTCCGGTTTGTCCTTTGGACTGTCGTTTTTCCTGCTGCAATTGGGCAAAGGATCTTTGCTGTTGCTGCTGATCCTCACCGCGTGCGTGTCGATCCTGCTGGGTATGGGGCTGCCAACCACCGGCGTCTATCTACTGCTTGCCACACTTGCCGCGCCCCCCTTGGTGCAATTGGGCATTGGCGCGCTTGAGGCGCATTTCTTTGTCTTTTACTTTGGCCTGCTGTCGATGATTACCCCGCCGGTGGCGCTAGCCGCCTTTGCCGCGGCTTCCGTGGCAGGGGCACGGGCGATGCCCACGGCGGTAGCTGCCGTCCGGTTTGGATGGATCGCGTTTATCCTGCCGTTCATCTTTGTCTACCAGCCCGCGATGCTGATGCAGGGGGCGTGGTTGGATGTGGTTTGGGTCACGGCAAGCACGCTGGTGGCCATTCCACTGGTCACGGCAGCGTTGCTCGGGTTTGGACGCCGGACGTTAAGCAATCCAGAGCGATTGATGGTTCTGATATTGGGGGTTGGTGCGTTGCTGCCGCATGGGTCGTTTGCGATGTCAGCGCTCACGCTTGCCGCCTCAATTCTGGGGGCTGCGGTGATTGCGCTGCATCTTGCCACGCATAGATCCGGCCCCGCGAACAGGACCGGATCAGAGGTTCAGTGACTAGTTACAGCTGTCCGCTGCATGGGTATCGAGCAACGTCCAGGCCCCATCTTTGATGGTGATAACATAGCCGGGCAGCTCGGCATCCGTGCCGCTAAAGCAGAGATTGTCGCCAAGGATACCCGAAAAACTGACGGTTTTCAGACCATCGCGAAACGCTGTGCGTTCCTCGGCCAGCTTGGCGGGATCGCCTGTAATGCCTTGCTCTTTCATCACCTGCGCGAACAGGAACATCGCATCATAGCTTTGTGCGTCTGTGTGGTGTGCGCCCAGTTTGCGGATGCCACGGGACTCGTTTTCGGCGATGAACGCGGTGTCGAACTCAGTGGCCGCAGGAGAGCTATCCTTGTGGAAGCCGGCCATAAAGGTGGTACCTTCAGCGAGATCACCAAACAGCTCCAGAATGTTCGGGTCAGAGAAAATCTGAGAACCGATCATCGTGCCATTGAAGCCTTGACGCTTAAGTTCTCGGATTGTCTTGGCGGCGTTTTCGGGAAGGCCAGCGACCGCGACAAGGTCAGGCTGTGTGGCAACGACAGGGGCAATCTGTGGAGCCAAGTCAAAGCTCTTGTAGGTGATCGCTACAGGCTCACCATGGCTGATGCCAAACTTGCCCATCAGGGCAGGGTAAAGCTTCGTGCCAACAATGTTCGCGATACGCTCGTCAGAGACATAAACGATTTCAGCCTTTTCCCGAGGTACGTCGCGGTCCTGCAGGGTTTTCAAAAGGCGCGCGAATTGCTTGCCTTCGTCCTCTGTCAGGCGCCATGCCCATTCTTTGCCATCGGTCAGACCGGGGGCGGAAGAGGCATTGGACATCATCACAATTTTCTCACGCTCAGCCACGTTGAAAGCCACGGCCGCCTCACCCGAGGAAAACGGCCCCAGGATCGCGATCACGCCATCGTCTTTGGCCAGTTTGCGCGCACCCAGTGCGGCCTGCTTGGGGTCAGAGGCGCTGTCAAAGCGGATGACCTCAATCATCTTGCCGTTCACGCCGCCACTGCCGTTGATTTTCTCGATGGCGAGGTCGACGGCGGCTATTGAGGGTTCACCGGGGCCTTTGAGCGGGCCGGAGGTGACAATGATGTGCCCGATTTTCAGCGTCTCTTGCGCGGCTGCGGTGCCGACGCTGAGTAAGGCAGCGGCACTCACCGCCAATAGGTTCTTAATCAGTTTCATATCTTTTTCTCCCTTGTTTTATTGGCATTCTATTCTCTATTCGGCAGTTCCCAGATAGGCCTCTGCCAATCTTGGATCGCTTGCCAGTTCCTGTGCAGGACCGCTGGCGCGGACCGCGCCCAGTTCCAGCACGTAGCCGCGCTGCGATAGCTTCAACGCCATGTGTGTGTTCTGCTCGACCAGCAAAATCGACAACCCGTCTTGGTTCAGTTCCTTGATCAGCGCGAACAGTTGCGCGACCAGAATAGGGGACAGTCCCAGCGAGGGTTCATCCAGCATCATCAGGCGTGGGCGTGACAACAGGGCTCGGCCCACAGCGAGCATTTGTTGTTCGCCCCCTGACAGGACCGAGGCAGAGGAGTCGCGCCGTGCTGCAAGGTTGGGGAAGCGGTCAAAAACGGCTTCGGCGTCTTTGGCGACATCCCCGTCCGTGCGTGTGTAAGCCCCCATCAGCAGGTTTTCTTCGACCGTCAGGCTGACGAAAATCTGACGTCCCTCAGGGACCAGGATCAGCCCCGACTTGACGCGCGCTGAGGATCCTTTGTTGGTGATGTCTTGGCCGTCGAACTTTATCTTGCCACCCGCAGCAGGCACAGCTCCCATAATCGCTTTGAGCAAGGACGACTTGCCCGCCCCATTGGCCCCTAAAACGGTCACGATCTCTCCGGCATCTACGTTTAGGCTGACGCCGTTTACCGCGTGGTTGGTGGCGTAGCGCACGTCCAAGGCGTCGACCTCAAGCAGCATCGGTCTCTCCCGTGTCACCACCCAGATAGGCCTCAAGGACGGCTTGGCTTTCGCGCACACCACTTGCAGGGCCATCATATATACGTTCGCCAAAGTTCATGACCGTGACGTGCTCGCAGAGCGCATTTACAAAAGGCATGTCGTGCTCAACCACCAGCAGGGAGACGCCGCGCTCCGACACTTCCATCAGGAAATCACGCAGGGCAGCAGTTTCTGAGGCGTTTAATCCAGCAGCAGGTTCATCCAGAAGCAGCAGTTTTGGATTGGCCATCAACGCGCGCACCACTTCGATTTTTTTGCGCACGCCGTAAGGTAGATTGCCCACAACCTGCCCGCGATGGGGATCAAGGCCAAAGGCATGCAGCAACTCCAACGCCTCGGTGCGCTCGCGCGTGCGGGGCATCATGCCGACAGGGCGGAACAGGCGTAGCACACCGGGGCGGGCGTGTTGGCCCAGCATGACGTTTTCCACCACCGACAGATGTGGCATCAGGCGGATGTTCTGAAAACTGCGGGCCATACCAAGGCTGATCCGCTTGCGCGAAGGCACCCCGGCAAGGTTATGGCCCTGCAGATGGATCGTGCCGCTATTGGGGGTGTAGACGCCTGAGATCACGTTGAAGAGTGTGGTCTTGCCTGCGCCATTTGGTCCGATCAACGCGTGGCGCGCGCCCGAAGCCACGTCAAAGGAGACATCCCGCAAGACCTCGATCCCGCCAAAGTTCTTGTCGACGTTGCGTAAAGAAAGGATAGGATCAGCCATTGCGCGCACCGGGGGAGAGTTTTAGCCATAGACGGTCCAGCGCGTCGCGGGTCACGATTCCTTCGGGACGGATGATCATCATCACAACAATCAGCACGCCAAAGATCAGGAAACGCCAGTCTTCGCCCATCCGCAGGGCCTCAGGGATGAGAGTGAAGAACGTCGCGCCAACCAGCGGTCCCCATGCGGTTTGGGTGCCGCCGATCAGCACATAGAGCAGGACGAAGATGGAGAGGAAGGCGTTGAAGTATTGCACCTCCACGAAGCCAAAATAGTAAGCGTAAAGTGCGCCGGACAGTCCTGCCAGCGCACCGCCCAGTGCAAAGGCACCAACCTGAATGGCGCGGTTGTTGACGCCCATCAAAGCGGCCACGGGTTCATCATCATGCACGGCCCGCATTGCTAAGCCGATGGGCGTGGACATCAGGTAAAAGACAAAGATCACAACGCCGATGGTGGTCCACAGGATCGCCTGCCATTCCAGATAGTCCCCCATGATCAGCCCCATGGAGCCACCCAGCAGCTCAGAATTCAGGATGATCCCGACCACGACCTCGGCAAAGGCAAAGGTGGCAAGCACCATGTAAACCCCGCGCGTTCTGAGGATAGGGAAGGCGATGAGAAAACCAATGGCTGCACCTACAAGGGTCGACAAAATCATCGTCCAGAAAATCGGCACACCGTAAGTCGCGGACAGCAGCGCGCAGGCATAGGCTCCGATGGCTTGAAAACCTGCCCCGCCAAGGTTCAGCTGCCCGGCGGCGGCGGTCACGTAGATGCCATAGGCAAAGATCACATTGATCCCAAGGATCGCGATCAGGCCTGACATGTACCCCGACATCAGAACTTACCTTTGCCGATGGCGTTGTGGCCAAACAGGCCTTGGGGACGAAAGAGGAGGAGCACCAACAGCAAGCCCCAAACCGTGACCTGTGCGGAGGTGGCACCAAAGAAGTAGATCGAGAGCGTCTCGGTCAGGCCAACGATGAGCCCGCCAAAGATCGCCCCCCAAACGGAACCAAGCCCGCCCAGCACCATGCCTGCAATCGCCTTTGTGCCAACCTGATCGCCCATGTAGGGCGAAACCTCGCTGTAGTTGATCGCAAACAGCGCTCCGGCGAGGCCGCAGAACAGCCCCGTCAAAACAAAAACCACCGGCACAATGCGGTTGACTTCCACACCCATTAACACGGCGGCGTCAGGGTTTTCCGCGGTGGCGCGCAAGGCGCGGCCTAGTTTTGTACGGGTTAGGAGCAGGGATAGACCCGCGACGATCGCTAAAGACACAATCAAGCTGACGAATTGAGGGATGGAGATCACGAGCCCCGCAAACCGCCAGTTCATATCTGCAAAGGGCGTATGAAACCCGCGCGCATCTGATCCATGGGCAATCAGGATCATGTATTCAAATATCAGCAGAAACCCAAGCGAGGACACCAATGGGATTGCGTGTTCGGTGGCGTCTCCGTGTTTGGCTTTGAAGTAGCGATAGGTGAAACGTTCTACGATCAAGGACGCGAAAATCGCGCAAAGCACACCAATCCCAAGGGCAGGCAGCCAGCCGAGGGGTTCGCTTAACCCAAAGGGCAGACCGTAAAATGACAGGGACCAACCGATCATGCCAGAGAGCATAAACAGCACGGGTATCGTGAAATTGAGAAAGTTCAGAATGCCGATGGTCAGTGTGAAAGCCACAGCAACACCGACATAGATGCTTCCCAGCATTAAGCCATTCAGGATTTGCTGAACGATAAGCATTGTGGTCTCCCCCCGTTTTTAGGCATGGTTCCGGAGTTGCTTCAACTTGTCCAGACAATTTTCGCTTTCTTAAGCGCTACAATGAATTTAGCGTGAGGCAACGAAGCAGTTTGGAGGGGTCGGAAAATGGCATACATCAACGACAGGGTAATCATCGTCGGGGCCGGGCCGGTCGGGCTCGTCGCTGCGGCGTCTTTGCTCGACAAGGGCATTCCGGTGTTGCTGCTGGAAGCGACTGCCGATCTGGCCGAAGATTTGCGGGCCTCAACGTTCCATCCACCAACATTGGACATGCTGGATCGGCTTGGTGTTGCGCAAACATTGGTGGATCAGGGGTTAATTTGCCCCCATTGGCAGTTTCGTGACCGCAAGAACGGCGTGGTTGCGACCTTTGACTTGGGGCGTTTGGAGGGCGAAACAGCCCACCCTTACCGCTTGCAATGCGAGCAATGGAAGCTGACCCGTGCGGTCCGAAAGCTGGTGGATGAACATGAGGCCGGCACCCTGATCACCGACATTCGTGCGCAAGTCGTGCGACAGGATGAGACGGGAGTTGAGGTGGACACGGAGCGCAAGGATGGGACGCGTGAAACGTTCCGTGGACGTTATCTGATTGGTGCCGATGGCGCGCGCTCGGTTGTGCGCAAGAGCATTGGTGCGAGCTTTGAAGGGCTCACGATACCGGAGATTTTCCTCTCACTCTCGACACACTTCCCGTATCACGAAGCGATTCCGGACTTGGCGGAGATTGCCTATGTTTCGGACCCAGAAGAGTGGCTGGTCTTGTTGCGTACCCCGTCCCTGTGGCGTGTATTGTTGCCCACGGACCCCAATCAAACGGACGAACAGGTTCTTGATCCCGCAAATGTGGAACGGCGTTTGCAAGAGGTGGTTCCCAGTGAAAAACCATACGAAGTGGCGCACAAAACAGCGTACCGTGTGCATGAACGGGTTGCAGATAAATACCTTGACGGGCGGATATTTTTGGTTGGCGATGCTGCTCACCTCAACAACCCACTGGGCGGCATGGGCATGAATGGTGGTATCCATGATGCGGTGAACCTGACGGAGAAACTGCACGATGTCTGGCACGGGGCGGACCTATCTTTGACCCACCGCTTTGAACGTCAACGCCGCAAGGTGGCGATTGAAACGGTGCAGGCACAGGCGTTGCGCAATCGTCAGATGTTGAACGCGACGGACCCGGCGGAGCGCGCGGCCTTTCACGATGATCTGCGCGCCATTGTGGCCGATCCGAAACGCCACAAGGACTACGTCATGCGCTCCTCCATGATCCAGTCGCTGCGTGATCTTGAGGCAGTGCAATAACATGCCCGACAGCCTTGGTTTTCGCATGAAGTTTGGCGTGATCGCGCCTTCGACCAATACCTCGGTCCAGCCGGAGTATGACGATATGCGACCCGCAGGCGTGACGAACCATTTTGGCCGCATCCATATTCCGGACAATCCAGTGAATTCGGACGCGGATTTTGAGAAGTTGTTAGAAGACATCCGCGCGGAGACTCTGAATGCGGTGGATCAAGTGATCACCTGCAGCCCTGGCGCACTGATCATGGGCATGTCCGCTGAGACATTCTGGGACGGGCTGGAAGGATCACTGAAGCTGGAGCGCGAGGTCTCAGCACGGGCAGGGGTGCCTGTGGCTATGGGGTCTGATGCCTGCCGCGCGGCACTTGACGCTTATGGGGGGATCAAACGGATTGCTGTCCTCACGCCTTACATGCCCGTGGGCGATACGCAGGTGCGTCGTTTCTTTGCCGATTGCGGGGTTGAAGTTGTGCGCCTGACGGGCCTCAAATGCAAAAGCCCGATGCTGATCGCGCATGAGAGCGAGGCCACGTTGCGCGACGCAGTGATTGATCTGAACGGAACCGACGTAGATGCAATTGTGCAGGTTGGCACCAATCTTGCCTTTGCCCGGTTGGCGGGGATCGCTGAATTTTGGCTCGACAAGCCGGTGATTGCGATTAATACGGCGACGTATTGGTGGGCCTTGCGGCAAGCAGGGATCAATGACCGCGTGGCGGGTTTTGGGAAATTGCTATTGGAGCATTGATGACGGGCACTGGGAAATCACGTGGCAAGACAGCGCGGTACCTGGCGATCCTCGACATGGTGCGGGATCGGATTACCAAAGGCACCTACGCCGTGGGCAGTTCCCTTCCCAGCGAGGCCGAGTTCTGCAGCGAGTTTGACGCCAGTCGTTTCACCATCCGCGAAGCGTTACGCCGGTTGCAGGCCGAAGGCCTCGTGGCGCGGCGGCAGGGGTCAGGCTCGACCGTGATCCGCCAGCGTGCCGAAGGTGTTTTTCTGCAAAGCTATCAGTCAATGGACGATTTGATGCAATTTGCGCAGACAACCAGTTATCGACGCCTGTCCGTGGCTCCGGTGGTGTTGGATGAAGATCAGGCTGCCCGTCTCGGGGCCAAAGCAGGTGAAGAGTGGACTTGTCAGCGGGGCTTGCGGTTTGAAGAACCAACAAGCGGGCCACTGGCGTTAATCGACAGCTTTCTGCCGCCTGATCTGGCCGGTTTCGCCCCGCAGCTTGCTGATCGAAGCCCGCCGTTTTACGCGTTTCTTGAGGAGCAGACCGGGCAGCGCGTGACCGACATGGTGCAGGAAATTCAGGCTGTTGCGATGCCGACGGACGTTGCAGAAGCCTTGCAGATGCCCGTAGGAACAGCCTGTTTGCGGATTCTGCGACGCTACGAGACAGATGAGGGCACTCTGATCGCGTCCAACAATTGGCACTTGGGGGAGAACCGGTTTATCTATCGGTCCCGGTTGAAGCAGTCGGTGGGGTTGGAGTAGAGGGCGGCTCTGCGGGAGAAAGTGAGCTTTCGTCGCAGCGGCACGAATGACCGCTTGGCGCAATCAAACGTATCGCCAGAGTATGGTCAACTCACTGGTTGGATTGTCGGCAAAACATCGAAAATGGACAGGCCTTTCACATTTTCCTTTTTGAATCGCCCCGCTGTGACCAATTTCGCAAAGCCATGCACAAGGCTCCATAGGGCGACCTGACCCTTGCCGTTCTTTTTGACGACGCTGCCCGTAGATCAACATAACTCTGCCGAAATACTGGCAAGAATAGTAAAGCATGCCTCGACCTCCCGCATGAGGTCAGGATCGTCATTCACCCAACGGTTCCTTGAGAACGTCAGCGGGTAGAGAGCCGGATTACGCTGGGCAAAGGCGACATAGCCCAACAATGCCACCTCCCACCGCTTCTTTCGCGCGAAGACCGGGGTCGATCTTGTGGATCGGGCGCTGGACATACAGTGGGAAAAGTTCGGCTTTGGCTTTGCAGAAGCGCTTGGGTACTAACCCGGCCTAACCTTACCCGTGCTTTATGCGCAGGTGGAAAAGGACGTTTACATGTTCTACACCGAAACGGGGCAAAACGACATTCAGGAGATCATGGAAGCCACGCCAACGCCCGATGACATTGTCTGGAACGGCCCTGATCGGGCGACACCTTCCGGGACGGGTATTCGTTTTGATGGCTATCAGTACTTTAACAAGCACCCAGAAGCGTTGCTGGAACGCCTCTCTCAGCACACAAGCTGACAGTTTTTGTGGTTCCGCCAAGAATCAGGCGGGGCCGCACTTCTTACGCCTTTGGGCTGTCGTCATACGCGGCGCGGGCGGCATCAATCTTGGCAAGGTTGTCCAGCGCCCAATACCCCAAAGCGCTTACAGGCTCCCGAAACGATTTCCCCATCTCGGTGAGGTTATATTCAACCTTTGGCGGGATGGTTGGATGGTAGGTGCGGTTCACAAGTCCGTCGCGTTCAAGCTCCTTTAACGTCAGACTAAGCATCCGTTGTGAAATGCCCAAATTGCGCTTGAGTTCATTGAACCGCAGCGTCCCGTATTGCGCGAGCGAGATCACGACAAGCACGCTCCACCTGTCGCCAACCCGTGAAAGCACTTCATTGATGCGCTTGCAGTCCGGGCATTGGTCGTTGTCCAACATGGTGGTTCCCTCTGTGTAACCAAGGTTCAAAAATGTGCCTTCTTGCGGGGCGCATTAGTACACAATAGATAGTCAGTAACAAATATATACTGCCCTTTGGGGTGCTGACAATAGGACATGACAGATGACAGCCAAACCACTCAACGACCTTCTCAACTGGCGCTATGCAACAAAGAAAATGGACCCAGCACAGCCTGTGCCGCAGAATAAAGTCGACGCCATTGTTGAGGCTATCCGCATGGCCCCGACTTCCAGCGGGACGCAACCCTTTGAGCTGTTTGTTGTCACCAACCCGGATGTCCGCAAGCAGATCACTGAGGCTGCAGGCGGGCAGGCACAGATCACCGATGGGTCACACCTGTTAGTGTTCGCAGCATGGGACAATTACACAGCAGACCGCATTGATGCGGTTGTTGATCTGAACATTGAGGCGCGGGGCGATCTGCCAATGCTGCATGCCTATTATGATAATCTAAAGGCCAATTATGTGCCGCGCGACGCCGAGGTAAACTATGCCCATGCAGCGCGCCAAGCCTATATTGCTTTGGGCATTGCACTGGTGGCTGCGGCTGAACAGGAAGTCGACAGCACGCCGATGGAAGGGTTTGACCCTGCCGCCGTTGATGCCATTCTTGGCTTGAAAGAACGCGGCTTGCGCTCCGTTGTCCTGTTGCCGCTTGGCTACCGCGACGAAGCAGGGGATTGGTTGCTGCCGATGGGCAAAGTACGCAAATCCCGAGACACTATTGTCACTGAGATCAACTGATACGGGCCTCCTGCAGGTTATTGTGCGCGCCGCCAAACCCGACCAGCGACGGCGCGTTCAGCCCGTCACCTTTGGCGGTCAAACTCGGTACATCCTTTACGACGGACTATGACGGCGGGGCCAATGCCGTGGTGCGTGTGTGAGAAACTGACCGCATTGGGTGCGCAGATCACGAACACCAAAGCGGACGCATCATGCCATCTCGACCGACGACTGATCACAGGGGCCAGTCCAAAGGCCGCAAATACGTACGGCAGGCTTTCTGCGGAGACGTTATTGAAGGGGGCGCAAAAGACTAGGTTCAGCAAAAGGCGCTGGCCTTTGGCGGGTATGGAGCTGTTCGTTGCATCGGTCCGCGGGTGTGCGGCCTTGGATCAGTGATGACTGCGATGTCAGCTAGGTAAAGCTGACTTTGGCACAAAGCGCGGCGTCTGGGGTTTCGGCTCCAGCACCAACCAACCAGCCATCTCGTCGATCGTTTTGGGCGAGCCGCAGCACGGTGAACGCCTTGTTGCGAAGGTGGGTAGCTCTATTCGGACTGGGCCAAAAACGCGGCCCACTGGGGATGGCAAAATGCGCTGTACTGTTTCATCGCCTGAACCAGGTTTCCGCGTTTGGACGCATCAATGCAGTTTGCTGGCAAAAGAGGGTCTGCGTTTATCTGCCGGATCACATGTTCACCGATCAGGAACGTTTCCCGCGTGACACTGCGCAGGTCCTGCCCCTTCAGCTCTAGTTCGCTGCGGTGAAGCAACTCAATGCCCTTGTCATACCCCGCATTCAAGGCGTCACCAGCCCATAGACTTAAGGGGTCATGCCCCCGCCCATGCGCAATTACATCTGAGCGCAACAGCACCACATCTGGCTCCAAACCAAGCTGGCAAAGCGCTGCGTACATCTCTGTGGCCGTCTGCGCCAGATTGTCAGGTCTGATCCAAACCCCATCGACCAGCTCTTTGAACCCAAACAACCGAAAGGCACGTTCACGGGTGCGTACAATGCGTCGGTTGGCTTTGCTGAGATGTGCGGTGTGAACGCACAGCCATCCCCCCTTCCAGTCGCGTATCTGGTCAAGGGCAGTCATCCATTCGGACGCCTTGTTTTTGAGCACCATACCGGCTGGGCCAATCCGATAGACCCCTCGACGAACCGTTTCGAGCAGCCCTTCTTTGACCAATCGCCCAGCGGTCACACGGATTGCTGCGGGCTTTTGGCCCAGCAACTCTCCCCAAGCGACCAGTTGGCGAAGAGTCAAGGTCGACATGTTCGGCTGACTGAGTAGAGACAGAATCAACCGCTTTGCAGTAGGGCGTCGTTCCAGAATTGGGCGATCATCAGGATTGGACCGTTTCACATCTGACAGCATAAAGACATTACCCAAGCGCGCGCTTTAGACCAGCGTGAAGCCGCCCGATTGCGCTCTCGAACAGTCCAAAAGTCAGGTGGTCGTTGGCACCACTGTTCAGCCCTTGTTGCGCGGACATGACGACTTCGCGGTCTTCAATGGCACCGGTTTTCGCAAATGCCTGACCTTGCAAAATGGACTCCCTGAGCGCTTTGCGCTGCGCATCCGTCCCTTCCGCGACACGCCCAAGCAGATAGGTATGTTGGCGCGTGCGTTCCAAGCCAAGGGGTTCCAGAACCACAACTTGCAGGCAATTGGGAAAGGTCGACACGATCACGTTTGGAAACAGGTGATAAAGCTGGGTCACGCGTCCATCCGTTGACCATTCTTCGTGCGGTTTAGTCCGGAGTTTTTCGATGGTCTGATACGGGAACGTTACCCGAGAGTTCGCTCCAAACCCTTCCACAACTGTCAGGTTGTCATACTGAACCGGGAAGAAGGTCTGCGTGTGCGTGGACCGGATATGATAGCCCTCAAGCGCGCTTTCGATGAAGAGCTTCCAATTGGCATCCACATCCATCTCTTCGATTTCAACAAGTTCGTAATTGTCCGGGATAATATTGGGAATGGCATCAAGGGGCGACGCTGCCGCATCGGGGGCCTCTTGACCCACATACACAAGACCGTTGATCTCTTTGCTTGGCACGGGCACCAGGCCGCTCGTTTTCGTGTCGACTTCGGGAAAGCCCCCGCCGTGGGGAATGTTCTTGAGCTGGCCATCCAAGGCATAGGCCCACCCATGATAGGGACACACCAGCACACGCTTGCAGCCATGACCCCCGGCCAATCGCACCCCGCGGTGGCGGCACGCGTTTCGGAATACTTTCGCTGTGCCATCCTCGGCGCGCACGGCGATCAAGGGCACGCCCGCTGCGGACCGAGCGACGTAATCGCCCGTTTTCGCCAAAGCCAGGCTGGGACAGAACACAACGAAAGAGCTCTTAATGAGATCCAGCTCTGCGTCTAAGCGCGCCTGTGATTTATAGTTCGCGACCGGTTCATTCCATGTTTCCGTGCCAAGATCAGTGGTTTTGTTGTCGATGTGATCGAGAATACGACGCACCATTTGGGGTGTGTCCAGAAGGGGCTGTTCCGGTGAATTTTGTGGCGCAACTGGTGTCGTTGTTGTGGGCAAGACGCTCTCCAATAATAAGAGGTTCAGATGGAATAATGCGACGTTAAATGAAACAATAATTTAATACAATGTGCAATTCTTGTTACAAATGAGATCACTTGTATTCGATTTCTGACTGAACTTTTTACCAAATTCTGGAGTTGGTTTGCGAACATCCCTGTTGGGGCTGCTCCCCCTCGAAAGCAGTCATTCGCGTAGCCACAACGAAATGGTAGCTTGTCCGGCCTTGTGCAAATTGGGGGAGATTTCTTCGCTGCACGGTGCACGAATGGCCGGCTATCCCGTCGCATGCAGCAAGAGGTTCTTTGCGCTTGTCGCAATCTTCGCGCTGCGTGTGCGCGCAGCACAAAAACCAGTTCACGGTGCGGGGCTCAGCTGCCATTAGGCTGGCCGCTGCATGTTTCTTGAGCGGGCGTCCCACCTTAGAAAGGGCGGCCTTTGCTACCTTTGACCAGTGTCGTTCAATGCGCCATCTGCCGCCCGCATTGCGGACATCGGTGCAAGGCGCAGCATTTTAAGCGACTTCAACGCACAGTCTGCGGACTTGGCTGCCGTTCGCCTCTTTCCGCGCAACGTCTGCTTCAAGAACAACTGCTTGATTGTCGGAACGTGGTTTTTGACGTAAGCAAGTGAAAATGCAAATAAGTTGACCAAAACCAACCAGAGCAGGCAGAATGACACGGGCAATCGCGGGATACCTGAGAGGACTACTCACCATCGCATTGGCGGTTGGTATACTCCTGTCCGCGAACTCTCGTTCGGTCACCCATGACTTCACCGAACTGGCAAAGATCGTCGCGGAACATCATGCCGAGATCGAAGAACACGGCCACGCTCATGAAGACATCGTTGATGTGATGCACGCCTATCATGGCCAT
>JBGCDV010000015.1:0-94012 GCA_045105735.1 Sulfitobacter sp. | reverse complement strand
AAAAGGCAGGTCACATGAAAATCGACAGATTCCTAAAAGCAGCCCTCGTCGGGCTGACGATGAGTGCCGTTCCTTTGGCTACATTCGCCCCCTCCTCGGCGCAAGCAGAGACGGTGCGCGTGGTCAAAAAGGGTGCGAACGCAAAGCTGGCCGTGCCCATGAATCGCGCAGTGGTCGTCGAAAGCGACATCCCCTTTGCAGAGTTGAGCATCGCCAACCCCGGCATCGCAGACATCTCATCCCTCTCGGATCGGACCATCTACGTTCTGGGCAAGTCCCCCGGTCTGACCACATTGACCCTTTTGGACGCCAGCGGGCAGCTGATCACAAACGTCGATGTGCGCGTTGCCGCCGATGTGAGCGAATTCAAAGAGCGCCTGCGCCAAATCCTCCCCGGTGAGAAGATCGAAGTCCGCACGGCCAACGATGGCATCGTTCTGTCAGGCGTGGTTTCTTCTGTGCAGCGCTTGCAGCGCGCACTTGATCTAGCTGAGCGATATGCGCCGGAGCGGGTCAGTAACCTCATGAGTGTCGGTGGCATTCAGCAGGTCATGATGAAGGTACGTTTTGCGGAAATGCAGCGTAACGTATCGAAATCACTCAGTTCTTCGCTGGCCCTTAACGGGACCGTCGGTGGCAGCACCGGCGTGAACGGCGGTACTGGAACCACCGCAACATCCGGCGGCGTTGCCGGATCTTTGGGCGGCACTGTGCCCGCGACCAACTCAAACGCAGGTGCTGTTCTGTTTGGATTTAACGCAGGCTCCGTTCAGGTGGGCCTGCTGCTTGAGGCGCTTGAGCAAAAAGGCGTTGTCCGCTTTTTGGCGGAACCCAACCTCGTGGCACTTTCCGGCCAAGAGGCGCGTTTCCTGGCGGGGGGCGAATATCCGGTGCCGCTGGCGCAGGTCGATAACCGTATTTCCGTTGACTACAAGCCATTCGGCGTTGAACTGGCCTTTATTCCCCGTGTTGTGGGCAAAGACCTGATCAACCTTGAACTCAAAGCTGCGGTCTCTGCGATTGACCCGACAAACAGCCTCAACCTTGGTAACGGCCTCGAAATTGCGGCTTTCACCCGGCGTGAGACATCCTCAACGGTGGAAATGCGGGACGGCGAGAGCTTTGCGATTGCGGGTTTGCTGACAGATGACTTCACCGACAACTCCAGCCAGTTGCCATGGATCGGCGATGTGCCGGTGCTTGGCGCGCTCTTCCGCTCAGCGGATTACCAGCGCAGCCAGACGGAGCTGGTAATCATTGTAACGGCGCATTTGGTGACCCCCACACGCGGCGAAGCGCTTGCCTTGCCCACCGACCGTATTACGCCACCCTCCGAAAAGGACCTGTTCCTCTTTGGTAAGACCTCAGAAACCAAGACGGCCCCACAAGAAGGGGCCGCCGGAGAGGTTGCCAAACAGGACTTTGGTGGTTCATATGGGTATGTACTGGACTGATCATATGAATTCCCCCATGCGCAAAAAACTGAAAATTGCTGGCGTTACCGCAGGACTTGCGGCCCTTCTGGGCTGCGCGCAAAGTTCTGACCCGGTCTATACTCAGTTTTACCGCGAAGCGGGCGCGCTGGCGGACACCGGCTATTTCGGAAACTCGACGCTGAACAACCGGCTCGTGATGACCGGAGAGCGGCAATATACCTTTGATATGGCGAACCGATTTGCGGCTGAGGTTGCGTCCACTGTGACATTTGGCTTCAATTCCGCGAAACTTGACGGAAACGCGCGCGCGGTGTTGCAACAGCAAGCCGGATGGATCAGGCAATTCCCGGAAATCACCTTCCGCGTGTATGGCCATACCGACGCGGTTGGGTCGGATCAATATAACCGCAGTCTTGGCAAACGTCGTGCCGATGCAGTGGTCAGATACCTTTCCACGCTTGGGATCAGCCGCAGCCGGCTTGAAGCTGTTGTTTCTTACGGCGAGACCCAGCCGTTGATCGTGACACAGGGGCGTGAACGCCGTAACCGTCGCACAGTGACAGAGGTGAGCGGATTTGTCGGGCGTCATCCTACCGTAATGGATGGCAAATATGCGCAGATCATTTATCGCGACTATGTTTCAAGCGCCATCGCACCCAGCCGTCTGACCGAAACAGAGCTTGGCGAGGTCAACTGACCCTCTGACGCCAGATCCAACGCCGAAAACCAGCCGCCCTGCCCTTTCTTGAACGAAGGCAGGGCGGTTTTTTTGTGCAACATTTTACTGTTCTCCAATGTCCGGCTCAGCGCAGGATCGTTTCAAGATATCCAACAATCGAAACCTTTTGGCCCCAATCTCGCCTAACTTGGCTGCGATAGCTTGCTCCATAGGACCAATGTGTCTGGCGAAACCACCAGATACGGATGACCGCACCGGGGCAAACCTGCACGCTTAAAAAGCAGACAGCCCCTTTGCCAAGTCATTGTGAGCAAAGGATAAAGGCGATGAGTAGTACAATGCCGCAACCAGAAGCAGCCGCCATCGTGGCCTGCACCGTCAGCCGTGACGTTCAGAATTTCGATCTGTTGATCGAAGACATGGAATCGGCGCTTGGCGAAAGCTGGGGAGACTTGGGATTTGCCGAAGCGCTTGCGTTTTTCGGACAGCCTGAGGCCCAGGCAATGGAATTTATCGCGTTGGCAATGGATGAAACGGACGAGGACAATCTGGTTCTGATGTCTGAGATCATCACCCAGGCCAAGGCGCGTGACATCAAGGTTATCCTGATCGCCGAAGACGTGACCCCCGCCGCGTTACATTCCTTGTTGCGTCAGGGTGCCGATGAATTTGTCCCCTACCCGCTGCCCGAAGGAGAGTTGGCGCAAGCCATCGACCGGGTACGACAGCTCGATGAAGAAGTCGTTCCAGATGCCGTAAACGCACCGCAACTCAAGGCGGGTGCGCAAAAAGACGGCGCGCTGATTGTTGTGCACGGTTTGGCGGGCGGCACAGGCTCCACCACGATGGCGGTCAATCTGGCATGGGAATTGGCAAATGCAGACAAGAAGGCCCCGCCTTCGGTGTGCCTGCTCGACTTCGATCTGCAGTTCGGCTCTGTCGCCACTTTCCTTGACCTGCCTCGCCGCGAGGTTGTCTATGAAATGCTCTCAGACACTGAGGGCATGGACGAGGAAATCTTTGGTCAGTCTTTGCTGACCTACGAAGAACGCCTGCACGTGCTGACGGCGCCCAGCGAGATGCTGCCGCTTGATCTGATCACCTCGGAGGACGTGACGCGCATTCTTGATATGGCGCGCAATCAGTTCGATTACGTTGTCGTCGATATGCCTTCGACCCTCGTGCAATGGTCCGAGGCTGTGCTGAACCACGCGCATATCTACTTTGCGCTGCTTGAGCTCGACATGCGGTCCGCACAGAACACGCTGCGCTTCAAACGCGCGTTGCAGTCAGAAGAACTGCCGGTGGAAAAGCTGCGTTACGTGCTGAACCGCGCGCCAAAGTTCACCGATCTGAACGCCAAGGGCCGGGTCAAGCGCATGGCGGAATCGCTCAGCATTTCGATTGACCTGCAACTGCCTGATGGCGGCAAGCCGATCACGCAGGCCAACGACCATGGTTTGCCGCTTGCCAACTCCGCCCCGAAAAGCCCGCTGCGCAAGGAATTGCTCAAGCTGGCAGCCTCTATTCACGACCTCAAAGGCGATCACGCCGAAGCGGCCTGATCCTGCCAGGGAAAGAAACAAGATATGTTTTCAAAGTACAAAAAGGCCGAGGCCAAGCCAGCCGCTCCCAAGCCGCAGGTTGAGGTCATCGACAATGTGACGTCGATTGAGGTGGAAAAGCCCAAGGCGGCCATGCGCAAGGCCCTCAAGCCTGCAGCGGCAGCGCCTGAAGACAAAGAGGTCAAGCGCAAGCAGCGGATGTCTGACATCAAGCTGGAGCTGCACCGCGCGCTCTTGGACAACCTCAACCTTGCCGCTTTGGAACACGCGACAGAATCGGATCTGCGACAGGAGATCAACGATATCTCGGCAGAGATCTTGTCGGAAAAGGCGATTGTCCTGAACCGCGAAGACCGCATGACGCTCAACGCGGAGCTTTATGACGAGGTGACGGGCCTTGGCCCGCTTGAGACATTGCTCAAAGATGGCACGGTCAACGATATTCTGGTGAACGGCCCGCAACAGATTTTTGTGGAACGTGACGGTAAGCTGGAACTGACGGATGTGACGTTCAAGGACGAACGCCACCTCCTGCGTATCATCGACAAGATCGTGAGCGCGGTGGGACGCCGTGTGGACGAAAGCAACCCTTATGTGGACGCCCGTTTGCAGGATGGTTCGCGCTTTAACGCGATGGTGCCGCCGGTCGCGGTGGACGGCAGCCTCGTCTCCATTCGTAAGTTTAAGAAAGACAAACTCGGCATCGACGATCTGGTCAACTTCGGTGCTTTCACCGAAGAGATGGCGGCCTATTTGCAAGCCGCTGTGGCGACACGCCTGAACGTGATCGTGTCGGGTGGTACGGGTTCTGGTAAGACAACAACGCTCAACGCGCTGTCGTCGTTCATCGACAACGCCGAACGCATCCTGACGATTGAGGATACAGCGGAACTTCAGCTGCAACAGACCCATGTGGGCCGGATGGAAAGCCGCCCACCCAACGTCGAAGGCAAGGGTGAGGTTTCCCCCCGCGACTGTTTGAAAAACGCCCTGCGGATGCGCCCGGACCGGATCATCGTGGGTGAGACGCGCGGCGAAGAAGTTATCGACATGTTGCAGGCCATGAACACCGGCCACGACGGCTCCATGACCACGATCCACGCGAACTCCGCCCGTGACGGTGTCAGCCGTTTGGAAAACATGATTGCGATGGCCGGTATCGAAATGCCGCTCAAAGCGGTGCGAAGCCAGATTTCCTCGGCTGTGAACCTGATTGTGCAGGCCAGCCGCCTGCAGGACGGTTCACGCCGCATGACCTCCATCACCGAAATTACAGGCATGGAAGGCGACGTGATCTCCATGCAGGAAATTTTCCGCTATCAGCGCGTGGGTCTCACGCCTGACAACAAGATCATCGGCCACTTCACGGCCACCGGCGTGCGCAGCCACTACGCGGAGCGTTTCCGCATGTGGGGCTACGATCTGCCGTCATCCATCTACGAACCCGTTGCAGCCCAGTAAGATGTTTTCCCATCCTACCGCTTCGCTACTTGAGGACTTGAAACAATGAGCGCAGAACCAATTATCTACGGCCTCATCTTTGTTGGGGTACTGGTGCTGGTCGAAGGCATCTATCTGGTGGCTTTTGGCAAGTCGATCAGCCTGAACTCTCGTGTGAACCGCCGGCTTGAGATGCTGGAAAAGGGCACGCGGCGCGAAGAAGTGCTCGATAAGCTGCGTAAGGAAATGCAGCAGCACATGGATGCCAAGACCATCCCGCTCTACTCTTTGTTGTCCGAAAAGGCGCAGAAAGCGGCGATTGCATTTACGCCCCAACAGCTCTTGATGATCATGGGCGGCTTGGCGGCCATCGCGTTCCTGGGCCTGACCGTGGGCACGGAGACAGAGGTTGCCGTGCGTGCGCTGATGTCGGTCGCCATTGGTGTGGGCGCTGTGTATTTCTGGGTGTCTTCCAAAGCCAACAAACGCATGAGCATGATCGAAGAACAACTGCCCGATGCGGTTGAACTGATGGTGCGGTCCTTGCGCGTGGGCCATCCGTTTTCAAACGCGATCTCCATCGTGTCCAAGGAAATTCAGGATCCATTGGCCTCAGAGTTTGGCGTGATTTCCGATGAAAGCGCTTATGGCCGGGATGTCGGCGAAGCGCTCAAGGATATGGCCGAGCGCCTCGACATGCAGGATTTGCGCTTCCTTGCGGTGGCCGTGACCATCCAGCAGCAATCAGGTGGTAACCTCGCTGAGATCCTCGCCGGTCTGGCCAAGGTGATCCGCGCCCGCTTTCGACTGTTCCGCCGGGTCAAAGCGATCACGGCTGAGGCAAAATGGTCCGGCAAATTCTTGTCCGCTTTCCCCATCGTAGCGCTGATCGTGATCAACGTGAGCGACCCGAACTACTACGACGAAGTGATGGACCATCCGTATTTCATCCCTGCCTGCTTCCTCGTTGGCATCTTCCTTGCGCTGAACCTCTATGTGATGCGCATTCTCACAGACATCAAAGTGTAAGGTCGGTAACATGACTGCCATTGACGAAATCCTCGGCCCCATGGGCCTGATCATCATCGCAGGTGTTTTGGGCGTCTGCCTGATCATCATCACTGTGATGATGATGGTGCGCCAACCCGAAGACCCGCTGGACAAGCTCAAGCGCTCTTCGTCCAAGGCCGCCAAAGGAGGGGACGACAAGGCGCGGCTGCGTCAGGCTGACGGAAACCAGCAGCTCCAGAAGTTTGCGAAATTTCTGGAACCTGAGGACGTCGCCGAGCTTTCTGCCAAGCAGTTGATGCTGCGCCAGGCTGGCTATCAGGGCCGCGATGCTGTGCGCATCTTCTACTTTGCGCAGATGGCGCTTGGTGTTTTGGGCCTGCTGATCGGTGTGGTCTACGTGAACTTTCTGGGCGGCGGCGAAGGGCTGAGCACTCAGAAAACCATGATGTACACTGTGGGGCCAGGTTTTGTCGGATACTTCCTGCCCAAATACTGGGTCACCCGTCGTGTTGACGCCCGCAAAGAAGAGATCACCAGCGGTTTCCCCGATGCGCTCGACATGATGCTTGTCTGCGTCGAAGCGGGCCAGTCACTTGATCAATGTATCGTGCGCGTCGCCAATGAGCTCAAAGCCTCCTACAAGGCGCTGGCGGATGAGTTCGAAGTTGTCGCCTATGAGATGAAAGCGGGTAAGGACAAAATCACCGTTCTCAACGACATGGGCGAACGCTGCGGCGTGCAGGACGTACAGTCCTTTGTGACCGTACTGGTTCAATCGGCGGCCTTTGGTACATCGATTTCCGATGCGCTGCGGGTTTATGCGGGTGAAATGCGGGACAAACGTGTGATGCGCGCAGAAGAAGCCGCAAACAAGTTGCCAACCAAGATGACACTTGCCACTATGATGTTGACCGTGCCACCGCTGCTGATCATTCTGGTTGGCCCATCGGTACACGGCATCACTGAGCTGGGCAAAATGTCAGGACCAGGCGGATAATGAAACCGACCTTTGGGCGCACCATCCTTCGCGCTCTGGCACTTACATCGACACTTGGAATGGCCGCCTGTTCACCGGGCGGCTTTTCTGCGGCAGGTGATCAGGTGTTTGCTCCGGGCGTGAACCAACGCGCCAAATCCGAGGACGGCATCGAGGTGGGTCACCGCCTGATGGCCGCAGGACAGTATGAACTGGCGATCCGTTCTTTCAACCGCGCCGCACTTGAAACCGGGCTGGATGGTGAAGTTCTGTCAGGTCTGGGAAGCGCAAACCTTGGGCTGGGACGTCTGGGACAGGCCGAGAGGCTGCTGCGGCGTGCCGTTAAGGAAGAAAGCGAGATCCCCGAGACTTGGAACAATCTCGGCGTTGTGCTGATGGAACGCGGTAAAACCCTTGAGGCAGAGCAGATTTTCAAACGCGCCTATGCGCTTGATAATGGCGAAAGTGACGCAATCCGTGACAATCTGCGCTTAGCGCTCGCAAAATCAGAAAATTCTGATACCGTAGGGCTTGACGACGAAAACTATAAACTCGTGCGGCGGGGTCGGGGTGACTACCTCATTTCTGCGCCGCTCTGAATAACGTCGATCGAGGCAGAGCAGTAAAAAGGACGCAAAATGCGCCACCCTATTCTTCTGGCCGCCTGCATTGCAGGGGCAAGCGTAGTTGCAGGCTGCGCTGAAAAAGACGCCAACGCCACGGTAGAGCGCGCGTTTGATGACGTGAATGCGCTTGAAGGCAACGACATTTCCGACGTGATGCTGACCGTTGCGGACCCCAATGAGGCCGTGACCTATTTTCAGCGTGCCAGTGCGGAAAAGCCGGACAAGATTGAACATCAACGCGGTCTTGCGTCCTCTCTCATCCGTGCCAAACGCCCCACCGAAGGGGTGCCGGCATGGCGCAAAGTCACCGAAATGCCCGGGGCCACACCCAACGACAGCGTCGAATATGCCGATGCTTTGATCCGGTCAGGGGACTGGGCCACGGCCGAGAAAGTCCTCGATCAGGTGCCACCCACCCACGAGACGTTCAAACGCTACAGGTTGGAAGCGCTGGTGGCCGACAGCAACAAGGAATGGAAGAAAGCCGACAGTTTTTATGAAACCGCCGTTGGCCTGACCACGACGCCCGGTTCGGTGATGAACAACTGGGGTTATTCCAAACTGACACGCGGCGACTATCCTGCGGCTGAACGTCTGTTTACCGATGCCGTGCGTCAGCAAAGCGATCTTTTCACCGCCAAGAACAACCTCGTTCTGGCCCGTGCAGCCCAGCGGGACTACACCTTGCCCGTTATCCCCATGACACAAGTGGAACGTGCCCAATTGTTGCACACAATGGCGTTGTCTGCGGTGAAAAAGGGCGACGTGGAGACGGGCAAAGGCCTGATGCGCGAAGCAATTGACACCCATCCTCAGCACTTTGAGGCTGCCGTCCGCTCCTTGCGCGCGCTCGAGAACGGCTGACCCATGGCGATCATGGCCACACATGCGATGTGGTTTTTGCCCTTCGTTCTGCCGATTTGTCTTTATGTGGCCTTTACGGACATGGCCCAGATGAAGATCACAAATCAGGCGGTGATTGCATTGGCCCTCGTGTTTGTGGCGCTGGGGATTTTCCTGTTTCCTTTCGCCGAATATCTCTGGCGGATCGCCGCAATGGTGATCGTGCTGGTGTTGGGGATCGTCCTCAATGCCGCCGGTGCGCTGGGGGCTGGGGACGCCAAATTTGCCGCCGCCGCTGCACCATTCATTGCACTGGGTGATTTACGCCTGCTGATGGCGCTCTTTATGGCCACGCTGCTGGCCGCGGCCGTGGCGCACCGCGGTGCCAAATACACACCCCTGCGCAACATCGCCCCGCATTGGGAAAGCTGGAGCCGTGGCAAAAAGTTTCCAATGGGCCTCGCCCTTGGCCCTTGTTTGGCCATTTATCTGATCCTGGGTGCCCTCTATGGTGCCCGATAAACGCCATATTCACCCGTTACGCTTCACAAAACGCGCAAAGCTAGGTTTCGGAGCAGTCCAATGAATATGCAAAACACAACCGTTATGGCCCCACCGCCGCCCAAGCGGCTGGAAGAGATGAAACTGCCCTTGGTGATGATGCGCGACATCATCCTCAAGACCGTGTTCCGCAAAAACATCGACATGGTGAGCGAGCTTGCCGAAGCGGTTTGCCTGCCCATCCCCGTCACGCAAGAGTTGGTCGATATGGCCCGCACCCAACGCTTGATGGAGGCGACAGGCACGCTGAATGCCAACAACGGCAATGAAATGGGCTATCAGCTCACCGATGCTGGCAAGGCGCGCGCGCTGGATGCGCTGGCGCAGTCGGAGTATTTTGGCGCAATGCCCGTGCCGCTGGACGTCTACCGCGAACAGGTCAAACGCCAGTCTATCCGCAATATTCAGGTCACGCGCGATCAACTGATCGGGGCCATGGGTCATCTGGTCCTGCCCGACAGCCTGCTTGATCACCTCGGGCCTGCTGTTTCTGCTGGGCGATCCGTTCTGATGTATGGCCCGCCCGGCAACGGGAAATCCTCAATCTCGAATGGCATCCGCGACGCATTGGGCGACAAAGTCTATGTCCCGCGTGCGATTGAATATGCCTCTCAGGTGATCACGGTCTATGATCCGATTGTGCATTCCAAGGTTGACGACGAGGTACAGGACCCCAATTCCCTGCGCCGCGTCACCCGCTTCGACAGCCGCTATGTCTGCTGCGAACGCCCCACAGTGATCACCGGCGGTGAATTGTCGGTCGATATGCTCGATCTCGTCTACAATCCAACCGCACGGACCTATCAGGCTCCGCTGCAGATGAAATCGACCGGCGGCATCTTCATCGTCGACGACCTTGGCCGCCAGAAAGAGCCCCCACAGGCCATCGTGAACCGTTGGATCGTGCCACTGGAAGAAAGCAAGGACATCCTGTCGCTGCAATCGGGTGAGAAATTTGAAGTTCCTTTTGACACGCTGGTGATTTTCTCCACCAACTTCCACCCCAATGAAATCTTTGACCAGGCCGCCCTGCGCCGGATCTTCTTCAAGATCAAGATCGACGGGCCCAATCAGGAAAACTTCCTCAAGATTTTCGCCATGGTCGCGCGCAAACGCGGCATGCCGTTGGATGAAGCCACGCTGGTCCATCTGTTGAAGGTCAAATATCCAACCATCGACAATATCTATGCCAACTATCAACCGATCTTCCTCATCGATCAGATGATTTCGATCTGCGAGTTTGAGGGCATCCCGTATCAGATGTCCCCCGAACTCGTGGACCGCGCATGGGCGAATATGTTTGTGAAAGACGAACACATCGTGAAATAAGCCTCTCCCAACGGGGAGGACACGCAAATGATCACACTTGCCGGATGTGGCCGCATGGGCGCACCCATGCTTGCGGCCCTGCCCACAGCAGGTTTTGATGCGCGTGGGTTTGACGTTGCGGCGATGGCTCCTGCCTACATCACCACCAATCCCGGCGAGGTCATCAGCCAAACTCAGACGTTGATCACCGTTGTGCGTGACATCACACAAACCGACGAAGTCCTCTTTGACGCACAGAATTTCTGCGCCGGCCCTTCGCTGCGCCGCATCATTCTGTGTTCCACACTGTCGCCCCGCTATGTCCGCGCCCTGCGGGCCCGTGTGCCAGATCACATCTCACTCATCGACGCCCCCATGTCCGGCGCGCAGATCGCCGCTCAAGAGGCGCGGCTCAGCTTCATGCTGGGCGGGACAGAACCCGACCTGCGCGCCGCCCACCCTCTCTTTGAGGCCATGGGCAGCCATTTTCATCACATGGGCGATTTCGGCGCTGGCATGCAGGCCAAAGTTCTGAACAACCTGCTCGCGGCCTCCAACACCGCAATGACACGCATGGTGCTCGACTGGGCGGATGACGCGGGCCTTGACGAAGGCAAACTTCTCAACCTGATCGCGACGTCCTCCGGGCAAAACTGGTTCGCCAGCGGATTTGAAGACATCGAGTTCGCCCGCGATGGCATGGCGGAAGACAACACCATAGGCATTCTGGTCAAGGACGTCGCCAGTGCGCTTGATGCAGCCCCTTCAGGCGTAGACACGACACTGCCAGAGCTGATCCAGTCTCATATCCAAGCTCTCAAACCGCGCCACCGTTCCTGATAAACACTGCGCTTCGCATTCCTTTTTCTTTTTTTTTTTATATACCGCGGGGGTTTGGGGGCTGGCCCCCAAACCGACCCATGCTATCTAAGCCCTCATGCGCGCTTTGCCCCAAACCTTCACAAACTGGTTCACCTCCAAAGGCTGGTCCATCCACCCCCACCAGCAACAGATGCTGGACCGCGCCGATGCGCCTGCCCTGCTGCTCATCGCCCCAACGGGTGGGGGCAAGACGCTCTCGGGTTTCCTGCCCACGCTCATCGACCTCGCAGGGGGCGACCATGAGGGGATGCACACCCTTTACATCTCGCCCCTCAAGGCCTTGGCCGCAGATATCAAACGCAACCTGACCACCCCGGTGGAAGAAATGGGCCTGCCCATCACCATTGATGAACGCACCGGGGACACGCCTGCCACCCGTCGCAAAAGGCAACGTGTTGATCCGCCAAACATCTTTCTGACCACACCGGAAAGCCTTGCGTTGCTGGTCAGCTATGAGGATGCGCCGCGTATGTTCAAAGGCCTTAAACGCGTCGTGATTGATGAAATCCACGCATTGGCTGAGAGCAAAAGGGGTGATCAGATGATGCTGGCGCTGGCCCGGCTGCAAACGCTGTGTCCGACCTTGAAACGTGTGGGCTTATCGGCCACCGTCGAAGACCCTGCCGCCATCGCGCATCTGATGGCCCGACACCCTGACCCCTGTGAGATATTGCTTGCTGATCCCGGGCCCGCCCCCGACATCCAGATGCTCACCACCGAAGAGGCCCCGCCGTGGTCCGGCGGCGGTGCCGCTTATGCGATCCCTGCCGTGCTGGATGCGGTCCGCAAACACAAGACAACGCTCATCTTTCATAACACCCGCGCGCAGGCGGAGATTTTCTTTCACAACCTCTGGCTCGCGAATGAGGACAGCCTGCCCATTGGCATACACCACGGGTCGCTTGATCGCGCACAACGCACCCGGGTCGAAGCGGCCATGGTGCGGGGCGATTTGCGCGCGATTGTCTGCACCGGCTCGCTTGATCTGGGCATTGACTGGGGCGATGTGGACCTTGTGATCCAGATGGGCGCACCCAAAAATGTGAAACGCCTGGTCCAGCGGATTGGCCGCGCCAACCACCGCTACAACGCCCCTTCCAAGGCGCTCTTGGTCCCTGCCAATCGCTTCGAAGTGGTGGAATGCGTCGCGGCCCTTGATGCGGTATTGGAAGGAGACCTGGATGGTGATCCCCGCGGCCCCGGCCCCCGAGACGTGTTGTGCCAGCATATCCTGATCACCGCTTGCGCGGGTCCCTTTGATGCAGACGCGCTGTTTGGCGAAGTGACCTCAGCCGGGGCGTATAGCACTCTCAGCCGTGCCGCCTTTGAGGACTGCCTGGATTTCTGCGCCACGGGAGGATACGCCCTGCGGGCCTACGACCGCTGGCAGCGATTGATCCAGCGCCCCGATGGCCAGTGGCAGTTGCGTGACCCCCGTGCGACCCGCAATCTGCGCATGAACATTGGCACCATTCAGGATACCGATACGCTCAAGGTCCGCATGCGCCGCAACCGCGGTGGCAAACCGCTGGGAGAGATCGAAGAAGGGTTTGCAGCCACACTGACCCCCGGCGATACGTTTCTCATTGGCGGGCAGATTGTGAAATACGAGGGCCTGCGCGAGATGACCGTTGAGGTCAGCCGCGATGCCGCCAAAAAACCCAAGATCGCGACCTTCATGGGGACAAAATTTGCCACCTCAACCCAACTTTCCGCGCGGGTTCAGGAAATGTTCACCCAAGACAGCTGGCCGTCGCTGCCGCCACACACCGCCCAATGGCTGCATCTGCAACGCGCGGTCAGCCAATTGCCTCAGCCCGGTGAGCTGCTGATAGAGAGCTTCCCGCATGACGGCCGGGCGCAGACCGTCGTCTACGGGTTTGCCGGGCGCAATGGCATGCAAACGCTGGGCCTTTTGCTCACCAAGCGAATGGAAGAACTGGGCCTGAGCCCACTGGGATTTGTCGCGACGGACTACGCGCTTCTGATCTGGGGGTTGGACCCTGTTGAGGACGCTTTTGCGCTGTTGGATCCTACCGCCCTGCAGGACGGGCTGGAAACCTGGTTGGCAGGCAATGCCGTGATGAAACGGACCTTTCGCGCCTCCGCCACCATCGCAGGTTTGATTGAACGGAACTCCCCGCAAGCGCGCAAATCTGGGCGGCAGGCAACTTTTTCCAGCGACATCCTCTATGATACGCTCACAAAATATGACCCCGAGCACCTGATGCTGCACATCACACGTGAAGAAGCGCTGCGCGGTCTGGTCGATTTTGGCCGCATCGAAGAGATGCTGACCCGCGTGGGCGACCGCATTGTGCACAAGCAACTCAGCCGCGTCACCCCGCTTGCCGCTCCGCTGTTTCTTGAGATGGGCCGCGTGCCGGTCAAAGGCGACGCCGAAGGACGCCTTCTGGCCGAAGAAGCCGCCCGGCTGATGGAACAATCGGGTCTGGCCAAGATCACCCCGACCCCTTCTGACAAACCGAAATGGCGTGTTGGCTGGTAGCGTCTCCAAGCTCGCTTACCGTTGACAGCCAGCCGGAGCATCAGATTTGCTGACAAGGTGGTGCCTTTGAGCCTTCGGAAGCCTCCGAAATGCTCTTGCTAAACCTGGCCTTTTCAAACATGAACAAAGGATGAACGCGCACGACTTCATCCTGCAAACAGCCTCTCTCAAAGCTCTGCCCTCGGGCGCGCTTTGGTGGCCGGATCAGGGGCTGTTGTGTGTCAGCGACCTGCACTTTGGTAAGTCAGAGCGCATTGCGCGGCGCGGTGGCACGGCGCTGCCGCCTTATGAAACACGCGACACGCTCACCCGGCTGGCTGGCGATCTCGCGGCGACCCATGCGCGGCGGGTCGTCTGTCTGGGGGACAGTTTCGATGACCTGGGTGCCGCGCAAGCGCTGCCCGAGGAAGAGAAGTTGTGGATCACGCGCCTGCAAGCTGGCCGTGACTGGATTTGGGTGGAGGGCAATCATGATCCCGGTCCGATCGATTTGGGGGGCAGTCATCTCGCTGAATTTGCGCTTGGTCCCCTGACCTTTCGCCATATCGCCAAGCGTGGCGCGACAGGCGAAATCTCAGGCCATTACCACCCAAAGGTCAGCCTTGCGCTTGGGGGCCGAAACCTCAGCAGGCCCGCTTTTCTGTTTGATCACAACCGTCTCATAATGCCCGCTTATGGCACGTACACCGGCGGGCTCGATTGTCGCGCGCCCGCGATTGCGCCCTTGCTGGGGCCGGGTGCCTGTGCTGTGTTGACGGGCAAGGCCGCGCATGCGGTCCCTTTGCCAAGATAGGACCTACAATGGAAGACGCCGCCCGCGCCCGGATATACAACAGCTTTGCGGCACAAAGCATGATGGAAACTTTGGGTGCCAAGTTGATTGAAGTCGAAGGCGGCCTTGTACGCATCGCAGCCCCGATTTTGCCGGGTGCCTTGCAGCAACAGGGGTTCGGACATGCCGGGCTGACCTTTTCGCTGGGCGATTCCGCCGCGGGATATGCGGCGCTCACGCTTCTGCCGCTCACGAACGAGGTTGTCACAGCGGAGATCAAGATCAATCTGCTGGCCCCGGCACGCGGGGATCGCCTTGTGGCAACGGGCCGCGTCGTCAGACCCGGCAAACGGCTCTGTGTCGTGACCTCGGAAGTACATGCAGAGGACAATGGCACCTCTACCCTGATCGCCGTTTTACAAGGCACGATGGTCCCTGTGCCCGCGTGATGGGGTCAAAACAGTCCAGCCGCCTGCGCCGCTGCACGGTTACTGCGGCTTACGGGCACCTCCGCCCCATCCGCCATCTGCAACATATCGCGCCCGTTTTCGCGGCGATGCCCCTCAACCCCCGCGAGGGCGACCCAATGCGAACGATGCACCAGCAACCCCGGCACGTTTTCCAAGTCCGACACCGCTTCGCTGAGCCGCATCAGAATCAACTCTGACCCCTTCGTCGTCACCACGTTCAGATAGTGATCCTGCGCCTCAATCCGGACCAAAGGCGCGCGTTTGGCCAGAGGCAGACGCCTGAGAAACCGCGCCTGTGGATCAGGTTCGTCCCCAGCGGCAGGTGGGCGCGCAAAATCAAATGCCCAGATCACCACGTGCACGGCCACCACCACAGCCCCCACAACACCAACCAGATAGGCATATTGCCCCCAGCTTTGCCAATTGTGGAAAAACATCTGGTTGAGCCCAAGGATCAAAGCGCTGAGGATCGCAACATAGGCCAGCCAAGTACCGACGGTGGCCAGCGGCCCTCGGTCACGCACCATAAACGGCAACGCGCTGCTGATCACGGATAGGCCCACCGCCAAGGACCAATACCCAAACCGCCCAAAGAGGCTCAGCGCCTCCAGAGTGCCGAAGGGTCCCGCAATGGTGCACAAGAGCGTCAGCATTGCCCAGACAGCGATCAGCACCAATGGCCTGCGCCATTCGCGAAGCGCCAGTTGCAGGCGCGCCTTTGGTTGGGTCATTCACGTATCCCCCACGCGGTTCGCGCAACACGCAGCGCGCTTTGGTGGCCTTTCTGACATGGCTAAGGCACCTTTTTCAATGGAGCCTCTGATGAGACTTGATCCCTTGCTGAATGCCTCTCCCGTTATCCAGTTTCACACGGCATTGGCGGTCGCCGCCATCGCCCTGACACTCGCAATCTTCAGTCTGCGCAGGGGCACGCGGCTGCACAAATCTCTGGGGCGGATTTGGGTGGTTGCGATGGCACTGGTGGCGATCAGCAGTTTCGGGATTTCACAGCTTCGGATGATCGGGCCGTTGAGTCCGATACACCTTTTATCCGTCTATGTGCTGGTGCAGCTTTTCTTTGCCATACGCGCCGCACGGCAAGGTGACATCGCGCGCCACCAAAGCATCATGCGCGGCATGGTCTGGGGGGCGTTGGTGGTGGCCGGAGCGTTTACGTTTCTCCCCGGCCGCACCTTGTTTGAAGTGATCTCAGGCGGTTAGGCCCTCTGGTTCCGCCAGCCCATTGGCCCGGCAACACGCGGTAACGGTATTGGCCAACAGGCAGGCAATGGTCATCGGCCCGACGCCGCCGGGCACAGGTGTGATGGCCCCAGCGCGCGCAGCGCAGCTTTCATAATGCACGTCGCCCACCAGCTTGGTCTTGACGCTGCCATCTTCCTTGAGGCCCTTTTCAGGCGCTTCAAGGCGGTTGATACCAACGTCAATCACAGTGGCACCTTCTTTGATCCAGTCGCCCGGCACCATCTCAGGACGCCCCACGGCGGCCACCACGATGTCCGCGCGGCGCACCACGTCAGCAAGGTCTTTGGTCCGGCTATGCGCAATGGTCACCGTTGCACTGTCGTTCAACAGCAATTGCGCCATCGGCTTGCCCACGATGTTGGAACGGCCAATAACAACCGCATCCATTCCGGAGATGGACCCGTGATGATCGCGCAGCATCATCAGACAGCCCAGCGGTGTGCAGGGCACCATTGATTTCTGCCCCGTCCCCAACAGGCCGACGTTGGAGATATGGAACCCATCCACATCTTTGGCCGGAGAGATGGAATTGATGATCAGGTCTTCGTTCAGGTGTCCCGGCAACGGAAGCTGGCACAGGATGCCGTGGATTTCAGGGTCGTTGTTAAGCTGATCAATCACCTTAAGCAAATCAGCCTCTGAAGTGTCGGCGTCGAGCTTGTGCTCCACCGATTTCATACCAACTTCAACGGTCATTTTGCCCTTGGAGCGGACATAGACCTGAGAGGCCGGGTCTTCGCCAACGAGCACCACCGCCAGACCGGGCGTGATGCCATGATCGTTTTTCAGGCGCGTTACATGTTCTGCCACCTGCCCCCGCACACGCGCGGCGAACTCCTTACCGTCGATAATCTTTGCTGTCATTTTGCTACCTTCACCGAAGTGGGAGGCCAAAGGCCCACCTTACATTTCACGGCGGTCCGGGAGGCCCACCTTACAAGAGGGGCAGTCGTAAGGCGGGCATAACGCCCGCCTCCCCTGCTCTTCAGAACAAGCCTTCGACGTCACCGTCTGCGTTCAGCTTGATGTTCTCAGCCGATGGCACACGCGGCAGGCCGGGCATGGTCATGATCTCACCGCAGATTGCAACGACAAACCCGGCACCCGCACTCAGGCGCACTTCGCGCACCGGAATGTCAAAGCCCGTGGGCGCACCGCGCTCATTCGGGTCCGTGGTAAAGCTATACTGCGTTTTGGCCATGCAGACCGGCAGATTGCCATAGCCCTGCGCTTCCCAATCCTTCAACTGGTTGAGGATCTTTTGATCCATCTGCGCTGAGTCTGCACGGTAGATCTTGGTCGCGATGGTATTGATCTTCTCGGCCAGTGGCATCTCATCAGGATAGATCGGGGCAAAGTTGCCCTCGCCTCTCTCGATGGTCTCCACCACTTTGGTGGCCAGATCGGCGGACCCTTCAGAGCCCAACTCCCAGTGACGGCTCAATACGGCCTCTGATCCTTGCGAGGCCACGTAGTCCTTGACCGCCTGCACTTCGGCATCGGTATCGGTCACAAAGTGGTTGATCGCCACGACAACGGGCACGCCAAAGGATTTGACGTTCTCAATGTGACGCCCAAGGTTGGAACAGCCTGCCTTGACCGCGTCGACGTTCTCCGCCCCGAGGTCAGCCTTGGCCACACCGCCGTTCATCTTCATTGCACGCACAGTGGCCACGACAACCACAGCGGACGGGGCAAGCCCGGCCTTGCGGCACTTGTTTTTGAGGATATTGCGTGCACCGAGATCGGCACCAAAGCCTGCTTCCGTCACCACATAGTCCGCCAGTTTCAGCGCTGTCGTGGTGGCAATGACAGAGTTACAGCCATGCGCGATGTTGGCAAACGGGCCGCCATGCACAAAGGCCGGGTTGTTCTCAAGCGTTTGTACGAGGTTCGGCTGCATCGCGTCCTTGAGCAGCACAGTCATCGCGCCATCCGCCTTGATGTCGCGGGCAAAGACCGGAGACCGATCACGGCGGTAGGCGACGACCATCTTGCCGAGACGCTCCTGCAGATCGCTGAGGTTTTTGGACAGACACAGGATCGCCATAACCTCGGACGCCACGGTGATGTCAAAACCCGCCTCACGTGGGAAACCGTTGGCGACACCGCCAAGGCTTGCCGTGATCTGACGCAACGCGCGATCATTCATGTCCACCACGCGGCGCCAGACGACGCGGCGGGTGTCGATCTCAAGCTCATTGCCCCAGTAGATGTGGTTGTCGATCATCGCGCTCAGCAGTGAATGCGCAGAGGTGATTGCGTGAAAATCGCCCGTGAAGTGGAGGTTCATTTCCTCCATCGGCACGACCTGCGCATAACCACCACCAGCGGCCCCGCCCTTCATGCCAAAATTTGGCCCAAGCGACGCTTCGCGGATACAGACGGCGGCTTTCTTGCCGATTTTGTTCAGGCCATCACCGAGACCCACAGTTGTGGTCGTCTTGCCCTCACCCGCAGGGGTCGGGTTGATCGCGGTCACAAGGATCAGTTTGCCGTCAGGGCGGTCCTGAACAGAATTGATGAACTTCTGGCTGACCTTGGCTTTGTCGTGGCCGTAGGGCAGCAGATCGTCGGACGAAATGCCCAGCTTTTCCCCAATTTCCTGAATAGGACGCTTTTGCGCTTCGCGTGCGATTTCGATGTCGGTCTTGTAAGCCATCTGAGTTTCCTCTCCCCGGGCGTGTTCCTTGGCCCGTCATAGCGCGCAAAGTGGCGCAGCGGAGGGGGCAATTCCGACATTTCCGCCCTCCGTTGCGGCTCAATAGCGCAGAGGCGTTTCATTTCGGAAACCGATGCCCGGTTTGCGCGCCCTTTGCCGCGGTCAGAGATTTGCCCAAGGCCGTTGCGCAGGAATGTGCAATCGCAGGCTGTCGCCCAACTTCAAGGTGCCTTGCCGTTCGACCCAACCGCACACCCCACGCCGCCCCTTGGCTGCGGCCTTAAAGGCTTTGCCATGACCTTCGGCCTCTTTCTCGATCTCGCGGGCGGGAAAATTACAGGGGCCGTTTTCGACATCCACCACTAGCGTCGTCCCGTTCTCTGCCTGCAAGCGGGAGTTGGGCGGCACAAAGGTGAAATCGGGAATGCCCTCAATCACCAGAGAGGCCCCCAGAAGCTTGGGGTCCAGCGCGTCCAGCCCGATGTCAGAGGCGATGCCCGCCAGCTCTTCGGCTGAAAGGATGGAGAATTGCCGGACATTGCGGATCTCTGTCCCCTCAGGATGCTGCGCCTTGACGCGGACGCAGGAGGCGCGTGTGAGACCCGCGTGAAAATCACCCTCAAACCCGGCATACGTGGCAAAGCCTTCTTCGATGGGTTGGGATCGGATGTTAGGGCGGTTCTGTGGGACCATGCCCATCCAGACGATGCGCGCGGTATAGTCGGTTGGCATAAGTTCGGCCATCAGTGCCTCCTTTGAAATCAGGCACAGCATGGCCAGCACCACCACAAAAGAAAAGGCCCCGCCGGGGCGGAGCCTTATGACTTTTTGTGATCATCCCGAAACAACGAGTGATCAGACGCTTCAGACGGAGGGTTCAGGCTCCAGCCCACCATCGGAGGGCGGTGTTTTCTTGCCTTTACCTTTGCCCTTGGCTTTGGGGATCGCTGTCAGGCTCGGTGTTTTGCCGCCCTGATCATCATCGTCTTCACCCTTTTCAGGGACTGGCGGCAGACCGTTGATCACGCGTCCAATTTCAGCCCCGGTGAGCGTCTCATACTCAAGCAGACCCTGAGCCAACCGCTCAAACTCTGTCTCTTTCTCTTTGATGATCTTCATTGCCCAGTCGTAGCCGTCCTGAATGAACTTCTGGACTTCCTTCTCGACCAATTCTTTCGTGCTGGCAGAGACGGAAAAGCCGGGTGTTGAACCGGAATAGCCCTGTACCGCTTCGGAGTAGTCGATGTTGCCGACCTTGTCCGACATGCCCCATTGCAGCACCATCGCGCGCGCCAGTGCTGAGGCTTGCTGGATGTCGCCCGCCGGGCCGTTGGAGACGGATTCTTCGCCGTATTTGTGAATCTCTGCCGCCTTGCCCGCCATGGTCATGGCAAGACGCTGGTGGCATTCGTCCTTGAACATGTTCAGGCGGTCCATTTCCGGCAGGCTCATCACCATACCAAGCGCACCACCGCGTGGAATGATCGTGGCTTTATAAACGGTGTCGCATTTCGGCAGCGTCATTCCGACCAGCGCATGACCCGCCTCATGGTAGGCCGTCATTTCCTTTTGCTCCGTCGTCATCACCATGGAGCGGCGCTCAGAGCCCATCATGATCTTGTCTTTGGCGTTCTCGAAATCAAGCATCATGACAAAACGACGGCCCAGTCGGGCTGCCCCAAGGGCTGCCTCGTTCACAAGGTTGGCAAGGTCCGCGCCCGAGAAACCCGGTGTACCGCGGGCAATAATGCGCAAATCCACGTCTGGGCCCAGCGGGGTTTTGCGCGCATGCACGCCAAGGATTTTCTCACGACCTTTGATGTCGGGGTTGCCCACGGTGACCTGCCGGTCAAATCGGCCGGGGCGCAGCAAAGCAGGGTCCAGCACATCCTTGCGGTTGGTGGCCGCGATGATGATCACACCTTCGTTCGCTTCAAAACCATCCATTTCAACCAAAAGCTGGTTCAACGTCTGCTCCCGCTCATCGTTACCACCGCCGTAGCCTGCACCGCGGTGACGGCCCACCGCGTCAATCTCGTCGATAAACACAATACAGGGCGCATTCTTTTTCGCCTGCTCAAACATGTCGCGCACGCGGCTTGCACCTACACCCACAAACATCTCAACGAAGTCAGAACCGGAGATGGTGAAAAACGGCACGCCCGCTTCGCCCGCGATTGCACGTGCCAAAAGCGTCTTACCCGTCCCCGGAGGGCCTTCAAGCAGTGCACCTTTGGGAATTTTGCCGCCAAGGCGCGAGAATTTCTGCGGGTTGCGCAGGAATTCAACGATCTCTTCCAGCTCCTCCTTGGCCTCATCAATGCCCGCCACATCGTCAAAAGTGACACGCCCATGTTTCTCGGTCAGCATCTTGGCCTTGGACTTGCCAAAGCCCATGGCCCCGCCCTTGCCGCCGCCCTGCATCCGGATCATGAAATAAATCCAGACCCCGATCAGCAGCACAATGGGGAGAAGCGACATCAGGAAAGTCTGAAACCCGGACTGCTGCTGCGGCCGCGCCTGAATTGGCACATTGTTTTCAATCAAAAGCGATGTAATCTCAGCATCTTCCGGCTTGATCGCGATGTAGTCCGCGCCATCAGATTGACGGAAACGCACCTGCTCCCCATCAAGCGTGACATTGCGCACGTTACCGCTTTCGACGGCATTTACGAATTCGGAGTAAGTGATCTCATTGCTTTGCAGGTTGCCGTTTGATCCGCTGAACAGGTTGAACAATGCCAAAACAAGCAGCATCAACACGACCCAAAAGGCGAGATTGCGAACATTTCCCAAAGGAATTCTCCTAAATATTCTCAGGCCCGATCATCAGGTCGGACGCCCCGGCACACCGGTATGGTGCCTCTTGTTCCTTAAGATAGAGATGATCGGCTCAGGTTCAATGCGATAATAGTGCGGCAAAGAATGCATCTGGACCGCCCTCAAGCTCCATTTGCCAGTTTTGTGCAAAGCCTGCAACCGGAGCGGCGACCAGTCTCTCCTCTTTCCAGATCCCCGGTGTGGACTGCAACACAACATGCGGATAGCCCGTCGCCCGCCAATCGGGGCATTGCTCCAGCCCCGCCAGACCCAAAGCGCGCACATGCAGCGCCTTGTCATGAGTGGCTGGCACTTTCGGATGCAAACGCCACCGACGATCCCACACGTCATGTGTTGCGCTGATTGTGTTCTTCAGGGCGTTGAGTTCCCGAAAAATCCAGATTTTCGACCGGATGCGGCGGACATGGCAGCCATCCAAGGTGCCTCCCTGGCCTTTTCGCAGCGCGCTCATCACGGTGGACAGGGCCCCACGCCGCGGGCTGTAATCCGTACCGGAAATCCAGCAAAGCGCGCGCACCAACAAGCGGCGCTGAATCTCGTCAGGTTGCAGGCGCATCCCTGTCTCGCACAATACAATCGCGCCGGCCTGCATGTGGATCAGGTTTTTTGCGGCCAGAAACGTCTGCCAGTCCAGCGCCTGCCGCGCTTGCGACAGATGCCCTGCGACCTCGGCCAGCACCTCAGCACCGATGCCAAGGTCGGCAAGCACCCCCAAAGCGCGGCGCGCCTTGATCCGCTCAAAGCGATCATCGTCGTTGCTTGGATCATCCAGCCACGACAGTCCACGCGCGGTCAAGTACCCCTGCAATGTCTCACGACGGGTGCGCAGCAGCGGCCGGACCCATGTAATCCCGTTCCGCAGGCTGCGCGCATTCATCCCAGATAGCCCATCGACACCGGAGCGACGCGACAGCCGCATCAAGACCGTCTCGGCCTGGTCATCGGCGGTGTGACCAACGGCAATCGTGCTGATCTCATGTTCCCGCGCCCAGTCGGCCATCTTGGCATAGCGCGCGTCCCGCGCGGCCTTTTGCAGGTTCCCCTCGCCGGTCCAGCCTTGCCACACAATCGTATCATGCGGGACGCCAATCTTGGCGCATCTGGCGGCGACTTGCTCCGCCTCTTGCCCTGCGTCCACTCGCAGGCAATGGTTGACCGTCACTGCACGCAGTTCGATCTGATGCAACTGGCAAAACTCACGCAACAGGTACAAAAGCGCCATTGAATCGCTCCCACCCGAGACGGCGACCCCCATGACATCCGGCGGATGCGGCAAAAATGCCTGTGAGACGTGATCGGGCAGGTGCGCCGGCATCGCTCAGGTACACCCGATATTGCGCCGCTGATCCGCGGCCTGCGTCGCCGCCGGGCTGGACGGGAAACGTACCCCAACCTCACCCAAGGTCACGCAGGCCTCTTGTGTTTGCCCCAAGGTGCCCAGCGCGCGGCCCAGTTCAAAAAGCGCTTGCGGGGCCATCGGTCCTTGGGGTGCTGAGGAGAAGCTAGCCAGATAGGCGCGCGCCGCTTCGCGGGTGTCACCCAGCTTGTCCAAAGCCTCACCGCGGCGCAATTCGGCCTCCGCGGTCAGCGGTCCGCCCGGGTAGGTCTGATTGAAGGTCGCAAAGAGGTCTGCGGCGGTGCGAAAGTCACCTTGAGCGAGCACCTCCTGCGCCCGCTTGAAGTCGGCTTCCTCCCCCACAGCAAGGGACGCTTGATCTGTTGGCGTTGCGGGTGCTGTCAGAGGGGCCGCTGTCGCGGTCTGATCTGCGCCGCCCAGCGTTGTGGTCTGTCCAAGGGTTGAGACATCTCCCCCTTCCAGTTCCACCAGACGAAACTCCAGATCACCAATGCGCGCTGTGCCATCTGCCACGATCCGGTTGATACGGTTCTCCAGCGTTTCGGTTTTGGAGGTGAGGCGTTGCAGCTCGCTCTCCATCGCGCCCACCCGCTCCAGCACCGAAGACCCTGCGGTGTTCACGCCTGCCCCGCCAGATGTCGACAGTTCCCTGCGCAGTTTTTGAACATCAGTATACAGGATTGTCAGTTCCTGCCGGATATCGGCCAAGGTCTGATCCTCCTGCGCCTGAGCGGCCAGAGGGTTAAGCCAGAGCGCCGTTGTCAGCACCAAAAGAAAACGCATCTTCATCGTCAAATCAGCCTCTAACTGGTCAGGCCGCCAGCCAACACTGTCACCGCACGGCGGTTTTTGGCATAGCAGGCCTCATTCGAGCAAATCTCAATCGGGCGTTCTTTACCGTAGCTCACCACCCGCAGACGGGAGGAGGGCACACCCTTGGAGACGAGATATTCCTGTGCCGCATTGGCGCGACGTGCGCCCAGCGCAAGGTTGTACTCCCGCGTGCCCTGCTCATCCGCATGGCCTTCGATGACGGCCTGATAGTCTGCGTTGGTGGTCAGCCATGTCGCCTGGGCATCCAGCGTCGCGCGGCCTTGGGCGGTCAGCGTGGACTGATCCACTTCAAACAGGACCCGGTCGCCAACCGATTGCTGGAAAAACGCAGTGGAGGTTGGATCATTGGCGCTGCCCGGTACGATCCCGGTGTTGGTGCCTGCGCCGGCTGTAGTGTCTGCGCCCAGCCCATCCGACCCAAAGCGGTCCGGGTTGGTACAGCCCCCGAGCGCCAGCGCGGCGATCAGCACAGTGCTTGTCACTAGTCGTTTCATGTTGGTCTGCCTCATATTATTTTTGGTTAACTATCACAGCGGCGGGCTTTTTGGAACCTTGCGCCCTTCTCCCGTTTGCTACTTTTGCAGGGGCGACCATGAGGGGTCCGACCCTCCCGATGGCGTGCTGACAGGCCGCAGGTTGCGCCCCGATATATCAACGGAGTAAAGGGTTGAGGACCCGCTTGCGCCCTGGGTCTCACGGGCGAACATGATGACCCGACCATTGGGCGCCCATGTCGGCCCTTCATCCAGAAACGACGCCGTCAGCAGCCGCTCTTGCGATCCATCAAGCCGCATGACCCCGATGTGAAAGCGCCCCTTGTTCTGCTTGGTAAAGGCCACCAGATCACCGCGGGGCGACCACACAGGCGTGCCATACCGCCCTTCGCCAAAGGAAATCCGCTGCGCTTCGCCTCCCGTCGCGGGCATCACATAAAGCTGCTGCGTGCCGGAGCGGTCACTTTCAAACACGATGCGGCTGCCATCGGGGGAAAAGCTTGGCGCGGTTTCAATCGCTGGGGTGTTTGTCAGACGCCCAGATTGGCCTGAACTGATGTCCATCGTATATATGTCGGTATTCCCGCCTTGGGTCAGGGAGAAGACGACCGTCTGACCCGAGGGTGAAAACCTTGGCGCAAAGCTCATGGTGCCCTCCGCACTCTCCAGCACGCGGCGCTGCACCGATCCGATATCAAGCACATAGATGCGCGGAAAACCGCTCTCATAGCTGGTGTACAGCACCCGGTCTCCCGAAGGCGAGAATCGCGGTGCCAGCACAATGGCGTTGGAATCCGTCAGATACCGCACGTTCGCCCCGTCATAGTCCATGATCGCGAGCCGCTTTTTGCGATCGTCCTTTGGCCCGGTTTCAGAGACATAGACAACCCGGCTGTCAAAATAGGGGCCTTCCCCGGTGATCCGCGCGTACACAGCATCAGAGACCTTGTGCGCCATGCGCCGCCATCCTTCGACGGTACCGGAGAACTGCAACCCGCTGCCCAGCTCAGCTCCCGAAAAGACGTCATAGAGCCGGAATTTCACATTCAGGTTGTTGCCCTGCACGTTCACCGCCCCTGTGACCAGCGCCTGCGCGTTGATCGCTTTCCAGTCCGCATATTGGACCGGTGCGTTAAAATCGCTCACGGTTGAGATGAACGCAGAAGACGGTATCTCCCGAAATAGCCCGGTCCCCGTCAAATCCGCCGCAACAACCCGCGCCAGATCCGATGCCATCTGCCCTGCCTCTCCGCTTTCCGCCTGAAAAATGGGGACAGCAATTGGCAGTGGCTCAATGATCGCTTCATCAATGATGATGCGCAGCGGTTCTTGCGCCTGTCCTGGGACGGGCAGGCTGAACATCAGACCAAGGCCCAGACAAATGCTCAAAATGAAGTGTTTCATGTGCTGTGCATCCTTTCAGGAGTGTACGTGACAATAGGTGCCCCAAACGCGCGCCCTTTGGGGAGGGGAATATCGGGGCAAGTGGCACCGTTGGATGATGTGTCAGAGATCGCACTGGTCATCCTCAAAACCCCATCTTGCTGGGATCAAAAGTTATCTCAATGTTCTGCCATTGGCTGAATTTCTCTGCCGGCAAGTCGTAGCCATTGGCACCACACAGGATCAGCGCGCGGCGGGCGCTGTCAAACACGCGCCGGGCAGAGGCATCAGAGCCACCAGAGGCGCTCAGCATGCGGATGCTCTCAATCTGTGGCGTGGCATTCTGGTTCATGGCAACGCCGATCACAACAATCGTGCTCAGCGCCTCGGTGGACAGCGATCCGATGTTCCAACAGCGCGAAACCGCGACCCGCAACGCATCTTTCTCGCCCGCAGAAAGCGGCGGACCGCTGGGTGCAGCGACAGTTTCCTGCGCGGCCTGCAGTGCGGCCAGCACGTCGTCGTTGTTGACGGCGTCGGATGTCTCAGTCTGGCTGGGCGTTTCCGTTTCCGTTGTATTCTGGGGCGTGGCCGCAGCCTGCCGTACCGGGGCCTTTGGCCTGCGCCCCGGCGGGCGGGCCGAGGCCGCAGGCGCGCTTGTCGCCTCTGTCACAATCTGCGTTGTGGCCTCTTCAGGGGCTGTCGCCTCCTGTTGTTCCTGCTCTTGTGTCTCACCGCTTGCATCAGGTGCCACCGCCTCTTGCTGATCTGGCGCAGGCGTTGCCTCCGGGTCCGGTTGCGCCACAGGTTCCGGTGCCACCCGTTCAACCGCGCGCGGTGCCGCTTCGGGGGCAATCTCGGGGACCAGCACTGCCAAATCTCCCACCGGCTCCTGCAAATCTGGCGGCGTGTCCTCGACCTGCGTCTCAGGGGGCAGGGCCAATTCGGTCACTTCCGGCGGCGCATCCTCGGGCGGGGTCTCTGTGGGCAATGGCGCAGGCTGTTCAATTGCGTCATCCGGCGTGCTGCTCAGCTCCGGCGCATCAGGCGGCGTTTCAGGGGCAGCAGGCTGGGCCAACTCGGTGGCACTTTGCGGAGGCTGCGCCGCAGCCACCATCGCATCAAAATCGGCACCTGAAATGACGGAAACCTCTGTCATCTCAAACCGCTCAGGCGTGGGCGTCAGCAATCCACCCAGCAGCAGCCAGCCGATCAGGGCCGCATGACCGGCACCCGAAACATAATGCCCGACGTGCCATCCTGAGTGCGCCGCGTCCTGCACCGGTCAATTCCCCGAAACGTCGCTGCCGTCCAACGCCGGGCCGCCGATGTCTGTCACCAGTCCAATGTTGGAGAACCCGCCAGCATTCAACGCGCCCATCACTTCCATCACCTGCGCATACGGCACCGCCCCGTCCGCGCGCAGGAATACCCGGTCGCTGGCCCGCTCCGCTGCGATCCCGCGCAGGCGCGTGACCAATTGCGCACGCTCTACTGGCGTGGTCTGGATCTGCACCTCGCCCGCCGCCGTGACCGTCACAGTGAGCGGCTCCTCTTGCTGCGTCGGCAGGGCCCCTGCGGCGGATTTGGGCAGCTCTACCGGAACACCAACAGTGAGCAACGGTGCCGCCACCATAAAGATGATCAACAACACCAGCATGACGTCCACAAATGGCGTGACATTGATCTCTGACATCGGCTGTGCACGCGAACGTCTGCGCCCGCGCCCGCCGCCGCCCTGCTTCTTGATCGTCCCCGCGCCCATGGCTCAGGCGTCCAGCTGGCGGCTGAGGATCGTGGCGAATTCATCCGCAAACGCCTCATGCGTGCCAATGAGCCGCTCACTGTCCGCATTCAACTTGTTGTAGAAAATCACCGCTGGGATCGCTGCCAACAGCCCCAGACCCGTGGCCAGCAATGCTTCCGCAATACCGGGGGCGACCACTGCAAGGTTGGTGTTCTGCTGTTCCGCAATCTCGATAAAGGCGTTCATAATTCCGATCACCGTTCCGAACAATCCGATGAAGGGCGCGGCCGACCCAACCGTCGCCAACACCGTCAGCCCCTTTTGCAGCCGCTCCGCTTCCTTGGCGATGGCCACATCCATGCTGCGGTCAATCCGTGCCGTGGCACCAGGAATGAGCCCGCCATCCTCACGGTGCGAGCGCCGCCATTCGCTCATGCCTGCGGCAAAGACCTTTTCCGAAGGCCCGTCCGGCTCTGCTCCGATCTGATCGAACAACCCGTCCAACGGCTCCCCCGACCAGAACGCCCGATCAAAGGCATCCGCCCCCGCTTTGGCGCGCCTGTAGGTGAGCAGCTTTTGAATGATAATAGACCACGACCAAAACGACGCGATGATCAGCATGATCATCACCAGTTTCACCGTGAGGGTGGCCCGCATAAAAAGACCCCACATGGAGAAATCAATCTCCTTGGCCAATGCCAGCGTCTCTGCTTCCATAACACCGCTCTTTGATAATGCCCGACACGCGGGCGATCTGCCTCAAGGCCCCATTGTTGAGGCTCATTTGACGCCGAATCTATCGAAGGTGTCGCGGGAAAGCTAGGGAAATGGGCCTATCCCGGGGGATCAATCAGTTGTGAGCGAAGTTTTGCTGGCAACCGCGTCGGCTTTCCAGCGGTGGTCATGCACACAGCCGTGACTTTTGCGCGGAAAATCACATCGTCGCCAAGGAACACTTCTTGGTCAAACAGCCACCGCACCGCGCCCTTTGCGTGATGTGTCGTGCGCACCTCAAGCCTGTCGCCAAAACGTGCCGTGCCCAGATAGTCCGCCTCTACCCGCGTGATGACAAAGACGATGTCTTCGGCACGCATGGCACGCTGGTCCACACCCAGCTGTTCAACAATATCCGACCGCGCACGCTCGATATACTTCAGGTAGTTGGCGTAATAGACGATGCCCGCCATGTCGGTGTCTTCGTAAAAAATACGGACCGGGAAGGAATGGCTCATTGTGTGGCTCCCATTCGCGCCGATAGCCGCAGCGCATGGCTTGCGTCCTGTGCAGCATCCGGCAAAACAGGATCATAGGCTGCCCGGATCAACGCCGCGATATCGGGGCGCAAAATCGTGGTGTCATTGGCCACCATCAGGGCCGAACGATCCTGAAACGCCATATCCGACCACAAAAGCATGGACTGCGTGATCTGGCTCAGCGCCAGCGTCTTTACCGGGACATCGCTCAAATGCTCATCCATCCTCAAGAACACAAAACACGCCTTGATTGCGCCACGCTCATCAAAGCGAAAGAAACGGTACTGGTTAGCCTCTGCCGTCTCAAGCCGCCCAATCAGCGGTTCCAGATCAGGCAAGAGCCGGTCCATCCCCGGCACATCCAGCAGTTCTTTCCACTCCCGAAAGAAAAACAGCATCAGGTTCGAGCCCAACTCCGCATCCATCTCGCCCATCTCATGGCCGGACAGCGCGCAAACCGCACCAATTGCATCCTTGATCACCGCAAGGGTCGCATCATCTGTGCCAAAGACCACAGGACAAACCGGGCGCCCCCAGCGCGCAAACGCAAACGAGCCATCCGCACGCGTAAACAATGCCTCAATCTGATCAGGCTCCAAAGCCCCGCTCCTTTTTGCCAAAAATACTCAATCCCGGCCTCTCACCCGACCAAATCGCTCTGCGACTTGGGCGGTGTCATCCCCAGGTGCGTCCACGCCTTCTGCGCCAGCATCCGACCGCGCGGCGTGCGCTGAATAAGGCCTTGTTGCAGCAAAAACGGCTCGATCACCTCTTCCAGCGCATCGCGGCTCTCGCTGAGCGCCGCCGACATCGTCTCAATCCCCACAGGCCCCCCCTGATAATTCTCCGCAATCAGGCTCAGGTATCGCCGGTCCGCCCCATCCAGCCCCAGATGATCCACCCCCAGCCGCGTCAGCGCCATATCCGCCAGATCACGGGTCACCCGCCCGTCGCCCTCCACCAGCGCAAAATCCACGACCCGGCGCAAAAGCCGACCGGCAATCCGCGGCGTGCCGCGCGCGCGCTTGGCAATCTCACGTGCGCCACCCTCATCGGCGGGCGCACCCAGCTTGCGGGCGTTGCGGTCCACAATGATGAACAGCTCATCCTCTGTGTAGAACTGCAACCGCGTCGGAATGCCAAAACGATCCCGCAGCGGTGTGGTCAGCAAGCCCATACGCGTCGTAGCCCCCACAAGTGTGAATGGCTGCAACTCAATGCGCACCGTGCGCGCAGCCGGTCCCTCGCCAATCACCAGATCAAGCTCGAAATCTTCCAGCGCGGGATAAAGCACTTCTTCCACCGCCGGGTTCAGCCGGTGGATCTCGTCAATGAACAGCACATCGCGCGTTTCAAGATTGGTCAGGATCGCCGCCAGATCCCCCGCCTTGGCCAGCACCGGACCGGAGGTCATCCGAAACCCCACGCCCAGCTCACGCGCCATGATCTGCGCCAGCGTGGTTTTGCCCAGACCGGGGGGGCCGTGAAACAGCGTGTGGTCCATCGCCTCACCGCGCTGCTTGGCCGATTGGATAAACACCCTCAGGTTCGCGCGCGCTTCCGCCTGCCCGACAAACTCCGACAGCATTTGGGGACGCAACGCGCGGTCTGTGTCTTCGGGCAACGGCTCTGGCCGCACGGTGGGGTCAATTTCGGTCACAACATATCCAAAGCGAAGAAAGCCCGCTCAGGGCTTGATGAGCGCACCCTATCCCTTTGGGGCCAGAAGTTTCAACGCAGCCTTGATCAGGTCAGGCGTGCATGCCCCCTCGTTCTCTCCCGCGGCCTGTGCTACGGCACCAGCGGCATCACCCGGCGCATAGCCCAGATTGCCCAGCGCCGACAGCGCCTCGGCCTGCGCTGATGAAGTCGCTGCCGGGGCAGACACCCGTGCCGGTGCCACCACAGGCTCCAAAACCTCTGCATCTACCTCGCCCTGTGCCTGGGCCAATGTCCCCGACATCGCCATAACTGTTGGTGCCTTGTCCTTTAAGTCCAACACGACACGCTGCGCGATCTTGGGGCCAACCCCTTTGGCCGCCTTCACCGCATTCCAATCGCCCAACGCAATTGCACGACTGACCCCATCAGGACCCAGCGTGCCCAGAATGGCCAGCGACGCCTTCGCGCCAACCCCCTGCACCGACGTCAGCAAGCGGTGCCATTCCTTTTCTACCAGCGTCTGGAACCCGAAGAGCTGCAGTAGGTCTTCACGCACCACCAGATCGGTAAAAAGCGCCGTGATCTCCCCCACACCGGGCAGTGCTGCCATGGTCCGCTCTGAACAGAACACAAGATAGCCGACGCCGCGCACATCAATCAGCACATGATCCGCCGCGCGGTAATCGATGCGTCCCGTAATCTTGCCAATCATCTGCCCGTCCCCCTAGCCCTGCGCCTTTGCCACGGCCGCCGCCAGCGCACTTGCCCCGCCATGATGCGCGTGACAGATCGCAATGGCCAGTGCATCGGCGGCATCGGGGCCTGCTATCTCTATGCCGGGCATTTGCATCTTGACCATGTGCATGACTTGCCCCTTATCGGCATGGCCCACACCAACAACGGTCTTCTTGACCTTGTTGGGGGCATATTCGCCAACTGGCAGTCCTGCTTGTGCAGGTACCAGCATCGCAATGCCGCGCGCCTGACCCAGTTTGAGCGTGCCCGCACCATCCTTGTTCACAAATGTCTGTTCAATGGCTGCTGTCACCGGCTGATACTTTGCAACCACCCGGCTCAACTGACCATGCAACGACAGCAATCGCTGCGCGAGGTCGTCACCTGAAGACTGACAAACGCCGTTCGCCACATGGGCAAGCTTTGATCCGGTGACATCAATAATACCCCAGCCGAGGTTGCGCAGCCCCGGATCGATGCCAATCACCCGCATTTTTCCTGCTCCTCGCCCGTGGTCATTAAAATTGTTGCTTTTTTGATGCACTAGCACGAAAGGCGAACATCCGCCAAGACTTTGTGCAAAAAATGCGATTGCGACATGGAGCGTGTCGCTTTTGCCAAATGACGACCATATTCGCCTCCAAAGCACGCAAATCCGACACGCTTTCGCCGAAATTTTCCATTTATTTACGGTATGTTAACCGCGTTTCAGACCTATGCAAAAAATGCAGGGCACACATGCAATTCGGACAGTTGTTGTTGTGGAAAAGACGGCCTATCTGCCCCTCAGACAGCCGGAGAACCCGGTGCAACTTACACACAAACAAGGACGGCCCAAATGACTACTTTTGACACTTCCCGCACCGCTTACGGCTCATCTTCGGCCGCTTCCGGTTTCTCCGCATTCCTGGCACGCGTTTCTTCTTCCTTCGTGGCATGGAACGACGCACGGGTGACCCGCAACGCGCTGGCATCTCTTTCCGATCGCGAGCTGGAAGATATCGGCCTCGTACGCGGCGACATCGACGACGTCGCTGTCTCCGACTTCATCCGCTAAAGGGGTCGGGCGGGTGCCCCCGCACCCACCTGCGCCGCACAAAAAAAAGAAGCCGCGCCCTGACCCTCAGGAGCGCGGCTTTTTCATGCCTTGGAGTGCACGTTTAAATCCCCAGGCCATGTCTCAAGCCACTTGGGGGAATAAGTATTACCGCAGGACAGGACCCACAGTGCCGGCAATCGCATTGGTGACCGGATCAATAGCAAGCGCCTTGGCACCGACCTGTTCAATCGCTGTGCCATCTTTCAAGGTAGCGAGGCGTTCATTGTAGGTCACAGGACCAACAGCAGCCAGCGTGAAGGCTTTAAACCCGAAAAAGCCGACAACGATCAGCAGAATGAGTTTTACAGCACCTGCGCCCCGCACCCCGTTGGTGCGCTTGGGCACAGCAACGATCAGGCCGTTTGAATCAACCTTGGTGGCATAGCCACGTGTCATCTTGGTGTGCTTGCGCCCCAGCGTCTTGAGGCGTTTGGTAAAATGATCGTGGGTCTCAACCATGGCAGCGGTCTCTCATCTTCTCTAACAATCGGCCCCCACCGTCGTTAGGAAAGTATTAGCCATGAAATGTGGCAAAATCTGGGCAACTGCCTCAAATACACCGCAAAAGCCCTTCAATTTAGGTCATTTTTTGAAGTGTTAATGTCGTCCATTCAACAATGCTATCACGCTGCACCAGATTGACGCCAGACTGTGCATAAACCTCGATCACCTGATCGGCCTGTTCGTTCAAAATGCCTGAGAGAATCGCATAGCCGCCGGGTTTGAGAACCTGCGCCATGTCAGGGGCCAGCACCACCAGCGGCCCTTTGAGGATGTTGGCGAAGATCAGATCAAATGGCGCGGCACCAGAAAGGTCAGGGTGATCAAACCCCGCCGCCTCGATACAGCGCACCCGACCCTCCAGTCCATTGGCCGCAACGTTGGCGCGCGCCACGTCCACCGCGACCTCGTCAATATCACTGGCCAGCACTTCCCTTGGCCAGATGCGCGCCGCCGCCATCGCCAGCACCGCCGTGCCGCATCCGATGTCCGCCACGGAGTGCCCGACAAACCCGTCCCCAGCCAAGCGATCCAGCGCGCGCAGACACCCCAAGGTTGTACCGTGGTGCCCGGTGCCAAAGGCCATTGCGGCCTCAATCAACAATGGTTCAGCCCCCTCAGGCACCTTATCCGCATCGTGACTGCCGTAGACAAAGAACCGCCCGGCCTCTACCGGGGCCAGTTCACGGCGCACATGCGCCACCCAATCTGTCTCTGGCAGCTCTGAAACGACAAACGGTTTCGCCCCCATCGCCGCCGAGAGCAGCGCCAGCGCCGTCTCATCGGGGGCCGCCTCAAAATAGCCGCCCACTTCCCAAAGGCCTGATCCATCCTCCATTTCAAACACCCCCACTCCGGTGGGTTCCGGGGCCAGCCGCTCCATCGCGTCGCCCAGTGCATAGGCCGCGTCGCGCCCTTCAAGTGTTGTGAGTGCGGTAAATGTGGTCATCATCTTCTCCGGTGCCTGTCAGGGTTCGGGTAGGGCTGCGGCCGCACGGGGTCAAGGGTAGCTGGCTTCTCTTCCTGCAAGCCTTTGACATAAAACCAGCCCCAGATCGCGGCAATCACCCCCATCACGCCACCTGCCAGCGCTTGCCCATAAATCACGCCGCTTGCCCCAAAGATGCCCGCCAAAGCCGCCGCCGCAGGAAAGCTCAGCGCGCCATCCTTGATCCAGTTGACGAGGGTGGACCACGCAGGCCGCCCCAGGTTGTTGAACGCAGAATTGGAAACAAAGAGCGCTCCGATAAACACAAAGCCCCCCACTCCCACCAGCGTGAAAGACTGCAATACCTCAACACCCACGCCCGTCAGACCAAAGGCAGCAATCACATAGGGCGTCGCGAGCAACATGAGCGCCCAGGCAATCAGCGTATAGATGCCACAAAACACCAGCGCATCCCGGTAGGTGCTGCGCACGCGGTCCATCTGACCTGCGCCGAAGTTCTGGCCAAAGATACCGCCAACCGCCCCGGAAAGCGCAAATACGCCGCCAAAAACCACCACCGTCAACCGCCCGATCACCGCCCAGGCCGCCATCGCCTCATCTCCGTGCCGCGCCATCACAATTGTCAGCAGGCAATTCCCCACAGGCGTGGAGATCTGTGTGGCAATCGTCGGCCCCGCAACAGCAAGGTAAGGCCCTGCGATGTTGCGCAGCGTGCGCGCGGTGGGCCGCGCCACAAGCTGCATCTGGAACACGGCGAGGTACGCCGCCACCGCCAGCAGCGCAAAGCGAAACAGCACCAGCCCAATCGCGGCCCCGTCCAGCCCCCAGCCCATCCAGAAAATCAGGATCGGATCTACGATCATCAACACCACACCAGAACTGAGCGTGATGTACATTGCCTTGGCTCCGTAGCCATCCGCCCGCAGGCTGCCTGACATGACCAGCGCCGCTGACATCGGCACCAGTGAGGGTATCGTAATCGCCAGATAGCGCGCCGCCAGCCGCGCGGTTTCCCCTTCTGCGCCTGTAAACCCGATCAGCGTGTGACGAAACCCGACGATCATGGCCGAGACCACCGCCATTACACTCATCGCGATGACAATGCCCGCGCCCGCCTGCCTCCGCGCTTTTTCGCGGTCGCCTGCACCGATGCTGCGCGAAATGACCGCCGTGGCCGCGATCATCAGCCCAACCGCAATCGAGACGGAGAAAAACTGCACCGCATAGGCGAAACCAACAGCGGCAACGAGCTGCGGCTGGCCCAGTTGCGAGATCCAGAACAGGTTCGTGGCATCGACAAGGAAAACAAAGGTGATCCCCATCGCCCCTGTCGCGGTCATGCGCACCACATGTCCCATGGTGCCCCCCGTCAGGAACCGCCCCGCCTCCACCTACTCAGCCGCCTGCGGCAATCCTGCGCTAAAGATCGTCTCATTTCCCGGGGTGGGATGACGCGGGATCAGCATCGCCAGCACAAAGGACACCGCCGCCATGCCCGCCGCAAGAAAGAATACTCCCGCTGGCGACCAAAGCCACATCAGGCCCAGCCCCACCGGCAGGAACACCGCCGCGATGTGATTGATGGTAAAGGCCACCGCTGCCGTCGGCGCGATATCTGCTGGGTCCGCGATTTTCTGAAAATAGGTCTTCATCGCCAGTGCCAGCCCGAAAAACATGTGATCCAGCACATAGAGCACCGCCGCCACCACCACGCCCCAGCCCAGATAATACACCCCGCCATAGCTCAAAAACACACAGATCAGCCCGATGTATTCAAACCCCAGCGTTCGCCGTTCTCCAAAATAGCCCACCGCACGGCCCATCAATGGCGCAAACAGAATGTTTGCCACCAGGTTGATCAGATACAACGTGGTGATTTCATGCACTTCGTACCCAAACCGCTCCACCATCATAAAGCCCGCGAAAACCATGAAAATCTGCCGCCGTGCGCCCCCCATGAACTGCAAGGCGTAATACAGCCAATAGCGCTTGCGGAGCACCATCTTCTTATTCTGCGATGTGGGGGCCTCAAACTGCGGATAGGCCAGCATCGCAAACACCGCTATCACCACGGTGATCCCGCCGCCCACCAGATAGACCGCGTTATACGACAGCCCCCAAGTCTCCCACAGCGCGATAATCGCAAGATATGCGACCAGCGTTGCCGCTGATCCTGCCGCCATAAGCCAGCCCAGCATGCGCGGCGCATCCTCAATCTTGAGCCATTGCAGCTGCAACGACTGGTTCACCGTCTCATAATAATGAAACCCGATGGAGCTGAGCATGGTGATGGTGAGAATCCCGCCCATCGAGGGAAACCATGCTGTCACCGCCGTCGCAACACCCAGCAGGATCAGCGACACCAACCCCAAGACCTGTTCGCGCACAAAGAGGATAATCGCGATCACCCCCACCGCCAGAAATCCGGGGATCTCACGCACCGTGTGCAGCAACCCGATGTCAGATCCATCAAAATCCGCGACTTCAATCACGAAATTGTTCAGCAAAGCCGCCCAGGTGTTAAAGGCAATGGGCATTGCCAGCGCCATCAGAAACAGCAAAGCCACGGGCCTGCGCCAGAACGGCATTGCCTTGGCGTTTTCAAGGGTGATCAACTGGGCCATCCCTCACCCTTACGCCTGCCCGCTAGAAAAGACGAGGCGCAATCGACCCCGTCAACCCCTTTGGTTTTGGTGAGCCCGCCAGCGCTTTTCTCTTGCGAAGAAGCCCATGCGGGCTGATGAGCAGCGCCCGCGCGTTTTTTTTGCGAAAACACTCTTGTCCCACCGGCCAGAATGCTCCGCATTCGGCAGCATATCACCGAGGTCCTCTCATCATCGCAAACGGGGTGGGACCGCGCGTTTTCTGCGAAAACACTCTTGTCCCACCGGCCAGAATGCTGCGCATTCGGCCTAATAAAAGCTCTGCGGATCTATATCGACCGCCAACCGCAACTCGCCCTTCAACCGCACCTGCGCCACCCATGCGGCCAGCGCATCCTGCAATGGCGCGGTCTTTTCCGCCTTGACCAGCAACCGCACCCGGTGCCGTCCCCGGACCCGAGCAATCGGCGCAGGTGCCGGGCCAAAGACCTGCGCCCCGATCCGCCGCAGCGCGCCATCATTGCGCGCCAGCATATTGCCCGCGTCAAAAACCTGCGCCACATCCGGCCCTGACAGAATGATCCCCGCCATCCGGCCATAGGGCGGCACCCCCGCCTGCTTGCGCTCGGCAGCTTCCGAGGTCCAGAACGCCTCCTCATCGCCCGCCAGAATGGCCCGCATCACAGGATGCTCCGGCTGATAGGTCTGCAACAGCGCCGTCCCCGGTGCCTCGGCCCGGCCTGCACGCCCCGCCACCTGCCGCATCAATTGAAATGTCCGCTCCGCTGCCCGCAGATCCGATCCCTGCAACCCCAAATCAGCGTCAATAACACCCACAAGCGTCAGGTTGGGAAAGTTATGCCCCTTGGCCACCAGTTGCGTGCCGATCACGATGTCCGCCGCCCCCTCGGCAATCGCCGCAATCTCCGCCTTGAGCGCGCGAGCAGAACCGTACATGTCCGAACTCAACGTCGCAATTCGCGCATCGGGCCAGAGCGCGGCCGCTTCTTCACCCAAACGCTCGACCCCCGGCCCCACCGGGGCCAGCCGCCCCTCTGCTTCACACGCGGGGCATTTGTCCGGCATCGGTTTGCTCTCGCCACACTGGTGGCAAATCAGGCGTTTGAGGAAACGGTGTTCAACCATGCGCGCATCGCAATCGTCACATCCAATCTGATGCCCGCAGGCCCTGCAAAGCGTGATCGGCGCATAGCCGCGGCGGTTGATAAAGAGCATCGCCTGCTCGCCCTTCTCCAGCCGCTTGTTCACCTCCCCCTGCAAGGTCGGTGACACCCAGCGGTCCGAAGGCAGGCCTTCGGCACGCATGTCAATTGCGCCCATCTTGGGCATTACCGCAGGTCCAAACCGCGCCGTCAGATCAAGCCGCGCGTATTTGCCCGCCTCCACGTTCGCCCAGCTTTCCAGCGACGGTGTGGCAGAAGCCAGCACCACCTGCGCGCCACACATCGCCGCCCGCAGCACCGCCATGTCGCGCGCATTATAAAGAACCCCCTCCTCCTGTTTGTATGAAGTATCGTGCTCCTCATCGACGACAATCAGGCCGAGGTTCTGATATGGAAGAAACAGCGCAGACCGTGCGCCGATCACCAACTGGCATTGCCCCTGCCCCACCATCCGCCAGATGCGCCGCCGCTCTGTCATGGTGGCCCCCGAATGCCATTCGGCCGGCTTCGCACCAAAGCGTTCCTGCACGCGGGTCAGGAATTGCTCCGTCAGCGCGATCTCGGGCAAGAGCACCAGCGCCTGCCGCCCCGCCCGCAGTGCCGCAGCCACGGCCTCCAGATACACTTCGGTCTTGCCCGACCCTGTCACCCCGCGCAGCAGGGTCGTGGCATAGGTTTCTGCCTTCACCCCAGCAGCCAAAACCGCTGCCGCACCGGCCTGATCCTCCGTCAGCTCCTTGCTCGGCAAATCCGGGTCCATCCGCAGAAACGGTGCATCGCGCGGCGCGTCTTCCTCGCGCACCGCCCCTTGTTTCGCGAGGCCCTTCACAACAGAGGATGTCACCCCCGCCATGTCGGCCAACTCTTTGAGGGTAAACGACAGATCACCGTACTCGGCCAATGTTTCCAGCACCCGCCGCCGGGCGTCTGTCATCCGCTCCGGCTCCTGATCCCCTGACCGGTAGACTTTCCGCATCGACGGCGGATCCCCCAGACCCGGCGCACGTGTCGCCAGCCGCAGCATTGCGGGCAGCGGCGTCAGCGTATAGGCGGCCGCGCGTTCCAGAAAAACCCGCATGTCCGCACGCATCGGCGCGGCATCCAGCACCCGGATCACATGGCGGATTTTCGACAGGTCATAATCGCCCTGCCCCGGCCCCCAGACCACTCCCAGCACCTTGCGCGGCCCCAGCGGCACCTCGACAAAAGCCCCCAGATGGCAGCCCCCTTCGGGCGCACGGTAGTCCAGCGCACGGCCCAAAGGCTGCGTGCTCAGCACCGCCACCAGATCGCCGTGATCGTAAAATTCAGGCAGGTTCACCAAGCGCTCCAACACTGCAATTCGCAATTGAGGGTTTAAGCATCGCAGATCATGCGGTAAAGCCAAGGCAAGCCCTGCCCTGTTATCGCTAACAGCGCACCCTGACATCAATGGGAGAGACGCCAGATGAAATTCTTTGTAGATACCGCAGAAATCGACGCCATTGCCGAACTCAACGACCTTGGCATGGTCGATGGTGTGACCACCAACCCCTCGCTGATCCTGAAATCAGGCCGCGATATTATGGAAGTGACCAAAGAGATTTGTGATCTGGTCTCTGGCCCGGTCAGCGCCGAGGTGGTTGCCATGGAAGCCGAAGCGATGATCGCCGAAGGACGCAAACTGGCAGAGATCGCCGGGAACATTGCCGTGAAACTGCCGCTCACGTGGGACGGTCTCAAGGCCTGCAAGGTCCTCTCGGGCGAAGGCAAGATGGTCAATGTCACCCTGTGTTTCTCCGCCAATCAGGCGCTACTGGCCGCCAAAGCCGGGGCGAGCTTTATCTCACCTTTCATCGGGCGTCTGGACGACATCAACCTTGATGGCATGGACCTGATCCAGGACATCCGCACGATTTATGACAACTACGGGTTTTCAACGGAAATCCTCGCCGCCTCAATCCGGTCAGTGAACCACGTGCAGGATTGCGCGTTGATCGGGGCGGACGTGATGACCGCGCCAGCGGATGTGATCAAGAAACTGGCAACCCATCCGCTGACCGACAAGGGTTTGGATCAGTTTATGAAAGATTGGGCAAAGACCGGCCAGAACATTCTGTAGCAGCAGGCTGCGGCGGGTCTTCGAGCAACGCGCGCAGTTCCGCAGGGCTCAGCGGAAAGATCGGTATTTGTTCGGCATTCTTCTGGATCATGCAGAAAACCTATTGCAGCTCCGCGTCAAGCGGCAGGGGAATACAGAGCTTATGCTCCCCCTGCGGTGCAATTGCAGGGCAGAGCCGGGGCGAAACCAAGGCGCGCGCCTTGGGGGTGTGGCCCCCCTGACGCCGATCCGCCACAGGTCTCCAATTGCGCAAACGAGGGGCAGATTTTCGCGGACCCTCATGCTAAGACACTTCAAATCAACAAGAGACGACCATGAGCAGCACTCCCAAAATAGATGACGCCCTGCGCGAGGCGATCATTTCGAAACCTGATGTGATTCTGGACGACACCGATGTCATGCAGGCGCTGATTGCCGCGAATGAACGCGCGATGGGCGGCAACATTGTCGATCTGCGCGGCATCGCGATGGAACGGCTTGAGGCGCGCCTTGACCGGCTGGAGGACACCCACCGCAGTGTCATCGCCGCCGCCTATGAGAACCTTGCCGGCACCAACCAGATCCACCGCGCCATTCTGCGCATGCTCGATCCCATCGAGTTTGAACCTTTCCTGCGCGATCTCGACGGTGAAGTTGCGGATATCCTGCGTGTGGATTGCGTGAAACTGGTGCTGGAATCGGTACAGAACGACAAAGATCCGGCGGTCAAACGTCTGGGCGAAGTGCTCAGCGTGGCGGAACCCGGCTATATCGACGACTATATCACCCAAGGGCGCGGGAACATGGCGCGGCAAGTCACCCTGCGCGGCATTCAGGACGGGTCAGAGACCATCTATGGCGAAAAGGCCGATTGGATTCGTTCCGAGGCCTGCCTCAAGCTCGACTTTGGCGCGGGCCGTCTGCCCGGTCTGCTGGTGCTGGGCTCGGAAGACCCGCATATGTTCGGACCGCAGCAAGGCACGGACTTGCTGACCTTTTTCACCGGTGTGTTTGAGCGGGCCATGCGCCGCTGGCTGTCTTGAGCCGGGCCGAACAGGCGGCAGACATCGGGCTGATCAGCCCGGCGGCGCGTGATGCGCTGCAAACATGGCTCGAACATCAGCGTGCGCTCAAAGGGGCGTCTGAGAACACGATCACCGCCTATCAGGGTGACGTGGCCGATTTTCTGGCCTTCATCACGGCATACAAAAGCGAGAGCCAGGGTCTCGGTGCGCTGTCCAAGATCACCATCACCGATATGCGGGCGTGGATGGCACGCACCCGAGGGCCGGACGTTGGGCCGCGCTCGATGGCGCGCAAGCTGTCGGCGGTCAAAGCCTTTTACCGCTGGCTGGCAGAACGCGAGGGGTTTGAACCCACTGCTGTCCTGTCCACCCGCGCACCAAAGTTTCAGAAAAAACTACCCCGCCCGCTGGCCATCGATGCTGCCAAAGCCATGATCGACTGCGTCGAAATCCAATCAGACCGCCCATGGGTCTCCGCGCGCGATGTGGCGGTGCTGACGCTGCTTTGGGGCTGCGGTCTGCGCATATCAGAGGCGTTGGGGCTGAAAGGCACCGATGCGCCGCTGCCCGATACCCTGCGCATTCTGGGCAAGGGCGGCAAAGAGCGCGTGGTGCCTGTATTGCCCGCAGCACGAGACGCGGTGGACGCTTATCTGCGCCTCTGCCCGCACCCTTTTGCCGGGGACCTGCCGCTTTTTCGGGCGATCCGGGGCGGTGCGCTCAGCCCACGTGCCATCGCCGCGGTGATGGCTGATGCAAGGATGCAGCTGGGCCTGCCCGCCACCGCGACCCCCCACGCCATGCGCCACAGCTTTGCCACGCACCTGTTGGACGCAGGTGGCGACCTGCGCGCGATACAGGAATTGCTGGGCCATGCTTCGCTCTCAACCACGCAGGCCTATACCGCCGTGGACACTGCGCGTCTGATGGAAGTCTACAACAAGGCACATCCCAAAGCGGGGTAGTTGCTCGTTCGCACAGTCATACCCTTGGTTTTCCACAGATATCTCAGAATGGGCAATTTGCGCGTCGTTTCGTTTTCTTTCAAAGAAAACGGTCGGAAACTTTGAAAGTTTCCGCGCCCTGCCTCTGCCGACCCAAACCTTCAACAAAGTCCTGCGCCGCTGCTGCCGGGTCCGCCTCCCCCGCCGCCACACTGTCACCCAGCTCAGCCAATACCTGCCGCGCATCGGGGTCTTGCAACTGCGCCAACAACCGCTGTTTGACGTCTTCCATGAACCAGTACCGCGCCTGATCTGCGCGGGTCTGCTCCCAAAATCCATGCGCCCGCCGCCATGCGACCAGAGTTTCCATCCGGTCCCAGGCATCCTCTAGCCCCTGATCTTCCAGCGCTGACACCATCATCGCACAAGGATACCCCTCCGGATCCTGCGCCCGTTTGCGCAACAACCGCAGCGCGCCCGCATAATCCGCGCAGGTTCGTGTCGCCGCTGCACGCAGGTCCCCATCCGCCTTGTTGACAAGGATGACATCCGCCATCTCCATGATGCCCCGTTTCACCCCCTGCAGCTCATCCCCACCCGCCGGGGCCAAGAGCAGCAAAAACAGGTCTGACATTTCTGCAACGACGGTTTCTGATTGGCCCACGCCCACTGTCTCAATCAGCACCACGTCAAAGCCTGCCGCCTCACAAAGTCGGACAGCCTCCCGTGTGCGCCGCGCGACACCGCCCAGATGTGTCTGGCTGGGGGAAGGGCGGATGAACGCGCCAGCCTCCCGGCTTAGCAGGTCCATGCGGGTCTTGTCCCCCAGGATCGAGCCACCGGAGCGCGAGGACGATGGGTCTACGGCCAAAACAGCGACCCGCAATCCCTTGCCGATCAACATCATGCCAAAGCTCTCAATGAAGGTTGATTTGCCCACACCGGGTGTCCCCGACAGGCCGATGCGCAGCGCCTGACGGTCCGCAGGCAAAGCGCTCAGCAAGGCAGCGGCCTGTGCCCGGTGATCTTCCCGCCCCGATTCCACAAGCGTGATCGCGCGCGCCAAAGCCCGCCGCTCCCCTGCGCTCACCCGCGCTGCCAGATCATCCGTGTCCATGGCCCGTGTTGTGCGAAAGGACGCCGCGATTGTCCATCCCCTGCGCGCGCCTTGCTCTTTCCCTTGGTTGCACTTTGCCTGATAACGCATCCCATGTCAGACGTTTTGCCCATCGACGCCGTTCTGCCGAACGTGATTGCCGCTTTGCGCGATCAGGGCCGCGTCGTGCTGCAAGCGCCCCCCGGTGCAGGCAAAACCACCCGCGTGCCACTGGCGATGCTGGACGCCGGTCTGACCACAGGTAAAATCCTGATGCTGGAGCCTCGACGCCTTGCCGCCCGCGCAGCAGCCGAACGGATGGCACAAACCCGGGGCGAAAAGACAGGCGACACCGTGGGATACCGCGTGCGCGGCGCTTCCGCTGTCAGCAAAGCAACACGGATCGAGGTTGTCACCGAGGGCATTCTGACCCGCATGCTGCAAGAGAACCCCGATCTGCCAGGTGTCGGAGCGGTGATCTTTGATGAATTTCACGAACGCTCTCTCAACGCCGATCTGGGTCTGGCGCTGTGTCTCGAAGTAGCGGGTGCCCTGCGTGACGATCTGCTGCTGGTCGCCATGTCCGCAACCCTTGATGCCGGTCCAGTGGCCACGCTGATGAAAGCCCCAATTGTCACCTCAGAGGGGCGCAGCTTTCCGGTGGCTTCGGTTTGGTTGGACAGGCCGACGGGCAAAAGACGGCTTGAAGAAGCGACCGCTGATCTGGTGCTCAAAGCACTGGAAACCTCCCCCGGTTCCGCCCTTGTGTTCCTGCCCGGCGAAGGGGAAATCAGGCGCACGGAGGCGCTCCTGAAGTCGCAACTGCCCCCTGATTGCACCCTCGCCCCGCTCTTTGGTGCGATGGAGTTCAAAGCGCAGCGCGCGGCGATACAGCCTGCCGCTTCGGGGCGTAAAGTGGTGCTTGCCACTTCCATCGCAGAAACCTCACTGACCATCGAAGGCATCCAGATCGTTGTGGACGCCGGCCGCGCACGGCGGGCGCGTTTTGATGCAGCCTCCGGCATGTCCCGGTTGGTGACCGAACGGGTCACGCGCGCAGAAGCGACGCAGCGCGCAGGACGCGCAGGTCGCATGTCAGAGGGGGCCGCTTACAAGCTCTGGACCAAAGGCGAGGAAGGCGCGCTTGCGGCTTATCCCCCTGCGGAGATTGAGGCCGGGGACCTGACTGGTTTCGCGCTGGAGCTTGCGCTTTGGGGGGCGGAAGCGGCTGATCTGGCCTTTGTCACCCCGCCACATGAGGGGCGTCTGGCAGAGGCCCGCGCCGTCTTGCAGATGCTGGAAGCACTGGACGGTGAGGGCCGCATCACCACACATGGGCGCGCGCTCGCCCGACTGCCGCTGCACCCGCGGCTGGCGCATATGGTTGGTCGGGGTGGGCCAAGCGCGCCGACACTCGCTGCCCTGCTGGCTGAACGCGACCCGATGCGCGGCGCGGGTGTGGATCTGCGTCTGCGTATGGATGCCGTCGCTGGCAAGCGCACGCCCACCCCGCCCCATGGCCCCACGATCGCGCGCATCCGGGCAGAGGCGAAACGCCTCGCGCAGGGCCAGCTCGGGGATGGGCCCGACAGCATTGGCGCGCTGGCCGCGCTCGCCTATCCTGACCGGATTGGACTGCGCCGCAAGGGTGACGCCCCCCGGTACGTGTTGTCAGGTGGGAAAGGGGCTGTTCTGCCTGAAGCAGACCCGATGGCAGGCCTGCGATTGCTTGTTGCGACCGATCTGGATGGCGATCCGCGAGAGGCACAGGTGCGACAAGCCGCAGGTCTGTCAGAGGCAGAGCTGCGCACGTTGTTTGCCGATCAGATCGGCTGGCACGACCTGTGTGTGTGGTCGAAACGCGAGGGGCGGGTGCTGGCCCGGCGACAAGAACGCTTTGGAGCATTGGTGCTGGAGGATCGGACGTGGCCGGACGCCCCGCCTGAGGATGTGGCGCGCGCGATGCTGGAAGGGGTGCGCCAGCTTGGCCTCACCCCTGCCCCACCTGCTGCCCGCTTTCTGGCCCGCGTGCGATTGATGGACGCAGATTTCCCAGACTTTCGTGAAGCCCATCTCATGGCAACACTGGAAGACTGGCTGCTCCCGTATCTGGAGGACGTGCGGACGCGCGCAGACTGGAAGCACTATGACTTGCTACCTCCGCTGCGCGCTCGGCTGACCTGGGATCAGCAACAGGCCCTGGACAAAGCGGCACCAGCCCATTTCACCACGCCGCTGGGGCGCAAGGTCGCTATCGACTATGATGGGGACGCCCCCAAGATTTCCGTGAAATTACAGGAGCTGTTTGGCGTCACTCAGCACCCCCGGGTGGGGGGGACCCCGTTGCAGATCACACTGTTGTCGCCTGCCCAGCGCCCGGTGCAGGTGACCATGGACCTGCCCGGGTTCTGGGCCAGTTCCTATGCGGATGTGCGCAAAGACATGCGCGGCAGGTATCCGCGTCATCCCTGGCCTGAGGACCCGACGGTGGCTGACCCGACCCTGCGCACCAAGCGGCGCGGGACGTGACCCTGAGGTGCAGGCAAAGCCTGCATTCGATTTTGTTCTTTTGTTGGGGCTCTGCCCCAAACCCCGCGGTACTTCAGGCCAAAAAGAGGGCAATCAGTCGTTGTCTGTGAGGCCAGCCCCTGCGCCGGACAGTCGCGACGCAGCGCTCTCCGGGACAAGAATTTTTGCCGCAAGATGCTGCATCTGTTGCGCCAAGGCATCGGAAAGATCAACGCGCGCGACGGCACGCAGGTTGTTTGGCGCATCAAGAGAGAAGGTGACGCTCATGGCAGCATCAGAGTGTCGCGTTTCGGCGGCGAAAGGTTGAGATTGGACATAGCTTTCAGCGAGTTCTGCGTTTCCTTCGATTGGGAGGAAGCCAGTGGCGGTTCTCTCTCCCGCTTGTTCCAACAGGCGCGCGATCTGCAAGGGCAGTGTCAGGATGGGACCATTGGGCAAGGCAGCCAGTGCGTGGCTCAGTGCCGCGGGCGTGCGCCCTTCAAGCAGATGGCGCAGAGCGGCACGGCCGAAATCCGCAGCCTGTCCCGGTGGTGCGCCCCCACCTCGTGCGGCCTTGGTGGCCAAGGTGACGACTTCGTTGGCGGATACCTTCATATCGCAAAAACCGGCAACCACCAGTCATCAGGATCGGCCGCCAGGTCTTCGGCCAGGGGCGCGCCCTGACACAGGGTGATGCGGGTCCAGCGGTCAGATTTGGGGTCAAACTTGGACGCGCCAAAGAAGGACAGTTTGCAGCGCAGCATGTCAATCGGCAGGCAGGACGTGGCGATCAGATTATCCTGAATTTCGGCATATGGATAGCGGTCACCCATCTGCACACGCGACACGGCAAGGCCATGTTCGGGATGGCGCATGAGGAAGTCTGAGAGGGGTTCGCCCGCCCCGAGGGTGTTGTGCAAAGCCTTGATCCGGCGACCAATGTCGAGCGGGCTTTCAAGGTCCGTCCCCTCTTCTTCGAACCGCAAGCCGAGGCGGGGTTCCTGTTTTGCTTCAGACACATACCAGAACTGGCCGCAGCCTTCAGGCGCGTCATAATCGGGGGCCAGCGCCCATCTGAAATGGCGCTCTATCAGCGCTTTGAGCTGGCGGGTGTCTCGCAGCGGGGCACAAAACGGGCCAAATGGGTCCCCCATGCAGTCGGCCAAGCCATCCACAAGGTCGCCAAAAGGTTCAATGATCAGCGCCGCAGTGAGTTCCTGCACATCAAAAGAGGCACGCGAGACGCTTTTCATGGCATGGTCAAGCGGGTGGGTCTGAGAGAAATCGAAACCCGCCTGCGCGCCTTCCCAGTCGCGGCGCAGCTGGTCAATGCGGGCTTGATGCACGGCGTCTGGGACCTGCCATTCGGCAAGGTGTTTGGCGGCCCGGCTGGCGAGGGCATGCAGGCGGGCCTGTTCGGTGTCCTCCAGGCACTCAATGGCACGGACGCGGGCCAATGCCGTTTCGCGCACCATCATCCAGTTGTTCAGCAGGACCGGGTGGTTGACCAGAAACGGGGCCATGCCCAGTCCGGTGGAATTGCCAATGCCCAGATGCCGTTTCAGGCGGACGTCGATCGTGCCCCGCCCCACGTGTTCAACAAGGTCGTGGGTAAAGTGACGGATCAGCCAGACGGTCAGCATTTCAGCGGCAAATGGCCCTTCGAGCCCCGGGCGCGTGTCAATCAGATTGCGGTCCGCAATGCCGAACTTTCCATTGCCATAGACGGCGGTGGTGCGCATCAGGTACCCGACGTCCTGAATCATCTGGCGATCAGGCTGGCGGCCTGCGCGCAGGGCCTCGACCACATGGGCAAAAAGGCGCACGGATTTGTTGGCCCGGCTCAGGACCAGATCGCGTTCGGTGAAGCGGGCGGCTTCTTGCTTTGGCGCGGCGGCGGTGATGCGGGCGATTTCGGCGGCGTCCGGCACGCCATCATACAGCACATACGCGCTGTCCCAGGCGGTCGCGATGACGCGGTCAGTGCGCTGATCGGGCGGCAAATCGGTGGAAATAGCAACCAGCGAATAGCTGTGCCCGCCCAATGTCAAAGAGTAAACCGCGTGACCGAACCCTTCAGCGCAGATGTTCCAGACGGGGCGCGTCACGGTGACCTTTTCGGCGGCCAGTCGGCGCATCAGACTGCGCAGAAACGACAGGCGCGTGGGAAACATTGAGCCCATACGCGCCAGCCGCATCACCTCTGAGGCGGGGCGCAGATCGGTCTGGGGAGGGCCAAGATCATCCTTCATGCTTCACCAAAACTCTGTTCATAAAACCGAAGCCAGTTGCCGCCCATGATGCCATCCACCTCAGCCTTGTTCAGGCTTGTGGCGTCTAACCCGTTGCGGATGTTGATGAAATCACGATTGTCGTTGAACCATGACGGCATCGGTGGAAAGCCTGCGTTGCTGGCGGATCCTTCGCCATAGTCAATCTCTTTGGTCCAGCGGCCCACCCTCATCCATTCCACGATGCTGTCGGGCTGGTCCTGACAAAGGTCCGTGCCGATGCCCAGATGTTGTGCCCCGTAGCGGCGCGCGGCCTCCGCGATCATCTCGCAAAAACTCTCCAATGTGCACTCGGACCCGCCTGCCAGATGGTGCGGGTAAACGGAGAAGCCCAACATGCCGCCCGCCTCCGTCAAGGCGCGCAGCACGGTGTCGGATTTGTTGCGCAGGGCGGCGTGCCACCAATGCGGATTGGCATGGGTGATGGCGATGGGGCGGGTGGAATGGGCGATGGCTTCCAACGTGGAACGCTCGGCGGAATGGCTCATGTCGACCACCATGCCAACGCGGTTCATTTCTGCCACCACAGCGCGACCCATTCGGGTCAACCCGGTGTCGTCGTCCTCATAGCACCCCGTCGCCAGCAGGCTTTGATTGTTGTAGGTCAACTGCATGAAACGGATGCCAAGCTGGTGGCAAATCTCGACCAATCCGATGTCATCCTCAATCGGGCTGGGATTCTGGAACCCGAAAAAGATCGCGGTGCGCCCGGTTTCCTGTGCGCGGGTTACATCGGCCGCGGTGGTCCCCTTGAAAATCATGTCAGGGTGATCCTCAAACCAGCGGTTCCAGCGTTCAAGGTTCAGCACCATCTCACGAAAGCTCTCGTGATAGGCGATGGTCACATGCACCGCATCCACCCCACCTGCGCGCATCTGTTCAAAGATCGCGGGGGAAAAGTTGGCGTATTGCAGGTTGTCGATCAAGGGTGTTTTCATGGGGCCATGATGACGTGAGCTGCGCGATTGCTCAACGCTGAAAACGACACCTTGTGCATTGCCCTTGCCAAACGGGTGGCCGAAGGTGGCACAGAGGAGAAAGCGACATGCCCCAGACGATTGAGTACTTCTATTCGGCCCATTCTGCCTACGCCTATCTTGGTGCCTGGGAATTGGAACGGATCGCAACGGAAGCGGATGCGCAGATCATCCATCGGCCCTTTGATTTCAATCCGGTGATGGAGGCTGCCGGTGGCAAACGCTTCAAGGCACGCACAACCGCGCATATCGACTACTTCTTTGGGCGTGAAATGGTGCGGTGGGCAGAATGGCGTGGCCTGCCGATGATCCGGCACAGGCCGACCTATCATGACAATCCATTGGCGCTGGCAAACGGTGCGATCCTTGCAGCAGGCGATCAGGCGGGTATCCTGTCGCGCGCGATTTTGCAGGCGCATTGGCGCGACGATGCAGATATCGCGGATGCAGCAACGCTGCGCCGTCTGGCCGAGGAGGTGGGCCTTGACCCTGATGCCCTGCTGAACGCTGCACAAAGCGATGCGGTTCAGGCCCAGCACAACGCCAATACCGATGAGGCGATTGCGCGCTCTGTCTTTGGCTCGCCCACCTATTTTGTGGGGGGTGATATGTTTTATGGGCAAGACCACCTGATGATGGTGGAACGCGCGCTGACGACGCCTTTTGCGCCTTAGCCTCACAAACATTTACGCAACCATTGCACCGCGATAGACCGTTTGATGGAGCAAGTAGAATCGGGTGTTACCTATGGGCAGTGCAGCGCGCAAAAGCTATGATGTGGTCATCGTGGGCGGTGCCATCTATGGCTCTGCGCTGGCGTGGTGGTTGACACAGATGCCCGGATTTGACGGGCACATCTTGGTGGTGGAGCGGGACCCGAGCTACGAGTTTGCCTCTACCAGCCATACAAACTCCTGCATCCGGCAGCAGTTTTCCAATCGCACCAACATCCAGATCTCGCAGTTTGGCGCGGAATTTATCAAGAATTTCCGCCGCTTTATGGGCGGTGACCCGGAGGTGCCTGAGCTGGTCTTGCAAAGCTATGGGTACATGTACCTCGCGGATACGCCCGAATTTGCGCAGACCCTGCAGGAGAGCCAGCAGATTCAAACAGCGCTTGGCGCGCAGACACGACATATGAGTCGCGACGAGATTGCAGCAGAGTATCCGTTTTACCAGTTGGACGACATCATTGCCGCCAACCACAACCTTCTGGATGAAGGGTATTTTGACGGCGGCACCATGTTTGACTGGTTCAAGCGCATGGCCCGCCGCAATGGGGCGGAATTTATCCATGACGAAGTGGTCGGCATGACGTTGAACCCTGTCGGCACCGGTGTAGATGCGGTCACGCTGAAATCTGGCGATGTAATCGCTTGCGGCACTGTGGTGAATGCCTCTGGTCCCCGCGCCATGGCCACCGCAAAGATGGCCGGCATTGACCTGCCCGTACGCCCGCGCAAACGCTACACCTTCATTTTTGATGCCGCTCGTCCGCTGGACCGGGACCTGCCGCTGACGATTGATCCTTCTGGCGTGCACATGCGGTCTGAGGGCAAATACTACCTTGCCGGTTGTCCGCCCGATGTGGACCCCGATGTCGATTTTGATGACTTCGCCTTTGATCATTCGATCTGGCAAGAGAAAGTATGGCCCATCATCGCAACCCGCGTGCCTGCGTTTGAGCAGGTCAAGGTGATCAACGAATGGGTCGGGCATTATGCCTTCAACACCTTTGATCAGAACGCCGTGATCGGGCAGCATACCAAAGTTGAAAACTTCATATTTATCAATGGGTTCTCCGGGCATGGGTTGCAACAATCCCCCGCGATGGGGCGGGGCGTCGCAGAGCTGATCGCCTATAGAGAATTCCGCAGTCTTGATCTGACGCCGTTCCATTTCCACCGGATTGAGACGCAGGAGGCCTTTGTCGAAAAGGCCGTGATCTAGCGCGTTTTGACACACAATATTCACAACAGGAGAGATCCATGAAACTGAAAAAGCTGGTGCTAACCGGGGCCGCGGGGCGGCTTGGCTCCTATCTGCGGGAGCCCTTGTCCAAGATGTGCGATGAGTTGCTGAGCACAGACATCAAGGACGACATAGGCACGCTTTATCCCGGTGAGCGGTACGTCAAAGCGGACATCGCCGCCTTTGATGAAGTTGAACCGCTGCTTGAAGGGGCGGACATGGTGATCCATTTCGGCGCCATCGTGGATGAGCGCCCGTTTGAGGAAATGCTCGGGCCGAACTTTGTTGGCTCCTACAACGTCTGGGAAGCAGGTTACCGCCATGGCGTGCGCCGGGTGGTCTATGCCTCGTCCATCCACGCGGTTGGCATGTACCCCAAAAACGAGTTCATCGGGACGGACGTGCCGCATCGGCCAGATACATTCTATGGGCTGGCCAAGTGTTTCACTGAGGATCTGGGGCGGATGTACTGGGAAAAGCGGCAGATGGAATCTGTGCATCTGCGCATCTATTCCGCCGCTCAGGTGACGAACCCGCGGGCGCTTGGGTCATGGCTGTCTTATGACGATCTGATCCAGTTGGTGACCTGCTCGATCAACACGCCGGTGACGGGGTTCACGATCTCTTACGGGATTTCCAACAACGACCGCGCACCTGTGGACAATTCAAACGCCGCGTTCCTCGGCTACCGCCCCAAAGACAATGCAGAGCAGTTTGCCGAAACCATTCTGGCCGAGGCACCACAGGCCGATCCGACAGACATCGGCATGATGGCGCATGGGGGGCCATTTGCATCAATCCCACTGGGGCAAAGTGCGATGGGTAAGATGGGGATTGTGAACGACCGCAAGAAGACCTGATCAGCGGATCAGGACGCGCTTGAGTAACGGGCAATCACCTCTGGCGCGTCCCCCCTGACAGAGTCATCAACCAGCGGGTAGGAAAACCAGAAAACGGTGAGACTGCCGGGCACACTTTCAAGTCCGATGTCGCCACCTTGCCGGGTCACGATGTTTTTGCTCAGATAAAGACCGTTGTTGTTTGTCTGGCCTTTGGAAGGCGTTTCAAAGATCTGCGCTTGGTGCTCCGGTGTGATGCCGGCACCGGTGTTTTGCACATAGACCATTGCGCGCCCCTCATGCGCTTCAACCTTGATCCGCACCTCGGTGTCATCATCGGCATATTCACAGGCGGTTGAGATCAGGTCGAACAACACCTGTTTGGTGCCCAAAGGATCAGCAGCCACCCAAAGCGGTTGATCGGGCACATCCACATAGAGGTGGTTGCTCTGCTTGCGCACAAAGATTGACATATCCTCGGCGGCCTGTGTTGCAACCTCGGTCATATCGACGTGGTCTTCGGTACTGCGGGAGGCCGTTTCTTTTTCTGCCGACAGCTCAAAGGTATCGCTCAGGACCGCGCGCAGCCCGTCGGTGTTGGCACGCGCGATCTTGAGCAGCCGTTGACCTGTTGGACTGAGGTGTTCGGCTTCGGTCGCATCGATCATGCCCAAAACGCCATTAACAGATGTAAGCCGCGCCCGCATTTCGTGGCCCGCGCTTGCGATCTGTTCGGCCTTTTGCATCGCCAATACATCAGCATCTGCGACTTCTGTTCCGGATTGAGCCGTCTCATCGGCAACCTCGTCCGTTATGTCTGCGGTCTGGACAACAAACACCGGGTGCCCACAGCTGGCGTCATAGGTGGACGATATACTGAAAAGAACCTGTAGCAGGTTCCCCTCAGCGTGACGCAGGCGGTGTGCGCCCGTGTAAACACCACCATCGCGGCCTTTGACCTGATCATCCAACCCGTCGAGCAGCCCATCGAGATCTTCTGTCGGCACCAGTTCAAAGAGAGTGGCATTATCCAGCAGATCCGCCTCATCGCGCCCGGTGAGCGTGCTGAAGGCCGGATTGACGGTCAAAAAGCGGCCCTGCTCATCCATAAAGGCGAGTCCAAAGGGGACCGCTGACATCACGTCGGCGGTGTGTGACGTCCCGTCTTGGGATGTGGTGTCTTGTGTGTTGCGAGTCGCCACTTCTTGGGTCACGTCGCGAAAAAACGAAGTGACGCGCAGCGCGCCTTCCGAGGTCATCCAGGTGTTAGACTCCATATCAAGCAGCAATGTCGCGCCGGATTTGGTTCTGCCCTTGGCGTTGAAGCCGCTGGCATCCTGTGGCGTTTCAGCGACAAACTCAGACAGCAGCATGCTGACCATTTCATTGGCCCCAAAGCCAAAGCAGCGTTGCGCCGCCGCATTCGCAAAGAGCACCCGGCGGTCCCCATTCAGGATCATCACAGGGGTCACAGTATTTTCGACGGCTTGTTGATTTTCCTGCTTGCGGCGCTCCACCTCAAGACGGCGCATGGCGTTGAGTTCGCGCAGCGTTTCCCGGCGCATGCGCAGGTTGCGCAGCGTCATCACAAGAAGCGTTGTTACGATGATCCCGGTGATCACAATGGCAAAGGGCAACATCCTGAGCACAGTGTTTTCGGTATCTTGACCTGTCGATGCTGTTTCAAACCACCAAAGCCCGGCTGTTGTTAAACAGCCAAGTGCAACCAGCAGCTTTTCTGACCTGCTCACTTTATCTAACCCAAACCGCTGTCCCGTCCGCACAACAGGAGTGTCCCCTCAGACTATTTTTTTGCGATTAACTTTTCGTTAACCATTCTAGCTATGGTTGATAAATTCATTTTAAGCCTCAAGCAAGCAATTTGGTTGTTCACGTTGGGGAAACATTGCACAGATTGTTTCGCCCGTGTTCAACTAACCCCGCATTGTCCGAAAGGTCGGTGGTGAAGCGCCGGGAAACGGTGCCCTGCTCTTTTCTGCCCAATGCAGTTTTTTGGATCGGCTGCGACGTCTTGGCAAAGGGGTCATCATGCGACCCGCTTGAGCGCGCGTAGACGTGCAACTGCGCATAGGCTAGCATCGGTTCAAAAAGGGAGGAGTGTCGCAGCACAGCTGTGCCAACCCGGCGCACATCGCGCAGGGTGCCAACTCTCCTGACATCAATGGGCCGGAGTCTTCTGGCCGCTGCCTGAAAGGAACGCCTTGTGACTGACGCGCCCAAGCTTGAACGTATCCCAATGCCCGACAAAGCCCCGCTGCTGGGCAATGTGTTGTCTGTGGACAAGGACGCACCGCTGCAAAGCCTGATGGAGATGACACGCGACTTGGGGCCAATCATCCGCATGGATATGATGGGCAAACCGATGGTGATCGCGTCCGGCCATGAGATCGTCAAAGAGCTGTGTGACGAAAAGCGTTTTGACAAGGCGGTGCGTGGATCACTGCGCAGGGTGCGAGCCATCGGGGGCGATGGGCTTTTTACCGGGGACACGCAGGAGCCTAACTGGGGCAAGGCGCATAACATCTTGCTGCCGACGTTCTCCCGGCAAGCGATGTCAAACTACATGCCGATGATGCAGGACGTGGCCAGCCAGCTTTGCATGAAATGGGAGCGCATGAACGCCGATGATGAGATTGACGTGGTGCATGACATGACGGCTGTCGCGCTTGATACCATCGGGATTTGCGGTTTCAACTACCGCTTCAATTCGTTCTACCGCGAAGATTACCACCCGTTCATCACAGCGCTCACCAACACGCTTGAAACCTGCATGATGCAACGTGGCCTGCCCTTTGAAAGCACCCTGCTCAAACGTCGCATCGACGCGATGGAAAAAGATGTAGGCTACATGAACAAGCTCGTCGATGACATCATCGCAGAGCGGCGCAAGACCGGCGGGTCGGGCGAAAACGATCTGCTGAACTACATGTTGGAAGGCGTCGACAAGGAAACCGGTGAAAAACTGTCGGATGAGAACATCCGCTATCAGATCAACACTTTCCTGATTGCCGGGCACGAGACGACATCGGGGCTGATGTCTTTCACGCTCTATTTCCTGCTGAACCACCCTGAGGTGCTGGCCAAGGCGTATGAAGAAGTGGACCGGGTACTGGGGCGGGATATCTCCGTGGTGCCCTCGCTCAAGCAGGTCAACCAGTTGCAATACGTGAGCCAGATCCTGTTTGAGGCTTTGCGGCTTTATCCAACGGCGCCTGCGTTCTCCGTCTATCCCTATGAGGACGAGGTTGTCGGCGGGAAATACAAGCTCAAGGCGGGGACATTCACCACGGTGCTGATCCTGATGCTCCACCGGGACAAGGAGGTTTGGGGTGAGAATGCCGAAGAGTTCGACCCTGACAACTTCTCCAAGGAAGCGGTCGCAGGGCGGCCCATTGATGCCTACAAACCTTTTGGCAACGGGCAGCGCGCCTGTATCGGGCGGCAGTTCGCCATGCAGGAGGCAGTGCTGGTCATGGGCATGATCCTGCAACGCTTTGAGCTGCTGGATCACACCGATTATGAGCTGAAGATCAAGGAAAGCATGTCGATCAAGCCTGATGGCTTCAAGATGAAGGTACGGATGCGCAAAGATGTGACGCGGTCCACGCTTGTGCCCGGTGCCAAGACAGACAGCGAGAGTGCATCCGGCGGGCTGTCGGATACGGCGGCCCGGCCCAGCCATGGCACGCCTGCGCTGATCCTCTATGGCTCCAACCTTGGCACAACGGAGGACTACGCCCGTGATCTGGCGCGCGCGGCGGACCTGAACGGGTTCGACGTCACACTGGCGGAGATGGATGAATACACGGCCAAGCTGCCGACCTCTGGTGCTGTGATCATCGCCTGCGCATCCTACAATGGAACACCACCGGACAATGCGCAAAAGTTCGTCTCATGGCTGGAAGGGGCGGAAGCTGGCGCGGCAGAGGGCGTGCATTTTGCCGTCTTTGGCTGCGGGCACAGCGATTGGGCGGCGACGTTTCAGGCAACACCGCGCGCGATTGACGCGCGGCTGGAGGCCTTGGGCGGGACCCGGATCGTAGAGCGCACTGAAGGCGACGCGCGCGACGACATTGATGAGAAGTTCGAAGGCTGGGCGGCAACGCTCTGGCAGGATGTGGCAGGGGCGCTGGACCTTGACGTGGACCTAAGCGACACGGGCGCTTCTGTGCCGCTTTATGAGGTTGAAGTCCTCTCGGGCGCGGAAGCCAATCCGGTGGCGGCGGCCGCAGGTGCAAAGCCCGTGACCATCCGCATGAACCGCGAGTTGCAGAATGTGGACGCCTCCAACCGCTCCACCCGGCATATCGAAGTCGACCTTGCGTCGGGCATGACCTATCAGGCTGGCGATCACCTGAGCGTGGTGCCGCGTAATTCGGATGCGCTGGTGGGTCGCGTGCTGCGGCGGTTCGGCTACGGCGTGGATACGCAAGTGCGGCTGAGTTCATCGGCAGAGGAACACAGCCAGCTGCCTACAGGCACCGCTGTGAGCGTGGCCAAGTTGCTGACCGATACGGTGGAATTGCAAAATGTGGCCTCGCGCAAGGATGTCGCGACGCTGGCGCGGTTTACCGAATGCCCCAAATCCAAGCCCGCGCTTGAGGCGCTGGCGGGGGATGATTTCAAGGCGAAGGTGCAACAAAAGCGTGTGAGCGTTCTGGAGTTGATTGAGCAATTCCCGGCTTGCGAAGTGCCCTTTGGCGTGTTCCTTGAACTGATGCCGATGATGACGCCGCGCTATTACTCAATCTCGTCGTCTGCCTTGCAGGATGCGAACGGCTGTTCGATCACCGTGGGCGTGGTGGATGAGCCTGCGATTTCGGGGCATGGGCAGTACAAGGGCGTCTGTTCCAACTATCTGGCGGACAGCCCTGAAGGCACAACGATCCACGCGAGCTTGCGCGGTACCTCGGACGGCTTCCGCCTGCCGGAAGACACCTCCGCCCCGGTGATCATGATCGGGCCGGGCACGGGTATTGCGCCCTTCCGGGGGTTCCTGCAGGAACGCGCAGCACAAAAGGCAGCCGGTAAATCGCTGGGCGATGCGATGCTGTTTTTCGGTTGCCGCCACCCCGATCAGGACTACATCTACCGCGAAGAGCTTGAGGGCTATGCCGCGGACGGGCTGGTCGATTTGCATACCGCGTTCAGCCGTGCGGAGAAATCCAAGGTCTATGTGCAGGACGTGATCCGCGCTGAGCGCGATGCGGTTTGGGCGCTTTTGGAGAAAGGGGCCAAAGTCTTTGCCTGTGGCGATGGCAGCCGGATGGAGCCGGACGTGCGCCGGGCATTGACGCTGATCTATGCCGAAGAGAAAGACGTCAGCGCCGAGGCCGCAGATGCATGGATGGATCAGATGATGTCCGAGGACCGCTATGTGCTGGATGTCTGGGTGTCGGGCTAGGCCGCGAGGCCTTGTCCCTGCGGTCAACTTGACCTAACGCTGGCCGGGCAGTCCAACAACCAAGGCCCAGATGAGCACCAGTCCGACCTCCCTCTTTTCGGGCTATGCCGCTGCCTGGGTGATCGTCTTTGTCTGGGCGTTCTGGCTGATCGTGAGCCGGGTTGCCGAGCAAAGCGGGCTGACCACTTATGACCTAGCGGCGATGCGCTACGGCATTGCAGGCGTGATTGCCCTGCCCCTGTGCCTCTACCATCGACCTTGGCGCGGCATGCCTTTGATCCAGATCGCTACTGTGTCGTTCATCCTTGGCCCTGTTTACATCCTAAGCGTCTTTTCTGGCTTCCTGTTCGCCCCCGCGGCACATGGCGGGATCTTTATGAATGGGGTGCTGCCGCTGGTCGGGATTGTCATTGGTTTGGTGCTCTTTGGTGTCCGGCCAAGCGGTCAACAAGTGCTTGGGGGGTCGCTGATCCTTGTCTCTGCCGTTGTGCTTGCCACAGACCGCAGCAGAGCGGCCGGCCCTCAGGCGTGGATCGGTGATATGCTGTTTGTGATCGGGGCCATCTTTTTCTCCTTTTACGTGATCTTGTCAGAGCGTTGGCAATTGGGTGCAATGCAGATCATCTTTTGCGGGACGGTCGTGAATGCGGCGATTTACTTGCCGATCTGGGTGCTTTGGCTGCCCTCCGGTCTCGCAGAAGCGGAGCCCGGGCCGCTTTTGTTGCAGGCGGTGTATCAGGGGCTGGTGCCAAACCTGATCGGCTTGCTGTTGATCGCCCATGCCTCGCGCCGGATTGGCAATGGCGCGGTGTCCTCCATCCTTGCCGCTGTGCCGGGCATGGGGGCACTGCTGGGGGCGTTGATACTGGGGGAAGCGTTGGGCACGCTCAGCGCTGCGGCGCTGGTTGTGTTGACGGTGGGTCTGTGGATCAGCGTGCGACGCCGACGCGCGGTGTAGCAACGTGACCCCAGAAAAGAAGAAAGCCCGCGGGGAGGACGCGGGCTTTCTCTTTATGGGCTATCAAGCCTGACAGGACGCTGGCTTATGCAGCTTTCTTGTCGGACGATGGCCACATTTTGGCGTAACCGTCGCGCAGCGAACCTGCGTTCTCGGCGGCTACGTCACGCACGTAGTCATATGCGGAGCGGACGTGCTCCATGTTCTGAGCGGAGTGCTCACGCACAAAGTCGGATTGCACTTTCATCGCGTCAGATACTGTCTTGGCTTCTGCCAGCTTCTCAACGGCGGCCAGTGTGTGGTTGACGTTGGAGAATGCTGCCTCAGCAATGCCGCCGAGCATGTTGGCGTAGCCGGTTGCCGCGCGCTTCAGAGTGTCTTCGATCTGAGCGTTGTATGTCTTGGACGTCTCATACGCTGTTTCAACACGCTCCTGGGCGGTGTCTGTGGTGCGCTTGACGAATTCGCGTGCGCCGACGGTGACTTTGTTTGTCATCTCGGCTGTGTTGTCTTTTGCGGTTTTGGTTGCTTTTGCGGTTGTCTTCGTTGTCATCTCTTCATCCATTCTTTTTCTAAGCCATGTCTGGGTCCCGATTGCTCATCAACTCGGGATGACTGGTATTTGGGGCTTCTCATGCTGCATTGCAACATTTTTCCAAGTTGACGTGGCGTCGCATCACGTTAACTTAACCTAAAGCCCTGATTATAAATGTTATATCTCTCTCAATTTTCTTCACCCAATTTGGAAAATTGCTGCCATCCCAATCAAGCCATCCCACTTCCACCCCAAATTTGATGATTCTCACTCATAGATTTGCTGCATCGCAGCAAGTTGCCTCCCCCCCAATGTGTGTTAGAAAGGAGGCTCAGCCCCGCCGGCTCAAAGGGATACCCGCATGCGCGATCTGGAAGCTCAGGAAATTGTCAGGCTCGCCGCCCTCAACCGGATCAAGATGCTGGCCACCCTTGTCTTGCTGGGCTGCTTTCTGGCGCTGATTGTAACCAAGGTGCTTGAGGCGCAGTTCCCCTCACTGGCGATTGTCGCCGCCTTTGCCGAAGCCGCCACCATTGGCGGCATCGCGGATTGGTATGCAGTGGTGGCGATTTTTAAACGTCCCCTTAACCTGCCCTTTCCGCACACCGCGATCATTCCCAACAACCAGCACCGGATTGCGGATAATCTGGGCGGGTTCATTGAGAACAACTTTTTGGCCAAGGAACCCGTAGAGGCCAAACTCCGCGAGATTGATTTTGCCGGAGAGATGTCGCACTGGCTGGCAGCACCCGAACGTGCGCAATCGCTGTCGCGGTTCATCGTGCGGCTGGTGCCGCAATTGCTGGCAACGATTGATGAGAAAGGGCTGGTGCGGTTTGCCTCTGAACGGGTCTCAGGCCAGTTGGCGCGCACCGACATTGCACCGCTGGTGGGGGATGTCATGACGTCCTTTACCAAGGAGGGCCGGCATCAGCGGCTGCTGGATGAGGTGATCACGGCGATGCACCGTTTCCTCAACAATGAGGACACGCTTGAGGTGATCCGGGGCAAGGTTCAACGCGAACTGCCCCTGTTCTTTAACATATTGCAAGGTGACCGCTTGATCCTGAACCGCTTGGTACATGCGGCAACCGAACTGCTGGATGAGATCAAGGCGGACAAGGAACATCCCTTGCGCGGAGAGTTTGAGACCTTTCTGAAAGACTACATCCGGCGGACCAAACGCACGAAGACCTTTGCCAAGCGGGTCGAAGCGCTCAAGCAGCAATTGTTGGCCCGCAAGGAGTTGGCGCAAGCCGCAGAAAGCATCTGGGAAAATCTGCGCCGCTATGTTCTGGATGATGTGGAAAGAGAAGACTCCGTGCTCATGACGCGGATGACCGATCTGTTTGTTGATATCGGCACCAAACTCGAAGGGGAGCCGGATCTGCGCCGCGACATCAACGAGGGTATGGTCACAGTGCTGAGCAATCTGGTCGCAGAACAACGCGGTAACATCTCGCTCTATGTGGCCGAGCAGGTCAAAAGCTGGGACATTCAGCAGCTTTTGACACTGATTGAGGTAAACGTGGGCCGTGACCTGCAATACATCCGGTTCAACGGGATGATCATCGGCGGATTTGTGGGCGTGCTTCTCTATCTTCTTGAATCTCTTTTGTTGCCGTAAGCGCGCGGGGTTCCTAGACTGTGTGCATACATTCAAGCAAAGCCCCGGAGGCACGCATGGCAGACAGCAAAGACAGCAATCCATTTATGGACATGTTTCAGAATTTCGGCTCTTCGATGAACATCCCCAGCCCGGACCTCAGCGCGCTGATGGATGGACACCGCAAGAACCTTGAGGCACTGCAAGCCGCAGCGCAGATCGGAAGCCAGACCTCGCAAGAATTGATGTCCAAGCAACGAGAAGCGCTTGAGACGGCATTGGCCGACATCTCGGACGCCGTGCAGGAAGTGCAGGCAGGTGCGACAGACCCTTCCGCGATGATGACTGGTCAGATGGAGATGGCGAAACGGTCGTTTGAGGCCACGGTCAAAAACGCCACGGAAATGAGCCAGGTCGTACAGCAAGGCAGCACCGAAGCCTTTGATGTCCTCAAGGATCGGGTGATGGACAGTATCTCTGACATGACAGGCGGCAAGAAGGGCTAACTTCCTTGCCCTGAAACTACAAAAGGCCGGGGTGATCACCCCGGCCTTTTTTGGTTCTGGTGTTGTGAATTCGCTTAGTGCGGGACAGCGTAGCTTGGCTTGCTGTAGATCACGGATTTGAAGCCGGAGCGGTCGAACTTCGACCATGCGCCCTCAGCCTGAGACAACCGATCGGCCACCGCATAGACAACCGCCGGATGATGACCGAGGCCACAATGGCTTGCCTTGACCTCGATGTTTTCGGTCGTATCGCTGTCGTGCTCAATGCAGTTCTGCCAGGCACAGATGCCGTCGGTCTTGGAATAGATGGCTGTGGTCGGCACACCTTTGGGCGGCAGATGGATCGCGCCGCCCATGTGTTTCTCGCCCTCATCCACGCTTTGCCCGCTGGCCATCTGGTAAACGCGCCAAGCATTTGTTGCGCGGGGATCACCGCGGAACGGGCTGCCCATTGAAATCACCTGGCGTACTTTCTTGGGCATGATCTTGGCCAATTGGCGGGCATAGATACCCCCAAGGCTCCACCCGACAAGGCTGACCTTCTGGTCATATTTCTCGTGCAGTTCTTCAACGCGGGCGATCAGTCCCTCTTCGACGCCGGGGCGCGGCCCAAAGTTGAGACCAAGGTCCCAGCCATAGGCATTGAACCCCTTAGAACGCAAAAACCGCCGCAGGGCGACGGTGGAACGATCAGAAGTTGTCAGTCCGGGGAGTACAAGAACGGGCTGTCCGTCTCCTCGTGGGGCCAAAGCGGCCAGCGTCGGCAGAGAGGCAGCAAAGCCAAAAAGTTCGGGTATGGCGCGCCCTTCGAGCAGAAAAAGCATACGATTGGGGGCCTTAGCGGTAATTCCGGTCATCCTTGGACTCCTGATGGGCGCAATTTTATTGCGCTATCAGACAATAGAATGATTAAAACTTTCACCTGTCAACGATGGCCTTGCGTCACCCTGCCGCAGGTCACGCCGCTTTGATCCAGCGCGACGGGCAGCAAAAGGCCTTATTCGGCCGCGTGTTCCGCCTTCTCAACCGCTGCTTTCAGCTCCTCAAAGCTATCGATGAAAAGACCCGCAAGGTGATCCACATCCGGCACCGCATTGTAGTCGCAGGTCAGGCCAAAATCGAGATGATCGAGATAGCTTTGCACCGTGATGTTCAGCCCGCAACCATGGGTCGCGATGGAAACCGGATAAAGCGCTGTGACCTTGGCCCCGGCACAATAAAGCGGGAACGGTGGTCCGGCGTTGTTGGAAATGCACATGTTGACGACCTGCGGGATCACATCCGCCAGCTTGCTATTGCCATAAAGTTGCATCAACCCCGGCAACAGCGTCGGCGCGCCAATGATCGTGAAATCGGACGGTGCCGCATCCTTGACACTGCCTGCCATGGTTTTGGACGCCCCGGATTCCTGCTTGATCTTTTTCAGCCGTTTGAGCGGGTCGCCGTAGTTCGTTGCCAGCGGCACATTCATGCCAAAGACCTGATTATTGATGTCGGTATTGCCCGCCTCGCGCATGGAAATCGGCACAAAGGCGATAAGGGCCGCATCGGGGAGCTCTTGTTTCTCCATCAAGTATCTGCGCACGGCACCACTGCTGATGGCCATGACCACATCGTTGAGTTTGCTACCCGTCGCCTTGGAAATCGCTTTGACCTCCGGCAGGGAAATGGAGCGCGCAGCGTAGCTCCGCTTGGCCTGAACGGTCACGTTAAACGGGGTGCGCGGCGCAAACATCTGAGGCAGGCCAACCTTGCCCGACAGAACCGGCAGGATCATGTCGGTCATCTGCCCCAGCATCTTGGGGACGTTTTCCATCATGGTCAGTTGTTGGCGTACCGCATTTGACATGATGTCATTGATCGACAGGATCGCACGTTCGGCCTGCGTAGGGATGCGCGTCTCTGGTTTGGGCTTGGGGGCGTCCACTTCACGTGGAACCTCCGTCAAATCATAGAGCGCTTGTGTGATCACCATACCAGCCCCGCCATCCACAGCGGCATGATGGACCTTGGAATAAAGCGCGGCCTGTCGCCCTTCGATCCCCTCAATGATGGTGAACTGCCACAAGGGTCTCTTGCGATCCAGCGTTGTGGCATGCAGCTCGGCCACCATATCCTCAAGCTGTTTGCGGGTGCCGGGTTTGGGCAATTTTGCCGACTGAATGTGATAGTCAAAATCCAGCTCTCCGGCATCAACCCAACCGGGGTGGTCAATCTCAAACGCGGCCTTGGCCAGTTTCATCCCGAAGATTGGGATCAGATGCACGCGGCCTTTGAAAAACTCGGTAAAGTGTTTGTGGAAGGACCCCTTGAACCCCTTGGGCATATCATAAAGCGTGAGGCCCGCCACATGCATCGGCGTCTGCTCGGTTTCCATGTAGAGAAAGGTCGCGTCTATTCCGCTGAGTTGCTTCATGGTCCATCCTTTGCAGGGGGTTGCGTTACGTAACGTGTGGCTTTGACAGGGTGATCAACTTCTATAAGCTTGACATGCTTGCCGTGTTGCGACGCCAAGTCAAGGCATCCGCCGCCGGGTGTCGGTACGTCAAGAGGGGGATGAGGATGGCAGAACTGACATTTGCGAACATGGGCGACAAGGCCGGAGAGATGCTTGGCACCTCGGGTTGGCAAGAGATCACCCAAGACGTGGTGAATGAGTTTGCCCACTGCACCGGCGACAACCAATGGATCCACACAGATGTAGAGCGCGCCAAGAAAGAGAGCCCATTCGGGGGGCCGGTGGCGCATGGATATCTGACGTTGTCTTTGTTGAGTGCGATGGCAATGGAGATCGGCGTGGTGCCCGCAGGAACTGCGGCCGCGTTAAACTATGGTCTTGATAAAGTACGGTTTCTGACACCTGTTCCGGTTGGTGCCAAAGTGCGGCTGCATACAAAGTTGGTGTCGTTTGAACCCAAGGACAATGGCCAATACCTGATGAAGACCGAGAACACGATGGAAGTACAAGGCGCAGACCGCCCCGCCCTTCTGGCCGAGAGCCTCGCCATTCTGGTGCCCGGCCCGGATGCAACAACCTGATCAAAGAGGTACGCCATGAGCCACGATAAAAAGATGTCAAAGAACGCCAAGGACATTGCCGACAATGCGGCCGATCATACACTGGCGTTAAACCCGTTGATGACATTGCGTGCCGAGGACATGTTCAGCGCTGGCACCAACATGATGCGCGCGATGGCCGCCCAACCGCAGGCGATGATGGATCAATGGATGGCCTTTGCCAAAGATGCGCAATCGATTGTGACGCAATCCTCCGAGATCAAGCCAGACCCCAAGGACCGCCGATTTGCCGACAGCGGTTGGAACAACAACCCCTTCTCCAAAGGGATGATGCAGGCCTATCTATCCTGGGCAGATAAGATGACCCAAACAGTTGAAGAGCTGGACCTGCCGGACAAGGACGCCGCACGCGCGCGGCTGGTGTCGTCAATCTTTATCGACACCATGGCACCCTCGAACAACTTTTTCATCAACCCGGCGGCAATGAAGACCTTCTTTGAGACAGGCGGCAAAAGCGCCATGAGTGGCATGCAGAACCTGCTCAAGGATATGACTGAAAATCAGGGCCTGCCGTCCTCTGTTGATACGTCGAAATTCACAGTGGGCGAAAACCTCGCCATTACGCCCGGCGACGTGGTGTTCCGAAATGAAGTGATTGAGCTGGTCACGTATCGGCCAACAACCGACAAGGTGCAGCGCCGTCCGCTGCTCGTCGTCCCGCCGCAGATCAACAAATACTACTCCATCGACATGGCACCGGGCAAAAGCATGATCGAATTCCTGCTGGCCAATGGCATCCAGCCCTATTGCATTAGCTGGCGGAACCCAAGGGCTGAGCAACGCGACTGGGGTATGCAGACCTATGTTGAAGCGCTCGATGAGGCCTGTGACGCAGCGCTGGAAATCTCGGGCAGTGATTCAGTCAATATCATGGGGTCCTGTTCGGGCGGGATCACCCTGTCCACCTACGCAGGATGGCTTGCCGCAAATGGCAAGTCGGACAAGATCAATCAAGTGATCCTCGCGGTTTGTGTGCTCGACACGATGGCGCAGACCGACAACGACATGGCCGCCCTTGTGACGCCCGCCACGGTGGAGGCCGCCAAGATGGCCAGCCAGTCGCGCGGCGTGCTCGACGGGCAGGATATGGCCAAGATGTTCGCCTGGATGCGGCCCAATGACCTGATCTGGAACTACTGGGTGAACAACTACCTGCTGGGCAACGCCCCGCCTGCGTTTGACGTGCTGTACTGGAACGCGGATACCACCCGCCTGCCTGCAGGGCTGCACGGTGATTTCCTCGATATGATCTATGCCAATCCGTTCCTTGCCGATGGTCCCTCCAAAATCGGGGATGTTGAGATTGACATGACCAAAGTGGACCACCCCACATACGTGATTGCAGGTACAACGGATCACATCACCCCGTGGAAAGCGGTGTATGAAACCGCGCATCTCTATGGGCGTGACGCAACCTTTATCCTGTCGAACTCTGGCCATTTGCAGAGCCTTCTGAACCCTCCGGGCAATCCAAAGGCTTGGTACATGAAGGCCAAGGCCAAGCAGGACGATCCCGAAGATTGGGCGGAAAAAGCCACAAAGAACGAAGGCAGCTGGTGGCTGGATTGGGCGGAACTGCTCAAGGAAACCTCCGGCAAGGAGATCAAGGCCCCCAAGACGGCAGGCTCCAAAAAACACCCACCGCTTTGCGCGGCACCGGGGACGTATGTCTTTGAGGACTAACAAAAAAGAAACGAGGATGCGGGCATGACAACGGTTAAGGAAATGCGCGGGCAGGAAACCCGGGCGGCAAACGTCTATGGCGATATCACCACACAGTTGATCGACGTGCGGGGGCAAAAGCTTTTTGTGGCGACGAAACCGGGCAAGCCCGGCGTGACCCCGCTTTTGATGTTCAACGGCATCGGGGCCAATCTGGAACTGGGGTTTCCGTTTCTGGAGTCCTTGAAAGATACGCCAACAATCCTGTTTGACGTGCCCGGCGTGGGCGGCTCCCCCCTGCCGAGCCTCCCGTACCGTCCCGCAAGCCTTGCCCGGATGGCCAAGAACCTGCTGGAGATTCTGGGGCATGACCGCGTTGATGTGTCCGGCGTGTCATGGGGCGGCGGGCTGGCACAGCAGTTCGCGCATCAATACCCCAAGATTTGCCGCAAGCTGGTGCTGGTTGCGACCTCCTCAGGGTGGACCATGGTGCCGGGCAAACCAAATGTGCTGTCCAAAATGGCGAACATCAAACGCTATACGGACAAAGGCTACATGCGGTCCATCGCGGCGGAGATTTATGGCGGCGACTACCGCAAGGATGATCTATTGATCAACCAACATGCGGCAGGGATGAAGCCATCCTCTAACGCAGGCTACATGCTGCAACTGCTGGCGATGACCGGCTGGACCAGCGTGCCGTTTTTGTGGCGTCTCAAGCAGCCGACGCTGATCATGTCAGGCACGGATGATCCGCTGATCCCGGTGGCTAACGCCAAACTGCTGCACAAGCTGATCCCAAGATCACGGCTGGAACTGGTGGACAACGGGCATCTGTTTGTCGTCACCCAACCCGAAGAAACCGCGCGGATGGTTGAGGCATTCCTCAATGAGGACCACGACTAAATCCGGCTGAGTTTGTGTTTTTCCAACAGGACAATCAGCAAGTCCTTGGCCGATTGCCTGTGGCTGCGGTGGAGTGTTGCGGCGCGGTCTGCGTCGCCCGCACGGATGGCGGTCAACAGGTTGCGATGATCGGCGTTTGACTGGCTCGGCACGGGCCGCATGAAAAGTGTGACAGCCCGCGCGCGGCGCACCTGATCGTTCATCAACGCGGCAATGGCCTGCACTCGGGTGTTTCCCCCCAAGACCACCAAAGCGTGGTGAAAGCGATCATCTGCCTCTGCCCAGCCTTCAAGGTAAGAGCGGGCAAGGGCCGCGTCCATTTGCTCAATCGCATCGGCCAGCGGGGCCAATGCTGCGGCATCGGGCCTACGCTCTGCTGCATCTCGCGCGGCAAGGCATTCCAGCTCTGTCAGCACATCATAAATCTCACGCATATCGTTTGGGGAGACGGGCAAGATCCGTACGCCTTTACGCGGGCGCAGCGCCACCAGACCCTGACTTTCCAGCATCAGCGCAGCCTCTCGAACAGGGGTGCGCGACATGCCCAGTTGCGCGGCAAGTTCACTTTCCAGATGGTCAGATCCCGCGGGCAGATCACCGGCAAAGATCATCTCTCGCAGTTCCGCGACCGCGCGCTGGGTGTTGGAGAGCTGTCTGAGATCCTGGGGCTTCATGCGCCCACCAGCGGCAGTTTACGCCCCTCTGCGGCGGAGCGGTAAATCGCCTGTTCGATGGCGATAACTTCGAGATAGTCTTCAGCGGTGTTTTCCAGCGTGGTGCCCTTCAGAATGCCGGAAACCACATGGCTTTGCAGCGCGTGCACGCAATCTCCGCCAAAGCCACTGACCTGCGTCCCGGAAAGAATACAAGTCGCTTCCAAACCCGCAAACGGCCGATGCCAGAGGCTGCCGTCGCCCTGCAAGGTGATCGTGCCTTGCGTCCCTTCAACCAGCGCCTCGCCCATGGTGCAGCGGGTGTTGCCGGCGGCGTGATCCAGACTGCGGTTGCCGTCAAAGAACGCACGCACCCCGTTTGGGTGATCAAACAGGATCATGCCTGCATCCTCCCCCGCGATCACCGGATTGACCCGCCGCAGGTCCGCATAAACGGCGGTAGGTGAGCCAAGCAAATAGCGAAAGGTATCCACCCAATGCACAGCGGTTTCATGGACAAGGAAACGCGCCATCTGCTGAAAATAGGGTTGGCGGGCGAGATAGGCATCAGGCCCCTGCCCGTCGCCGGGCCGCAGACGGAAGGTCAATTGATGCACCTGCCCCAACGTGCCCGTCGCCAACACTTCGTGCAGCTTCCGATACCACGGTTGAAAGCGGAAGTTTTCGTGAATGACCAGTGTTGCGCCCGCGTCCGCTGCGGCTTGGGTCATGGCGCGCGCTTCGTCGAGGTTTTGGCAAAAGGGCTTTTGGCAAATGATATGACGCACCCCCGCCGCAAGCGCGGTTTCAATTGCCGCACGGTGGGAGACGGGTGGCAAGATGATGTCGAGAAGATCAGGTTGGGTCTGCGCCAGCATCGCAGAAAGATCACTAAAAGCAGGCAGCCCGGTAGACTGCGCTTTTTCACTATCCAGATCATAGGCACCGACCAGCGTGACCTCGGGCATGCGCCGCCAACTGTCATAGTGAAACTGGCTGAAATATCCGGCACCCAAAGCTGCCACCCGCAGGGCCGTCATAGTGAGACAAGCGCATTGGCAACAGCGCGCGCAGCCGCGTCGGTGCCCGCAGTGCCGCCCAGATCACGGGTCAGTGTCTGCCCCTCTGCCACGATCCTGTCCACCGCTTTGCGCAGGCGAGTGCCATCTGCGACGAGTGCGGCGTTGTCATGCTTCACCCCCAGCCAATCGAGCATCATCGCAGCCGACAAGATCATCGCAAAGGGGTTCGCAACGCCTTGCCCCGCAATGTCGGGTGCCGACCCATGACATGGCTGAAAGACCGCGTGCTGCAGGCCAATATCAGCAGAAGGTGCCAGGCCCAGCCCCCCCATCAACCCGGCCCCCAGATCAGACAGGATGTCCCCAAACATGTTCTCCGTCACCATCACGTCAAAATCCCACGGCTTTTGCACCATCCACAGCGCAGTGGCGTCGACATAGGCATGATCAGCCGTCAGGTCGGGATGACGCACGGCCTCTTCATCGAAAATCCCGCGGAAGAACGCGAAGGCGCGAAAGACATTGGCCTTGTCCACGCAAGTTACGCGCCCCGGTCCGCGCCCGGCCGCCTTGCGGGTCTCGGCCAGATCAAAGGCGAAACGAAAGAGTTTTTCGGAGATGTCGCGGGTGATACGCAGGGTTTCGCGGGCCTCGTCCTGCGTGACCTCACCTGCGCCCTGAGAGTAAAACAGCCCTTCGGTGCTTTCGCGGATCAGCACAAAATCAATGTCCCGCCCCGGCGGGAGGGTCAGCGGTCCGGCCTGCCCCGCGCGCACAGTGACCGGGCGTACGCCAGCAAAAAGGGTCAGCAGCTTGCGCAGCTCAATCTGCGGCGAGATTTCAGTGCCATCTGGATAGCGCAAATCGGGCAGGCCCATAGCAGACAGCAAAATGGCATCCGCCTTGCGCGCAATCCTCAGCGACTCTGTCGGCAGGGAATGCCCGGTCTGCGCGTAATGCGCCGCACCAGCGGGGGCTGGGGCAAAGGTGAGATGGTAATCGGTCGCATTGCGCGACAGATCAGATAACATCCTGATGGTAGGCTCCGTAATCTCCGGGCCAATCCCATCCCCCTCAAACACCGCAATCTCAAAATGCTTTTGCATGTCACCTCCACCCTTTTTCGTCCTCTGGATACTTAGCTGTATCCTCACCTCGATAAACAACGTATACATTAATGCATACGCAAATGACACCGTCTGCGCGCCGAATTTTGTTGGTGGCGTGTAGATATCTGTCATGCTGCTCCGACCACTAGGAGAGTCCCGAACATGTTTGCCGTTACCGTCCGCTTTGAAATTGTCCCTGATCAGATGGAGGCATTTTTGCCGCTGATGATCGCCAATGCGCGCATGTCGCGGAATGAAGAGCCAGGCTGCCAGCAATTTGATGTGTGCCGCGATGGGACACTGGTACTCCTCTATGAGCTATATGACGACCGCGCGGCTTTTGATGCGCATCTGGAGACCGACCACTTCAAAGACTTTGCCGCGAAGACAACGCCGATGATTGCCAGCAAGGACATCCATCTTTTTGAGGACGTCATCCGATGAGCGATTGGGAGGTTCATGCGATCAAATACGCCGATCGCACTGCACGAACACGGGCGGACAGCTTTATCTTTGACGACAATCACGACGCACCACATGCGATGGATTATTTCATGTGGCTGCTGCGCCGGGACGCGCGTGTGATCCTGATCGACACCGGCTATGACGATGCCGAAGCGCAGGCGCGCAGCCGCCCGATCCGGCTGGATCCCGCAGCTGCGCTGGCCCCGCTTGGCCTCACACCGGAGGATATCACCGAAGTCATCGTCACCCATCTTCATTACGATCATGCGGGGGGACTGGCGCTGTTTCCAAACGCACACCTGCACCTGCAAGCCGCTGAGATGGCCTATGCCACCGGGCCGTGCATGTGCCACGACGTGTTGCGGATGCCCTTCACGGCGGGTCATGTCTGCGAGGCGATCACGCGGCTCTATCGGGGCAAGCTGACCTTTCATGAGGGAGATGCGGAGATCGCGGACGGCGTCAGCGTCCATTGCATTGGCGGTCATTCGCGGGGTCTTCAGGCGGTGCGGGTGCGGACATCCGCAGGCTGGATGGTGCTGGCGTCAGATGCGGCGCACTTTTACGAGAATCTCTGGCTGCGCAAACCCTTCCCCATCGTCGTCGACCTAGAAGACATGCTCACAGGTTTTGACAAACTGGAAAAGCTCGCCAGCAAGCGCGAGCTGATCATTCCGGGCCATGATCCGCTGGTGCGCGAGTTTTTTGCGCCGGGCATTGCCGAACACATCAGCCGACTGGACCCCGGCCCGGTAAAGCCGCTCGTGATATGATCATTCTTTCCGTGACATCGAAATGAAAAAGGCAGGCCTGAAGAAGAAGCATGACCTTACGTTCAGCAAATATGTAACGCGGATCACGCCACCGGTATCACACCATGGATATTGCTCAGCAGGTACTTGTTTTGGTGATCTTATCGTTAGCATTCAACACTGTGCTTTCAATTTGTTGGTTCGGTTTGCACCACCATCAAACGGACAACGCCCACGATCTCTTCTGTGAACGAGATTCGCAGGCCGAACTCCCTCCCATGTACAAAAAGCACGGGCTAGTATCTGGACCCTAGGTCGATAACTTCCGCCAGCTTTCTCGCGTTATGCCAAAACCAGAGCATTCTGTGGCATAGGCACGGCGCAACCCCTGATCGGCCAGCCCACATTTTTTGAGCACGCGTTGGGAGGCCGCGTTTTCAGGATCCGTTGTCGCCTTGATTTCGCCCAGCGGCGTGTTCTCGAACCCAAAGTGCAGCAAGCGCGCGCATATCTCGGTGGCAAAGCCGTGGCCCCAAGCGTCTGGCAGAAGCATGTAGCCGACCTCGATTTCAGCATCCGGATAGCAGTCTTCGACCATCAGGGACCAATCGGTGTCATCGGTTTCAATCGGTGTCATCGGTTTCAATCGGGAGGGGCAGCAAGACACAGGTGCCGATCCGGGTCCCGATGTCTTTGCGCGTCGCCGTCCAAATGCCGATCCGACCGCCCGCGGCGCGTTTCACTTCGATGGGCAGGTGCTCTTCTATCTCCTTTGGTGTGAATACATCGCAGACGTATTTCACAACGTCCGGGTTGGTAAAAAGCGCTATCGCCAGATCCAGATCGTCCAGCGTCAGGGGCCGCAGGATCAATCGGTCTGTGTCCAAGACCAGATCATCTGGCGGCATCGGCAGCACCTTGCTCCCCTCGGCCATGGGACTTGTCATCCGCCCAATACCTCCAACACAGCTTTGGCCTGCGCCTCCCCGCTGTAGTAGGCGCCGCTGCACAAGGCGGCGTAAGGTCCGGCGACAGCCTCCCCGGCGAAAAACAGTTTTTCGTTGATCGGCTGTGCCAGCAGGTCGCGCGCATCGTAGTGTCCCGGACGGGCGGCAGCGTATGCACCTTGTGTGTTCGGGTCATTGGCCCAGCCAGAAACAGTGCCCCGCACAAAATGCTTGCGCGCGTCGGAACCCGACATCTCAACGAATTTGCTCAATGCAAAGTCGATAATTGCGGCATCGCCCTGACGTGCCATTTCCCATCCAAATGCACCGCCGAGGAAACCGACGGAATAGTCAAACCCGAAAGGCCAGGTCAGAAAGAAACAAGCCTCCCCCGGCACATCAGCCGCGACGTGATGGGTAAGCCACTGATTTGGGACAAAGCCAAAGCGTGAGCCGTCAAATTGCAAACCCACTTTGGTCAGCAACCCCATTGGCAGATCGGCAATGGCCCCCTGCGCGGCCTCCGGTAGGGCTGGGGAAAACGCGATCGCTTCGCTGCTCAGCACGCCGGTAGAGACAGTGATGATACAGGCCTTGGCTTTGAGCGCGCCGCTGTCTGTGCTGACGGTCACCCCATTCCCCCCCCAGTTCACACCAGTGACGCGTGTGCTCAGCGATACAGGGACGTCCGCGCCCCACTGGCTGACCACAGAACCCAATCCCTTGCGCACGATATAGCTGGGGTTGCCTTCTGCGGCCTCCCAATAGTCCAGCACCGACAGGTTTGCGAAATCGACGCTGTGATCCATCGGGCCGATCCATGTCTGCACCGTGGCACCAAAGTCCAGCCCCTCAGGCACGATCTCGGAGGCGGCGATGTCACGTTCGGCTTCACCCGCCTTTTCAAGGCCCCGCTCGATGGCACCCCACGCCTTGTTGTAGGCGGCACGCTCGGCGCTGTTGGCGCGCCGGTCGCCGACAAACAGGGCCTCGCCGGCACTTGACTGGCGCAGGGTCTCGGCCCCCTGATCCTTGGAGATGCCCAGAAACGGATTGCTGTTGGCGTTGATCCAAGAGCACCCCAGATCGAGAGGTTGTCCAAGTGTCGTGCTGTCCGTAAAGGCCCGCCCACCGATTCGGTTCGCCGCTTCCAGCACCTGAACGCTGCGCCCGGCAGCAATCAGTGTCTGCGCCGCGCGCAGCCCGGCAATGCCCGCGCCAACGATGATCACGTCCACTTCCGAGGACTGACTTGCGACAACTTTTGGCATCGCGCCTGTCGCTGCTAAACCCATAAGAACACTCCGCCTTTTCATAACATCACTCCACTGAATGTGCTGGGCGTACCTGCCCGATTTCATCGCAACGTCTTTAGAAACAGGGGCTGCCTCACACTTGTGCATACCGTCATGGCGCAGCGCCTTGAAGGTCAGGTTACCCTTGACGCCACGGAAATTTCAACTGCATCATTGAATGAACGTTCAACAAGTGGGGTGGTTGATCGGTGCGCGCTGGTAAGCGGCACAAAAAAATGGCGCAGGGTTTCGCACGCCAAAGGATCGGCGCAGCGCCTAGCGATAAATCCCTATTCAACGGCTGCACAAGCAGCCCTCAACGCGGGAGTAAAACATGGACATCAAGGACCAACTGGGATCAATGCGCGCGGGCAAGATGAGCCGCCGCGCTTTCACACAGTCGCTGCTGGCGGCAGGTGTCGGCGTGACGGCAGTGCCCCTTGCCACGCGCAAGGCGGCCGCCGCAGCCGAAGATCAGGCGACATTCTTTACGTGGGGTGGCTACGACATCCCCGAGCTTTTTGTGCCGTATCAGGAAAAGCATGGCGAGCTGCCCAACTTCTCGATCTTTGGCGGATCCGAAGAAGCGCTGACCAAGATGCGCGGTGGCTTCGTCGTGGATGTTTCGCACCCGTGTAACTCGGGCCTGCCACGCTGGGTAAAGTCTGGCCTGTTTCAGGAAATTGATACCTCTCGTTTGGAAAACTGGGGCGATGTGATGCCCGAGCTGGTCAGCCTGCCGGGCAATGAAGCCGAAGGATCAAACGTCTGGCTCGCGCCCTTTGACTGGGGACAGACCTCCATCACCTACCGGACCGACATGTTCGAGGTTGAGGGCGAGGAAAGCTGGGACATGCTGTGGGACAAGCGGTACTCAGGCCGCCTCGCGTCACTGGCGTCTGGCGGGGACGCATGGTGGTGTGGTGCGATCAAGGCCGGCGTACCTTTGAGTGAAATCCATACTGACGATGCCTTTGAGAAGATCGCCGCCGCCATGCGTGAGCAGCGACCGCTGATCCGGACCTATACGGACGATACCACTACGCTCGAACAGGCACTGTCGTCTGGAGAGTTGGTTGCGGCGATGACATGGAACTCTTCCGCGACGCTCCTGCAGTCTGAGGGTGTCCCGGTGAAATTCGCCAAGCCGAAAGAGGGCGCGCTGACCTGGGTGTGCGGCCTGATGATCCACAAGGACGCGCCAAACATCGACCGTGCTTATGAGGTAATCGACAGCCTGCTCAGCGTGGACTCCGGCAAGTTCATGATCAACGACTACGGCTACGGCCATTCCAACAAAAAGTCATTCGAGCAGTTCGATGCGGAAACGCTCGCGGGTCTCGGTCTCAGCGACAATCCTGCCGATATTCTGGAGGCGGGTCATTTCCAGATCCCGCAGACGCAGGAGTGGGAGACCAAGATGAACACGCTCTTTGAAGAAATCAAATCCGGTTTCTGATGTCTTGGCCTGCGCCGGGAACCTCCGGCGCGGGCTTTTTCCCGACACACGCCGCAATGGGCGTGTGACCTTTCGGCGGACCTGTGCGCGAGGCCACTTTTGATGACGGACCAAACACTTCAAAGCGGCAGCGCCGCGCGCGCGACAACCCCGTCCGTCGGATGGTTCGGTCGGTTGCTGTATCGGTCAGAGGCGGCGCGGGGATATTCGCTGCTGACACCCGCGCTGGTGTTTCTGGGCATCGCGATACTGGTGCCCTTTGGCATCCTGGTGGTGATGAGCTTTTGGACAGCCGAAGGTTTCGGCTTTAACACCACACTGACAACGCACAATTACCAACAATTCTTCGAGCGCCCGATCTATACGGCCTTGCTTGGCCGATCGCTGTGGATATCAAGTCTGGTCACGGTCTTTACCGTACTGCTCTGTTACCCGATGGCTTACTACGTCGCCTTTCACGTCCATCGCAACAAAATGATGTGGATCGTGCTGATGACGCTGCCGTTCTGGACCAGCTACCTGTTGCGCGTCTTCGCATGGAAGGTAGTGCTGGGTTATGAAGGCGTGATCAATTCCGCCCTGATGAGTGTCGGACTGATTGAAGCCCCGCTGGAGTTCCTGCTTTATAGCCAGCAGGCGGTCATCATCACACTGGCCCATGCATGGGCCGCTTTCGCGATCCTGCCGCTTTATGTTTCACTTGAAAAAATTGACAAATCCCTGCTTGAGGCCGCGACCGATCTCGGCGATGGCCCGGCACGGCGGTTCTTTCGCATTACCCTGCCGCTGTCTTTGCCCGGCGTTATTTCAGCCAGCCTGCTCGTCTTTATCCCCACCACGGGCGATTACATCACGCCCGCGCTGCTGGGCGGACCCGACGGCGCGATGATTGGCAATCTCATCCAGAAACAGTTCGGGCCGATCAACAACTGGCCCATGGGGGCGGCCCTTTCGATCATCCTGATGCTTTGTATCGCCACGATCAGCCTGATCTTTATCCTGCTTACCCTGTTTGTGAGGAAGCGCATATCATGAGCGTTGAAAGCTATATCCGAAAGCCGAACCGGCCGCTGCAGCTCTATGCGGCGATCTTTCTGATCGTGCTCTACGTGCCGGTGTTGTTTCTGCCGCTCTTTAGTTTCAACGACTCCCTTTATGTCCGTTTCCCGCTCGAAGGGTTCACCGGGCGTTGGTACGTAGAACTGTTCGCGCGGGATGCAGTGTGGAATGCACTGTGGAATTCCATCCGTGTGGGCGTGGTCGTGGCCATTGTCTCTACGACAATGGGCATTTTCGCCGCCAAGGCGATCACGCGTTACCGGATGCCGGGCAAAGGTCCCATTGTCACCTTCATCATGCTGCCACTTGTGGTGCCGCTGATTATATTCGGCGTCGCACTGCTGGTGTTGATGAGCCAACTGGGTGTGCCTCTGTCGCTCTATACCGTTGCCATCGGACACATGATCGTTTGCCTGCCGTTTTCCATCGCTGTCTTAATCCCGCGTTTTGAAGGCTTTGATGCTTCGATTGAGGAGGCCTCGGCTGATCTGGGCGAAAACGCATGGTGGACGTTCTGGCGTGTCACCCTGCCGATGGTAGGGCCCGGTGTGCTTGCCAGCCTGATGCTGACCTTCACCGTCTCATTTGACGAATTCATCCTTGCGTTCTTTCTCAGTGGCACGCAGCCGACACTGCCAATGTACATCTGGGGCCAGCTTCGTTTCCCGCAGGAATTTCCATCCGTCCTCGCCCTGTCGTCGATCATCATCGTTGTCAGCTTCATCGTTGTCTTCCTGGGACAGTGGATCAACCGCGGCGCGATCTCCGCCACAACCCAAGGAGATGCCAAATGACCCGTAACGATAGCTTCATTTCCATCCAGAACGTGGACAAATATTTCGGCAGTTTTCAGGCCATCAACAATATTTCGATGGAAGTGGGCCACGGCGAGTTCTTTTCGCTGCTTGGTGCGTCGGGCTGCGGAAAGACCACACTACTGCGGATGTTGGCCGGGTTTGAGAACCCTTCGGCCGGGGAGATCTATATCGACGGGCAACCGATGTCCGAAGTGCCGCCGCACATGCGGCCCGTGAACATGGTGTTCCAGAACTACGCCATCTTTCCGCATCTGAATGTGCGCGACAACATCGCCTACGGCTTGCGCAAGCAAAAGCTGCCAAGCGCCAAGCGCAACAACATGGTTGATGAGATGCTGGAGCTGATCAAGCTGCCGGGCTACGGCGACCGCAAGTCAGGCGAGTTGTCGGGCGGACAACGCCAGCGGATCGCGCTTGCGCGTGCGCTGATCCTGCGGCCCAAGGTGCTGTTGCTTGACGAACCTTTGGGCGCGCTCGACAAGCAGTTGCGCGAGCAGATGCAGCTTGAACTGCGCGCCTTGCAGCGGATGGTTGGGATCACATTCGTTTTCGTGACCCATGATCAGGAAGAGGCGCTGACGCTGTCCGACCGCGTCGCTGTCATGTCCCGCGGTGAAGTGCTGCAACTCGATACTCCCAGCGGTCTTTATGAGCGTCCACAAAGCCGTGAAGTTGCTTCCTTTATCGGAACAATGAACTTTTTTGACGGTCGTGTAACTGGCACAAATGATGCCTCTGTCTTGGTGGATACCGGGGGGCTTGGCCTGCTTGAAGTCCCAAAGACACAAGGCGGCTTTGTCGAAGGCGACCGCGTACATATCGCGATGCGCCCCGAGAAACTGGAACTGGCAGAAGCAGTCCCCGACAACGGCACAAAAAACGCGAAGGGTGTTTTGCAAAACGCGGCCTATCTGGGGGAGCGCAGCCACTACTATGTCAATCTGGACGGCCATGACACACCGATCGCCGTTTCAGCCCAGAACCGTTTTGACGGCTCTTTTACCGTGGACGAAGGCAAACCGGTCTGGTTGACATGGCGCGACGAGGCCGCAGTCATCCTACGGCCAGATACCTGATACCCAAGAGGCCATTCGTGGACACACCAACCGCAACAAACAAGGCCGCGCGCAGAGGCGCGCGCACGGGGCGCACTGCCTCAAAAGCCGTGCGCCGCGAGCAGTTGATCAAGGCGACAATCGACTCCATTGCGAAGCACGGCATCTCAGGCACGACCATTACGACGGTCACTGGCTTTGCTGGATTGTCCGCGGGCATCGTGAATTTCCATTTCGACAGCAAGGAAAACCTTTTTGCTGAAACCCTGCGATTTCTGGCGACAGAGCATCGAGAGATGTGGCTGAAAGCCGTCAGCACCAAAGGGCTGAGTGCGCAACAAAAGCTGTTGACCATCGTCGATGCGGAGTTCCATCCGCAGATTTGCAACCGCAAGAAACTCACCGTCTGGTCGGCATTCTACGGGGAGGCCGGATACCGCAAATCTTATCGCACCATCATGACACAGATCGACACCGAGCGATGGGAAACCTCCACCGCCCTGTGTCAGGAGATCATCGATGCAGGCGCATTTGACCATCTCAACGCCGAAGATGTCGCCGACACGCTTGAAGGACTGTTTGACGGCTTTTGCCTCAACATCCTGATCTACCCGGGCGAGTTTACCCGCGAAAACGCCAAGGACCGCGTGTGGGGGTATTTATCAAACACGTTCCCCGGCTATTTCGACCGAGCCACACCTCGCGGGGTTGCGACAGAATGAGCAGAGACCCCCGTTACGACGTGCTCTTTGAGCCAGTGAAGATCGGTCCGGTGACAGCGCCCAACCGTTTCTATCAAGTGCCGCACTGCAACGGGATGGGCCACCGATATCCGTCCTCCATGGCTGAGATGCGCGGGATCAAAGCCGAAGGCGGCTGGGGGGTCGTCAACACCGAGGAATGCGAGATTTCACACACGTCCGAACTGGGCGGTTTGATCGAGGCGCGGCTATGGGATGACAGCGACATTCCCGCTTTAGCCAAGATGGTGGAAAAGGTGCACGCCCATGGCGCGCTCGCAGGGATTGAACCTGCGCATCTGGGCATGGAGGTGTCCAACAGCTACAGCCGCGAAATCCCGATGGGCCCCGCCGCGCGCCCGGTCGATATGCTGGACCCGGTACAAGCGCGCGCGATGGACAAGGCCGACATCAAGGCGTTCCGCAAGATGCATGTCGACGCTGCGATCCGGGCGCAGAAAGCCGGGTTCGATATTGTCTATGTCTACGCCGGGCACGACATGACCACGCTCATGCATTTCCTGTCGCCCAGCAGGAATGACCGAATGGACGAATACGGCGGCAGTCTGGAGAACCGTGTCCGATTGATGCGCGAGGTGTTGATGGACACCAAAGAAGCCATCGGTGACACCACAGCAGTCGCCGTCCGCCTCGCCGTGGATGAGATGGAGGGAGCCGACGGGATATCCGCAGGCCAAGAGGGCCGTGAGATCATCGAGATGCTCGCTGAATTGCCTGACCTCTGGGATGTGAATGTCAGTGGTTGGGAAAACGACAGCCAGACGTCGCGGTTTTCTGACGAAGGGTACCAAACCGACTATATCTCTTTCGTCAAGGGCGTGACCACCAAACCGGTTGTGGGCGTAGGGCGGTTCACCTCACCTGATACAATGGTGTCGCTGGTCAACAAAGGGGTGCTTGACCTGATTGGTGCGGCACGGCCTTCCATCGCCGATCCTTTTCTGCCCAAAAAGATCGAAGAAGGACGCATAGAGGACATCCGCGAGTGCATTGGCTGCAACATCTGCGTGACTGGCGATTTTCTGTCTCATCCCATGCGCTGCACCCAGAACCCCACCATGGGGGAAGAATGGCGGCGCGGCTGGCATCCCGAATACATCCCCAAAAAGGCAAACGACGATACTGTGCTGATCGTAGGTGCAGGCCCTGCCGGGCTGGAGGCCGCACGCGCGCTGGGTCAGCGTGGGCACGAGGTGACGCTGGCCGAGGCTGGCGACGCAGTGGGGGGCCGTGTGCTGCAAGAGGCCGCCTTGCCGGGTCTTGCCGCGTGGAAACGCGTGGTCGATTATCGTAGTTACCAGATCAGCCAGATGCCCAACGTGAACCTATACCTGCAAAGCGATTTGAACGCTGAACAGGTGGCGGAATTTGAGCCTGCTCATGTCGTGATTGCCACGGGCTCACGCTGGTCTGCGTCGGGTCTGGGACGTGAAAACCGCCATCCGATCGCCATTGCCGAAGGTGCCCGCGTGATGACGGCGGATGACATCATGGCAGGCAAGACGCCTCAAGGGCCGGTGGTGATCTTTGACGATGATCACTACTACATGGCTGGTGCGCTGGCCGAGAAACTGCGCGGCGCTGGCCATGATGTGACCTACGTGACGCCCGTCGCGGACGTATCGCATTGGACCCACAACACGATGGAGCAGGCGCGTATTCAGACGCGGTTGATCGAAATGGATGTGACCATCATCCCGCTGCACAATATCGATGAGGTGCACGCAGACAGCGTCGCGCTGGCCTGCATCTACACGGATCGCAGGCGCGAGATACCCTGCGGCACGTTCATTCCCGTGACGATGCGCAAAGCAACCGGCACGCTCTTTACTGATCTGACACAACTGAACGGCGCTTGGAAATCCCTTACCCGCATTGGCGATTGCCTCGCTCCGGGCACCATCGCTGCTGCCGTCTACAGCGGCCATAAATTCGCGCGTGAATTTGGCGAACCGATACCGCATGGCGTGCCGTTCAAACGAGAGCTTCCCTTGTTGGCGGTGGAATGAGAATGACCCGAGACCCCCGATATGACGTTCTTTTTGAGCCCGTAAAGATCGGCCCTGTCACGGCGAAAAACCGATTTTATCAGGTGCCCCACTGCAACGGCATGGGCCGCAGCTTTCCTTCTTCAATGGCAGAAATGCGCCGCACGAAAGCGGAAGGCGGTTGGGCGGTGATCTGCACAGAAGAGATTGAGATTCACCCGTCGGCGGACCATTCTCCTTGGGCTGGCGGGCGGCTGTGGAACGACGATGATATCCCCGTGCTGGCCAAGATGTGCGACGGCATCCACGAGTTTGGCAGCCTCGCGGGGGCGGAGCTGAACCACGGCGGTCAGATGACCGCCAACCGCTACAGCCGTGATGTGCCGCTGGCCCCGTCGCACCTGCCCGTGGCGTTACACGATCCCGTGCAGGCCCGCGCGATGGATCTGTCTGACATCCGCGCCTTGCGCAAATGGCACCGCGATGCTGCCCTGCGCGCCAAGCAGGCAGGGTTCGACATCGTGTACGTCTATGCGGGGCATCAGCTTTCTACGATCTCCCATTTTCTGTCTCCTTACCGCAATCGCCGTTCGGACGCATACGGCGGCAGTCTGGAAAACCGCGCGCGGCTCTTGCGGGAAATTCTGAGCGATACCAAGGACGCCGTGGGCGATACCTGCGGTGTGGCCTTGCGGTTTGCCGTGGATGAGTTGATGGGCGACGCCGGTTTCACCAGCGCTGGCGAAGGGCGCGATCTGATTGAAATGCTGGCCGAAGAACCCGACCTGTGGGACGTGAACATCAGCTCATGGGAGAACGACAGCGCCACATCTCGGTTCAAGCAATCGGGGTATCAGGACGATTACGTCGCCTTTGTCAAAGAGGTCACAACCAAGCCTGTTGTGGGCGTCGGCCGCTATACCTCGCCCGATGCAATGGTGTCGCTGATCAACAAAGGGCGGCTCGACATGATCGGAGCCGCGCGGCCCTCTATCGCCGATCCCTTCTTGCCAAAGAAGATCGAGGAAGGCCGCATAGAGAACATCCGTGAGTGCATTGGCTGCAACATCTGCGTGTCAGGGGACAACAGCTTTGTGCCCATCCGCTGCACCCAGAATCCCACGATGGGCGAGGAATGGCGGCGCGGCTGGCACCCGGAGCGGATTGCGCCGAAATCTGCTGACGAAAGTGTCTTGATCGTTGGTGCGGGCCCTTCGGGTCTTGAGGCGGCGCGCGCGCTGGGGCAGCGCGGGTACAAGGTGACGCTGGCCGACAAGGCAAGCGAGGCAGGGGGGCGCGTAGCCCATGAGCGACGTCTGCCCGGTCTCGCGGAGTGGGGCCGGGTCGTGGACTATCGGACGTATCAGATCAGCCAGATGGCGAACGTCAATCTCTATCTCGAAAGCCCGATGACGCCGGAAATGCTGGATGAGTTCGCCGCGGATCACATCGCCATTGCGACCGGATCACGTTGGACTGCCGACGGGATTGGACGGCAAAACCCGCTTGGCATCGACATCGCCCCAAACGTTGGCGTGCTGACCCCGGATGATATCATGGGTGGCACAGCGCCAGACGGCCCGGTGGTCTTGTTCGACGACGATCACTTCTACATGGGCGGTGCCATCGCTGAAAAGCTGCGCCGCGACGGCTGCGAAGTGACGCTGGTCACGCCCGCCGGAGAGGTTTCCAGCTGGACCCATAACACGCTTGATCAACACGCCATCCAGAAGCAGCTGATGGACCTTGGCGTTCGGATCGTGACATCTCATAACATCACCGCAATGCGTCCCGGTGCTGTGGACGTTTCGTGCATCTACACCGAGGCCACGCAAACGCTTGACTGCACGAGCGCCGTTCTGGTCACGATGCGCACGCCAGTCGATGACCTGTGGCAAGAGTGCCCGACCCTGACCCGGATCGGCGACGCGCTTGGCCCCTCGACAATCGCCGCTGCTGTATATGGCGGCCATCTCTATGCCCGCGCGCTAGGCGAGCCTGACCCCGGCAACGTCCCTTTCCGCCGTGAATTGATCAACCTGTCCTCAACCTAACGGAGCCCGAACGATGTCCAGAGATCCCCGCTACGATATCTTGTTCGAGCCTTTGCAAATCGGTCCGGTCACCGCAAAGAACCGTTTCTATCAGGTGCCGCATTGTACCGGCATGGGCTATCTGCGGCCCCGCATGCTGGCCGAGATGCGCGGAATGAAAGCCGAAGGCGGGTGGGGCGTTGTGTGTACCGAATACAACTCCATCCACCCGTCATCGGACGATTTGACCCACGCCTCTGCCTCGCTTTGGGATGACAGTGACATCCGCGCCCATGCCCTGATGACGGAGAAGGTCCACGCCCATGGCGCGCTTGCGGGTGCGGAGTTGTGGTACGGTGGCGCGCGCACGGGGAACATGATGACGCGCGAAGTGGCGATGGATTTGTCGTCCATGCCCAACGCTGTGGGCCACCCGTTCCAGACCCGCGCGATGGACAAGACCGACATCCGCAATCTGCGGCGCTGGCACCGCAAGGCTGCATTGCGGGCGCGGGACGCTGGCTTTGACATTGTCTATGTCTATGCGACGCATACCTATCTGCTCTCAAATTTCCTGAGCCCCACGATTAACACCCGTTCGGACGAATACGGCGGCAATCTGGAAAACCGCGTGCGGTTGGTGCGGGAGTTGATCGAAGAAACCAAGGACGCGGTGGGCGACCGTTGCGGCGTTGCGGTGCGCTTTGCAGCGGACGAAGAGATCGGCGAGGACGGCGTGCCCATTCACGGCGAGCGCCGCGACATGTTCGCCATGCTGGCCGATCTGCCGGACCTTTGGGACATCAACATCGCGGACTATGGGGTCGAGATGGGCGTGTCGCGATTTATCAAGGAAGCACCGCTGGAACCCTACATGGATTTCATCAAGAGCCAGACGTCCAAGCCTGTTGTCACGGTGGGCCGTTTCACCTCTCCCGATACAATGGTCAGCCAAATCAAGCGCGGCATCACCGACATGATCGGGGCCGCGCGTCCTTCGATCGCTGACCCCTTTCTGCCCAACAAGATTGAGGAAGGCCGTTTTGAGGACATCCGCGAATGCATCGGCTGCAACGTCTGCTATGCGGGTGATACCATGGGTGTCGCCATCCGCTGCACCCAGAACCCCAGTATGGGGGAGGAATGGCGCAAGGGCTGGCATCCCGAAGAGATGAACGCGAAGCGCACTGATGCCTCTGTCTTGGTTGTGGGCGCGGGCCCAGCCGGGCTGGAAGCCACGCGCGCCTTGGGGAAACGCGGATATGCCGTAACGCTGGCCGATGCGGGCAGTGAACTGGGTGGGCGCTTGCCACGCGAAGCCGCCCTACCGGGGATGAGCGAATACATCCGGGTGCGCGACTACCGCGCACAGCAGTTTCACAAAATGACCAACGTCTCCGTCTATCTCGAAAGCCCGCTGACCGCAAAAGACGTGATGGAATTTGGCGCGGATCACGTGGCGCTGGCCACCGGGGCCACGTGGCGCAAAGATCGCTTTGATGGGGAAACTTATGTGAGTGTCGTGGCTGACGGGTGCAACCCCGAAATTCTCACACCCGACGACATCATGGATGGCACATTGCCCAGCGGCCCGACGCTCGTTTACGACGAAGATGGCTATTACATGGGCGGGGTGATCGCAGAAAAGATCAAGGCAGCGGGCATCGACGTCACGCTTTGCACCCCTGATGAGGTCGTTTCCGAATGGGCAGGAAAGACATCGGAACGCTGGCGCATTCGCACGCATCTGATGAAGCTGGGGATCGGGATTGAGCTGGCGCAGGCGTTGACGTCTTTCGATGGCGAAGTGGCCACGCTGACCTGCCAATTCTCCGGCGTGAAAAAGCAACTGCCCTTTGCGTCGGTGATTATGGTCACACAGCGCGCGCCTAACGACGCCCTTTACCATGAACTGATCGCGATGGCGGGGGGGGAGCAGGACACCCTTCCTTTCACACTAACGCGTATTGGCGATTGCGAAGCGCCCGCAATTGTCGCCGCTGCGACCTATGCAGGCCACCGGTATGCCCGACAGCTTGAAGAAAATGTCGATATCGACCAGCCGCTGATCCACGACCGCGTAGATGTCGGTGCCACTGCCGTCGGCTCGGTGCAAAAGGAGCCGTCAGAGAAGTATCTCGAAACGCTGTTGTTATACTATGAGGAAGAGATCGAAGGAGAGGCGTATTTCGCGGGGGTGGCTGAAAAGCTGTCTTTGCCGGAGCAGCGAGACGTCTTTGCTATGCTGGCGCAGGTAGAGACTTACACAGCCGCTGCGATGCGGCCCTTGATTGAGAAGTATGGCCTGACGCCGCGCAGTGTTGACGAACTGCACGCCTCCGGTAAGGCGCAAGCGGCCAAGGAATGCGATGATTGGCAGGCGTTGATGGACGAGATGCGTGAGACCTACCCCAGCTACATCGACGCCTTTGAGAAGCTTGAGGCGATGGCCCCTACGGAGGATCTGCCCGGTCTCAAGATCGCAACGGCCCACGAGATCGCTGCTGTTGATTTCCTGGACCGCGAGGCGGCGAATGATCCTGACTATACGGCCCCCCTGCGTCATTTTCTGAAAACCGGCACGGCCTGATGTGACACGGACCTTAGGGATCATAGGTGTAGCAGCAATCGGGATCGCGGGTGCGGTGGCTGTCTATGCCTACGGGGATCGTGGCCAACCCCCGCAGACGCCCCAAACCGAAGCGCCGGCCTGCGACAGTTGCAATGCGCGCAAGAAAGATCTGTCGCGGCTGCGCGAAGCGCTCAGCGCGCCCAAAGCGGACACGGATTGAACGCATGGCTGGGGGGCTGACACATCTTTTTTCACCTTTGCAGATACGCGGGCTGACACTGCGCAACCGTATCTTTTCGACCGGGCACATGGCGGTCATGTTGGATGATGGCAAGGTCGCGGATGCGATGATTGCCTACCATGCGGCCAAGGCCAAAGGGGGGGCCGCGCTCACCATCATCGAGGCCGCGCGCGTGCATCCGTCGGGCGACAGCGGCAGACCCGGACTCCGCGCCTATGACCCGGCCTGCGTGACGGGATACGCCAAGCTGGGCGAGGCTTGCCACGCCGAAGGCTGCAGGGTCTTTGCGCAACTCAGCCATCCGGGGCGCGAAATGACCATGGCCGCAGACGGATCGCATGCGGTGGCCTATGCACCGTCTGCCGTACCCAACGAACGCTTTCACGTCATGCCACGCGAGATGCCCGTTGAGATGATCGCAGAGGTCGTCAAAGGGTTCGAGACATCTGCGGCAAACATCCGTGCCGCCGGGTTGGATGGGGTCGAGATTGTGGCGTCGCATGGCTATCTGCTGGGCCAATTCCTGAACCCACGGGTGAACTTGCGCACCGACGATTACGGGGGCACAGCCGAGAACCGGATGCGGATTGTGCATGAGGTGATTGCCGCCATTAGTCGTGGCGCCGGGGCAGACATGGTGATCGGCATTCGTCTGTCTGGCGAGGAAAAGGATCACGATGGTGTCGAGGCGGACGAAATGCTGCACATGGCGCAGGCCATTGGCGCGCATGCTGACCTTGATTATCTGAACGTGACCGCTGGCACTTCGGCGGGGCTTGCGGGATCCACCCATATCGTACCATCGATGCGGTTTGAGGCGGGATATACCACACCGCTGTCTGCTGCGATCCGGCGCGTGGTAGACAAGCCGGTCTTTGTCGCAGGGCGCATCAACCAGCCACAGATTGCGGAGCAGACGCTGGCACAGGGGGCCGCCGATATGTGCGGGATGACCCGCGCGCTGATTTCGGACCCAGAGATGCCGCGCAAGGCGCAGGCCGGGCAGTTGGACGACATCCGCGCGTGCGTTGCCTGCAATCAGGCCTGCATCGGTCACATGCTGAACGCCTGTTCGATCTCCTGTATTCAGCATCCCGAAACCGGGCGCGAGTTGACCTTTGGCACACGTGTTCGTGCAAAAATGCCGCGCAAGGTGATGGTCGTGGGCGGCGGTCCGGCAGGGTTGAAAGCGGCAGCGGTAGCCGCTGAGCGCGGGCATGACGTGACACTCTATGAGGCTGGCAACCACTTGGGAGGGCAAGTCAATCTCGCGCAACTTCTGCCCGGACGGGCGGAGTTCGGTGGCGTGACAACCAACCTCGCGCACGAAGTACGGCGCGCCGGAGTGACGGTGCGTTTGAACACGCCCATTACCGCTCAAGACGTGGCCAAGGAAACGCCCGGGACGGTGATCCTCGCCACCGGAGGCACCAGCCGAACGCCCGCAATTGAAGGCATGGATGAGGCTCACGTGGTTTCCGCCTGGCAGGTATTGGAAGGTCAGGCCAACGTCGGTGCCCGCGCAGTGATCGCAGATTGGCGCTGTGACTGGGTGGGGCTGGGGCTGGCCGAACGGCTTGCCCGCGACGGATGCCACGTGCGCCTTGCCGTCAACGGCATGGTCGCAGGGCAAACGATCCCGCAATATGCGCGCGACAGTTGGCTGGGTGATCTGCACAAGCTGGGGGTGGAGATCATCCCCCACATGCGCCTGTATGGTGCCGATGGGCAGGATGCCTATTTCCAACACACGTTGAGCGGTGAGCCGGTGATCCTGAATGAAGTCGATACACTTGTGACCGCATTGGGAACGCAGTCGGTCACGACTTTGGAAACTGCGCTTGCCAATTGGCCGGGGGACGTACACGTCATTGGCGATGCGCTTTGTCCGCGCACGGTTGAAGAGGCCGTGCTGGAAGGTCTCAAGGTGGCAAGCGCGATATGATCCATATGTTGTCCAGCTTCGATCTCAAACCCGGCGAAGATTTCGCAATTTTCGCGCAGGACTACGAAGTTTTCCTCAACGATCTGCGCGACGCGGATATGATCGCGGGTGCAGGGCCGTTGGGCCGCCGGGTTGACGCGACCCCCATGGACACCGACGCAGACCGTACGCAGCACTACTTCTCTGTCATGCAGTTTCGTGACCGCGCGCAGCTTGACGCGGCTTATGCCCATATCGACGCCCGGGCACGGCCCGGCACCGAAACACACCTCAAGATGTATCGCCGACTGACCAACACCGTCTTCCTGTGCTGGGAAGACACCGACAACGGAAAGGACACACCATGACCAAGACCGCCAACATCCTGCGCTTTGAGCCAAAAGGCCCAAACGGTTTGGAGCAATGGGAACAGATGGATTACGCCAGCTTGGTATCGGGGGAGCCGGTGCAGCACGGGCACTTGTATCACGAGGTTGAAGACAAGGGGTACATGGTTGGCGTTTGGGATTGCACAGCATTCACCGATCAGATGATGCCCTACACGGTTGATGAGTACATGCTGTTTCTCGAAGGCGATCTGACCATGGTGCTGCCGGATGGCGCGGAGGTTGAGATCAAGGCGGGGGACGCGTTTATCATCCCGAAAGGCTTTGAATGCCAGTGGAAACAACCGGGCTTTGTGCACAAGATTTTCATGATCCTCGACGGTCCTGTCCCGGACGCGGAGAATGCGTCACTGCGGCGGATCACGGTGCCAGATCTCGCGTCACCTACCGGTGCGGATGTGACCCAGTCTCGCACTGATTTCGTCAACGCGGTCGGGACCATGCGGGTCGAGGTGCAGGATCACGGGGCGGTTGCCCAAATGAGCCGCACGAGCCACGCCAATGAATTGATCACCGTGTTGAACGGCACGCTGCAACTGTTCGACGGGCAAAAACCACATGTCTTCAACACAGGCGACACGGCCTATCTGCATCAGCGCGATACCGTCGGTTGGAAAACCACAGCAGGTACCCGTTTGATTGTCGCCAGCTACGCCGAACCCGGCTGATCGGCAGCATTGGAAAAGTCGCCCTCCACCTCTTTGATCGCGTCTTCGATGATGTCGAACATCTCATTGATCTGAGACTCAGAGATCGTCAGCGGCGGCGAGAAGACGCACATATTGATGAGCGGCCGCACGATCAGCCCGCGCGCTTCGCAGGCCGCATCCAGCCGCGCGCCCAAAGAGCGCTGAACATCCAGCGGCGTGTCACGGCCTGCGTTCGTCAGCCCTTCAAGACAACCAAGCAGCCCCATGCCCCGCGCATCTCCGATTATCGGTGATGCTTGGAGGGCGGCCATACGCGACTGAAACAAGGGCGAAACGGCGCGGACGTGTTCCAACAGGCCTTCTCGTTCGATGATTTCGATGTTCTTGAGCGCGGCTGCACAGCACACAGGATGGGCGGAGTAGGTATATCCGTTGGGAAACAGAACATCGTGATCTGCTCCCGTCATACGGTCCATGATCCGGTCCGAGATGATACAGGCCCCAAGCGGCAGATAGCCCGACGTGATCCCCTTGGCGCAGGTGATGATGTCAGGTTCAATGCCGAAAACCTCCTCGGATGCGAACCAGTGGCCCACGCGACCAAAGGCGGTCACGACCTCATCTGAGATGTAGAGGATGTCGTGCTTGCGGCAGATCTCCAGCGTGCGGCGGTGATAGCCTTCGGGTGGAATGATCACCCCGCCGGAACACAGGATGGGTTCCGCGATGAAAGCACCCACATGCTCGGGGCCTACTTCTGCAATTACACCCTCCAGATCTGCCACTTTGGCGTCGCACCATGCGGCCTCTGACATGCCGTCGGGCCGGATGTAAGGGTTCACGTCAGGCAGGAAGCGCACCAGCCGGTCCTCAAAGTCAAAGCAGCTTTTGTCGCGTTCCTTGCCGGTGACACTGGCCGCCAGATACGTTGATCCGTGATAACCCTTTTCCCGCGCGATCACGATTTTCTTCTCTGGCCGCCCAAGACGGTTGTTGAGAAAATGCATGGTGCGCAGCGCGGTGTCCACCGCTGTTGACCCCCCGGTGGTGAACATCACCGTGTTCAGGTTTTCAGGCGCGAGGTTTGCAACCTTTTCAGCCAATTGCGCGGCGGGCGATGTCGTCACGGACCAGGGCGAGGCATAGGGCAGCTGCGTGACCTGTTGCGCGATCGCTTCGGCCATTTCCGTGCGCCCGTAGCCGATCTGTACCGCCCACATACCTGCCGGCCCGTCGATGTACTTGCGCCCTGAGGCGTCATAAATGTGAATGCCATCCGCATGGGTGATTGGAAACCGCTCGGCATCCTTCCACGTTGCCAAATCTTCCCACGGGTGCAGGTGATGCTTGCGGTCTGCAGCAACCAGTTCGTCGATGTTGAGGTTATGGCCTTCGGCACGTGTCACGCTTTTTCCACTTCTGAGTTCAGGAGGTTTCGAGGCAGCACTTCACGCAGGTTTGCGGCCACGGATATGATGGGGGCAATGCTCTCCGCTTTCCAACACGCCGACAAGTTTGGTCCAGATCGCAACCTGATGGTCGATGAAATCAGCCCCGTGGCGCGCGGACAGATCACCCCGATCGGGCCCGGTCAGCCAGGCCAGTTCCTTGGCTGCAACTTTCGCATACCACGGATTGCGGTTGACCAATTCCACGTCAACAAAGCCCGCGTCTTCCATCGCTTTGGCGTAGGTCGTGGGGGAGGCCATGGCGAAGTCCAGACCCTCTTCGGCTATGTAATCTGCCATTTGCGCTGAGGGCGCACCATCATGGTTCATCAACCAGTCGGAGGCGGCGAAAGACCCGCCGGGTTTCAAAACCCGAAAGGCGTCTTGCGCCATCGTGGCTTTGTCCGGGATATGAATAATCGCATCCTTGGAAAAGACGATATCAAATGTCTCATCCTCAAAGGGGAATGGACCCGGAACAACCTTCAGTATCTCAACCTTGTCACCTACTCCAGCGGACTTGGCCCGTCGGTTGGCGGCGTCACATACCGGGTCTTCAACGTCGATGCCCGTCACCCGGGCCGCGCCATGTTCGGTCACCAAAAGTACCGCGCAAGCACCTGATCCCGATCCGATATCCAACACATGCTTGCCTGTGACATCAACGGCGGTCAAAACCCTTGCAACTTCGGGTGGTCCACCCGGCGAAAGAAACCCCTCTCCCCAAATTTCTTCAAGAAAGCCGATAACTTGACGATCGTAGAGAATCTCATCCTGCATGTGTCGTCCCCCTTGGCACAGCATGACAAATAGGACCAACAAAACAAGGAGTTTAAGCGCTTGCGGAAAGCTTGGTCTCAACGAGGTCTGGCTGCGTTCTTGCAATTTCAAGTGACCGCTCCACTTGTGCCCATAGAGCCGGTTGATAGGCCAACCCCTACTTGGGGCTGACCCCGTTCCGATTCGGATACATCCACGCCCCGCACAAATGTAGCTGTGAAGATTGACCCACCCGCGCCCGCAGTTTCTAAGTTACCTGAAGCGGAAAGATGATCTCTGGTGGGAACTTAATCATGCCCACAAACAGCGTCCAGCAACGTCCAAAACGCGCTCAGATGCTTTTCGAGTTGGGGGGCAATCCGCGCTACACGATTAAGCCATTGATTTTTAGAGTCCAATCTAAGCGCAATGGCGGAGACGAAGTCCGTCAAATATTTTTCATAAACCCATGTTTTAAATATATTTTTATGAACTAAATTCCATTCTTACCATACTTTTTACCATACATGCGCGTTCGGTAGCTAGATCAGGTCCACCCTCATCTAGACATATGAATCCGCTTATATTTGGTCCCCAATGACATCACCGAATCCTGACGTTCCGTCTCGGCGGCCATGTTGAATCTGGCAGACTATTCATCTTTGCTGATTGAAAATTGCCACCGTGGTCCAGCGAAGCTCCCAGTCATCATCGATCAAGAACATGCCATGTTTTGCGACGGTATTTTGTGCGGTTTCCGTGAAATATTCCAATCCTAGCTCAAAAAACTCACAGCGATTTTGGCTGTACATCTTCAAAAAACCATCTTCGTCACCTGAGCGCACAAGATTCTGAGCCTTAACAGCATCGCGCGCTGACATACAAACAATTGTATGACCGAAGGTTGCTCCTGCTTGTGAGGCAGAAGCTGGCATATCTGGCGGGTAGTAATCGTTCCAAAGTATCTCAGCTGAAGTCGGTCCACCCAGCGCCAACATGACAGTAAGCAGCATATTTTTTTTCATAGACAATTCCTGTTAAGGCGAACCATTTTCCAGACCGATGCTTCTCAAGCAACATTCGTGACCCTGCAACTGCTACTAAGCTGCGCGCTGAAAAGCGATAGGTTTCCGTTTACTTGGGTCACCTCAAACGCATCCTTGGATTGGGTCGATTGCGATTACGCGGCCCATGCGGCGCAAATGACGAATTTTTACTCGCAGCAACCGCCCAAAACCTCCGCAAGCTAGCCAAAATCTTTCCTGCACCGCAGCAAATGCGCAAAGCCTGATAGGAAAGGCGCTCGCGCCTACTTTTGGGCACCACTTTCTGCACTCGCAACACGTTGTTTTTCCACAGAATCGGCGGAAAGTGCGCATTCGCTGCATGCGCGAGAGCACCCCATCAGAAAGATCAAAGCGGCCATTCAAGGGGGTGGTTGCGCCGCCTCCACGCCGCACCCGCGATCAGTTGAAACCACAGCAGAAAGCGGACTTTGCAAAACTGCAAACTCAAGAACATCGTAAGCGGTGTCTGGCCCCCACCTTCCTGACATTGGCATGATTTGAGACTCAGGCCCTGTTGGATAGCAGGAAGTGAGTTTCTCCATGGAGAGTACGAGAGAGTTTCTCAAACGTCTGGGTGTCGAGGTCTCACAGACCGGTCACCGCCGGTGGCCGGATGATCTGAAGGCGCGGATTGTGGCAGAAACGCTGGTGCCGGGCGCGACGGTGAATGATGTTGCGCGCAAGTATGACATGCGCGCGAACCATCTTTCTTCGTGGCGGCGGATGGCCAAGGATGGGGGTCTTGTTTTGCCCGCGTCGCCGCTCGAGGCGGAATTTGCCCCGCTGGTGGTTTTTGATGAGGAACCGCCAGGGCCTTTAGAAGAACCTGAGACAGCGGCCTCGATGATCGAGATCATCACCGGGTCAGTCGCTGTTCGGCTGGACGGTACCACGCCCGCCGTCCGCATTGCCGAGATTGTGCGCGCACTTGGTGTTGGCGCGTGATCTTCCCGTCGAACCGGGTGCGCATTCTGGTGGCGACCGGGCCTGTGGACTTCCGTAAAGGTCATGATGGCCTCACCGCGATGGTTCAGTCCGTGCTTCGCAAGGATCCATTCACGGGGACAGTGTTTGTGTTCCGCGCCAAGCGCGCGGATCGGCTGAAGCTGCTCTATTGGGACGGAACTGGTCTTGTCATGGCGTACAAGCGGCTGGAGGAAACGACCTTTACGTGGCCCGTGATCAAGGACGGTATGATGGCGCTGAACCATGCCCAATTTGAGGCACTGTTTGCAGGTCTTGATTGGCGCAAGGTGAAGGCATTGGAGACACGGCCACCTGCTGCGGCAGAGTGAATCACGGCGGCAAATAGGGGCGGCATTTGGCTCGGGATAAGACTATAAACCTGCCCATGACTGCGCACGCCAAAGACCTTGATCTGTCCATCCTGCCGTCGGAATACCGCGCTGCGTTCGAGGCGCAGGTCGCGCGTGTGGCGGCGCTGGAGGAGCAGGCGAAACGCCAGGAACACCTTATCACCGAGTTGCAGCAGGCGCTTTACGGCAAGAAGTCCGAGAAGCTGAACGACGACGACAGGCAACTGGCCTTCGAGGATCTTGAGGTCGCCCTTGCCGAGGTCGAAGAGCAAACATCGGTGCAGGCCTCCGAGGGCGACAACCCGAAGCGCAAAAAGATCGCCAAACGCAATCGCGGCAATCTGCCTGAGGATTTGCCCCGCATCGAACGTGTGATTGAACCCGACAGGCTGAGCTGCCCGTGCGGGTGCGGGGTGATGCATAAAATCGGCGAGGACCGTCATGAACGGCTCGACATCTGGCCCGCCCAGTTGCGCGTCATCGTAACTGTCCGTCCTAAATACGCCTGCCGCTCATGCACCGATGGGGTGACTCAGGCATTATCGCCCTGGCTGATCGAGGGCGGGTTGCCCACGGAAGGGGCCATCGCGCATGTTTTGGTGTCGAAATACGCAGACCATCTTCCATTATATCGACAAAGCCAAATCCTGGCTCGATCCGGCATAGATATCCACCGATCCACGCTGGCGGATTGGATGGGTGTAGCAGGCTTCCATCTCAAGCCAGTCGTGGACAGGTTGGCTGAGCATTTGAAGACGTCAACGAAGCTCTTCATGGATGAAACGACAGCCCCCGTACTCGACCCCGGACGTGGGCGTACGAAAACCGGCTATCTCTGGGCTCTGGCCCGCGACGATAGGAACTGGGGCGGTGATGATCCTCCAGGGGTGGTCTACTTTTACGCGCCCGATCGTCGGGGCGAAAACGGAGAAAAGTTCCTGACCGGGTTCAACGGCATCCTGCAAATTGATGGTTACACAGGCTACAATCGGCTGACCAAATCATCGCGAACGGGTGGTGACCCCATCACCGTGGCCTATTGCTGGGCGCATGCGCGGCGCAAACTGAAAGAAGTCTTTGACCGCGACGGTTCTGAAATCGCCGCCGAAGGGCTGCGCCAGATCGCCGAAATTTATGCCATCGAAAAGGACATTCGCGGCACATCGCCGGGCCAACGCTTGTCCGCCCGTCAAACCCGATCCGCGCCTTTGATCGCGGCATTCAGGGAATGGCTTCAGGCGCAACGCGCGCGCGTCTCCGCCAAGTCCCGCCTCGGCGAAAAGCTAGCATACATACAACGGCACTGGGGCGGACTTCAAACCTTCCTGACAGACGGCCGCGTCGAGATCGACTCCAACAACGTCGAAAATCTCATCCGCCCAATTGCCCTAAATCGTAAGAACGCGCTCTTCGCTGGCCACGATGAAGGCGGCCGCACTTGGGGTCGCATCGCCTCGCTCATCGAAACCTGCAAGATCAATGGCGTGGAGCCCTTCGCCTACCTGAAATCTACACTCGAAGCCATCGCCGGTCGCCATCCAAAAGATCGCATCGACGACCTGCTGCCTTGGAACTTCAAGCCGTCAAGCTGAAATCACAGTGCCCTCCAGCTGCCGCTTACGATCAAGGACGTCCCGTTACGAAAAATCTAGCCCCAAGCGGGGACACTTCCGCTAGCATTGCAGCAGGTCATAAACTCTGTAAGCGTTGCTTCAGCCTTTGAAGTTCCACGGTAGCAGGTGGTCAATGTCCTTTTGTTTATGGCCGTTGACGATAGCCGTTATGACGCCGGTCAGATAGCTGTGCGGCTCAACGCCATTCAATTTACAAGTCTCAATGAGCGACGCGAGCATCGCCCAGTTCTGCGCACCCGCGTCGTGACCGGCAAAGAGCGCGTTCTTTCTTTGCAGGGCGATGGGGCGGATTGTTCGCTCGACGGCGTTGCTATCTATCTCGATGCGGCCATCTTTCAAGAAAAGGATCAGCCCGTCCCAGTATTTGGCGATGTATTTGAGCGCCTCTCCGGTCGGGGATTTTGCGGACACCTGTGATCTGGCCTGATCCAGCCAGGTCTAGAAGGCCGTTAGACACCTGCCTTTTCCAGTTTGCGCTGTCTGTTCTTATAGTCAACGGGCGACAGCATGCCGTTGTTGGTGTGCT
>JBGCDV010000014.1:0-62215 GCA_045105735.1 Sulfitobacter sp. | reverse complement strand
CGGTCGGCGGCGTCAAAGTCATCAGGATCGCGGCTGATCTCAGCATCCTCGCCCAGAAAATCGAGCGCATTGGACAACGACCGGACGTTGCCCATGCCGTAGTCCACAATGACGATCATGCGTCGCTGCCCTCACTTGAGGTTTTCTTGCGGTTGGCGGGCCAGTCATCGACCTCTGGGCCCAAAGGTACGTCGGACATATCTGTCCGGTCCCACTTTTCGAAATCGTAGGGCACCGGGCCGTCCTCGATTTTGCTCTTGTCGAACTGCCAGGGATGGACCTGCAAGGGTTTGAGGTAGTCGTAATATTGATCCTCGGACATGTTCAGGATTTTCAGGAACCAATCCATCGAGGCGGGGCGTTTGCCGTCATATTGTTTTTCGATCTCGGCGGCTTCCTCGCGGGTCTTGCGCCCGTTGCGGATGTCGATGGACATCAGGTGGTTGGTGCGCCCATAGCCACGTTTGACGAACTTGGAATAGTCGCGCATCCCCTGAAATGTGCACTCGACCTTTTCGTAGTGATACTCTGGTGGCACGCCTTCGACTTCATGGCCGAACCAATCCAGCTCCTCGCCGATCAGTCTCACGTTTTCTTTGGTGTCCCACTTGATGTAGTTGCCCAAACAGATGGAGCGGACCTTGAGCTTCATCAGGTCCTTGCGCTTGGGATAGCTGAACATCCACAGATCGCGCATCTCAACGCGCCCCTGAAGGAATTCATACATATCGTCGGCGGTGATGCCCTGGTTCATCAAACGGTTGAAGCGTTTCTCGTCCACTTCCTCCATCTCTTCAAAGGTGTACCAGCTGTGATACTCAGCAGAGCTTTCGCCCCAGAAAAGCAACGGAATCTGAAAACGCACGGCCATGTGCATGACACCTGCGTAAATGCCCGTATGGCAATGCCAGCAGAAATCGCCCCGGCGTTTGAAGCTCTCAAGCATCAGCTCGCGCACAACATGGAAGTTCGGCTGAAACTCCACCACGTCCACGCCGAGCTTTTTGAAGACCATGGCGTTGTTGTCTTCTACTTTGGGCCGGTAGCCCCAGTGATTGTAGCGCACGACCAGCGGCTTCAGCTTGAGCTTGCGCACAATGTACCAAAGCTGAAACACGCTATCTTTGCCGCCGGAAAATGGAACGATGCAGTCGTAGAGGTCCTTGTAGGCATATTCATCGATGATCGCATCAAGCTGTTTGGCCCGATCATCCCAGTCAATCTTGTCTTCCTTGAACTCCACCTGACGGCAGACGCTACAGACGCCTTCTTCGTCGTAGGTCAGGGTGTCGATTGTCTCAGGGCTGAGGCAGCGGGTACAGGTTTTCATTCTTTTGTCTCCTTGGCGGGGATCGCGGGCATCCTGTCAGGATCTGTTTCGGATCGGTGTTTCATAACGGCTTCGACGCATAGAAAATCGACCAGGTCGTCAATCTCGAGCGCTTGGAACCGGTCGGTCGGTACGCCGATGGTGGCGTCATGGTAGAAACTGCGCGTTTGGCGCAGCGCGTTGACGGTTGATATATAGAAACTCCCGTCGAGCGCAAAGACAGGGTCGAGGTCTTGCCGCCGGGGAAGAGTATCAAAGCTGCCACCGCTCAGCGGCGTGATCTGACCTGTGTCCTCAGTGCGCAGAACGGCAAAAGCCGGGTGCTGTGTTTCCATTGCGGATATGCCAACGGCGCTGCTCATGCCACTGTCGCGCTGTGCCACAAGGCTTTCGAGGGCGCGGTCCACATCTGCCGCAGTGGTCATCGGGGACGTGGGTTCGAGCAGAACAAGATAGTCATATCGCTCACCTGCATCCTCAAGCGTATCCAGCAGATGCAGAATGAAATCCATCGATGGCGCGGTATCAGATGCCAATGCGGCCGGACGCAGGAATGGCACGTCGGCCCCATAAGCGCGGCCAATGTCAGCGTATGTTTCGCTGTCTGTAGACAGAACCACGCGGTCGGCATGTTTGAGGTGCCGCGCCGTCGTAATTGGCCATGCCAGCAAGGGATGGCCGAAAAGCGGGCGGATGTTCTTGTCCGGGAGCCCCTTGGAGCCAGCGCGGGCAGGGACCAACGCCAAAACGCGGTGGCCATCGATCATCGGTCAGGTCCCCGCCAGGAGGTTCGGTGCTTGCACAAATCGCCCCCGGACGCGCTGCATCAGTCGGTCGGTGACCTTTGTGGTCCAAAACCGCGCTTGCGAGCAGTGCACGCCATGTTTTTCCTGTGCGGCCCGAATTTCACGGTTTTGGCGCAGGATGGAGTTTACGTCGCCTCCCGTCGCCCCACCGGACCGCATGCGCACCCAAATCTCTGGCAGGTATTTCGACGCGACCTCGTGGGTATAGAAGGTGCGCAGCAGAAATTCGTAATCCGCCGCAAGCTTGTAGGTCAGATCAAAGTTGCCCACACGATCATAAACTTCGCGCCGGACAAACACGGTGGGATGCGCGGGGATAAACCCGGTGCGCAAACGCGGCTTGGTGATTTCCCTGGAGCGCCAATGCCGTTCGATCTTGGCCGTATCCTCTGGGTCGACATAGACCAAATCAGCATGCACCGCATCAATCGACGGATCTTCAAACGCGGTCATGACCTGTGCGGCGACGGTATCGGTGCAGTAAAAGTCATCGGAGTTAATAAAGCCGATGATCTGACCCGTGGCGCGGGTCAGGCCCTTGTTGTAGGCGTCATAGATGCCTTTGTCAGGCTCACTGATGATCTCTTTGACACGCTGCCCCGTTTCCTCACAAATCTTGACGGTGTCATCTTTGGACGCACCATCAATGATAATGTGTTCAATGTTGCCATAGGTCTGGGCATTTACCGAATGCATGGTGTCTTCGACGGTTGCAGCGCTGTTGTAGCAGGCCGTCAGCAAGGTAAGCTTGGCAGTCATAATTGACGTCTCTCATCAGGATGGGCGCCCCTAACAGCTTGGACTTTTCGCTGCAAGGGCGTGCCCGCCTTGTCTTTGTCAGACAAGTGCAGGTCTTCAAGGTCCAGTGCCGCTTGGATGATGGGGGCCACAAACCAGCTTTCTTCGGCAGCCTCGTTGTACCCCCCTTCGCAGAAATACTCGAACACCACATCGGTCAGGGCATAGAACCCATGTGCCAGATGGGGCGCGATGCGGACCCAATCATCTGCCGGAGTGACCTCGGAATACCAAATCGGGTCGCCGTCGGTATCAGGGTCGGTGACGAAATCGATGATCTGGCCTGACAGCACACGGATGATTTTGGTCTGCTCATGTGGGGCCACCTGTCGGTGCAGCCCGCGAAACACGCCCTTGGCTGAGGTCGAGCGTTTGAGGACCACATCCGTCGTCTCATGCAAAATCTCGATCTTGCCGCGCCCGTCGCCCAGTGTGATCGGGTCGCGGGTGAGGCGGGGGAACAGGGTGTCTTCGACAGTTTTGGTTGTCATTCGAACACCGAATTCAGATGCGCCTCTTTGCGTGCAGACAGCAGATCGTTCTGTACCATCTCGCGGACCATTTCCTCGAAAGAAATCTCCGGTTTCCATCCCAGCTTGTCATGGGCCTTGGATGGATCGCCCAACAGCGTTTCAACTTCTGTGGGTCGGAAGTAGCGGGGATCAACACGGACGATCACATCGCCAGCTTTCACATTTGGCGCGGTATCACCGGTGACGGATTTCACCGTGCCGATCTCATCCACGCCCTCACCGGACCATTCCAGCTCAATCCCCAAAGGTGCCGCGCTTTTCTCAACAAAGGACCGGACGCTGTGTTGCTCGCCAGTGGCGATCACAAAATCTTCGGGTTCATCCTGCTGCAACATCAACCATTGCATGCGCACATAATCTTTGGCGTGACCCCAGTCGCGCAGCGCATCCATATTGCCAAGATACAGGCAATCCTCGAGCCCTTGCGAGATCCGCGCCAGCGCCCGGGTGATCTTGCGGGTCACAAACGTCTCACCGCGACGCTCGCTTTCGTGGTTAAACAGGATGCCGTTGCAGGCATAGATGCCATAGGCCTCGCGGTAGTTCACGCAAATCCAATAGGCATAAAGCTTGGCCACAGCATAGGGCGAACGGGGATAAAACGGAGTTGTTTCGCGCTGCGGGACTTCTTGCACCATGCCGTAAAGCTCTGACGTCGAGGCCTGATAGAACTTTGTCTTTTTCTCCAGCCCCAAAATGCGGATCGCTTCGAGCAGTCGCAGGGTGCCCATTGCGTCGACATCGGCAGTATACTCCGGCACTTCAAAGCTGACAGCTACGTGGCTTTGCGCGCCCAGATTGTAAATCTCATCTGGCTGCACCTGCTGAATGATCCGCACCAGATTGCTGGTATCTGTCAGGTCGCCATAGTGCATGATGAACTGTTGGTCCGGGACATGCGGATCCTCATAGACATGATCCACACGGTCGGTATTAAAGAGGCTGGACCGTCGTTTTATCCCATGTACCTCATAGCCTTTTTCCAACAGAAACTCAGCGAGGTAAGACCCATCCTGTCCGGTCACACCGGTAATGAGGGCTGTCTTGGTCATAGAATCGGTCCTTTGGCAGATCAGCAGGCGACAATACGTGCGCCTTCCCTAAACCTGTTACCGTCAAGGTCTACCCTTGTGACTGGGAAAAGCAGGGCATCGTGACGCAAAACGCGCAATTCTTTGCCGATTAACAAGGACCGGCTGCCGCCATGGTTGTTTTATGCCCCATGCCCACCGCTTCTGGCTGCGAACCAGCAGGGGCGTGGTGGCAGTGCAACCTCCGATCCGGCTTTGCCCGGGAGCACGCCGCAAATCTTCTGCTCTGTCGTTGTTTGCCCGGTCGCTTTTGGAGAGGTCGCTTCGTATTGAGGGTCAGTTGCTAGGCCATGCCACGCACCGGGCGGTCATTGTCGATGTTAAAGATCATCCCGTCGAGCAGCTCTTCTAGGTCGGGACGTGAGGCAGGGCCATTGGAGATATCGACCAGCATCAGCGTGCCGTCGGGGCGCATGGCAAAGGTGCCGGGTTCTGCAAAGCGGCTGTTGGTTTCAGCTTCTGATAGCGGGTCGGAGACATAAAGGCCAAGGGCGCGCATCTGGTCTTCGGTCATCCCGTAGCAAAGATCAAAGGTCCATCCAAACTCTGCGCTATCCGCCAGCGCCTTTTCCTGCGTATCGGCGGAGACGACAATCACATCCATCTTTGCCGTCCAATCGGCGAGGGCGGCGTTCAACTTGTTAAGGTAGCGTTTGCAGCGCGGGCAGTGCTTGCCGCGATAGACAAACAGGATGCTCCAACGGTCTGACGTGCCGCCAATGCTGCGGGTGCCGCCATCGACATGGGCAAAGCTGGTGGGGTCAACGGGATGGCCGACGCGGTGTTTGGAATTGGTCATGGTGGAATCCTCTTGGTGGTGTTCAGGTCACGCCGTCAAACAGGATGGCCTGCTTGCGGTCAGCGTCCTGCTGGCAAAGTGCGAAGTCGTCGGGGTGAAGGCGGCCTTTGGGCGCGTCTGCAATCTGGAAATGGCCGTGGGTGTCCGTGCCTGCCACAAGGGCAACCAGCGATTTGGCACCATTTTGCTGCTGCATTGAAGGTTTGATGAAGCGGATGGCGGCGCCGATCCGGCGATCATTGGTGATGTTTGGGCCGGAGGCATGAAAGAGATGGCCGTGGTGCAGTGAGGCCTGCCCCGCCTTGAGGGCCGCCGGCGTGGCGTCGTCTTCGTTTACGTCCACTGCGATCTCCTGACCGCGTGACAGCATGTTGTTGGCGTCAAAGGTATCGACATGTGGCACGATCTGCGCGCGGTGACTGCCTGCAACAAATCTCATACATCCAGCCTCTACCGAGGCATCAGAGAGTGCGACCCAGCAAGTCGTCTCTTCGGCATCATCCAGACCCCAATAGGTAAGGTCCTGATGCCAAGAGACGATCTTGGGAGAGTGGGCTTCTTTGATGAAAAGCGCACCACTCCACACCATGAGGTCAGGTCCAAGCACAGCAGAGGCGGCGGCGATCATGCGGGGATGGTGGATCAGCGCATCGAAGGATGGCAACAGGCGGTCCGGGTAGGACAGTAGAAGTTTCAAGCGGGCGGGATCGTCGACAAGCTCGGCCTCTGCTGCCTCAAAATCGTCCCGCAAGACCCGCGCCTCTTGTGCTGAAAGGATATCGAGGGGGAGTGCAAAGCCGTCTCTTTCATAGGTGGCGCTGATGTCTTGGGCTGTTGCAGCTGTCATCGGCGCACGCCTTGCATCCAGCCCAAGGTTTCGTCCGTGGGCCCGTTGGGTTTGTATTCAGCACCAAGGGGCGCGGTGTATCCAAGCTGTTCGATTACATCAAAGATATGAGCGAAATTCACCTCTCCATGATCCGGCGCACCCCGGTCCGGGACAGAGGCGAATTGGATATGTCCGATTTGCGGCAGCAGCGTTTTGAGGCGATTGCTCAGATCGCCCTCCATCAGTTGCACATGATAGCAGTCAAACATCAGCCTGAGGTTGGGGGCTGCGACGTCCTTGATGATCTCCATCGCCTGCGAGGTCGTGCTTAGGAAATAGCCGGGCGCGTCGTAGTGGTTGAGCGGTTCAATCAGGATGGTAATGCGGTGCTTTGCCGCCTCTGCGCAGGCATAGCGCAGGGCCGCGACAAATGTGTCATGCGCCAGTTGCCCGCTGGCAAACCCCGCCATGACGTGAATGTTTGGGGTTTGGGTGGCGCAGGCATAGGCAACTGCTTCATCAATAGCGGCGTGTGCTTCGTCTTCGCGGCCGGGGATCGCAGAAAGGCCATTGTCCCCCGCCGCAACATCGCCACGCCGGGTGTTGAGGCCCAGCATGGGCAGCCCGGTTTCCTCAAGCGCCGCCACGACCTCAGCGCTGGGCACATCATAGGGCCAGTGGCATTCAACGGCATCAAACCCGGCGGCATGGGCCGCGCGAATGGCGTCAGGCAAGGGACGATCATTCCAGAGAAACCCGAGGTTGGCTGAAAACTTCATATGTCCCACTCTACATCAAACTTGGTCACAAGCGCTTTGATCTGATCGTCGCTCAGCGCTCTGGGGGAAAGCCCACGCGTGAGCATTGCCAGCCGTGCGGTGTCTTCCAGTTCTTCGATCGCGTTGCAGGCGGCCTCCACATCCTTGCCCGCAACCACGGGCCCGTGATTGGCAAGCATGACAGCGCTGCGCTTGCCGGCCAGCCCGCGCACTGCCTCACCCATCGCGGGATCACCCGGCATGAAAAACGGCAAGAGCTTCACCCGGCCCAGTTTCATAATGCCATAAGGTGTCAGCGGGGGGAGGAAGTTTTCAGCATCCGCATCGGGCATCATCGACAGGGCAACAGAATGGCACGAATGCAAATGCACAACGGCACCCGCACTGCTGCGCGTGTCGTAAAAGGCGCTGTGCAACGGCATTTCCTTGGTTGGCTTGTCGCCGCCCAGAAACTGCCCTGCGGCGTCAAACCGGCTCAACCTGCCGGGATCAAGCCTGCCGAAACTGGTGCCTGTCGGGCTGACGAGCAGGCCCCCATCGGGCGTGCGGGCCGAGATGTTACCGGTGCTGCCGCCGGTCAGGCCCCGGTCAAACATCGACTTGGCCAAAAGGCAGATCATTTCGCGCAGGCGGGTTTCTTCGGTCATAGGCTGGCCAGTTTCGCTTGGGCGTCAGAGAAAAACGTCTCAGCGCCAAAGTTGCCGGATTTCAGGGTCAGTGCAATCTGATGATCCCCCGAGGTGCAGAACGTCCACGGCACGCCGGGGGCGATTTCGGCGCTGATGTCCAGTCGCGTCACATCCAAAGCCTGCGTGACCGCACCCGAGGTTTCACCGCCCGCGACGATGATCCGCCCGGCACCTGCGTCCCGCGCGGCAACAGCACAGGCGGCGAGGGTTTCTTCGATTAGCGTACCTGCAGCGGTAGTGCCAAGCGCGTGTTGCGCGGCTTTGACGCTTGCCGGATCAGCGGTCGCATAGATCAGCGGGGCGGCATTCAAATCCTGAGCCGCAAGCCAGTCCATGACCGCGGTTGTGCCGTTCTGGCTCAGCTCTAGCGGATCAAGCCGCAAGGCCGGTGCGGCCGTCGCGATGTAGTGGGACACTTGCGCGTTTGTCATGGCCGAACAGCTTCCTGACAGGATCACCGTGCCAGCCGCCACTTTGGGGTTTGCCATGCGCGGGGCGTCCGCCGTCAGCGTTCCATCTGCAAGGTAGATCCCCGGCAGCGGCATTGCCACAGCGGAGCCTCCGGTCATCAGCGGCATATCGCGGCAGGTTTCTGCGATGACATTGAGGTCCGTGTCGGCAACCGCATCCACCACCACATGCGCCACACCTTCGCTGCGAAGCCACTCAAGCCGTTCGCGGAGCGCCCCAGCCCCGCGCGCCACACAATGCCTGTCGGCAAGGCCCACGGGCTGCGACACCTGTGGTGCCAGCAGGCGCATCAGGTTGCTGTCGCGCATCGGGGTCAGCGGGTGGTCCTTCATCGGGCTTTCGGCCAAGGGCTGCTGCCCGACAAAAAGGTTGCCCATAAAGATAGAACGCCCGTTTTCGGGGAATGCGGGGCAATAGATTGTCTGGTCCGTGCCGAGATCTGCCATCAGGGCCTCAGCCACAGGGCCGATGTTGCCCTCTGGTGTGCTGTCAAAAGTGGAGCAGTACTTCCAGAAAAACCGCTCTGCGCCTGCTGCTTTGAGCCATGCGAGAGCGGCGCGGGTTTCGGCAACCGCGTCTGCGACCGGGGCGGTGCGGGACTTGAGCGCAATGACCTCAAACGGTCCGGTATCCCTGGGCGGTTCTTTGGGCACGCCGATACGCAGGCAGACCCGCACGCCACTGCGCGCCAAGAGGCCCGCAAGATCGGTAGCCCCGGTGAAATCATCCGCAATGCAGCCCAGAACAGTTGTCATGTCTCAGCTTCCTTCTTCTTCGCCCGGCAGGGTCAGGCCCGCGTTGCGCGCATAGACCTTGGCGACTGCCGCGTCGTCCTCACCGCCCAACCCCATGCCAGCCGCTGCTACGAATTGTTGCAGCGCTGCGGCGGTGATGGGCGCGCTGAACTGCGCATCCTTGGCGATGTCGAGCACGATGCCAAGGTCTTTGGGCCAGATGTTAACAGAACTGTGCGGTGTGTAATCCCCCGTTGCGATGTGGGGCGCACGGTTCTCCAACATCCAGCTGGAGCCGGCGCATTTGCTGATCACTTCGATGAACTTCTCTGGCGTTACCCCTTGCGTCATGCCAAAAGTAAGCGCCTCGGCCATCGTGGCGATATGGACCCCGGCGAGCAGTTGGTTGACCGCTTTCATCGCACTTCCGGCACCGGGCGTGTCGCCCAACTCAAACACCGTTTCGGCAATGCTGTCCAAGACAGGGCGTAGCGCTGCAAATGCCTCAGGCGCGCCTGCGGCCATGATGGAAAGCTGCCCGTTGGCGGCCTTCACGGACCCGCCAGAGATTGGCGCGTCGAGGTAGAGAACGCCGTGTTCGGCACAGCGCGCGGCCAAGTCCTTGGCAAAGGCGGGTGGCACGGTGGCGCAGGACAGTACTGCGGCCCCCTTGCGCAGCTTAGGCACCATGCCATCCGCACCAAAAAGCACCGCTTCGGTTTGCGGCGCGTTCAGAACTGCAACGATAACCGTATCCAATGACCCGGCAATATCGTCAACGGGGCCCGCCTGACCGCCTTCGCGGGCAAACCGCTGCATCTGATCAGCGTTGATATCCACACCCCAGACCGCATGCCCGCCGCGCAGCGCCGAACAGGCGATGCCATAGCCCATGGATCCCAAACCGATAGAAGCAACCTTATGATGTGTCATTCTCAGATCCTCTTTCAAAGTGTGGCAAGCAGGGCAACGATCACGACGATAACCATCGACAGTGCCATACCGATGTTGATGATCCGCTGCGTGCGTTGGCTCAGGTCGAGGGTGCGCAAACGCGCGCCTGCACCCAGCCAGATCAAGTGTACGGGAACCCAGATCGCGTTGAACAGCACGATTTTGAGGACCACCTCCCAGACCGGGGACTGCGGCAGGAAGGCAAAGCCCGAAAACAGCGTGGTGCCGACGACGTAGGCTTTGGGGTTGATGAATTGCAGCATCAGCCCGTTGCGGAACCCCAACGGTTTGGTCGCAGGCGCAAAGCCTATTTTGGCGCCTGCGCTGGCAATCCGAAAAGCGAGATACAAGAGATAACTAATGGAGGCAAAGAGCAGCACCGCGCGCAACGAAGGCACCGCGAGCACAATCGCGGCCAGCCCGGAAATCACCATCATCATGTTGATGAACCCGCCCAGACAAAGCCCGCTGAGAAACCCAAGACCTGCGCGGTAACCGAATGCCGCCCCAATTCCGGCGGTGGTCAGCACCCCCGGACCCGGAGTGATCAACAAAAAGAAAACGGCGATGACAAATTCAATCACCCGTCATCGCCCCGTCTGTCACAGATGCGCACATTCGGGCACGGCGCTGATCACCGTGCCGTCCTTGAGGTGCTGCAAAAGGTTGTCCACTGTCAGCGCGCCCATGGCATTGCGGGTCTCAACCGTGGCACTGCCGACATGCGGCAACATCACCGTGTTGGGCAGATCGCACAGCGCTTGAGGGACGTGAGGTTCCCCTTCAAAGACATCAAGGCCCGCCCAGCCAAGTTTGCCTGTGCTCAGCGCCTCAATCAGCGCCGCTTCATCCACGACAGAGCCGCGGCTGACATTGATCAGGGTCCCTTGTGGCCCCAGCGCTTCCATGACCTGCGCGTTGACGATCTTGTTGGTCGACGCCCCCCCCGGTGTGATGCAAATCAGTACATCACAGTCAAAGGCCATCGCGGTCAAATCGTCATAGTAGGTATAGGGTACGTCCTTCTTGGTGCGCGTGTGATACAGGATTTTTGGGGTCCAAGGGGCGAGCTTGTCCGCAATCGCCTGCCCGATCCGTCCCAACCCCAAAATGCCGACCGTTTGGCCGTCCGCAGAGCGGGTCAGCGGTGCGTTGCCCTTGGCCTCCCATGCACCGGACCGGACATAGGCGTCATCGCGCAGCAGCTCGCGATAGCACGACAACATCAGGAGAACAGCGGTGGTCGCGACCTCTTGGTTCAGCACATTGGGCGTATGGGTGACAATGATCCCGCGTCGCGCAGCTTCTTCTGCATCTATCGCATCATAGCCGACACCGTAACATGAGATTGCCTTGAGATTGGTGAGGGACGCCATCAGCTCTGGCTTCACCCCGTCATGGCCGTTCGTCACGACATGGGTGATCTCTTCTGCGTTGTAGCGGTTGGTTTGATGGATGGTGAACGCGGACTCCAGCCGGTCGCGCATTGTGTCGGTGATACCGCCGATCTGCAATAGTTCAGGCATCCTGACCGACCTTTTGCTGTTGATGGCCCAGCCCATCGATCTTGAGGTCCATGACATCGCCTTCCTTCAAAAACACCGGTTCCGGCTTCATGCCAAGCCCAACGCCAGGGGGTGTGCCTGTGGTGATGATGTCACCGGGGTGGAGGGTCATCAGCTGGCTCAGGTGTTCGATGATTTCGGCCACGGTAAAGATCATCGTGGCGGTATTGCCCGTTTGCATCCGTTTGCCGTTCACGTCCAGCGACATGGCAAGGTTTTGCGGGTCGGCGATTTCATCACGGGTCACCAGCCACGGCCCCGTCGGCCCAAAGGTGTCGCAGGATTTGCCCTTGGTCCATTGGCCAGTCAGCTTGGCCTGAAAATGCCGCTCGGACACATCGTTGACGATGCAATAGCCCGCCACGTGATCCAGCGCGTCTTCCTTGCTGACGTATTTGGCGGCCTTGCCGATCACCACACCCAGTTCGACTTCCCAATCTGTCTGGGTAGAACCACGCGGGATCATCACGTCATCATAGGCACCCACAACGGCGGAGTTCGCCTTGAAGAACAAAATCGGATGTTCAGGGATAGCTGCGCCGGTTTCTGCGGCGTGGTCTGAGTAGTTCAGCCCGATGCAGAGGAACTTTCCAAAGTTGCCGACGCAAGCGCCAATGCGCTGTTCGCCTTCGACAATCGGCAAGCTCGATGGATCAAGCGCACGCAGCTTTGCAAGGCTCGCATCGTCCAGAATATCGCCGGTGATGTCATCCACATGGTCCGACAGATCGCGCAGCAGCCCTGCATCGTCCAGCATTCCGGGTTTTTCGGCACCAGCAGCGCCATAGCGTAGCAGTTTCATTGTCGTGTCCTTTAGTGGTTGTCGCGTGGCAAATGCTTGCGGGCGATGTTTTGGAATTTGTCAGCACCGCTGAGCGTCATACCGTGATCCAGCCTGCCGACCTTTTCGCGGAAAATCTCTTGCCAGGGGGATTGGCTCGCTGGCATGTCATAGCCGCCGTTGGCCGCCAACGTGCGAGCGCGTTCATTCAACTCATCCAACGGGACAAGCATATCTGCGGTGCCCTTGCCTAAATCGATGCGCACGCGGTCTCCGGTCTGCAAAAGCGCAAGGCCGCCGCCATCCGCTGCCTCAGGCGAGGCATTCAGGATTGAGGGGGAACCCGAGGTACCAGACTGGCGCCCGTCCCCGATGCAGGGCAACGCCTCAACCCCCTTTTTGATCAGGTAGGCAGGCGGGCGCATGTTCACGACTTCTGCCGCACCGGGATACCCCTTGGGGCCAGCGCCGCGCATGAAGAGGACGCAGTTTTCGTCGATGTTCTCTGCCGGATCATCAATCCGGTGGTGGAAGTCCTCTGGCCCATCAAAGACAATTGCGCGCCCTTCAAACGCCTCCGGATCGTCGGAGTTTGACAGATAGGTCTGGCGGAACGCAGGCGAGATCACAGAGGTTTTCATGATCGCGCTCTCAAAGAGGTTGCCGGAGAGGTTGAGGAAACCCGCCTGTTCCAGCATCGGCGCGGCGGTGGTTTTGATCACATCCGTGTTTTTGGACCGCAGACTTTCGCAGTTCGCCCCCATGGTCTGACCGTTCGCCGTCATGGCGCTTCGGTTGGGCAGCAGCCCCCCCGCCATCAGCTCGCCCACAACCGCAGGCACACCGCCTGCATGCTGATAGTCTTCGCCAAGGTATTCGCCCGCGGGCTGCATATTTACCAATAGCGGGATCTCATGGCCGTGTTTCTGCCAATCATCATTGTCCAGCGGGACACCAAGATGCCGCGCAATGGCGTTCAGGTGGATCGGCGCGTTGGTGGAACCGCCAATCGCGGAGTTGATCACGATGGCATTCTCAAACGCCTCACGGGTCATGATGTCGGTGGGCCGCAGGTCTTCCCAGACCATCTCAACAATGCGCTTGCCGGTTTCATAACTGATCTGCCCGCGTTCACGGTAGGGTGCCGGGATCGCCGCTGATCCGGGCAATTGCATACCCAACGCTTCGGCCAGCGAATTCATCGTCGTGGCGGTACCCATGGTGTTGCAATACCCAACGGACGGCGCAGAGGCCGCTGCGATTTCCATAAACTCATCCGTGTCGATCTGTCCTGCGGCAAGCTCTTCGCGGGCCTTCCAGATCACGGTACCGGAACCGGCGAGCTTGCCCTTCCACCAACCGTTCAGCATCGGCCCAACGCTGAGCGCAATGGCCGGGATGTTCACGGTCGCTGCGGCCATCAATAGCGCGGGCGTCGTCTTGTCGCAGCCGATGTTGAGCACCACGCCATCCAGTGGGTAGCCAAAGAGCGTTTCAACCAAGGACAGATACGCCAGATTGCGATCAAGCGACGCCGTAGGTCGTTTGCCCGTTTCCTGAATGGGATGCACAGGGACTTCGATACATGTCCCGCCGGCGGCGATGATTCCGTCCCGGACACGTTTCGTCAGCTGTTGATGATGCCGATTACAGGGCGACAGGTCGCTGCCTGTTTGCGCAATCGCGATGATCGGCTTGCCGGACTGCAATTCTTCGCGCGTCAGCCCATAGTTCAGATAGCGCTCCAGATAGAGCGCGGTCATCTCAAGGTTGTCGGGGTTCATGAACCACTGGCGTGAGCGCAGGTCGTCTTTTGTGATCTTGTGGGTCATTGTCCTGACCAGCCTCCGTCGATGATATGTGTATGCCCTGTGGTAAAGGCGCTTTCGTCACTGGCGAGGTAGACCACAAGTGCGGCAATCTCTTGGGCACTTGCGATACGCCCCATTGGCTGGCGCGCCACGAATTGAGCCATCGCTTTGTCATAGCTGCCCAGCTCTTCGCCCAACGCTTTGACGCGCTCATGCCAGCTTGGGCTCTCAACTGTGCCCGGGCAGATGCAGTTGCAGCGAATGCCTTGGGTGATGTAGTCGACCGCGACCGATTTGGTCAGACCAACAACCGCAGCTTTGGTTGTGCCATAGATAAAGCGGTTGGGGGCCCCGATGATAGAACCAAGCGCGGAGGACATGTTGATGATCGACCCGCCCCCGCGTTCCAGCATACCGGGCAAAGCCGCGCGTATTGTGCGGACCATGGAGCGGACATTGAGGTCAAAGGCGAACTCCATTTCATCATCTGTCGCATCCAAAATCGTGCCGTGATGGACAAAGCCCGCGCAGTTGAACAACACATCCGGCGCAGCCTCGGCCACGCCTGCTTTGACACTCTCGTCGTTCCGCGCATCAAGCTCGAAAATTTTGATATTTTCGAGATTCTCATCCCGAATCGTGGAAAGAACATCAAGGTTCACGTCCGTCGCAAAGACCTGTGCCCCTTCGCGGGCCATAGCCACAGCGCTCGCACGTCCAATACCTTGTGCAGCGGCCGTCACCAACACACGTTTTCCTTCAAGCCGTTGGCCCATATTGCTTTTTCCCCCTCAATGACGCACTCAAACGCACACCAGATCTGCGGCGGTGTGGGCTGAGCATGCAAAAAATATCGGTCTATCCAACAGGCCCTCTGGCCCTTTTGGACTGAGACGTTAGCGTATGACACAGATTTCGATTTGACCATAACCCCTCTGCCCCAAGGATGCTGCCATGCCTCAGCCGCGCAAGATTACTCTGATTGGGACGGGGCTGATGGGGGTGCCGATGTCACGTAACCTGATGGCGGCGGGGCATGATCTGACCGTGTGGAACCGCAGCGCACATCGGGCGGAGCCTTTGGTGCAGGAGGGGGCAAAAACAGCGCCAACCGCAGCGCAAGCCATTGCGGGTGCAGAATTGATCATCACGATGCTCTCGGATGGGTTTGCGACCGCGGCTTTGCTGGCGGACACAGCGTTTCAAGACACGCTTGCCCCCGGCATGATCTGGATCGATATGTCGAGCGCGAAGCCCGAACATGCCCGCGCCCAATCTGCGCAGCTGGCTGGACTGGAGATCGCGCATCTCGATGCACCCGTATCGGGCGGCACCAAGGGTGCGGAGGCAGGTAGCTTAGCCATCATGGCAGGCGGAGATGCGGCCACGTTTGAGCAGGCGAAAGCCGTACTCGAAGCAATGGGGCGGCCCGTTCATGTCGGTCCCTCTGGTGCAGGGCAGTTGTGCAAATTGGCAAATCAGACGATTGTTGCCGTAACAATTTCCGCAGTTGCCGAAGCGACACTTTTGGCAGAGAGGGGCGGTGCCGACCCGGCGGCTTTGCGTGCGGCCCTCAAGGGTGGTTTTGCTGACAGTGTCATCCTGCAACAACATGGCGCGCGCATGTCGGAAGGGAATTTCGAGCCGGGGGGCCTGTCGAAATTCCAACTCAAAGATCTGGAAAATACTCTGGCAGAGGCGGCATCGCTTGGCCTCGCGTTGCCCTCGACCCAAGCGGTCCGGGACCGGTTTGAGACATTCTGCGACGAGATGGACGGTGCAGATCTGGACCACTCGGGCCTTTATCTTGAACTCAAAAAACGGAATGGCCTGACATGACCAACATCCTGATCCTTGGCGGCGGCGGTATGATCGGCCAAAAACTCGCGCGGCGCATCTTGTCTGAAAACATCTTTCCCGACGTTGAACTGACGCTCTTTGACCGGGCCTTTCCCCCCGAAGGTGTGACCGCCACAACCATGACCGGTGATGTTTCTGATTCGGCAACGGCCAAAGCGCTGGCAGCCACACGCCCCGACGTGATCTTTCACCTCGCCGCTATCGTCTCAGGGCAGGCGGAGGCGGAATTTGCGCTGGGATGGGACGTCAATATGATGGCGATGTGGCATCTGTTGAACGCGCTCAAAGCGGAGCATGACGCCTCATCCGGCGATTACGTGCCGCGCATGGTTTTTACGTCCTCCATCGCCGTCTTCGGTGGGCCCTTCCCGGATAAGATCGGGGATGAGTTTCTGTCCGCGCCGCAAACCAGCTATGGCGCACAAAAGGCGGCCTGCGAACTGATGCTGACGGACTTCAGCCGCAAGGGGTTTGTTGACGGTGTGTCGCTGCGCCTGCCGACGATCTGTGTGCGGCCGGGCAAAGCGAATGCAGCGGCGTCTTCGTTCTTTTCCGGGATCATCCGAGAGCCGCTGAATGGGGTTGAGGCGATCCTGCCTGTCGCTGATACGGTGCGGCACTGGCACGCCAGCCCGCGGGCAGCGGCACGGTTTCTGACCCATGCCGCGACACTGGATACTGCGGTGTTGAAGGGCCGTCGCGCGCTGAACCTGCCGGGGTTCAGCTGCACTGTGGCTGAGCAGATCGAAGCTCTGCGCCGCGCGGCAGGACAGGCGGCGGTGAACCTGATCAAACCGCAACCTGATGAGACGATCATGGGCATTGTCGACGGTTGGCCGCGTGACTTTGCCCCGGAACGCGCGATTGCTTTGGGGTTTGAAGCGGAGCGCAGTTTTGATGAGATCATCGAGGTGTATATGGAGGATGATCTGGGTCGCTAGCCTTGGGAGCTTGGTCACGCAGCGTTTAAGATGCTACGCTCCCTCGACATCGGACATTGATTGGAAACAAACATGCGCATGCTGTCCCTCATCGCCATCGCTTTGGTGGCGCTCATTCACACCTATATTGCATGGTTGGAAATCTTTGCTTGGGAAACCCGCGGGCCCAAGGTCTTTACCACTCTTGCGCCAGAGCTGTTTCCGCAGACTGTTGAAATCGCCGCCAATCAGGGACTGTACAACGCCTTCCTCGCTGCGGGGTTGTTTTGGGCGCTCACGATCCGCGACATGTTGTGGCAAAGAAACGTGGCCGTCTGTTTCCTGATTTTCGTGTTTGTCGCAGGTGTGTTCGGGGCGGTTACAGTCATGCCCAGAACGCTCTTGGTGCAATCGGTGCCGGCCTTGGCGGGCCTCATTCTGGTGTTCCTGAGTTCAAGAAACCGCAACGGCTCCACATCCTAATCCAACGTTGTTCCCGTCAAATGGCGCGCCAGATGGTCGTGAATCTTTTGCCGGGTCAGGGCCTCATCCCCCGATAGGGCAGCATCGAGGATTTCGGCGTGATGCTGGATGTTCTCTGAGATGAAATCAAAGCGTCGATCCGCAACCATCAGTTGTTGCCGAAACCGGGCGTAGATGCGGCTGTGCATTTGCTTGAGCGTTTCTGACCCGCAGGCGGATATCAATGTCTCGTGAAACTCATTCTCAGAACTGAACCAAATATCGATCAGCGCGCTTGGGTCTTCTTGTGCATGGATGCGTTTTTCGATGTGACTGAGCTTGTGATGTGCTGCTGTCAGCCGCGCCTCCCATGCCACGCCCCCGTTGCGGATCGACAGGACCGTTCCTTCGCCCTCCAGCAACACGCGCATATGTGTCAGCTCAATCAGAGTGTCAGGAGAACGCTCAGGCACGCGAAATCCGCGTTGCTCCTGAAAGTGGACCAAGCCAACTGTGGATAGCCGAAAGAGCGCCTCGCGCACAGTTGAGGCAGAGCAGCCAAACTCATCCCGCAAGGCTTCGGCGCGCAGCTTCGCCCCATGCTCAAACCCATTTGAGATAAGCCGGGCTTCGAGTGATTGATAAACGTCGATATCTTGTTGCATGCTGATGTCTAAATCCCAGTTGTCATGGCAACTTAGACCAGAAAATTTTGAGAATATATAAAAATCTCGAAATTACTGAGAATTTCACTTTTTTCTTGTTCCACGCGATTCGTGGGCCTAACGTAAAGCCAGCGTGATCAACATCGGGGCACATGACCTCAGTCAACAACGCTCAACGTCTGGGAGGACAACATGACATTTTTGAAAACAGCGGTCACGGTGGCCGTTGCTGCCGCAATGGCAGCAGGCACAGCCATGGCCGACGGCCACGCAACAACGAAACTGCGCATTCAGACACATTTCTCGCCTGAGACCCTGTCTGGCAAGATGGCAGCGAAATACATCGATGACATTCAAACCATGTCCAACGGTGAGATCGCGGTTGAGATGTTCTATTCGTCTTCCGTTGTGAAATCAGTCGAGACATTTGATGCGGCTGCCACAGGCATCCTTGATTGCGACATGACGGGCGGTGCCTATCAGACTGGCAAGAACCCGGCATTCCAGTTCGCGGGCGACCTGATGGGCGGCTATGGCAACCCCTATCAGCAGATGGCATGGTTGCTTCACGGCGATGGCCGCGCGGCGCTGAATGGGCTCTACAATGGCTACGACATGGAGTTCATCGGTTGGTGGATCCCCGGACCTGAATCGCTGGCCTCGACCAAACCCATTCGCAACGCGGATGACTTCAAAGACTGGAAATTCCGCTCTCCCCCTGGTCTGGCGACCAAAGTTTTTGCGGCTATGGGTGCGTCCCCGATCGTGATGGATTTCAATGAAATCTTTACCGCGCTCGAGACAGGTATCATTGACGGCGCAGATGCGGCGAACCTCACGAACAACGTGGGCCTGGGTCTTTATGACATTGCCGAGCACACGAACTTCCCTGGTTTCCACTCCATGCCGGCTGACCACCTTGCCTGCCGCAAGGACGTGTGGGAAGCCATGCCAGCGCACCACCGCAAGATCATGGAAGTCGCCATGGACAGCCTCGCGTTGCACAATGCAACCATCAATGAGGTCCAGAACGCGCAGACCGCCAAGGACCTGCGCGCCAAGGGTGTCAACCTGTATGAGTGGACACCTGAGGATCTGGCGTCCTACCGCGACGCGGTTCAGAAAGGCTGGGTTGAGTTTGCAACAACGCCAGAAGCCAAAGCGCTGCTGGAAAGCCACATTGCCTTCCTCAAAGACATGGGCGCGATGAAGTAAACGTCCGCTCTTTGGACGACAAGATGCGGCAAGGCTGTTTTCATGGCCTTGCCGTTTTCGCCTCAGGAACCTTTTACTGATGAAAATCACCCGCATCACCAGTCACGTCTTGCACTATGATATGCCCGAGGTGTTGGGCTATTCGCAGCAATACTATGACAAACGCTCCGCCCATCTGGTTGAGGTGGAGACGGATGAGGGTGTGACCGGCTGGGGTGAATGTTTTGGTCCCGGCACTGTCGCGATTGCGAACAAAGGGATCGTGGAAAAGGTGATCCAGCCAATGGTGCTGGAGATGGACCCAATGGATCGGGACGTGATTTGGCACAAGGTGTACAACCTTTTGCGAGACCACGGACAAAAGGGCATGCCGATGCAGGCGCTTTCCGGTGTGGACATTGCGCTGTGGGATATTGCGGGCAAGGTGGCGGGCCTGCCCTTGCACAAGCTGATTGGCGGTGCGCACCGTGCAGATGTGCCCTGCTACGGCTACGGCATGATGCTGCGCGATGAGCCTGTCGCCGATCTGGCCGCCCGGTTTGAGGATGAAGCCGCCGCCATCAAAGGCATGGGTTTTGCGGCCACCAAGATGAAAGTGGGGTTCGGCCCAAAACCGGATGTGCAGCTGTGTCAGGCGGTCAGGCGGGGCGTTGGCGACGACTTTCGCTTCATGGTGGACGCCAACCATTGCTACACCACCTCAGACGCCTTCTATGTGGGCCGAGCGCTCGAAGACCTAGATGCTTATTGGTTCGAAGAACCCATCGCCCCCGAAGACCTTGATGGTTACCGTGAGCTGCGGTCCGGTCTGCGCGTGAACATCTCGGGCGGAGAGGCAGAGTTTAACCGCTGGGGCTGGCGCAATATTCTGGAGAACAGGGGGTTGGACATCGCCCAACCTGAGGTTTGCGCGCTTGGTGGTATTTCCGAATACCTGCGGGTGCTGGCCCTGTGTCATGCGCATTTTACCCCCGTCATCAACCACGTCTGGGGCAGCGCCATTGCAGTGGCCACCAACCTGCAGTTGCTCGCGGCCATGCCGCCTTTGCCCGGCGGCCTGCACCCGTGGGAGCCGATGCTGGAGTTTGATACCACCGACAACAAGTTTCGTGACAATCTGCTTGCTGAACCCTTGGACATCCAAGGGCAGGTCATGGCGAACGAGGGCCGTGTCAGCATACCCACCGGACCGGGGATCGGCGTTGAGCCTGACCGCGATTTCATCAAAAACTACACAATCGACGCGTAAGCGAAGGGGACTCTGATGCAGAAAACCAAAGGCGGGATTGTAGAGTGGCTGATACCCTTGGCTTTTGTCGGTACGATGGCATGGCTGATCTGGCATCTGCCCGCCTTTTTGCTGGATTGGATCCCTTACACATCTGAATCCCTGCGTGGTCAGGTTGAGGCAATCTATCTTCGCTCGGATGTAACGCCCAACTTGGGTGGTATCTTTGGGGGCCATATCGACATATTGGATATGGCCGCGCTTATCTTTTCCCCTATCCTCGCCGTTGTGGGCGCGCGCGGGGTGCAGCCCGCAGCGATGGAGTTTGACGGTGCCAGCGCCATTGACCGCGCTGCGCTCTTTATTGGGCGCGTGACCATGATGATGATTGCGGTGATGACCATCGTCATGCTGTATGAAGTTTTCATGCGCTACATCATGGAGCGGCCCACAGAATGGGCCAATGAGATGACGCTATGGTTTGCCAGCTTTGTCTTTTTGACGTCAGGCTTTTATGCCATGCAGCAACGCAGCCACATCCGCATCTTTCTGCTTTATGACGTAGTGCCACGGTGGCTGCAGCGGGTGTTTGACACCATTTCGACCGTGCTGATTGTCACGTTTGCGTTTTTCCTTGTCTACGGCAGTTACAAACAGGTCTTTGTCAACAAGCTCTATAAGTGGGAGCTTTACGGCTCCGCCTTTAACCCACCGATCCCGGCGACGTTGCAGCCCATGGTGTTGATTGTGATCACGCTGGTGGCGTTACAAGCTGTGCTCAACCTGATCGCGGATTGGAACAAGGAGCCGGAAATTCACACGGATGAACCGGACGAAGAAGAGATCGAAGCACTCAAACGCGCCGTGGGGCAAGACTGATGGATATTGGCACGATTTCACTTGTCCTGATGCTGGCGTTGATTGCGCTTTTGGCCATCGGGATGCCGCTGGGCCTCGCCTCGGCCTCGCTTGCCGTTCTGGTACTGGTGATGAAGTTTGAGCCTGCTCTGCTGCTGAACCCCTTTTCCTTTGGCGACGGCATTCTGACGGGAAGGCCGGGGACAGGGCCGCTCTATATCCTTGCGCAAAAGATATATGGGCTTTTAACGGACTATGTTCTCATATCGGTGCCGTTATTCATCTTTATGGCCTCGCTGCTGGAACGCTCCGGCATTGCGAAGGACATGTATTCCTCGCTCAATGTCTGGTTGTCGCGGACGCGGGGCGGGATCGCGATTGTAACCTCCATTATGGCGGTGATCATGGCCGCGATGTCGGGGATCATCGGAGGCGAAGTTGTGCTCTTGGGTTTGATTGCCCTGCCGCAAATGCTGCGGCTCGGGTACAATCAAAACCTCGCCATTGGCGTGATCTGTGCTTCCGGCTCATTGGGCACGATGATCCCGCCGTCGATTGTTCTGATCATCTACGGGCTGATCACGGAAACCTCGATCAAGGCGCTGTTCACGGCGTCCTTCATCCCGGGTTTCATGCTTGCCTCGATGATCATCACCTACATCGTGATCCGCACCCAACTGCATCCAGAGGATGCCCCCCTGCCCGAAGAAGACCCCAACGATCCGCCACGCGGCGAAAAGCGGCTGTTGTTCATGGCATTCATGTCCATCGTCACGGCTGGTTTCTCGGCGGTGCTGTTTATCCGGGCCGCATTTTTTGAACTGTCTGGGTCAAATGCAGCAAGTGACGGTGATCCTGCGCGCCTTGGCACCGCGGCGCATATGCCGTGGTTGGCGGGGATCACCATTGTGGCGCTTCTGCTGATTTTCTGTGTCTTCGGCAAGGACCGCGCCAAAACCGGATGGGACATGGGCAAGGGGCTTGTTGCACCCATGGTGGTGATCGGCGTTGTCATGGGGTCGATCTATGGTGGTATTACCGGGATCACGGAGGCCGCCGGCATGGGGGCCGCTGCGGTGTTGATCATCGCGATCCTGCGCGGTGAGGGATCTTTTGCGCTGGTCTGGGAAAGCCTGATGCGCACGCTGCGTTCCACCGGGACAATCATCTGGGTCACGATCGGCGCTGCATCCTTGGCCGGTGCCTATACGATTGCCGGGGGGCCGCAATATGTGGCCGACCTGATCGTGGGCAAGGACCTGCCAACGATGGGTGTGATCCTCACAATGATGGTGATCCTGCTCTTTATGGGGGCGTTTATGGACTGGGTCGGCATTGTGCTGCTGATCATCCCCGTTTTCCTGCCTATTGTGCTGCGTCTACCGATTGAGGAGATCGGGTTTATCGGCCAGCTTGAGCCAAATCACGTGGCGATCTGGTTTGGGGTGGTGTTCTGTATGAACATGCAGGTGAGCTTTTTGTCGCCGCCCTTTGGTCCGGCGGCGTTCTACCTCAAATCTGTGGCCCCGCCGCACATCAGCCTGACGGATATTTTCCGGGGGTTCCTGCCGTTCATTGGTATTCAGATCCTCGCGCTCTCTGTGCTGCTGATCTGGCCCAATATCATCGCGCTGCTGCTTTGAGGGGTTTGGCATGCTGAGCCGGGACCAGTTGCATCAGTTTGAGACCGCCGGATACCTGGTGGTGCCAGATGTCATTCCACCTCACATCATGGAAAGCGTGCGCGCTGAATATGAGACGCTGCTTGATGACCTTTATGCTGGGTGGTTCGCCTCTGGCTTGGTTACGACGGCTCCCGAAGCGCTCGATTTCTGGGGTAAACTGCTTACCGCCTATCAGGCAGGCGTTGATTACTTTCAACCAATGGACATCTCTCTGCCCGGCGATCAGATCAGGGCAGACACACCCTTTCATATCGGTCCTGCCGTCTTTGACATGCTCACCGCCGGTCCACTGCTCGACATTGTGGAGCAGTTGATCGGGCCGGAGATCACCAGCAACCCGATACAGCATGTGCGCATCAAACCCCCCGCCACCCAACTGGCAGAGGATGAGATACGGCCACATATCACCGTGACCGACTGGCATCAGGACCGGGGCGTCACCCATGCTGAGGCGGACCAGACGGATATGGTCACCGTCTGGATCGCTATGACCGATGCAACCCCCGAAAACGGTTGTTTGCAAGTGCAGGCCCAGCGAACGGGACAGGACATGCTGCCTCATTGCCCCCGCACCCAGACAGGCATTGCCGAAGGTTTTATTGACGAGACCGCAGGCATCCCACTGCCTGTTATATCCGGCGGTGTGGTCCTGTTCCATCCACTGACGCCGCATGGCTCCTTGCCCAATATCACGGACAGTTTCCGCTGGTCCTTTGACATCCGGTTCAACACGACCGGGCAGCCCACAGGACGCAGCCATTTTCCTGATTTTATCGCCCGTTCGCGTGCCGCCCCAAAGACGGAGTTGCGCGACTGGCGGGCTTACAAATCGCAGTGGGAGGACGCCCGCGCGCACCTTGCCACAGCACCACATATCGACATTCACCGCTGGACTTCAGACGCACCTTATTGCGCCTGAAACCTGCTGCCGCAAAGGGCATTTTATGGATTATGTACGCCTCGACCGCGCCGATACGGTGGTCACCGCCACCCGTGCGTTAGAAGTTGGTGTGGCAGTTGAAGACATCGTGACCACTGCGATGATCCCCTCTGGGCACAAGGTCGCAACGGTCGCGATGATGACGGGCGATCCGGTGCGCAAATACGCCCAGTTGATCGGCTATGCCTCCCAAGACATTGGCCCCGGTGATCATGTCCACACCCACAACGTCGCCTTTCGCAACACCGATACGGCCTATGAATTCGCCACCGACCTGCGCCCGGTCGCCAAAGCAGATATCCAAGACACATTTATGGGGTACCGCCGCGACAACGGGCGTGTCGGTACGCGCAATTACATCGCGATTGTCACTTCTGTGAACTGCTCTGCTACTGCCGCGCGGATGATCGCGGATCACTTTACGCCTGAGGTGCTGGCCGATTATCCCAATGTTGATGGCGTGGCGGCCTTTGTGCATGGCACCGGTTGCGGTATGGCCGACAGCGGCGACGGGTTTGAGGCCCTGCAGCGCGTGATGTGGGGCTATGCTAAACACCCCAACCATGCTGCCGTGCTGATGGTGGGGCTTGGCTGTGAGATGAACCAGATCGACTGGCTGCTGGAAGCTTACGGGCTGAAACAGGGGCCCACCTTTCAGACGATGAACATCCAGAATGTCGCGGGGCTGCGGCGCACTGTAGCGCTGGGCATCGAAAAGGTCACAGCAATGCTGCCGATTGCGAATGAGGCAACGCGCACAGAATGCCCCGCGTCCGAGCTGATGGTCGCCCTGCAATGTGGCGGATCGGATGCATGGTCTGGTGTCACGGCAAACCCCGCACTTGGCTATGCCTGTGATCTGCTGACTGCGCAGGGGGCCACAGGCGTGCTGGCTGAAACACCGGAGATTTACGGGGCTGAGCATTTGCTGACCCGCCGTGCGGTGGACAGCGCCACCGGCGAAAAGCTGATCGGGTTGATCAAGTGGTGGGAGGATTATACCGCCCGCAACAAAGGCTCGATGGACAACAACCCCTCCCCCGGCAACAAGAAAGGCGGCTTGACCACGATCCTTGAAAAGTCGCTTGGCGCTGCGGCCAAGGGTGGCACGACGCCTCTCACCGGGGTCTATAAATACGCCGAACCCGTCACTGCGCGCGGTTTCACCTTTATGGACAGCCCCGGATATGACCCGGCTTCTGTCACCGGTCAGATCGCGGGAGGCTGCAATCTTGTGTGCTTCACCACCGGACGCGGCTCAGCTTTTGGCTCCAAACCCGCCCCGACCGTCAAGATCGCCACAAACACCGAAATGGCAAAGCGCATGGTGGAGGACATGGACATCGACGCGGGCGAAATCCTCTCCAAAGGGGTCAGCGTCGAAGAGAAAGGCCGCGAGATCTACGAGATGTTTCTGCGCGTCGCCTCGGGTGAGGCAACCAAGTCGGAGGCGCAGGGGCTGGGCGACTATGAATTCGTGCCATGGCAAATCGGAGCGGTGATGTGAAACGCATCCTCGTCGCCGGTGGCGGGCTGATCGGCAGCCGCCATGTCAAAGCGGTGCAGGCCCATCCGGGCTGCACCCTTGTCGGGCTGGCTGATCCGGATATGACCCTTTGCCCCAATGTTCCGCGGTTCAAGGCCATGAGCGACGTCGATACCCATGTCGACGGTGTGATCATCGCCACGCCAACCCATCTTCATGCCCAAAACGGGTTGGAGGCGGCGCAAAATGGCTGGCATATGCTCATTGAAAAACCTGTCGCTGGAACGCTCAGAGACGCGCAGAACCTTGAGGCCACGCTCGCACAATCCAGCATTGGTTCTCTTGTTGGTCATCACCGTCGCTACCACGCCTGTGTTCAGCAGCTCAAATCCCTACTTGCGGACGGGATCATTGGCACAATCGTTAACGCCTCCCTTCTGTGGTCCATGCGCAAACCGGACCCCTACTTTGAGGGCAACTGGCGCACCGCCGGGGGCAGCCCGGTCATGATCAACCTTGTGCATGACATCGATCTCTTGCGCTTTTGCATTGGCGAAGTTGTACAGACCGCCGCCCTACGCGGCAGGCCCCTGCGCGGGACAGACAGGATCGAAAGTGGCGCGGTTGCCATGATGTTCGAAAACGGGGCAACCGGCACGATCAGTTTTGCCGATACAACCCCCAGCCCTTGGGGATTTGAGGCAGGCACCGGCGAAAACCCCAACATCGGGACAACCCACCAGGACATGATGTGGATCACCGGAACCAAAGGCGGGATCAGCTTTCCCTCCATGACGCTTTGGCACGGGCAGGACTGGGGCACAGCCGCGCAACAGATACCGCTGACCAAAGCCGCCAACACCAAACCGCCGCTTGATGCGCAGCTCGACCACTTCATTGAAGTCATGGACGGTGCCGCTCCGGTGATCAACGTCGCGGACGCCACACGCACGCTGGCGGTGGCCGAAGACATCGAAACCCAGCTGACCCAGCACTCAGACGTGCGAAAGGTCTCTTATGCCTGAGCACCTGACAGCCGCCCAGATCGCGCATTACAATACCCACGGCTATCTGGTCCTGCCCGATCAGGTCCCGGCTGAATGGCTTGCGAAAATCCGCGCGGAGATTGCGCGTTTCGAAGCGGAAGCCGCGCAAATGACCGCCTCCAACGACCGCCTTGATCTGGAGGATAGCCACACCCCTGAGGCCCCGCGCCTGCGTCGGATTAAACTGCCGCATCTGATCTCTGATGTGGTGCGGGAATTGATGTATTCTGACCATATTCTTGCCCCTGCGCGCGACCTGATTGGCCCGGACCTGCGCTTGCACACGACCAAGCTGAACATGAAATCCGCAGGCTACGGTGCAGCGGTGGAGTGGCATCAGGACTATGCGTTTTACCCGCACACAAACGACGACATCCTCGCCATCGGGGTTTGCATTGATGATATGGCCTCCGAAAACGGCCCGCTGATGGTCTATCCCGGCAGCCATAAAGGCCCGGTTTATGACCACCACGTCGACGGTGTTTTTGCTGGTGCCATGCTGCCCGAGGAAAACGGCCTGAACCCCGCTGACGCTGTGCAACTCACCGGCCCGGCCGGATCGATCAGCATCCATCACGGGCGGACGGTGCATGGCTCCGCGCTCAATACCTCTGACCGATCACGTCGAATTCTGTTTTACGAGATGATGGCAGCAGACGCGTTTCCAGTGATGGGGTCGATGACACGCTGGGAAGGGATTGAGGACTACAACAGCAGGATGCTGTGTGGCACGCCCACGCTAAACCCCCGCCTCAAGGACATTCCGCTGCGCATCCCGCAGCCGCAACCAGATGTACCGATCTCCATCTATGAAATTCAAAAAGGCCTCAAGAAACGCGCCTTTGACACCCTGAAATAACCCTTGAAAGGATAGTACCATGAGCAAACCAGCAATCGGATTTATCGGCCTTGGCCTGATGGGCGGTGCCATGGCAGGCCGCCTGCAGGATCAGGGGTATGCCCTGACCGTGCTTGGCAACCGGGACCGCACCTATCTGGACGCTGCCATCGCACGCGGCGCAGTCGAAGCCGCTTCGGCGAAAGAGGTCGCTGAGGCCAGTGATATCGTGATGCTCTGTATGGGCACATCGGACCATGTAGAAAGCCGCATGCGGGGGCCAGATGGCGTGATCGCAGGGCTACGAGACGATGCCACGGTTGTGGATTTCGGCACCTCGCTGCCGGGCAGCAGCCGGGCGCTGGCGCAAGAGGTTGGGGCCGCTGGTGGTGCCTTCCTTGATGCGCCTCTGGGCCGCACGCCGCAGCACGCCAAGGACGGATTGCTCAATATCATGGCCTCCGGTGACAAGGCTGCCTTTGACAAGGTTGAACCGGTCCTCAAGGACTTGGGTGAAAACGTCTTTCACCTTGGGGACGTGGGCTCCGGTCACACGATCAAGCTGATCAACAACTTCTTTGGCATGACTGTTGCGAATGCAATGGCCGAAGCCTTTGCGATGGCTGACGTGGCTGGCGTTGATCGTGGACAGCTTTATGACGTGATGGCTGCAGGTCCGCTGCATTCCGGCATGATGGATTTTGTCAAGGCTTACGGCGTGGACAGTGACCCCTCAATGCTTGCCTTCGCGATCAAGAATGCGGCAAAGGATGTCGGGTATTACGCGCGTATGGCCGAGGATGCGGGCGTCAACAGTGTGATGTCCAAGGGCACGTTGACCGCTCTGGAAGCTGCACGGGATGCTGGGCAGGCCGATGATATGGTCAGCCAAATGGTTGATTTCTACACCAAGCGGTTCCAAGGCTGACCTATGGCCGTTGCAGCCCAATCCACCGCAGATCTCCCGCGTCTTGGCATCGTGATGATGCTGGGCGCGTGGCTGTTCTTTGCTGTGGTGGATACCGGCGCAAAATGGCTCGCTGTGGCAGGTATCCCTGCGTTTCAGCTCGCCTTTATGCGATATGCCAGCCACTTCGTTATTTCCATCGGAGTGATCGCGAAGGGTGGCGTGACAGCCGACCGGTTCAAGACGGACCACCTGTGGCAGGTTGTCAGCCGCGCTTTGCTGCTCACCTCTGCGACGCTGTCGAACTTTTACGCGTTGCAATTCCTACCGCTCACGGTGGTTTCCGCCATCATGTTCTCCAGCCCTGTGATCGTTTGCTTTCTTTCCGTCTCAGTGTTGGGGGAAAAGGTTGGTATCTGGCGCTGGGGTGCGATCCTTCTTGGCTTTGTTGGCGTGCTGATCGTCGTGCGCCCGTTTGGTGCTGTCTTTCATCCCGCAATGTTATTGATCATCTATAATGCCACGGCGCTTGCGCTTTATTCCATCATGACCCGCAAGCTGTCGGGGATCGTTGCGGTAGATACCATGCAGTTCTACATGGGGTTGGTCGGGACGTTTGTGCTGATGCCTTTTGCGATCTGGACATGGGTCCAGCCTGAAACGGGTTGGGGTATGATCGTTCTGACCAGCCTTGGTGTGCTAGGCTGGGCCGGACATCAGCTTTTGACCAATGCACACCGCTTTGGAACCGCGAACCAGCTCATGCCCTTCACCTATTCCTTCCTGATCTATGTCGCGATTTTTGGATATCTGCTCTTTGGCACTGTCCCGGATTTCTGGACCATCATGGGGGCGGTTGTGATTATGGGTGCGGGGCTGATCATCTGGAAGCGGGAGCAAAGCTGATGCGGATTGCCTGCATGGGCGAGGCGATGATCGAGCTGTCGATATTGGGCTCAAACGCGCAAGTCGGCGTCGCGGGTGATACGCTCAATACCGCGATTTACCTGCACCGCACGGCACCGGATATTCAGGTCGATTACCTCACGTGTGTGGGCGATGATGCCTTCTCGGAACGTATCGTTGATTTTGTTGCGGCGCAGGGCATTGGCACAGCACCTATCCGACAAATCAGCGGTGCCTCGCCGGGGCTTTATGCAATCTCGACAACACCCGAGGGTGAACGCAGCTTTGCTTATTGGCGCGATACGTCTGCCGCACGACAGTTGTTTGACGATTTGGACTTCAGCGTCCTGCAATCGTATGACGCGGTGTATCTATCTGGGATATCACTCGCCATCCTGCCAAATTCTGTCAGGATGGCGTTGCTTGATTGGCTGGGCGGGGTGCCGCTCAAGGTGATATTTGACAGCAATTATCGTCGTCGCCTGTGGGAAGATGTCGAAGCTGCCCGCAGCGTCACGCGCGCCTTTTGGGATCGCGCAGACATCGCACTGCCCTCAATTGATGATGAAATGCTGCTGTTTGATGAAACGGCCAAAGGCGTCTCGCAGCGGTTTATCACCCGAGGAGGTCCGGGTGCGCTGAAGCGTGGTGAGGTCGGGCCGCTCTCTCTTGGTGAACATGTTGACCAACACTATCCGCCTGCGCCAGTCAGCGTCGATACAACTGCCGCTGGAGACAGCTTTAACGGTGGATATCTTGGTGCGATCCTTTCAGGTAAATCACAGGCCGAAGCGCTGATGGTCGGCCACACCCTTGCCGCGAAGGTGGTGCAGCACCGCGGCGCAATCATCCCCAAATGAGCGGTGCCAAGTCGGCCGCTCCAACCAAAGTCAACATTGCTGTTGTAGGGTCTTTCGACTGTAAGGCCTGCGCAATCTGTTCTGCTTTGGGGTCACGCAACGGATGGCCTATGGCCACCTCAGACGCGCAAAAGCGGATCCAGGCGCGCACTCCTTCCACCATTGCCGGGGCATCGCCTGTGCGCAGCGGTGCAATGAACCGGTGCGGCAGCTTTTGCGAACCATCCATAGCGATCTGGTCCAGTCGGTGTGCCAGTTCCGGGTTTTCAAACCGGTGCAAAAGCGCTTGAGCGTAGCTTGGCACCTGGGGCTGCACCGATGCTGGCAAGGTTGCACCGGCCTGAGCCATCAAATCCGTGACCAACCGCCTTAATTCCGTATCCACGATTGCCTCATGCACAAAGGTAAATCCGCGTAACAGCCCCGCATATGCCATCAGAGAATGTGCCCCGTTCAGCATTCTGAGTTTGCGCAGTTCATGCGGAGCGACGTCATCCACAAACTGCACATCTGGCCAGTTGGGGCGTGGCCCGGCGAAATCATCCTCGATCACCCATTCGCCAAACGCCTCTGTGGGAACCGCCATCGGATCACCGCTGATCGCGCGCACAACGTCTGTTGTGGCAGGCGTGATCCGGTCCACCATGGCGTTTGGAAACCGCATCTTGTCCCAGTCAATCTCCAGACCGGCCGTTGTTGCAAAACGTGCAACTGCGGCACGCAACCCCGCGCCATTTTCGATACGATTGTCACAGGACATCACCGTTACGGGCCGTCCGCGCCCCGCCAGACCAAACGCCAGAAACCCGATCAAGGTCGAGGGGCCGCGCCCTGCCAAATCGTTCTTGATCGAAGGATCGTCGAGGTCAAGGACACCTGATGCATCCAGATGGTACCCCTTCTCTGTCACGGTCGCAGAAATGATGTCCGCTTCATCCATCGCGGCCAAGACCGCAGCGGGGTTCTCAGGCGCGACCAGCACATCCTTCAACACGCCTATTCGTTTGATGCCAGCGCCCTGCAGGCAAAGATCGTAAGCAAACGCTTGCGCGGCCAGCCCATCGCGTATTGCGGCCGACCGCAGGCTGACCCCAACAACATCCCAGCCGCCTGCATCGGTTGTGTAGTCCAGCAGATGTGCCCGCGCAAAGTTGCCTAAGCCAAAATGGAGAATGCGCCCCATTATCCCGCCAATCCGTAAGCATCTCGCGCCAGATCAACCGCCAGCAGTGTCGCCAACCGTTCCGCATCGCTTTGACCAAAATACCCGCGCGCCATTTGTTCCGCCAGATGTTCCGCCACGCCCCGTCGCCACAGATCATGCCGCGCGGGAATTGACAGAAACGCGCGGGTGTCATCGTTAAAACCAGCGAGGTTGTAATACCCGGCTGTCTCAACCACCTGATCAAAGTATCGCGCGATACCCGCTGGACTGTCATGAAACCACCACGGCGGACCGATCCGCAGGCAAGGCCAGTGCCCGGCCATTGGTGCAAGTTCACGGGCATAGGTCGTCTCATCCAGCGTGAACAGCAGAATACGCAAATCCGGCGTGTTGCCCACACGGTTCAACAGCGCATCAAGCCGGCGTACCCAATCCGTTGCAATCGGAATGTCGGCTCCCATATCACGCCCAAACGCCTTTAACAGAGCCTGATTTGTGTTCCGTCTGCTGCCCGCATGTATCTGCATGGTCAGCCCGTCGTCGACCGACATCTGTGCCATCTCAATCAGCATATGACCATAAAAGCGCCGTGCGTCCTGCGGTGTTCCTGTCCCATTGCGCAGCTGTTGATAGAGTGCTTCAGGATCTGCCAACCACTCGGTCTGAACCACCTCAACGCCGTGGTCTGTGGCCGTGGCTCCCATTGCGATAAACGCTGCCCGTCGCTGTCGCAAGGCCTCCAGATATCCACCAAAACTGCCTAGATCGCAGCCTGTTTGTGTCTCTAACGCGTGAAGATTCGCGGAAAAGTTCGGGTCGGCTCCGTCCAGAACACCATCAGGGCGAAAGGTCGGAATGATCCTGCCTGACCAATCACTTTCCTGTATCGTTCGATGCTGGGCCAGATCATCCACTGCGCTGTCAGTGGTCGCCAAAATCTCAATATTAAAACGCCCAAACAAAGCACGAGGCAGGTAGGCTGGCCGGGCAAGCAAGCCTGCGATTTGATCATAGACCGCGTCCGCTGTTTGGGGCGTCAAATCAGTCTCTATTCCAAGTGTTTCGCGCAGCACATAGTCCATCCAGACCCGTGAAGGTGTACCCAGAAACAGGTGCCAGTGCTCTGCAAGAAGCCGAAACACAGCACGCGGATCAACTGCCTTTCCGCCATCGCCAATGCCAAGGTCTTCCAAGCGCACACCCTGAGAATAGAGCATCCGGAAAATGTAGTGATCTGGCTTGATCAACAATTCAGCAGGGTTCGCAAAGGCCTTGTTTTGACCGAACCAGGCCGGGTCACAATGCCCGTGTGGCGATACAATCGGCAGATCCCTGATGCCCTGATATAATGTATCCGCCTTTTCGCCCAAATTACCTGTCATCCAACCCTCTTCGCGCTGCTCTGCGGCCTTTATTGCAGCTTGCAACTTGTCAGTCCAACGTCACAAACTGAGGCGTGAATTGAGGGGCACGGCGACCTTGCAGCCGTAGGTGTCCGCGTCCCGTGGCTTTGGGTTATCGGCCATCTCGCTGCGCCGAGCGGAGAGTGTGTTGCCTTGCGGCTTTTGCGTGATCTGCCGACTTTGAAAGGATGAAACAATGAAGCAATGCTGGCGCTGGTTTGGCCCTCAAGATCCGATTGCGCTTGCTGATCTGCATCAGGCGGGCGTCGAAGGGATTGTGACCGCCCTGCATCATATCCCGCCGGGCCACCCGTGGGACGAGGCCAGCATTGCTGAACGCAAGTCTCTCTTGAAATCAAACGGATACACATGGGATGTGGTTGAAAGCCTGCCCGTGTCTGAGGCGATCAAAACACAGACAGCCGACATGCAGGCCCATCTTGACGCCTACCGTCAAAGCCTGCGCGCACTGGCTGCCCAGGGTGTTCACGTGATCTGTTACAACTTCATGCCAATCCTGGATTGGACCCGGACCTCTTTGCGTGCGCCACAGCCGCACGGAGGCGCGGCGATGCTTTTTGACCTGACCGACTTTGCTGTTTTCGATCGGTACATTCTGGAGCGGCCCGGCGCGGCGGAAGATTATTCCGAAGCTATCCTGTCACAAGCCGAACGCCGCTTTTCCAAGATGACGGACGACCAAAAAGCCACATTGCAGCACAACATTACGGCTGGTTTGCCCGGTGCCAATGATCAATGGAGCGTCGCAGATGTTCACCGCTTGCTCGGCACGTATAACGGCATCACACCGGCCCGATTGCGGGCAAATCTCATCGACTTTCTGGCTGAAGTCGCGCCGCTCGCGCAGGAGCTTGGCTTGCGTTTGTGTTGTCATCCAGACGATCCGCCCTTTTCGCTTTTGGGGCTGCCAAGGGTGATGTCGGATGCCGCAGATTATGCCGCCGTGCTGGAAGCGGTTGATTTGCCAGCCAATGGGGCAACGCTCTGTACCGGATCGCTTGGCGTCGCCGCGAATTTCGACGGTCCTGCCTTCGTAAGGCAACATGGGCCCCGTATCCATTTCGCCCACCTGCGCAACACCAAACGGATTGCCCAGTCAGACCCTGACAAGCCGGATTTTTATGAAGCAGCACATCTCGAAGGCGACACTGATATGGTCGGTACGGTCCGCGCGTTGATGGCTGAACAGGCCCGCCGCAAAGCTGAGGGGCGCTCCGATTGGCAGATCCCCATGCGCCCTGATCATGGTCAGGAATTGCTCAGCGATCGGGGCGGTCATAGCACGCCGGGGTATCCGTTGATTGGTCGCATGCGCGGGCTGGCGGAGTTGCGCGGGGTCATGGCAGCCTGCTCTGGATGATGTGCACGGCGTCACCCTGTCCCAAGTGCTGATTGGGGCAGAAGTGCGCAAGCAGAACAACTAAGAACTTGTTCCAGGGGCTGTATGTGTTCAACATTCCCTGAGCCAAAGAAAGGGCCCGACATGGCTGGTGAAAATAACCCATCGCTGACAATTCAGGATGTTGCCGCTGACATCTTCAACGTCCCGCTGGCAGAAGTGCTGAGCGATGCCAAGCATGGAGATCATACCCATTTTGAGCTGGTTACGGTGACGATCCGGCTTGCCAATGGCTCCGAAGGGACTGGCTATACCTATACCGGTGGCAAGGGTGGCAGGGCCATTTTGGCGATGATTGCACATGATCTCGCCCCATTCCTTATTGGCAAGAACGCAGCGGAGGTTGAGGCGCTTTATGAGGCGATGCAATGGCATGTGCATTACGTGGCGCGCGGCGGGATTGCGTCCTTCGCGATCTCTGCGGTTGATATTGCGCTTTGGGATTTGCGGGGCAAGCGGCTGGATCAGCCGCTGTGGCAGATGGCGGGAGGTGCTGCGAAAACCTGCGGTGCCTATTGCGGCGGGATTGACCTGAATTTCGATTTACCCAAGCTGATCAAGCAGACCGAAGGGTATCTGGACCGTGGTTTTAACGGCGTGAAGATCAAGATCGGGCAACCTGATTTGGCGGATGACGTGGCCCGCGTCCAAGCCATCCGGGAGGTTCTTGGCCCGGACAATGCCTTTATGGTGGATGCCAACTATGCGATGTCCGTGCCGCAGGCGATTGAGGCGGCGCGCGCCTTTGAACCCTATGATCTGTTGTGGTTTGAAGAGCCGACGATCCCAGACAATTACAAAGGATACGCAGAGATTGCCGCCGCGACCGGCATGCCGCTCGCCATGGGGGAGAACCTGCATACGATCCACGAATTTGAATATGCATTCGCGGACGCGGCGCTGTCGTTCATTCAGCCTGATGCCTCAAACTGCGGAGGGATCACCGGCTGGTTGCAGGTGGCAGAGCTGAGCCGCAAGCACGGGATGCCCGTGTGCAGCCACGGGATGCAGGAACTGCACGTGAGCCTTGTGGCGGGCCAGTCAAATGCGGGCTTGATTGAGGTGCATTCTTTCCCGATAGATGAATACACAACGCGGCCTTTGGTCGTTGAGAATGCGCAGGCTGTGGCCCCGGATGAACCGGGCACAGGGGTGACATTTGACTGGGACAAGCTGCGCAAGGCGCACGCTTCAATGATGTAAGGCTAGGAATTTCCAATGGGTGATCAGACCATTAACGCGGCGTTCTATCGGGGTGACAAGACGTTCAAGGTGGAGCAGACCACAGCACCGGACCCCGCCGCAGGAGAGGTTGCCGTGCGCATTGCGTTTTGCGGGATTTGCGGAACGGACATGCATGTTTATCACGGCAACATGGACGCGCGTGTGGGTCTGAACCGCATTGTAGGGCATGAAATGTCTGGTGTGGTCGATGCCGTGGGGCAGGGCGTTGAGGGTTTCAAACCGGGACAGAAAGTGGTTGTGCGCCCGCTGGATCACTGCGGCGATTGCCCGGCTTGTGACGCAGGTCATCAGCATATCTGCCACAAGCTGAAATTCCTCGGCCTTGATACCGATGGCGCGATGCAGGAGGTCTGGAACGTGCCTTCGCATGTGCTGCATCACCTGCCCGATGACATGCGGTTGGATCACGCGGCGTTAATTGAGCCCGCAGCGGTGGCCTGTCACGATGTGGCACTGGCCGACGTGCAACCGGGTGAAGATGTGCTGGTGATCGGCGGTGGGCCTATCGGGGTGCTGGTGGCGATGGTCGCTCGCGCGGCGGGCGGCAAGGTGACGGTGTCAGAGGTGAACCCGAACCGGATCGCGATTGTGGAAAAGCTGGGCTTTGACACGGTGGACCCTTCGCACGTTGATCTGGGGCCTGAAATTCATTCGCGGACCGGTGGCAAAGGCGCTGATGTGGTGTTTGAGGTGTCCGGCACGCAGCCCGGCGTTGATGGCATGACCGCCGCCGCTGCCACACGCGCGCGGATCGTGATGGTGGCGATCCATGCCACCAAACCGCAGATTGATCTGTTCCAGTTTTTCTGGCGCGAGCTGAAATTGCTCGGCGCGCGGGTTTACGCACCCGCCGACTATGACAAGGCGATTGAGCTGGTCGCGACGGGCGCAATTGATGCGGAAACGATCATCACGGATGTCAGTCCGTTGGCTGAGATCCAAGGTGCGTTTGAGGCTTTGGACAGCAGCCCCACGGCGCTCAAAAGCTTGATCAAGGTGGGAGACGTCGCATGAACATGTTTGATCTGTCGGGCAAAACTGCATTGGTCACGGGTGCGAAACGCGGGATCGGGCGCGGGATGGCGAAGGCATTGGCTGCTGCGGGTGCCGACATCATCGGGGTGAGCGCAACGCTGGAGCCGGAAGGCAGCGCCGTAGAGCAGGCTGTCACGGCCATGGGGCGCACCTTCACGGCCTATCAATGTGATTTTTCTGACCGTGCTGCGGTGACGGCCTTTGCCGCCAAGGTCAGTGCCGATGCACCTGATATTCTGGTCAACAACGCGGGCACCATTCTGCGCAAACCCGCTGCTGAACACGGGGATGAGCTGTGGGATGAGGTGATCGAGGTGAACCTGAATGCGCAGTTTGTGCTGAGCCGCGAGGTCGGGGCAGCGATGGTAGCGCGCGGGTCAGGCAAGATCATCTTCACCGCCTCGCTCTTGACGTTTCAGGGTGGGATCACCGTGCCGGGCTATGCCGCGTCCAAGGGGGCGATTGGCCAGCTGACCAAGGCGCTGGCGAACGAATGGGCCGGGCAGGGCGTGAACGTCAACGCCATCGCGCCGGGGTATATCGCGACGGACAACACGCAGGCTTTGCAAGACGATCCGGCGCGGTCAAAATCCATCCTTGAACGTATTCCTGCCGGGCGCTGGGGTGACCCGGCGGACTTTGGCGGTCCGGTTGTGTTCTTGGCATCTGATGCATCGAACTATGTGCATGGCACGGTACTGACCGTTGATGGTGGATGGATGGGCCGTTGACCACGCAAGGCTTGCCAAAACGATAAAAACGAAGGACGCTTTGGGGTGGAGGTGCCTGATGACCCAACCCCAAGCGAACTTTTCTACACAAGAATTTCAGCAGCGCATCAACAAGACCCGTATCGCGATGGCCGCGCGCGATCTGGATGCGATTGTGGTTTGTGATCCGTCCAATATGGCATGGCTCACGGGGTATGATGGGTGGTCCTTTTATGTCTATCAGGGCGTGATCCTGCGGCAGGAAGGCGCGCCTGTTTGGTGGGGCCGTGCGATGGATGCGCTGGGCGCACAGCGCACGGTGTTCATGGCTGATGCGGATAGTATCCGAGGCTACGATGATACCTTTGTGCAGAACCCTGAAAAGCACCCTATGCGTGATCTTGCGGCGGTTCTTGCCAGCCTTGATCTGGAGAGCGCGCGTATTGGGGTGGAAATGGACAACTACTACTATTCGGCCGCGGCACATGCGGCCTTGGTAGAGGCGTTGCCGGCCGCCGCATGTGTGGACGCGACCGGGTTGGTGAACTGGCAACGCGCCGTCAAATCACCCCAGGAGATTGTCTATATGCGCCGGGCCGCACGGATCGTTGAGGCGATGCATGCACGGGTATTTGAGCTGGCGGAGCCGGGGCTGCGCAAAAATGACTTGATCGCGGAAATTTATGCCACGGGCATTCGGGGCGTTGAGGGGCATTGGGGTGACTATCCTGCGATTGTCCCGATGGCCCCCTCTGGGCTGGACGCGACAGCGCCGCACCTGACTTGGGACGACAGGCCGATGCAGACGGGGGAGGCGACGTTTTTTGAGATTGCGGGCGCGCACCGGCGGTATCAATGCCCGCAGTCGCGAACGGTGTTTTTGGGACAAGTGCCAGAAAAGTTCCGCGATGCAGAGGCGGCTGTGCTGGACGCGATTGAGGCAGGGTTGGAGCAGGCCAAACCGGGCAATCAGGCGCAGGATATTGCCAATGCGTTCAATGCAACTTTGAACAAGGGCGGCTTTGAAAAGGATGGGCGGTGCGGCTATGCCATCGGGATCAGCTATCCGCCGGATTGGGGCGAACGCACGATCTCTTTCAGGGCGGGGGACACCACCGTGTTAGAGTCGGGCATGACGTTTCATTTCATGCCTGCGCTTTGGCTGGATGACGGTGGTCTTGAGATCACAGAGCCGATCCTGATCACCCAAGACGGTCATGAGTGCCTGTGCCGCACCGAGCGCAGCCTCTGGGTGAAGCCGTGAGCGTTGTCTCGACGATTCCGCTTGATGCGAAAGGGGTGCAGCATGGCTTCTTGAAAGTGCCGCACAGTCGGGATGACAGCGCATGGGGGTCAGTCATGATCCCGATTGCGGTGATTGCAAATGGGCAGGGGCCGACCGCGCTCCTGACCGGTGCAAACCACGGCGATGAATACGAAGGCCCCATCGTATTGCAAGACTTGGCGGCTACTCTTGATCCGCAGGCTATCAATGGTCGTGTGATCATCCTGCCGATGATGAACATGCCTGCCTTTGCGGCGGGCCTGCGGTGCTCCCCTATTGACGGGGCAAACATGAACCGTAGCTTTCCCGGTCGCGCCGACGGCAACGTAACTGAGAAAATCTGCCACTATATCGCGCGGAACCTCGTGCCGATTTCGGATTTCGTGCTGGACTTTCATTCTGGTGGTAGGACGCTGGATTTCGTGCCCTTTGCAGCCTGCCATGTGCTTGAGGACAAGGTGCAGGAGGCAGCCTGCATCGCCGCGATGCACGCGTTCAATGCGCCCTATTCCGTCAAGATGCTAGAGATCGACAACGTCGGCATGTTGGACACCGAGGTTGAGCGGCAGGGCAAGGTTTTTGTCACGACAGAGCTGGGCGGCACAGGGACAGCGACGCCGCGGACCGTTGGCGTGGCCCGTAAGGGCGTGCGCAACCTGCTGATCCACGCAGGAATATTGGAGGGTGAGCTTGAGCGGGCCCCGAGTGTCTCACTCAATATGCCGGATGAGCGGTGTTTCGTCTTTTGCGAGCACGCGGGGCTTGTGGAATTTATGGTTGAGCTGGGCGAGCAGGTTGAAGCGGAGCAACCGATCGCGCGTGTTTGGCCCAGTGATCGTACCGGAGGCGATCCAGTGATCTGTGTCGCAGGAAGAGCGGGTATCCTGACCGGGCGGCACGCGCCGGGATTGATCAAGGTTGGAGATTTTGTAGCTTTGGTTGCTGAGGTCGGGTCCTGAAACGCAAATACCCTGCCTTGCAATGCAGTCCCGGAAACCTCAGCGTTGAATTGCCCGGCGGAACGCCGTGCGAAAACTGCGGCCAACAAGCAGGCGTTGATCGGATGTTAAGATAATTTCAGGACCGCTGGGCGTTTTCTCAATAGCTGAGACATGAGACAGGTTAACCCACCAAGAGCGATGCACCTGCATTCCGCCTAACGGCTCAAGGTCTTTTACCGCATCACCCAAGCGCATCAGAACCATCGCTTTGCCCTTGGGTGTCGTTACCTCAACGTAGTGGTCCTGCGCCTGCACAGAGACGATTTCCTGTCCAAGATGGTGCGGTAGTTTGTTTTGCAAAAGCGTCGCGGTGGGTGGCGCAGGATCAGAACTGGCGGTTGTGGTGTTTTGATACTGAAGGGTGATCACCCAATTTACGACCAAGGTGACAGCAACGACAGACGGCACCACATAAAGGGCGAGTGTCCCAAAACTGATCATATCTGGCCAACCGATTTCAAACCCGGTCGCAACCCCCTCAGCAAGGTAGATTGAACCGATGACTGGCAAGACGTCCATCAGGCCCGCTATGCAGGACCCCACAGCCCAGTTCCGCCCCTGCGCTTCGGTCAGACGATATGCCAAACTGGACAGGAATGTCATCACGAGGGCTGACAGCACGATGGTTGTTGCCCAATAAACCAGCCGTTCAGGAAAGGTCAGCCGCTCAAGGGTGAAGTAGGGCCCGGCCAGTGCGGTAAGAAACACAACCGACCCAACGATGATCCAAAAGCTCGGTTGGCAAATTGTCGACAGCAGTTGGCGAAGCGCGAACGACATCGGCGTGTCATTCGCGCGCTTTTGCAAGTCAGACGCGTATTCCGGGTTGGAGCGGTTCATGGCGGCATGAAATCGTAGGGATGAAAAAGAAACAAGCCTTGGGATGGTCCATGTCAAATCAATCACCCCCGCCCGCAATAGTCGCACAAAACCTGTCGAAAAAATTTGGGTTAATACAGGCAGTATCCGATGTGACGCTGCAGGTTGTTCCGGGTAAGGCGCTTGGATTGCTTGGGCCAAATGGGGCAGGCAAATCCACCACGCTGTCGATGCTGCTGGGTTTGCAGCTGCCCGATATGGGACAGGCGCGCATTTTTGGCCATGTTGCAGGCAGCCCGCAAGCGCGCCAAATGGTTGGCGCTACGCCACAAGCCACTGACCTGCCCGATCAACTCTCGCCGCGGGAAATTCTGACCTACACGGCTGCGCGCTATGGTGTGCAGCCGCGCATTGATGGTTTGGCGGAAAAGTTTGGTTTGGAAGATCTGATGGACCGCCGTGTGGCAGGTTTCTCCGGCGGAGAGGTGCGCCGCGTCGCGCTGGCGCTGGCCTTTGTTGGGGAACCAAAGCTGGTGTTTCTGGATGAGCCGACAACCGGGCTTGATGCTGCATCACAAGACCGCTTTCGAGAAACAGCGCATGAGTTTGTCGCCAAGGGTGGCACGCTGGTTCTGACCTCGCATCACTGGGATGAGATTGAGGCCATTTGCGGCACCATCGCGTTGATCGATCAAGGTGAAACAGTACTGAATGGTCAAATCGAGGATATTCGCCAGCGGACCTCTGTCAGTCGGCTCAGCTTTGCCTTGCCGGATGGTGACGCGCCGCCGGAATGGATGCAAGCGGCCCATGACGGTGTGCGGTGGTACGTGGAAACAGCGGACAGTGATGCGGCTTTGCGCCGGATGGTCCGCGAAGACATGGCCTTCAACAGGCTCACGTTGGAGCCGCTCAAGCTCAAGGACCTCATTGATCGGGTCCGCCAAGACGAGACTGACCTATGAGACAGCATCTATTCGCCGAATGCGCTCTGAACCTGCGCATCCTGTTTCGACAGCCCGGTTTTTGGATCCCGACCGTGCTGTTTCCGGCCATGTTATATGCGTTCTTTGGTGCGCAAAGCGGTGGTGGCCAGTGGGCGGTAAATGCAATGGCCTCCTTTGCGATCTATGCAGTCGTCGGTGTCGGGTTCTTCCAATTTGGGGTCAGTGTTGCGCAAGATCGCGAAAGCCCCTTTGCTACCTGGCAGCGCACCTTGCCAGGCGGCGTTACGAACCAATGGATTGCGAGGATTTTTGCGTCACTGATTTTTTCCATCATTGCGGTCTTGCTTGTTATCATGCTGGCGCAGGTCATGGTGGGTGTGGACCTCAAGGCGGCGCACTGGGCGCGCCTTGGTCTTGTCTGCCTGATGTCTGTCGTGACCGCGACGCTGATGGGCATTGCGCTTGGGTCATTCACCTCCGCGCGGGCGGCTGTTCCGTTGGCTAATCTGGTTTACCTGCCAATGGCATATCTTGGCGGCCTATGGGTGCCGCCCATCGCGATGCCCTCTGCGGTAAATGCCATCTCTCAATGGACGCCAACACGCGCCATGGGGGAGCTGAGCTGGGCCGCCGTGAGCGGCGCGCCGTGGGAGGCGCGGTATCTGGTTCTGTTGGGCGCGTGGACAATCGCGGCGGGCGTCATTGTTACATTTTCGCAGGTTTGGGTATTGCGCAGCAAGGCCGGAAAACCTGTATCACCTAACGCTGCCTGAAATCAGTGGCTTCAGCGCGTTAGGTGATGAACGGGTGCTGACCCTAGCCCCCTTAGGTGTCAGCCGATTGTTTGATGTACCCCAAGAACAGTCCGGCGGTGTCAACGCAACCGGCTATGGCGACACACGTCCTTGGTTCTGGCTATATGAAGAAAATGCGACATCTGGAACGATGCAAATTGCCCTGCAGGCAAAGAACCGCGCCGAGGTGGGTGCCTTTCATGCAGAGGCTCTTCAAGCGGGCGGAACAGACAACGGACCACCGGGTCTGCGGCCTCACTATCACTCGGACTACTATGCGGCTTTTGTTCTGGACCCTGATGGACACAACATAGAAGTTGTTTGTCATGCGCCCCAGTGAAATGACAGACATCGAGATTGATTTGCCAGTGGCTTTTGACTGTGACGCTGTCGTAGCCGCTGTTGAACGTGCTGGCACCAGTGAGGCGCTTCGCCTTACTATGAAGACGACCCTAAAAAAGTACCCCGGATGCACACACTGGCACTTCAAAAGGGGTGAAGAACGCGGCGTTCTCGAAGTGACTTGGTGGCCTTACAGTGAGGGGGGAAATCCTTCTCGCCTTTGGCTTTCAGCGCACAACAATCGACAGGCTGAATGGATGTCAGAGCTCATGCCCCGTTTGAAAAAGGGGATTGAGGATCAACTGTCTGCGTGATGCTAGCGTCGGTGAGACCAATTTATCGGCGTGAATGGTGCCAAGCAAAGGAACCAGACTATGAATAGACCAAAGGCGGCGGCGACTGTCCTCGTAGAGGACGAACGCGTAACGGTAACACGGTTCGTTTTCGCTCCGGGAGCCGAGACGGGTTGGCACGTGCATGGTCACGACTATGCCGTAACGGCCATCACGGATTGCGAATTCCTGCTCCAAGATCCGGATGGCGCTTCCCGCGAGGTCGATGTAGGGGCCGGAGGGGCGTATCGCCGATCTGCAGGGGTTGAGCATAACGTTGTGAACCGTGGAACGCAGCCGATGACGTTTGTAGAAACCGAGCTGACGACCTAAGCCGCGTTGTATGAATAGGTATCGGTAATGCCACGGATTTTTGTGTTTTTCCTGTTTTTTGCGGCGATCTTCCTGCAGGCGGGTGCCTACGGCCTCACGTTTATGTTGCCGCGTCTGTTCGCCAGCTTTGGTGCAAATGAAAAAGTCGTCGGCGCAATGCTGATGGTGACCACAATCGCCACGTTGGTCACGGTCTATTTCTCGGGGCACTTGTCTGATCTGTTTGGACGTCTGCGCACCTTGGGAGGGGCCTGCATCGCCATTTCGACATCCCTGTTTCTGTATGGCTCGGTTGAAACAGCGGGCATTTGGCTGGTCATCGCAAGCCTATTGTTGGGCTTTGGTTGGGGTCTGACCTATTCGCTCGGCCCGATTGTTTTGACCCGGCTTGTCCGCGCAGATGAAAGGGTGCGTTTCTTCACCTTGCTTTCGGTGTTTGTCATGGCGGGCTTTGGGTTGTCGCCTGTGCTGGCATCTGTTCTTGAAGGATCTGGTTTTTCGGTGCGCGGTGCGTTCCATGTCACGGCCACATTGTGTCTGGTCAGCGCCGTTCTGTTTTTCCTGCTGGACGCGCCGATCAAGGCGCATGCGATCAATCCCAGAGCAGAAGCACCGTCGCGGATCACCCTTGTGGCGCTCTCCGGAATTCTCAAGTCACGCGCGCTGCTGCCGATCACCATGGTCAGCCTCGGCGCAAGCGTCTTTGCCGGTCTCAACAACTTTCAAACTGTATTTGCTGACGCACGCGGCTTGAACTATGCCAATTTCTTTCTGGTTTACACCATAACCGTCGTTGTTTGCCGCCTACTGCTCGCCCGATTTAAGGGTGGGCCAAACCCCTACCTCACAATAGCAATTCTGCAGTACATCATGTGTCTGAGCATTGTGATTTTCATCTTCAGCGGGGCAAATCTGCCGCTCTATCTGGCCGTTGCTGTTCTTTTTGGCGTTGGCTACGGCGTATCCTACCCAATTCTCGTCGCGATGGCTGCCAATGACGCCCGCGAGGACCTAAGCGCACAGACCCTGCAGGTGTTCGCCCTCACGTATTTTGTCGGGGTGTTCGGGTTTCCATTGGCCGCAGGATGGATGATCGTCGAAATCGGTGCGGGGCCGCTTTTGGTGCTGATTGCCATATTGGCGATCGTTGAGGCAACGATGGCCTTTAGGCGTGCGATGCAATGATCATCGATAAATTTCGCGAACCCGTCCTTGGCCGCTTCGAATACCAACATCAACAGTACAGACTTTAAGTACATCACCGGGTCCGAGCGTATTGCGCTTTCCCAAGCCGTTGGCTTGGCGAAAAGACGCTGTTCCGAATGCGATGTCGTCCCAGCTCTGGGCATGTTTAGCGCTCCAAAAGGAAGGCGTCGCGCGCATAAGGCTTAGAGCTGATTCAGTTGCGGTTAACCGTGAACCTGCGGTTTTGGTGACGCATACGCCTAGAAGAATTCAGGGCTTCGGCGTCCCTTCTAGCGGCTCGGTTGAAAGTCCTTTGTCGCCAACAAAGCCGCAGCAGCAATCATCAGGCTACCACAAACCTTGTTCACCAAACCAAACGAAAACCGTTTGAGTGCCGTAGCGGCCCGAATACCAAGCCACCCCCAGAGCAGGAGAATTGCTCCATCGACAACTATGTAGGTCAAACCAAGGATGAACAACTGAGGTAAAACAGGTGATGTCGGATCAATAAACTGTGGAAACAGCGCACCAAAGAAGACTACTGCAAACGGGTTTGCCATGGATGTTACGAACCCTTGTTTGAACAGTCGAAAAGTCTCACCGGAGGTATGCGCGGCAATGTCTGGCGTATGATCCTTTGATAGAATGAGCTGCAAACCGATCCAGACGAGATAGGCAACGCCAATCCATTTGATCCAGATGAACGCAGTTGCCGAGGTTGCGATGACTGCGGCCAAACCAAATGCGGCACCCGTCATTTGTAGGCAGTTCGCCGTCAAATCACCAGCGACTGTATATGCACTTTTTCGCAACCCATGTCGGATGCTGTTCGAAATGATGAGCAGTTGACTGGTATCGGGCGGGGTCGCAAAGAACACCGCAACAGCCGCCAAGTAGACGAGATACGTTTCGACGGGCATCGGCCTTTGATCCTCTTGGGTGCGTCCACAACGCTAGAGCTACAACTTGCATTGGTCAATTGAGGTTCTGGTCGGCGGACTTAAGCGCGTTTAGTCGAAATGGGATAATGGCCCTTTGACGGAAGGTCACTGTCAGGAACGGTCAGCTTTGTCCGGGTGCGTGGCCGGTTGTCGAACACTGTCTGCTATTGCGGCTGAACAAGTGGTTTTTGGGACAATGCTGCCAAGGCCCCGACTGTCAGAGCACCACCGGCAAAGAGCAAACTGTGTTGTATTTGACCTGTATAGTCTATGATCCACCCCGCGCCTGCAGGGCCGGTTGTCTGACCAATTGCAAAGACCAAGGTGAACAGGCTTACTGACTTGCCCCATGATGCCTGTGGCAGGTTCTTGCGGCTGAAATTTGTGACTGCGCCGGGACCGATGAACACGGCAAGGCCAAACAAACATGCTGACACGAACAATCCTACAGACTCCGTCCAGAACACTGGCAACATTGTCCCAAGGGCCACTGTCGCAGTTGCAAAGGCCAGCGGGAAACCGGAGGCCGACTTTGCAAGGATAGAGCGCCATACAAACGGCGATGCGATAATGCCCATTCCAATTGTTACCCAGACAAGGGACACCAGTATGAAATCTGCGGGCAACGCCTTCATCCACGCGACGATGAATGTCAGATAGACGATGTATCCCGTTGCGAAGAACCCGTACCCGATCAGAGCGCCAAGCATGTCACGCGCTGGCAAGCTCATCGGCCTTTGGGCTTGGGACGAGGGGACCTGCACGTGCACCGCCGCCCAGATTGATAGCGGGCAGGCCACCAGGCTGGCGATGCCCAAAGCGATCCATGACAGCGGCCATGCGGAGACGCCCTGATATTCGAATAAGGCGGGCAATGCCGCACCACTGAGGATCAACCCCAGGCCACCGCCGCCGAAGTAGACAGCGATCGCCAAGGCGTTCTTTGGGGCATTGGTGGGAAACATGGCGGCAACCAATGCGCCGCCGGTGATGAAGACCGGCGCGCCAGTCGCGCCTGCGAGGATGCGCCAAAGCGTGAGCATCCAGAAATCCTGTGTCAAACCACTTAGCAGCAGGAACACGGAGGTTCCGATCAACCCCACCGAAAACATCCATGACGGCGACAGCTTCTGGATCAGGGCAAATGCGACCATAGCCCCGAAGATGTATCCAAATGCATTAGCCGTGTTGATCCACCCCGCCTGCGCATAGCTCCAGGAGAGATCATCGCGCATTGCCGGCAGGATCAGACCATAGGCAAAGCGTGCAAATCCATTGCTGACACAGACACCAAGCGCAAGGCCAAGCACGATGACCCACGAACGCGCCGAAGTCACTTTACTGCACTGCGCATCAGAACCCGCGCTGCGTCGCGTGCCGCGTGTATCGGCGCATCAGATTGTTGCACATACGCGCCGACGATGCCCCCATCCCAGAGGACCAGAATCTGCCGCGCCAATTCTTGCGGGGCCGTGAAAAGATCGGGTGACAGGTGCCCAATTAGGTTATCGAGTATCCAATCCTTATGAGCCTTCGCGAGCTTGTGCATTGCACTGTCGGGTGCCGCCACTTCAATCGCGAGGTTGACGAAGGCGCAGCCGCGGAACCCTTTCACGCTTGACAGCTCAAGTGCTACGACAAAGAGCGCAAGCACCTTCTCAAATGGGCCGTCAAGCGTATCCTGGACTGCACAGATTGATGCACGCCGTATCTCTATTTCCTGTTCGAACACCGCCAGAACAAGCGCGTCCTTGGACGCAAAATTATTGTAAAGCGTCATGCGTGCAACGTCCGCCTCTGCGGTTACCTTATTGATGCCGACATTCGGCACGCCTTGCTCCAGAAAGAGTGCTCGTGCTGTTTCCAGCAATCTGTCGCGAGGCGTCGATGAAGTTCGTTCAAATTTAGGCATACCAGTCTACCTAGAGAATTGATTAACCATTTGCAACCGGGTAGAGCTTCGCACTGCGTGTCGATCGTGGAAACACCACCCGCGTGAACATTTAAAGAGATCTCAGCTGACGTGATCTCTTTGATTGGTTGGTGGTGCAGTGCTTCGACCAAAGTGTGCGTATGCCAGGTTTTCCTCCGAATGGTCACATATGCCAGCTCACGGTCGTATGCAGGGCTGGCCTTTCGGGGGCTTCGAGTGTTCTGCTGCGGTCAGATTGATACGACAAACGACTAAGAACTCAATGAATTTGAGATCTTATGGTCGTGCATGTTCGGGAAAAGTGAGGAGAGGACCCCCCCCCCCATCCTCAACTTAATCATTTGATTTCAAATTCTTAAGTGACCTGTGGTTTTGCGATATACCCCACTTAGATACGCATCAAACGCATGCGTTTTGAGGTTCGAGTACAGACCGAGGACTCACCTTATGAGCTTTTGTAGCGTTGCCGGAACATTCCAGAACAAGCCCTCGACCTCAATCGGAAGATGCTGCAAGGCCATTTCTGATCATCAACTTGATCCAGGTTCTGATGCAACTAATCTGCAACCCTCTCGGGAGAAGCTCAACACCCGGAGACATCCAGCTTCCGGCGGTCCTAGGTTGGGCAGCAGTGGAGAAGTAGCCTGACGCCGACCTATGAGTGAGATAGGTTCGGCTGCTGGGAATTGATTGAAACGGATTTTCGGAAAACGCTCTAACGCTCGTCTAACGCCAGATCTTCATACTTCATAAACATTCTAGATACTCCCACCCGAAAATTACGGTGGAAAGACTTAGTGGATTGTCCGGCTATGCGTCGGGCCCTTTTTGGAGAAAGAGAATTATGAGCCCTGATGATTTAAGAACGTCAAATGACGTCAAACCCACACCTGAACAGCCTGTTTTTCGGCAGCCCGAAAATGCCGGAGCGCATGGGCATCACCTGCGCAACCTCACTTCCGAAACACTGGACGCCGCATCCGTGAACGGCGATCCGGGTAAGTTTGGCCGCATGTTTGGCCACCTTCCACCGCTTGTTGTACCCGATGCTCCGCTTCTCAAACTGGCCGAAGCGATGGTTGAGGACACCCCAAAGAACCCAAGCCTCGACAATCCTCAGTTGCCTGCCGGTTTCACCTACTTCGGTCAGTTTGTGGATCACGACATCACGCTGGACACAACGCCACTGGCCCAACAAAAGGCCGATCCGATGGCGACGGAGAACTTCCGCACCCCTGCGCTTGACCTCGATTCAGTCTACGGCCAAGGGCGCGCAATTGATCCGCATCTTTATGCCCGCAGGACCAATTCGCCCTATGGGCCAAGCAATAAGTTCCTGGTTGGCACGGCATCGCCGTCACCTGGGCAGGGCATTGACGATCTGTTACCCAATGACCTGCCGCGCAACAGTGTCGGCCGGGCGTTGATCGGCGACGAGCGAAATGACGAAAACCTCGTCGTGTCCCAGACCCACCTTGCCTTTCTGAAATTCCACAACGCGGTCATTGATCATCTGGACGCGACAAGGCCGGATCTGACCGGAGATGACCAGTTTCAGGAGGCGCGACGCATCGTCACCTGGCACTACCAGTGGATCGTTCTGTTTGACTGGGTGGAGCGGCTGACCGAAGACGGGATCGTGCGCCGGGTGATCCACCACGGGCGGCAATTCTACCGCTTTCCGCGCAAGCCTTATATGCCAGCCGAATTTTCAGTCGCTGCCTTCCGGCTTGGCCACTCCATGATCCGCGAGCAATATGACTACAACCGCGTGTTCCGCGAGGGCGGGCTGACGCCTGCGACGCTTGCCCTCCTGTTCGGCTTTACCGGAAAATCCGGAGCCATCGTCGGGGATCTGGTTGATGATCCGAATGTGGGCGACACACCGGGCATTCCGGGCGGAAAGCTGCGTGATTTGCCCGGCAATTGGGTGATTGATTGGCGGCGGTTCTATGAGCTTGCCGACGACCCGAAGCCGAACCTGTCGCGCGCGCTGGATACGCTCATGGCGCCGACGCTGTCGAAACTGCCCGGCCTTGGGATGCCGGACAGCATTCTGGCCTTTCGCAACTTGCGGCGCGGATCGCAGGTCGGTCTGCCCTCTGGTCAGGCTGTGGCCGGGGCGATGGGTGTGCCTGCGCTCACCCCGGACCAGATCGGGTCAACTGCTGCCGGTGATGTTGCCGTCGCGCAGGGTCTGCACAAACAGAGCCCGCTTTGGTTCTACATCCTTGCGGAAGCCGAAGTCCTGCATGGCGGAAAACGTCTGGGACCGGTGGGTAGTACGATCATCGCCGAGACTTTTGTGGGCCTCATCCACGGTGATCACAGCTCCTTCCTGTGGCAGCGCAAGAACTGGCAGCCGGAACTGCCCTCCGCAGTGCCTGGCACCTTCACCATGGCCGACATGCTGCGCTTTACCGACGACATCAACCCGATCGGAGAGGGGACATGACCGCTTCAACCCTGGCGTCAGGCACCTCAGGCCAAAGCGTGCGCGTCAAGGACGGGACACTGCGGCGGATGAAAAGCAACGGACCTTCGCAGAAAGTAGCCGGAGCCTCGGTCGCCGCCGCGATTGTGCAGCTTCTGGTCTGGCTCAACAAAGTGTCGGGCGGGAGCGACATTCCCATAGAAGTTGTCGGCGCGCTGACAGTCATTGCAAGCTTTGCCGTCGGCTATTTGGTCCCTCCCGGCAAAACCGAAGAGATCGTTGAGGTTCGGCGCGCCTGACCCGATGATCTGCCCCGGCGGCACCGCAAGACGCTGCCGGGGCACCCTGAACCACACACAGAATTTCAGCACCAGTCCATTTGACGACCGAACCGATGCGGGGGCATTTCAATGCTACAGGATGTTCTATTTCAATCCTCCGGCCTATCCGATCCTCGCAGGTGTTGCGCAGCCCTGAACAATAACCACCGGTGCACAAATGAGATCACCGACGCAGGTGACGGGATCATCTGCGATACGCACGCCGCCCAGATCAGGGATGGCAGACCGGTCCGCATCTACAAGGCCAGCACCTACCGCGACACGGTCCTTGGCAAAGCATTGGCAGCACTGCGTGATGGCCAGCGGGCCAAAACGGCGAAAACACCCGAAACCGGTTCGAACGACCAGCCAAGCTGGTTTGCCAAGTTGTTTACACCGCAGGGTTTCGGCTCGATCATGTTTGTCCTTGCCGTCTATCTCACCGAAGTTATTGAGTTGACCGAACTGGGCATCCCCAAGTCTGTCGCATTGGGCAGTTTCGACGCTGTTCGCCTCGCCTTTGGGAACATTCTGCCGGTGCTGTTGATCACATTGATCGCCGGTCTGTCGATCGCGAGCATTATCGTGGTTGGCATCGGGATCGGCATCCTTGTGACGCAGCTGTGGCAGGCTGTCTGGGGATACGGGCGGCTCTATACTATCTTTGCAGTGCGCAGGGCGGGCGTTGAATTTTCCCATCGCCAGCTGCGGCCCCGATGGGTCAATCTGCTGCAAGTCTCACCTTACGCAAGGGCCGCTGCGCTGATCGCGCACGACGCGCGTGGCGTGCAGAGACAGGAGTACTTTGAGCGAAAGAAAGCGCAGATAAACGCTGATCTCCGACCTCGCTTGCAAGCGCTGCCCGCGCGCCACCGCGCGGCGCGCGCGGCACTCTGGAGCCGCATGCGGGTCTGTTGGAATTTGTATTTCGGACGGATCTGGGTGCGTAACGCGACCCGAAGTGCCGTCAACCTGGTCCAGCTTTTGACCATCATGGTGATTTTGGCCGGTACGTTGTTCGTGTCGAAATTGGTCGCGACCGCTTCTGCGGCTCGTGTAGCCGAAATTGCGTGCAGTGCCCCCATCGACGCCGGCGATAGCGCGCCATCGGAGCCCGTAACCGCCGCGGTTTTTGGCAAAGTCATTCCGGTGCCTTCGGCGGTAGAGTTCATCGTGCAGCACCTGACTCCACCAATAGAAACGGACGAACCCAAGACCGTCACCGTCCTTGGCTATGATGTTCCGGTCCCACAGATCGAATTGCGCATCTTCACTGCGGTCTCAAAAGTCTTCTTCCCTGTCGATTGCGGCTACCTCGTCCTCAACAAAAGACGACTAGACGTGCCGTCGCGTCTTGTCATGCTGGCGGATCCACCAAGGTCCGCTGACGCAGCGCAAGGGCAAAGACTGCATTCTGAGCGAGTCATCTATCTGGGGGACTACGGGGATTGGGCGGTGGTCGCCCCCACCAAACAGCCGCGCGAGAGGGTCATGGTGCGGCGCACGGAGATCATGGAATTCTCGGCCCAAATGCCCAATCGCGGTGCACCCGCGGCAGCACCCCCTCAGGCGTCCCAGGCTCTGCTGTTTCAAGCGGTCCCCTGGCAGCCCCGTCGTATCAGCAACGAGATCATCGCGCTGGCCGAAATCCTCGCCGTCGCGCGCCCGCACTCCCGCCACAGGTACGGCCCCCGTGTGGCTCAAGATCCGGCCATCCCTGCGCCCCTGAGCAACCTTGAAGAACGGCTTGATGAAATCGCGCAAACCAACAGCGCCACAGCCAGCCGCGATGAAATCGACGCGCTGCGTGCTTTGGTATTGGGGGCAAACAGTCCCGTGGAAAGCTTGCAAACACAGGTCAGCGCCCTGTCGGCCAAGTTGGGGGCACTTGATGCCGCCCGCGTTCTGCAACACGACGCGCTCTTGCGCGCGGACAAACGGGACCGGGAGATCATGCTCAGGCTGATCAACACGACAAATGCCGAAGTGGCCCGACTTCTCCGGCAACGCGGTACCGGTACCGATGAAGATGACGGTCTTTACGCTCAAACCCTGACACTCTTGCAGCAGGCGATGGACGCGGTTGACCAGTCGCCAAAGGTTCAGGAATTGCGCGACCAGATGGCAGCGCTCGAAAGCTCCCTGATCACGTTGACGGATGCGGTCAAGGCGGCACCAGACGGTCTCAGCTTCCCACCACCCGCTATCATCGCGGCACGCAGAAGCGGGTTGCTTGACACGCGCCGGGGTGCTGGGTTTCGTCAATGTCTGTCCAACCGACCCGCCAAGAGCGCTTTCGTCTACTTCCAGAGTGGCCGGGCCGAAAGCACCTCCGATCAAGTCACAAACGCCCTCCAAAAGATTGAGGAAAGGCTTCGGATCGACGCGCGCCTCAAGGGAACGCTGGGCAGCAAGGCTTACGTCTTCTTCAGCGGCAGTGCCAGCGCACCGGGAAATCGTGACCTCAACACCCTTCTGGCAGAACGGCGTGCTGATTGGGTGGAGCGGGTTTGGTCGCGATCTTTAAAATCGCGACGGCTCGGGCAAAAAGCGCTTTATGAATTGGACATCGAAACGGTTGCCTTCGGAGAAGGTGAAGCCCTGCCGGTGGTGCATGAAGGAAAACGCCATTCACCCCGTGCTGTAGAAGTTTTTGTTTGCGAAATTGGGCGTTGATGCAGGTTATCGCGTTCGTCTCACAGACCATCTGCCGCAAAACCGCCCGGCCAACCGCATCTATCGTCTCTCCGCCACGCTCGATACAAACGCCGTATCATTGTGTCCCATAACAACCGAAAGCCTTGCTTCAAGCCATGGACAGAGCGCGGTTGAGTTGGCTAACTTGTAGTTGTGCGTGCCGGGTAAGCTCAAACCTGCTTCGAATACCGAGCAAATTGATGTCTTTCCGGGGGGGATTCAATGTCGAATAATAATCCAATCCGATGCGAATTGCTTGGTGGTTTCAGCCTAAAAGACGGGAACGGCGAAGAAATCCAATTGCCCGTAACAAAAGGTAAAGCACTGATTGCCTATTTGTTGCTCAGCCCCCAAAATTCGCTGTCCCGGTCCGCGCTGGTGGGCCTGTTGTGGAGCGAAAAGGCGGAAGCCAATGCCAGAACCGCCCTGCGCCAGTGCCTGCATCAACTCAAGGCGCATCTGGCCAAAACGCAGCACAGCTTCTTAACAATCACCTCAACTGCGGTTTCCGTGGATCCCGCGCAGATCACAACCGACATCAATGAGATTTGCGATGGGCCCGTGGGGTTGATCAGTGGCATGGGTGTGATCGACAGCGATCGGTTGCTCTATGGGTTCGAAGACCTTGATCCCGCGTATACCGAATGGCTGTATGAACAGCGCCGCCTTGTGCGCGCGACCATCCGCGCGGCATTGACCGAACGCCTGATGAACGCACCAATGGGCAAAGACCGGTTGCACATCGCACAAGCGCTGCATCAGATTGATCCGTCCATTGAACTCGCGGCCCGTCCACTGATCGACGCGCATATCAAGTCCGGCAATGTGGTTGAGCTTTTGCGGGTCTACGGCGCGCTTTGGGATGCGCTGTCCCAAGACTGGAACGAAGAACCGTCACAGGAATTGCAAGACCTTGTCGGTCGGGCCCGCGTGGACCTTGCCAACCGCCTGCCCGCACGCCCCCGCCAGCAAGAGGCTGATTACGTCCGGCGCTATGTCGGTATTCTGGCGGTTCAGGTCCATCCGCTTGAACAGGGGAACGATTATAGCGCGCAAAGCGAATGTGGTGACGCGCTTGCCTCATTGATAGCACTCACCAAAACGCACGGTGGTCAGCTTGTCTCACAAGAGTCATCTGGATTTTGTGTCGTCTTCGGCCTTCCCAGATCAAATGAAACGATTGCGATCAACGCCATTTCTGCCGCTCTCGACCTGCGCGCTGCCGCAGCGTGTAAGGGCCTTGGTGTGGCGCTGGCGGGCGGGATTGATTGTGGCCTTGCTGAAGTTTCTGCAAGCAATCTGGTGCAAGCAACATTCGATGTTCGCGGAAAAACTGTTCAAAATGCGCAGCGCATTGCAAATCTTGCGTCGCCGGGCGAAATTCTGACCACCCCTCACACCGTGCAAAGACTTCAGGGTTCATTTGTTCTTGAGGAGCCCGAGGGCGAAGCGGGTCTTGTTTCGGTGGTCGATCCAGTGACGGACGACCCGATGCCAGAGACTGCTATGCCCGAGAATTTCATCGGGCGTGACTTGTTTCTGGCGGCGTTGCGGCACAGCTGGACCGAAACGGAAAGCAGTGGATTCCAACTTGTCAGCATCCATGCCCCGCCCGGCATGGGCAAGACATGTCTTGCCGGGGAATTTATACGCGAATTGATACGGCAGGGGCACAAACACTTTGCCGCCAATTGTTCCAGAGCGGAACGCAGTGCCCCGCTGGAACCCGTGCGACAGCTCCTATCGCAACTTCACTCAGACCACACGATTGACAGTCACACGCCAGCCACCTTGGTTGACCAGTTGGCAAAGGGCCTTGGACCCCACAGGCAGCTGATTTTCATCGACGATTGGCACTGGGTCGATCAGGCGTCCCGGCTGGTCATCCAAGACCTGGCCCGAGCAATTCGAAACCGGCCCGTGCTCCTTATTCTGGCGTCGCGGGTCATTGCGCCCGACGACGGGCTCATTCAGGCGTCGCAGCAGATCAGCCTGTCACCGCTTACCGCAAGAGAGGTCCAGCGCTATGCGGAGATGGTGCTTGGCCGCCCGGTGAATCAGTCCTTGCGCAGGCGCATTCTCGCGCTCACGGGGGGAAACCCTCTCTATCTGGACGAAGTATGCCGTGTTCTGGCCTCATCAACAGGCGGGGTGGATTCCGCAACCTTGCCCGTCTCCGCAAGCCTGAGCGGCCTGATCGCGAACCGGCTCGACCAGCTTGACGCCCAGGAGAGGGCGCTTGTCTTTGCCGCCGCAGCACATCGCGACAGGCTTGATCCCAGCCTTCTGGCGGATGTTCTGGGTCAGCCACTGCCCGAGGAAGCACTTGACCGGCTGCTGGCCAAGGACGTGTTTTCCACGAGTCTCTTTGAGTCGGGCTTGCAGTTTCGTCACGGGATGGTCCGAGAGGTGGCATACTCCATGATCCCGCCTGAGGAGAAACGCACGCTGCACAAGAGATACGTCCAAAGCCTGCGGGCGCGGGTAGACGCGGACGGTCTTGATACGGTTGTCGAACAATTGGCACTACACGCCGATCTGGCGGGCGACCGCTCCGCCGCGTGTGACTACGCGGAACGGGCGGGGCACAAAGCGCTGGCAGCGTCCGCGCTGGATCAGGCGCTTCACCAACTTTCTGCCGCGATGACCCACCTCGAGGAGATGGAGCCCGGCACGGCGCGTGACTTGCGTTGGCTCAAGAATGCCATCCTCTGGGCACGCCCGTCAGTCTATTCCGCCTCGCCCGAACACATCGCGGTGTTCGCCAAGGCGCGGCATCTGGCCGGAACGCTTCGGGATACGGCACATCAGGCCGAAATACTCTACTGGATGGGGTATAACCTGTTGGTTCAAGGCCTTTACGAGGACGCCAATAGCTGCCTTAGCGACGCGCATGAGATTGCGCAAGCGACTGGGCTGGAACGGCTCGCCTGGGAAACCGCGGCCATCAAGGGCTGTTCGCTCGCCGCCACATCCAACTACGAAGCCGCGTCCAGCCTGATCGAGGAAGCGATTGCAGCAAAGGATCGCAACCCGGTCAAAAAGGGCCGTGCGCCGGTCACCTCTGTCTATGCCAGAGCTATTTTGGCCTTGATTAGGGCCGATCAGGGTGCTTTTGCCGAAGGAGAAGCCTTATTGGGTGAGGCGCTCACCCGTGTCGCAGACTTCAGTCACGAAATCGAAAGCTCGATCTGCAATCTCGCGGCCGTGGTATACCTGTGGAACGGCAATTGGGACAAGGCGCGTGAATTCGCGCGCCGTTCGCTGGAACGCTCCGAAAGGGTCAGCGCGCCCTATCTGACAGGCATGGCTCGTTGCCTGCAGTGCTTTGCAGACTGGCGTGTGGCTGGCCGATCCGGAAACCTCGAAGAATTGAAGATGTTTGCGCACTGGATGGACGCGCAGGGCATGCGGCTTTATCTCAGTTTTCCCTACGGGTGGATCGCTGAGATGGCGTGCGAAATGGGCCGCTGGGAAAACGTGCTGCTTGCCGCAAGACGCGCCATCGCGCTGTCTGAGACCGGCGAACGCGCGGGACTGCCGATGGCGTACCGGGCGCTGGCTCAGGTGCCAAAGGACATCCGCCCCGACTGGCTGGGCAGCCCGTCAGCCAATCTTGCACAGGCACGCACATGGGCCGCTGCGCGCAATTCTCCGCATGAAAGCGCACTTTGCGATCTGGCCGAGGCCCAGATGATCCGCGCGGACGCGAACCAAAGAGAGCGCACATTGGCATTGGCGCGTCAGGCCCGCTCAGTCTTTGTCGATCTTGGCATGCTCTGGCATGTCGAACGATCAGAGGTCCTGATCGCCCGAACGGCAGCCACGTCAAAAGTAAGTGCTACCGGATCAGCAGGTTGAGCGGGCCGGTTGGACGCAACTCGCGATAATTGAACAGAGCAGCCGCGCAGGCGATCATCGTGATCAGCGCCATTTGCCGCCCTGCGCAGGGATGCGCCACATCTTCTGGCGTTTCGATCTTTCCGCCAAACAATATGGTCTCGGGGTCACCGCCGCCCGCGATTGCCGATCGCAAAGAAAAGACAACGAGATCGCCAGGCTCGACTTTGGCGTCGCCAAGAGTCGTGTCTTTGATCGCGCGGCGGTAGAGAAGGTCCGGGACCAGCCGTTCGCCGATGCCGCGGATAACTGCGGGCCTCAAGACAATAGTCGCCGCCTCGAATTCGGTTTTGCCCGACTGCAAGGCGCTTCGGTATTGCTGATGCACACGCCACAGCGCGTCTGTTTTGATCCAGTCAAACATGGCGGACCTGAAACTCCCCGAAACGGGCCCCGCAAATCCCAGGCAACAGCCCGCGATGTATTCAGCCTGCTTGCGGATGCTCCAGTATTCTGGGTTCGCTTTTGCAGCATCGTTCAAGTGCAACCGCAATGCGCCGCCGCCGGGGGCTTCTTCTGCCGCCAGGGCCGTTTCGATCAACTTAACCGCACGCGCTGACCTCAGGTGTGCATTCTTGGTCACGGCCTCAGTCGGACGCGGACCAAAAACATAGAAGGATGACGCGACAAAGTCGCGTGGGCAGTTGGGACCTTCGGTCTGCGGTCCCCCGATAATGAAATCTGGATGTGTATTTGGTAAATCGAACCAGTCCCGGCAAAGATGGCCAACGATCTCATACATGAAGTTCTGCGCGTCGAACCTGCGACCCAGTAACTTGTCGTGGGTCTCGTTGTCCTGCCCGTCCTTCAGCAAGGATTGCCGCTCCTCAGGCAGCGCCTCAATCGCTTCTTTTGCGCGTGTGAAGGCTCTGTTAAAGATGTCCTCCTCTTGCACATTGGCCAGAAAGTTTTCCAGCAAATCCTTTTCCGTTTGCCTTCCCTCGCCTCCGTCAAGCCCAAGATACTGAACACCAACGGTTTTCGTCATGCGCGCATGATACTCCTGCGTCGAAAACGCGCCGTCTTTGTTGCGCAACACATCCATGACGGCGTCTTCACTTCCCACGAGCACACCGTAACCCGGCGCGCGCTTGGCACCCTTCTTGCGCACCTCCGCCCAGAATGCTTCCCGACGGGGCCGGTTCTCTTCGTCTGTGTCTTCGAGGAAAAGCTTCCATTGCGCCGCATCGCTCAATTCGGGCGGCGCGGTGATGGCGGGCTGCTCGTTCACCCATTCCCCAACATTCAGTATCCGCTCTAACCCGCTGCGCGATGGCACAAACGCGTAAAGACCCCACTGCAAAATTCCAACTGGTTTTTCGTCCAGCTCAACACGCACGCCAACCCGTGTCTCTTTGTCCGCGACGGCATAGTTGAAAGCACGGCATCCATCGGGACGCTTTGGGGCAAGTAGCGGATCACCCTGCCAACTCGACAGTCCCGTGCTGTTGCCTCCGTTGAGCCAGCGCTGGATCACTTCGAACTGTTCGGCAATGCTGGCATTGTAGGCAATGAATATCAGACCGCGATCTGCCTCGTCCGGCGCACCCTCTTTGACAGGATCCCCATAGGAAAAGCCGCGACGTAGGATCCGTGGCGTATCGCTCTCGCGCGGATTGGCGCGGCGGATATGGCTTTGCAGAGGAACGTGATCGCCCATTTTGTCCCCGTTGGAATAGTCAAAGTTGTTCTTTGTTTCTCCAAACAGTTGCGTGCCATCGGTGTTACGGCCCAGAAGCTTTGATTTTACGACCTCCGGGGGCATTTCAGGGTGCGCAGAATGCGCGTCCTTCTCGAACCTGTTCACGTCAACACTGATCTTTCGGAGAACCTGAAAGGTCCCGTTGTACATGTAACTTGGCACGACCGCAGGATCTGCGGTCCGGTCAAGCCGCTTTGGATGGCCCAACAGGAATTCACCTAGGAACGGCTGCTGCCATGATTGATTTTTCGGATTGCGCGCCTCGGCACTCGGCACGATGAAATCAGGCTGGCTGATCCCATCAACGAGCCCAAGATGCCCAATCACCTCGCCATCCTTGAAGCGGCGGTACATGCTTTCAATCGCCACCGGATGAACCCCATTTGCTGCCGCTTCCTTGAGCAAGTCTTGTATCTCCTTATCCAGCCGCTCTTTGTCCGCCACGACACCGTCCTGAGGACACAGTTGGACATTCAGGATCAAATCCACGGCTTCGGGTGGAACAGAAACACCCGTTGGGTCTTCTGGCCATGTCCACTCGGTCGGATAGTTGCAGCCAATATCGCCCAGCAGACCCGCCCGTGCCGCCATCCCCTCGCGGAATGCCTCCGGAAGGTTGCGCAACATTGGGTCGGGCAATTCAAGTGCCTTAAACCCATTGTACGTGATTGACAGCGTGTAGATGAAATCACCCTCGACGGTGTCAGGCCACAGCCTTTCCCACAGATCGCGCAAGAAGTCGCGCCCAAGTTTCGCATCGTCGACCCGAAACAGGATCATGTCGGCATGGGTGCAGGTCCGCTGCCCCTTCGGCGTTTCAATCTGGCCCTTTACCGGGCTGGTGTCGACCAGACCGGCCTGTACCATATCTACGGGCGGAACTTCGGGCCGCGGCGACTTTACGTCGTCTCGGGAAAGGAGTTGCGCAAACCACCGGAGTGGCGCGTTATTGTGCGTCAGAAGGTCCAGTGCTCTGCTTGCCACGCGCCCGGCACCACCTGCGCCTCTCATCGCCTCAAGGCGTTCCACAAGCTGGTCCAGCAGGCGCGTTTGCCAGTCCGGCTGAGCGGTGTCTACGTCCACCTCAAGTTTTTTGGCGAAGTGGCGAAGACCCGGCCAAAGCGATCCGACAAGCGATTCCGTCAGGTTGTAGTAAAGCAGATCGTCGCGGGAGAGATCGCCGCGAAAATCCTTTTTGGGGAACCGATGATTGTTGTCGTACATTACCCGAACGATATTGATGGATTGATCAAGCAGCGCCAGAAAACTTGCTTTACTTGCAGCCGCCAACCGCTCTTCAGGGCTGTCAAACCTTTGGGAGGCGAGCCAGGCCCGAAAATCAGACTGCGGGGTGGCATCCTCGGCTCCGGGCGCGGGCTGCTCTGAAAACGTCCCATCACCCGCAGCGGCGGGATCGGCGGCAACAGGCTTTTCAGGGACCTCGCCGTTGTGCATTGCGCGGTGTGTTTTCAAAAAGTAATCGGCGTCGTCAACGGTGACATCCGGTGCCGCCGCCGCAAAGAGCTCTACCGGCACCTGATGTCGGGTCGCCCAGTCCAGAAAACCTTCATAGCCCTGATCGCTTGCGTGGCCGATGAAACCCTCGCAGTGGCACAGGATCGTATCCAAAAGCGGCCCCGCTTGATCCACGATCCGCCGAATGTAGGGCTCTAGCGGTCTGTCAAAATTTACGGACAACAGCATCCGAGTGTCATCGTCTATCAGGGTCCAGCGCACGTATTGCAGGGTGCGCAGGTTGTCGACGGGCCCGACGTATACCCCCGCGCGATCTGACTCGAGCCCGCCCCGGCGCAACGCGCTGAGCATCCGAAGGTGAAGCCGAAGCCGTGCCGCGTAAGTGATCGGCTCAGGTATCGGAACAAATCCCGGTTTGATGTTCGCAAGCACGGTAAGCTCGCTTGCACTTCCAATGTGGTTGCTAAAAAATTCGTTTTGCATTCTTTCCCCCAGCTGAATTTCCATGGCTAGCTCCCGGACCAGCCTTTCTGAATTGGTTGAGGATTTTGTGCCAGAACACCCAAGCAACCTGCTTGTTCACTTGAACCGAGGTCCAAGTGTGCCGTTCATCCCAAAACCCTTCGAATGCTCCTCTTGCCGGGAGCCTTGTCTAAATCCGTGTCGTCTTTGTCTGACAAATATCTTTTGGCGTTAGCCGAACGTTAGCATGAGTTTCGTTCGATTGTTTCGGCCAAAACTTATTTCGGACGGGTTCACCTTCAGGCCAGCTCAATGCCCGCCGCCGCAAGGTCCGCCAAAACGTCTGAAAAAGAAAAAACGAAGGCTCCGCGATTGCCGCCACCCGCAAGAAGCCCGTCAAGGATCAGCCCACCGTGTCCCTGCCGGACCAGGACGGAGCCGGAATGACCATCCCTCACCGCACCAGACAAACGAGAGAATATAAACGTGCGGCCAAATTCCATCGGTACGCCGTCGTCCTCAAGAACAACGGCCGGATGTTCGCTGAGCATGCCGCAATTTACCACATGCCGTGCAAGTCCGGCAGAGCCACTGTAGGTATGTGTTCGCAAGGCACCACCAAAGCGTGAAAAACTTAGTCGTCCCGAGCCTTTGACACTGCCGTTGATTGTCTGGATCCTGTGCAACCGCGCCTGCGCGACGCCAGACGCGTTGAGCGCCACGAGCGCGAGGTCAACCCGGTTGCGCCGTCCTGTTTGATAGTCGGAATGATAGGCGACGCGTCCGATCCGCCGGGTGGCACCGCCGATAACGGCATCTATGGGATCACCCATATGGTTTTCGCTCGGACGCGTCACAACATGTGCGTTCGTAATGCCAAATGTACGTCCTTGGCCACCGGCCTCCCTCACAACAAGTCCAAGCGTCCCTTGCCGTCCGACCTGGCCAGACACCAACAGGTCAGACCCATCGATAAAGTTGTTTTTCAGCTGAAATTCCTTTTTGGGGACGCATTGGACATCCACCGGGATCTCGACCCCGTTAAAGGTGTAGCTTCGGGGCAGAATAGGCCCCATGGCCTGATCCTTTTCCTCGACAACAAAAATCAGCCCGTGCAATCGCGCGGGTTGGCCGCCGCTAAAGACTTCACCGATCCCGATTGACAGAACGTCCGGGTGCCCTTCGAAATCGCGGATCGTCGCCTCGCACGCCTTTCGCAATTCATCCGCCCTGAGCATCAGTCGTCCACCGGTGCGACGCTGCCGATCGTATCCGAAGGCTTACCAGCCGCATCAACAAGCTGCGGGACCGGAGCGTCATACGCTAGCTTGGTATGGCCTAGGCGTCGAAGCGACAGGGTGTTGTCAGGGTGAAAGACAAACTCATAGACAACGACTTCGCCCTGCGCGCCCAAAGATGCGCTTTTTGTGTCGCCCGTTGGGATTTTGTCCAATGCTTTCTCAAAAAAGCTGATGATAGCGGTGCCGTCCATATTGGCGTCGATATCGGCAATGGTGCCATTCTCGCGGATTGTGACCTTCGCATGGTTTTTGGCCAGCAGAGTGTTGAGTTGCAAAGCGTAGCGTTCGTTAAGGTTGGGAATGATTTCCACCTTGGACGTCGCTCCAGTCACAATCAGGATCGGCTTGAAGCCATAAAAGGGAAGACCCTTGGGTGCTGGGTTTTGAGGCGTGACGGGCACAGCGGTCACCTGTGCACATCCTGTCACGCTGGTCGCGACGCAGGCAAAAGCCAACCACCGAAAGGTCCGCTTGATCGGTACGAATAGATTTGACAGTATGCCCCGTTGGGAAGACGTGGTCGGTAAAGGGTTCATATTTGGGTCCTTACTGGCGAGGATAGGATGAATTCACAGGGACCCGGGTTGGGTCAGCGCCTACTCTAGAAGCGCTGCGTGATTTGAGCGTTAGCGATACTAGATCGCGCTGGGCGGGTAGGTGGCTCCAGTAGAATTCTTGCTCAAAGGCTTCGCTGATCATCTCCTCACGACTGACAGCCCCAAAAGGCTCTCATCACGGCCATCACGCTAGATCTTTCATTGTGGAGCGTGACGTAGAGTAGGCGAAGGCCTCGCCCCATCCACGCAGAGCTTGGTCAATGAGTGTTTGAGTTTGTGTGTAGCGTTGGCGGGCGGCGAAGCTATCCTTCGCTCTACGCACCTCTTTAGTAGCAGATATGCCATTCGAGAAATGCTCGTCTACAGATTCCAAGAAGCTTGCTCGCGCTTTGGGTGAGGGCTGAAATAGACTTGGCTGGCAAGCGTATCCCAAGAACCAAAACCCGCCTTGTCGAGCGTCACCATGCTCAGTCTTATTTTTGTCAGCAGTGGACCTGTCGCGCTTTTGTGCCGCTCCAAGTGCTCGTTTAGGCCACCTTTCGTTCGAAGGCGACAGGGCTTTTCCAGCCCAGTGCTGAGTGGCGGCGTCGCGGATTATAGAAGCCGTTGATGTATTCAAAGATCGCTACC
>JBGCDV010000013.1:0-215151 GCA_045105735.1 Sulfitobacter sp. | reverse complement strand
CCGTGGCGACACCGCGTGGCAGCAGGTCGGCAAGGATCGCTTCTTCGGAAGGTTCGTAATCGAACAGGGTTGCTGCACCCTCTTCTTCGCCCGCATCCTCAAACTTGGCAGGGATAATCTGCTGGGCTTGAGGGATCTGGCTGACCACGTTGACAAAGTCAGCGTAGAACAGTGTCGCGACGTCAAATTCACCCGCGTCAAAGCGGCCCAACACGTCCTTGGCAATGCCCTGTGCGTCTGGATAGCTCAGGCGTTTAACCTCTGTCATGTCGACGTGACCGATCAGATGATCACCCAGATCGCGCTTGAGCTGGTCGCGGCCTTTTTTGCCGACGGTCAGGATCTTGACGGTTTTGCCAGCGCCCAGCAGTTCGTTGGCCATGGCGCGCGCTTTCTTCACGATGTTCGTGTTGAAACCACCGCACAGCCCCCGCTCAGAGGTCATGACGATCAACAGTTGCACCTGATCAGACCCGGTGCCCGAAAGCAGTTTGGGCGCTGAGTCAGATCCGCCAACAGAAGCCGCGAGCCCCGCCATCACAGCGTTAAAACGCTCTGTGTAGGGGCGCGACGCCTCGGCCGCCTCCTGCGCGCGGCGAAGTTTCGCCGCGGCAACCATTTGCATGGCTTTGGTGATCTTGCGGGTCGATTTGACCGACGTGATCCTGTTTTTAAGGTCCTTGAGATTTGCCATTGGCTTATCTCTCCTTAAGCGAAGTCAGCGGCGTATGAATCGAGCGCAGCTTTGATTTTGTCTTCCAGCTCGTCTTTTACCTTGCGGTCATTGTCCGAGATGTCCTTGAGCAAATCCGCGTTCTTGCCACGCAGGTGCGCCAGAAGACCTTGCTCCCAACGGCCCACATCGCTGACAGGCAGTTTGTCGAGATAGCCGTTGGTGCCTGCATAGATCACGCAAACGATCTCCGCGTTGGTCAGCGGCGAATACTGTGGCTGCTTCATCAGCTCAGTCAGGCGCGCGCCCCGGTTCAGCAACTGCTGAGTGGCAGCATCAAGGTCAGAGCCGAACTGCGCAAAGGCCGCCATTTCGCGGTACTGTGCGAGAGACAGCTTCACCGGACCCGCAACCGAGGACATCGCCTTGGTCTGAGCGGAGGAACCCACACGCGAAACCGACAGACCGGTGTTCACCGCAGGGCGGATGCCCTGATAAAAGAGTTCAGTTTCGAGGAAGATCTGACCGTCGGTGATCGAAATCACGTTGGTTGGAATAAAGGCGGACACGTCGCCACCCTGCGTCTCAATGACGGGCAGCGCCGTCAGGGAACCCGCACCAAAATCTTCGTTCAGCTTCGCAGAACGCTCGAGCAGACGGGAGTGGAGGTAGAAAACGTCGCCAGGATAGGCTTCGCGGCCCGGTGGGCGACGCAGCAGCAGCGACATCTGACGATAAGAAACAGCCTGCTTGGACAGATCGTCGTAGATGATCAGCGCGTGACGGCCATTGTCGCGGAAGAATTCCGCCATAGCTGTCGCGGCGTAAGGTGCCAAGAACTGCATCGGAGCGGGGTCGGACGCGGTTGCGGCCACAACGATGGAATACTCAATCGCGCCGCTCTCTTCGAGCTTTTTAACCAGCTGCGCCACGGTGGAGCGCTTCTGGCCGATGGCCACATAGACGCAGTAGAGTTTCTTGTACTCGTCGTCGCCTGCGGCCTCATTGTAGGATTTCTGGTTCAGGATCGCGTCAAGCGCCACGGCGGTTTTGCCGGTCTGACGGTCGCCGATGATCAATTCACGCTGGCCACGGCCAATCGGGATCATCGCGTCCACGGACTTGAGACCGGTCGCCATTGGCTCATGCACAGATTTCCGCGGGATGATGCCCGGCGCTTTAACGTCCGCAACACCGCGGGCCTTGGCACCGATGGGGCCTTTGCCGTCAATGGGGTTGCCCAGACCGTCCACAACACGACCCAGCAGCTCGTTGCCAACCGGCACGTCCACGATGGAGTTGGTACGCTTGACGGTGTCGCCTTCTTTGATGTCACGGTCAGAGCCGAAGATCACCACACCGACGTTGTCGGATTCGAGGTTCAGAGCCATGCCCTGAATACCACCGGGGAATTCGACCATCTCACCGGCCTGAACGCTGTCCAGACCGTAGACGCGCGCGATGCCGTCGCCGACGGAGAGCACGCGACCAACCTCGGCCACCTCAGCTTCTTGACCAAAGTTCTTGATCTGGTCTTTCAGGATCGCAGAAATCTCTGCAGCTTGGATACCCATTTATCCGACCTCTTTCATTGCATTCTGGAGGGAATTGAGCTTCGAGCGGATCGACGTGTCGATCATCTTGGAGCCCACTTTGACGATAAGACCACCGATAAGAGTTTCATCAACGGTCGTTTGAAGTGTTACGGTTTTGCCTGTCCGCTCTTTCAGCGACTTGGCAAGTTTGTCTGACTGCGTTTTGGTCAGTGCCTTGGCGGATGTCACTTCGGCAGTGACCTCACCTTTGTCCTCGGCGATAGCCTCGCGCAGGGATTTGACCAGCTGGGGCAGCACAAAAAGGCGACGCTTGGACGCCATCAGCGCCAGCGTGTTTGCTGTCGTTGCCGACAGCTTCATCTTTTTGGCAATGGCAGAGATCGCATCACCCTGCTCGGCGCGGGAATAGATCGGTGAGTGGATCAGGTTGCGGAAGTCGTCGCTGTCGTCCAGCGCGCCTTGCAGGGCATCCAGATCGCTCTCAATGTCTTTGACCTTCTTGGCCTCTTTGGCCAGCTCGAAGACAGCAGATGCGTAGCGCTGTGCGATGCCGGTGGAAATCGAAGCTGTTTCGGACACGTCCATCCTCTCATTCAGTGGACCGGACATACGCGAAGAAGTCGCGACACCGGATCGTTGGCGCGGCTTGAACAAGGTCAAGGCAGCTAAATCAGGGGCCATGTAGCAGAGGGATTAACACACCGCAACACAGTAACGTGCGGTGATGTGCCACCTCTGCGCTCTTTATTTCTTACCGTTAGCGCAACCCTGCGAAAGCATGGGGAAATGTGGCACCATTGGAGAGTACTGCGAAACAATAATACGAATCTTGCCGCGCCGTTGCCGTCATTCGCCTCACTCATGCCCACATTTTTAACCAATCCTTGGCAAAATTGAATCAACAGTCCGGACATCTACGGGCTGTGAATACGAGGATGAGCATATGTTGGCCATTGGTTTCCTTTCCCTTTTGGGCCTCAGCTTTGCTGTGATGGGCGGCGGAGATGATGACACGCCGGATACAGATGAAAACGCGCGGCAGGACGACGACGTTGAAATCACACGCGGTGATCTGGAAGTAGAGTTCATCCCCGGCGAAGACCTGGAGCCGGAGGCCGAAGAGGCCATCAACGACTTTGTTGAAAGCATCGAAGACAACCCTCAGCAGGATATTGAGGACGTTGTGGACGATCTGCACGATTTGCTCGATGACCTCGGCCTGACGGATGATGACGCAGAAGAAGGTGCCGACGCTGAGGACGGTGGCGACACCGCTGACAGCGATGAAGAACAGGGCGGTCGCCCCCCCATTGGCCCTGAATACCGCGACCCTCTGCTGATCGCAGAAGAGCTTGATGCACAGCGTATCCTTGATGAAATCGCCGCTGAGGAGGCACGCCAGCCCGTTAATCTGGTCACGGTATCAGGGGCAAGTGGTGCGGAAGTGGCCGATGCGCTTGTGATGACCGAGGGCCCGGAAGAGGGCGAAGACGCAGACCGCAGCTTCATTGTCACGGGCCCTGAGGGCTCTGACCACGACATCGACGTGCGCTATGACGCAGAGCATACTTTCAAGATTGAGTTCAACGAAGACACTGAAACGGTCACTGCTGCGCTCAACTCCAACATTGAGGGGCCAGAGGGTTCCCCGCAAAAGGCGACCAGCACCACACAGGACGAAAACGGTGACTTTGTCGTCGATACGACTTGGACCAACGGCTTCACCAGCAGCACTGACATCACGATCAACGTGACGCCTGACCAGATCGGTGCCCATGTGGCGCAGATTGATTTGCTCAATGCGTCGGATGCGCTTGATTTTGAGTTCTCAGACGATGTGTCGGGCAATTTCCATCTGGTCTTCTACGAATCCGAGGATGGCGATCAGGGCGAGACATCGGCCTCCAAACGCGCCTTTATCGTGCAAACCGCGTCAACTCAGGATGAGGTGAGCGCCAGCGAAGTCCAGGCGATTGCGGAAAACGGTGAGATGCGATCAGGTACGTTTAATGTGCTGGCAGAGATCTATTTGGGCAACGACGCGCTCTTTGCCAATGCGGTGCCGGAAGAGGGTGAGGACCCTGCAACATGGGTCAACGACTTTATCAACGACGATCCATTGATCAGCGCAAACATCGACTGGGCGTCGGTATCTGAGCGCGACGACGGCGTCGTTGGCAACACCGCCCCCGCTGGCGAAGAAGGCGGCGACGCTGCGGGCGGCGACGGCGATACTGTAGATGATGACATTGCCGACCTCTTTGAGGGCGCTGGCCTGAACCCCGGGTTCTTTGGTTTCTGATCCAATCCATCCAGGGAAAACAAGAAAGGCCCCGGCAGCACTTCCGGGGCCTTTCTCATCTTTCAAAGAATCAGGCAGGATCAGAGATCATATCCCGGATTGCTGCGGTTGAGTTTGCGCATCAGACCCGGCCAGACCAGATTGTCACCTGATCCCGGCTGAAAGGCCGCTGCGGATTGCGCCTGCACGGTGTCTGCCATGCTTTGCGGTTCTTCGTTGAGATTTTTGGTACCCGCACTTTGCGCAAAAATCTGCGTTTTGCAGGCGTTTTCCAGGAAATACATCCGCAGGAAAGCAATCGCGCAGTTCGGCCCGACCGTCAGCGTGCCGTGATTGCGCAGCATCAGCAGGTTCTTGTCTCCCAAATCGTTCACGATCCGCTCCCGTTCATCCAGCTCCAGCGCGATGCCTTCGTAGTCGTGATAGGCCAGATCGTTGTTGACGATCATCGAGAACTGCGTATAGCGCCGCAGCCCTTCGTTCTGCACAGAAACCGCAACGCCGTAGGGCGTATGCACATGGATCACGCAGCCTGCGTTCTCACGCGCCGCGTGGATGGCGGAATGGATCGTGAAACCAGCGGGATTGATGAAATAGGGTGTTTCCTGAAAGATATTCCCGTGCAGGTCGATCTTGACCAGACACGAGGCTGTCATCTCATCAAACATGATGCCGTAGGGGTTGATCAGGAAACGCTCTTCGCCGTCCTCATCCGGCAGGCGGGCTGAAATATGCGTGAAGACAAGGTCGGTCCACCCATGCAAAGCACAAAGCCGATATGTCGCGGCAAGCTGGACGCGCAGGTCCCATTCGGTATCCGAGACCTTTCCTTTGAGCGTCGGCAATGTCGCAGGATCGGGGATGTCAAAGCCTTTGCCCAAGGCGCCGCTGGATTGATCATTCATGTTGGTGTCCTCCCGTTTGGATCAGCGTAACGGAGTTTGCGCGGGATTGGAAAGATTCGCGCCCAGCCCCGTCTGACCCATTGTGTTTTTCCCCATGCCAGACCAAAGTCCGTTCTGTCGCGCGGGTCTTATTAAGCGCGGTCATCACATTCAGAACCCAAGTGCATTGGAGAGACACTATGCCCGATGCGGCCCCCGACATTCCCGCATGGATCCGCAAGGTTGGCCCCGATCAGCTGGATGATTTTATCGACTGGGTCGACAGCACCGGCGGGATTGAGCAACCCGGTTTTGACGACATCCAGCGCGCCTTTGTCTATGTTCCCGGCACGCAGGTCGATCAGACAATTGATCCCTTTGGCGCGACTTACTTTGAGCAAATGATCGCACTTTATCACGAGCTGTCGGGCCGCACGCTGGATCAGGAAGAAAGCGAGATGACCGCATTTGATCTGCCCAACCATGTGGATCACGCCAACCCATACGCCTCCCCTGCGGTGGATATGATGAGCGGGCATGTGAATGCGATCACCGCCGCGATCATGTGTGCCGAGTTGCCCGCGGGCGCGCGTATCGCCGATCTGGGCTGTGGCTGGGGCATGACGAGCGAGATCCTCGCGTTCTGCGGCAGTTCTGTCACGGCCGTCGACATCAACCCCGATTTTGTGAAACTGGTGCAAACCCGTGCTGATCGTTTGGGCAACGGGATTGAGGCACGGCAATCCAACTTTGACGATCTGGTGCTGCCACCCGAATATGACGGCGTGTTTTTCTACGAATGTCTTCATCATGCAGTGAAGCCTTGGGAAACGCTGGCGCAGGTCGCAGAATTTATCAAACCTGATGGCAAGGTGTTCTTTGCCGGGGAGCCGATCAACGATCTCTTCTGGAAAAGCTGGGGACTGCGGCTGGATGCAAGTGCGGTTTATTGCATCCGCAAGCACGGTTGGTTCGAAAGCGGCTGGTCTGCGTCCTTCCTGCACGAGATGTTCCGCCACATCGGCTGGACGCTGACGCTGTATCCCGGCATCGGGCTGCGCGGCGGCGATGTGGGTGTGGCCCGGCGCGGCGTGACGCAAACACCCCAAGCGGTACAAGTTGAGGATGCCCCTGCCCCCTCAGAGCAAGGCGAAGCGATGCAATTGCGCGCGGCGTTGGCAGCGGCAAAGCGTGAGCGCGACCACGCACGGCGTTATCCGTGGAAATACATCGGCAACGCTTGGCGGCAGCGGCGCAAGGGGCGGTGACCCAGCTGACCTGTGACACCATCTCATTAAGAGGTATTTGATCAATGTATTTCTCACTCTCACCCGATGAGCGCGCCGCATTTCTGGACACACACTGGAAGGCGCTCGACAGCGGTTATCGTTTTGAACGTGACGTGATCAGTTACAGCTTTCTGACAGATCCGGACGGGCGTCCCTATACGCCCAACATTCCTGACGGTGAGGACCTGATGTTCAGGCCGTTTACGGCGCAGGAACAGCAGGTTGCAGAATTCTATTTCGACTATTTGTCCCGGTTCACCTCTCTCACGTTTGTCGAAGCCACGGACAACACCGGCCTTGTCGGGTTCGGGGCGCACAACATGATCCCGGGCGGCTACGCCAGCCTGCCGGACGAGACGCGCACAGACGGTCACGTCTTTGTCGACATAGGGTTGAGTTTCGAAAAATTCAGCTTCCATGAGGTCCTCTCCCACGAGCTGGGCCATGCGCTCGGCCTAAGCCACACGTTCGATGGGCCGATGCCGGAGTTTGCCCAGAGTCAGGATGACACCGGTCTGATTGCCACCATGTCCTACAACGGGGCCAATCTGCTGTCCTTGGCTGACAGTACAACAACTTTTGTTGACTTCACGGGCCACATCAGCGGCTATCGCAGTCTGGATATTGCGGCGCTGATGAACATCTACACGCCTGCGCAGGATGAAATCGCTGACACCTATCGGTTGAACTATGACGGGATTTGGGAAGTCACCGGCACGGATTGGAACGTCTCAGTCCTCACGCCCTGGACGCTCGTGGACACGGGTGGCTATGACAAGGTTGATGCCAGCAGGTTGGACATCGGCGCTGAGTTGAGGTTTGACTTCGACACGGGGCTCTTTTTTGACAAGATGCAGGAAATCGACATCTACGATTTCAACGCAAGCGCATTCCGCGAGCGGTTTGATTCCAGCAACTTGGTTCCACATCTCGAAATAATGCCCGGCACCATCGTCGAGGAATTCATCGGCAGCGCAGGAACGGACCGGGTCACCGGGGACGCCCGCGCACAGAATGTCTATGCTGGCGGCGGTTCCGATGAGGTGCACGGCGCAGGCGGTGATGACTGGCTTTTTGGGCAGGCTGGTGATGATGCGCTTTATGGTGGCACCGGCACTGATGTGCTGACCGGCGGCAGCGGGCGGGACACGTTGAGCGGCCAAGAGGGCAACGATGTGCTGATCGGGTCCGACACTAACGAAATGGCTGGCAGTGGCGACCACGCCATTTTTGCAGGTGCACGCAGCACCTGGACGATCACCGGAGGGCAGGATTATGCCGTTGTGCAGGGTGCCAACGGGGAGCGCGACAAGCTCTTTGGCATAGAGACGCTCATCTTTGACGATCAAACTGTCACGCTGGGTGCAGGATCTGCGCTGGATGGTGCAGGCGCGCCGGATGATTTCATCACCGCGGAACGTGTCGCCCTCCTCTATGAAGCGGCCTTGAACCGGGATGGGGCGATTGATCTGCCGGGGTTGAATTTCTACATCGGTGCCACAGAGCGCGACGGGTTGAGCGATGTGTTTCTTGCCGAAGACCTGATGCGCAGCGACGAGTTTGCGAACAACTTTGGCGATCCGGATGTGTTGAGCAATGCGGACTTCCTTGAGCGCATTTATCTCAATGTGCTGGACCGGGCGTCCGACGCGGCAGGTCGGCAATTCTACCTTGATCTGCTGGAGGCAGGCACCATCAGCAAGGCCGTCGCGCTGGCCGACATCGCCATCAGCCCAGAGAACACGGTTGAATCAATCGGCGTGCTCACGGCGCTTTATCAGTCAGGTGCCGGGGAATGGAGTTTCCTGTAACCCCGACCGCAGGAGCCAAAGGAGAAAAACATGCAGTGCCATGAAGTAGACTATGAGATTTTCGGCGACGACATGCAGATCGTCGAGGTTGAGCTTGACCCGGCCGAGATCGTGATCGCTGAGGCTGGAGCGATGAACTACATGGACGACGGCATCGGGTTTGAGACGCGGCTGGGGGATGGCTCGCGCCCCTCTGGCGGGATCATGGATTCGCTGCTGAATGTCGGCAAACGGGTGCTGACAGGCGAATCCATTTTCATGACCCATTTTACCAACACCGCAGAAGGCAAGAAACGCGTAGCGTTTGCAGCCCCCTATCCAGGCAAGATCATTCCGCTTGATATGGCGACGCTGGGCGGAGAGCTGATCTGCCAGAAGGACGCGTTTTTATGTGCGGCATACGGCACCTCAACCGACATCGCGTTGCAGCGCAAACTGGGGGCCGGGTTCTTTGGCGGTGAAGGGTTCATCCTGCAACGCCTGCGCGGTGATGGGATGGCGTTTATCCACGTGGGTGGCACGGTGATCAAACGGGAGCTGCAAACCGGTGAGGTCTTGCGTGTGGACACGGGCTGCCTTGCGGCCATGACGGGCGGCGTTGAATATGACATCGAACGCGCTGGCAACCTCAAGTCGATGGTGTTTGGGGGCGAAGGCATCTTCCTTGCCACCCTGCGTGGTCCCGGTACGGTCTATCTTCAAAGCCTGCCGTTCTCGCGCCTCGCGGACCGCATTCTGCGCGCCGCAGGGCCCGGCGGCAGCAAAGGCGAAGGGTCGTTGCTGGGCGGATTGGGCGATATGTTCGGCGACAGGTAGCCGAGCGTCTCAACCGCCCATGCGCCCCGCGACAGGTTTGGCCACGCCGACCTGCATGCGGGCACGGCGACGTTCGCGCACGGCGGTCCCTTTTGGCGGATAGACCAGCTTGGTCGCTTCAACCATAAACGCGCCCCCTGCCAACATCGCAGGCATATAGCGCCCGACCCGTTCAAAAATCCCCGCGGACTTCATCCAGACGCGGTGGTGCGAGGGGAACTGATAGAGTGCGCCCAGATGGCGTTCCGGCAAAAACTGGTGCTTGCGCAACTGCATATCGAGCTGGCTTGAGGAATAGGGCCGCCCATACCCAAAGGGCGTGGCATCACGCCGAGCCCAAAGGCCCGCACGATTGGGCACGATAAACAGCACACGTCCCCCCGGCCCCAGCACGCGCCAGCATTCCTCCAGCAGATCTGCAGGGCGCTCACTGGTCTCGAGCCCGTGCAACACCACAAGTTTGTCCACATGTCCCGTCTCAATCGGCCACAGCGTTTCTTCGGTCAATACAGACGTGTTGGGCATGCCTGCCGGCCACGGCATCACGCCCTGCGGCCCTGGCATCAGCGTAATCACCCGCCGCGCGTCCTTGAGATAGGGGCGCAGCAGCGGCGCGGCAAAGCCAAAACCCACGACGGTCTGGCCCTTGGCTTCTGGCCAGAATTCAAGCAACCGCCCGCGCAAGGATTTCTGCGCTGCACGGCCCAGCGCGCTGCGGTAGTAAAAATTGCGCAAGTCTTGGACATCAAGGTGCATTGCGGCCCGGCCTTGTCAGTGTCAGTCTGGCGCTAACATAACCATCTGAAAGGAATGCGCCATGGCCTTTGATCTGATCACCATCCCCTGTCTGAGCGACAACTACGCGTTCCTTTTGCGCGACGGTGACAGCGGAGAAGTCGCCGTGATCGACGTGCCCGAGGCCGGGCCGATCAAGGCGGAATTGGCAGCGCGCGGCTGGCGCGCCACTCAGGTCTGGCTGACGCATCACCACTGGGACCACATTGATGGGCTTGCTGACTTGCTGGCCGAACACCCCGCGCAGGTCGTCGGGGCCAAAGCGGATGCAAACCGCCTGCCTGATCTGGATCGTGCCGTGGCTGAGGGTGATAAAGTGACGCTGGGGGCGTTGGAGGCAGAGATTTTTGACGTCTCCGGTCATACCGTTGGACACATCGCGTTTCACGTGCCGGGGGCCAGCGCCTGTTTCACTGCGGATAGCCTGATGGCACTCGGCTGTGGACGTTTGTTTGAGGGAACGCCTGCGCAAATGTGGACGTCGATGCAAAAGTTGATGGCGCTCCCGCCCAAGACGTTGATTTGCTCAGGCCATGAATACACCGCGTCCAATGCAAAGTTCGCGCTGACGGTTGATCCCGAAAACGCGGCACTTATATCAAGGGCCAGCGACATCGATGCCGCGCGCGCCAAAGGGACACCTACGGTGCCTTCGACCCTTCAAACCGAACTTGATACAAATCCCTTCCTGCGCCCCGCCGATCCCGGCATTCGCGCTACTTTGGGGATGCAAACCGCCCCCGACGCAGATGTTTTTGCCGAAATCCGAAAACGCAAAGACAGTTTTTGAATGCACAAAATGAGGGTAAAGTGACTCACTCACGGCAAATGTGACCGATTTTTTAAAGAAAATGCTTGAAGCTGGGCGATGATCAACCAAACTCTAATACTAAGAGGCCATGGTCGGACCGGGGCACTGTTATACCACAGCACCCTCACCGACCCCACAGGATAAGGAGCACGTACGTGCCTTCATTCTCAAATACACTTGAGCAGGCAATCCATTCCGCACTGGCCCTGGCCAATGCCCGCAGGCATGAATTCGCCACGTTGGAGCATCTGTTGCTCGCCCTGATTGATGAACCCGACGCGGTACAGGTGATGAAAGCCTGCTCTGTCGATGTGGACGAACTGCGCGACACGCTGGTGGAGTTCGTCGATGAGGACCTGAGCAATCTGGTCACCGATGTCGACGGATCAGAGGCCGTGCCCACGGCCGCCTTCCAGCGCGTGATCCAGCGCGCGGCAATCCATGTGCAATCCTCGGGCAGGACTGAAGTTACCGGCGCGAACGTGCTCGTCGCGATCTTTGCCGAACGCGAAAGCAACGCGGCATACTTCCTGCAAGAACAGGACATGACCCGCTATGACGCGGTGAACTACATCGCCCATGGCGTCGCCAAAGACCCGGCATATGGTGAGGCGCGGCCCGTGGCCGGCGCACCAGAGCATGAAGAAGAGACGCAGGGTGTCACAGAAGGTGAAAAGAAGGAATCCGCGCTTGAGAAATACTGCGTGGATCTCAACGCCAAATCCCGTGAGGGCGATATTGACCCCCTGATCGGTCGCGATCTTGAGGTGGAGCGTTGTATTCAGGTCCTGTGCCGCCGCCGCAAAAACAACCCGCTTCTGGTGGGCGACCCCGGCGTCGGCAAAACTGCCATCGCCGAAGGTCTGGCGCGTCAGATTGTTGCCGGTGAAACGCCTGAGGTCCTGTCCGAGACAACGATCTATTCACTCGACATGGGTGCGTTGCTGGCCGGAACACGCTACCGCGGTGATTTTGAGGAACGGCTCAAAGCCGTGGTTTCCGAGTTGGAAGAACACGACGATGCGGTGCTGTTCATCGACGAAATCCACACTGTGATCGGGGCCGGTGCGACCTCCGGCGGCGCGATGGACGCCTCCAACCTGCTGAAACCTGCGTTGGCAGGCGGCAAGCTGCGCACGATGGGCTCCACCACCTACAAGGAATTCCGTCAGCATTTTGAGAAAGACCGCGCGCTGTCGCGTCGCTTCCAGAAGATCGACGTGAATGAGCCATCGGTCGAGGACGCGGTGAAAATCCTCAAGGGCCTCAAGCCCTATTTTGAGGATCACCATTCGGTCAAATACACCTCTGATGCCATCAAAACCTCTGTTGAGTTGGCCGCGCGGTACATCAACGACCGCAAGCTGCCTGATAGCGCGATTGACGTGATTGATGAGGCGGGTGCGGCCCAACATCTCGTCATCGCCTCCAAACGCCGCAAGACCATCGGCACCAAAGAGATCGAAGGCGTCGTTGCCAAAATTGCCCGCATCCCGCCCAAGAACGTCTCCAAGGACGATGTTGTGGTGCTCAAGGACCTTGAAGCCTCCCTGAAACGTGTCGTCTTTGGTCAGGACAAGGCGATTGAAGCGCTGTCATCGGCCATCAAGCTGGCCCGTGCTGGCCTGCGGGAGCCGGAAAAGCCCATCGGCAACTACCTTTTTGCAGGGCCAACCGGTGTCGGCAAAACCGAAGTGGCCAAGCAACTGGCCGATACTCTGGGTGTCGAACTGCTGCGCTTTGATATGTCCGAGTACATGGAAAAACATGCGGTTTCCCGGCTCATCGGTGCCCCTCCCGGCTATGTCGGCTTTGATCAGGGCGGCATGCTGACGGACGGTGTGGACCAGCATCCACATTGCGTTCTGCTGCTCGACGAGATGGAAAAGGCGCACCCGGATGTCTACAATATCCTGTTGCAGGTCATGGACCACGGCAAGCTGACCGATCACAATGGCCGCACGGTTGATTTCCGTAATGTCGTACTGATTATGACATCAAACGCGGGTGCCGCCGAGCAGGCGAAAGAGGCGATCGGCTTTGGCCGCGATCGGCGTACAGGCGAGGACACAGCCGCGATTGAACGGACCTTCACGCCCGAATTCCGCAACCGTCTGGACGCTGTGATCAGCTTTGCCGCGCTGCCAAAAGAAGTGATTCTGCGTGTGGTTGAGAAGTTTGTGCTGCAGCTTGAAGCGCAACTGATGGACCGCAACGTGACGTTCGAACTGTCCAAGAAAGCCGCCGAATGGCTGGCTGACAAGGGTTATGACGACAAAATGGGCGCGCGCCCCTTGGGCCGTGTCATTCAGGAACACATCAAAAAACCACTGGCCGAGGAGCTGCTGTTTGGCAAGCTGGCCAAGGGTGGCGTTGTCAAAGTGGGCGTCAAGAAAGGCGAACTTGACCTCACGATCCTTGATCCCGAGACGCGCAAAATCTCGGGTGACAAGCCACCGCTTTTGACAGCAGAATGATCCGCGCCGCCATTGCGGCAATGATAGTGTCCTTCGCCAGCCCCGCGCTGGCGGAGGACTTTCTTTTGCATCTTCCCGTAGACTGCACGTTGGGTGATACCTGCTACATCCAGCAATACATGGACCACGATGACAGCGAAGGGTTCAGCGATTATCAATGTCGCCCGCTCAGCTACGATGGGCACAAGGGAACCGATTTCGCAGTGCCCACCCGCGCAGATATGGAGATTGGTGTTGATGTATTGGCCGCAGCAGATGGACGCGTGCGCGCCTACCGCGACGGCATGTCTGATGGCGGTTATTCCAAGGCAACGGCAGATGCCATCGAAGGGCGCGAATGCGGCAACGGCGTGGTGCTTGTGCATCCCGGCGGCTGGGAAACACAGTATTGCCACCTCAAAAACGGCTCTGTGACCACGCGCAACAACCAGGAGGTCAAGGCGGGTGATGTACTGGGCCAAATCGGCCAGTCAGGGCGCGCGGAGTTTCCACATCTGCATTTATCCGTTCGCAAAGACGGAAAAAAGATCGACCCCTTTGACCCCGACGGAACGATCACTTGCAACACCCCCGGAGACAGCACGCTTTGGGCAAAGACCCCGGCCTATCAACCCGGCGGCGTCATCCATCTGGGTATTGCGTCCGAAATACCAGCCTACAAGGACGTGAAAGCCGGCAGTGCCGCAGCCGATATCTTGCCTTCCGACGCACCCGCCATGGTGGTTTTCGGGTTCACGTTTGGCACCCTCAAGGACGATGTTTTGCGTCTGACACTCAGCGGACCTGATGGGGAAGTCTTGCAGCAGGAGAAACAGTTTGAGCGCAATCACGCACAGGCGTTTCGCGCAATTGGCAAGCGGAGCCGCCGAGGCTGGACGCCGGGAGCCTATCAGGGGACGGTGGAACTCCTTCGCGAAGGTGAGGTGATCAGCACACAGATCACGAAGGTTACCGTCACACCAAAACAGTGACCGTCGCTCGCGGGACCGCACAGGCTACCACATTTGGCAAAGGGGCGTTCCGGGACGCCCATCACCGCTTGGGTCTTCTTGCGCGCTCTCCAGAGAGAAATCGGATTTAGCTGCACCACAAAGCATCACGTAACGCGTTGAAATCTTTAATTTCAGGCAGAGTTAAGTGATGCAGGCTGTGCGGTTTCTGCTCTGAGGCGACCATGCAGGCCACAACCCACCCTCTATTTCTCGGTAAACTTCAGCTCAATGCGCCGGTTTTGCGCACGCGCGTCATCACTATCCCCGAGGGCCACAGGCTGATACTGCCCAAATCCATTTGCAGCCAGCCGATCCGGCGGGATGCCAAGAAAATTGATCATGTATTTGACAACCGACAGGGCGCGCCCCTGACTGAGCTCCCAGTTGTCGGCAAACTCGCCCACACCCGAAAGCGGCACGTCATCGGTGTGCCCATCCACCCGGATCACCCAGTCAATCTCAGCCGGGATGTCACCGGCAACAGACCGCAGGATGTTGGCCACCTTGGCAATCTCTGCCCGCCCCTCACGCGACAGCACGGCACCGCCGGGCGGGAAGAGGACTTCGGAGGAGAAAACAAAGCGGTCCCCCTCAATCCTCACGCCATCTTGTGCACCCAAAACATCGCGCAATCGGCCAAAGAATTCCGACCGATATTGTTCAAGGTCCTTCGTCTGCGCTTGCAATGCTTGCGTTTCTTCCGCCAGAGCTTTCGCTTCTGCCTCCAGACGGATACGTTCGGCGGCCTCCAACTCAGCACGGCGGCGTTCTTCTGCTGCGACACGCGCCAGTGCTGTGTTCAGCTCAGAGCCAAGAGACTGCAACTCAACAGATTTTGCAGCATCCCGAACCTGCGCTTCATCCAGCAACGCCTGCAGGTTACCCAACTGCGTCCGGAGTGCCGCAACCTGCTGGTTGAGCAGTTCTGTTTGGCGCTGCGCTTCTGCGCTTGCCGCCTGTTCCGACGCCAACGCGTTTTGCGCGGTCGCCAAAAGCGCCGCCTGCTTCTGCGCATCTGTGCTTTGATCGCTGGCGACACTTTCCGCCGCCAGACGCGCGGCCACAGCGACCGCCAGTCGAGCGCGCAATTCTTCACGGTCACTAGTCAAATCAGCGGCTGCGGCCTCCTGCTCGGCCACCTGTGCCCTCAATTGCGTCAGATCATCACTCAGCGCTGCGTTTACTTGCGCCCGCGCCGCGATTTCCGCGCGCAATGCGGCAAGCTGTTGTTCGGATTCAGTCAGCGTTTCCGCTTGTTCTGCACGCAGCTGTGCCAGCTCTGCCTCGGCCTGCGTCAGCGCAGTCTGAGCCTCTGCACCCACTTCGACCTGAGCTTGGGCCGACTGTAAACGGATGAGTGCCTCAGACAGTTGTGCATCAAGATCGCCTTCCGCCGCGCGGGCCGCGGCAAGCAGTGTCAGGGTGTCTTCCGCTTCCTTGCGTTGTGCCTCCAACGCCAGTGTCATCGCAGTCAGTTCCGTATCCGCATCCGCGAGCCGGTCGCGCAGGGCTTGCGCAGCCGCCGCTTCAGCCAGACGCGCCGCTTCCTCAGCGCTGAGCGCTTGGGCCGCCTGGTCCAATTGACTTTGCAAATCTGCGGTTTCCTCTGCACTGGCCGCATTGCGCGCGCGTAGATCTGCCACAAGCGCATCCAGCGCCTCCCGCCGGGCTGCCGCAAGGCGTGCCGCCTCAGTCTGCGCGTTGACCTCAGAGCGTGCACTGGCCAACGCAAGATTGAGCGCTTCTTGATCGCTGATCAATTCCGCCTGCCTGTTTTCCAGATTTTCGATCTCCGCGCGGGCGGTATCGCGCTCTCCCAGGGCCGTGTCGCGCTGCGCGAGCAACCCGGCCACCTGTGCTTCAAACTGCGTAATCTCAGCGCCTGCTTCGCGCAGCGCCGCCACATTTGCATCACGCTCCTGCGTCAATGCGGTGATCAGCGATTGTTGCTGTGCGATCTGGTTTTGCGCCTCTGACAAATCGTCCTGCGTGTTGTTGAGAGAGGCATTCAGTGCGCCAAGCCGGGTCTCAAGCTGGGCGTTCGTTGTTTCTTCCAACCCCAACGCCTGCGCCAGCGCCGCAACCTCTCCGGCCAGCGCATTCAATTCGGTTTCCTGTCCGGTGATCCGTTCCGTGAGCACAAACTGCACCACCATAAAGATGGTGAGCACGAACATCAGGACCAGCAAGAGCCCCGTCATCGCGTCCACAAAGCCGGGCCAGATGGAGCCCTGAAACCGCGTGCCCGTCCGACGGGAGAGGGCCATCTACCGCTCCCCTCCGCCGGGTTTTTCCGGCGCGCGCACACGGCGCGGTTGGGGCGGGCGGGGTGTGGTCTTTGCCGTCGCTTCGATCAGGCGGGACAGATCAAGGCGCAGTTCAGCCATGGTTTCCTGTCGTCCGGCTGAGATTTCTTCGAGGATGCGCAGCATTTGTACGTCAATCGAGCGCAGGCGCATCCGGCTTTCGGCGTCCATGCCATCACCCGAATTTTCCTGCGCTTCAATCGCCGCAATCATCCGCTCCTGACCCGCTGCAATCTGTTCCAACGCAGCGGTGGAGTGGTTGTCGACCTGCATGCGTTCGGTCATGCGGTCCACAGCATCGGCCAAACGACCCAGCTTTTCGTCCACCATTGCGCGGCTTGTGTCTGAGGCACGGATCACCTGTTGCAGGCTTTCCATCTGCTCGGCCATGTGATCGACCACGCCCGCCATCGCGGCCTGCTCGCCTGTCGCATCCTCACCTGCGCTAAAGCCCACACGGGTGATGGAGCTGAGCCAGTCCTCAAGTTCCTGATAAAATCGGTTCTGACCGTGGCCTGCAAAAAGTTCCAGCAGGCCCACCACAAGGGATCCCGCAAGGCCCAAGAGCGACGATCCAAAGGCCACGCCCATCCCGCCCAACTGTGCCTCAAGACCTGTCATCAAACGGCTAAAGACATCGACACCGCCTTCTCCCTCTGAAGGCGCGAGGCTACGGATCGTGTCCACAACCGCCGGAACGGTGGTGGCCAAGCCGTAAAACGTTCCCAAAAGGCCAAGGAAAATCAGCATGTTGACGATATAACGCGTGATTTCGCGCGCCTCATCAATCCGGGTGGAAACGGAATCAAGAATAGAGCGGGTCGACGTCGCGCTCACCTGCATCCGCGCACCGCGCGTACGCAACAGAGAGGCCAGCGGAGCGAGCAACTGTGGCGCGACAGTGTCCGGGTCCGGCTTGGCTGAGGCGAAGTTTTCGATCCAGCGGACAGAGCCGATGAGCTGAACCACCTGATAGAAACAGGCAAACACACCGATCACAAAAACAAAAAGGATCACCCCATTGAGGTAGGGGTTGGGCGCAAAAATCGGATAGACCGACGGCAGCGCAAGGAACGCGCCAAAACCGGTCAGGCCAAGCACAATAAGCATCAGAGAAATCTGACGCACCGGTTGCGAGAACTGGAGTTTTTCTGTGCGCTCTGTTTGCGCCATTTGGCCGCTGCTCCTGACCACTTTTTTCTGCTTTGGAGGCACGCTACACCGAAATGCGGGCCTGTTGCCAAGGAATTATGCGCACAGCGCGCGAACCCGGTGGCTGAGCCATTCAAGGTCGGGGTCATTCAGCCCCACCTCATGCAAATGATCTGCCGTGTTGTAGAGATATTCGGTGTTCGGCCCGCGCCCGCCAACAGCTTTTGCGATGATCTGCGCCTGCTCTTCCAAAGGCAGCCCACCACAATACTGCTCATGCGCTTCATCAATCACATAGACCACTGCTTCAACCACGCGGTCGTCCTCAAGCGTCACCGCAAGGTTCTTTTCCAGATAGGCCGACGAAATCAGCTCGCGTTCGCGCAGGTACGCCAGCGTTTCGGTTTCCCGCCCCGGTGCCACGCGCAGGGCCATGCCGATGCAGGCGTGGTCGGGTTGCTCATCCAGCGCCAGCACCAGACCGGGATCGTCTGCGGTGCCGCGGTGGTGGATGGAGCGCATGCAAAAAGACCGCGCATAACCCGGCAGTGTGCCAACCACGCTTTCCGCGATGTCAAAGCCGGGGTTCCACAAAAGCGACCCGTATCCAAAAACCCACATTGCCATTGCTCTGGTCCTTTGTTGCTGGTCTGCGTAAACCGCATCTGAGGGTAAAGTTAAAGGGGTCGCCATGCGCCTTTTGATCAAGGTTTGCGTTGTCTTGGCTGTGCTGTGGTGCGGCTGGTGGTGGCTCGCTGCCACCATCGCAGAGCGCAGCGTGACCGGTTGGTTTGATGCCCGCCGTACCGAAGGATGGCAGGCCAAGACGCGCAGCGTCGAGGTTTCGGGGTTTCCGCTGCGGCTAGGGACCACGGTTTCGGACATCGCGCTTGCGGACCCGGACACCGGCGTCGCCTTTGATGCCTCCGCGCTGACGCTCAGCGTGCCGGCCTATTGGCCCGGCGATGTGACCCTGCGCCTGCCCGAAGACACTGTGCGGTTGGCGACCCCTGATGGGACGCTGACCCTCAAAGCCCAGGGCGCACAGGCGGACCTGCGGCTGCATCCGGGCACAGCGCTTGAACTGGAGGAACTCAGCGCCGTGAGCGGACCATGGCAGGCAAATGATCTGCGTGGGAACCTGCTCAGCGCGGATGATTTGCGGGTGGCCATCACTCAGGACGCATCCATGCCTGCCCGTTACCGCTTTGCTCTTGATGCCACCACGCTCACGCCCGGTGACGTGATCCGCAACGCCCTTGTGCTGCCAAATGACTGGCCGCTCAGCTTTGACGCCTTCGTCGCGGATATCACTGTGCTGTTTGATCTGCCGCTCGATCGCACCACGCTGGAGGACCGCCGCCCACAGCCCCGCGCTGTTGATCTAACCGAAGTGGACCTGATCTGGGGCGCACTGCGGTTGAACGCCAAGGGTGGCTTGCAAATCGCAATGGATGGCACGCCGGATGGCAACCTCAATCTGAGGCTGGAAAACTGGCGTCAAATCCTCGATCTTGCAGAGAAGGCAGGCTTTGTGGATGCAGGTCTGCGCCAACAAGGGGAGCTGCTGCTGAATGCGCTGGCAAATATGAGCGGCGGGCCGGACACGATGGACCTGACGCTGGCCTTTCGCGACGGCGGAATGTTCCTTGGGCCGATCTATCTGCGGCCTGCGCCAAAGATCATGCTGCACTAGAGCAGAAGCCAGTGAAATTGCCCCCCAACCCTGCCTGAAATCACAGATTTCAACGGGTCAGGCGACAATTCATTCTATAGGTTCAACCAATTTCGCTCTGATCACTTGCAATAGCTGCCCGAGCGGTAGCGCGCGGTGTCGAAGTGGAAGTGATCGCGATGAAAACGGTTCGCGTTGGGGCCAAGCACCGTGCCAAACGGTCCGCAGGCCTCTTTGTGCATCCGCCGCAGCGCTTGGGAATAGCTGCGCGTGTTCCATCCGGTCAGCACGCTTACTTCCGTGCCGTCGTTTAGCTTGAAAGCCGAAATATCAATCGCGCGGCCCTTGCCATGCTCCGACAGCTTCGCGCCTTTTTGGTTGTTGCGGGTGCGGCAGGCATAATGTGCCGCAACACGGATCGTCTTGAGACCCCCGCCCTTGCGCGACAACGCCGGTTTGGCAGACCGTTCCAGCCAGTTTTTGAGCGCGCCTGCTGTCGTACAATCCATCACTGCGCGTTGACTCAGCGCGACGCCGGACACTTCCCGCAGGCGCACCGCACTCTCAATCACACAACCGCGCAGCTTGCCGGTCACACGGCCCACAACCTCGCCCTGAATGTCCAGATCACCACAGACAGCACCGGCTTGCCTCAGGCGTTTCTGCTCACGTCCTTCACGCGCCGCCTTGTTGCTGCGAAAGAGCGGGCGGAGCGACGAAAAGAGCCCACCACGCTGCTTTGCTTTTTCCTGAGCCACACTTTGCGCAGGCTGTTCGATGCCACCGGAGGGCGCAAGTGTGACAGGCTGCATCGAAACATTGCCGCTGCGCTGCACGGGTCGCAGGGAGGCACTTGGGTCTGCGGCCCAGGCCATCTGCGCAGATGCCAGTACCGCACCAAACGCCAGTGCGCGGATCATGTCCCGCGCCCCGTACCACGCCCAAAGTTTGGCGCATCGGTATCCTGCCCCGCCTCAACAATCCCGCGCCGAATGGCACGGGTGCGGGTAAAGTAGTCATGCAAATGATCGCCATCACCCTGCCGGATCGCCCGTTGCAAGGCAAAGAGTTCCTCGGTGAAACGCCCCAGGATTTCCAGTGTCGCATCCTTGTTGCTCAGAAACACATCCCGCCACATGGTCGGGTCTGAGGCCGCGATGCGCGTAAAATCGCGAAAACCGGCGGCGGAATACTGGATCACTTCGCTGTCGGTCACCCGGCGCAGGTCATCCGCCACACCCACCATCGTGTAAGCGATCAGGTGCGGCGCATGCGAGGTCACAGCAAGCACGCGGTCATGATGTTCGGCGTCCATTTCATCAACATTTGCGCCCATCCCTTCCCATAGATCGCGCAGACGCTGGGTCGCCGTGGGATCGCTGCCTTCGACAGGTACGATCAAGGTCCAACGATTGTCGAAAAGTTCTGCAAAGCCGGAGCGCGGGCCAGAGTGTTCCGTGCCCGCCAAGGGGTGTGCGGGGATAAAATGTACATTTTCAGGCAGATGCGGCCCCACTTGGGCAATCACGTCGGCTTTGACCGACCCCACATCCGTAACCGTTGCCCCAGGCGCAAGATACGGCGCAACCTCAGCTGCAACGCTGCCCATCACACCCACAGGCACACAGAGCACAACCAGATCGGCCCCGGCGACCGCCTCCTCCATGCTGTCGCAAACCCGGTCGCACAAGCCAATCTCGCGCGCGGTGTCGCGGGTCTCGGCGGAGCGGGCAAAGCCTGTCACCTCCCCGGCCAGCCCCTCCCGTTTCATGGCCCAGAACATCGAGGAGGCGATCAGCCCCAACCCGATCAGGGCAACGCGGTCATATATCTGCGCCATCTGCCACCCCCTCTTTGAACTGGCGGATGGCATGCACCACGCGGCGGCAAGAGGCTTCATCCCCCACAGTGATACGCAGACAATTGGGCAGGTTATAGCTCGCCACCAAACGAATGATCAGCCCTTGAGATTTGAGATAAGCGTCGCAGGCCATGGCCTCTTCCTTGCTTGCCATGCGCGCCAGCACGAAGTTGGTGCATGAAACATCAGACGGGATGCCGATCTCGGCCAATGCATCAGCAAGCCATGTCCGCCAGCGCGCATTTTCGGCGCGGCAATGGGCAATGTAGGCAGTATCACGCACCGCAGCCTCTGCGGCGTTCAGGGCCGCCTGGCTTAGGTTGAATGGCCCCCGAATACGGTTCAGCACATCAATGATGTCGCGCGGCCCATACCCCCAGCCGATACGCAGTCCGCCAAGCCCGTAAATCTTGGAAAAGGTGCGCGTCATCACGACGTTTCCGCGCGCTTCAATCAAGGCCAGACCGCCGTCGTACCCTTCGACATACTCCGCATAGGCCCCGTCAAGCACCAGCAGCGCCTGCGGCGGCAGCCCATCGGCCAGTCGTGCGACCTCTGCCGCGCCGATCATCGTGCCGGTGGGGTTGTTGGGGTTCGCAATGAAGACCAGCGCTGTCTTATCGGTGCAGGCAGCCAAAATCGCGTCCACATCCGTGACGCGTTCACGCTCGCGTACCTCCACCGGGGTCGCGCCTGCGGCTTTGGCGCTGATCTTGTACATGCCAAACCCGTGTTCGGTGTGCACAACCTCCCGGCCCGGTCCGGCGTAGGCCTGACAGAGAAAGGCGATGATCTCATCTGACCCTGCGCCACAGATCACCCGATCCGCGTCCAGCCCGTGCACCTGTGCGATGGCGGCGCGGAGCGGAGCATGATCCGAAGACGGATAGCGATGCAGATCAAGCGCTGCGCGGCGAAACGCCTCCTTGGCCGCATCGCAGGGGCCCAACGGGTTTTCGTTGGACGACAGCTTCACCACATTTTCGACCCCCGCCACATGGGACGCCCCGCCCTGATAGAGCTTGATGTCCATGATGCCCGGTTGCGGTGTGATCTGGTTCATATCTCTGTCCTCCGTCCGCGCCCTTGTGGGGTGCCCGCCTGCCATGCCATTGACACGCCACGAAGACAAGAGTTCTGGCACCCTTGGCTTCTGTGACGCACATAGGTTTTCTTGCGAGCCTTCTCGAGCTGTGCGAGTGTCGGGTGATGGCCACACACTCCTCCAGCCTCAATGATCGCTACGCCACAGCAGCGCCCCGGTGGTCGGACAAGATGCGTGTGTTAGGGTATTACGACGGTTATCTGGGCTTTCTGTCGCACCAACCCCGAGAGGCGATGGATACGCGCCGTGTCATTGATGTGGGCGCGGGCACCGGGGCGATGGCAGAGGCCTTTGTTGCGGTGAACGGGCCACCGGGAGAGATGGCTGTGCTGGACCCGGCCCCCGGAATGATAGCCTATGCCCAAGATGCACTTGCCGCGCGCGGGGTCACAGCGAAGCTGCGTATTGAGACGCTGGATGCAGATACACAAGGATCATATGACGTGATCCTCGCGGCCCATGTCATTGAACATTTCGACGATCCCGCCGCTGCTCTGGCCTATCTGCGCAAGTTATGCGCACCGGGCGCGCGGCTGTGGCTCGTCGTGTCCAAGCCGCACTGGTGCAGCGTGCTGATCTGGTTGAAATGGCGACATCGGACGTTTCAACGAGATGAAATCCGCACCATGTTGGAGGCGGCAGGGTTTGCTGTTGAGGCACCCTATGATTTTCCTGCTGGCCCGCCGTCGCGCACCAGTTTCGGGGTTGTGGCGCGCGCTGTCTGATGCGCCAAAAGGGAAAGGCCGCTGCAGTTTCCCGCAACGGCCTTTGCAAATTGTCTGAATGCCAGAACCGGATCAGTTCTTGGCGTAGAATTCCACGACGAGGTTTGGCTCCATCATCACCGGATAAGGCACATCACCCAGCGTTGGTGTGCGCACAAAGGTAGCGCTCATCTTTGAGTGGTCCGCGTCGATGTAGTCTGGCACATCCCGCTCTGGCAGCTGTGTGGCCTCCAACAGGGCAACCATCTGCTTGGAACGATCACGCACCTCGATCACGTCGCCTTCTTTGACGCGGTAGGACGGGATGTTCACTTTCTTGCCGTTCACACGGACGTGGCCGTGGTTCACGAACTGGCGTGCGGCGAACACGGTGGCGACGAACTTGGCGCGGTAAACAACCGCGTCCAGACGACGCTCCAGCAGGCCGATCAGGTTTTCACCGGTGTCGCCTTTGACACGCTCGGCTTCACCATAGATGCGGCGGAATTGTTTCTCTGTCAGATCGCCGTAGTAGCCCTTGAGCTTTTGCTTGGCGCGCAGCTGAATGCCGAAATCGCTCAGCTTGCCCTTGCGGCGCTGGCCGTGCTGGCCGGGGCCATATTCGCGGCGGTTGACTGGGGATTTGGGGCGGCCCCAAATGTTTTCGCCCATGCGGCGGTCGATCTTGTGCTTGGCAGCGGTGCGTTTGGTCACGGCTGTTCTCCTTCAGTTAGGTTCGAAGGGCGTTGTCCTCTGGTCTTAGACCCGACAGGCATCCCCTTGCGGGGGCCACCAACACCAATGAAGTCGCGCTTATACGGGTGAAATGGGGGGAGTCAATGACCAGTAGCGCGCTTTGCGCAGAAACTCACCATCCCCCGGTCACGCAGGCGACAGGATGTGGATTTTGCGGTCGGCCAACATGTCCTTGGTGCTGGCGGCATAGGCTTTCATATGCTCGGACACCGCATGCGCGCCAAGGGCCGCCATGCTTTCCCACTTTTCCACCACAACAAAGGTGTCTTCGCCAAAGGCTGCCTGCATCGGCCCTGCGTTTTCCGTGTCGATGGTCGCCTCATAAGCGATGCAGCCATCTTCGGCCAGAACGGCGGGCACATTGGCATTGAACAGGTCCAGCACCTCCGCGCGTTTGCCCCGTTTGGTGGTGATGACAGCGATGACATGGACGATAGACATGGGAGAATTTCCTGTTTTGAGAATGAAATATGTTGTTCAGAGTAGTCAAAAGGCGCGCCGACCCACAGCTATCCGCCTGCCAATCGGCGCATGAGGAACACCTCAGCCCCCTCAGGCAGCGGCGTCGACCAGTTGTTGCGATAGACCACGCCGTCCACGACCACCGCGACTTGATCCTTGATCGGCTCGGCAAGGCCCGGATAACGCTCTTCTAACTTGCGCAAGAGCTCACGGATGGTGCGCGCCTCAACGCGCACCATGCTTTGATTGTCCACAAAAGGCCGCAACCCGGCCCAGAGCGTCACCTCAACCATCACCCCTTATCAGCGTTCAGTGCGGCAAGGATACGAGGAGGAGAGACCGGGATATGCGCCATGCGCACGCCCACCGCGTTGGAGACCGCATTGGCAATTGCGGCCAATGGCGGAACAATCGATGTCTCGCCCACACCGCGCACACCGTAGGGGTGGTTGGGGTTGGGTATCTCAAGGATCTGGGTGTCGATCATCGGCAGGTCAGAACAGACCGGGATACGGTAATCAAGGAAACCGGGGTTCTGCAGACGGCCATCCTCGCCATAGACGTATTCTTCGTTCAGCGCCCAGCCGATGCCCTGAGCCGCACCGCCCTGATACTGCCCTTCGACATAAGAGGGGTGCACCGCTTTGCCTGCGTCCTGAATGACGGTGTAGCGCACGATGCGGCTCGATCCTGTCTCCGGGTCCACTTCGATGTCGCAGATATGCGTGGCAAAGGAGACGCCCGCGCCATCAGCGACCAGCTCACTGTGACCCGCGATGGGGCCGCCCGTATTGCCAGACTCAGCCGCGAGGTCCTTGACCGAAAGCGGCGCGCGGTTGCCGTGCTTGGTGCCTGCCGCGTGGGCGTGGCCATCTTCCCAATAGACGTCCTCCAACGGGATGTCCCATGTGATCGCTGCCCGCTCCCGCATCACGGTGATCGCATTGCGCGCCGCCGAGATTGTGGCCATGGACGTCGAAAACGTGCCCCGGCTGCCATCGGTCATGTCGTTGTAGCCCAGCGTTGAGGTGTCGGCGATGACCGCTTTGACGTCTTCGTACTTGATGCCCAACTCCTCCGCCGCGATCAGCGACAGCGACGCGCGTGAGCCGCCCACATCCACCGTGCCCACGGCCAGCGTGATGGTGCCATCGGCGTTGACGTTCAGGTCGGTGCAGGTCTGGCCGCCAAAGTTGAACCAGAAGCCGCAGGCCATGCCCCGTCCCTGATTTTCACCCAAAGGTGCGCTCATGTGCGGATGGGTCTTGGCCGCTTCAAGCGTTGGCCCGATCCCGATGGGGCCATAGACCGGGCCGTAAGAGGCGCGCGTGCCTTCTTTGGCCGCGTTCTTGATGCGCAGGTCAACGGCGTCCATGCCAATTTTGGCCGCAAGCTCATCCACAGCACTTTCTACCGCAAAAGCCGCCATCGGGGCCGACGGCGCGCGGTAGGCGGTGGTCTTGGGGCGGTTCACGAGCACTTCAAAACCTACGGTTTTGACGTTTTCCAGATCATAGCAGGCAAAGGACGTCATCGCGCCTAGCTCTGCCCACATGTCGGCGTAAGGGCCACTTGCGTAGCGCAGGGTTGCCTCAGCCGCGGTGATCGTGCCGTCGGAGCGCGCGCCGATTTTGACGTCGATGGCGGTGGCGCTGGTCGGGCCGGAGGCGCGAAAGACCTCCTCGCGCGACATGATCAGTTTGACAGGTCGGCCCGCCTTGCGTGACAACGCAAGAGCAACAGGTTCCGTCCAGACGTGAGTTTTGCCGCCAAAGCCGCCGCCGATCTCAGATGACGTCACGCGCAGTTTCGACACCTCAAGTCCCAACAGGTCCGCGCAATTCTGGCGGTAGACAAAGTGGCCTTGGGTGCAGACCCAAAGCTCTGCCGTGCCGTCCACATTGCAGCTTGCCACACAGGCGTGCGGCTCAATGTAGCCCTGGTGGGTTTGCTCAGTCTTGTAGCTGCGCTCCACAATGACGTCCGCAGCGGCAAAGCCCGCCTCAACGTCGCCGTGGCCAAACTCGGCCCGGTTGGCGATGTTCGACGGCGTGGTCGGCACCGGGTCCATGCCGGAGGTGATCACCCCCTCATGCACAAGCGGTGCGTCAGGTGCGATGGCCGCATCCACGTCAACCACATGGGGGAGCACCTCATAATCCACCTCAATCAGCTTGAGCGCTTCGCGGGCTGCCTTTTCATCAATCGCGGCAACGGCGGCAACGGCATGCCCGTCATAGAGCGCCTTTTCCCGCGCCATGCAGTTGTCGAGGATCGCATAGAGCCCCTTATCGCCATTCGTGAGGTCGGGCAGGTCAGCGGCAGTAACAATCGCCTTGACACCTTTGACCGCTTCGGCGCGCTTGGTATCGATCCCCTTGATCCTTGCGTGGGCATGGGGGCTGCGTAGCACCCGCGCGACCAACTGACCCGGCATGTTGAAATCCGCACCATAGCGCGCGCGGCCCGTGACCTTGTCGATGCCATCAGGGCGCAGGGGCCGGGTGCCAACAGAATTGAACGTCTTGTTCTGGTAGGTTGCATCAAAGCTCATGCGTTTTTCCCCCTCATCTCAACTGCGGCGTCCTGCACCGCGCGAACGATTTTGTCATAGCCTGTGCAGCGGCACAGATTGCCCGCAAGCCAGAAGCGGATTTCCGTCTCTGTCGGGTCCGGGTTGACCTCCAAAAGCGCCTTGGCCGCCATCAGGAACCCCGGCGTGCAGATGCCACATTGCAGGGCGGCGTGTTCGATGAACTTGCGCTGCAGCGGGTGCAGTTCGTTGCCATCGGCCATCCCTTCGATGGTTTCGATGGTGCGGCCCTGCGCTTCGGCTCCCAGCACCAGACAGGAACAGACCACGCGGCCATCCATGATCGTGCTGCATGCCCCGCAGTCACCCGTGCCACAGCCCTCCTTGGCACCCATCAGGCCCAAACGGTTGCGCAACACGTCCAGCAGGGTTTCGTCCGGCTGGCAGAGGAATTCTACATCGTCGTCATTGATCGTGGTTGAGACAGCTATCGAAGACATCATTTCCCTCCTGCGCGGGTATAGGCGGTTTGTGCGGCGCGGCGGGCGAGCACACCTGCGACCTGCTTTCTGAACGCGATGGTGCCGCGTTTGTCGTCAATGGGGTTGCTCGCAGCCGAGCAGGCAGCGGCAAGAGCGTCAAGCGCGGCATCCTCCAGCTTGCTGCCGATCAGAGCATTCGCAGCGTCATCGACCAGCACGACGGTGGGGCCAACCGCGCCAAGGGCGACGCGCGCGGACGTCACCGTACCCGACGCATCCAGCGCAAGGTTCACGCCCACCCCAACCACGGCGATGTCCATCTCCGTGCGCGGAATGAAGCGCAAATAGGCATCGCCCGAATGTGTGCCCGGTTTGGGCAGAACAACCGCTTCGATGATCTCGCCCTTGGCAAGTGACGTTTTGCCGGGCCCTTGCGGAATATCCAGGATTGCCGCCTCTCGGATGCCATCGGGACCAGCGATGCGCACACGGGCGTCTGCTGCGACCAGCGCCGGCACGCTGTCGGCTGCCGGTGAGGCATTACAAAGGTTGCCCACCACCGTGCAGCGGCCTTGAATTTGCGTCGATCCGATCAGATTGGATGCCTCGACCACGCCGGGCCAGGCTTTGCTCAGAGCAGTATGCTCTGACAGGGCGGCACACGGCACGGCAGCACCGATCACAAAGCCGTCTTCGGTTTCGCTCACATCTCCAACCCCGGCGATGGACTTGATATCAACGACGAGATCAGCCTCAAAATCATCATTTTGCATCCTGACCAGCAGGTCAGTGCCCCCCGCAAGCACATAGGAATGTGCACCGGCTTCAGCCAGCAACGCTGTGGCGTCCTTCATTGTTTCGGGTCTTTCATAACGCACGGGGGTCATCCCTTCTAATCAGACATTATTTTTTTGGGTTTTTGGCAGTTGACCAGAGCATCTGCCAAGTTGAGGCCTCTCCGCAAGCCTTATCGGGCCGTTGTCGGTGTGTTTTTTCGCCCCACGCAGAAGGGACGCCGCTACACCGGCCGCGCCAGCGCCGCGCAGGGCAGATGCTGCGGACAGTTAGTCAGATGGTCATTGATCAACCCGCACGCCTGCATCCAAGCATAGACAATCGTGGGGCCGCAGAACTTAAAACCTTCTTTCTTGAGGTCCTTGGATATCTGTTCTGTGAGCGGGGTCTTGGCCGGAACATCTGCGAGCGTGGCCCATTGGTTTTGCAGCGGTGTGCCGCCAACGTAGTTCCACATGAACGTGTCAAACCCTTCTCGCTGTTCGACCTTTTGCCAGGCACGGGCATTGGTGATGGTCGCCTCGATCTTGCCGCGGTGGCGGATGATGCCCGCATCCCCCAGCAGCCGCGTGACCTCTTTCTCACCCCAGCCAGCGATGACGTTGGGATCAAAACCCTCAAACGCGCTGCGGAAATTATCGCGCTTTTTCAAGATTGTGATCCAGCTCAGGCCCGCCTGAAATCCATCAAGGATAAGCTTTTCCCAAAGCGCGCGGCTGTCGTACTCGGGCACGCCCCATTCGGTGTCGTGATAATCTTTGTAGATCTGCTCTGATCCGGCCCACCCGCAACGCTCCATCCTGTTGTCCTCCGACCTCTTGCACTTTGGCCCATCGATAAAGTGTTCCAAACAATTCAAACCAAATCCCCACATTAACAGGAGATTATGACTTTTGCGGGCAAGATCAGCCAAACGTCAACGAAAGTAAATTGCTGTGGTGAGCCCAAAACATCGACGATTTGCCGATCTGCCGCCTGGGGCGGACAATCCGCTGAATTATGCCGTGAGCCAACGGGATAAGGACGCGGTGGAGATGGCAAGCGATGCGGTGACCCATAAACAGACGCTCTTGGCCTATCAGCCGGTGATGCGCACCAGCAATCAAACCAAGGTCGCGTTTTATGAGGGGTTGATTCGCGTTCTCGACGAAACAGGCCGGGTGATCCCGGCCGGCGACTTCATGCCCGCGATTGAGGCAACTGAACTGGGCCGCGAAATTGATGTGCAGACCCTTCGCATGGGTTTGCAAGCGCTGCGACAGAACCCCGGCTTGCGGCTTTCGTTGAACATGTCTGCGCGCTCCATTGGATATACCGGCTGGACCAAAACACTTTGGCGGCACCTCAAACAGGACAAATCCATCGGGGAACGGCTGATCCTGGAAATCACAGAAGATTCCGCCATGATGGTGCCCGAGCTGGTCGTTGACTTCATGGATGAGCTGCAACCACAGGGTATCTGTTTTGCGCTTGATAATTACGGGGCGGGCAACACCGCAATCAGGTATTTCAAGGACTTCTACTTCGACATCCTCAAGATTGACGGCCAATTCATTCGTGGTATTGCGCAAAATCCTGACAACCGTGCGATCACCGGCGCGCTGCTGTCTATTGCAGAGCATTTTGACATGCTCACCGTCGCGCAAAGCATCGAAACGGCAGAGGATGCTGCCATTCTGACGCAGATGGGCGTGGACTGCATGCAAGGATACCATTTCTGCGCGCCCACCGTGCAGCCAACATGGCTGAAACAGTCAAACAGCCGCGGGGGTTGACGCATATCCCCCGCGCCGCGACCTATGGGCGTGACACATAGCAGCCTTTCCCCAGCGTCAGTTGCCGCAATGCAGCACTTCCTGTATGACCCGCCCTCAGGAAGGCGGGGGAGTCGATCCTGTGCGACGCACAAGGACGTTCGGTTGATCCTCGGCCACATTGGAAGAGGAAGCCAAATTTATGACAAATGTCGTCATCGCATCCGCCGCACGTACCGCCGTAGGCAGCTTTGGAGGGTCATTCGCAAACACACCCGCGCATGATCTGGGAGCCGCTGTTCTCAAAGAGCTTCTGGCCCGTGCGGACGTTGATGCCGCGGACGTGTCCGAAACCATTCTCGGTCAGGTTCTGACCGCAGCTCAGGGGCAAAACCCCGCCCGTCAGGCGCATATCAACGCCGGTTTGCCGCAGGAAGCGGCCGCTTGGTCGATCAATCAGGTCTGCGGTTCCGGTCTGCGCGCGGTTGCGTTGGGTGCACAGCATATCCAATTGGGGGATGCGAGCATCGTAGCCGCAGGTGGTCAGGAAAACATGACGATGTCGCCGCATGCCCAAGCAATGCGCGCCGGTCAAAAAATGGGCGACATGAAGCTCATCGACACGATGATCAAAGACGGTCTGTGGGATGCGTTTAACGGCTACCACATGGGCCAGACAGCCGAAAACGTCGCGGAAAAGTGGCAGATCAGCCGTGAAGCGCAGGACGAATTTGCAGTCGCCTCGCAGAACAAGGCCGAAGCCGCCAAAAAAGCGGGCAAGTTCGCAGATGAGATCGTGGCCTACACTGTGCCGAACCGCAAAGGTGACATTACCGTCGACAGCGATGAGTACATCCGCCACGGCGCAAACATCGAAGCCATGCAGAAAATGCGCCCGGCCTTTACCAAAGACGGGTCCGTCACAGCGGCAAATGCCTCTGGCCTGAACGACGGGGCCGCCGGTGCCCTGCTGATGAGCGCGGATGACGCCGAAAAGCGCGGCATTGAGCCGCTGGCACGCATCGCTTCTTACGCCACAGCAGGCCTTGACCCCTCGATCATGGGTGTAGGACCGATCTATGCTTCCCGCAAGGCACTGGAAAAAGCAGGCTGGAAAGCCGAGGATCTGGATCTGGTTGAGGCCAACGAAGCCTTTGCCGCACAGGCTTGCGCGGTGAACAAGGACATGGGCTGGAACCCTGAGATTGTGAACGTCAACGGTGGTGCCATTGCCATTGGCCACCCCATCGGGGCCTCTGGCGCACGTATCCTGAACACCCTTTTGTTTGAGATGAAGCGCCGCGACGCCAAGAAAGGCCTCGCGACTTTGTGCATCGGTGGCGGCATGGGTGTTGCCATGTGCCTTGAGCGCCCCTAAAGAGATCGGGCGCGCAAGATAATTGCGCGCCAAGATTCTAATTCGAACTAAAATTACCTAACAGATAGGAGTTATCATGTCCCGCGTCGCACTTGTCACCGGAGGCAGCCGAGGGATCGGTGCCGCCATTTCCAAAGAACTCAAAGAAGCCGGGTACAGCGTTGCCGCCACCTATGCGGGCAATGATGAGGCCGCGGCTGCGTTCACATCCGAGACCGGAATCAAGACCTACAAATGGAATGTGGCGGACTATGACAGCTCCAAAGAGGGTATCGCGCAGGTCGAGGCAGACCTCGGCCCGATTGAGGTCGTTGTCGCAAATGCGGGCATCACCCGCGACGCGCCATTCCACAAGATGACACCTGAGCAGTGGCATCAGGTGATCGACACGAACCTCACGGGCGTGTTCAACACGGTCCACCCGATCTGGCCCGGCATGCGCGAGCGCAAGTTTGGCCGCATCGTTGTGATCTCCTCCATCAACGGTCAGAAAGGCCAGTTCGCACAGGTGAACTATGCCGCGACCAAGGCTGGCGATCTGGGCATCGTAAAGTCTCTGGCACAGGAAGGTGCGCGCGCGAACATCACCGCGAACGCCATCTGCCCCGGCTATATCGGCACGGACATGGTGATGGCGGTACCAGAGAAGGTTCGCGAAAGCATCATCGCACAAATCCCCGCCGGCCGTCTCGGTGAACCGGAAGAAATCGCGCGTGCGGTCAAGTTCCTCGTTGCTGATGACGCGGGCTTTATCAATGGATCCACCATCTCTGCTAACGGTGCGCAGTTCTTTGTCTGAGCGATCCAGACCTGCAAGGGACTGATGAAAATACGAAAGGCCGGCTCAATCGAGCCGGCCTTTCTCGTCTCGTAAGAAGGGAGCGACCCTTCAGCGGGACGAACGGTTAAAGAGCCAGGACCATGCGCTTGCAGCAACAGCCGCGCGTTCCTGGTGGGCGCGAGCATAGGCATCCTGGTAAGTCTTTTGTGTAATTGGCGCGTTCATGGCGTTTCCTTTCGAGGTGTGCTTTGTGTCTTTCGATTGATCCTAATATGCGGTTTGCAGCGGCCACTGACAAACGAGACTTTCCAAAGCCTCAGTTAAGCTGTACTTAAGTGAACATGGCTCTTCCCCTACCCCCTCTGACCGCTTTGCGCGCCTTTGACGCTGCTGCGCGCCACATGTCTTTTGCACGCGCGGCGGATGAATTGAATGTCACGCCAGCGGCACTGAGCTTTCAGATCAAATCGCTTGAAGAGCATCTGGGTGCCCCCTTGTTCCGCCGCCTGAACCGCGCGGTAGAGTTGACGGATGCGGGCCGGGCGCTGGCCCCGGACGCCAAGGTCGCGTTTGAGACGCTCACGAACGGCTGGCGCGCTGCGCAACGGGCACAGGATCACCAGTCACTCACCGTGACGGCGGGGCCAGCCTTTACGGCCAAATGGCTCGCACCGCGGCTTTTTGAATTTGCGCAGGAGCATCCGGAAATTGAATTGCGCTTTTCCGCGTCACTGCGGCGGATGGACTTCATGCGTGACAACATTGATGTGGCGATCCGTTTTGGGATGGGGCCCGATGACGGCGTTTATACGCTGCCGTTGGCACAGGAATGGATTACACCGGTCATGCTGCCTGAACTGGCGGCGCGTTTCCCGACACCCGAAAGCCTGCGGGATGCTGTCCTGATCGTTGACGAATCCATTGATTTCTTGCGACCTGAGCCAAACTGGGCTGCATGGTCTGCTGCAATGCAGATCGACCCGCTGGTCGCGTCAGGTCCTCGCTTTTCGCAGGCTGATCACGCAATTGACGCGGCTCTGGCGGGGATTGGTGTGGCGTTGGGCCGCCGGGCCTTGGTGATCAAGGATTTGGCAGAAGGGCGCTTGGTGGCCCCCTACGGCAAGGCTTTGAACACTGGTGCGCGGTTTCGGTTCCTGTGCCCCGAGGGCGCAGAGACGCGTCCGCAAGTCGCGGCATTTCGAGACTGGATACTGCGCGAGATCGCAAAGACAGCGCATATCGCTGACGCGTTTGAGGTTGTCGACCTGCCAGAGGCACCATGACCCGCAACCGTGCAACCGCTGTGGGATTTATCGCGGTGTTGCTCTGGGCGTTGCTCGCCTTGTTCACGGTGGGGTCTGCGCCCACGCCGCCGTTGCTGCTCAACACATTGTGTTTTTCCATTGGCGGCACTTTGGGCCTGAGCTGGGCAATGGCGAAGGGCATGATGCCGCAGCTACGGCAGGTGCCACTGCGGGTCTATGTCTTTGGCACGCTGGGGCTTTTTGGGTATCATGCCCTGTATTTCTCAGCGCTCAGGCTGGCCCCCGCTGCCGAAGCAGGGTTGATTGCCTACCTTTGGCCTCTGCTGATTGTGGTCTTTTCAGGCTTGCTGCCCGGGGAGCGTCTGCGCGCGGGTCATGTTGCAGGGGCAGGGATCGGGTTTGCGGGGGCCGCGCTGATCATCCTGGGCGGCAGCGGAGGATTTGCGCCAGAATATGCGGCGGGTTATGGGCTTGCGCTGCTTTGTGCACTGACATGGTCCGGCTATTCGGTGCTGTCCCGGCGCATCGGCGATGCCCCCACCGCTACGGTCGGCGTCTTTTGTCTGGCGACGGCGGCGCTGTCCCTGCCTTTACACCTTATGTTTGAGGAAACGGTTTTGCCCGCCACAATGCTCGGCTGGGCGTCCATTGCGGGCCTCGGCCTAGGCCCGGTGGGGCTGGCGTTTTTTGTCTGGGACATCGGGGTCAAGCAGGGCGATATCCAACTGCTTGGCACATCATCCTACGCCGCACCGCTCTTGTCGACGCTGGTGCTGGTGTTGGTCGGCGTGGCAGCCCCCAGCTTTACCTTGCTATGGGCGGCGCTTTTGGTCACTGGCGGTGCATTGATTGCTGCACGCGCCAGTTTTTCAAAGAGTTAAGGCTAGCTCGATAACCGCGTGATTTCCTCTTTCAAACGCAGTTTTTCTTTCTTCATCGTTGCAACTTCCAGATCATCCATGCCGGGGGAGCGTTGAGCGTGTTCGACCGCCTCACTCATCTCTGCATGCTTACGCTTGAGGGTCTCCAGATGCGCATTGAGAGCCATAAATTCCTCCATTTGTGGGTTTAGGGGTTTAGTGGACCACATTTTGTGCGGTCTGTCACGCCGCCACGCAGCATAAGCGCACCAAGGGTAAAGAAACGCTTAACGTCGCTTAAAAAGGGAGCGGGGTGCCATGGCGCAAAGCGTCCGCGACGGCAGGCACATAGCTGTTGCCATCGCTTTCGTGGCTTGCGCCCTGATGCAGGATCAAAGGCGCGTGCAACCGAAAAGCAGCGCGGCCGTTCTTGCGCGCGCGCAGGATCATCCGATCCGGTGCGCGCCCAATCCGTGCAGACAGCGGTAGCACCTCAACAGATCCCATGCCGGACGGCAGAGCCGCCAGAATATCAGGCAGCCGTTCCGTGAGGTGGATAAAATGCATGCACCCCTTGGGGGCAAGGCGTTTGGCAGCGGTATTGACCCACTTGGCCAGCGGCGTCTCTGCCCCATGTGCGGCCTCACGCGCGGGCTCTCCTGACGCCACGGAAGCGTTACGATCGTAGTAGGGCGGGTTGGCGAGAACGTGGTCAAATTGTCGCTGGCGCAGAGAGTCCGGCAAGGCAGCCAGATCTGCTTTCACGACTTCAAGTGCCTCTCCGCCGTTGCGCCGCGCGAGGGCTGCAAAGGCCGGATCACGCTCCACACCAGTCAGCTCTAACCCCGGCACACGCGCGCCAAGACACAGGATGGCCGCGCCGGCACCACACCCCAGCTCCAGCACACGCTCCCCTTTTTCCGCGGGGATTGAGGCACTTAGCAACACCGCATCGACGCCAGCGCGGTATCCTTTTCGCGGCTGATAAAGATGCAATCGACCGCCCAGGAAAGCGTCGCGTGTCAGCTTCTCTGTGTCCGCTTCAGTCAATGCCAAGCGGGATGTTGTTGTCGCGCAGCACTCTTTCGGCAGCAGCGTGATTGTCGGGATGCACCATCAGGCGGCGTGGGAAAATGCCGATCCCACCTTCGAGGACGCTCATGTTTACGTCCATCTCGAAGCAGTCTATATCCTCACCCCGAAGAAGGGCCTGGGCAAAGGCGATGATCGTCATGTCAGTGGTGCGCAGAAGTTCCTTCATATCAACGGTGTGGGCCAGTTTGGCTGAATTGTCGAGCCTCTAGGTGAGGCGCAAATAGGGTCCTTTCAATGACGACGGATGCAATTGCAAAACCGCACGACCGGCTTGCGGCCTATCTGAGCGGTGACATGGATAAGGTGGGCGCGTTGATCCATGAGCGTATGGCGTCCGAACATGCGCCGCGCATTCCCGAAGTGACGGCGCATTTGGTGGATGCAGGCGGCAAGCGCCTGCGCCCGATGCTGACCTTGGCGGCGGCGCGGATGTGTGGCTACGACGGCCCTTATCACGTGCATCTGGCCGCGACGGTAGAGTTCATTCACACCGCGACCCTGCTGCATGATGACGTGGTGGATGAGAGCGCGCAGCGGCGTGGGCGGCCCACGGCGAACCTGCTGTGGGACAACCAGTCCTCTGTGCTGGTGGGCGATTACCTGTTTGCGCGGTCTTTCCAGTTGATGACCGAGCCCGGCTCCATGCGGGTGATGCGGATCCTGTCGAATGCGGCGGCGACGATTGCCGAGGGAGAAGTCTTGCAGCTGACCGCAGCGCGCAATCTGGCGACGGATGAGTCGATTTACCTGCAGGTCGTGCGCGGCAAAACGGCGGCGCTTTTTTCTGCTGCAACAGAAGTCGGCGGTGTGATCGCGGAGGCGGAAGACGCGCAGGTGCGTGCGCTCTTTGACTATGGCGATGCGCTGGGTATCGCGTTTCAGATTGTGGATGATCTGCTGGATTATCGCGGACAGGCCGATGCGACGGGCAAGAACATCGGTGATGATTTCCGCGAGCGAAAGCTGACACTGCCGGTGATCAAGGCGGTGGCCGCGGCGGATGCCGAGGAGCGTGCGTTTTGGGTGCGCACGATAGAAAAAGGGCGTCAGGAAGACGGTGATCTGGATCACGCGCTGGCGCTTTTGCATAAGCATGACACGCTGACTGCGACGCAGGCCGATGCGCTGGGCTGGGCGGCGAAGGCCAAAGCGGCACTGGCCCCCCTGCCCGCTCATGACGTCAAGGATATGCTGCTCGATCTGGCGGATTATGTGGTAAGCCGCATCAACTGAGGCGGCAGGCGCGGACCCACCATTGGGGATAGTCCTGCGCGAGAGCATCGGCTGCCGCGGCGGCCTCTGCGTGTGCTTCAAACAGACCAAAACAGGTGGCACCAGAGCCGGACATCCGGGCCAGGGCGGCTCCCTTGCAGGAATTGATTGCGGTGAGGACCTCTGCGATTTGGGGCGCTGTTGCGATTGCGGGTGGCTCAAGATCGTTGCGCATGGTGGCCAGCCATTCGATACAGGCACCCGTGGTGTTCCACGCGGGCAAAACCGCTGGCATCGGCGCGTTTTCCTTGTGCGCCAATGCACGAAAGACATCAGGTGTGGGCACATGAATCTGCGGATTGACCAGCACGGCAAAGAGCGGCGGCAGGGCAGGCAAAACCTCAAGCTGGTCACCGATGCCACGCATCCGCTGCGCTTGCGGCGTGAGGCAGACAGGCACATCGGCACCAAGTTCGAGCGCGCCCTGAGGCATGTCGAAATGGCGCAGCACTGCAGCCGCATCAGATGACCCGCCGCCAATACCCGCCCCATGCGGCAGGTTTTTTTCAAGGGTGATGCGGGCAGTTTGGCGGGCCAGAGTGGCCGCTTGCCAGACCAGATTGCGATGATCGGTTGGTACGCCAGCGGCAAAGGCACCGGTCACCGTGATGTCAGTTTGCGACGAAGGTGCGAAGGTCAAAAGGTCACCAATATCTGCAAAAACCGCAATAGAATCAAGCAGATGATAGCCATCGGCGCGCTGCCCGGTGATGTGCAGGGTCAGGTTGATCTTGGCGGGGGCAAAGGCCTCAGACGCCTTCAGAGAGGGACTGCGCACGAAACGGATCAGATGTCGTTGCTGGCCCGGAGCGGTGGTGCGCCTTCTTCTTCGAGCACTGCATCAAGACCCACTTCGAGTTTGCGGCGGATGCGATCCGGCTCTGCTTCCTCTGCGCTTTCCCCTTCGTCAATAAACGACAGCGCGCGGCGCCATTGAAACTCCGCCTCGCGCTCTCGGCCCACAGCCCAGTAGACGTCACCCAGATGGTCGTTGACCACCGGATCAACGGGCAGCAATTCAACGGCCCGCTCCATCTGCACGACGGCCTCTTCGTAACGGCCAAGGCGATAGAATACCCAACCCAGCGAATCGACAATGTAGCCAGAGTTGGGGCTGGCCGCGACCGCACGTTCGATCATATCAAGCGCCTCATCGAGATTGCGCTTTTGTTCGACCATCGAGTAGCCGAGATAGTTCAGCACTTGCGGCTGTTCGGGATTGATGGCGAGGGCCGCGCGGAAGTCTTTTTCCATCGCCTCATCATTATCGGAGCGCTCATAAGCGATGCCGCGAGAATAATAGAGCACCCACCGCACCGACGATGTCTCTGCTGCCAGCTCAATGGCGCGGTCGTAGGCGGTGATGGCTTCGGCGTATTTGTCCTGCCCGCGCAGCACATCCCCCAAAGTGGAGTGCACAACGGCGAGATCGCCATGGCTTCGGGTCAATTGTTCCAGCACTTCAACGGCTTGATCTTCTTTATCCAGACGCCGCAGCGCATCGGCCCGGCCCAGTTCCGCCACATGAAACGCGGGATCATCGCCAGGAACGGATTTATACTCTTCAATCGCCAGCGCGTTCTGACCGAGGCTTTCCAACAACCCCGCGTTCAGCAAAAGCGCGTCTACATGATCAGGCCGCAGATACCGTGCAACACGGGAATACAGGAGGACGAAATAGTCTCCTGCATCCTCGGATTTCAACACCGCAGCAAAGGTAAAGAAGACCTCTGCGATGCCTGCACGGGCGTCACGGACATGGGTAAACGGGATCGGTTCTTTGGCCTCAAGTGCTGCGATCATCTGATCCAGCTCTGGGTCTGTGGCAGTGCCAAAACTGGCCCGGAGCACGGCCAGCGCATCTTCGTGCCGGTCCAGTTGCGCCAGCACTTCGGCATGGGCCATCACACCGCGCCTTGTCTGGCCCGCAGACCCGGCACTGGACTCACCGAAAATCGCTTCGGCCCCCTCAAAATCGCCAACGCTCGCCAGCGCCAAAGCCTTGTGATACATGACAAAAGCGCGCATTCCGGGTTCGCCCGCAAGCGCATCGAAAGCGGCCATGGCTGACGTCACATCGCCGGCTCCGACATGCGCCCAGGCTTTGACCAAACCATCCACCCAAGGGCCGATGCCGCTTGTATCGGCCTCTCGCTCCAACAGCGCGGGAAAATCTTCGGTCTTGGCCAGCTCAGCGGTGATAACCATGCGGGCCACTTGCGAACTTTGGTTGCTCTGCTCCAGCATGCGCGCCAGCGGCACAGCCTTGTCGATCGCGCCCAACGACAGCGTGGACAGCAGCGTGCTTTCCATCAGCTCCAGATTGCTGGGGTCCCGCGCCAGCGCATCGGTGTAATAGCGCGCCGCCTCGCGGTAGTCGCTGTTGACGGCGGCATGACGCCCGGCAAGGTAGGCACCGGCCACAGACTGCGCTGAGGCTTGCGGAACCACTGCACCGGTGAGCGCAAGAACGGCCAGAGCGGAAAGTACATTTCTGAACATGCGTGACTGCCTCAATTGGGGGTTTTGGCGAGGCTAACAGGTCTGTGGCGCAGTGCAATGGCGCGCCCCGTCGCATGACGGGAGTGTGAGCAGGTTTGCCCGGATTCGGCACAAAAAAGGGCGGGGAAATCCCCGCCCTGACACCGTCCAACTGCATATGGACTACATGTTTGGATAGTTCGGACCATCCCCGCCCTGCGGCGTGGTCCAGACGATGTTCTGGCTGGGGTCTTTGATGTCGCAGGTCTTGCAATGCACGCAGTTTTGGAAGTTGATCTGGAAGCGCGGTTCCTTGCCGTCTTCCTCAACAAACTCGTAGACACCCGCCGGGCAATAACGCGCAGATGGACCTGCATAGGTCGCCAGGTTCACCTTGACCGGCACATCCGCGTCTTTCAGCGTGAGGTGCGCAGGCTGGCTTTCTTCGTGGTTAGTAAAGGAGAACGCCACGTTGGTCAGGCGATCAAAGCTGAGCTTGCCATCTGATTTGGGGTAGTCGATGACCTTGTGTTTGGAGGCAGGCTCCGTCGCGTCAGCGTCGGATTTGCCGTGCTGCATGGTGCCAAAGAGGGACCCCCCAAAGAGCGTGTTGCACCACATATCGAAGCCGCCAAAAGCGAGCGACGCCGTGAGGCCCCATTTGGACCACATCGGCTTGACGTTGCGCACTTTCTTGAGGTCCTTGCCGATGGCCCCTTCGCGGACTTCGGCCTCATACTCGGGCAGTTCATCCCCCGAACGCCCGGCCTGAATGGCCGCATGGGCCGCCTCTGCCGCCGCTTTGCCGGAGAGCATTGCGTTATGGTTGCCTTTGATCCGCGGCAGGTTGACCATGCCGACAGAGCAGCCCAGCAGCGCCACACCGGGGGCCACCATCTTGGGCATCGACTGATACCCGCCTTCAGTGATCGCACGGGCACCGTATGCCACCCGTTTGCCGCCTTTGAGCAGGTCAGCGACGATGGGGTGATGCTTGAATTGCTGGAATTCCATGTACGGGAAGACATGCGGGTTCTTGTAGCCGAGGTGAACCACAAAACCCACGTATACCTGATTGTTATCAAGGTGGTAGATGAAGGATCCGCCGCCAGCCTTCTTTTCCAGAGGCCAACCCATCGTGTGAGTGACGGAACCTTCGCGGTGCTTCTCTGGGTCGATCTCCCAGATTTCTTTCATGCCCAGACCGTACTTTTGCGGCTCTTTTCCAGCGGCCAGATCGTATTTGTCGATCACCTGCTTGGACAGGCTGCCGCGCACCCCTTCCGACAGGAACACGTATTTGCCGTGCAACTCCATCCCCGGCTCGGTGTCGGGGCCATAGCTGCCGTCTGCTTCCAGACCGAACACGCCTGCGACGACGCCTTTGACTTCGCCGTTGTCACCAAACACCAGTTCAGAGCACGACATGCCGGGGAATATCTCAACGCCCAGTTCTTCTGCCTGCTCCGCCATCCAGCGGCACACATTGCCCATGGAGACGATGTAGTTGCCGTGGTTGTTCATCAGCGGTGGCATCGGGAAGTTTGGCACGCGGATCTGGCCCGCCTCACCCAGCATATAGAATTTGTCCTCTTTGACGGGGACAGTTACCGGCGCGCCTTTTTCCTTCCAGTCAGGGATCAGTGCATCAAGCCCGCATGGGTCCAGAACAGCGCCGGACAGAATATGCGCACCCACTTCGGAGCCCTTTTCAAGCACAACGACGTTGCAGTCAGGATCAAGCTGTTTCAGACGGATCGCGGCGGACAGACCTGCAGGGCCTGCACCAACGATAACGACGTCGTATTCCATTGCTTCGCGTTCAATCTCGGCCATGCTGGGGTTTCCTCCGGGCTAAAACATTTCGATGTCGCTAGCCTAGGTGGGCCATCAATGCAATCAGGACGATACGTAAAATCGCCGCAGGAGGCAGCGGTGGCCGTACTTTTGCAAAAGCCTGATCAAAATCCTTGCAAGGATCTTGCGCGTCAGGTCGTCGGGGTGTCCCCCATCAGATAGCGTGGCCCCTGCCCCAGTTCGGCAGCACGGTCCGTAGGATTATAGAGCGCGCAGGCTTCAAGGCTCAGACAGCCACACCCAATGCAGCCATCCAGATTGTCACGCAGTTTTGTCAGCGTTGTGATACGGGCATCAAGTGCCGCACGAAAAGCCACGCTGATCTGGGCCCAATCGGCCTTGGTTGGCGTTCGCCCACCCGGCAGACGGTCAAGCTCCGCCTTGATCTGTGGCAGAGTGAATCCGAATTGCTGGGCGATCATCACAAAACTCAGGCGGCGCAGGTCCGCGCGTTCAAAGCGGCGTTGCCCGCCCACATTTCGCCACGGCTTGATCAGGCCTTGCGCCTCATAATACCGGATCGCGGATACCGCGAGCCCGGTGCGCGCAGCCAAAGCGCCGATGGATAATCCGTCATTTACCGTCATTTTTTCTTAGAAAGACCTTGACCTAAAGTTAGGTTTAACAATTACAACAGAATCCACATGATCACAACCAAAGGAATTTGAGCCATGCCCGCTTTGTTGGAACACGCAAATTACACCGTTTCTGATCCGGCCAAAACCGCCCGTTGGATGGAGCAGCTTTTTGGCTGGCATGTCCGGTGGCAGGGCGATGCGATTGACGGCGGACATACGGTTCACGTGGGCACCGATGATCGGTACGTGGCTCTTTACACCCCCGGCAAGGTCTTGCGGGATCGCGGATCAAGCTACACGACCGTGGCCGGCCTGAACCACATTGCCGTGGTGGTGGACGATCTTGATACCGCCGAAACCGCCATCAAGGCGCATGGGTTTGTCTGCGGAAACCATCAGGTCTATGAACCCGGACGGCGGTTCTATTTCCATGATGACGACGGCATTGAATACGAAGTTGTGCAATACGACTGACGGGTGACTGTGCAGGCTGCGCTTTGCCCAGCAGGGCAAAGCCCCTTGCATTTGCCCACGACATTGGGTCAGGTGAGCGTCAGCCTGATATGAAAAACGGCTGCGCGGTGGAATTTCGCTGCGTGGCCCAGATGACGTGGACAAACGCCCATGGAAAAGATCCCAATGACCCGTGCGGGTCACACTGCTCTTGAAACAGAACTCAAGCAGCTCAAGACCGAAGAACGCCCCGCGATCATCAAGGCGATTGCAGAGGCGCGCGAGCACGGGGACCTGTCAGAGAACGCCGAATACCACTCTGCCAAGGAAAAGCAGTCCTTTATCGAAGGTCGCATCAAAGAGCTGGAAGGCGCAATTTCGCTTGCCGAAGTGATCGACCCGGCCAAGCTCTCCGGTGCCATCAAGTTTGGTGCTAAGGTGACGGTGGTTGATGAGGACACCGATGAGGAAAAGACCTATCAGATCGTAGGCGAATATGAGGCCAAGATCGAAGACGGCTTGCTCAACATCAAATCCCCCATTGCGCGGGCCCTCATTGGCAAAGAAGAAGGCGATTCTGTTGAGGTGCGCACGCCGGGGGGCGACAAATCCTATGAGGTCCTCAAAATCGTCTATGCCTGATCGGGAGTGCCGGGATGACTGAGACGTCACAGACACCGCAAGAGCCGGAGGCCGCGACCGTCAAGGTCACGGGCGTTTCCGCGCGGCCCACCGCCCTTGGTATCTACGACAAACCCAAGGCGGATGCGATCTCCGGGATTGAGATTGCCGCCCTCGTGCTCAGCGGTATCTGGCTTTTGGGTGCGCTGTTTTTCTTTTTGATCCTGCGTGACGACAGTGCGGCGGGCGATGGCGCGGACAGTCTGCGGTTTTTGATGACAATGCTCGCGATTTTCATGCCCGTTGCGATGATCTGGGTCGCTGCAACGGCAGCCAAAGCCAGCAAAGTCATGCGCGAGGAAAGCCAACGTCTGCAAGCGGCGATTGATGCAATCCGGCAGGCCTATCTGACCCAGCAGCAAAGCCAATCGCTGCGCTCCGAACCTTCGGTCACGCGAAAGCTTGATGAAATTGCCGCCGCTGCACGCAAAACGGAAACTGCGCTTGCCACCTTCCAGTCCAGGCGAGATGAGCCTGCCCGCACCGTCCCGCCGCAATCAGACCCAGTGCTCGACGATCAACCCGTGCTTGAACTTGGCACGCAAGCCATTGACATGGCACCGCAGTTGACAAACGAGGATTTCATCCGCGCGCTCAATTTCCCCGAGACGGCAGAAGATGAGATCGGCTTTGCCGCGCTGCGCCGCGCGCTCAAGGATCGGACGACCTCCCAACTGGTACAGGCCGCGCAAGACGTTCTGACCCTGATGAGCCAGGACGGCATCTACATGGATGACCTGCGCCCTGACCGCGCGCGGCCCGAGATTTGGCGGCACTTTGCCCAAGGCGCACGAGGACGGCCCATCGCCCCGCTGGGCGGGATCAGGGATCGGTCCTCGCTGGCGCTGACCAACGCGCGGATGAAACAGGACCCGATTTTCCGCGATGCCGCACATCACTTCTTGCGCCGTTTTGACAAGACGTTTGCCGTGTTTGAGCCTAACGCTTCGGACAGCGATATCTCAGCCATGGCCGACACACGGACCGCGCGGGCATTTATGTTGCTGGGGCGCTGCGCGGGGACGTTTGACTAGGGGCAGGACAGGAGCAAAGAAATGAAACAATTTCCCGCCTCAAGTCCCGGCAGGTGCGATGCTGTTGTAGATGCGGGCATCGTCTATGCCGTGGCAACCGATCCTTTATGTGCCGATGGGATTGCTGCTCAAACCCAGAATACCCTTGAAGCGCTTGATGCGATCCTGACCGATGCTGGCAGCGCAAAAGCGGGGCTGTTGCAGGCGACTGTCTATCTCAGCGACATCGCAGAGAAGCCGGAAATGGACGCGGTTTGGCGGACGTGGATCGGGCCAAAGGATCATTGGCCGCAACGCGCCTGCGTGGGTGTTGCCTTGGATGCGGGATACCTCATTGAGGTCGTAGTGACTGCCAAGGTGTTATAAAACCGCTCAAATTCCGAAACTGCCATACGGAATGAAACGCACAGAGGCACCCGGTGTGATTTCCTGCGCGGGTTCAGAAAGTTCCACCAGCCCTTCCGCCCAGCTTAGGCCCGAAATCCGCCCTGACCCTTCGGAGGCAAACACTTCCGCCCGGCCATCGCGCATCCGAGCCCGCAGGTATTCGCGGCGGCCAGCCTTCTTGCGTTTGGAAAAGGCAGCGGGCACGTCAAACCCTTGCGGCGCCGACCATCCGGCCCCGGCCAGAAGCGCCATCGCCGGGCGCGCGAAGATCAGCGTGCAGACCATCGCAGCCACCGGATTGCCCGGCAGGCCAAAAACCGGCACGCCCTGCCACATCCCCAGCGCAAGCGGTCTGCCCGGCTTGATCGCAATACGCCAGAGCGCCATCGCACCCGCCTCTTGCAGCAGCGCCGAAACGTGGTCTTCGTCCCCCGCAGAAGCACCGCCACTGGTCACGATCACATCCACTTCTCGCGCCGCGGCATCGAGCGTTGCGCTCAGCGCGGCGCGGTCATCAGCCACACGACCCAGATCAACGGCGGTGTGACCAAACTGCGCGGCCAGCGCCAGAAGCATCGGGCGGTTGGCGTCATAAATCTGACCCGGGGCGGCGTCTTGCCCCGGCTCGACCAGCTCATCACCCGTCGAAAGAACGCCAACACGCAAGGGCGCATGCACGGGCACGCGGGAGGTTCCAGTAGCGGAAAGGAGCGCCAGATCAGCGGCCGTTATGCGGCGGGCCGCAGGCACGATCACATCGCCTGCCTGAACATCTTCGCCCGCTCTGCGCGCGTTTGCCCCGATTTTTATCGGCCCGGAGAAATGCACCGCATCGTCGCGCAACACGGCATCTTCTTGCAGCACAACGGTGTCGACCCCATCGGGCAAAGCAGCCCCGGTGAGGACGCGGATGGCGTGCCCTTGGGGCACCTCCGCAGGGGCATCTCCAGCCGCGGCGCGGCCTTGGACCAAGGGAAGCCGATGCGCGCCGTCCGGCCGGCCGCCCGCAAATCCGTAGCCGTCCACAGCCGTATTAGGCAGCGGAGGGTTCGCGCGCTGCGCTTTGATATCGGCCGCTGTGATCCGCCCCAGGGCGTCGCTCAACGGGACATATTCGGTGGCAGTGATCGGGTTCAGACGGCTTTGCAGCAGGTCCAGCGCTTCGTCCACCGAGGTCCAATGGACACCGGGGGGCAGGGCGAAACAATCGTTGCGCAACGGGGGGGCGCTCAGATCAGCCTCAAAACCCAGACCGAAAATCCAGCCTTCCTCCGGGGCTTCGACCTCCAACATCTCGCGCAATCGGGCCGCAGGCAAGGCGGCGATCTGGCGGGCGACTTCGGTGACCTGCCACGCGTCCTTGATCTGGCCATCCGGGGCTGGGCCGACAGTAAGCGAGGGCCAAATCTCAACCAATGCCAGGGGTTTATCGAGTGTTTCAAAAGGCCATGCAGCTGCATCAAATCGGCGGCGAAGGCGTGCAAGCAGGGGCAACCCGGTAAACACCTGCCCGCCCACGGCACCCGTCCCGCCCATCTGCCAGCACGTAAAAGCCCCTTTGGCGCGCTCTTCACATTGGCGTTTCGTCGGGAAGGGATTGGCATAATCGCGCTGGGTGCGGGCGAGCCCGACGATGTCGCGCTTCAATCCATTGAACCAGAAGGGGCCTTTGCCACCGCCGCACTCCAGATTGATCTGCGCGGCGAGGTCAAAGCGGTTATTCGCCTTTGGCGCGTCCTCAACCCGTGCCTCAAACCAGTCCCAGAGGGCCAGTGGGTCGGTTGATCTGGTGAGAGCCGCACAAAAGCCCTGCGGATAGCCAAAGGGGAAATCGAAACCAGCCAGCACCCGCCGCCCTGCGGCCCTTTCGGCCTCCAAAAGGTCCACCAGCCAAGCCTCTGCCACCTCGCGGTTGCGCAGATAAACAGGTTCTTCAGCAAGGCCAGCCCGGTTCACCCCCGCCCAGATTGCATCCTTCTTGGGGCGCGGGCCGGTGTCATTGCCGCTGTTCCAATCAACCATGACAATCGTATCAAAGCCGGTCACAGACCCACCTGCGCCAGAACAAAATCCGCGACCGTTTTGGTATCATCGAGATCAAATACCGGACGGTCGAGCGTCAGCGGCACGTCACTGGCCACGGCGCGGATGGTAGGGTCTTCGGGCGCAATGAGCGGGTTTCCAGTGACAGCGCGGTGCGCTTCGATCTTGGGGTGGGCATCGCGTTTGTAGCCTTCGACCAGCACCAGATCGACGGGGCTGAGGCGGGCGAGCAGGTCCGTCAGGCTTGGCTCATCTTCGTCGCGCAGTTCATGCATCAGAGCAAAACGGTTGCGCGAGGCGAGCAGCACTTCGGTGGCCCCGGCTGCGCGGTGCCTGAAACTGTCTTTTCCGGGATGATCCACATCAAAGCTGTGATGCGCGTGTTTCACAGTTGAGACGGTGATGCCGCGCGCGGTGATATCCGTCACCAGACGTTCCATCAACCCGGTCTTGCCCGCGTTCTTCCAGCCCACGACACCAAACACCCTCACAACATCATCTCCGCTCGGGCCAGATCATCCGGCGTGTTGATGTTGAAAAACGCGTCTTCGTCCGGGAACACCGCCTCGCGCCCGGCATGCTGATCGGTCCAGAGCACCACCTTGCGCAATCCGCCCTGCAACGCGGTGCGCAGGTCATCCCGCAGGGCGGTGGGCCAAAGACCAAAAGTCGGGTGCCGCGCGGTGCCGCGTTTGGGGTCAGGCGTGGCCGCAAGGACAAGCGGATGGGTCATCCCCTCGCTCGTGAGCAGCAGTTGCGGGACCAGATCGCAAGGAAAGAACGGGGTGTCCGCTGCGGCTGTGACGATTGCATCTGCGCCTTGCTCAGCCGCCCAGTCGAGGCCCGCCAGCACCCCCGCAAGAGGACCTGCGAAGCCTTCGATGCTGTCAGGGATCACGGGCAGGCCGGTTTGCGCAAAGCGCGCAGGATCGCCATTTGCATTGAGTGCGAGGCCTGCGGTTTGCGGTGCAAGCCGGTCCACCACGCGGGTCAGCAGCGTCTGGCCATCAAGGCGCAGCAACCCTTTGTCACCGCCGCCCATACGGGTCGCCTGTCCACCGGCAAGGATCACGCCCAAGGGTTGTTTCACGCCGCCCCCTTGCGCCCGGCGCGACGGGGTTCATCGGCAATGGCCGCTGGGTCCGCATCGCGGATCAGACGATCCTCGCCGCTGAGACAGACAAAGCGTTTGCCTTTCATGCGGCCGATCAGCGTCAACCCCACGTCTTGCGCGATCTCAACCCCCCAGGCCGTGAAGCCGGAGCGGGAGGCAAGCACCGGGATGCCCATCATCGCAGTTTTGATCACCATTTCAGACGTGAGCCGCCCGGTGGTATAGAGGATCTTGTCCTCAGGACCGACGTTTTCTGACAGCATCCAGCCTGCGATTTTGTCCACCGCGTTGTGCCGCCCCACATCCTCCATGTAGACCAGCGGGCGATTGCCCTGACACAGCACCGTGCCATGAATGGCGCCGGCCTCCAGATACAGCGACGGCGTGCGGTTAATGCGCGCGGACAGATCGTAAAGCCAAGAGGTGCGCACAGGCGTGTCGGGCAGGACAACATCGCTCAACCCCTCCATCATATCGCCAAAAACGGTCCCCACGGCGCACCCGCTGGTGCGGGTTTTGCGCTGCAACTTGTCCTCATAATCCGTGGCCCGTGCCGTGCGGACAACAACGGTCTCAAGCTCTTCGTCATAGTCGACTCCTGTGATCTCTTCGTCCGCACGCAGCATGTGCTGGTTGCGCAGAAACCCAAGGGCAAGGTATTCAGGGTAATCGCCAATGGTCATGGCCGTTACAATTTCCTGCGCGTTGAGAAAGATCGTCAGCGGGCGCTCTTCAACCACTCGGATCGTGGTTTCATCGCCATTGTGATCGGTCCCAAGCACCGCACGGGTCAGGCGGGCGGCGGTGGGATCAGGCGCGATCAAATAATCCGATGTATCAGGGTTCTGAGCCAATTGTATCCCTTTGGTGTTGGCGCTACGAGTTGCAGATAACCTAAGGGCTTTCCATGACCTCCACCACAGTGAAATCCACCTACCTCAGAGGGTTTGCAGACGGGGCACCGTTTATTCTGGTGATCATCCCGTTTGCGTCGCTCTTTGGTCTTCTCGCCGCTGAGGCTGGGCTAAGCGTACTGGAAGCGTTGCTCTTTTCATTGGTGGTAATTGCAGGCGCGGCACAGCTGACAGCTTTGCAGCTCATGCAGGAAGAAGCACCCACAATCATCGTGCTGGCCTCGGCATTGGCGGTTAACCTTCGCATGGCGATGTATTCGGCGTCCCTGACCCCGTGGATCGGATCCGCCCCGCTCTGGCAGCGGGCCTTTGCAGCGTACATGACGGTCGATCAATCCTACATTGTCTCGATGGCAAAGTTTGAGAAAGAACCGCAGATGACTGTGCCGCAGCGGATGGCGTATTTCTTTGGCGCGGTCAGCCCGGTCATTCCGCTGTGGTACGCATTCACGGTTGTGGGCGCATTGGTTGGGACACAGGTGCCCGACAGTTGGGCACTGGATTTTGCCATTCCGATCACTTTTCTGGCGATGATCGCGCCGATGTTTCGCACAGCAGCCCATGTGATCGCCGCGTTTGTCGCCGTGGTCGCGAGCCTGCTTTGCGCGGGTGTGCCTTATTCGCTGGGGATCATCATTGCGGGCGTCATTGGCATGATGGCGGGCGCGTCCGCCGAACGATGGCTTGACCGCCGCGGGAGGTTTCCAATATGATCGAAACCGGTACGCTTTGGATCATCATCATTGGGCTGGGTCTGGGCAGTTTTTTCCTGCGGTTTGTCTTTCTTGGACTGGTCGGGGATCGTGCAATGCCGGCGTGGCTCTTGCGGCATCTGCGGTATACGGCGGTGGCGGTGCTGCCCGCGCTTGTGGCCCCTCAGGTGTTTTGGCCGACCGCAACCGGGGGTGAGCCGGACCCCGCACGCATGGCTGCTGCGGCAGTGACGCTGGCGGTTGGTCTGATCACAAAGAACGTGCTCGGCGCGATGTTGGCCGGCGGTGCAACGCTCTATGCGATGCTGTATCTACTGGGCTAGTTGCGCAGCCCGCACGGCGTCGATCACATCGCCGCTGTCGTTTTCATAGAGTTTCGTCGTCGTCACATTGGGCAGCGTTGCAAACTGCTCCATCAGATTGACCGGGAAAAAGGTGCTTGAAACGCTCTGAAATCCGTCGACCTGCGCCAGAATGCCTGTGGTCGATTGCGCGCAGAAGGCACCTGCCACCGGACCATTGGCCCGCACCAGCCTCAGGGCTTGTTCGGCCTGCGCCGCAGTCACCGGAATTTCCTGAGACACGACATGGAAGGCTTCACGGGCATGGGCAGATTTGTAGGCGTTGAGCCAACCGGGAGTAATGCCATAAAGCACATCACCCCGTTCAACCACACGCGCATCGCGGAACGACCCAGCAGGGTCAAAGATCACACGCTGTGAACCATTGACCATAAGCGCCGTGTGCCCACCGCTGCCCGTGCGGTTGTTGACCATCGTAAAGAGCGTCAGAGACGGGGCACTGCCGTGCACGTAAGCGGCGGCGGCAACCCGCTCAGGCGGCGCATCAGGTGAAGTATCAACCGCGGCGCAGGCCGCCACGAGGGCAATACCTGCAAAAGCACCAAGAAGACGTTTCAAACCGCTGGCTCCCGGACGCTGATCAGATCAACGCCAGAAGATTGCGAGCGCGAGCAGAATGCCGATGATGACCACCACAGACCAAGTGGTGAAGCGCATGAAACCCTCAAAGGTCTTTTCCTGCACTTTGGTGTCCATGCTGCCATGTTCGTGATCGGCCATGTCTTGCGTCCCTCAAATACGTTGCTTGTGGCTGACTACCCTATTCGCACAAGGCTGTCACGCGGTCAAACTGTCACTTTTTCCAGATCAACTGGTCCCGGTGCCGGGGTCTTCCAGATCCTCCACCAGCCGAAAGCCGATGCGATTGGGTGCGGCACCTTCTACCGCTTTGGGAAGCGCGCGCAGCATGACGTTCAACTGGCTGACATGTTGCACCAACTGGGTACGGCCACCCGCCGGATCAGAGCCATAAAACGTCACGATATCAGGGTCGAAATAGCCCATCCCCTCAATCCGCAGCACCCCAGCATCACCCCCGGTAAAGCCCATGGCGACCTCATGGTCGTTGTCGAGCTGTTCTTCGAACTTTTTGAGGTAAAGCACCGTGCGTTCATAAGCCCATTGTGCCGGGCTTTTTTGAGCAACGGGTTTGTCTGTAATGGCCTTTGGCAAAGGCTCATCACCGCTTGGTTGCTGGCCGGGATCGGTATGCACCTCGTAGAGCCGTGGGATCACATCGGCTTCTGCCGCCTCCGCTGCGGTTTTGATCGTCTCACCCATGTATTGTCACCCTTTACGCTGATAAACCCAAGCGCCGTCTGATGCGCGCAGCGTGCGCGTGGCGTGGCCTGTTTGATAAAGGTGGCTCAAATGCGCGACCGCTTCAACCAGCGCCAACCCATATTCGCCCTCACCTATCGATCTTTTGAACAGGGTCGGGAAACACTCCGAGGCGGCCTTGGGCTCTTCGATGTAAGCCAACAGGCGTTTGAGCGCGCCATGATGGTTATCGATCAACTGCTCCATGCGCTTTGGCAGGCCCGTAAACGGCAGCTTGTGGCCACCCAGCACCAGATGATCGGCGCGCGCGAGAGGGGCAAGGCGTTCGCAGGCTTCGAGCCATTCACCGATGGGGTCAGCCATGGGTTCTGTTGGATAGACGCCGACATTTGGGCTGATCGACGACAAAATCTGATCCCCTGCAATAACCAGATTGTCATCCCTGCTCCAGAAGGTCGCGTGTTCGGGCGCATGGCCATTGCCGATGTGGACATCCCATGTGCGACCCCCAAAGGTAATCTGGTCGTCCTGTTTGATCCGCGTATATCCCAAAGGCAGCGGGGCCACGATGTCTGCAAAATTGAACGGGCGGTCGGTACTGCGTTTTTCCAGCAGATCGCCGCGCATCCCCGACTGGCGATAAAAGCTCAGCGTTTCGGCGGGCGCGACCTCTTGTTCATCCAGCGTCAGCATCCGCGCGGTCAGCCATGCAGTGCGGGTCGTGACCAGTTCCGCGCCATGTTCGGTCTGAAACCACCCCGCCAATCCCACGTGGTCTGGGTGATGGTGCGTGACGACGACACGTGAGACAGGCTTGCCGCCAAGGGGCCCTGCAAGCATGTCGGTCCACAGTGCTTTGGATTTCTTGGAAGCAAAGCCGGTGTCAATGATCGTCCAGCTATCGCCCTCGTCCAGCGCGTAGATGTTCACGTGATCCAACTTCATCGGCAGCGGCATCCGCAGCCACAAAACGCCCGGTGCGACTTCGATCGCATCAGAACCGGGGGCGGGGGGCGTGTCCCAAGGGTACCGCAAGCCGACGGGTGCAATATCAGCCATCAGGACGCCAACTCATCAAGGTCCATGGCATAAAGATCGCCCTGCCCGATGCGCACCTGTTCGAGCAAACTCGTATGCTCAGGCAGCAACCTGTTCACATAGAACCGGGCGAGTTTCTCGCGCGGCCCGTTCCGGTCGGCCATGGCGGCCTTAAGGTGGAAGTAGCCGCCCAGCACGCGGGCAAAAGCATGCAGGTAGGGCACGGCCCCTGCAAAGCGGTCGGTCAAATCCTCCTGCCCCACGATCCAGTCTGTTGTCTCGCGCAATGTTTCGCTTGCTTGCCAGACAGCTTCGGCCATATCGGGCAGGACGGCGCGTGCGGCCTCCGCCTCGGCCTCAACCTCATCCAGCAGACGCCCGGCCATTTCGCCGCCATCCATCATCTTGCGCGCCACAAGGTCCATCGCCTGAATGCCGTTTGTTCCTTCGTAGATGGCCGTGACACGCACGTCGCGCAGGAACTGCGCAGCCCCTGTCTCCTCCACAAATCCCATGCCACCATGAACCTGAATGCCCATGTCCGCCACGCGAATGCCCACTTCGGTCCCGAATGCCTTGGCGATGGGCGTCAGCAGGGCCGCGCGGCTGGCCCAGCCGTCTTCTTGTGTTGCATGCGCCATATCGGTTGCCATAGCGCAGGTCAGGGCAATCGCACGGGCCACGAAAATGTCCGCTTTCATCGCCATGAGCATCCGGCGCACGTCGGCGTGGGCGGCGATGGTAAACCCGTGCAGCGATGTGCCCTGCCGCCGCTCCAGCGCATAATGCATTGCGTGCTGGAAAGCAGCCTCTGCCACACCGATGCCCTGCCCGCCTACGCCGAGGCGTGCGTTGTTCATCATCGTGAACATGGCCGCCATGCCTCCTTGCTCCGGCCCGACAAGCCAGCCTTTGGCGTCCTGGTATTCCAGCACCGCAGTGGGAGAGCCGTGCAGCCCCAATTTATGCTCAAGGCTTACAGTATTCACAACGTTGCGCGGGCCAAGGGAGCCGTCAGCATTGGGTATGAACTTTGGGACGAGAAACAGGCTGATCCCCTTGGTGCCTGCAGGTGCCCCCGGCAGGCGGGCCAGCACCAGATGGCAGATGTTCTCAGCGATATCGTGATCGCCCCACGTGATATAGATTTTCTGACCTGAAATCGCATAGGTGCCATCGCCAAGGTCTTCGGCCTTGGATCGCAATGCGCCTACGTCTGAACCCGCTTGCGGTTCTGTCAGGTTCATCGTCCCGGTCCATTCACCCGAAATCAGCTTGGGCAGATAAAGCGCCTTGATCTCGTCGCTCGCGTGATGCTCCAGCGCTTCGATCTGGCCCTGGCTCATCAAGTGAGCGAGCTGCAATGACATGCAGGCACCGCTCATCATCTCGTTCACGGCAAAGGTCAGAATCATCGGCAACCCCATGCCGCCCTGCGCGGGGTCTGCGGCCATGCCAATCCAGCCCCCCTCTGCGATGGCCTTGAACCCTTCGGCAAAGCCCGGAGAGCTACGCACAACACCATTTTCGAGCCTTGCAGGATGCAGGTCACCCGGACGCTGGAGCGGTGCCACCACTTCATCGCATAACTTGCCCGCCTCAGACAGGATCGCCGCCGTCATATCCGCGCTGGCATCAGCAAAGCGCGGGGTCTGGCGCAGCGCGTCTGCGTCCAGAAGATGATCAATCATAAAGGTGAACTCGTTCACGGCAGCTTGGTAAGGCATGCGCGGTCTCCTGACTTTGGGCTCTGCGCTTGGCAAGCCCGGTTCGGGCCTGATAAAGGCAGCACTGGCGGCAAGCATGAAATGCGCTCGTCACACCCGCAACCAAAACGCCGCGTCACGAGACTTCATGAACCAAGAAACCCGTCTCCTTTCCACCAGTCGTGCAGATATCGACGCGGCTGCGGCGCTGTTGCGTTCCGGCGCACTTGTGTCATTTCCAACCGAAACGGTTTACGGGCTTGGCGCGGATGCACGCAATGGTGCGGCCGTGGCGCGGGTGTATGAGGCCAAGGGGCGGCCCAGTTTCAACCCGCTGATCGTGCATGTGCCAGATTTGGCCACCGCAACGCAGTTTGCACAGTTCAATGACGCCGCAGAGGGTCTTGCCGCGGCATTCTGGCCCGGCCCGTTGACGCTTGTGCTGCCACTCAGGGCCGGGCACACGCTGTCTTCGCTGGTGACCGCGGGGCTGGACAGTGTTGCTTTGCGCGTTCCGGCACATCCGACAGCGCAGGCACTCTTGCAGGCATTTGACGGGCCCGTAGCGGCCCCTTCGGCCAACCCCTCAGGTCGGATCAGCGCGACAACTGCTGATCACGTGCTTGCGGGGCTTTCGGGGCGCATCGCGGCGGTCGTAGATGACGGACCTTGCGCCGTGGGACTGGAAAGCACGATCATCGGACTAACCGGTCCTGCCCCCACGTTGTTGCGCGCCGGCGGGCTGCCCGCAGAGGCAATTGAAGCAGCACTTGGTATGCCCTTGCAAACCGGGGATACGGGGAAAATCACCGCGCCGGGGCAACTGAGTTCACATTACGCACCCGGCGCGCCTGTGCGTCTGGATGCAACTGCGGCGCAGGGTGATGAAGTCATGCTGGGCTTTGGTGACGTCGGGGGCGAGCTCAATCTGTCCCCATCCGGTGATTTGACCGAAGCAGCTGCAAACCTCTTTGAGCATTTGCACCAGCTGGATGCGCGTGGTCGGCCCATCGCTGTGGCCCCGATCCCGCTGAAAGGTCTGGGGCTGGCGATCAACGACCGTTTGCGCCGCGCAGCAGCGCCGCGCTGAGTTTCAGGCCCGACCGCCCTCAGCCGAAAGCAACAGGGGATCGATGCCAAGGGACCGCAAGGCGGCTTCCCATTTGCCGTCATCGGCCAGATCAAAGACCAGCTCAACGGTTGCATCCGCCGTCAGCCAGCCGTTTTGGGCAATCTCTCCTTCAAGCTGACCGGGTCCCCAACCCGCATACCCCAGCATCAACAGCGCGCGTTCGGGCCCTTTGCCTGCAGCGATGTCTTCCAGCACATCCAGTGTGGCAGTCAGGGCAAACCCGCCCGGTATCTGCAAGGTTTGCATTGCTGAGACATATTCATCCGAATGCAGCACAAAGCCGCGCCCGGTCTCTACCGGTCCTCCGAAATGCACGCCAAGAGCTGAGTTTGACGGCTGCATGTCCCGCGAAAGCTGATCCAGCACATCCGAGAGGCTGATGCCCTCTGCAGGTTTGTTGACGATCAGCCCCATCGCCCCCTCGTCAGAGTATTGCGTCATGAACACCACCGAATGCGCAAACCTCGGGTCGCCCATGCCCGGCATGGCAATCAGCAGTTTTCCGGTCAGATCGAGGGATTCGTCCGTCATGCGCGCAACGGTCCTTTCACGTGGTCGTGATCAGGATGCCCGCCCCCGGCGCACCTTGCAAGGCCGCAGACAGGCGCAAGCATTACAACGGTTAAAGCAATCGTGACTTGGCAGTCTGTGCGCAATGGCTCATCTAGGGGCCATGATCACTCGTCTCCTTTCTGCGCTGGCCCTTGGCTGCGCCACGGCCTTGCCGCTTTCGGCAGAGAATTCTTTTGATATGCCGGTGAGTGGGGAAATCCTGCATGGCTGGCAACAGGCGGATGGCAGCCGCATTGCGGCCCTACGGATCAAGCTAGCGCCTGGGTGGAAAACCTATTGGCGCACGCCGGGTGACGCAGGCATCCCGCCTCAATTCAGCTGGTCGGGATCACGCAATCTGCGCGCAGCTTCGGTGGCCTGGCCCGCCCCGTCCGTGTTTCTGACAGCGGGGATGCGCACGATTGGCTACACCGGTGATGTGGTGCTGCCCATCGTTCTTGCCCCGCGCAAGGCAGGCGCGCCCATCACCGTCAAGGCGAATCTCGATATTGGCGTGTGCAGCGATATTTGCGTACCCCATCAGATGAGCCTGAGTGCTGTCATTGACGACGCCAACACAAAACCAACCCCCGCAATTGCCGCAGCCCTCGCCGCGCGCCCCTATTCGCAAAAGGAGGCAGGTGTGACGTCGGCCACCTGTACGCTCAGACCCACGTCCGATGGCCTTGCCATTACTGCGACACTTGGTTTGCCGTCGGCTGGCGGGGATGAAGTGGTGATCATCGAGCCGGGGCAGCCGGGGCTGTGGATGAGCGAAACAGTGACGCAACGCAAAGGCGCGCGCCTGACTGCCGTGGGCGAGATGATGACCAGCAGCGGCGCACCCGTCGCGATTGACCGCTCCGACATACGCATCACGGTGCTTGGTAAAAATCATGCGGTCGACATCAAGGGCTGCGCGCCGGGATAACTGCTTTAGCCGGTGCGTTTGCGCCGAATGGCAAAGGTGAGTGCCGCGAGGATGTATCCGGTCAGAGCCAAGGCCGCAGCACCTGCCAAAAACAAGACCAGCCCCGCTGTTGTTGCAGGCAATGCGCCCAAGCCGGTGGGCAAAGGCCCCAGCACCGGGTGCACCATGCCCTGCCATACCGCCCAGCCCAATGTAAGCGCACCCCAGCCAAGGATCAGCGCCCAAAGCGCCCCCAGCCCAAAGCGCATGGACCCCACAGGTGCACGCAGACCCCGGCGCATCGCCGCCACCTGCCGTGCGATGTCATGTTGTGCCGCCATCAGCGCCGGCACAACAAGCAAGACCAGCACCATGCCAAATCCCAACCCGTAAACCAGCGTGATTACAGTGGGCTTCAAGAATTGCGCCTGCTGGCTTTGCTCATAGAGCAAGGGCGTCATGCCCAGCACCGTCGTCAGCGTCGTGAGCAAAACGGGGCGCAGCCGGTCCGACGCGCCATCAATAATCGACGGGATCAGCCCGCGCGTTTCCGCGTATTCATCAATTGTTGTCACCAGCACGATCGAATCGTTGATGATGATCCCGGTCATCCCCAAAAGCCCCACAACCGTGAACATGCTCAGCGGCACGTCCCAGACCGCGTGACCATAAATGGTGCCAACCAGCCCGAATGGAATGATCGCCATCACCACAGCCGGACGGGTCCAGCTGCCAAAGATCCACGCCAGTACAAAATAGATACCCGTGAGGCACAGGATCAGCCCGGTAAGGGCGTCAGACAGAAATTCATCCTCCTGCTCGCTCAGACCTGCCAGCCGGAACTCCACCTGTTGCTCTGCGGCGATCCGGGGCAGAATATCGTTCTGAAGCGCATTTGTGATCTCGGTTGCGCGCGCAGGGTCGTCTTCGGAAATGTCTCCGGTCACAGAAATCAGCCGAATGCCATTTTCGCGCAAAACGGTGCTGAACCCGGTACGCCGTTCCACGCTCACGATGTCGGCCAGCGGCACATAGAGGCCTGCTGGCGTGCGCATCTGGGTGCGGTCGAGGAAATCAGCGGTCAGCTCACCTTCGGGCAGCTCCACCCTTATCGTGGCCGAGCGTGGACCGTCGGGATAGGTCGCGGCCTCAATCCCGCCCAGACGATGCCTCAGCGCGCGGCCCAGCGTGTCGATGGTAAAGCCCAGCGCCTGCCCCTGCGCCGTCAGATCGAGGATCAACTCTTCTTTGTCATAGGCCAGATTGTCCTGCACCGCGCTGACTTCGGGGTATTGGCGCAGCGCCTCCTGCAGATCCTCAGACGCGGCCTTGAGCGTTTCGGTATCTGCCCCATAGAACTGCACCGAAAGCGCGTCCCCGCCGGGCCCGGACCGCCAGCCGCGGAACGTCACAGTCTCGGCCAGCGGATGCTGGATCACGCGGTCCTGCAATTCGCCGACAAAGGCAAAGCTGGAATAGGGCCGCAAGTCTGCGTCAATCAGCTCAATGGAGATGCCGCCCAGCAGGTCATTGTCCTTGTTCTCGGCACCCGCAAGCCCAAAACCGGAGTTGCCGCCCAGTTGGGCAATAACAAAGTCGATGGGATTAACGCCATCATACCGCTCTGCGTATTCTTTCCCCAGTTCCTCAGTCGCGCGCTGCATCTCGCGCATCATTTCAAGCGTGTCGGCGCGGGTGGCCCCTTCGGCCATCATAAAGTTTCCTGTGACCGAGCCGCGTTCAGGTGCGTTGAAAAAGCGCCATTGCACGTCGCCTTTGATGAACAACGCCGCCTGCGAGGCAAGCACCGCAACCACGCCTGCCAGCACCACATAACGCGCGGCAATCACCCCGCCCATAAACGGGCGGAACAGCTTTTGGCGCAGCCAGACAAAACCGGTGTTCACGATCCGGCTGGGCATGTCGTACCAATGTTCCTTATCCGCTGCCTTCATCGCGTGGGCCATGTGGTTGGGCAGGATCAGGAAACATTCGACAAGCGACGCCGCAAGGACCGCGATCACGGTAATCGGAATGTCGCGAATGAGATCGCCAAAACGTCCCCCCACAGCGACCAACCCCCAAAAGGCAATGATCGTGGTCAGCGTGGCGGCAAAAACCGGCATTGCCATGCGCCGTGCGGCGTTCTCCGCCGCCTGCATCGGCGGTTCACCCAAATTCCGAAAGCGGTGATCGGTGTGTTCGCCCACCACAATCGCGTCATCCACCACAATCCCCAGCGTGATGATCAGACCAAAGAGCGAGACCATGTTGATCGTCAGGCCACCCAGATACATCAACGCAATGGCGGCCCCCATGGCCACCGGGATACCCGCAGCAACCCAAAAGGCCGTGCGCGCGTTGAGAAACAGGAACAGCAGGCAGACCACTAGGCCCAGACCAACCAGACCATTGTCAATCAAGATATCAAGACGCCCGGTGATCGCAGCGGCACGGGTGCGGATCAATTCAATCGTGACATTGGCAGGCAGGCTTGCCTGCAACGCCTCTGCCACCCGCTCCACATCTTCCTGAATGCCAATCGCATCGCCTTGGTTTGAACGGTCCACACGGATCGACATCGCCGGATGTTCGCCCACGAAAAAGCTGCGCTCGCGGTCGACGCCCTGTTCCTTGACCGTGGCCACATCCCCAATCGTCAGCTTGGAACCGTCGGGGTTGGAGCGCAGGACAATGCCTGCAATTTCCGGGGCGGTTCGTTTGGCGGTGCCCGTGCGCACCCGCGCATTGGCCCCCGTCACATCCCCTGCGGGGTCTGCATCCACTTCGCCCGCGATGGCAGCCGCGATGTCGGCCATGGTCACATCAAATGCGATGAGGCGGGCAGAGGGGACTTCGACAAGTGTCTGGGGGGAGGCGACCCCCTGAATGCTGGTGCGCGTCACCCCAGCCGCAAAAAGGCGTGTCACGAATTCATCGGCAAAGCGGCCAAGCTGGGCCGGAGCGAGCGGCCCGGTGATCACCACATCCGTGACCCTGTCGCGCCATGCGCCCCGGCGCACGTTGGGGTCTTCGGCCTCTTCTGGCAGGGTGGTAACGGCATCAACGGCCGTCTGCACGTCGTTGGTGGCCCGTGCCATATCCCATCCGGGATCAAAGGTAAGCGTGACAGACCCCCGTCCTTCGCGCGACGTACTGAAAGAGCTTTCAACCCCTTCGATGTTCAGCAAAACAGGTTCCATCACCTGAACTATCGCGCGGTCTACATCCTCGGCACCTGCGCCAACCCAAACCGTACTGACGGTGACATTGTCGACAATCACATCCGGGAAAAACTGCGCCCGCATGTTCGGGCCTGAGGCAATCCCCGCCACCAACAAGACCAGAAGCAACAAATTGGCCGCCGTCCGGTGGCGCACGAAGTAAGACAGGACGCCCCCTGCTGCTCCCGGCATTTTGCGGACCATGCCCTAGCCTCCCATCCGGCTTTCGATACGTGCAACCATTTTTGCGGGCACGCGGGCCTCAGCCAGACGCGCCAGCACACGAGCCTTGGCTTCTTGTGGCATCCGCTCATTTGCCTCGACAAAGGCCATCAGGCGCGCGCGGCGCTCAGCGCTCAGTTCCAGCATTTCGGGCTCTGTCGGAGGGGGTGCCGCCTTGTCATTTGGCTTCACCGCAATGCCAGCGCCCAGCAAGGGCGAACGGGTGTCCACCACCTGACGCCCTGTAATCGGTCCGCGGACGAGCACGTCATCCCCTTGCCGGCGCAAGACCTGCACTTCGATGGCTTCGAGGCGGTTTTCTGCGCCGAGCACCAGAACTTCGTTGTTCGCATCCACAGCAGAGGCAGGCAGGCGCACGACGTTGGGCAACTCTGGTTCCTGCACGCTGACCGTTACGAAATCGCCGGGCTTGAACCCCTTGGCGGTTTGCAGCCGGGCAAAGATCAGGCGGCCTGTCGCCCCTTCGCCTGCTGCGGCACTCGCGCGGCTGATCCGGCCTTTCGCTTCAAGATCAACACCTGCGACGTCCAGCGTGACAACAACATCCGCTTTGATCAGCGCGCCATCATCCTGCAACAGCCGCGCGTATTGGGCGGTCGACAGACGAAAGGACACCTCCAGATCGTCAGGGTCAATGAGTTCAGCGAGCCGTTCATTGGGCGAAACCAAACGCCCCTCAAGGACATTTGTGGCCGACAGCACCCCGTCAAACGGGGCGGTGAGGACAGTGTCTATTAAATGGCGGTCCGCCTCTGCCAGCGCAATTTCGGCACGTGCCAGGCGGGTTGCGGCCTGATCCACGCGCGCTTCGGCCTGTGCAACCGCCTGACGGCGGGAAACAACCGACTGACGTGCCGCCGCAGCCGACAACTCAGCGCTTTCCGCAAGGCTTGCTGTACCCACGCCCCGCTCCGCCAGATCACGCTGGCGTTCAAAAGCACGCTCCCGCAGCGCTGCTTGCTCCGACGAGGCGGCAAGCTCAGCTAGGGCCAGCTCCACACTGCGCACGGCATCGCGGCCCTCGGCTTGTGCATCCGCAACGTCACTGGCAGCGCGGTCAACGGCGGACTGGGCGTCCTGCGGGTCAAGCCGAACAAGGACCTGACCCGCCGCAACAGCACCACCATCCTCAAATCCGTCTACGAGTTCCACGACACGCCCCCCGCCAGAAGCGCGCAGTTCAAGTTGCCGACGGCTTTGCACTTCACCAAATGTCTCAAGGACAGGGGTAACCGCAGAAGGGGCCGCGTTGGTGACGTTGACCACAAACACCCGCTCGCGCGCGGGGGGACCCTTGGGATCGTCGGCCAGACGGTCGCTGACCGCACCCCGGATCAAAGTACCAGCAAACACCAGCAAACCGAGCGTCGCCGCCGCGAGAAACAGGCCAATCATACTTTGGCGTAAAAACCGCATTTTCGTCCGATCTCAAAAACGTCTGCCTGCGCTACAACTTAGGAGGTGGCGCGTAAATACCAAGTCACAAGTGTATCACGCAGTAGACAGGTTTTTCCGTCGCTGCGTCAGAAATTTTTCACTTGCGTCTTTGGTGTTCATCCAACCGAGGCATGATTTCAACGAAATTGCAGGGGCGGTGGCGATAATCCAGCTGTTTGAGCAGGATCTCATCCCAGGCGTCCTTACACGCCCCCGGTGAACCGGGCAGCGCAAAAAGATAGGTACCATTGGCGACGCCCCCCGTTGCGCGGCTTTGTATGGCGGATGTTCCGATTTTCTGCATCGATACGATGGTAAAGACCGTGCCAAAGGCATCGATCTCTTTTTCATAGACGTCGCGGTGTGCTTCGACCGTGACATCGCGCCCGGTCAAGCCAGTGCCCCCGGTTGAGATGATCACGTCAATTTCGGGGTCTTGCGTCCATGTACGAAGCTGATCTGCGATCAAGGGCCGCTCATCAGGCAGAATGTGGCGTGTGGCGACGGTGTGGCCTGCAGCCTCGATCCGGGCCACAAGCGTGTCGCCAGACCGATCCTGCGACAAATCGCGGCTGTCCGAGACTGTCAGCACAGCAATGCGGACCGGAATAAATTCGGCTGTTTCGTCAATCCGGCTCATGTCCGCTCCAATACTGCCAACCGCAGGGCCAGCCCCAGAAATACGGCTGAGCTGGCCCAGCGCAGCCATCCGCCGCCGCCCGCCAGCCGTTTGCCTGCGTCCCCGGCAAGGATGCCAACGCCTGCGTTGATAAAGAAACCGCCAAAACCCAGCACAGCGCCAAAGATCAGGAACTGGCCCAGCACGCTGCCCCGTGCGGGGTCCACGAATTGCGGCACAAAGGCGAGAACAAAGAGGATTACCTTGGGATTGGTGAGGTTGACGGCGAACCCGTTAAAGAACGCCCGTCCCGTGGTCACCATTTGCGTGCCCGCCGGAGCGTTGTTCTGGCGCAGCGTTTGCACGGCAAGATAGACAAGATAGGCGACACCGATCCAGCGGATAACGTCAAAGCTCCACGGCACCGCCGCGATGACCGCGCCCAGACCAAGGCCCGCCAGCAACACATGCACCATGCCGCCCAGCGCAATGCCCGCACTTGCCGCAATGGAAGCCCGCGGCCCACCGCGTAGGCCTTGCCCCAGACAGAACATCATGTCGGCACCCGGCGTGAGATTGAGCAGCAATGCCGCCGGGGCAAAAGTGGCAAGTGTCAGCAGGTCAACCATCGCGCAACCGCGCCCGAAGGCTCAATAGATCGGCCCAGGCCTCGCGTTTGAATTCGGGAGAGCGGAGCAGGTAGGCGGGGTGGAACATCGGCAGTGCCGGGCGGCCCGCCGCCTCTGTCCAGGTGCCGCGCAGCCGCGTTATGCCGCGTTTGCCCAAGAGCGCCTGACAGGACCAATTGCCCACCACAACCAGCATTTCGGGCGCGGCAAGTTCAATATGGCGCAGCAGAAAGGGTTTCATCATCGCGATCTCGTCCGGCTTGGGGTCGCGGTTCTGCGGTGGCCGCCACGGCAGAACATTGGTGATGTAGACGGGCGCGTCCTCTCGGGTGCGGCCCATGTCGATGGAAGCCAGCATCTTGTCCAGCAGTTGCCCGGCCCGCCCTACAAAAGGCCGCCCCTCGCGGTCCTCGTCCCGGCCCGGAGCTTCCCCCACCAGCATCACCTTGGCACCGGGGATGCCGTCAGAGAACACCAGGCTGCGCGCGCCTTTCTTGAGGTCGCAATGATCAAATGCGGCCATTGCCGCGCGCAAAGCCTCCAGACTGTCTGCGCTGCGCGCCGCCTGTTCCGCAACGGCCACAGAATCCGGCGCGGTTGGGGCCAAGTGCACAGTGGGCCCGGCAACAGGGGCAACCGCTTTGGGCTTTTCGGTCTGCGCGGGCAGGTCATAGCGGTTGACAGGCGCATCTGCGATGGCCTCGGACGCGCCAAGCTCAATCTGCCAGTCGAGCAGCGCCAGATCGTGATGAAAGCCATGTGATTCCATGTGACCAGCCTACCGCGCCCAGCCCCCGACCTAAATCCCCCCTGCGCGTCTTGCCGCCAAGGCGCTGGCCCCTCTATAAGGGCGCACCATCACCCAAAGGCCGCGCCTCATGTCTTTTGCCCACCGCCATCTGCTTGGCATCGAACACCTCAGCCAAAGCGACATCACTGCCGTGCTTGATCTGGCGGACACCTATGCCGATCTAAACCGCCGTGCGGACAAACATGCCGATGCGCTGGTGGGACTGACGCAGGTGAATATGTTCTTTGAAAACTCCACCCGCACGCAGGCCAGCTTTGAAATTGCTGGCAAACGTTTGGGCGCGGATGTGATGAACATGGCGATGCAGGCGTCCTCCATCAAAAAGGGTGAGACGCTGATGGACACGGCGATGACGCTGAATGCGATGCATCCCGATCTGCTGGTGGTCCGGCATCCTCAGTCCGGCGCGGTGGACTTGCTGGCACAAAAGGTCAATTGCGCGGTCCTGAACGCGGGCGACGGGCGGCATGAACACCCGACACAAGCCTTGCTGGATGCGCTGACGATCCGGCGTGCCAAGGGGCGGCTGCACCGGCTGTCGATTGCGATCTGCGGCGATATTGCGCACAGCCGCGTGGCGCGGTCCAACATCATGCTTTTGGGCAAGATGGAAAACCGCATCCGGCTGATCGGGCCGCCCACGCTGATGCCCTCGGGCATCGGGGAATTTGGCGTCGAAGTGTTCGACGATATGAAAGAAGGGCTGAAAGACGTTGATGTGGTGATGATGCTGCGCCTCCAACGCGAGCGGATGGATGGCGGGTTTATCCCCTCAGAGCGGGAGTACTACCACCGCTATGGGTTGGACGCGGAAAAGCTGTCTTATGCGGCACCGGATGCCATCGTCATGCACCCCGGCCCGATGAATCGCGGCGTTGAGATAGACGGCACGCTCGCCGACGACATCAACCGCAGCGTCATTCAGGACCAGGTTGAGATGGGTGTGGCCGTGCGCATGGCCGCCATGGACCTTTTGGCGCGCAATCTGCGTGCTGCTGCCCCAGTTTCGGTATGAGGCGCTGATGGCTGGCTTTGACGTTCCCAGAGGCGAACAAGGCACCACCCGGGTTTTTTCGCTGTCCATGGGTGCCATGGAAGCGCGACAGTTGCGCGACAACCCGCAGGTTCAGGAAATGGCGCTTGGTCTGGATGCCCTGAACCCCGGCGGGGTTGAGATTTTTGCACTGGACGATCTGGGCGAGATCGGGCTTGCAGGCTACCTGAGGGACGGTGTGGATGCGCAGGAGGTTGATCTGCAACGGGATCGCGCCAAACTTTCGGCTCTGGAGGGATGGGTGATGCTGGTGCATTCCTCCGCGTTTGAGGGCGCGCCCGTTACGCTGGAGCCTGCCAATGCGCTGACGTTGATTGGCACCTATGCCCAAACCCCCGCCACCGCGCCTGTGATTGATTTGCAGGCTGAGGCCGCGCAGCCTTTCTCCGGCGCAGCACCCGACACCCCAGCGGCCTCTGGCCGCACGCGGGGCGGGTCGCTGGTGATCGCGGTTCTTGCCCTGATCTGCCTTGGCGTCTTGATCTGGGCGGTATTTTGATGGTGTCGTTTAAAGAGGACAGATAAGATGCAGGAACCAAAACCAGATCCCAAGATGTCCGGGCGCATTGCGATGATTGCCCTTTTGGTGGCCTTTGGCGTGGCGGGGATGATGTATTGGATCGGCTAGCACCCGAAGGCACCAGTTGGGCACCCTCGCGACGGGTGTTTCTGCGCCGCGTGCTGATCAATGCGGTGCTGACCTGCATTGCGCTGATGATCGTTATCGGCGGGTTCCTCTATTGGATGTCGCTGCCCATGCGTTGGGGATTTGTCGGGGCGGTTTTTATCACCATCGGCTTTGCGATTGAGGACATCCTGCGGTGGCGGCGGGCGAAATCCGATCTGTGGCAGATTGCAGGCGGGTTGTTGATCCATGACGGGGCTGAGGGGCGGTCCCAGATCCCGCTGAGCGAGATCAACAGCGTCACTGCACAGATTGGCAATCGGGTCTCGGTCACGCTGATCACCGGGCTGACGATCCCGATGCGGTATCTTGCCTTTCCCACCCAGATTGCTGACCTCATCAACCGGGCGCGACGCGGCCCCAGAGGGGAAAAAGAATGAGACTTGGTTCAGCACAAAAATTCGGGCAAGAGAGCGAGAACCATTTGAACCTTAAAGGCACGCCATGACGCTGCATCTGACCAATGCCCGACTGATCGACCCGGAAGGCGGTCACATCCCTAACGGCACGTTGAGCATTGCGGATGGCAAGATCGTGCAGATCAGCACCGATATGGCCCCTTTGCCTGCGGATGCCGATGTGATCGATTGCAAGGGCAAATACCTCGCCCCCGGGATCGTTGATCTGGGGGTCAAGGTCTGCGAGCCGGGGGAGCGCCATAAGGAAAGCTATCGCTCCGCCGGGTTGGCCGCTGCCGCAGGTGGTGTGACCACGATGGTCACCCGGCCCGATACGGCCCCCGCCATCGACAGCCCCGAAGTGCTGGAGTTTGTGACGCGCCGCGCCAATGAGGCCGCGCCGGTAAATGTTGTGCCGATGGCCGCCCTGACCAAAGGGCGTGACGGGCGCGAAATGACCGAAATCAGCTTTTTGATGGACGCAGGTGCGGCGGCCTTTACCGATTGCGACCGGGTGGTGACGGACACCAAAGTGTTTTCACGCGCCCTGACCTATGCGCGCAGCCTCGACTCGCTTGTGATTGCCCACCCGCAAGAGGCAATCCTGAGCGCGGGCGCAGCAGCAACCTCGGGCAAGTTTGCATCTTTGCGCGGTCTGCCCGCCGTATCACCGATGGCCGAACGCATGGGGCTCGACCGCGATATCGCGCTGATTGAGATGACGGGTGCGAAATACCACGCTGATCAGATCACCACCGCGCGCGCGCTCCCTGCGCTGGAACGGGCCAAGCGCAATGGCCTCGACATCACGGCGGGTGTTGGCATTCACCACCTGACACTGAACGCGTTGGATGTGGCTGACTATCGCACGTTCTTTAAGCTCAAGCCGCCGCTCAGGGATGAAGACGACCGGATTGCGGTGGCTCAGGCTGTGGCCAGCGGGTTGATTGACATCATTTGCTCCATGCACACGCCGCAGGATGAGGAATCAAAACGCCTGCCCTTTGAAGAAGCCGCGTCAGGGGCTGTGGGGCTGGAAACCTTGCTGCCTGCGGCGATGCGGCTGGTGCATGCAGAGCTGATGGATCTGCCGACGCTTTGGCGCGCATTGTCTCTGAACCCGGCCAAACGCTTGGGCCTTCCGGGGGGACGATTGGCAGCTGGTGCGCCTGCTGATCTGGTGTTGTTTGATGCCAACGCGCCATTCGTGATGGACCGTGCAACACTCCGTTCGAAATCGCGCAACACCCCGTTTGACGGAATGCGCATGCAGGGTAAGGTGCTGCGAACTTTTGTTGCTGGAAAATGTGTATTTGAGGGGGCCTGATGCCACCGATTGACTCTTCGCTCACGGTCCTGATCATCTGGGCTGTAGTGGGCTATCTCTTGGGGTCTATCCCCTCTGGCGTGCTGCTGACCCGTGCGATGGGCCTTGGAAATCTGCGCGATATCGGCTCGGGCAACATCGGGGCCACCAATGTGCTGCGGACCGGGAACAAGGCGGCGGCCGCCGGGACACTTGTGCTTGATGCCGCCAAAGGGGCTGTGGCTTTGCTGCTGGCGCGTGTCATCTCGGGTGAAGATGCGGCTCAGGTTGCGGCATTGAGCGCGATGTTGGGGCATTGCTACCCTGTGTGGCTCAAGTTCAATGGCGGCAAAGGCGTTGCAACCTTTCTAGGGATCATGATGGCGCTGGCCTGGCCGGTTGGCATTGGCTGTTGCATTGTCTGGCTGTTTGCAGCCGCAGTCACACGCGTGTCCTCGATGGGGGGGCTGGCGGCGGCGTCCGCCTCAACCATTTTGCTGGTGGCGCTGGGGCATGGATACGGGCTTTTGCTTGGCATCGCGCTGACGATCCTGCTCTATGTGCGACACCGCGCCAACATCCACCGCCTGCGCGAAGGGACCGAGCCCAAGATCGGGCAAAAGGGGTGACACCCCCGGCGGATGTGGTCGCGCGGATCAAAGCACTGCCCGACGGCACAGCGACCGGCACCGCATTTGGCAGAAAATACATCTTCACCCACAGCACTTTCAGCGCAGGCAAAGCCACCAAGCTGGTCGCAGAGGAGCTGGGCGGAGCCGACTACATCAGCCTGAATATCTATGATCTGGCCAAGGGCGCGCAGCTTTACCCCTGTGAAATGCCAGCAGAGAAAGTGATCGCCTTTGTCCAGGCCTTCACCCCGGACGCGGCGGAAAAACCATGACCGATATCAACCTGCCCGTGATTTTGTTCGCAGCCTTTCTGGCCGCAGGCAGCCCGGGGCCCGCGACATTGGCGATTGCGGGCACTTCCATGTCGTCCGGGCGCGGCGCTGGTCTGGCTCTTTGAGGTCATTCGCTATCTTGGGGCCGGCTATCTGGCATGGCTGGCGGTCAAGGCCGCCCGCTCCGCCTGGCGGGGCAACACACTCGCCACGCGAACACTGCCCACTATCACGCCACGGCGGGCCTATGCCAAGGGCGTGGCGCTGCACCTCACGAACCCCAAGGCGGTGCTGTTTTTTGGCGCGCTCTATGCCATCGGCATACCGCCCGGCACACCTCCCAGCGCGCAGACCGCCGTCATTCTGGCCGTCGGCCTGCAAAGCCTGATCATGTTCCATACCTATGCAGTAATCTTCTCTTCAAAACCGATGACCGCCGCCTACACCCGCGCCAAACGCGGATTTGAGGCATTCTTTGCGGTCGCCTTTGGGGCCATCGCATTCAAGGTTCTGACGGCCAGAGTTGAGTGATCCGCTGCCGGACAAAAGGCCACATGCTGCCATAGAGACGCCAACTTTGCCGGCCATCCTGCACAAAACTGGAAGAGGGCTGAGGCTGTGCAGAAGATTCTTTCCCATCTCGAAGAAGTATTTTCGTGTTTTGAAAACTTTGCCTTTCGGGCGTTCAATTTTCGGGCGCGGGCGACGCCGATGGAATACTGGTTGGTGATGCCGCTTTTGTGGGCCGTCATGGCCTATGCCCTGATCGGCGATGTGCATGAGATCTATGTATATCTGCTGGCCAAGGAAATTCCGCCACTTAACCCGATCTACTACGAATCGGTCCTGATCTTTGCCTTGACCTTTATCCCGCGCCTGTCTCTGGCCAATCGCCGCCAGCATGATCGCAACAAAAGTGGCTTTTGGGTGATCCTGCCGATGCTGTGTTTTTCAACAATTGTTGTGATGATCGCAGCCTTGTTGGGCACCATGATGAACTCAAGCCTCACGGGTGTCAGCGACACGCCTGACAGCCTTTGGGCCGCGCTGAGCACGCTGATCGTGGCGAGCCAGCCGGGCGGTGCCTTCTGGTCTGAAATGTTCCAGATTGCCGATGCGTTCTATAACATGGGCTCCGAAGCCATCTCAGCCTTGATTGCGGAAATCTATGCGCAAAACGGTGCTGTGGATATCCGTCGCACAGCGACACATGTTGTGACCGCCATCGAAGGAGAATCGGGCCATACAGTGGGGCTGGTCACTGCGGTTGTTATCCTGCTTGTAACGCCGGTTGTGACGGCGTTCTTGCATGCGATTTTCATGCTGCTGCCATCATCGCCACATGACAACATCTATGGTCCCGCCAAAGTGATCGCGCTGAACTACAAGAAAAAGACAGACGACAAGAACAACCCGATGGCCGGCTATGCCTACCTCTATGAAAAGACCGAAGAGGAAAAAGCGCACCTCAAGGAAATCCAGCAGGCCGAGATCAAGTCGCTCTATAAGTCGCGGGTCTTGGGGCAAGGATAACGGAACAAGGGCCAGACCGGAAACGGTTGGGCCCTTTCCCGTTCAGTAGCTGTAGTCGGCGTAGACGCGGCTCAGGTCACCACCCCATTTTTCGTGGTAGTCATCCAGCATTTCATCGGCGGGCACTTGTCCCGTCTCAACGCTTTCTTTCAGCGCGTTGAGGAAATGCGTCTCATCAGGGACCATGCCGCCCGCGCCCGGCTTGGCCCGCGCTTTCAATCCCGCCTCTGAAATGGCTACTGCTTCTCGGGCGACATCATGCATGTTGATGCCTGTCACCTGCGCTTGCAAACCATCGATGGAGGCCGCAACCCGCAGCGCGTCATGTTGTGCCGGTGTCCAGTCTTTGACCAGATCCCACGCCGCATCCAGCGCCGTCTGGTCATACATCAACCCGACCCAGAATGCCGGCAGCGCACAAAGTCTGCGCCAAGGGCCGCCATCCGCACCGCGCATCTCGATGAATTTCTTCATCCGCGCCTCAGGAAAGGCCGTGGTCAGGTGATCCGCCCAATCGCTCAAGGTTGGGGTTTCTCCCGGCAGCGCGGGCAGTTTGCCCTGCAGAAAATCACGAAACGACATGCCCAGCGCATTGATGTACTCGCCGTCGCGGTAGACAAAATACATCGGCACATCGAGCGCGTATTCAACCCAGGCCTCAAACCCGAACCCGTCGTCAAAGACAAAGGGCAAGGTGCCGGTGCGCGCGGCATCCAGATTGCGCCATACCATTGAGCGCAAGGATTTGTAGCCGTTGGGTTTACCTTCAAAGAACGGGGAGTTGGCGAACAACGCCGTCGCAACCGGCTGCAAGGCCAGCGACACGCGCATTTTTTGCACCATGTCCGCCTCTGATCCGAAGTCGAGGTTGACCTGCACCGTACAGGTCCGCCGCATCATCACACGCCCCATGGTGCCGACCCGGCCCATATAGTCGTTCATCAGTTTGTAGCGGCCCTTGGGCATCAGATCCATTTGATCATGCGTCCAGACAGGTGCAGCACCCAGGCCGATCCATCCGACACCGATCTCGTCCGCCACATCCTTGACCTCACGTAGGTGCGTGTTCACTTCATCACAGGTCTCGTGAATGGTCTCGACAGGTGCGCCTGAAAGCTCAAGCTGCCCGCCCGGTTCAAGCGATACATTGGCCCCGTCTTTCTCCAATCCGATGAGCTTGCCACCCTCTTCGACCGGGGCCCAGTTGTGGCGGTCGCGCAGGCCCTCAAGCATGACCCGGATGGAGCGTTCGCCCTCATAGGGCAGCGGTTTCAGCGTGTCTTTGCAATAGCCGAATTTTTCATGCTCGGTCCCAATGCGCCAATCTTCGCGGGGTTTGCAGCCGTCGGCCAGATATTCAGCAAGCTGTTCGTGACGTTCAATTGGGCCGCCGCCGGACTGAGGAATGGACATCGAAGAAGGCTCCGGTTTGGTTGCACGTTGATGGCAGGGATGGTCCCAAATGCGAGGGGTGTCAATGCAGCATGGCCCCTGCGGGGCGCAGCGGGCCGCGTTGCCAGATCACAACCGTTTGATGCGGATTGGTGTTGAGTGTGCTCAGCATACGCTCCGTTTTCAAGCCGGGAAGCGCTGCGAAAGCGTCAAAAAGGGCCTCGGCACCTGCCGCATTTACCGGGATCAGGAGGGGCGGCTGCCCTGCCTGCGTGAGCCGCCAATGTGGTGGAAACATCGCCCCTTCAAGCGTCAGGCTTTCCATTTCGCGCAGGGCCACGGTGCCACCTGTCAGGGGCCCGAAGTAAGTCACCTGCCCTTCATCCACCTGCACGGCCCCTGCCCCCCCATCCGGGCCGCGAAAGCGCCCGCGCTGGATACCCAGCCAGATCAGGACCGTGCCACCCATCAGCGCGGCATAGCCCGGTACCGCAAGCAAAAAACCCGGACCGGCGACAAGCCATAGACCAAGAATGGCAACACCAAACCCCACCAATGCCTCGCGCCAGCGCCAGAGCGCCGCACGTGCCTCGGGGCGGAAAAAGCTGTTCAAGTCCAATCCCCCATTGCCTGTTGCCAAACCGTCATGGCCGCAACCGCCGCTGTATCGGCACGCAGGATACGCGGGCCGAGGGGGATGGCATGGGCATGGTCCAATTTATGCAGTCTGTCCCGCTCTTTGTCAGAAAAACCACCCTCTGGCCCGATGAGGATCGCCCAAGGACCGAGGAGAGCCGGCAGGCTTGAGGAGGCACCTGCCAGAACTTCATTGCAGAACATGATCTGGCGCGGCGCGTCCCACCTGTCCAACACCGTGCCCAACTTCGCCGCCTCAGCCACTTGGGGTACAAAGGTGCCGCCACATTGCTCTGCTGCCTCAACCGCATGGGCTTGCAATCTGTCGCGCTGCACCCGGCCTGCATTGGTGTATTCCGTCATCACTGGCAGGATGCGACGCGCGCCCATCTCGGTGGCCTTCTCAACGATGAAATCGGTGCGTGTCTTTTTGATCGGGGCAAACATCAGCCACAGGTCAGGGGGCATTTGCAAAGCAGCACTTTGCGACACACAGCGCAGCATCCCACCGCGTTTGCCTGCTTGCGCAATTTCCGCCTGCCACTCACCGTCCATGCCATTAAAAAGCGCGACCTTTCCGCCCACGTCCTGCCGCATCACCCCAAAAAGGTAATGTGCCTGGCCCTTGTCCAAAGGAACCGATTGCCCAACCCCCAAGGGGTGCTCTACATAAAGCCTGATCTTCGCACTCATGGGTCCGATATATGCAAGACGCACCTCCTTCACCAGATGGCACTGTCGCAGATGCGCCTGACGACAATTGGGTGGACCGCTATGCGCCGCCCTTTACGCGCCCCTACCTCAGGCTTTCGCGCGCCGACAGGCCCATTGGGACGTGGCTCTTGCTGTTGCCGTGCTGGTGGGGCCTGACCCTTGCGATCCTGTTTGATCAGACCCCGCGCTGGGGCGATTTATGGATTTTCGTCGGGTGCGGCATCGGCGCGTTTCTGATGCGCGGCGCGGGGTGTACATGGAATGACATCACCGACCGCGATATCGACGCACAGGTCGCCCGCACCCGCTCGCGGCCCATTCCATCAGGTCAGGTCAGCGTCAACGGGGCTATCGCCTGGATGGTGATACAGGCCCTGCTGGCCGCTCTGATCCTGTTTACCTTTAATCTTGCAGCCATTGGGTTGGGTTTTCTCTCGCTGGTGTTTGTCGCGATCTATCCCTTTGCCAAACGCTTCACGTGGTGGCCACAGGTGTTCTTGGGGTTCGCGTTCAACTGGGGCGCGCTCCTGGCCTGGACAGCTCACACTGGCAGCCTCGGTTCTCCGGCGGTTCTGCTTTATGTCGCAGGCATTTCATGGACGCTCTTTTATGACACGATCTATGCCCATCAGGACACCGAAGACGATGCGTTGATTGGCGTCAAATCCACGGCGCGCCTGTTCGGAGACAAATCCCCCGAATGGTTGCGCCGTTTCCTGATGATCACCGTGGGGCTTATGGGATTGGCCGTGATTTTCACCGCGATGCCCAATGCCTCGATCCTCGCGCTGGTCATCGCCTTGGCAGGACCTTGGGCGATGGGGTGGCATATGGCATGGCAGCTTAGGGGCCTCGACATCAACGATCCGGCCAAAATGCTCCAATTGTTTCGCGCGAACCGCGATACCGGCATTATCCCGCTTCTCTTTTTTGCCGCAGCCCTGCTCGCGTGATTGCACCCCTGCGCCAGCAGGCGTATCAAAGGCGTGTTAGTTACGAGGTAATCTTCGGCATATGCGTCTGTCTTCTCTCCTGATCATTGCGATGACGTTTTTTGCAGCGGCTGTGGTATCTCTTGTTGCGGCCAACTTCAGCGTGAAACTGATCGAAGAAACATCCGAAATCGGTGTGCGTGATGCGCTCGATGATGCTGGCATGACATGGGCCGAAGTGCAGGCGGATGGCTTACAGGTGACGCTTGCAGGCGTGGCCCCAACCGAAGCGGTGCGCTTTCGTGCATTGACCACAGCAGGCTCCATTGTCGATGCTGCCCGCGTGATTGATGACATGGAAGTCAAGGCGCAGGCGGCCCTGGCCCCCCCCCGGTTTTCAGCCGAAGTTCTGCGCAATGACAGCGGTATCTCGATCATCGGGCTGATCCCCACCAGCACTGACCGGGAGGCCACAATCAATCGGTTCAAGTCGCTCGCCGGAGAGGCGAATGTCGCTGATCTGCTGGAACAAGCAAACTATCCCGCGCCCGAAGGCTGGGAGGACGCGCTGTCACTGGCGATCACGGCAATGGCACAACTGCCGCGTGCCAAAGCCTCTATCGAAGCTGGCCGGGTCACGATTACCGCGATTGCGGACAGCGCCGAGGCCAAGCGGGAGATGGAGAAGAAGATTCAGCGCAGCGCGCCGCCAGGGGTGGATTTGCTGCTGGAAATTGCGGCACCCCGGCCTGTGATCACGCCTTTTACCCTGCGCTTTGAGCTTGATGAGGAAGGCGCGCGTTTTGACGCCTGTTCCGCCGACACAGATGGCGCGCGCATTCGTATTCTAGCGGCCGCGACCCGTGCTGGTGTGACGGGCACGCCGCGCTGCACCGTCGGGCTTGGGGTTCCAACCCCCCAATGGGCCGCTGCCGTCGAACTCGCCATTGGCGCGGTCCAAAGGCTTGAAGGCGGGGCCGTTACCTTTGCTGACGCTGATATTTCGCTGGTGGCGCTGCCTGGCAGCGATCAGTCAAACTTTGATCGCGTCGTGGGGGAGCTTGAAAATACCCTACCGGATGTCTTTGCCCTGCGCGCCAAACTACCCAAAGTGCAAGATCCCAATGAAGGCCCGCCAGAGTTCACCGCCACCCTCAGCCCTGAGGGTCAGGTACAGATCAGAGGCCGGGTCAGCGACGCTGCACTGCGCGATCTCGCTGACAGCTATGCACAGGCACGCTTTGGCTCAAACCGCGTCTACACAGCCGCGCGGATCGACGAAAACCTACCTGCAAACTGGGCCCCCCGTGTGCTCACTGGTCTGGAAGCGCTGGCGGCGCTCAGCAATGGCAAAGTTCTGATCACCCCTGATCGTATGTCCGTGACCGGCAACACCGGCAATCCTGACGCCAGCAATGTCATTGCAGCGCTGTTGTCGCGTAAACTCGGCGACGGGGCAGAGTATGACATCGACGTCGTCTATCAGGAAAAGCTGGACCCGGTGCTGGGTCTGCCCACACCGGATGAATGTGAGGCCCAAATCGGGGCGGTCTTGAAAACCGGCAAGATCAACTTTGAACCCGGCTCTGCCACCATTGACGCCTCCGCCCTGAGCGTGATGGATGAAATCGCTGAAATTCTCAAGAAATGCGGTGATTTGCAGTTGGAAATCCAAGGTCACACAGACAGTCAGGGCCGCGAAAGCATGAACCTCGCCCTGAGCCAAAGTCGTGCTGAATCTGTTCTGAATGAATTGCGCGCACGCCGCGTGCTCACCGGAACCTTCACCGCCAAAGGATATGGCGAAGAAACCCCCATCGCCGACAATGGATCCGAGACCGGACGCGAGGCCAACCGCCGCATCGAGTTTCGCCTGATCCGTCCCGATACCGTGGCGACACCCGAGGAAACAACACTGGAAAGTACCGCACAATCAGGCGATACACCCAGCGAGACGACGCAAGAAGGCGCGACCGATGAGCAGAACTGAATTCGTCCTCGCCACGGCGATCATCCTCTTTGTGGCTTTTTGCCTGGGATGGTTTGCAAACTGGCTGCTACACCGCTTTACCCGAGTGGCGGCGGGCGATGTCGCACAGCTTGATAAGATGAGCCAAGAGCTGCATGAGGCAGAAGAAACCCGCGATCAGGCAATCACCTATCTGCAGCAACGCGAGGCGGAGTTGACCAACCAGCTGGCCCAGACCGAAGCGGAGCTGAGTGCGGCGATGGAAGGTCTGCGGGACGCCCGCCATGAGGCCGAGGAAATGCGCGCCTATATCGAAAATCAGTCGCAACCGGCGGGTGGTGAGGTCTTCAGCAGCAAGCGCTGAAATCTACCAGCGTTTCAGCGCATCTTCGTCCGCGTCTCGTGCCGCAACCCAATCCGCCCCCTGCGCGGTGATCTCACGCTTCCAGAACGGCGCGCGGGACTTGAGGTAGTCCATCAGGAATTCGGCCGCTTCAAAGGCATCTTTGCGGTGCCGCGCGGCTGTCGCCACCATCATGATCATCTCACCCGGGCTCAGCCGCCCATGCCGGTGAATGACCAACGCATCACCCAGCGAAAACCGCTCCATCGCCTGCTCTGCAATCTCGGTCAGGGCCGCCTCTGTCATACCGGGATAATGCTCAATCTCCATGGCTTCCATCGGATCCCCCGGCAGGTCACGCACCACCCCGGTAAAGGTGACAATCGCGCCCATATCTGTGTGCCCGCTGGCAAAGGCCGTGCTCTCCGCCCCCAGATCAAAAGGTGCCTGTTGCACACAAACCCGCATGTTCTAGCCGCCCGTCATGGGAGGGAAAAACGCAACCTCGCGCGCACCTTCGATAGAGGCACCAAAATCGGTCAGCTTTTGATCCACCGCAACGCGCAGGGCTGTCAGGTCAGAGAACGCCAGATCATACCGATCCTCGCGCGCTTTCAGTTCGGTAACCAGTTCAGCAACGGTCTTGGCCTGCGTCTCAACCTCTTCGCGCGGGATGCCGATGCGCTCACGCACCCAGGCAAAATAAAGCACATTCATTCGCGTCCCTCCCTCAGGTGCGGCAGCGCCTTGCGCAGATAGTCATAGCCCGTGATTGCCGTCAGCGCGGCCGCCAGCCACAAGAGCCACAGCCCAATCAGCCCGGCCCATTCCATCCCGGCGAGCTTCCAGCCAAGGCCCAGCACGTCTTCCTGTTCACCGTTCAAAATGGCTGAGATCATTGTCTCGTCCATGCCAAAGACTGACATGCCGAGGTAATGCTCAAACACCCCTTGCGAAAACAGCACCGCAATCGCGATCATCTGGGTCGTGGTCTTCCACTTGGCAAGCTGCGTCACCTTCAGCGTACCCGCCACATCGCCCAGAAATTCGCGCAAACCCGATACAAAAACCTCTCGAAAGAGGATCACCGTAGCTGGCAAGACCAACCAGGGTGACCAGCTGGAAAAGCCGATGATCACCATCAGGGCAATCACCACCATCGCCTTGTCCGCAATCGGGTCGAGCATCGCGCCCAGCTTCGTTTCCTGTTTCCAGGCACGTGCCAGATATCCATCAAACCAGTCTGTAATCGCCGCTGAGACAAACAGGATCAGCGCAAACCAATCCGCATAAGGCCGCGTGAAATACAAAAACATCACCGCCACACCCGGTGCAGCAATGAGCCGGAGCAAGGTCAGGATATTGGGCAGATTCCACTTCATGTCCGCACCCTACAGCGCACAAGAGAGGTGTTAAAGCACCAACGCCGCCCCTCTTTTTGGCCTTATATACCGTCCGCACTCTCAACCCGGCCCCGTTGGAATTTTTGGAGTGCAAATACTACCCGCGTTCGTGAAAAAACGCATAGATTGTCTCTGCCAAAGCATCTGACACACCCTCAACCGCCTTGAGATCGCTGAGATTTGCACGCCCTACCGCTTTGGCCGATCCGAAATGCGCCAAAAGCGCGCGTTTGCGGGCCGCGCCCACGCCCGGCACATCATCAAGCGGCGTGGCACCCGCTGCTTTGGCACGTTTTGCCCGGTGCGTCCCGATGGCAAAGCGGTGCGCTTCATCGCGCAACCGCTGCACAAAATAAAGCACCGGGTCATTGTGGCGCAACGCCATCGGGCGCTGCCCGGTGCGGTAAAACTCTTCTTTGCCAGCATCCCGGTCCACGCCCTTGGCGACGCCCACCATTGGAATGTCCTCGACGCCGTATTCGCGCATGATCTCGCGCACGGCGCTGACCTGCCCCGCGCCACCGTCGATCAGCAGCAGGTCGGGCCAATGCCCTTCCTTGCGGTCGGGGTCTTCCTTGATCAATCGTTTGAACCGGCGGGTCAGCACTTCTTTCATCATGCCAAAGTCATCACCGGGGGTCAGGTCATCTCCGCGAATGTTGAACTTGCGATATTGGTTTTTCATCATCCCGTCAGGGCCGGCAACAATCATTGCCCCCACCGCATTGGTGCCCTGAATGTGGGAGTTGTCGTAGACCTCAATCCGCTGCGGCGGTTCGGTCAGGTCAAAGGCGTCCGCCAACCCGCGCAACAGCTTGGCCTGCGTTGCCGTCTCGGCCATCTTCCGCGCGAGGCTTTCACGGGCGTTGCGCAAGGCACCATCGACAAGCTCTGCCTTTTCACCCCGCTTGGGGACCAGCAGCTCAACCTTGCGGCCCAGCTTACCGCTCAGCGCATCCGCCATCAGGTCCGGGCTCTCAATCTCGTTTGACAGGATCAACTGTCGGGGTGGTTCTCGCGTGTCATAGAACTGCCCGATGAAAGCTTCGAGCACTTCGGCCGCATCCACGTCCGGACCAACCCTTGGATAATAGTCACGGTTGCCCCAGTTTTGGTTCGCGCGGATGAAAAACACCTGCACGCAGGCCTGTCCGCTGTCCATGTGCAGCGCAATGATGTCCGCCTCAGCCACGCCTTTGGGGTTGATACCCTGCGCGGTTTGCACCTGTGTGAGCGCCTTGATCCGGTCGCGCAGCGCGGCGGCGCGTTCAAACTCCATCGCTTCGGATGCTGTGTTCATCTCGGACGCCAGTCGCGCCTGAATGTCTGTGGTCTTGCCAGATAGAAACCGCTCTGCGTCTTTCACGGTCTGGCGGTACTCTTGCGGGGTGATGTTTCCCACACAAGGTGCAGAGCAGCGTTTGATCTGAAATTGCAGGCAGGGGCGCGTGCGGCTTTCGAACATTGCGTTTGAACAGTCGCGGAGCAGGAAAACCCGCTGAAGTTGGTTCAGCGTCCGGTTGACAGCACCGGCACTGGCAAAGGGGCCATAGTAGGCACCCCGCTCTTTCTTGGCCCCGCGATGTTTCTTGATCTGCGGATAGTCGTGGTCAGCCGTCACAAGAATGTTCGGAAAGCTCTTGTCGTCGCGCAGCAGCACATTGAATTTGGGCTTGAGCTGTTTGATCAGGTTTTGTTCCAGCAACAACGCCTCGGTCTCTGTCCGTGTCGTCAGGAACATCATCGAAGCGGTATTGGAGATCATGCGCGAGATGCGTGCTGAATGCCCTGAGGGCCGCGCATAGTTACTTACCCGTGCACGCAGATTGCGCGCTTTCCCGACATAGAGAACACGACTTTCTCCATCAAGCATCCGGTACACTCCGGGCGATGTGTCGATGGTCTTGAGGTAGTTCTGGATCACCTCGTGCCCAACAAGAGGAGAGGACGTCTGTTCAGTCATTGCGCCGCCTGATTCTTTGAATTCGCTGCAATATGCCGCCTTGCGCCACAAGTGTTAACCTGTCCACCAAATCTGTGGATAACTCTGCGGGTAAGTTTGGGCACTTCTGGAATTTTCCTTGTAATTGGCAGGCTTCATTGGAGTGCCTAATTTTTAGGCGTTTTTCCAACCCATTGAAATCATTTCGTATTTTTTACCTTCCATCCCAAGCCTCTGAAAACAATGAACTTTCGCAACAACTTTGAGGTGCGTTTTCCGGACAGTGCAAAACTTAAACGGCGTGGCCCGTCACTCTACCCCTAAAACGTCTGGAGTCTGCCAGCTTAGGTGCTGTCCCCCATCCACGCAGAGAAGCTGACCAGTGACCGCAGGCGCATCCAAGAAATAGCCCAGGGCAGCGGTAATGTCGCTTGGGTTCGCCCCCCGCTCAAGTGCTGTATTTGCCCGTTGTTGGGCAAAATGTTCGGCGCTCTGACGCGCACCTTGAAGTGTTGGACCCGGACCAATGGCATTCACCCGTATCGCCGGGGCAAGTGCGCGTGCCGTGGTTTGTGTCATTGCCCAAAGACCCATCTTTGCCAAAGTATAGGTCATAAACTCGGGCGTTAGTTTGCGAACACGCTGATCAATCATGTTCAGGATTAGGGCCGCCGCCATAGGCTCGCCGTTTGCATCCGGCACCGCGCTCAGGTCTTGGGCTGCCATCTCTTGCGTCAACACAAAGGGCGCGCGCAGATTGCTGCCCATATGCCTGTCCCAGCTTTCGCGCGTGGCGCTGGTAACGGTATCGTATTCAAAGATGGATGCGTTGTTGATCAGGCAGGTGATTGGCCCACCCAAGGCGTCCTTTGCGCTGGCAAAAAGCTGGGAGGTCTCTTCGTCGTCCAACAGATCGGCCCGTAGCGCCACGGATTTTTGGCCCTTGGCCGCAATCGCTTTTGCGACGTCTTCGGCACCTGCTGATGAGCTCGCATAGTGCACCGCCACATCAAACCCGCGGTCCGCCAGGAACAGCGCCATTGCCGCACCCAACCGATGCCCAGCGCCCGTCATCAATGCCCGCTTCATCTGAGGTCTCCTACACCAGCACCACAACCAAGTAGAGTGCATATAGGGCGCTCAGAACAATTCCCCAGCCGCGCGTGATGTCCATCTTCATAAATACAAACGGGATCAGTAACAAAGACGCACCCAGCATCACCCAAAGGTCAAATCGCAAGAAAGCAGGGTCCACGCCAATGGGCCCGACAAGGCTCGCGACGCCGATGATGGCCAGCAGATTGAACATATTAGAGCCAATGACATTGCCCAGCGCCACGTCCGCCTGACGGCGCAGGGCGGCCATGACAGTTGTCGCCAGCTCAGGTAGGGATGTACCAATGGCAACCAGCGTGAGGCCAATCACCGTGTCGCTCACGCCGTACTCGCGCGCAATGATGGAGGCGTTGTCAACCAGCAGGCTCGCTCCCAAAGGCAGACCGATAAGACCAAGGATCAAGAACACCGTGATCTGCCATTTGGGCATGTTCGGGTCTGCGCCTTCGGGTTCTTCATCGTCCTCCGGCCCCATCTTGCGATGGTTGTGCGCATCACGGAACGCGTCGCCCAGCACATACGCCAACGCGCCCAACAGGACGAGGCCCGCGATCCAGTCAAACACGCCCCTGAACGCCAAAGCGATGAACAGGATCGACGCGGCAATCATAAAGTTGAAAGTCTTTTTGGTATCGCATTCAGACGTATGCATCGTCGCCAACAAAGCGGGAATACCCAGAACCAGCAGGATGTTGGCGGTGTTTGAGCCAACGACATTCCCCATCGCAATGCCCGGCGCATCATCCAGAACCGCCTTGATCGCAATCAAAAGCTCAGGGGCTGACGTGCCAAAGGCGACAATCGTGAGGCTGACAATCAATGCAGGAACACCAAGGCGGAGCGAAAGGTTCACCGCCCCTTTGACCAGCGCATCACCTGCAAGCAGCAAGATCAGCAGGCCAAGCCCGGACAGCACCCAAGGCATCAGCATCAGGACTTGCCCCCACAGGCGCAAGGCCCTTTACCGATACGGTAACGCCCGCAGGCTGTGCATTTCGTCTGCTTGAGGCGTTTGGAGCCAAGCCAGTGCATTTTGCCAAACCAGGCAAGCGTTCCCATAAAAACCAGAAAGAGCAGGACAATCTTGGCAATCATGCGTCAGAGACCAAAACGCGCATAGGCCGCGCGTTCCTCAATGCCTTGCACGGCGTCTTGCACCATCTGGCTGCCAAAACGGCTCAGCAAACCGCGCTTGGGGCCATATTCGCGAAACCGCACCTTGTCGCCAAAACGCTCTTGCATCATTGGGCGCAGGTGGCCGATGCCGTCGATCAGCCCCAGCTCTGTCGCCTTCTGGCCCAGCCAAACCTCACCAGTGAACAAATCGCGATCCTCAGGAAGCTTGCCTGCCCGTCGCGCATTGATGTGGTCTTTGAAATTCACGTGGATGTCTTCCAACAGCGTTTTCAGCCGTGCAACATCATCAGGGTTCTCCGGGCGGAACGGATCCAGCATGCTTTTGGACTTGCCTGCCGTATAGACACGACGCTCGACGCCGTAGCTCTCAATGAACTTGTCCAACCCGAAGGAGGCGGAAATCACGCCAATGGACCCAACAACAGACGAGGTATCCGCGTAAATCTCATCCGCCGCCGCCGCCAGCCAATAGCCGCCGGATGCGGCAACATCTTCGACAAAGGCGATGACGGGGATTTCTTTTTCCTCCGCCAGCCGCCTGATCCGCGCCCCGATGAGAGAGGATTGCACAGGGCTGCCGCCCGGCGAATTGACCTCAAGTGCAACGGCCACGGGCTTGCCACGACTGAAGGCTTTTTCGATGACGGGACCCAGTGCCGCGTCGTTCAACGCCGCACGTCCCTGCCCTGCGATCACACCGGCAAGGCGGATCACGGCAACGGTTGGATCAGATTTAAGGAAGGGCAGCCAGTTTTTCATGTGTCCCCATGTAGAGTGCAGAGCAGTGGCAAACAAGGCGGCAGGCCGCTTTATTGCCGGATGCGCCATCCTGTGCGGAAAATCCACCAGATCACACCAAGACAGAGCCCCGTGAACAGGCCAATCGCCAGCAGGCTGGTCAGGATCGGCACATCGGCGGTGTCAAAGAACGCCCAGCGAAAACCGGAGATCAGATAGACCACCGGGTTGAACATCGAAATCGTCTGCCAGACAGGGGGCAACATGGAGATGGAGTAGAACGACCCACCAAGAAAGACGAGCGGTGTCACGATCAGCAGCGGCACGATTTGCAACTGCTCAAAGTTTCCCGCCCATATCCCGAGGATGAACCCCATCAGCGCAAAACTGATGGTGGTCAGAACTAATAGGGCGATCATCGCCAGCGGGTGCGCAATGGTAATGTCGACAAAGAAAAATGCCGTGACCAAGATGATAACCCCGATGATCAGCGCTTTGACCGCCGCCGCCCCCACATACCCGATCACAATCTCGATAAAGCTGATAGGCGCCGACAGCAGTTCAAAAAACGTGCCGATAAACTTGGGGAAATAAATACCAAAAGACGCGTTTGAGATCGACTGTGTGATCACCGTGAGCATGATCAGCCCCGGCACAATAAATGCACCATAGCTGACCCCTTCGACCTCCTGGATACGGCTCCCGATGGCCGCGCCAAACACCACAAAATAGAGCGAGGTTGACAGGACGGGTGCCAGAAAGCTTTGCGCGATGGTGCGAAAAAACCGCTTCATTTCAAAGATGAAAATCGCGTGGATTGCGGTCCAGTTCATGCCACATCCTCCTTGCCTGCATCATCGGCGTCCGTGTTCACTAGCGTGACGAATATCTCTTCGAGGCTGGACTGCCGCGTCACCACATCGCGCAACACCAGCCCCGCTTTGGCCACATCCGCCAACAAGGATGTGATGCCGGTGCGCTCCTTTCGGGTGTCATAGGTATAGATCAACGCCTGCCCATCCTCAGAAAGCCGCAGCGCGTCTGATTGCAAAGATACGGGCAGCGCTGAGATCTTTTCGGTCAGCTGCACCTCAAGCTCCTTTTGACCCATGCGGGCCATCAGCGTGTCCTTGTCCTCCACCAGCATCAGCTCACCCTTAGCGATCACGCCAACCCGGTCGGCAATCGCTTCGGCCTCTTCGATGTAGTGGGTCGTCAGGATGATGGTCACGCCATCCGCCTTGAGGTTCGCAACCACCTGCCACATGTCCTTGCGCAGCTCCACATCCACGCCCGCAGTCGGCTCATCCAGAAACAACACACGTGGGTCATGGCTCAGTGCTTTGGCGATCAGTACGCGGCGTTTCATGCCGCCTGACAGCTCTCTGATCTGGCTGTCCTTCTTGTCCCAGAGTGATAGCTGCTTGAGGATTTTTTCAATCGCGGCGTCATCTGCTCCTTTGCCAAAGAGCCCGCGTGAAAAACGCACGGTGTTGATGACTTTCTCAAAGGGCTCAAGGTTGATCTCCTGCGGGACCAGACCGATCATCCGCCGCGCCGCGCGAAAATCCCGCTCAATGTCATGCCCTCCGACCGTGACGGACCCGGACGTGGATGTTGTGATGCCGCAAACCGTAGAAATGAGCGTCGTTTTGCCCGCGCCGTTTGGACCGAGCAGCGCGAGAATCTCCCCCTCACGAATGTTCAGCGACACACCCTTGAGGGCTTCAAACCCTCCTTTGTAGGATTTCTTGAGGTCTCTGATCTCAACGATGTTCGGCATGTTTTCCCCCTCGCAGAAGGGCAACCTAGTCGTTCTGATGCTCAGGGAACAGGGGGGCAATGCAATCTGCCGGGACAATCCACAAGTGACGTGACGACGCCAGATCTGCGGCACATGCAGGAGAGCGGGCTGTCGTTTTACCCAGAAGCGAGACAATCGGGCTGATTATCAAAGGAATGCGAAAGGTGCTGTCAGAGGAAAGCAGGTGGTAGGCCAGATGCCGGGCCAGCATACTCAGCAAATTCGCTCAACCATAGGACGCGCTCTCCATGTCGCCCACGTATTACGCCCCCAAGGGCGGCCACCCCGGTCAAGATCAGCTTTTGACCGACCGAGCCGTCTTTACCCCCGCCTATGCAGTCATTCCCAAAGGAACGATGCGTGATATCGTGACCAGCTTTCTGCCCTTTTGGGAAGACACACGGCTGTGGGTGATTGCCCGCCCCATGAGCGGCTTTGCTGAGACGTTCTCGCACTACATCATGGAAGTGGCACCCGGTGGCGGCTCTGACCAGCCGGAGGCGGACGCGGGCGCTCAAGGTGTGCTTTTTGTGGTGGAGGGCCGTGCCACACTGAGTGTTGAAGGCATATCCCACCAACTTGACGAAGGCGGCTATGCCTATTTGCCGGCAGGGACGCAATGGCAGTTGCGCAATGCAGGCGACGGTGCATTGCGGTTTCACTGGATTCGCAAAGCCTATCAGGCGGTGCCGGGCCTGGACGCTCCAGAGGTGATCATCACCAACGAACAGGATGTGGCACCCAACGTCATGCCCGGAACAGAAGGCAAATGGGCGACCACACGTTTTGTTGAGCCGACCGATCTGCGCCACGACATGCACGTGAACATCGTGACATTTGAGCCCGGTGCCGTGATCCCGTTTCTTGAAACACATGTGATGGAGCACGGGCTGTATGTGCTGGAGGGCAAAGCCGCCTACAAGCTCAACACCGATTGGGTTGAGGTCGAAGCCGGTGACTACATGTGGCTGCGCGCCTTTTGCCCGCAGGCCTGTTATGCGGGTGGACCGGGAAAGTTCAGGTATCTCCTTTACAAGGACGTGAACCGGCACATGACCCTGCCCCGCGCGTTTTAACGTCGGTGCGGGTCATGGCCGCCAATCGCAAGGGTCAAAACCTGCGCGGCCTCCACAACCGAACGGCTGAGCCTTTCGGTGTCTTGCAACGACACCCGACTCACCGGGCCTGAGACCGAAATTCCAGCCACCGCTTCTGCGTTTTGATCAAAGACTGGAGCCGCGATGCACCGCATGCCGAGGTTCTTTTCTTCGGCGTCGATGGCATAGCCGCGCGACCGCACCTCAGAGAGGTCTGCACGCAAAGCGTCCAGATCAGTCAACGTATGCTGTGTGAACGCCTCAAGCTGCCGGGCGGCCATCGTGCGGGTCAAACGATCTGCGTCCATCTGCGCCAAAAGCGCCTTGCCAATGCCAGAAGCATGCATTGCGGACAACGTACCGGGAGGAAAGAAAGCGCGGATTGTCGCGTGGGTCTCCACCTGACTGAGAAACAGAACCGCGCCTTCTTTTTCAATACCAAGGTTTGCCGTCTCGCCTGTGTCTTCCATCAGGGTACGCATGATCGGGCGGGCGCGTTCCACCAGAGACGTCCGGCGCAGAAACCGCGCCCCAATGACAAACGCCTGTGCACCGATGTGCCATAGTTGCTCTGCCGCATCGAACTCAACCAATCCGCGCCCCTCAAGCGTGATGAGAATGCGATAGACGGTGGCGGGGGATTGATCCATCTCGTTGGCCAGCTCGCTCAACGCCTTGCCTTGGGCACTGCTGAGGTACTCAAACACCTCCATCGCGCGATCAAGCGATTTGATGGTGTTTTGCGCCGTTTTGTCATGCCAATCCCGAGGTCGCCCCCGTGCACGACGGGGAGGAGAGGCGGTATCTTCAGGTGAACTCACAGCAATATCTTTCTTTTTGAAATACTAATTCATAATATGAAAAATATAAGCCATTGGCAACATTTAATTTATTTAAATTCCCGCCTTATGAAAAATAATTTCAAAAAAATTTCCTTTGCTGGAAGCACCCGCTATCCCTGCTGTCAGGATCAAAGGAGATGGACATGAGCTTTCAGAACCCAGTTTTCATTCCGGGGCCAACCAATATCCCCGAGGCATTGCGCAAAGCCTGTGACATGCCGACGATTGACCACCGTTCACCGCTCTTTGGTCAAATCCTTCACCCTGCCCGCGATGGGGTGCGCAAGATCCTGAAAAGTGATCAGGCCGAAATCTTCATCTTTCCCTCAACGGGAACGGGCGGCTGGGAAACCGCGCTGACCAATTGCCTGAACGCAGGCGACAGTATTCTTGCGGCGCGTAACGGCATGTTTTCGCATCGGTGGATCGACATGTGCGAGCGTCACGGACTGGATGTGCAGATCGTCGAGACACTCTGGGGCGAAGGACTGCCTGCAGCCCGGTACGAAGAGATTTTGACAGCCGACAAGGGCCACAAGATCAAAGCGGTGCTCGCCACGCACAATGAGACGGCGACGGGTGTGAAATCCGACATCGCAGCCGTGCGCCGCGCTTTGGATGCCGCAGGCCACCCTGCACTTTTGTTTGTGGATGGCGTTTCCTCTATCGGATCGATGGACTTTCGGTTCGACGGCTGGGGCGTAGACGTCGCTGTGACCGGATCGCAGAAAGGTTTCATGCTCCCGGCTGGGCTGGCCATCGTCGGCTTCAGTGACAAGGCGATGGCAGCCACAAAAACCGCGACGTTGCCGCGCACATTCTTTGATGTGCATGACATGGCAAAGGGATATGCCGCGAACGCCTATCCCTATACTCCCGCCGTTGGCCTGCTAAACGGTCTCAGCATGGCATGTGACATGCTGCTGAGCGAAGGGCTGGAGAATGTCTTTGCGCGTCATACACGTATCGCCACCGGAGTGCGCCATGCTGTGGATGCCTGGGGCCTAAAGCTCTGCGCAGCCAGCCCGGAGGTCTATTCCGATACCGTCAGCGCGATTTGCACGCCTGAGGGGTTTAACGCGACCGACATCGTGACCCATGCGGCTGAAACCTACGGCGTTGCCTTTGGCGTGGGTCTCGGTGAAGTTGCAGGCAAAGTGTTCCGCATCGGCCATCTGGGCAGCCTCACGGATGTGATGACCCTTAGCGGGATCGCCACGGCAGAAATGTGCATGGCGGACCTTGGTCTTGATATCAAGCTGGGCTCAGGTGTGGCGGCCGCACAGGAATACTACCGCGCCCATCCCGCCGCCACTTTGAAGGACGCTGCATGATGCTGGACGATCAGATGTATATCCCGACCTATCAGGACATGCTGGACGCGCATGAGCGGATCAAGCCGCACATCCGGCGCACGCCGGTGCGCACGTCGGCGTTCCTGAATGAGCTCACAGGCGCGGAGTTGTTCTTTAAGTGCGAAAATTTTCAGGAGCCCGGTGCCTTCAAGGTGCGTGGTGCCACCAATGCCGTCTTTGGGTTGGACGAGGAGCAGGCTAAGGCCGGCGTGGCAACCCATTCCTCCGGCAACCATGCGTCTTGCCTGAGTTACGCAGCGATGCTGCGCGGTATTCCATGCAACGTGGTGATGCCAAAGACCGCCCCGCAGGCCAAAAAAGACACCGTGCGGCGCTATGGTGGTGTGATCACGGAATGTGAGCCCTCCACGACCTCGCGCGAAGAAACCTTTGCGCAGGTTCAGGCGCAAACCGGCGGGGATTTCGTACACCCTTACAACGATCCGCGCGTCATCGCGGGGCAAGGCACCTGCGCACGGGAGTTTATGGAACAGACCGACGGTCTGGACATCGCAATGGCTCCGATTGGCGGCGGTGGCATGATCTCGGGCACCTGTCTGACGTTGTCGCACATGGCACCGGAAACCCAGATCATCGCAGCAGAACCGGAACAGGCCGACGATGCGATGCGCAGTTTCAAGGCGGGCTACATCATCGCGGATGACGCGCCCGAGACCATTGCAGATGGCCTGCTGGTGCCTCTGAAAGAACGCACGTGGCATTTTGTGTCCAACCACGTCACCGACATTCTGACGGCATCGGAACAAGAGATCATCGATGCGATGAAACTCACGTGGAAGCATCTGCGCATTGTCATGGAGGCCAGTTCCTCTGTGCCCTTGGCAACGATCCTCAAGAACAAAGAACGGTTCGCAGGCAAGCGGGTCGGCATCATCATCACCGGCGGCAATGTCGATCTCGACACGCTGCCCTGGCTCAAGTGAAGGAGTATTTCTCATGAACGCACCGACAAAATTCGACGGCCTTGAAGTAGGCTATGACGTCCCTGCCCTGCCCGGCATGAATGAGGCAGACATCCAGACGCCCAGCCTTGTGCTTGATCTGGACTCGCTGGAGCGGAACATCAAGAAGATGGGCGATTACGCCAAGGCCCACGGCATGCGTCACCGGGTGCATGGCAAGATGCACAAATCCGTGGACGTCGCGCAGTTGCAGGTTGATCTGGGCGGTGCCTGTGGCGTGTGCTGTCAGAAAGTATCCGAAGCTGAGGTGTTTGCACGCGGCGGGATTAAGGATGTGCTGGTTTCCAATCAGGTGCGCGACCCGGCCAAGATTGACCGCCTTGCACGCATGCCCAAACTGGGGGCGCGCACGATCTGCTGTGTAGATGACATTGAAAACGTGGCGGATCTGTCAGCGGCGGCTGTTCGACACGGCACGCAGATCGAATGTCTGGTGGAGATCGACTGCGGCGCGGGGCGCTGCGGCGTGGCCACGACACCCGCGGTTGTTGAGATTGCCGAGGCCATCGCGGCGGCAGAGGGCCTGAAGTTTGCGGGCATTCAGGCCTATCAAGGTGCCATGCAGCACATGGACAGCTATGCCGACCGCGAAGCAAAAATCGACATCGCTGTGGCGCAGGTCAAGGACGCGGTGGATACCCTCAAGGCGGATGGCATTGAGTGTGACATTGTCGGTGGCGGTGGCACGGGCTCCTATTATTTTGAGAGCACCTCAGGCGTCTACAATGAGCTTCAGTGCGGGTCCTATGCCTTTATGGATGCGGATTACGGGCGCATCCTCGACAAAGAAGGCAAGCGGATCGATCAGGGCGAATGGGAAAACGCGATGTTCCTGCTGACCTCCGTGATGAGCCACGCCAAGGCGGACAAGGCCATCGTGGACGCTGGCCTGAAGGCGCAGTCGGTGGACAGTGGCCTGCCGGTGATTTTTGGCCGCTCGGACGTTGAATACGTCAAATGCTCCGACGAACACGGTGTGGTCGCGGACCCCGATGGTGTGCTCAAAGTCAATGACAAGCTCAAGCTGGTGCCGGGCCACTGCGACCCGACCGCCAATGTGCATGACTGGTACGTGGGCGTGCGCGGCGGCAAGGTTGAGACACTCTGGCCCGTGTCTGCTCGCGGCAAAGCGTACTAAGCGCCGCACACCAAGACAAAACCAAATAAGGACGCATAAGATGTGGATTGTGCCAGAACGAGAGATCGCGGGTCTGATGACCCGCGAGGCGGCCTTTGATGCCGTGGAGAAAGTCTTTGCCGCGATGGCCGCAGAGGATGCCTATAACTTCCCCGTCGTTCGGGAGGCGATAGGCCATGAGGATGCGCTTTATGGTTTTAAAGGCGGGTTTGACAGTGCGGGGCTGACACTTGGCCTCAAGGCGGGCGGCTATTGGCCCAACAACCTTGAGCGGCGTGGATTGATCAATCACCAATCCACCGTGTTCCTCTTTGATCCCGATACAGGCAAGGCGAGCGCGATGGTCGGCGGCAACCTTTTGACTGCGTTGCGCACGGCTGCGGCCTCCTCCGTCTCGATCAAACATCTCGCACGCAAGGACGCAAAGGTCATCGGCATGGTGGGTGCGGGCCATCAGGCTACGTTTCAGTTGCGCGCCGCACTTGAGCAGCGTGATTTTGAAAAGGTCATCGGCTGGAACTACCATCCCGAAATGCTGCCCAACATTGAGAAGGTCGCGCAGGAAGCAGGGGTGCCGTTTGAAGCGGTGACGCTTGAGGGAATGGCGGAGGCTGATGTAATCATTTCCATCACATCAGCCTTTGCGCCATCGCTGATGGCAGACCACGTGGCCCCCGGCACACATATCGCCTGCATGGGCACCGACACAAAAGGCAAGCAGGAAGTAGAGGCACAGCTGCTCGCCCGTGCCACGGTTTTCACGGATGAAGTAGCGCAATCCGTTTCCATCGGAGAGGCGCAACATGCCGTGGCTGAGGGCCTGATTGCGCAAAGCGATGTCCAACAATTGGGCGCGGTGATCAACGGCACCCATGCGGGGCGCACGTCGGCGGATCAAATCACGCTCTTTGATGGGACGGGTGTTGGGTTGCAAGACCTCGCCGTTGCGGCGGCGGTGGTGGACCTTGCCATCAAAAAGGGGATCGCAATAGAGGTTGATTTCTGAGTTTCTGACAACCCTCCACAGGAACAAAAAAGGCCCGGTCAATGACCGGGCCTTTCGCGTTTTCAGATGGGTTTCGCCTATCGGTTCACTTCCCGTTGAGCGAGCCATCGCCATGCCCGGACATCCCGCCCGAAACCTCTTCGGTCGCTTCCCCGGTCAGCTCTTCTGGCAGGATCAGGTTCAGCACGATGGCGATCAGTGCCGCTGGCAACAGGCCGCTTGTCATCAGGATGCGCAGTGTGTCGGGCAGGTATTGCACCGCTTTGGGATCAAGTTGCAGGCCCAGCCCGACCGACAGGGCAATCGCAAAGATCACCATGTTGCGCCGGTTCCAGTTCACATCTGACAGCATCGAGATACCAGCCGCGACGACCATGCCGAACATCACGATCACACCACCGCCAAGGACCTCAATCGGGATGGTGCGGATCACCGCGCCCACCTTGGGGATCAGCCCACAGATGATCAGGAAAATCGCACCGATGGTCACCACATGGCGGCTCATCACACCGGTCATCGCAATCAGGCCGACGTTCTGGCTAAAGGAGGTGTTTGGAAAACCGCCAAAGATACCGGCCACGGCGGAGCCAACACCATCCGCATAGGTGGCCCCGGTGATCTCTTTGTCCGTCGCTTCACGGCCAGCACCGCCCTTGGTGATCCCTGAGACATCGCCGACCGTTTCAACTGCCGAGACAAAGGCCATCAGGCAGAAGCCGACAACCGCGGCAATGCTGATTTCAAACCCGTATTTGAACGGCACTGGGAAGGCGATTGGTGCCGCACGTCCCCAGCTTGTCGCGATACCTTCCATTGTCACCATGCCCATCATCATGGCGTAGAAATACCCAACAATGATCCCGATCACGACGGCGGAAACCGCGAGCATGCCTTTGGCATAGAACTTTAGCCCCAGCGTCACAAAGATCACAACCAAAGCCGCAGACCAGTTCAAGAGGGAACCATACTCCGGCTTGTTGATCGCGGGCACACCACCGGCGGCATACTGAATACCAACCTTGACCAGCGCGAGGCCGATCATCGTGACCACAAGGCCCGTCACCAGCGGCGGCAGGGCAAAGCGTATCTTGCCAATGAACGTCGCAATCAACGTGTGAAACAACCCACCAATCACCACGCCCCCAAAGAGTGCCGGCAACGCCTCAACCCCCTTGCCTGCGACCAGCGGTATCATGATCGGGATAAAGGCAAAGCTGGTGCCCTGCACAATCGGCAGTTTTGCACCCACCGGGCCAAAGCCGATGGTCTGAAACAGTGTGGCGATCCCCGCAAAAAGCATCGACATCTGGATCAGGTAGGTCATATCCGGGAAGCCCTGCGCGCCCGCATCAGAGCCAAAGCCAAACCCAGCCGCCCCCGCGATAATGATCGCTGGCGTGACATTGGACACGAACATGGCCAGCACGTGCTGGATGCCCAGTGGCACCGCGCGGTGCAGCGCTGGTGTGTAATTCGGATCCCGGAGCTGTTCCGGTGTCCCGATGGATTTGTCAGTCATTGTTGTTTCTCCCCTGTTGTCCCTTGGTCCCGTCATTTTGACGTGTGATTGGAATGGTCATTCGATAATGTAGCTCTCATCGAACCAGTGTTCTTCGAGGTTGTTGCCCTCTCCGATCCGGTCGATGACAGCAAATGTGCCCGAGCCCCCCAGCGGGGTCAGCACACCGTGCCAGGTGCCACGGTGAAAATTGATCGCCTGTCCCGGCACCGTCACGAAAGCTTTTGGATTGACGGGTGTCCCCTCGTGATCCTGTGCCACGACGACCAAAAAAGGGTCTGCTGACATCGGGACAAAAGCCTGAGACCCCATCGGGTGCCGTTCCACCATGCTCACTGTCAGTGGCAAGCTCACCGTCTCACTTTGAAAGATGCTGATCCCTGCGGTTCCGTCCGAAAAATCAAGCTGCGCGCGGTCGTGGTGGCGGCCGCATCGGCCTTGATTGATCATCTTGTCTGCCGCGCCGGATGCATCCATCACATCGCCAAACGGGGCGAAAGCTTCGGCCGTCAAAGGGGTCGCCTTGATCCGCATGCTCATTGGCTGAACTTCTCGATCAGGCGCAGCTGGGCGATACGCTCCACCTGATGGCAGGCTTCGGCAAACTCGGTCGTGCGGTCATTCTCAATGCGCTGCTTGAACGCCTGCATGATCGACGCTTTGTCATGGTCGCGCACGGCGATGATGAACGGGAAACCGTGACGCGCGACATAGTCCGCGTTCAGCTTTTGAAACGTTGCGCGCTCCTCGTCTGTGAGCAAATCAAGCCCCGCGCCCGCCTGCTCCGACGTGCTTTCTGCAGTCAGTTTTCCAGCTGCGGCGAGCTTGCCCGCAAGATCGGGGTGCGCGTTCAAAACACCCAAGCGCTGCGCGTCAGATGCCGCACGAAACACACGCGCGAGCATTTGATGGACGCCTTGCGCGGTGTCATGGGTCGGGCCCATTTCAAGCCCATGCGCCCCTTCGGCGATCCACGGGCTATGCTCAAAAATGCCACCAAACTCAGCGACGAACGTCTCAAGGTCCATCTGGGACGGACGCGCGCACGTCTCGGGAGGATGCTCCCTTGCCCAATGCTCCGCAATCTCAAGGCGGGTCGCAAACCAGACGCCCTCATGTGCGCGGATGTGCTCCAGCACCCGGCGCAGCGCTGCCGCACGTCCGGGGCGGCCCATCAAGCGGCAATGCAATCCGATCGACAGCATCTTGGGCGCGCCCTCAACCCCTTCGGCATAGAGCGCATCAAAGCTGTCTTTGACGTAGCTCTCAAACTGATCTCCATTGGTAAAGCCCGCCTGAATGGCAAAGCGCATGTCATTGCAATCCATCGTGTAGGGCACGATCAATTGATCCTGATCGTCGAAGCGCATCCAATAGGGCAGATCATCGGCGTAGCTGTCCGCGACATAGGCACATTGCCCGGTCTCCGCGACCAGCCGCACCGTGTTGTTGGAGCATCGCCCGGTATACCATCCGCGCGGCGCGCTGCCCGTCACAAGCCGATGCAGCTCAATCGCCTCGGCAATCTGCGCGCGCTCCTCCTCCTCCGACATGTCCTTGTGCTCGACCCACTTCAGCCCGTGGCTCGCGATCTCCCAACCTGACGCCTGCATCGCGGCGACCTGCTCAGGGGCGCGTGCCAGGGCAGTGGCCACGCCGTAGACCGTGATCGGCACGTCGCCAAGCATCCGGTGCAGCCGCCAGAAGCCAGCGCGAGACCCGTATTCGTAGAGCGATTCCATGTTCCAATGACGCTGACCCGGCCAAGGCTGCGCGCCTGTGATCTCGGACAAGAACGCCTCTGACGCGGCATCGCCATGCAGGATGTTGTTCTCGCCGCCTTCTTCGTAATTCAGGACGATCTGCACTGCTACTTTTGCCTGTCCCGGCCAATTGGCGTGGGGCGGGATGGCACCATATCCGGTCATGTCACGGGGATAGCGGTTCACGGGCTTTCCTTTTCAAGTTGCCCTTCTGTAAATCAAAACAATCTCAGAAGTTTTCAAAAAAAATGCGAAAGAGTGTTTTGTACGCTTCGCTTTGCGCCCCCCACCCTGCTGCGCATATACAGGTTACATCACAACGGAGAAACCTCATGATCGGTTATCTGACAACCCATGTGCTTGATACTGCGCGGGGCTGCCCCGCCCAAGGACTGCGGATTGAGCTGTTCAAAGTCAACGGTGAGACGCGCGTCCATCTCAAAACGCTTGTCACCAATGACGATGGGCGCACGGATGAGCAAATCCTGCCCAGCGCTGCCTTTGAAACTGGCACATACGAGCTTGTGTTTCATGCGGGGGCCTATCTTGATGCTTGCGGCACCCCACCGGAAGAACCGCGTTTCCTTGATGTGATCCCGATCCGATTTGGCATTTCGGAGGCGTCACACTATCACGTGCCGCTGCTGCTTTCGCCGTTTGGCTATTCGACCTACCGCGGCAGCTGAAGGTCGAGAGACGCATCGCGGACCTGCGCGCTGATCCGCTCGATCACAAATTCCATGAACAGCCGCGTCTTGGGGTCCTGACGTTTGCGATGGGTGAAAAGGCACGCCATTTGAATAGCTTCAGGTGGTGTCGCCAGCGCCACGGGGATCAGACGACCGGCCCTGATATGCTCTGCCACCTCAAAGATTGGTTTCATCACCACGCCGTGCCCGGCCAGCGCCCAATCCGTTAACACATCACCATCATCTGACTCGTATCGCCCCGTAACCCGGAACTTGCGCGGGCCATCAGGCGTGACCAGCGGCCACTGAAACTCCTTGGCACCCGGGAACCGCAGATTAAGGCACTCATGTTGTTGGGTCGTCAGCTCCTCACCGGACATGGGAGTGCCATGCGCGGCAACATAGGAAGGTGCGGCGCAAAGCACCCGCGCCACATCTGCAATTTTGCGCATGCGCAGGGTGCTGTCTTCGGGCTGCCCAAGAAAAAACGCAAGATCGAGCCCTTCCGTCGTCAGATCAACCTTACGGTCTGTCAGGCGCAGGCGGATCGCGACCTGCGGGTACTCTTTCAAAAACGCGGGCACCAGCGGCGCGATCAACCGCCGCCCGACCCCTAAGGGTGCCGCAACATAAAGCGACCCTTTGGGGTTGTCGGTGATGTTGACGACTTGCGCTTCAGCGTTGTCGACCGATTCCAAAATCTCGCAGGCGCCACCATAAAACGCCTTGCCCTGCTCTGTCGGCGTGAGGCTGCGCGTGGTGCGCTGAAACAACCGCACGCTCAGGTGATCCTCAAGCTGAGAGATCCGCGACGATGTCACCGCAGGAGATATCCGCAGATCACGCCCCGCCGCAGACATGCTGCCCAATTCATAGACCCGGACAAAGGTGCGAATGTTATCAAGATAAGACATTGTTCTGTTTTTTTTGATGCTGCTTGGTATTTTGTGACAATACAAGAAGAATGCCTGACCGCATAGTCTGGCGCGGCATCTAATCGGAAAGGGACGCACATGTATGATCTGGCTGTGATCTGGGAATGGATCGCGTTTTCTGTGCGTTGGCTGCATGTGATCACGGCGATGGCGTGGATCGGTGCATCCTTTTATTTCATTGCGCTGGATTTGATGCTGAAACCCGCAGCAGACATGCCCAAGGGTGCTTACGGCGAGGAATGGGAAGTCCACGGCGGCGGGTTTTATCACACCACCAAATACCTCGTGGCACCCGAACGCCTGCCTGCGCACCTGACCTGGCACAAATGGCAAAGCTATTCAACCTGGCTGTCGGGCGCGGCCCTGCTGATGATTGTCTACTGGGTGGGCGGAGAGTTGTTCCTGCTCGACCCGACCAAGGCTGATCTGTCGCTGTGGCAGGGCATTCTGATCTCCGGTGCGTCGCTGACAATTGGCTGGCTGGCGTATGATTTCATGTGCAAGTCTCCGCTGGGGGAACAACCGACGCTGTTGATGCTGCTGCTTTTTGTGATCCTTGTGGCGATGTCGTGGGGGTACAACCAAATCTTCACCGGGCGCGCCGCTCTGCTGCATCTGGGGGCGTTCACCGCCACAATTATGACCGCTAACGTGTTTTTCCAGATCATGCCAAACCAGCGGATTGTCGTGTCCGACCTCAAAGCCGGGCGGACACCAGACGCGAAGTACGGCAAGATCGCCAAGCTGCGGTCAACGCACAACAACTATCTGACGCTGCCAGTTGTCTTCCTGATGCTGGCCAATCACTACCCGCTGTCCTTTGGCACGCCTTACGCCTGGATCATCGCGAGCCTGATATTCCTCACCGGTGTTACCATTCGCCATTACTTCAACACGCTGCACAAAACGGGCAGCGGGCCACATTGGACTTGGGCGGTCACGGTCTTGCTGATGATCTTGATTGCATGGTTGTCCTCTGTTCGCCCCACGGAGACATGGGAGGACGCAGAAGCGCGGCCGCTGACGGCTTATGAAGAGAAGTATGCCTCCGCTGCCGGGTTTGAGGAGGCCTACGATACTGTGATGGGCAATTGCTCCATGTGCCACGCGCGAGAGCCGGTTTGGGACGGAATGCACTGGGCCCCCAAGGGGGTCTATCTGGAGACACCCGGCGACGTCGCGCGGCAGGCGGATCAGATTTACCTGCAAGCGGGCATCAGCCATGCGATGCCGCCGCCAAATGCGGTGCAAATGGACGAGGAAGCGCGTGAAGCGATTGTCGCCTGGGTGCGCGAAGTGCGCGCAAACTAAGCCTACTCGGTGCGCCGCAACCCTGTTTGCGCGTCAAAGAGATGTGCCTGCCCCGGTTGCACTGAAAACCGCATTTCCTTGCCCATGCTCTCCATTGGATGCACGCCTTGCAGGCTGATGGTAAAGCTGTCGGACTGCCCTTCCAGCTTGCCATGCAACAGGGTATTTGCGCCCAGCGGTTCAGTCATCTGAACGGCGACCCGGATCGGGCCATTCGCGTCTACATCCATATGCTCGGGTCGGATGCCGAACTTGACGGGGCCATCGGGCCCTGTGGCATCAACAATTTCCGTCTGGCCCAACATGACCTTGCCGTCACGGACTTCTGCATCCAGTACGTTCATCGCCGGGCTGCCAATGAACTGCGCGGCAAAGAGCGTGCGAGGGCGCTCATAAACTTCAAGCGGGGTGCCGATCTGTTCCGCAATGCCGCCGTTCATCACGATCATGCGGTCCGCCATCGTCATCGCCTCAACCTGATCGTGGGTCACATAAAGTGCGGTGATCCCCAGCTTGGCCTGCAACTCCCTGATCTCCAGCCGCATCTGCACCCGCAGCTTTGCGTCGAGGTTTGAGAGCGGTTCATCAAACAGGAACACCGCCGGTTCGCGCACAATCGCGCGGCCCATGGCCACCCGCTGCCGCTGCCCGCCCGAGAGCTGTTTCGGCTTGCGGTCCAGAAGCGGTTCAAGTTGCAAGAGACGCGCGGCCTCCTCCACCTTGCTGTTGATCTCGGCCTTTGGCAGCCCCGCAATCTTGAGGCCGTAGCCCATGTTCTGACGCACCGACATATGCGGATAGAGCGCGTAGTTCTGGAACACCATCGCGATGTCGCGGTCCATCGGTTCCTTTTCATTGGCGCGCACGCCGCCGATCTGAACTTCGCCTGCGCTCACCGTCTCCAGCCCCGCCACCATGCGCAGCAGGGTGGACTTGCCACAGCCAGACGGGCCGACGATCACGATGAACTCCCCATCGGCAATTTCCGCCGTGATGCCGTGGATCACATCCGTGGGGCCAAAGCTCTTTTTCACATCGGTCAGGGTAACGGTTGCCATTGTCTATTTCTCACTGTCCACAAGGCCACGGATAAAGAGCCGCTGCATCCCCACAACGACCAGCACAGGCGGGATCATCGCGAGGATCGAGGTCGCCATGATCGTTGGCCAATGCGCGAAATCATCGCCTGAGGGGAACATCTGTTTGATACCCATGACGATGGTGTTCATCTCAGGATCGGTGGTGATCAAAAGCGGCCAAAGGTATTGGTTCCAGCCGTAGATAAAGAGGATCACAAATAGCGCCGCAATGTTCGTACGGCTCATCGGCACCACGATATCGACGAAAAACCGCATGGGCCGCGCGCCATCGACACGCGCCGCTTCGGCAAGCTCATCCGGGATCGTGAGGAAGAACTGGCGGAACAGGAATGTCGCCGTGGCCGAGGCGATCAAAGGAAAGATCAGGCCGGAATAGCTGTTGAGCATGCCGAACCCCGCGACGACCTCAAAGGTTGGCACGATCCTGACTTCGACCGGCAGCATGAGGGTGAGGAAGATCATCCAGAAAAACACGTTCCGCCCCGGAAACCGGAAATAGACAATCGCAAAGGCTGAGAGCAGCGAGATGATGATCTTGCCCACCGCGATGCCCACCGCCATGATCAGCGAATTCATCAACATCGTGGCCACGGGCACATTCACGCCCGAAAAGAGCGCGTTTTTGTAGTTGGTCAGAAACTCGCCACCCGGCCAGACCGGCATAGGCGGGCGGATGATATCGGCCTGCGTCACGGTCGAGGCGACAAAGGCGAGCCAGATCGGAAAAAACACGACCAGCACGCCGAGGATCATAAAGACATGGCTGAGCCACAGCCCCGCGCCGCGTTTCTCCACCATGCCATGTTTTTCAGCCGCCATCAGTAATGCACCCGTTTCTCAAGGAACTTGAATTGCACCACCGTCAGCAGCCCCACCACCACCAGCAGGATCACTGATTGCGCGGAAGAGGACCCAAGGTCTTGTCCCACAAACCCGTCCGAGAAGACCTTGTAGACAAGGATCGTTGTGGATTGCTGCGGCCCACCAGCGGTGATCGTGTGGATCACGCCAAAGGTTTCAAAGAAAGCATAGACGACATTGACGACCAGCAGGAAAAACGTAGTGGGCGACAAAAGCGGCAGCACGATTGTATAGAACCGTCGCCAGAACCGCGCACCGTCAATCGCCGCCGCCTCAATCACGGATCGCGGCACGGCTTGCAAGGCGGCAAAGAAGAACAGGAAGTTGTAGCTGATCCGCCCCCAGGCGGAGGCGACGACAACCAGCCCCATCGCCTCGGTCCCGTTCAGCACATGGTTCCAGTCATAACCCAATTGCCCCAGATACCAGGCAATCACGCCCACACGCGTGTTGAACATAAAGAGCCACAGCACCCCCGCGACGGCCGGTGCCACGGCATAGGGCCAGATCAGCAATGTGCGGTACACACCTGACCCTTTGATCAACCGGTCCGCCACAACGGCGAGGAACAGCGCCGGGACCATCGAGCAAAGCGTGACAAGAACGGAAAAGGTCGCAGTAGTCAGGAACGCCGCGCGGTAAAACTTGTCCCCGAGCAGATATTCAAAGTTTCCCAAACCCACAAAACGCGCGGACAGGCCGAAGGGATCAGGGATAAACAGCGATTGCCAGATCGCCTGCCCCGCCGGGTAAAAGAAAAACACCGCCGAGATCACCACCTGAGGGGCGATCAGGAGAAGCGGCAAAAGCCAACCTCTGAATGTGACGCGTTTTTCCATCTGCCCGCCTGTAACCTATGGCAAAAGACAGGCCCGAAGGCCTGTCTTTGTCAGTTTTTACCTTAGCGGTTGGCCGCTTCAAACCGGCGCAGCAGCGCATCACCGCGCTCTTTGGCGCTGTCCATCGCTTCCTGTGCGGTCTTGTCGCCCGCCCAGATCGCCTCAAGCTCTTCGTCGATGATCCCGCGGATCTGGTCGAAAGAGCCCAAGCGCAGACCTTTGGAATTGGCCGTTGGCTCTTTGGCTGTCATCTGGATCACTGCCACATCCGTACCGGGGTTTTCATCATAAAAACCAGCCGCACGTGTTGCCTCACCGGCCTCAGACGTGATCGGCAGATAGCCGGTGTCCTGATGCCATTTGGCCTGCACATCGCTGGAGGACAAGAAGCTGAGGAACTCGCCCACGCCCTTATACTCGTCGTCTGACTGCCCGGACATTACCCAAAGCGATGCACCACCGATGATGGTGTTCTGAGGAGCGTTGCCCACACCGTCCCAATAGGGCAAGGGGCGCACGTCAAAATCAAACTCAGCCTCTGCCTTGATGCCCGCATAGCCAGCGGAGCTTTCGGTAAAGAGCGCGCATTCGCCGGAGCGGAAATTTGCGCCACCTTCGTTGCGCCGCCCGGTGTAGATGAATTTGCCGTCCTTGGCCCATTCGCCCATTGCCGTCAGGTGCGCAACCTGTGCCTCACCGTTCAGCGCCAGTTCGGTGTCGAGACCCGCAAAACCATTGTCCTGCGTCGCAAACGGCACGTCATGGTAGGCGGAGAGGTTCTCAAGATGAATCCAGCTTTGCCATGCGGTGACAAGCGGGCAATCCGCGCCGCCTGCTTTCAGCTGGTCCAGTGTCGCACCGACATTCTGCCATGTGGACAGGTCTGTGTCAGGGTCAACGCCAGCGGCCTGCATCGCGTCGCGGTTCACCCACAAAACCGGGGTGGAGGAGTTGAACGGCAGGGATAGCATCTGACCATCGGTGGAGGTGTAATACCCTTTGACCGAGCCAATGTAGGCGTCCGGGTCAAAGGTGGCACCACTCTCAGCCATCACTTCGTAAACAGGCTTGATCGCGCCACCGGCGGCCATCATCGTGGCTGTGCCGACCTCAAACACCATCAGGATGTCAGGCTGCTCACCCGCACGGAACGCGGCAATGCCCGCATTGAGCGTCTCGGAATAGTTGCCCTTGTGGCTTTCCACGACAACAAAATCGCTTTGGCTGGCGTTGAACTCTTCCACTTGCGCTTTGACAAGCTCACCCAGACGCCCGGTGAAGGCGTGCCAGAATTGCACTTCGGTCTGCGCCATGGCAGATGACGCAGTCACAAGTGCGGTGGATGCGGCCAAAAGGCCAATCAATGTCTTTTTCATAGTTTCTCCCCAGTGCCCGTTTTTGGGCGTGTTGCTGTCAGATGCGGCAGATGCGCATCCGGTCGGTAACAGGTGTGACGATACATTGCCCGCCGCCACACGCAAGAGTTACGGCGCATTGTGTTTCAGGAGCATGACAAAAGTGGGCCGAATTGGCCCACAGATGCAGGCCCGCAGTTAGACTGCCGCGGGCCGAAGAGCTTTCCAAAAGTAACGGGCAGCGGAAAGGATCAGCGCCCGCGGTCCTTTTCAAACTGCGACATCAGGCTGGTGTGATACGCATCATGGAAATCGCTTGACGAGGCGGCGGTCGGCACGCCCGTCGACCGCAAAAGCGCGTCAGCGGCAGATGGGTCACCCTGCGGTCCGGCATATAGGAAATGCCCAAGTTGCTGGTAGATGTCAGCCTTGTTTGATTTGTACCAAGGGCCGATGTCACTGCGCCACTGGTTGTTGAGCTTGATCCGCTCCGCATGCAACTTCTCGATCATCTCATTTGCTGCCGCCTGATCCGCGTTATCCATCGCGTTGTCCAACTCAGTGGCGGCAATCTCGATACCAACCTTGGCGGTCCCGTAAATGGCACCTGCGATGTCGCCGCCGCCGGGAATGATCGACACCCAGGCGGAGCTGACATCAAGATAGTATCCGGCGTACCGCGCAGCGGTCTGGAAATCACGTTCTGATGTGATCCGCGTCAAAACATCGATCCGGAAACGGTTGATGGCTGTCAGCATCCCGCCCATCACCGCGCCGCGGGCATCGTTCATCTTGCCACTGATCCAGTCGTTGATCACACTCTCTGACGCCTGGAATGCATCGCGGATGTTCAGCTTGCCTTCTTCGATGATCGTCATGAATTCGTTCATCAATTCGACAGCCGCAAGATAACGTTCTTCGCTTGCGGTTGTTTCCATCTGCTGACGATGCGCGTCAATCGTGGCGCGGGTTGAGACCACGACGCCGTCGTCTTCTGGCACGCCCTCAAACATTTCCTCGCTTTCGGCGATGAACGCCGGAGAGTCGCGCGTGTAGAGGTCGCGTGCCATGCCAATGGCGGCGACTTCAGTGCGGTACTGACCCACCTTTTCGCTTTGACGGTAGGCCGCAGCACAGGCTGTTTCCCAGTCGCTTTGCTCTGCGGCACCTGTGCGTTCATCATCAAGAGCCTCAACCTCGCCAATGGTATCGCTCATCTCGGGGAAAGTGCAGGCGCGGACTTCTGTCATCGCCACGTCAATACCAAGCGACAGAACGGCGTCAGAATATCGCTGATAATACTTCGCCCTGTCCGCTTCTTCCTCAAACTCAGTCAACATGCCGGACAAACCGTCAATTTCGGTAATCGCACCGCTGAATTCCTCGTTGGTCATAAGCTCTTCGATCTCAGTGACCTTTGAGACGATCATATCCGCAGCGGGCTGGATTTCCTCATGGGTATTGCCACGTACCTCATCAATACGGGAGGACAAGCCGCTCAGCGCCTCTTGCGCCTGATCCTTGAGCGCGTGAAGTTCTACGTCGCGCTGATCGAGTGTAACCAGCTCTGCCTCCCAACGCTCCACCAGCTCAAGCGCCCCGGTGTAATCGCCTTGCGCGGCCATATCTTCCGCCTCAGAGGACCCGTCGACCAGAGTTTGAGCGGCCTGCGACACGGAGTTGATTTCGCAGGTCATCAGGCAATTTGCGTGATACCCGAATGCAGTAAAGGCTGTCTCATAGCGCCCCTTCAGCTCTTGTTGGTCCCGGATCAGTTCTTCGACCCGGCCCACTTCGGTCATCGCGGTGCGGACCCCTTCGAGCGCACCATCATAGTCACCACCTTCGGCCAGCGCCGTGATTGAATCCAGATCGGTGTTGAGTTGCGACAAGGCGGCCTCGATCTCGGCACCTGCCACATCTGTCTGGGATGCGCTGTCAATGCGCCCTTCGACGACGCCGCGTTCCTCTTCGTACAGACGGCGTTTGACCTCATTCTCGATCTCCGGATCGGAGGAGTTTCCGTCGCCGCCCATTTCCGCCTCAACCGCTGCACGTATCTCATTCTCGCGCAGGGTTTGTTCCGTTTGGTCAAGCGCTTGCGAGATCGTGCTTGTCTCTTCGTTGGCGGCAATGAAATCGCGCCCGTCAGCCAACTCATGCACCCGCTGCAAGGCTGTATCGGTTGAGGCCATCTGATTTTCTGTCACCTCATCAGCAAAGGGGCTCGCTGTTGCCTCCGACGCGCGCCGATCCAGATCAGGGATCACGCCATCATAAGTGGTTTTGGCGGCAACCTGCCTTTGGTGTTCCTGCCAAGGGGTACTGATCGCAGATTCTGCCTGCTCCAGCCGCTCGCTGGCTTGAGCAAATTCTTCGTTGGTAACCAACTCATTGATTTCATTTCGGATTGCATCGGGGTTTGCTGCTTCGGGGTCTTCCCATTCGAGCAATTCATCAAGCTGACGCTGGAACTCGCTCCAACGTGCAGAGCGCTGCTCCCAGGCGGTGCGCTCAGCCGCGATACGCTCAGCCTCTGCGTCGCGTTCATCTTGCAGCACGCCCATCTGTGCAATGATCGCATCGACCTCGTAGTCTGATGAATCGATGGTGCCTTGCGCCTCTGCGAATTCGCAATTGGCGATGTAGTTGCGGATTTCGTTTTCGCTGGCGTGCAATTGGTCAAAACGCGGCAATAGAGTCTCAAACTCGGCGGCTTCCGTTTCTGTGTCCGATGTGCGCGCCTCAAGCTCAGAGAAACTCGCCTCGGTGTCCGCCTTGGCAACCTGCAAGCGCTCCACTTCCGTTTCTAGGCGGACAATTTCCGGCTCCCCCATCCGCAGGAGCGAAAGAGCCTCGACATAGTCGCGATCGTTTGTTGGGTATGCTGCAGATTCAAAGTTGGTATCGATCTGGTCCAATGTTGACCGCGTCATATCGGTTGAGACATCAGCATCACGCAACGCATCTACCCGTCCCTGCGCCTGCCCCAACTCCTCTTCATAGGTTTGCATCGCCTCATACTGGCGTTGGTATTCCTCCATCTTGGGATCGATTGAGCGTTGCGCCGTGTTGTAGTGATTGATCGCGTCGCGGTAGCATTCATCGCCGGATGACGCGTCCATCTCTGCGACCGTATCATTGAGCGGCCCTAAACTGGGGTCGCCCCAGTCTGTCAGCGTTGCCAGGTTTTCGCGCAGGGCTGCCACCTCGCGCGCGATCCCGTCCCATTCAAGACGGTTGTTGTCAAACTCTTGCTGCTTCTCGGTCGCCACACGCTCCAGCTCGACAATCTGTCGGCCAATCGCCTGAATTTCCTCAAACTCTTCGTCATTTTCGTCAACGACACCGTCATCCGCGCGCGCCTCGTCCTCCAGCCGCGCAACTTCGCCCTGATACTCGCGTATCGACGCCTCACACCGTTCAATCTGAACAAGAAGTGGATTGGTCATGGCCCAGACCCCCCTTAAATTTTAAGTACTCATTTCGCTCAAAAGTGAATCAAGCGACTTGCGAATCTGCTTGAGCCTTTTTGTCCGGTTCTGCTTGCCGCGGCTGTTTCCACCCTCTGCGGCACCCTCTTGGGCTGCGGCAGTATCTGGCGGGTCAGCGCCTTCAGCGGCTTGAACGCCCCCGCCTTCAGCTTCAACGGCTTTGACCCGTTCGAGGTGGGCCTCAAGCTGTTCCATCTTTTGATTGACCCGGTCCAGAATTTGCTGTTCCTCGGAGCTGATTTCACCATCCCCAAAGTCTGTTTGCAGCAATTCGTCCTTGGCTTGCGTCAACGCTACTAGGCGTTGTTCAAAAACCGGACCGTTCAGATTCCCAGTGTAGTTCATGTGTCTGATCCCTCAGAAAAATGAAGCGGTGCAAAAATATGCGAGCGAAAAAATATAACTTTAATGCTGTTATGTTGCGGCCATTCTGACCTCAGATCAAATGTTTTTCCCCGCTGCGCAGGCCAGTCACGCCTCCCGGCATCTCCATGGTCGCGATCTGAGCCCCCCCTTTGCCCCACGATGATTGTGTCCTTTGGCCGTGCAACAAGCCCGACTTTTGTTAGGAAACCTGTGAGGTTACGCGGGATGCGCGCGCCGTTTGTGGGGGCCGCGCATCTTGTCACTTTGGTGGTGCCCACACCAACATCGTGGATCGGACAGGCGCGTCACGCCTTCGCCCGTATTCGTCACTCAAGTGTGCCACGTACCCTGCGCAGATCGACACTTCTTGATTCGTCCGTACCACGACAAAATTCACGGTTGGCCTCAAACCGGGTTGATCACCCGTCCAACTTGGGCCACCGTGGTTCCACATATTTTTGACGACACGCATTTTTTGCAAATACTTTTGATTTAGGAGATTTCCCATGACAGGAGAGCTGTCCCTCGTTGGCCAATGGAATGAGGTTATGCTGGAGGCCATTCGCACCGATGGTGCCTCCCCCACGCCGACAACGTATCATCTGCATCTGACCACCGCCGCGGTCTATGACGCATGGGCCGCATACGACGGTCAGGCGTACGGGTATTATTCGGACATTGTGCGCCCGGTCGAAGAACATACCGACGCCAACAAAGCGATGGCTGTCTCTTATGCCTTCCATGAGATGCTGGTCACCTTCTTCCCAGAGCAAGAGGCGCTCTTTGACAGTTTCATGGCGGAGCTTGGGTTTGATCCCGCAGCACAGGGGGATGGCGCAACAGATCCGATCACCGTGGCAAAGCTCGCGGTTCAGGGCGTCTGGAACGCCCGGACGGAGGATGGATCAAACCGTGAGAACGGCTATGCCGACACAACAGGTTACGCCCCCATCAATGACCCGCAGGAAGGTGCCGATGGCGCGCCGGGTGGGGCCGAATTTGATCCCAACCACTGGCAGCCGCTGCGCGTGCCAACCGGAACACTGCTCGATGAGAACGGGCATCCGACCTATGACGACAATGATCCAACCACATTTACCGATCAGATCGCGCTGACCCCGCATTGGGGCGGCGTCAAGGGATTTGGGCTGGAAAGCGTCGGTCAGGTGCGCCCTGACGCGCCCCCGCAAAAGGGCGACCTCAGCGAATACACCGATGCTTTGGGCAATGTCACCACCAATGATCAGGCCTACAAGGATCAGTTCACCGCAGTGATGCAGGCCAGTGCGGACCTGACGGTCGAGCAAAAAGTGATCGCGGAATACTGGGCAGACGGCCCACGTTCTGAATCGCCCCCCGGTCATTGGAACCAGTTGGCGCAGGATATTTCTCTGCGCGAAGGGCATGGCATAGACGACGATGCCAAGATGTTCTTTGCGCTCAATGCCGCGTTGCTGGACGCTGGGATCGCCACCTGGGAGGCAAAGTACTTCTACGATTTCGTGCGCCCGCAATCGGCCATTCGCGATATGTTTTATGATCAGGAAATCCAGTCATGGGGCGGTGCCGATCAGGGCACCCAGACCATTTTGGGACAAGACTGGCAGCCCTATCAGGAATCCACTTTCGTCACTCCGCCCTTCCCGGAATACACCTCCGGTCATTCCAGCTTTTCGATGGCAGCGGCGCATACGATTTCGGCTTATGTGGGGTCCGACACCTTCTTTGATGGCAGTACGCGCTCTAACTACGATCTCGACTCCGTCGAAGGGATCGACCTTTTGGGGCAATACGTAACCGACGAGCTGGTGTTTGAGGACTTCACCGGCGAACCGGTAGTCCTGCAATGGGAAACCCTGACAGAAGCTGCCGAGGAGGCAGGTGTGTCGCGCATTTTTGGCGGCATTCACATTCAGGACGGTGATCTGAACGGGCGTATCATCGGCAAGGACGTTGCCGCTTTGGGGCAAACCAAGTGGGAGGCGCTCTTTACCCGTGGTGGGGATGACGACATCGTCGGCACAACAGGTGCCGACCTGATCCTTGGTGGTACGGGCGACGACACCGTTGCGGCGGGGGATGGCGATGATACCGTGACGGGTGGTGCGGGGAACGATGAGCTGTCGGGCGGTGCCGGGGCAGACGCGTTCAAGGATGTGATCGACGACCTGTTAGGGGATATGATTACCGACTTTGAAGCCGGGATCGACAGTATTGTCTTTGACAACAGCGAGATCGCGCGAACCGATATCGCCTTGCGGGACGGCAGTGCCATTCTGGGGATAGACACGGACGGCAGCGGCACGGTTGAGGGGGACGAAGAGCTCACCTTGCAGAGGAGTTTTGCGGGTGGCGACTTTATGGCCGTCGCGCAGAATGGCGATACGCATGTCACTTTCGAAGAATTCCTGCCGCAGCTGGCCGAGAAGCAGGCGATTGATCCCGGTGCGGTCAACGGCATGATCAACGCCAACTTCTTTGTGGGCAACGGCACGCGGGACTTTCAGATCACCCAACGGGACATTGCGGGCGCTGACTTTGACAATGCGCTGGGTGTGTATGAAGTGGACAACGCGGGCAACCTCATCAACGCGCAAGTGTTGATCAGCAGTACCGGCACCCCGTCTGCCGCTGCGGTGCTCCAAGACGTCACCGCAGGCAATCAACTTGGGTTTTTCCTTGTTCAGGATGGTGCGGACTGGGCCACTGCGCTTGCTTCCGGGGACACGATCAGCTTTGTGAACGAGGCGGGAACGGCGGCTCAGATATCTGATGGTGCGGCTGTGGTGCTGGCCGTCAATGGCAGCGCAACAGATGAGACCGTGTTTCACAGCATTGATGCCGCTCTCAACACCGATGGCCTGCAACATGCGCTGTCTGGCGTGGACGCTGGCGGCACGTCAATCAGCCTTGGTTTCGAAGATATGTTGGACGGGGGCGATATGGATTTCCAAGACGTCGTCATCCGCATTGAAAGCGCTGACACCTTCATCATGTAGCCCATCGCGGGCGTTTGATACGGCATACCATTCGCCCCGGACAACGGGGCGAATCTTTCCCTCACTGCGGGATATTTGTCTGCAGGTCTGTGAGAAGAAACCCGAGAATCTCACCTGACACCCAAGATTTTTTCAGCATTTCCAGCGGCATGTGGACCACCACGCCCCTTCACCAGAGTGTGAACGTGATTATTGAAAAACCAAAGCGCCTGTGCCATGCTTCGCGCATTGGTCTAACTGCATTTTACAGGAAGGCGCTGTTTCCGGAAATTTTTCTGCCGGACCCACAGCCCAAACTTTAGCCGGAAGAGGCGCGATTTTTACCCGATTTGGGTGCGCTCTGGCTTTAGCCCTGACACGAAATTCGGTGGGGCCAACTGGCCCTGTCGATCACATCTTTTTTAGCGTCTGCATTGCGCGGACATCTGTATGGATCAAGTTATAGGGCGGATAAACAATGCCACTCAATCTGAAAATCAAACAAATAGAAGAAGCTGAAAAACAGCTGGTCAAAATCGTCGCTGACGAAGCAAAGCTCCGCAAAGAGTACGAAAAAGACGGTCTGGACGACAACGAGAAACGCGACCTCAAGCGCTATGCGGACAAGAAAACCAACCTAGAAAATCTGGTCGCACGTCTGCGTGCAGAAATCGAAGAGAACCGCCGTATCTGGGAAAGCCGGTTTTCTGATCTTGTCGCCTTTGAGGAAAAACTTGATGCGCTCAAAGACTGGGACGATCCGGCCGCCCCTGCGCTTCAAGAAATGCGCGACCACCTTTACGACGCATTGGAAGACCAGCGCTGGGCCGATGCTGTCATACAACTGGACTTCATGCTTGAGGAAATCGCGCCAGCTTACGAAAACTATGTCACCCAGTCCGCTGCAAAGACCGAATTTGATGCGCTGCTGGTTGAATACAACGTTCGCATTGAAACTGTCGCTGACGGCACGCTGGGCAATGCGCAACTCATTGCAGAGGTGGACGCACTACGTGAGAAGGTGGCAGGCATAGAACAAGAGGTCCTTACCTCAAAAGACTATGTCACGGCACTTGAAGCCCTCAAGGACATCGAATTCGATCTGGCCTATTCCGAGGCCGGAATTGTTGGCCTTGCACGACGCCAAGAAGAGTTTGAGCAACAGTGGCAGCGGCTTCAAGGACCGTTGCAAAACGTATTCTCCATCGAGGCTCCTTCTCTGGGCGCTTTGCGTGATGAGATACTCCAGCTGCAGGCGCAGGTTCAGCTCAGGGCGTCACAAGGCGAGCACTATGAAGCGACGCAAATGCTACCTGACTTAGTGGAAAAAATCGACGAATTCATGTCTGCCTATGCTGAGATCGCAGAGCTTCAGGAACAATACGAGACGCGGTTACCCAACATCCAGCGAGATCTGGATGAAGTCAGTGCAGGTGAGTTCCCGGCTTTGGCTGAACAACAAACCGCAATTCTGCAGATCGCGGATGCCATGAAAGCCGCCGCTGACGCTGGTGACTATGAAACTGCGCTGTCAGAGTTGGACAAGCTTCCTCCCTTGCTTGAGGCGTTCAAGGATGCCCGCGATGAAGCGCGGCTGGGTCAGGAGTATGACGATCTCTATGAAAGTATGAAAGACGGGCTGGACGCTGTTGCATCCTCAAACACGCCACCGCTTGCGGATCTTGCGGCTGAGATTGCTGCGGACCAGCAAACCGCTGAAAACCATGCGGCGGCAGGGGACTACCGTCAGGCCATTGATACCTTGTTGATTGCAGGGCCGAAACTGCAACGCTGGGCGGATCGTCTGGGCGCGCTGATGGAGGCGCAGGCAGAGTATAACCGTCTCCTGCCTGATGTCATGAGCCGCTATGATGCCCTTGCCACTTGCGAATACCCGCAACTGCAAGAGCAGGCTCAAGAGATGGTCGACCTGCGCGACAGGATGGAAACCGCCGCCAACGAGGGTGACTTTGTCGTCGCGATGGAATGCCTGACCGCGCTGAGTGATCTGCTCAACCAGATTGGGCAGGTGCGCGACACGATGGATGCCAAACGCTCCGAGTACGAATCCCGTCTGCCCGGTCTCATCACCCGGTTTGACGGCCTGATGCAAAGCGACTTTGCCGAACTGGTTGAGGTCCGTCAGGCACTTGAAACCACCCGCAGCGAGATGGAAGCCGCCGCGCAGGCCAACGATTTCCCGCTGGCTGTTGACAAGATGGGCGCGGTGGAACGCCAGCTTAACAATCTGGACGCGCAACTGGGCAATCTGATCGACCTGCGCCAGCAGTATGAGGACATGTACCTTGAGATCAAACGCGACATTGCCACGGTAGAAGGCTGTGTCCATCCGCGCCTTGAGGCCAAGAAAACGCCGATCATGGCGCTCAAGACCGAGATGTTGCAGGCGGCAGAGGCGACCGATTTTGCAACCGCGCTTGAGAAGGCCAAGGCACTTGTGCCGCTGCTCGTGGAGTTCATCAAACTCGAAGAGTTGTTGCAGGGGTACCTGCGCAGTCTTGAGGCGGTCACCCCCAAGATCGAGCAAGTCAAAGGTTTCACCTACAAATCGATGGAGGACATGAAAGAAGAGGTGACGGAGCTCTTTGACGCGATGGAGGCGGACGCCGCAGAAGCCAAGATTGCCGAGGCCATCAAAAAGATGACCGATCTGCAAAAACTGGTCGCTGATGCCATCGCGCGCAACGATGAGCTGGCCACAAACGAACCTGTCTATATCAAGTTGCGCGACGACATGGCCGAAAAGATCGTCCTTGTGCGCAACAGCGAGATTGAGGAGGCCGAAGAAGAAGCCACCAAAGTGCTTGATGCGCATGAGGAGATGATTGAGAAAGAGGAAGAGGATGAATTCATCCTCGCCATCGAGATCGCGGACAAGATTAACAAGAAACTCCTGCCCGCCTTCCTCAAGAAAGTGGATACTGCCGAGGATCAGGAAGCCGCCTACAACCTGATCAAAGAGATCGCGATGGTCGCTTACGGCAACGCCGAAGCCAAACGTGACGAATATCCAGACGCGCTTGGCGACAAATTCGATGCGCTGACTGAAATAAAAGAAGAGATGACCAGCCTTGAAGAGGAACGCAACTTTGCCGGGGCGAAAGTCAAGGCGCAGGCGTTGATCACGGCGGTCAAATCCTTTGACGCTGAATGGGTCAAGCAGTCGGAGCTTGAAGCGGCCCTGACCGCGACCGCCCGCGAGCAGATCACTCGGTTCAACCGATTGAAAAGCGACGCAGAAGCGCGCCTGCCCAATCAGGCTAGTGAGATGTTCGAGACGGCCTCAGGCTATGCGTCCACCCTGGAAGATGCGGTCAACGACAAAGACGTCGAAGCCATGGAAAGCGCCATTGACGATCTGAGAACCGAGCTTGATGAGCTTGAGGATCAGTTGATGACCGCAAGCGAGCTCAAGGCGAAGTACGAAGGCCGCCACGCGTCTTTGCAACCCCTGTATGATCAGGCCAATGCCTCCCCCCATGCAGCATTGTTGGTCGAAGAGTTGCGCACGTTGAACGAGGCCTGGATCGCGATGGAGGCCAAAGCGGCAAGCGATGTCGAAGACTACAACGCCGCTCTGGATCTGGCGGATGATGTGGACACCGCATTGCGCGCCTTTGACACCGCTGAGATGGCCCGAAACACCGAAAAAGTCATCTATGAGGAACGCTGGGCCGGGCTCGAAGGGCAGTACGCCGACGCCATGCTCGTCGATGACGAGACGCTGCAAGACAAGGTCAGTGAGGCCACGTCGATGCATGATGACATGCAGGCAAAAGCCACAGCAAGCCCGCCGAACTACAAGGACGCTGGCGACCTGGCCAAGTCTTTGCGGCCCATCGTGGAGCATATCCTCGACAAGGCCGAAGAGCTTGAGGATGAGCGGGCCGCCGAAGACACCGATGGACCCGCCGGAGAGATTGGCGACAAGGTGGACGAAGTGGCCGACAAGGGCCGCGATCTGGTCGACAAGATCAAGGACAAGGTCGGTGATGAATTGCTGGACCGAGCGATAGACGCCTTGCCCGACCCCATCGGCCACGGTATCGAAGCCGCCCGCGAAGGCCTGGACGCAGCAAGCAATGCAATCGATGCAGCCAGCCATGCGATTGACGGTGATTTTGATGAAGCGGCGGATTCAATGCTGGATGCGGCAAGCTCAGCCTTTGATGCGGTCGTGGAAGGCGTTCAGGTCGATCCCCGAGCGCGCCCCTTCGAAAAGCCGCTTGATGGCCTCAAGAAAGCAAAGGACGTGATAGAAGATATTGTCCGCGATTGACGAGGGCTGTGCCCGCGCGATTGGTAGATATGCGCGGGCGGCCTTGATCCAAACCCATTTTTGGCGTCAGATTGAAACACCCTTTGACGTCCTGATCTCAAGGAGAACACCATGGCTAAGAAACCAAGCCCCGCAGAGTTGAAAACGCAAGGCGTTGAACTGGGCAAGACCCTCGCTGCGATCCGAAAAGCAGAGCACAATTTTGCGATGCAAATTGGCAAAGAGGGCATCGTCTTTATGGCGGACAAGAAAAAGCCCGCCGACGCGCTCTGGCGGATTGCCAAAAAGGAAGGCGGATCATCGAAAGGGGCCAAAGGCACCTGTACGATGAAGGGAAAAAACCTCGTCATTGATTGCGATGAGCCTGACAAAATGCCTTCGAGCTTGCCGCGCCTCGCCAAGGTTTACTTTGCGGAACGGGGACAACCGGCCAAGGTTGTATTGGTCGGCGAAGAAGAGGAAGAGGACGAAAACCAGACAGAAGACGCTGATGCAGAGGGCGGCGAAGAAGCGGCTGGCGGCGGCGGTGCTGAGGCTGGCGGTGAAGGCGGTGGCGAGGGCGGCGGTGAGGCCGCGGCCGAAGGTGGCGAAGAAGGCGGCGGTGGTCAGGGCGAGAGCCCTCAGCAACGCCTGCAAGCCGAGTTTGAAGAGCTGCAACCCGATCTGGAAGCGGTCGAAGCCTCTCCCAACAAAGGTCTGGTCAAGAAGGTTGGCGGCCTGAAAACCATGTTTGAAAGCGTTCTGGAAAGCGATCAGAAAAAGGCAACCGCGATCATCGGTCTGCTGAAGACCACGTTGGATACAGCGCGCGAAGCAGGCGATCTGCCAGAAGCGGGTGCCGCACCTGAGACGCCCCCCGCCGAAGGCGATGCACCAGCAGGCGAAACAGCTGAGGCAGCCCCGGCAGAAGGTGGCGGCGAAGCAGGCACAACCGCGCCGAGCCCTGAGGCTCAGGCACGTCGCGAAAAGCTGGCTGAATTGGAAAGAGGCGTGGACGCACTTCTGGCTGAGTTTGCGTGATCACTCCGGCAGGGTTCGCTCTGCCGCGCCAATGAGACAGGAAAGGTCGGGCTGAGTGTTCAGCCCGGCCTTTTGCCATTCAAGGTGACCACCTGCACAACGAGAAACGCACTGCGCCCGGGCACAATGGGGTAATCCAACGGCGTTTCGAGCACCCCTTGCGTTCGCCCAAAGCACATCGCGCGGCGGCGTGTTGCACAGTTGTCATGCATCCCATATCTCTTTTGATCAGTCCCAATGCCGTGGACAGAACAATGCCTTACTGCCGTGCGGGGAAGGTAAACACATTGCCCGAACGCACCTGTTCAAAGGCCTGTTCCTGCGCCGCATAATAGGCATCTCGTGCGCCTTCATCAGCGCCCAGTGCAAAGGTAAACAGCAGGTGTAGCACGCGGTCAGGTCCGCTGTTTCGGGTTGTGCAATGCGGCGCAGTCCCGTCAATGATCAGCGCGTCACCCGGTGCCGCCGTGATATCCTCACGGGGCAACCCTTGGAAAACTGCGGCGTCAAAGTCGCCTGTCTGGGTCGCCTGCAAGCCCGCTTTAAGATCGTATTGAGCAAAACTGAACCCGCCCCGCTCGGGATCAGACGCGCTCAGAAAAAGGCCGAATGACACAAATCGCGCCGCAAAACTGCGCCATCTGGCTGCATCCTGATGCGGGGCATAGCCAGCGCTGGCGGGGTACCGGATGTTGAGCTTATCTTTGAATGCAACCACCGGACCCTTCAGCACCATTGCAGCATCCTGCGCCATACGCTGCCTCAGGCCACTGGTGGTTAACGTGGGCAAATGCTCCGCGATCCGCTCCACCCTTGCAAGACGGCTCTCACCGTTTGCGAAGCGGTCCACATAGTATTGGCAGCTTGACTGCTGGCCGACCTCCTTGGTCAAATGCTCCGCCTCTCGCTCGATATGTGCAAGCGTGGTCTTGTGCACATAGCCGCGCGCAGGGACCCAACCTTTGACACCAAAATGGTCAATCATGTCAGGTGTGAGCGCGTTTCGAGTCTCGACCTTCCCGCTCAAAGCAGTGCCCCTGATGGAATCCATCCAGCCGCATTCAAGCCAAAGCTCTCGCGCAGCATCGCCTCTGCGGATTCCAACGTGTTCTCCACCCAGCCGTGCCGCTCTGACACTGAATCTCCGCAGCAATACAAACCCTCATCAATGGTCCCCGCACAGAAGGGTTGGCGCATAAAGGCGGACTCTTTGTGGATGTCACGCCCACTTTTCCACGCGCTCCAACCGCCTCCCGATGATCGCCATTCGTGATATAGCGCCAGTTCAGGTTCTGGAATATCACCTGGCAACGCGTCACGGTGCATACGTTGCAGGATGCCCTGACAGGCGCTGACCATATGCACGGGTGCCGCGAAATCGCGCCGCGTCTCGCTTGTCGCACCGGGGAAAATCGCCGCATCCGGGCTCAGGAACCCTGACCAGAAATCAGAGCTGCTGCTGTCGGTAAGGGCACCCGTCATCAACCCCTTTTCCGTGTCGCCAATCCGCCCTTTGTAATAGATCGCGCGCGAGGGCATGTCCGTGTTGGCGTAGCCTTCAAGCGGATCACCGCTTTCGGTCAGATCGGTCATTTCGCTCCACCAGGGGCGCGGATACACCAAATAAAGCTTGCCCGCCGCGATAGAGGCGATGCCCGCCCGCCTGTGCGCAAAGGCTTGTGTTAATTCGGGGTCAAATCCATTCAGCGCGACACCCTCATCAAAGGCGGAGACGGGAGCGGACATCACCACCTTTTTGGCATGGCACACCACCTGCCGCCCACCCGGAATTCCAAAGGTCAGCTCTATCAGACCAGTTGTGTCATTCCGCTGAACGCTTTGCAGCGCGTGCGATTGCTTCAACGTCGCCCCCTTGTCACTGGCGCGGCGCATCATCGTTTTTGGCAAAGTGTCGAACCCGCCCTTGATCGACCAGAAGTTCGGCGCAGCCATCCCCATCAACGCTCCCAAAAGCAGGTTCTGCATCAATTCGACAAAATTGAAACTGAGTGCCGAGGTATTGTCATAGCCAGCCTCGCGGAAGAGCGCATAGGCTTCCTGACCCAGATCGTTCACCACCATCGACCAGAAATCGAGGTTGTGGCTTGGCACCGTTTTAGACCCCAATGCCTTGGCCGTCAGGGGCGAACAGGTAAAGGTTGAATGCTCAAGCGCGTGTACGGTCTTGCTGATCTTTTCATAGATTTCCGGTGTAACAAAGTCTCCCACCTGATCCGCGCTCAGCGGATGTTGTTGCCCTTGCGGTCCCATGCCGGCCACCTCGGCCACGCGCGCGCCATATGCCTCCATCAATATGCCAAACGCCTCCCCCACTTCGGGGGACAGGTATTTCAGCAGATGGGTTGAAACCGCCTCAAACGGGTCGGCGACGCTGTGCTCCCCTGCGGGTTGCGGCCCTTGCGGTTTGACGAAGTAGTCTTCTTGCATGAAATACCGCAACTTTACGCCGTCGGTCGTCACACCACCCAAAGGATAATTGCGCCGGTCGCGCATGTCTTGGGGGTGGCACAGTTGATTGCGCAGGAACAGACGGTTCAGCGTGTTGAAAGTGTTGTGCGGTTCAATCTCAAGGCCCAGCTCCCGACAGGTCAGCCCTGCGACAATCGCATGCGCGGGAGAAAACGCCTCACCGCCGAGTTCCACCATCGTGTCGGCTTCTGGCCAATGATGGCTCCAAAGCCGGCCGCCCACACGGTCATGCTTTTCAAAAACTGTCACCTGTTGATCGGTGTCCTGCGTCAACCGATAAGCGCAATAGGTGCCCGCGGCACCAGCACCAATGATGGCCACGTCCGTGGTGAAATCTGGATCGGTCATTAAGTGTCTCCTTGTTCGGTTTCGCAAAGCGGTCCGGTGAGCGCCATTTCACCCACAGGCCCGTATCCAAGAGGGGCGCGCCCGGTGGCAATGGCAAAATCGCGGCTGTTCCCACCGCCCAGTATACAAGAACCAATCCCCAAAGCCGTAGCGCAAAGATGCAAGGTTTGCATCGCGGCACCTGCCTCTTTGAGAATGAGCGGATAGGCCGCGTCGCCGTAGCGGTTTGCCAACGCTGCAAATTCGGTGGCCAAGATGATCAGGCCGGGCGGTGCAGCGGCTCCCATGGCTTGGCCTGCACCTCTTAGCAAGGCGTCTGGAGAGGCATCGATCGCCACAAGCCTGTGGTGTGCAGCATCGTAGCGGGAAAAGGCGGGCAAGCCTGAGGAGGGTCCGCAGAGCGCGACATAGAACGCCATGCGGTGCCATCCGCCCGCCCCCGGATAGGGTCGGGATTTGCGCGCGGTAGATGCGCTTTTCCCTCGGTCTCGGACAGCCATCCACAAGAGTTTGCTGAGTGTTTCTGCGTCAATCTCGACATCTGCTGCCCCTGCGACGCGTTGGCTGCGACGTTGGGCCAGCACAGTTTGCAGAGGGGCAACCGGCAATGCGCCCGGCTGAGGTAAGATGACCGCACCCACTGCATCCGTTTCGGGAACAGGTTCCACACCTGTTGCCCCGACGGAGGTGCGCGCTGAACCTCTGCGGCTTTGGGCATGTACGGCAAGGGCTGCATCGCTCAAAGCGAGAGCGTGGTTCGTGGCCCCGGGCGACATCAGCAAGCCTGCTTCTGTCAGAAGGGCTGCGACGGCCTTTTCAAGCATGCTGTCGGGTATCCACCCGGTTTCCCCGATGTCTGGCAAAGCGGCATGTGCCAGCCAAGCCTCCCCTTGCGCGAGGGCGGAGGACAGATGCCAGCCACCAGCCTCAGGCCGCAAGGACAGGGCCTGTACCCAAATGAGCGGCGGCGCACCCTGAACATGATCGGACCCCAGTCCAGTGCCCGCTATGACATGGATACGTGCAAGCAGCCTGTCGTTCTCAAAGACTGCGTGCTCCAATGCACCAACAGACTTGAGCCGGTCGAGAATACCTGCCGCAGTTGGGCCCGCCTGGGTCCCTTTTGCGCCAATCGCGGCCGCAAAAACCTCAGCCGGGGTCGTCCACTCAGACAAGCAGTTCAAGACCGTTTGCGTGACGCTAGCCGGGGTATCAAGCATCGCAGCAGCCACAGGTCCCTCAATTCGCGTCGCGTCGCGGTCTACCACGGTGCCGGGCCATAGCCGGAGGTAACGGTCGAGGGAAACGGTGTTGTCCACAGGCATCGCTATTGCCTTATGAACAGGCGATTGCGGCCAGTTCCGGGCCGCCAACCCAAAGCGTGAGGCACATCATCCAAGCGACCGGGGGCAAAACGCGGGCGAAAGTGGCGCAGGCCCGGCACAATCATTCGCACAACTGGCAAAGGCACATCGGGACGGCTCTGATCAAGGGTCCAGATGCGCAGGCCGTTGGATGCAAGGGTTGCGGTCACAGTGCTTAATGCTGCTGCAGCGGTGTCTGGTGCGGGGGGCGTTGGGGTTATTTCTGCTTTTGCGGTGGTCTGAGGTATCAAGAACCCAAGGTCATCTTCTGCCGTGAAGGTGTCCAGCCGCTCACCCGGCACCACACCAAAACCGATGCGCGGATCACCTCCGATGTCCTGCGCCATGCGCGCGGGCAACGCCTGCACCACCTCGCTCAGCGCGCGCGCCGCAGCAAGACCTGCCGATGGATGCGCCCCAAAGCCAAGCAAAAGCGGCCCCCTTCCGGATGCAGGCCAGGCCACTGCCGCAACAACGGGGATGCCAAGGTCGTGGGTCAGATCCTGAAGGCCCGGTATGTACCCCTGCCCGCGCAGCAGATCACAGGTCTGGGTAATCCATGGATTGTGAAAGGTCTCGGGATCAACCTGAGGCCTTCGGATGCGGTTCCACCACCAGATGCCAACCGCATCCCGCTCCACCAATTCCAGAAGCCCCTGCAGTTGCGCATCCACCCGTGCCTGCCCGGCGGCGCATCCGTTTGAATCAGCCTGCCATTGAGCCTTGCGTTGCAATTCTGTGGGATATTGATGCCAGCAGAGCGCTGAGGGAGCCCACCCTTGTTCACCCGTAGTCAGATCGGCAACAGGGGTCCAAGACCTGCGTTCATCGGGGTCAGGCGCGTTGGGCACCCAAGCGGCAGGTTGGTCCAAGGCGCGCCACGCGCACGCCTCCCTGAATTGGCTGTCATCATAAAGCGCCCAGTCGTTTGGCAGAATGACCGGACCTTTCAACTCATCCACATGGGCGATCCGTACAGGATCAGCCCCACGGGACACTCCTGCAAACCGTTCCATCGCTTCAGCGATTGCACCCGCCCGTGCTTCATCAGCGGTTTGCCCCTTTCCGGCGGAGCGTCCTTTGCGGTTGCGCATCACACTCTGGATGTCCGGCGAGCCAAGAGGAAAGGCATGGCGCGCTACCATCACATGAGCATGGCCATCCTTGGGCAGATCGGGGCGGGTCAGGCTGCGCACAATCCCCGTGATCGGATCAACCACCTGTTCCAGCCGGCTCAGCAGGTTCCCCGCATCACGCGGCCGATACCCGCCATCGCGCAGAACCGCGTCCCCTTTTTCAAAGCAAAGCACAGGTGGTACGTAACACGTCGAGCACCCTCCCCGCGGCAACGCTTTTGCCGGTTCGGTGGTACCGTCAGCCCATCTGACAAGGATCGTACCGGGGGGCAGCTCCGGCAAGCGGCGCAAGGCCTGCTGCACGAAAAGCTGTTGCTGCGCGATCTCCGGCTGCGGCACACGATGCTGTTGGATTTGCGTTGCATCGGGCCTGTGCGCGAGCAGGTGACCCAGATCATCATGGGTATTGGTACGCGCAGCTATGCACTCACAGCACGGGTCGTTTTCCCTGCCTGTAAAAAGCGGACCAACGGTCAACCGATCTATGGCGATATCAACCGGTGCCCATTGTTTCTCTGCTGGTGTTTCGGCCCTGTCTAGCTTTCGCAAAGCCACAAACACCGGGGTGATCGGGGCGTCCAGCCCCGCTTTTTGCGCATCAAAATCTGCAAACGCAGGCAAGGGGTCGCGCATTGCCAACACGCCGTGGTCGCGCATTGCCAACACGCCGTGGTCGCGCAATTCATCCAGACCAGACATCACAACACCGGGCTTGTTGTGCGCCATAAGTTCGCGGAACAGGTCGTCGGGCGACAATGGCCCTTGCGTCAGCGCCTGCGCACAAGACAAGGCAACCTGTCCCGGGAACGCTATCAGCCCATGCGGGAACTGCACCAAAAGGCCCTCCTGAGGCAGACACCAGATGTCTGCCTCAGGGGCCAAACCCAACAAGGGTTTCTTCTCCGTCACGCGGTCAGATGACGCGTTATGCGCCTGCGCGCTGCTCAGCAGCAGTACATTGGCTCAGGATCAGCCGATCCTTCAGCGATCGCCTTTGCTTTTTCGGCATCCATTTTTTCAGGCATTGGAGGAAAGCTGAAGGCGGCGTTGGGGTCGATGTTCAGCTCATCGGCAAACTTTGAAACCGCAGCGCGTGGATCCGCTTCATAGGCTGCGCGGAAGGCGTCATCGGACCAAGCTTTGGCAAAAATACGGCCCCAGTCTGCTTCGGTAAGAGCTGTCATTGGAATTCTCCTTAAAGTATCAATTTCCGACCAAAAACCTGTGCGCCGCCCACTTGGGCAGGTCACGAATTTTCGGCGCTCCGCAAGGGTGTCTCCCATCCGGCGCTGCGTCAGCAGGGTCCGTTAACTGTTTCAACTTGTCAAGAACGCAGGGGCGCGATGACACATATTAGAACAGCCCCGATCTTAACCTGACTGGCTCATCCTGCGCGCCGCTTCCTGAAACAGATGTGAGGCTGCGATGTCTCCGGGGCTGTCACGCAACACACCACCCAAGTGCACGCAGGCGTTGACAAAATCCTTTTCTTCAAAACACCTCACACCGTCTTCAAACATCTTCAGCGTGGACATTTTGACCTTGCGGAGCTCTTCATGTTCGGCATCGAGAAGTTCATGGATGGGTTCCAATCCCAGCCGCCCTTGCGTCTCCACCTCGCCAAGAAACCGACAGTTGTGACGTCCCACATCTGCATCGCCTACTTCCGCAAGAGCCGCATTGCTGATCAAGACTTTGGCCCCCAAGCGTTTGGTCATGGATTCAAGTCTGAAAACCACGTTTACCGCATCAGACAGCGCGTCAATCTGCATCCGCGTTTCATCCCCCACGACACCGAACATCACATCGCCCGCATGGATCGCGATCCCCACCTGAAGCGCGCTGCCCCCGACGGGATCCCATTTGCGTTGCTTGAGTTCTTCTTGATACGCCACGGCAGCATCCATCGCCTGCGCCGGGCCATCGGGGAATATCGCGAGGACCCCGTCACCAACATACTTCAGCACAAAGCCACCGTGTTCCCGGACATTGCGCGAAAAGCCCGAAAGGAAGGCGTTGATCTGGGAGAACGTCTGTTGCGGGCCAAGCTGTTCTGCCTGACTTGTGGAACCGCGCAGGTCGGAGACCATCAAGGTCATGCGCCCCGCACGCGCATCGGTCAGTTGCACATCCGCAATGCTGTCCCTGTTAAAGAGCCGAGAAAGCTCCGCTGGCACAAACCGGTCCGCGGCATCCAAAAGCCGCGATTGGTGATCATAGAGCGTGGCATTGTCCCAAGACACCGCCGCCTGCGCACAAAGCGCGCTGAGCAGATTGAGCCGCATCGGAGAGAAGGCATCCGAAATCTCATTGTTTTCAAGATATACCAGCCCCAAGAGCCTGCCACCATTCAGCATCGGCACAATCGCCAGCGCTTTGGGCGGGGTTTCCTGCAAATAGGGATCACCAGACAGCCGCGTGTCCCCGATCACGTCACTGCTGGACAGCGGTCCACGCAGACGAGACACCAATCGCAGCGCAGAAAGAGGCGCCGCGTCAGGGTCACACAACCGGCCACTGGCAATGTCAGGCGCGCTTGCATAGACCGGGCCATCCACGCCCGCGCTCAGCTCCGCGATGATACGGAACTGGTTGTTGTCCGGGGCCAATACCATCGCGCGATCCGCGCCTGCCGTCTCCACAATTCCCGCCAACAACGCACTCAGCAAGTCAGCGAGCTGGACCTCTTGGCTGATGGCGCGGGTGGCTTTCAAAAGCGCGCCGAAATCAAGTTGTTCATCCTGCACCGAAAGCGAGAGCGAATTGTCGATCTCTTGCTCTGTCGGCACAAAGGCCTCAACAACTGAGCCATGTGCATCCGACAGCGCTGCGACCTTGGCATCCGCCCCGTAGTGAACCCAGGCCCGCCAAGCGTCCCGCAGGAAATGGCTGAACCGGCGCATTTTCCCCCGCGCAAGGCTGACCATGGCGATCCGTTCAAGGATAAGCGCCGCATCGCGTTTGAAGACCTGTTGCGTGGCATGATCCGCTGCCGCTTCCATATCTTCGAGCCACGCAGCCTCATCGTCCTTGGCCAGCGCGGCTTCGGCGCGGGTGATCAGGGCAAAGTGCTGATAGTTGTCAGGCGCATGGTCAGCCCAAAGCGTCGTCAACGCGCGCCCCTGATCCAATATCTGCTGATCCTCAACCGTGGGGGCCGCCCCTTCTGCAGGGGTGGCGATCATCGCAAAGAGCGCGTGAAAAGCGGGAACGGCCGGGGTGCTCGTGATCCCATCAAGAAACGGCATCGCCATACGGCCTTGGGCCAGCGCTGTTTCAGCATCGCCAAAAACATGCGCTTCAAGCATTTGCAGAATGTGAAGCTGGGACAAGCCGTTCACATCATGCCGCTCATGGTAGACGGCAGTCAAGGCCGCGCGCTCTGCGGCAGTTGTGTCATCCGCCTCAGGCTCGCGGCGCAGACGTGCGGCGGACTGGTTGTAGATCTTGAGCAGATCGGGGAATACACCAGCCTTCATGTCTGCACAGAATTGCGTGGCGTCCTCAATGACCGACGCAGTCGGCTCGAGTCCTTCACCGATCCAATACACCTGAAAGGCATGGTCAAACGCGGCCAAGGCTGCACTATGAATGTCGCCCCCCGCCACACCTGCGTCCCGCGCGGCCAACAACCCCGGCAGCGTCGCGCGGATCGGTTCCTTGCGATGGCGGATAAAAGCGTTGTGGATTGTTTCAACCCGCGCACGGGCGCTGTTTACCTGCTTGGCCTCTACCATCTGGCGTGCGACCTGACTGATGCCGTACCCCAGATCGATCTGGTTCATTCCCCCGCAGGCGATGATACCAAAACCGTTGATCCCTTCGAGCGCACCCGCAGAAACACCTTCGCGCAACGCCCGCGAGGTCAGACGCGCGGCGATGACGGCAAACATCAGCGGATTGGCAGAATAGCACAGGAATATCGTGGCCGAGAGCACTTCATGCGCGGCGGCGGCAACGGGGTCTGTGACTTCCTCCAGTTCAAGGATCGTTTCAATCGACCGCCCGGCAAGTGCGCCAAAGACGCCGCCCACCTCTGCCTCAATTTCAGCGGGGCCGGGGTTGTCGGGCAAGGGATCGCCCAGTTCAGCCATCACCTTGCGGCCTATCTCAATCCCTTCGGTGGCGCGGTTTTGCGCAAGATGCGCAAAGATGTTGAGCGTCTGAATACGGGCATTGGCCACCGGATCAGGGCAATAGGTGGTAAATTCCTCAAGTCGTTTCTCAAGGGCCGCAAAATTTCCGACAAGCAACGACGCGCCCGCAGCGCCGCCAATGATGCCCAGCGCTTCTTGCGGGTTTGCGGCGACGTCTTGAGGGCTCAAGAGATCCGCTGCGGCGTCGAAGTGAAAGAAGCTGCGTTGCAGATCACCTGCAGCAATTGCCGCACCCCCTGCCATCGCATTGAGGCCCCGTGCCTGCCCGACGGCCTCTGGCGCGGGATCTGGCCCCAAGGCCGCACCAAGATGGCGCGCAACCGTAAAGAGGCGTTCGCCCTGTGGCGGGCCATCCGGGCTTAACGACAGATGCATGCCGGCCAAACGGCCATGCGCGGCGCGTTGGTCCTCGGCAGAGGCCAGGTCAAGCGCGGCCTCCCACACCCGGTCATGCAGGAAACGCATCTGCGCCTCTTGCCCCTCCTCACTGAGCTGCATTACCGGTGCGATCCACCCCATCGATACGGCCCGCTCAAGATGCGCCGACACCTCCTCAGGCGACGCAGTCGCTGCGGCTTCCGCTTCGCTCAGCGTGAAACTGCGGCCGATACAGGCAACCGCGCCAAGGCTCGCGCGCTCTGCTTGCGACAAACGTTCAGAGCGGGCAACGAGGATGCCAACCACATCATCACTGCTGTCGCGCGCCTGCACCGCGGGCAGGTCCCAGACCCAGGCATTCGCCTCCCTGTCGAGGTGGATATCCCCTTCATCTACCAGCGCACCAAGGAACTGGCCCACAGCCAGAGGGCTGCTGCCGACCTTGTTCACCAGCGTTTCGGCCAAGGGTAAGCAGGTATCTGCGGGTTGACGGAAAGTCTCGGCCAGCATTGCAGCAACCGCCGCCGGGGGCAGACCGTTAAGGTTGATCACTTCATCAACGTTGGCACCCGGTGCCTCAGGTCGTGCGGGATCCGTGCGGCGCGTGAGGATCAACAAAAGATGCTCAGGCCCGGCCGTGCGGGCAAGCCCATCCAACAGCGCCAATGTGCCGGGATCAGCGGCATGAACGTCCTCTAACACCAGAACAAGCGGATGTTCCGGCATGGCACAAAGGCGGAAAAAGCGACGGAAGGCCTGACCAAGCCGCTCGGCATTCTCCCGTGGTTCAAGCGGGGGCGGCGCGCCGACGTCACCTGTAATCGCCGTCAGTTCCGGCACCCAGGGGGCCAGCACTGCCAGAAGATCACCCAGCCCATCGCTCATCCGTTTTTGCCAAAACTCCATCCCGCCATAGCGTTCCGTCAGCAGCAGCTCCGCGATGCGCCGCGCGGCTTGGGCCAGGCCTCCCAACGGGTCATCCCACGCCCCGGCATCCAACCGACCGGTTACGAACAGCCCCCCATTGCGGTCCGCGTAGGTCAGAGCGCTGTTGACCAAAGTCGTTTTACCCACGCCTGCGCTGCCTGCGATTTCGATGCTCAGCCCCGCCGGTGCGCCATCGCGCACTCTGTCAAAGGCTTCGCGCAACTGCTGGCTTTCTGCTTCGCGTCCCTGCAGGCGTTTGGACAGTGCCAGTTTGCGCGGGATGTCCTGCGCGCCAAGTTTGAAGGTGCCCTCATCAGGTGCGCCTTGCACCAAGCCAAGGCAGTAGGTCAGGTCAGCGCATAGTCCGGCAGCGGTTTGGTAGCGTTGCTCGGGCTGTTTGGCGATCAGCCGCGCAACAAGATCGGCAACCACTTCGGGTACATTGGGGGCAAGATCACGCAATGGGCGTGGTTGCAGCGCCATATGGGCATACACCATCTGCAGCAGATCGCCTGCCTGAAACGGCAGCTGCCCGGTAATCATCTGATACAGCAGCACACCAAGCGAATAGAGGTCCGCGCGCCCATCCGCCCCTTGCGACAACCGCCCCGTCAGCTCGGGCGCGATATAGTTGGGTGATCCACGCAATCCCGCCCCCTCACGCGGCGGCAAACCGCCCCGTTCGGAAAACCCAAAGTCAATGAGCGCCACCGCATCCGGATCATCGCCCAACAGCAGGTTGTAAGGGTTGATATCGCCGTGCATGATGCCTGCGTCATGCACAGCCTCAAGCGCGCGGGCCGTGCCGTATGCCATGCGTAACGCATCAGAGAGCGGCAAAGGTTGTCCGGTCAGCAAATTGGCAAGCACCTGACCGCCCAGATCATCCAACACAAGTGCCGGGCAATCGTCTTCCCATACCAGCTCAATCGCGGTCACAACGCGGGGGGAAGAAATCTCGCGGATCATGGCGTGTTCGCGGCGCAGGGCGGAGACATGTTCAGGCGATACCGCATCCTTTTGCAGCGTCTTGATGATCACAGACCGACCTGTTGCTGTCTCTTGCGCGCGCCGGGTCACCACAGGACCGCGCTGTTTGAGTATTTCAAGCAAAGTATAAGCACCAAACTGCATCGATATCCCCCAGACCTAAGCCGCCAATTTAATGCTAGAGACGCCACACGGCGTTGACAACGAGTCGCACCCTAGGGTTGTGTCGTTTTTTCACGTCACGGCCATTCTACCAGTGCGTTCAACAACATGCCGATACGTGGCGTGCCCCAGCCTGTACAAGCGTCATAGCCCTTGCGCGCGTCATAGCCGAGGCCACCGGGTGCCACCGCGTTCGTGCCTTCGGTGATGTCGTCAAAGACGCCCCCCTTGGCGGCCAGCGCATATAGCCTGTCATTCAGAAACCCCAAGCGGGATTTACCCGCCGCGATGCGCTGCTGATTGGCCAAGGCTGTAAGTGCAGCATAGAGCGGGGCCACCGCACTGGTCCCTCCTTCGAGGTCCACTTTGCCGGACTGGTCAAAGAATTTCCAGTCCTTCACAGCTGCGGCGGCGGCCACATCCGGGGATATCCGCCCCAGTCCCGCACCGCGGTTTCGCGACGGGATGTGAAACGCTTTTTGCCATTCCGGCGGCAGGAATTGCTTGCTGACCCCGCCCCCCGAGGATCGTCCGCCAGTTGCCGTATTGTTCCAGACGACTTCACGCCGCTTGCCGTCTTGCTCCATGATTTGGGTGCCGCCACAGGACAAGACTTGCGGGCTTGAACCGGGATAAATGCAATGCACGCCCCCCGTGGGGTCGGGTATGGGCGCATGGGTCTTGGGGTCTGTCATGCCCGATGCCCCCGCATCACCCGAGGCCACGCAGGCGGTGATCCCTGCGGTCCGCGCATCATGCAGCGCGTTTTCGATCCGGGCGATATCACCTGATGCCAGCGCGTCTTCTCTTGCGCCCCAAGAGATTGAGATGACATCCACGTCATCCTTTACCGCGCGCGCGATCGCATCCGCCAACGCGCGGAAGTTGAATGCACAGCGGTAGATGTGGATATGAGCCTTGGGGCAAAGTGAGCCCACGATCTCAACGTCAATGTGGGTCTCAATCGCGGACGGCCCAAGTTGCGGGATCGCAGGTCCAGCGTTCAGATCGATCAGTGTCACCTTTGGCATGGGCGCGCCGAGTTTCTCAAAATCCACGGCCAGCTCGGCCATATCCATCACCTCGCCCATGTCGATCACGGCGATGGTCTGTCCTGCACCATCAAGGTCATCGGGCAAACCGTAGTGCCTGGCGACTTCCAGCGGAGTCCACTTTGGATAAATTTCAGTATCTGCCATGATCACGCCCTCGCCTTGCAAATGGATGCCGGTGAGTGAAGGCTTTGGTCTGGCGAAAGGCAAGGCATAACTGTCAGGCCAGTTCAGCAAGCCGCCGCTCTTGTCTGGCAATCAACAGGTCCACTTCAGCGCGACTTGCGGCACTCAACGCGGCCCCGGGACGGCGCAGCGCATCATGTGCAATGATCCCCCGCTGGGCGAGCGCATACTTACGGATGGCGAGCCCCATGCCGGGTTGCTGTTCAAACCGGGCCAGCGGCAAGTATGCATCAAAGAGGTCTTGCGCGCGGTCCATGTCACCTTTGGCAAACAAATCAACCACACTGACCATCATCTCAGGATAGGCAAAGCCCGTCATCGCGCCATCCGCCCCACGCGCCATTTCTTCGGGCAGGAACAGCCCCCCGTTGCCGCACAGGATCGAAGTGCGCTTCTTCAGGACACCCTGCGTGCGCAGATGGCTGATCTTTTCCAGACCCGGCCAGTCCTCATGTTTGAGACATACACAGGTCGGCAGGTCGTTCATGATCCGCGCGATGACCGAAGCGGCGATTTGCACGCCAGTGGCCAGCGGGAAGTCTTGCAAGACAAAGGGCACATCGCCGAGCAACTCAGCAATCTGCACATAGTAGCCATAGATTTGGTCATCCGTTTTCAGACCACCGGGCGGGGCGACCATGACGCCTGCTGCCCCCTGATCCATCACTTGCCTGGTCAAGGTTTCGATCTGCGCAAAACCGGGCGCGGACACGCCAACCACCACCGGAACCCGGCCCGCCACCCGCGCCAGAATCCGCGCGACCACATCGCGCGATTCCTCAACCGTCAGCTTGGGGGCTTCGCCCATCATGCCGAGCACAGTGAGACCCGTGGCACCGGCACCCAGATAGAAATCAACCATCCGGTCACAGCTGTCAAAATCAATCCGCCCGTCAGGGTGAAACGGTGTAACCGCGATCACATAGACGCCCCGCGCCTCAGAAGTGAGAAGGGTCATTTGTTCTCCTGTCGCGTTCTATGCAAGGCGATGCGGCCGATGGCCATTGCGGTTGCAGCCTGACAAGGCTCTACCACGGGGATACTCAGATGGTTTTCAAGATCGCGGCGAAAGGCGGTCATGCCCGCGCAACCAAGGATCAGCACATCCGCACCTGCATCGTTGCGCAACTGCGCTCCAACGGTCTTGAGGCGCTCAAAGGTGCGTGTTTCGTCGGCCAGTTCCAACACGCCCAGCCCCAGCGGCATGTCGCCTGCCATCCGGTCCATGACGCCCATCGCGCCCACATACCGCATGTGTCGCGGAATACTTGTACGCAGAATGGAGATCACCCCAAAGCGTTGCCCGAAGGTCATGGCCGTCAAGATCGCCGCCTCCGCGATGCCCAGCACAGGGCGCGCGGATTGCTCCCGCAAGGCGGCAAGCCCGGGGTCTGAGAAACAGGCAACGACAAAGGCGCTGGCGTCTGCTTCCAATTGTGCAGCGTGGGCCAAGAGCGGGGCCACCACACCGTCCACATGGGCTTGCGTTTCAATCCCCGGTGGTCCCTCAGCAAGGGTGCGCATCTCGATCGGCACAGGGCAGTATCCACGCATGGGGTCCACCGAACGGTCAATGCCGTCGGTGACATGCTGGCTGCTGTTGGGGTTGATCACGTAGAGTGTCATGGAAGGTTTCTTTCCCTGATCCTGTGTCCAGACACTACACATCTGACAGACCTTGCCAATGGTCGCAAATTGCGACGCCTTTCAACAGACGGAAATTGCAGTAGGCTGCCAAAAACAGTGAGGAAGGCTTGACCATGACGGACCCCGAATTTGATACAATCATCCGTGGCGGCAAAGCGGTACTCCCCACTGGCATCGCATCCGTTGATATCGGGATCAAGGCGGGCAGAATTGCAGCAATTGGCGAGACAGTGTCAGGCCAGGCGACCCGTGTGCTTGAGGCTGAGGATCATCTTGTTTTGCCGGGCGGTGTGGATACACATTGCCACATTGAGCAGATTTCCGGCGCAGGGCTGCTCAATGCAGATACGTTTGAGACAGCGACCCGTTCCGCAGCCTTTGGGGGCACCACAAGCGTGATTTCCTTTGCCGCGCAGCACCCCGGCCACAAGATGCGCAGGGTTGTCGCGGCGTACGCCGAGCTTGCGCGCAAAGGCGCGGTAATCGACTATGCCTTTCACATGATCGTGGCCGATACAGGTGACGGCAATCTGACAGATGACCTTCCCGCGCTGATCGCGCAGGGGCATCGCTCGATCAAGATATTCACCACCTATGACAAGGTAAGGCAGGACGACGTCGCCATTCTTGACCTGATGGCGCTTGCCAAACGAACCGGCGCGCTGGTCTGTATCCATGCGGAAAACGATGGGATCATCCGGCACATGACGGCCCGCCTGATCGCAGAAGGCAAGACCGCGCCGAAGTATCACGCCGCCTCCCATCCACGCGCAGCAGAAGTTGAGGCCATTGACCGGATGTGCCGTTTTGCTGAGTTCATCGGGGCCCGGATCATGATCTTTCATGTGTCTACCCGCGAAGGGGCCGAGATCATCCGCCAAGCCCGCGCGCGCGGTGTACAGGTCGAAGCGGAGACCTGTCCGCATTACCTGTTTATGACCGCCGATGTGCTGGAACGTGACAACCCCGCGCAGTTCATGTGTTCGCCGCCGCAGCGCACACCCGATGATCAGGCGGCGTTGTGGGAGGCACTTGCAGATGGCACCTTGCAGTTGGTCACGTCGGATCACGCGCCTTACCGGATGGATGAGACAGGCAAGTTTGTGCATGGCCGCGAGGTGGCGTTCAACCAGATCGCCAATGGCATGCCGGGCCTTGAGACACGGCTGCCGCTGATGTTCAACGCCATGGTGAGCGAGGGGCGCATGGGGGTGGACGCCTTTGTGAAAGCAACCTCATCCGCCCCTGCACAGGCCTTTGGGCTGACGGGCAAGGGGCAGTTGCGCGAGGGGTTTGATGCGGACATCACAATCTGGAACCCTCAGATGCGGCACACCTACGGCACCAACGATCTAAAGGACAACGTCGGCTATAACCCCTACGAAGGCACAACAGTCACGGGCATGCCCGTGACCGTGCTTTCGCGCGGGCAGGTGATCGTCGAAAACCGGACGCTCAAGACAACGCCCGGCGACGGCGCTTGGATCAAGGGTGCGCAAACATAGCATCCGCGCCTTGGCAACCAGCGCTACAGCACGATGTTTTCAAAGCCCTGAACTGTAACCACGGCTTTGGGTGCCGGTCCTTCTTGCGCCATCTGCGCGGCGCGACGCGCAAGCGGATCGGCGTCCTTGAGCACGCCGAAATCAAAACCGCTCATCGCTTCGAGATCGGCAATGCGGGTCTGGAATGTCTTAAACGCGCCAAACTCAAACCCTTCGGTGCTTTCGGGTTCGCCCTGCTGCATCAACAGCTGTTGGATCAATTGCCCTTGGCTCAATACATAAGCAGTGGAATGCAGCCGCAGGATGCCAAGCGAGCCTTCTTCTTCAGCGAGCATCGTCACAACCTTGAAAAAATTCAGCGGAATGGGTGAGCCCGTTTGCTTCAACTCCGGCTCCCCACCGACAAAGATCGGGCCGGTAAAGACGCAGCACCGAAACCCATGGGTTCGCGCATTACTCATGATATAGTTCTCAAGCCCAAGCCAGCGGGCGTGGCTGCGGTTGAACGACATATGCTGCGGGCTCGCGACCGTATAGTGGAAGCTGTCAGCATTTGACTGTTTGGCATCTGCCTCCGTTTCCCCCCAGTTGGTTGCAGCACGGCGGATCAGGTGACCGCGATCAATGGCAGGATCGTCATAATCTTCTTTCGTCAGTTGCTCTGCTGCGGGGATGCGCCCGTCAGAGAACCATTTGTCGCTGCCGCGTTTCTGCGGTTTGCTCAGTGACCCATCAAGGTTCATGGCCGCAAGCAGAGGGCTCTTGAGAGCGCCGGAATGCAAAATGCCAAAGTGCTGATACCTCAACTCATGAGGGCGTTCTGGTGTTGCATCGCTGGGCGTCGACAAAGGAATGCCATTGGGTGTCTTTGGCAAAGGGACGGCGGCCACTTGCAAAAAATCCGGGTCATAGCCCTGTCGCCCCGCAAAATGGGTGGCATCATGTGCGCCATCCGGGCGCTCCGGCTGCAGCAGCTCATAGCCCGGCACATGGGTGGGCACTGTGCCGTCCATGATGGATTTCAGCGTGCTTGAACGCACCGCAGAATTGGCCACCCCAAAGCGACCCGCAAAGTGCAGGCCAACCACCGCGGCGTCCTCAAGCCGGATGACAGGGCTGCCCGAATTGCCGCCCAAGGTGGTGCAATCATGGCTCAGGATGCTGACACCCGCCTGCACTTCCAAAAATCCCGGCGCAAAGCGTTTGACGTCATAAAGGCCTTTGAAATACCGCTCCATTTGGGTGCGGTCATTGCGCAGGCTGTCGCGTGCGGGGTATCCGATCACTGCAATCAGATCCTCGTTTTCGCCATCTTCCTCCGACAGTTCCAGCACTTTGAGTTGATGCCCTGCCTCAGCATCCGGTTTGGGTATTCTGCCAATTGCGACGTCTGCAGACACGTCGTCGGCAAGGTAGGTGAATTTCTCAATGCGAAAGACCGCTTGCGGGTTCTCATCCCCGCCGACTTCCTCCACAAAATCCACCTGTGCGCCATAGGGCACGTTTGCAGGGGCGAACATGTAGATCCCCTCGCCCCGGAAAGTGCGCCGCGCCACAATCGAAGCCACGTGGCGGTTGGTGCAGACAAGAAAATGATCATCTTCCTCCGCGATCACCCACGCGGTGCCGCCCCATGCCATGTCGTGATGCAGAAATTCAACGCGCCCGACACTGGGCAGAAAGGGCTCCACCTTGGCGATCAGCCGATCCACGTCTGCTGGAAAATCCTTGCTGAGCGTGTGTTTGCCCTCAACCGTTCCGTTTCGCACAATCAGCGGTGGCCGGCCTACGGCCTTCACAATAGCTTCGAGTTGGGACGGCTGACCGCCCGCCGCTTCGAGACCCGAAATTGGCATTTCCGTCAGCGCAATCGCATCGTCAATTGTGATGCCCAACTCGTCGAGCACCGGAGGAGACGCATCAAGGACCTTGCGGGCACGCTCGATTTCGCCTGAGGTACCCATGCCTTCAAGCCGTCCCCGGCTTTCTTCTTCATGTTTCGTCATCTCAAATCTCCCTTTGCAATCACCAGTGGACGGCCCGGATGAGCCGCTAGAAAATATCTGTCGCTGGTGTGTTCAATGTCGCCAATGCCGCCAGCGGGGCATGCAGCACGGTTGGGAGGGTTGAACCCTCCAGCAGGTCAAAGCATGCCGCCAGTGAGCCTGCAGCCAGCAATTGATCGTAGATCCGTGCGACCCTACGCTTTAAGATCGGGCTTTGATCTTGCGCACCATAGTCCGCCGGGCTGTCCCAGATGCGGATCATCTCAAGCGCCATTGATACAGTATCCGCGCCGTCAAGCAGCGCTTCGGCACGCTGGACCGTCAGCGCGTTTCGAGGCTGTTCTTCCCACCCCTCAGGCCGCGACGCGCCATACCTCCATTTGCCCAAGGTTGCCTCCTGCCAGCGCTGTGCCGCGCGCACGATCGTTGGCAAATCGGGGATGGGCGAGAAGAACGCATAGCCCCCCGTCCATTCTGCGGTCAGTCCCAAGGCACCCAAAATGTCCACAACATCAGCCGCATAAGACCCTGCCCGCCGCGCTGCCAAATCAACGCCTTCAATGTCGTTGGCAAAAAACACACCAAGCAGATCAGTTTTCTTCCCCAAGGCCACAACATCGCGCATAAAACGGCTCTCGCTGTCTTCGGCAAGGTCCTCAACCAAGGCGCGCAGCGGGCCAACATAGGGGTTAAGCGGCGCGACGTCGCGGGCATAGTCAGCAGGATCAAAGGTCGGTGTGACACGCGGGGTCTGATCACGGAAAAGCCCAAACTCGGCCCGTATCGCCTGCGCCTGCTCTATCATCGCGACCTCTGCGGTCTGAACCGCAACAAGATAAGGATCAAGAACCGGGGCGCTGGTGGTGTCATCCGCATAGGCCACCGCACGCTGCGCAAACGCAAGAGCGCCGCCTTTGATGCCAATGCGCGCGGCAAGCGCCACAGCATCACGCGCTTGGGCAAAAAGATCAGGTGACGCGGCCATCGCCTTGCACAATCCATCAAACCGGAACTCCGCCCAGATCTCCAGCATGGCCAGACCCGTCAGACCGGGATCATCCGCAATCGCAGCGCGCCAAGCTGTCTCGGACATCACGTCAAAGAGTGTTTTCGCCATGGACCAATGTCCGGTGCGCCATTGATGGGTCAACGCAAGCAGCGCCGCCTCACCCGCAAATTCGAAAGGTTCGGCAAAGACGTCTTTGGTCAGATAGGTCGCCTCGCGCCATTCACCGGCGTCTAACATGTTGCGCAGGTCGTCCAATCCACCGGAATCTGGTGGCGCAGTACCGCTTGCGTCTTTCAGGATCATGAGCCGACCACTGGGCCGCTCAGGATGGGCGCGGAGCCAGATACGATCAGGTCCGGCGGCGGCCACGGCTTTTTGTGCGAGGGGTGGCGTCGCAGTTGCTTTGGGTGGCGGTGGTGCCTCCATTTTGGTCCGTGTCTGCGATCTGCGGCCAATGGCGCGCAGAACGGCGTCCCGGGCCTCACTGGGGAGGTCCTCCATCATCGAAGGGGTCAATTGCCGGGCCACCTGTTGCTCAATGTCCGGCATCGGCCCCTTGTCTCTGCTCAACTGGAGTTGGTGGTAGAGCGTCAATACCGGATCGGTGCTGGCATAGGCCTGCGCAGCAAGGGTGTTGATCCGGCGGGTGACGTCAGGCCGCTCCGCGTAGGTGAGTTCCAATATTTCACGCCGCACATCATGGGTATGAGCAAGACGCCCATCCGGCATTTTGCGGATCATCCAACGCTGATTTTCAAGTTGATCAAGCAGATGCTGGGCGCGGGCTGCACTGATCTCAACCTCAAGGGCAGGACCGATGATGTGTTCCAGTTCCCACAGCCCAACCTGCGGCAGAACCAACCCCTCAGCCGCGATGGCACGGATGTCGGTCGGCACCCGCGACAGGATCGCGCGGTAGAGATATCCGTTCTCTGCGCCGTCCAAATCGGTGTCGGCGATCCCTTCTTCAAACGAGCGTGCGACAAGGATCAGCCGGAGCGGGTTCCCACCCGACAACTCAATGATGCGTGCGTGCTGATCGGCTGGCACACCGCGTTTGGCAAGGATGGCCTCAGCCACATCCGCATCCAGCGCATTCAGGTGCATCAGGCCGCGCAGGCGTGGATCGCCTTGTCCAAAAATCTCGCCACGTCCGGCGGAGATGACACTGATCGCCAGCCGCTGCTTGTCTGAGAACCGGTCCAATTGGCTCAACAACCGGTGCGCAAAGGTGGCCCCCGCTCCGTGCAGCACTTCCAATGTATCGAGCAACAGAACCAACTGTTTGTCTGCCTGTTCCAGTATATCGATCATGCGGTGCAGAAGATCGAAGGGGATCACCCCCGGCTGAGGGGTTGCAACCTTCGTGCGGCGCTCCGCTGTACGCAGGCGTATGGTGTGTAACTCTGCGGCAGCGTCTGGCAGTGCCGCGCCGATCTGGCGGGAGATTTCATCAAATATCGCTTCGGCGTCGCCCGCACTGAGCGCTGAGCGGTCAAAATCGAGCCGCACCAGCACCACACGGGGCCGCGCCCTGCAAAGCCGCGTCAACTCTTCAATAAGGAAAGTCTTACCAACGCCGGGCAACCCTTGAATGTGCAAACTCCGCAAAGGGGCCTCTGATTGCGGTGTGTCCAAAACCTCCACCAGGCGTGCAAGTTCTGGCTCCCGTCCGACAAAGCCATCGCCGAGTGCCGCTTCGTTGGCATCGGCCTTGCGGATATGGTCGAGCTTGCTGCTGAGCGCCACGAGAAGCGCGTGACCTGGAGCGGCGGGGCCTGCTTGTTCCAGCGTGGTCACAGCAGCCGAAAGGCTCTTGTGCTCATGTGCATCCGCGATCATCTGCTCCAGCGTTTCCGGCGCATAGATGCTCTCGCCTTTCAGGGCGGCGCTGATCTCGGTATCGGGCAAGGCCCCCTCGCCCAGCGTCTCACTCAGCTGTTTACGCCGATCAATCGGGCGCAATTGCCAAAGATCACCCTGTGCGGTGCAGCGTTCATGCAAGGCCGACAGCAGTTGCCCCTGCAACAGGATATCCCCCCGATGCTCCGCCGGCAAAACCCGCTGCAGCAGATCACGGGGCAAAAAATCATCGACCAAAGCCGCTTGCATGAGCAATCCGTCGCGCAGTGCGAGGTATGTGGCCTGACCCACCATCAATCGAGCCCTGCGCGGGTTTTGACGATGCGGCGCAGGTTCTTCACCGCCTTGCCTAAATCACTAAAGTGAAACTCCCCCGGCTGTGGCCCCGTCAGCCCGCGGGTGGCCTGCCTCATCAAGTCTTGCAAGATGATGGGATTCACATTGTCCTCTTGGCACAAATCAGAAAGCATCGCCGTCAAGGAAACCTGAATGTCCTGCGTTGTGAAATGTCCCAATGGGTCGACCAAAAGGCCGGGTTTGCGCGCGGTATCGGCGTCTATGGCGTGCTGAAACTTAAGGGGTTCAATGGCAAAGGCCTCAAATCCAGCCAGCACCAATCGCAAGTTTGGATGGGTCACGAGCCACTCGGCCAGATGTTCAAATTGAGTGCGCGCAGCTTCTGACAGCTTGTCATCCGGGGGTGTTTCAAAGAACAGCCAAAAGGTCTCATTGCGGGCTACCGCCTCAGCCTGCAATGCCTGAGCCAGATGCATCGCGCGATCCCGCTCCTGGGCGACATCGCTGGTCTCTCCAGCCCGCACACCCGCATGGGCTTGCACCGCCCGCGCACCCAAAACCTGATTGGCGAGCGTCGCGATCAGATCAATCTCTTCTATGTCTGTGGCCACCCGATATGTGCTGTGTCCGGTGTTCAGGTCAGAGGGGCGAATGCGGTTTTTGAGAAAGGCGGTCAGCATTTCAAAACTAAAGTTCAGGCCTGTCGTCTCTTCTACGTTTGTGCGCCGCACCCAAATGCCGCGCAACAATGATTGCGGATGCTCCAACATGCGCGCGATCCCCGCAAAGAAGGTCTGCCGCCCGATGATCAGCTGTCCGTTGATATCATCCTCAATCGACCACAGGTAGCGGCGCGGCTGATCGCGTTCTCTGGCATCGACAAAGCCCGGATCGCTTCCGAAAATACCGTGCGGCACCAACCTGCGGAATGCGTTCCAACGGCCTTGGTGGATGCCGATAAAGTCGAGGTTCCGGTCAAAGGCAAGCCCACCGGAAGACCCGCCAAGCGTATCAACATCATGGCGCAGCCGAACATCGTCAGGCGTGTCGCGTTGCACACGCCCCTTGGTGAGACCGCGCCGCACACCATCAGGGTAATGCACCAGCGTCATCAGGCGCGGGCCTGTCCACTCGACCAGCCGATCAGGCAATTCGCAGTATCCATAATTCAGCCCAAGCGGCAGTCCCACCCGCAAGACGGCCACGTCCTTGTGCGTCTCCACTTCGTCCAAGGGTGGAAAGCCACCCGTGCGCTCCTGATCATGTACCGGAGAAGACCAGACACAGCGCGCTTCAAACGCTTTTCCATCTGATGCCAGGATTGAGATGGGCGGAAGTTGTATGTCGTTGACACCCGCCGCCTCCGCCGCCTTTTGCGCATTGGTTACCTTTTCGATCACATGCGCCGCCGTCAGCACAAGCCGTTTTGAGATGAAAGCGCCGGAGCCTTCGGTCGCCCCGTCCACCATGATCCTGCAGCGATAAGCAGAGGCGCGCAGGGCAAAGTCACCAAGCGCAGCCATTGGCAAATCACCTTCGGGTGGTTCTCCGATAGGGGTGTTTGCAAAGGGCGGCAGTCCTTCGTCCCAGAACTCAGCGTTCGGGCGCGCAATCAGCTTGATCCCACGCGCATTCAAGAAACGCTCAAGGCTCTGCGCGTTGTCACTGTCTTCAATCACATCGACCAACACCTCCGCCAAATCCTTGCCGCCCTGCGCCAAAACACGGAGCCCTTCAAGGTTCACAGGCCGCAGCGGATCAGGGAACAATTGCTCAAGCGCGAGATCCACAACAGCTTCGTGTTGCAGGAGCACGGGGCGCAGATGGTCCGCGGTGATGGTCATGGAGCCACCCTTCGGTCAGCCACCGATGGCACGTTGCAAGGCCGGCGATGCAGCCAACGCCGCAGCAGCGGCAGCACTCGGCTCATCCCCCTGCAGCACCGCTTCGCTATCCGTGTCGAGCATCCGTCGCTTGGCACCATTGCGATAGCTGAGCCAGATCAGCTCAGGCGCGAGATCTGCCATGTCACCGCTCAGCGCGTCAGGTGCGATGGCCTCTGAACTGTCGGCAAGGTGCATCTGAAGGATGTTAAGGCTCGAAACCGCGTCTGCTTCGAGGGCCTGCGGGGCTTCCGCGGCACCGGGCAAAACCGCGTCCAGCGCGTTTTTTGCATTCAGGATCCCTGCCCCCAGATCGGTCGCACCGTTCCATTCGGCCGGGCGCTGCATGCCAGCGGTCACGCAGCGGACCCACATCGCCTGAACGGTTGTGCCGCGCTGATCTGCGATCTGTTTGAGCGCTGCACGCCCCCCGTGCTTGGCCACCCAAAGCGCTGCCACGCCCGCAGTCATTGAGGTCGCCAGTGTGGTGCCCTGACTTGAGCGTATGCCGCCCACCGGATCGTTCGCACGGTTTTTGGCCGCACCCCAGACTTGTTCTCCAAAAGCTGAGAATGTCACCTGGCCGCCGCGCCCGCTTTTGTCCCAGGGTCGGCGGTCAGGCTGAAGGGCGGCGATGGCTGTGCAAATCCCCAGCGATGCATAGGCCGCCGGGAACACCACCGAGGGCCAACAGTTGCCAGCAGCGCAGGTGATCACGACACCTGCATTTGCAGCCCGGCGCAGGGCGGCCTCCGTGCTTGCCACGCGCGTCGGGCCGCCAAGCGCCATTGATATCACATCAGCCCCATGCGCCACCGCGTGATCAATCGCCGCCCCGATCCGCCGCTGATTCATATCGATCACAGAGCGAATCGCGCGGATCGGCATCACCTTGGCCTCTGGCGCGGTGCCCGTAATGGCACCCGGCATGCCCGTCTTGCCCTGCGCATTCGCAGCGCCACGAGAGGCAACAACGGACATCACCAGCGTGCCATGGCCCGGATGTTTGAGGATCCCCGTCGAGAAACGATCATTGGCATCAGTGCCTCCCTCGACCAGATTGACCTCACCTTGTGTGGTCGTCACCCCGCGCAGTTCCGCGTGATCGGAATAACCGGTGTCGATGACAGCAACTGTTGATCCAGCCCCTTTGGTGTGCTTCCATGCGCCTAGCGTATCAATGCGCGGATGGTGCCAGCCAAACGGCAGGCTGTCGTCACGCGGCGTTTCGCAAAAGCTAAAGAGGCTCTCGTTACCACCCGCAACATGATGCGCACCAAACAGGCTGTCGCGCAGCACCGGATTGGCTTCTGCCACATCGGTGTCGCGCCGCAGGGCACGGCCAAACTCAAAAATCAGCGCCTCTTGGCCCACAGGATCAATGTCGGGAAAATCGACAAAGAAATAACGGTCATTTGCCGGGTCAAAAGCCGCTTCTACCTCAAACGTCGCGTTGGGCAGCACAGCACGCACACGGTCCTGCATATTGACCTGAGTGGTGGCGTCGGCCGTCACCAGTTCTATGGAAAGGGGGTCTTGGTCATCAGCAAGGGGGCCGCGTCGCAGCTGAGCGTAAATCGTCTGGGCCATGGGTCGGGCCTCCTGAAAAGAGCGTTTCTAAAATAACGGGAAGAATACCACCGAATCGGGAATTCTCAAAACGCGCACTTGGTCAGGTTGTTTGGTCTCTTAGTGGATCTTGATGTTGAGCAGCACACATTCGGAATAGAGCATGTCGATCTCCGACGGAGCCAGAAGTCCGGGCTGGCAATACCGCGGTGTTGCGAAATCCCGGACCTCATCGCTTTCAATGCCGGAGGCGGCAAAGCGGCGGTCGAGCGAGAGGATTGCGTCGCGCTCCGGCAATACTGCCGCCGCGATCGCCTTTGCGTGCTGAGCAAAAAGCGGTTGATCCCCCAGATGCATGATCTCATGGGTCACAAACTCATCGTGTTTCTTTTGCGGATAGACCACCATCGCGACAAGGCCGTCAGGCGTTTCTACCGCGAGATGCCGCAGGCGCAGTCCTTGATGATCTGCGATGATCTTGCGGTCGCGTTCAGACAGGCGATCCCCCAGCGTCAGCGGGTCTTCGTGCACAACAAGCGGTGCGGTGTCCTGTTGCGGATGCCAGACAAGGCGCTGTTCGTCCAAGACAGTCAGGCCCGACTTGATCAACACGCCCACAGCCGCCTTGGCCGAAGAGAAGTTCGTGACTGTCACCTCAGGATCAGAGGTTGCCAGCTTGATCATCTTTTGCCCAACACCCTGCCCGCGATATTCCTTGAGCACGTACCAAGAGGTCATATCCGCCGTGGTGCGCACCCCGCCAGAGGTCATGCGGTCGGCATAAACCAACCCCAGCACTCCAATGAGCCGCCCTTCGTCCCGCACTGCGATGGCATAGCGTCCCTCCGGCCCGCACCAACGCCCCGCGAGCAGCCTGCGCCAGCCGTCGATATCCCATTTTGCGCGCACAAAGACAGTGTTCATGAACTGCGCAATCTCTTCGCGCTCTTCGGGGCGGGCATAGTCGATCTGGAGCATGTCAGGGTTGCCTTATGAGTGGTTCAATCGGAGCCCAGACAGCCTTGCCCCGATGCGTCAATCGATCAGCGAGCGCATCGCAAAACGCCCAAGCATCCTCCGGCGTTTGCAAGTGGTGGGTCACCAATCCTGTTGGCTCATCTTGTTCTGCGATACCAGTACGGCGCTCTTGGAGATGGTGCACGCATTGCGCCAGTGTTTTTTCCACGCCGGCAAACCGCGCGTCCGGACGCCAGCGCAGTGGTTCGACATGACCGTTGATGTGTTGCAGACCCTGCGACGGGTTGGGATGCAGACGCTTTTCAAAACCTGACAGACCGATAAAGCCCCAATCAAAAAGATACGGCACAACCTGAGCGCCGATCCGGTTCCACGGCGGCACCATCACCGGCAGAAGACGTGGCAATCCTGCCTCCTGCATCCGCCGCCACCCTTCGCGCAGGTCGGTTTTCTGCAAACTCAGGTCCCGGTTTATCCCAACCTCGGACGCCCGCGCACCTTTGGGTTCGTGGTTTTTGTGGGCAAAGCCGTGCTGCATGGACCAAACGTGGGGTGCGGCCTTCAGCATGGCCGCCAATTCAGGATCAATCTGCGCCGGGATCACGGCCAGATGCAGAGGCGCGTGATGTTTTGCGGTCAGGTCGATGAGCCGCCGCAGCGCGTCTGTCGGGGCTTCGGTATCATCATCGCGCCACCAAAAAGTCGGCCGCTCGCCCGCTGCCTCCCAAAGCGCCAGCTCCGCATCGAGGTCTTGCCATGTGGCCATCTCAGTACTGTCCTCTCACCCGGCATCACGTCTTGAGACGCAGGGCTACACCACTCGTGATTGATGCGAAAGTACCGAGCGGTCAAAGGACCGCGATGAGGGCGGATCAGCGCGGAAGCGATGCCGCATTCCGGGCCAGCGCCTCAATGCCTGCCAAGTCAGAGGCTGCCATCAGATCAGCAGGTGCGACCCAACTGCCGCCCGCGCAGATCACATTGGGCTGCGATAGATAGTCTGCCGCATTCTTGGGGTTGATCCCGCCTGTCGGGCAAAAACTGATCTGCGGCAACGGCCCACCGATCCCCTTGAGCGCCGGAACGCCACCAGAGGCTTCGGCAGGGAAGAATTTGAGCACGTCATATCCGCGCGCAAGCAGGCGCATTGCTTCAGATGCGGTGGCAGCACCCGGCAACATCGGCAGGCCAGCCGCCTCTGCAGCATCCAGCAACTCATCCGTCGCGCCGGGAGACACGCCAAAGGTTGCCCCTGCCGCCTTGGCCGCTTCGACGTCTTGCGGCGTGATCAATGTGCCCGCCCCCACGTGACCCCCAGTCACTTTTGCCATTTCGGAGATCGCCTCAAGGGCTGCGGGGGTGCGCAAGGTCACTTCCAGCACGGGCAAACCTCCCGCCACCAATGCCTCTGCCAAAGGGCGGGCATGACGTGCGTTTTCCACCACCAGAACCGGAACGATTGGAGCCAGATTGCATAGTTGGCGAACATCATCAGATCGAGACTGCGTCATGCTATTTCCTTACCACCCAAATACTGCGGCACCGTTGTCCGCCGTGCCCACGGCTGCCCGAAACGGCGAAAAGAGCTCTCTCCCGGTCCCGGCGTGACTTGCGGTCATGTCCTGCGTAGCAGGGGTGCGATCAGACACGCCGCTTTCCAAATTCTCAAGCGTTCCGGCCACCGCATCGACACGCAGCATATCGCCGTCGTGTACATACGCAATCTGCCCACCATCGCTGGCTTCGGGACAGACATGAATGGCAGCAGGCACTTTGCCCGACGCACCTGACATGCGCCCATCCGTGACCAGCGCCACTTTGTGCCCACGTCCCTGCAAAATCGCCAGCATTGGCGTCAGACTGTGCAGTTCTGGCATCCCGTTGGACTTGGGCCCCTGAAAACGGACAACGACAATGACATCACCGGTGAACGCGCCTGTTTTGAACGCCGCCTTCACGTCCTCTTGGCTGTGAAAAACCCGCGCGGGTGCCTCAATGATGTGATGCTCAGGTGCCACCGCGGAAACCTTGATCACGCCCGCACCCAACGACCCCTTGAGCCGTTTCAGGCCGCCGGTCTTCTGGAACGGCGCATCGATTGAGGTCACAATCTTGGGGTTCAGGCTTTCTTTGGTGCCCGGCTTCCAAATGAGGTTGCCACCCTCCAGAAACGGTTCCTGCGTGTAGTGCTGCAGCCCTTCACCGGCAACTGTCTTCGTATCAGGGTGAAGCAATCCACCGCTGAGCAATTCACCAATCAGCAGCCCCAGGCCACCCGCCGCGTGAAAATGGTTCACATCCGCGAGACCGTTTGGATAAACCCGTGCGAGCAGTGGGACCAGCTCGGATATTTCTGAGAAATCTTCAGGTGTCAGGACAATGCCGCCCGCGCGGGCCATAGCGACCAGATGGATCAGCAGGTTTGTAGAGCCACCTGTGGCCATCAGCCCGACCATACCGTTCACAAAGGCTTTTTCATCCAGAATATCGCAGACAGGCGTGTAGTGATTGCCCAAAGCGGACAGGGATAGGGCCCGCCGTGCCGCCTTTGCGGTCAATGCGGCGCGCATGTCTGTATTTGGTGTAACGAAACTGGACCCCGGCAGGTGCAGTCCCATGAACTCCATCAACATCTGATTGGTGTGGGCCGTGCCATAAAACGTACAGGTGCCCGGCCCGTGATAGGCGGCCATTTCCGCTTTCATCAGGGCTTCGCGTCCACATTCACCCGCTGCAAACTTCTGACGCACCTGCGCCTTTTCGTCGTTGGCAAGGCCGCTGGTCATTGGACCTGCCGGGACAAACACCGCTGGCAGATGGCCAAACGCCTGCGCACCGATCACCAGACCGGGCACGATCTTGTCACAGACCCCCAGAAAGACAGCCGCGTCAAAGGTGTTATGGCTGAGCGCAACGCCCGCGGCCATTGCAATGACGTCACGGGAAAAAAGGCTCAGCTCCATGCCCGCTTCGCCTTGGGTCACCCCGTCGCACATTGCGGGAACCCCGCCCGCCACCTGTGCTGTCCCGCCAACGCTGCGCGCTGCATCGCGCAATATCTCTGGAAAGACCTCAAACGGCTGATGTGCGGAAAGCATGTCGTTGTAGGCCGTCACGATCCCAAGGTTGCCCCCGTTCTCCTGCGCTAGCTTCTCCTGATCCACGCCAGCACCAGCATAGGCGTGGGCCTGCCCGCTGCACGACAAATGCGCCCGCGACGGCCCCTTGGACTGTGCGGCGCGCATCCGCTCAAGATACCCACTGCGGGGGCCTTGGCTACGGTCGATGATCCGGTCCGTAATCTCACGAAGTTTTGGCTGAACAGACATGGGGAACCTCATTGTTAGCGCTAACAATGTCTCATTAAGGCGAGATCAGTCATTTGGCAACGGAAAACTTGCGGTCAGGCGCGTCCCGCCAAGCGCCCAAGCACAACAGCGCTCAGCAACCCATTGCCCGAAAGGTACCCGCTGTCCCCTTTGCCGGACACACCGCAGGCCGCACCACCCCCTGCAAAGAGGTTAGGAAAGGCCCTGCCATCCGCCCGCAGCACCTGAGCCTTGTCGTTGACCCGCAAGCCGCCCTGCGTATGAAAGAGCGCGCCGGTCACCTTTACCCCACAATAGGGTGGTTCCAACGCAGGACCGGCAAATGCACGACCAAAGTGGTCTGTGCCATCTTGGGGGATGTCCGCCAGCGTTTTCGCCAATACGTCCGCAGGTAGCCCCAGATCATACGCAAGCGCATCAACCGTATCGTGAACGCGAATTGCCCCAACAGACTGCGCTTGTTTGAAGTCCTCAAATTGGCTGGCAATCTCAGCAATCCGTGCATCAAAGATGGCAAAGGCTTCGCCCCCCGGTTGCGCCAACACCGCGCGTGCGGCTTCGGAGTACCCCTGCGCCTCGTTCCAGAACCGCGCCCCGTCACGGTTCACCTGCACGCCGCCCTGGGTGATCACCGCCCATGTGACCAGAATGCCGTACGGGTGTGCGACATTGCCGTGCCCCTGATAAGCACCAAGGTGCTCCAGGCTGGCACCCAGCGCTGCACCCCATTGGATCGCCTCGCCCTGATTGCCGGGGTGACCAAACCACAACCCGTTTTTGATGTCGGGCATGTGCTGTTCCACCAAAGTGCGGTTACCACCATAACCGTTGCACGCAAGGATCAGCTTTTCGCATCTGACCGTTTCTGCCACGCCATCCGGTCGTGCAACCGAGATACCGTTGATCTGATCACCTGTCGCAAACAACTGCCTCGCGCGGCGCTCACATATGATGTCGATTTCTGCCGCCTCGCAGGCCGCGCGCAGTGCGTCGATGAGTTCAGACCCTGAGCGGGTAGGCAACCCATGCATGCGCCTGCGGCTGTGACCGGGATAGTCGAAATTGCTGACCACGGAAAACGGCAACCCATGTTTCTGCGCCAGCCAGTCGATCACCTCAGCCGCGTTGTGCGCCATCAGCTCCACAAGAACGGGGTCATTCTCCCCTTTGGCCTTCGCCTGAATGTCCGCGGCAAAGAGCCTCGGATCATCCTCAATCCCTGCGTCACGTTGTATCCGGCTGCCCGCCGCCGGGATCAACCCGGCTGACAATGCGGTAGATCCTGCAGGCACCGCGTCGCCTTCCACCACCAATACCTGCTGCCCCGCCTCCTTGGCAGAGAGCGCCGCGATCAAACCGCAAGCTCCGGCCCCGATGATCAAGGTCTGGCAAGACAGATCAAAGTGGTCTGGCGGGGGTGCGATCAAATCAGTCATCGTTTGCGTATTGCGCCCCTTGGGACAGCATTTCGTGCGTGCCGATCACCTCATTCAGGCCATCAAAATCGAACATCCGGTCCATGAAGGGGCGGTTACTGCCCTCCTTTTGGAGGCTACGGTAGTAGTCCTGCGCCGTTCTGGCCAAGGCGCGTACAATGCCTCCGGGAAAGATCGCGATGGAGAAGCCGCGCGCCTGCAAGTCCTGCGCATCGGTGATCGGTGTCGCGCCTCCTTCGACCATATTGGCCAAAAGCGGCACCCGATTGCCGAACTTTTGCGTGATCTCAGCCATCTGTGCGTGGGTCTGCGGCGCCTCGATGAACAAAACGTCCGCTCCCGCCTCAAGATACAGGGCTGCCCGGTCCAGCGCGGCGCTGATCCCTTCGACGGCAATCGCATCGGTGCGTGCAACAATCAGCGTCTCATCAGAGCGGCGGGCATCAGCCATCGCAGCCACTTTGCCTGCCATCTCCTGCCCGGATATCAGGGATTTGTCCTTCAGATGACCACAACGCTTTGGGTATGTCTGATCCTCGACCTGCAACGCCGCAGCACCCGCCCGTTCATAGAGCCGCATTGTCCGCTGCGCGTTGAGCGCGTTTCCAAACCCCGTGTCCGCGTCAATGATCACCGGCAAGGACACGCGGTCTGCGATCAGGGTCATGGTATCGGCCATCTCAGATACCGACGTCAGTCCAATGTCTGGCCGACCCAGCCGCGTGTAGGCAACCGCTGCTCCACTGAGATAAAGCGCCTCAAACCCTGCGTCTGCGGCCAACGACGCCGTGAGCCCATCATAGACCCCCGGAGCCACAAGAATGTCGGTTTGCGTCAGGCGCGTTTTGAGGCTCATGTCGTGCCCTCCAGCCACGCGCGGGCATCACTACAACTCATTTGGTGGGTCACGGTGCCAAGCGACAAGATCGTCGCGTCATGGACCTCTTGCCGAAACGCTGCACAGCCATCGGTCAGCATCAACGTCTCAATGTTGCGCAAATGCGCATCGCGCAAAGTGGAGGCGACGCCGCCATTGGTCACGATGCCACCCACGATCAGATGCTCGATCCCCATCGCGCGCATGATGTATTCCAAACGGGTTTGATAAAACGCGGAATACGCCACTTTCTCAATCACAAAGTCGGCAGGATGCAGAGCATCCACAACGCGGTGGCCAAATCCACCCGGCTCAAAATCGCCTTTGGTCAGAAAAGGCCGCAGTTCCTTGAGATGCGGCGCAATCAGGGGCGCTCCATCCGGTCCGGGCACAAGCGTGAACTGTGCAGAGATGTAGTGCCCCCCTTTGGCGCGAAGCGCCTCGATCAAGGGCTTTACGCGGTCTGGCAGGGCCGCAATGCTCTGCGCTGATTGGCCTGCCCGTCCGTAGGCCCCCTCGGGATGGATAAAATCGTTCTGCAGATCAATCGTCAGCAACGCGGTGCGCGCAAGATCCCATGTTGTTGGATCGCTCATGCCTGTCCCTCCGCTGGTTCAATGATTGTATTGCCAAAGTCATCCACCCGCCCCTGCAGGTGCGGTTCGATCAAGACGGTGGTGTCGGGTTGTTCGAGGATTGCGGGGCCGTAGATCACAGTCCCCACTGGCAGGGCGAGGCGGTCATAGATCGCCGTTTCATGCCAGTCGTTGTCAAAATGTACGGGCCGTGTGGCCTTGGGCGTCACATCGCCTGAGGTCGTGGGCGCAAGTGTTGAAAGGTCGAACTTGGGCCGCTTGCCTGTCACGGCGCTGCGCAGGTTCAGGATACGGCGCACCCCGCCTTTCAGGAGCCGACCAAAGGTGTTTTGATATGCGCGGTCAAATGCGTCTTCGATCTGTTGCGCTGTCGGCGGTTTGACCTGTCCAGCGTCTACATCAACGCAAAGCGGCACGGACACTGTATGCGTCTGACCGACATATGCCATATCCAGCTCAAACGTGGCCTGACGCGCCTCAAAAGTGGTGCGCGCAGCATCCAAAAGCGCCATTCCCTCGTCCGTGTGACTTTGCATGAAGGCACCCAAAGCCGCCTCATCCAAACCAGAGAGCAGGGTGTTGATGGTCTGCACAAAGTCCTGACGCATGTCCGCAATCACACAACCCATGGCAGACGTCACACCGGGATAGCGCGGCACGATTGCGCGGGCGATACCCACATCAGCCAGCATCGCACCGGTGTGCAACGCCCCACCCCCGCCAAAGGGCATGAAGGCAAATCGTTTTGGGTCAAAGCCGCGTTCGATGCTCACCAGCCTGATTGCGCCTGCCATGCGGCTGTTGGCCACCCGCAAGATGGCTTCGGCAGCGGCCAACGTCTCAAGGCCGAGCGGCGCGCCGACATGGGTGTCGATGGCCCGCGCCGCCGCTTCCACATCCAGCCGCTCCAGCTTGCCGCCGATGGGATTGTCCGGGTCAATGCGGCCCAGTACGACGTTTGCGTCCGTAACGGTGGGGCGGTCATTGCCCAGCCCGTAAGCCACCGGGCCGGGGTTGGAGCCTGCGCTCTCAGGCCCGATGTTGAGCAATCCGCCCTTGTCCACCCAAGCGATAGAGCCGCCGCCCGCCCCAATGGTTGTGATTTCAATCATCGGGGCACGCACCACCATGCCAAAGTCGATGGAAGTTTGTGGCGACAACATGCTTTTGCCTTCCGCGATCAGCGAAACATCAAAACTAGTTCCGCCCATGTCCCCTGTGATCACGTTCTCAAACCCAGCGGTTGACGCGATGTACCCCGCGGCAATCACACCCGCCGCTGGCCCCGAAAGCGCCGTGCGCACAGGCAAGCGACATGCCGTGTCCACTGCCATCACACCGCCGTTGGATTGCACGATCATGAATTCACCGTCAAACCCGCCGTCTTTCAGCGCGGATTCAAGCCGCCCCAGATAGCCAGAGACTTCGGGTTGCAGATAGGCATTCAGAGCCGTGGTTGAGAAGCGTTCAAATTCACGAATTTCAGGCAGGATTTCTGACGAGGCCGACACATGCGGATTGGGCCAAACCTCGCGCACGGCTGCCACTGCCGCAGCTTCGTTTTGCGGATTGGCGTAGGCATTGGCGAAGAGTATCGAGACTGCCTCGCAGCCCTGAGACAGCAATTGGCGGGCCGCCACGCGCACCGCATCCAGATCAACAGGCGTGCGAATGTCGCCACTGGCCAATGTCCGCTCCGGCACCTCCAGGCGGTCGCGACGGTCCACCACTGGCTCAAAGTCACCGCGCAACCCCCAGGTGCGCGGCCGGTCCCGGCGGCGCATTTCCAGCACATCGCGCAGGCCCGCAGTGCAGATCACGCCGGTCTTGGCCCCCTTGCGCTCCAGCAGCGCGTTGGTGCCAGCAGTTGTGCCATGCACCACAACCGAAATCTCTGACAGATCCGCCACCTCACGCCGGATCCCATCCAGAAAACCGCCCGATTGGTCCGGACGTGTTGTTGGCACCTTGGCAACCGCCGCTGTTCCATCATCTTCGTTGAGCACAAATACATCCGTGAATGTCCCTCCAACATCCACTCCGATCATCTTTCCGCTCATGGCGCGTCCTCCCGCCATGCGCTGCCGTATGTTTGATCGGCCAGTTCTGCACTCAGCAATCCGCGGTCCACGTCGCGGGCAATGCGACCTGCGGCCCGCGTACCTGCGGTGCCATAGCCACCGCCGCCGGGCGTTTCCAGCCGGACCGCCTGTCCTTGTTTTAACTGGATGCCGCGCATTTTAGAGGCCAGCGGCGGGGTCGCCCAGCCGTCCTCTTGCTCATAGGAAAAGACGTTGAGCGCCCCTTCATCGCCACCTGCGATGCCCTTCGGGGCAAAGCGGCCCCGCTCCCCAAACAAGAACGCCTCCGCGCCGTTTTCTTCAAGCACTTCAATCTCGTAGATAGCGCCCACGCCACCGCGATGCGCGCCCGCGCCCGCGCTGTCCGGGCGCAACGCCCATTGCCGGAACATCACTGGATAGGCGGCTTCCAATATCTCCATCGGAGGGATCGTCGCCGTGGATATCGGTGCATTTCCATGGTTCAACCCGTCGCCTTCCGGCGTGCCCCCATGCCCTCCGCCATAAAAGCTGAACATGACCCAAGGTTGCCCATTGGACCGTTTGCCCGCAATGGAAAGCGCATTGATTGTACCGTAGGCGTTGGCCACCACGCGGTCCGGTGCCGCATGGGAAAATGCAGAAAAAACCACGTCTATCATCCGCAGAATGGTTTCTGTGTACCCCCCCGTTGGGGCTGGAAACTCAGCAGACAGCACAGACCCCTCAGGCACCTTCACCGAGATCGGACGCATCACACCCGCATTGGCCGGCAATCCGGGAAAGATATGCTTGATCGCGACATAGGCGGTAGCGACTGTGGTTGGCAGCGCAATGTTCACGGGACCTGCGCATTGCGGGGCGGAACCCGCAAAATCGAGGATCATCTCGTCACCCTTGATCTCCAACGCGACCTTGACCGCTAATGGCTCATCCGTAATACCGTCATTGTCGAGGAAGTCCTCGGCCTCCCATCGGCCATCGGGCAACCCCTCCAACTCGGACCGCATCAGGGCCTCGGCGCGGTGACCCAGCGCATCCAGCGCCGCCGCAATTGTCTCGCTGCCATATTCATCAAGCAGTTCGTCCATCCGTTTCACGCCAAGATCAAGCGCGCCCATCTGGCCGTTCAGATCCCCCATCGCGGATTGCGGCAAGCGCGTGTTGCGCAGCAAGATGTCAATGATGTCCTGATTGACCTCCCCCGCCCGCGCCAGCTTGACCGGCGGCAGTACGAAGGCCTCTTGAAACACTTCTGTCGCCGCCGGGTTGTAATTGCCCGGCACCGCACCCCCGACATCGTGCCAATGGCCCACGGAGGCGAGATAGCAAAACAGTTTTCCATCTCTGTAATAGGGTCGCACCAGTCGCATGTCGCTCAGGTGCGTGCCGCCGATGTGAGCGTCGTTAAAGATGTAGATATCGCCATCCGCAAGATCACCATCCGCAGCAGCCTTCTCAATCACGGCCTGCACGGCAAAGGCCATGACGCCGACAAAGATCGGCAGGCCTGATTTTCCTTGCACGAGCGTGTCACCTGTTGCCGCATGATAGAGGCCATGGCTCGCATCATGCGCCTCTGCGATGATCGGATTAAAGGCTGCGCGAAAGAGGGTCGCGTCCATCTCATCCGCAATCTGCTCCATCCGCCCTGCAAGGACCGAGAGTGTTATCGGATCAATCTGTGCCGTCTTGCTCATGGCCGCACCTCCGCGATGTCGTTCCAAACGTCTTGCTTTGTGATCTGACCGCCTGCGACCTCAAATCGGTCAATGAAGCGGATGCCGTCAAACGCGGTGCCATCCGGCCAGCTTCCGCTCAATGTGCCGCGACAATAGACAATGGAGGCGTCCTGCGGTGACTGCATCGCATCAAACCCTTCATAGGTTTTTGTGACAGAACGGTAGCGCGGCGCGGCCCAATCGATAAGTGCGCGCAGCTCGGTCATGGGGCCCGTTCCGGGAAACTGCATGAGAAAGCCGGGGGCAAGCATCGCCTGTGCCGCCTCAAGGTCGCGCCGTTCCATCGCCGTCAGAAAACTACGCACGATTTCACAAGGATCAGGCCGGGCCGCTGCGGGTGTGCGCTGCGTCCGGCCCCGGTAATAATCTTCGGGTTGCATGTCGTGGATCATGATCGTGACAAGATCAGGGGCCGCGGGCACAACCAGACGCACCGCATCTGTGAGTGCTTCCCCCAAACGGCGTTTGTCGTCCGGGCTGTAGCCAGCCAAAACATGCAATTCCACGGTCGGCATGGCGATCCTCCTCAAAATCTGTATTATCTATAATACCAATTTGCGTTGATTGTTAAGACAGCAACTTGCATTTTTCTTCTTGGTATCTAGACTCTCGGCAACTCAGGAGACCCAATTCGTGCACATTGATCGAACAACCCTGCTGCCAGATGGCGCAAAAGCACAACGGGTGTATCTGTCCTTGCGCGATCAGATCACAGGGGGCGGGCTATCGGACGGTGACAGCCTTCCGGGAGAGCAACGTCTGGCGGAAACCTTTGGCGTGAGCCGGGTCACGGTGCGGCGCGCACTTGACGCTCTGGCCAGCGGTGGGCTTGTGGAGCGGCGCGCAGGCAGCGGCACAAGGGTCACACGTGGACATGCTGAAAAACCTGTTGAAATGAATTTCAGCACATTAATGCCGCAACTGGTTGAGATGGTCCAAAGCACAACGGCGCGTCTCTTGTCGTTCTCCTATGGCCCTGCACCAGACGTCGTGGCACAGGCAATGGGTATTGGCACCCGGACAGAGGTACAGATCGCCACCCGTGTCCGCAGTGCCAACGCTGTTCCCTTTTCACATCTCACAACCTATGTGCCCGCCACAATCGCGCGCAGCTATTCTGAGGATGATCTGGCCGCGACCCCGCTCTTTGTGTTGCTGGAACGCAGCGGCGTTGAAATCGACGAGGCCCATCAATCCGTGTCAGCAACGCTTGCCGGTCCCGAAGTGGCAACCGCGCTGGATGTGGCGGTCGGGTCGGCTCTGTTGTCCTTGCGGCGTGTTGTGCGGGATGTGGAGGGGAATGGTGTTGAATACCTTTCCGCGCTCTATCGCCCGGACATGTTCCGTCTGGAAATGCCGTTGACCCGCGTGGGCACGGGGGACGGGCGGCATTGGGAACCTGCCATCGGACAAAACCCGGAGCAGCAGACATGAGCAGCCCGCAAACCTTGCTGGACAAGCTTTGGGCCGCGCATGAAATTCTGCAAAGCAATGAGGGGACCTCGCTTTTGTGGGTGGATCGGCACCTGGTGCACGAAGGCTCACACCACGCTTTTGCAAAACTCGCCGCGCGCCGCGCAAAGCTGGCCGAACCTGCGCTGACCTTTGGCGTGGTGGATCATTATGCCCCGACGCGGCACCGCACAGGCACCATGGCACCTGACATCGCCCGCATGATCAAAACGCTTGAGCAAAACGCGGCGACCCACGGCGTTCGCCTCTTTGATCTGCACGATCCTGCGCAGGGCATTGTGCACGTGATTGGCCCAGAACAGGGGCTGACCCTGCCCGGCCTGCTGATCAATTGCGGCGACAGCCACACCTCTACCCACGGAGCCTTTGGCGCGCTGGCCTTTGGCATTGGGGCAACGGAAGTGGCGCATGTTCTGGCAACCCAAACGATCTGGCAGCGAAAGCCTGCTGCGATGCGGATCACTGTGGAGGGCACGCTGGGTCCGGGGGTGTCAGCCAAGGACATCGCGCTCAACTGGATTTCGAAACTCGGCACGGGCGGCGCACAGGGGCACGCGGTCGAATACGCAGGCAGCACCATTCGCAACCTATGCATGGAAGGGCGGATGACACTGTGCAACCTATCCATCGAGGGAGGTGCGCGATTTGGGATGATTGCCCCGGATGATACGACGTTTTCCTATGTCAGAGGCCGCCCCTTCGCTCCGCAAGGTGCCGCGTGGGACAAGGCAGTCGCATCTTGGCAAGGCCTGCAATCCGATCCCAACGCGGCGTTTGACCGCGACGTTGCAATTGACGCCACATCCATCGCACCCACGGTGACATGGGGCACCAGCCCAGAGCAGGCCTTGCCCATCAACGCGACAATCCCGGTGCCAGAAGCGCTTGATCCGGGCAAGGGTGCAGCGGCGACAGAGGCGCTCGCCTACATGGGGCTGACACCCGGTATGCCGCTGGTAGGCACGCCTGTGGATCAGGTCTTTATCGGGTCGTGCACCAATGGCCGGATTGAAGATCTGCGCGCGGCGGCCGCAGTGCTTGTTGGTCGTACCGCAAAGGTGCCCGGCCTCGTCTCTCCGGGCTCCGCGCTCGTGAAAGCGCAGGCGGAGCAGGAAGGGCTGGACCGGGTCTTTGTCAAAGCTGGGCTTGAGTGGGTCTCCTCCGGTTGTTCGATGTGTGTGGGTATGAACGGTGATCTGGTGGACGCGGGCAAACGCTGCGCCTCTTCCACCAACCGTAATTTCCGGGGGCGGCAAGGGCGCGGTGCCCGCACCCATTTGATGTCACCTGCGATGGTTGCCGCCGCTGCCGTCACAGGCACGCTTGCCGATGTGCGGCCCTTGCTCAAAGGGCGGAAAATCTGATGGCGGGATGGACAATTCACAAGGGTGAGGCGGCGCACCTGCCGCACGACAACATCGACACCGATCAAATCATCCCGGCGCGTTTCATGTCGCAACCGCGCAGCGCAGGGTATGGTGAATTCCTGTTCCATGACATGCGGCGCAACGCGGATGGGACGCTTGATCCTGCATTCCCGCTGAACGGTCGCACCACGTCAAGCATCCTCATTGCCGGGCGCAACTTTGGCAGCGGCTCCTCCCGGGAGGCTGCCGTTTATGCGTTGGTGGACGCCGGCATCAAGGTGGTGATTGCGCCGGCCTTTGGCGATATCTTCGCGAGCAATGCAGTTAACAACGGTCTGTTGCCCGCGCACATCTCAAGGGCTGACGCCGAAAAATTGGCGCACTCTCCGTCAGGCGCAGAGGTGTCAATCGACCTGACCGATCGCACCATCACTGTCGGAGGACACAGCTTTGCTTTTGTGTTGCAGGAAAGCTGGCGCAGCAAATTGGTCAATGGGTGGGACGATATCGATCTGACCTTGCAGCACGCAGATGCAATCGAAGCGTTCAAGGGTCACGCGCGTGAGGCAACGCCGTGTAAATGGCCCACCTCAAAGACGTAGCGTACCCTCAGAGCAGCGACGCCATATGCGCTGTTGTATCCAGCATCCGGCAGGAAAAACCCCATTCGTTGTCATACCAGCTGACCACACGCACCAATCCATCGCCCGTCACCGAGGTCATCGCAGGAGCAAAGATCGACGAGAGCGGGTTGTGGTTATAATCGGAAGACACAAGCGGCGCTTCTTCGTAGCCCAGCACACCCTGCAGCGTACCGCCGGAGGCATCGCGCATTGCCGCGTTGATCGCCTCAACAGAGGCTGGTTTTTCTGTCATCAGGCTCAGATCGACCAAAGACACATTCGCCGTTGGCACCCGGATGGCTGACCCTTCCAGACGCCCTTCGAGGTGCGGCAGCACAAGCGAAATCGCACGCGCGGCACCGGTTGAGGTTGGCACCATCGACACCGCACAGGCGCGTGCGCGGTAGAGGTCCTTGTGATCGCGGTCATGGCTTGGCTGATCGCCTGTGTAGGCGTGGATCGTAGTCATGTATCCCGTTTTGATCCCAAACGTGTCATCCAGAACCTTGGCAACAGGGGCCAGACAATTGGTGGTGCAAGACGCGTTCGAGACAATCACATCATCAGCGGTGAGCGCGGTATGGTTCACACCGTAAACCACGGTACGATCCGCGCCGGAGGCCGGTGCCGAGCACAAAACCCGTTTGCTGCCGTTCTCCAGATGCGCACTGGCCTTTTCCTTGCTGTTGAAATGCCCGGTGCATTCCAGCGCGATATCCACGTCACCCCAAGGCAGGTCCTCAGGAGAGCGCTCCGAGGTCAGGCGAATTTTGTGACCATCGATGGTCATCACACCCCCATCGACCTGCACATCACGATTGAACGTGCCATGAACGCTGTCGTACTTGAGCAGGTGGGCCATGTGATCCGCCGGAGCAAGGTCATTGATCGCAACGACCTCCAGGTCATCACGCCCCAATTCATAGACAGCGCGCAACACGCAGCGTCCGATCCGCCCAAATCCGTTGATTGCAATGCGCGTGGTCATAATGAGGCTCCTTGCCTGACGATCCTGTGAATCATTTCCCTTGCTGCGCTTGTTAGCGCTAACAAATGGTGAAATCAAGCCACAGCGGGAACATCACGGCCCAAGAGGCCCCTAAACGGGGTTGGGAACAGGTTTACCGTCGAAAAACGCAACCAGATTTGCCACGGCCATCAGCCCCATCTCTTCACGTACTTCTTGCGCAGAGGTGCCCAGATGCGGCAGCAACGTCACGTTTTCCATATCGCGCAGGACTTGCGGGACCTCTGGCTCAAACTCATAAACATCAAGCCCCGCTCCCGCGATCTGTCCGGTTTGAAGCGCTGCGATCAGGGCGACCTCATCCACAATATCGCCACGCGCAATGTTGATCAGATAGCTGTGAGGCTGCATCGCCGCCAGCGTGTCTTTGTTGATCAGGTGGTGCGTTTGTGGGGTCGCTGGCACGGCCAGCACAACCACATCAGCCGCCCCCATGACCGCTGCCAGATCTGGTAGTTGCGTCGCAGGGATTTCCAGATCCGTCACCGTTGAACGGTTGTAGAATACAACGCGCATCCCAAACCCGGCAGCGGCGCGCTTTGCGATGGCCTTGCCGATCCGTCCCATGCCGATCACGCCCAAAGTCTTGCCCCCCAGATGCATGCCGAGAAGCTGGGTAGGATGCCAGCCCTCCCACTGACCTGCACGCACCATCCGCTCACCCTCGCCCGCGCGGCGGCAGGTCATCAACATCAGCGTCATGGCGATGTCTGCGGTGGCGTCGGTGACTGCACCGGGTGTGTTTGTCACTTCCACGCCAGCAGCGCGGGCCGCGACGGCGTCGATATGATTGAAGCCAACGCCAAAGTTAGCAAGCAGTTTGCAACGCGGCTGCGGATCAAAGAACGGGGCCGAAAACGCGTCCCCCAAGGTTGGCAAAACCGCATCGTACTCCGCCAACGCTGCGCGCTTCTCCTCATCAGACAAAGGCGCATTGCTGGCCCGGACCGTGACGTCAAAGACAGCCTCAGCCACGGCAACGACCTTATCGGGCAGCGGGCGCGTGATCAGCAAACGTGGCATGGCAGTTCCTTTCGGCAAACACTGCCGCGAGGATCATCACGCAGAGCCGCCGTCGTCAATATAGAAGGTCGCGAGCACGCCCATCCCGTCAAATGCACCGCCGTTCACCGCCGCAAGTTCCTTGGTATTCGATCCGGTGGTTGTGATGGTCCAATCCGTTACACTGGTAATCTCAAACTGGTCGAATGTATCCAGATCCACGTGGATTTGCTCATTGGCATTGGCTGCGTTCCCGGCCACCAGCGCCAGCACATCGTCGACCTCAATGGTCAGGTCATTTTCCTGCGCATTGCGAAGGTCGATAATCTCCACATCCTCCAGGGGAGCGCCCAACCCGCTGAGGTCCACCAGCACGCCCGACACGATATCCCCCAGACCGACGTTGGAATCGATCCCGACCTCTAACAGTTCCGACACGCCGATGGCGTTGTTCTGGCCATAGAGGGTCCAGTTGAAATCACCATCTGCCCCGATCTGGGCCTGGAAAGGCGACACTGTGAAATCACCATCCGCCTCAAACCCGCTGAGGAAGAGATTCTGAATGCCAGCATCACCTGCGACGAAATTGCCGTTGATTGTCAGATTGCGCGTCGTGGGATCAAAGGTCAGGAAGTCCGGCAGCGCGCCATCGACGGAGATCTGGCTGAACTTGTAGGTGATCCCAGTAAAGGCATCATTGTCCGAGAAGAAGACCGGATTGACCTGATAGACATTGGCGCTGCCCTGCTCAAACCCTTCACCGTCGACGTCAAACGGAACCGGATCATTATCGCCTGACGGGGCCAGCCCCGCGACAATCAGCGAAACCGTTGCCGTGTCTTGCTGGAGGCCATCGCCGCTTTCGATTGTATAGGTAAACGTATCCGTGGCGTTCTGGCCAGCAGCAAGGTTGTTGAGACCGGCGGAGGTTGTCGGGTTGTAGAAAATGTTGGTACCCGACAGGATCAGAGACGCACCTTGCGCACTGTATTGGCTGACCCCGATGACGCTGATACCGAGGCTCTCGGGGTCGTTGTCATTTGCCAAAAGCGTCGCGGCGGTGATCGTCTCCGGAATGTCTTCGTTGGTGACGGAGGCCCCCTCGGGGCTTAGGTTGTTGTCGTTTGCAGCAATCGGATTGGCCACACCTGTGATTTCAAACGTGGCCGTCCGTTCGAGCGCAACAGTGCCGTCGGATACGTTGTAGGTCATGTCCAGCGTCGCTGTCTCGCCCGCGCCCAAAGAGCTGAAGTCGGCGGGATCAATTTCCAGAATGCTGCCGCCAACAGGCACAATCACTGGTGTTGGGCCATCACCGGACCACTGGTAGGTAAAGTCCGTCACCTCCAGATTGTCGTTGAAATCCGGGTCAGTGACCGCAGTGAGCAGATCAAAGAACTGCATCGACGCGTTCTCATCCACGCTACCAAAATTGAGATTGTCAAAGACGGGCACATCATTCACGCCGGTGACGTTGAAACCCAGCGTACCGTCGGTCGCTGCACCGTTCACATCCGTCGCCGTGTAGGTGAGGTTGAAGGTCTGGGTCTGACCAGCCGCCAGAAACTTGTAAGCCGGGTCGTTGGGGTTGAACGTCCAGTTCCCCGCCGCGTCGAGCGATGCCCCCGCGACAGCATTGGTGGCCGCAAAGGTGATCGCATCCCCCTCGGCATCCGTAGCGTTTCCGGCAATGGAGCCCGTCACAATAGGCGCGCCGCTGTATTCCAGAATGTAGCCAAACGTGGTCGATGGGGTGTCGATGTCTGCCAGATCGTTCCACGTACCGTCACCAAAGAAATGCAGGATATCCTCGCCCGCAGCGCCCGGCCCAGGTTGCCCCGAATTCCAATTCGTATAGGCACCACCGATGGCTGAACCATTGAGATCCCCTTGCCAGAACTGCTGACCCGTCTCGGGTCCCTCAACCCAGCGCCACTCACCTTCCACTGCCGCGTCGGATGCGCCGAGGAACGCGACCGATCCGCCTGCAAGTCCTTGCACAAAGGCCTGTTCGCCAGCGGAGGTGATCGTCCCCAGATACCCGCCCTTTAGGGCCGCATCAGCACGCGCCTCAGTCCAGGTGAAATCATTGGAGGGTACGAACTGATAATAATGCCCATTCCCGCCAGCAGCTTCGGTCCACTCTGACCATCCGGCACCCGGTGGCGTCCCAATGCCGCCCGCGTCTACATCAACGGTGGTATCCGTGACCTCAGGCGTGTTGTTTACGCCCGTCAGTTCCAGCCGAAGCCGTCCGTCGCTGGTGGCCCCATTGACATCTGTCGCGGTGTAGTAAGCGTTAACGAAGGCCATCTCGCCATCGCTCAGGTCGACGTAAGCGGCATCCAGACGGTCAAAGGTCCAGCTGCCATCGGCGGCCATGGTCAGCCCCGCATAAGTACCGCTGAGCGCATAGGTGATGGCATCGCCGTCAATATCGCTGTCGTTGAGTGCGACCGAACCTACGGCAAATTGCGTGTCACTGAATTCCGCATAGTGGTTGGCCGTTGTTGCTTCCGAGGCCGTAAACCACGTGCCATCACGGTCGAAAAACAACACATCGAGCTGTTCTGCAGAGGACGAGGTCGGCCTGCCAACTTTCCAATTCTCATAAGAACCATTCACAGCGGTGCCACCGCTCAGCCCTTGCCAAAACTGCTGGCCCGCTTCCGGCCCACCTGTCCAGCGCCATTCGCCCTCGACCACCTGATCTCCACCGCCGATGAGCCCAGCAAAATTGGGCGCAACCACGTTTGTCAGAAACGCGTTTTCCGCAGCAGATGTGATCGTGGCAAGGTGCGCCCCTTCGGCAGCGCGTGCGGCTTCGGCCTGATTTCGGGTCAGGAATGGTGCCTCATAAAGCTTGTAGAAATGACCATTGCCCCCTGAGGCAATCGTCCACTCGGTCCAACCGCCGGTTGTCGGGGCACCTGCCTCATCCTGAAGTGTGATCTGCGCCACGTCATCGACCACGTCCGGCGCATCATTGTCACCCGTTACGGTGAGGGTCAGCGTGCCTTGAGCGGTGGCACCGCCGCGGTCCGTCGCGGTGTAGTTGACCGCAACATCCAGCGTTTGCCCGTCCGCGAGGAAACCATACGCATCGCTGTGCGGATCGAAAGTCACAAACCCACCAGCGCTCATGGTCAAGCCATCCACTGGCGCGTCCAGCGTGTAGGTCAGCGTATCGCCCCCATCAAGCTCGATGTCATTGCTGGCAACGGATATGCCGAACATCTGCTGGCCGTATTCCACCAGATAGCCGCGCCCATCGGTGCCGATGGCATCATCCCATTCATGGTTTCCAAAGCGGAACAGGGCCATATGATCAGAGGCGTCGGTGGCCCCCGCATCGGGCTGACCCGCAAACCAGTTGGTATAGGCACCATTCTGTGCAGAACCGTCCACGTCGCCCTGCCAAAAGAGATCATTGCCATCTGTGACCCAGCGCCATTCCCCTTCGACCGCGCTGTCGCTGGCCCCGATCCAGGCATCCACATCTGTGTTCACCAGCAGGTCACCGACAAAATCGTTCTCTGCCTGTGACCGGATCGACGCCAGTCGGCCACCCTCAGCCGTAGCCATGGCATCCGCCTGATCAATGGTGAAATACCCGCGTACAAATTTGTAGTAAGCCGATTCAGCCTCAAAGAAATCCGCGCCTCTGCGGGATATCATCTGAACACTTGTGGATTCGCCAAACACTGTGGGTGCGGTGTTGTTCAGTTCAACCGTGACCGTTCCAGTTGTGGAGGCACCATCGGAGTCCAGCACGGTGTAGGTAAAGCTGTCAGTGCCCAGCGCACCCGCATCGGCGGTGTAGAGAATTACGTCATCTGAGGTGTTACCCGTCCCTCTGTCATCGATGGAAACGACCCCCTTTCCCGCCTCGCCAACGCTGTCGAGCGAAATGGAAGCGCTGTCGTAGTCAAGGGCAAATCCCAGTGCGTCAATCTCAAGCGGTACAGTGACAAAGTTGTAGGGCGCGAAAATCTGCGGCGCAACAGGCGCATCATTGGCACCCGTGACGGTAAATGTGACCGTTCTGATGGCCGACGCAGCCCCCGCACCGTCACGCGCTTCGACCTGAACGGTGATGTTTTCAAGCTCGCCCGCACCAAGCGCTTCAAACTCTCCGTTCGGGTTAAAGGTGATGTTGTTGCCATCGATGTCCGCCACACCTTTGGTCGGACCCGTCATGATGTGGTAGGTCAGCGTCGTGCCGTCCTCGCCATCGTCCGCATCATTGGCAAAGAGCGAGAGATTGAGGGAACCCAGCGCCGAATCTTCGCTGATACCTGTGCCTACGTCTGTGAACGTCGGCGCGTCGTTGACCCCGGTGACCGTTACCGTCACATCGCCCGTGCTCTGCGCTTCTTGACTGTCTTCGCCAACAATTGTGACAACCACATCCTGAGTGGCCCCAGCGGCAAGGTTCTGGAAATTGGCACCGGGATCGAACTGCAACCTTGGCCCGCCGTCATCGGCAATGATCGAGGCACCGGCGACCGGGGTCTGAATGAAATAGTCAAGCGTTGTGCCATCTTCACCATCGTCCACGTCAGACCCAAGCGCCGTCAGGCTCAGCGAGGCTGGCCCACCGTCTTCGGTAACGTCAAGCGTGGCGTCCGCGACCTCTGGCGCATTGTTCACCCCTGTCACGGTCACTGTGACAGTGCCGGTTGCCGTCCTGCCGGTGGAATCTTCGGCCTGAACCGTGATCAACACATCTTCGGTCTGCCCTTCGGCAAGAGTATTGAAGAGCTCCGCAGGGTCAAAAGTGAGCGTATTGCTCAACAAGGATGCACCAGCGGGGGCACCGACCAGCGTGTAGGTCAGCGTTGAAGGATCATCGTTGCCATCCAAATCATCGCCAAGCGTGGTCACATCCAGCGTGCCCGGCAAACCATCCGCATCAACGGAGAAGGCCGCATCCTGCATTGTGGGGTCGTCATTGGCCCCACTGACGGTGATGACATAGTCTTCCACGTCCGTCAGGCCCAGCGTATCTTCGGCCTGCACCTGTACGGTAAATTGTTCGGTTTCGCCCCGTGTCAGATGCTCAAAACCAGTCTGCGCGTTCGCCCGCAGGAAACTACCGTCAAGCGTGACATTGGGGTGCGGCGCGACAAGGCTGTAGGTCAGCGTCGCGCCATCCTCGCCTGCGTCGGGATCGTCGGCCCGGAAGCGCAGGTTGATCAGCCCCTCGGACCCATTCTCAGTGACAAACATGGAACCTGGTTGCAAATCCGGCGCATCATTGACGCCCGACACAGTAACCGTAACCGTCCCCGTTGCCTGCAAACCAAATGGGTCTGTTGCCCGAACATCAATCTCGACATCGCGGGTCTGACCCTCCGCCAAATCCTGAAAATCCGTCCCCGGATCAAAGAAGAACGTATTGCCTGAAACGGTCGCGTTCGGGTGTTCAGCAACAAGCGCATAAGCCAACGAGCCCGCTTCGCCGGTGTCAATGTCGAGACCAAAGAGCGACAGATCCAGCGACACTTCCGGGCCGTCCTCTGTTGCGGCGAGTGTGCTGTTGGCCAGCCCAGGCGCATCGTTTTGCCCTGTCACCGTCACAACCACGGTGCCGACAACACTGCCCCCCGCGCCATCGTTTGCCACGATATTGACGGATATGTCTGTCGTCTCCCCTGCGGTAAGGCTCTGCAATGCGAAGGGCGGTGTAAAGGTCAGCGTCGACCCTGATACGCTGGCCCCGTCGACAGGTGCCTGCAACGCGTAGGTCAGCGTGCTGCCGTCCTGTCCATCATCCAAATCCGCGCCCAAAGTGCTCAGATCAAGGGTGACGGCACCGCCGTCCTCCAATGCCGCCAATGTGCCCGCCGCAAGGGTCGGATCATCATTGACGCCTGTAACGGTCACAACCACATCATTGGTCGCGGTGGCACCCTGCGCATCTTCCGCAGTGACCGATACCGTCACTTGCTGGGTTTGCCCGGCTGCGAGAGACTGGAAGCCGCTGGGGTCAAAGGACAGCGTCTCGTCCGTGAGGCTCGCCTCAGCCGGTGGCGTATTCAGGGAATAGGTGAGCGAGGCCGCGTCGTCTTCTGCGTCGACATCTCCACCAAGGGTGGTCAGGTCAAGCGTGACCGTGCCGCCATTCTCATTGGCCGCCATAACGCCCGCGCTCAGCGTCGGTGCGTCATTTGAACCGGTAATCGTAACCGTAATGATCTGGTCAGCAGACGCAGATGCCACGTCGGTGACAGTCGCTGTAAACTGCTCTGTCCGCGTCTCGCCGTCATTCAGCGCATCGGCTGCGGCCTGATCCAGCGTGTATTCCCAGACGCCATTGGTTGCACCGATTGTAATACCACCAAAGGGTGAGTTCAGCGGTGTAACGGACCAGACATCAGCAGGTATCGGTCCTTCGTCGCTGTCCGAATAGGTCAGCGTGCCGCCAATGCTCGTTGGCAAACCCGGCGTGACGCCTTGTTCAGTGATGCTGCCTTCTGCCGCCGCCGCGACCGAAGTGATCACGGGCGCATCATTGGCACCGCTCACGCGGATCGTCACGGTTGAGGTTGTCTGACCGCCCTGATTGTCCGACACAGTGACGTCAATCGTCACATCTTCGGTCGCTCCTGCTCCAAGGCTGGCAAACTCACCGTTGGTGTCAAAGTTCAGCGTGCCATTGACCAGCGATGCTGTGCCCTTGGCCGGGCCGGTCGCAATGGCAAAGTTCAAAAGCGCCGGGGTGTCATCTGCATCCGCATCACTTGCCACAGCCCGCAGATCAACACTTGTTGTGCCATCCTGCCCGACACCAGTCGGTGCCCCGACGGTCAGAATCGGGCTATCATTGGTGCCATTGATCGTAATCGTGATCACCTGCGTGGCCGTGCCGCCATCGACGTCCTCGATCGTGGCGGTAAACTGCTCGGTTACTGTGTCACCCGCATCCAGACTGTCGGATGCAGCATCGTTCAGCGCATAGGTCCAGGCCCCGGTGTTCGGCACGATGGCGAGCGATCCCAGGGCAGGTGTCCCAACAGGCGTGACAGACCACGTACCCGGCGTGGCACCCTCGTCTGGGTCATCATAGGTCAACGTCCCAGTGACAAATTGTGTTCCGGATCCGGCATCGCCATGCTCAGTCACGCTGCCACTGGCATCGCCCGGCTCTGACGTGATAACTGGCGGCAGATTTGTGCCATCAATGCGGATCACCACTGAAACATTGTCGGTTGCGCCGAATTCATCCCTGACAATGGCCACATAGTTTTCCGTGCGCACTGCCCCTTCCGGCAGCCCATCAATGGCGGCACTGTTGACAGAATATACCCACTGTCCTGCGCCGCTGATAGTCATGGTGCCAAAGGTGCCCGTCGTCCCGATAGCCGGTTCAATCGACCACGCCACAGAATCCGAGATGATGTTGTCCGGATCGGCAAACAGGATATTCCCGGTGAGCGTTGCAGGCCCGCCACTGCCAGCCGTACCGGAAAGTTCGGAGGTCGCGACCTGAATAACAGGCTGGTCATTGGTGCCGGTGATCGTGATCGTGATCTCTTGCGTATCGGTCAGGCCAAAGCTGTCGGTAATCGTCGCGGTAAAGCGGTCCTGAGCAGTCTCCCCTTCGCCCAGATTATTGGCGGCAGCAGCGGGCAGGAAGTATTCCCAGGTCCCGGTTGTCGCACCAATGGTCATTGAACCGATTGCAACAGTTCCCAATGGGTCCACGCTCCAGCTTGCGCCGGGGCTGTCATCGGTAAAGCTGAGCTGCCCTGTCGCCACCGGGTTGGCACCCGGATCGGGCACGCCAATGCCTGTTTCCTGCGCCGACCCCTGCGCATCAAGCGCCGTTGAGGTGATCACCGGCGCGTCATTGCTGCCTGTGACGGTGATCTCAATCGTAGCGGTTGTGGCTTCGGACGCGCCGTCAGTGGCCCGCACAACAACAGTGACTATGCGGCTGTCGCCCGCATCCAGATCGTCAAAATCGCTGCCGGGATCAAAGGTCAGCTCAGACCCGCTGAGGCTCGCCGTGCCAGAACCGGGCGGCGTTGCAATCTCAAACGTCAGGGAGGCATCGGTGTCATTGGCATCCGGATCATCCGTGAAATCCGCCAGATCAAGCACCAGCGCCGGGCCGGTTTTATCAACCGTTTCCGTTTGCGCCGTGATCACCGGCGCGTCGTTAGAGCCGGAAATGCCAATCTGAATGACCTGCGTCGCGGTAAAGCCATCGGCGTCCGTGATGGTCGCGGTGAAAAACTCCTCAACGAAGTCGCCATCGTCCAAGGAATCTGCTGCGACGTTGTTGAGCGTATAGGTCCAGGCACCAGTTGAAGCACCGATGGTGATGCTGCCAAGTGCAGAGGTTTGTGGTGCAATGGTCCATGTGCCACTGCCCGGCGCCGCCTCATCTGCATCGCTGTAGGTCAGTTGCCCGGCAACAAAGCCCGCCTCGCCGCCGCTGGCGCTTTGCTCTGTCACGCTGCCTTGTGCGTCCAGCGCCGTGGAGGTGATGCTCGGACCCGTCGCGGTGCCTGTGACCGTGATGGTGACGGTGGCCGTATCGCTGACGGCCCCCCGGCTGTCTGTGGCAACAATATCCACCGCGACATTCCGTGTATCGCCAGCCCCCAGATCATTGAAGTCGCCTTCGGGCTCGAACACCAGACTGTTGCCCTGCACCTCAAAGCTGCCGCTGCCCTCATACCCATCGGCAAGGGCATAGGTCAGCGAGCTGCCATCATCCTCAGCATCGGGATCGCTGCCAAGGGCGGTCAAATCCACAGCCACGGCAACCGCGTCCTTCAGGACAGAGCCCGTACCAGAGCTCAGAACCGGAATGTCGTTGGTTCCGGTGATATCGATTGCGATTTCTTGACTGTCGGTCTGGCCGTCTTCGTCCCGGATGGTCGCGGTAAAGCGTTCGGTGACGGTTTCGCCCGCGTTCAAGGTATCCTTGGCCGCGCCATTCAGCGTATAAGTCCAGGCACCTGATGTTGGATCAATGGCAATGCTGCCCCGCGCGCTGGCACCCGGCAAAACGGACCACACACCAGAGGTCGGCGTGCTGGCATCCAGATCGGTATAGGTCAAAACGCCGCTGGTGGTGACATTGCCGGCGGCATCCGCCCCGGTGTCCTCGGTAACAGCACCCTGTGCGGCTGAAATATCTGATGTGATAACGGGTGCCGTGTTTGTCCCTGTAACGGTAATTGTCAAAGAATTCGTCGCTGTTGAACCGCTCGCATCAGTTGCTGTGATCTCAATCGTGACGTCGCGGCTTTGCCCTTCGGAAAGGTCGTCAAATGCGCCGCCTGTGCTAAAGGTCAGCTCTGTGCCGCTGACGCTCGCGCTGCCTTCGCCCGGTTCGGAGGTAATGGCATAGATCAGCGTGCTGCCATCCTCACCCGCATCCGCATCTGCCCCCAAAGCGTCGAGGTCAATGATGACATCCGTTTCCTGCTTGGCCAGCGAAGCACTTCCTGCGATCAAAGTTGGCCCATCATTTTGCCCCGCAAGGGAGATCGTGATCGTCTGGTCCGCCTGGGCCCCGAAACTATCCGTCACCGTCGCGGTGAACGTCTCAATCGCGATCTCGCCTCCCTGCAGGCTGTTGGCTGCAATCGGGTCAAGTGTGTAGGTCCATGCGCCGGTATCCGCATCGATCACCATCGACCCGCGGCTGTTGCCATCGGGTGTCACAGACCATGTTGCCGTCTCGCCCGGTGCGGCGTCTGGATCAACAAAGTTGAGCTGTCCGGTGGCCACCAAGACGCCCTCTTCGGCCACATTGCCAACAAGGTCTTGCGGTGCGGTGACAATCTCGGCCTCATCGTTGGACCCCTGAACGGTGATCGTGATCACCTGCGATGCCGTTGCACCAAAGGGGTCGGTGACCGTAGCGATAAATGTCTCTATGACTTCATCGCCTTCCCGAAGACTGTTGGCGGCCTCCTCATCAAGGAAATAGTGCCATTCGCCCGTGACCGTGTCGATGTTCATCGAGCCAAGGCTGGCGTTCTCGGCCTCCACCGTCCAGGTCGCGGCACCGGGTTGACCGTCGGCATCCACATAGCGAAGCGTGCCTGTGGCGTTTGATCCGCCGTCGGTGTTGGCCTGCCGACGCTCAATCAACTGCTCGCTGTCATCAATTTCCCGCCGCGCGCGCAATCCGTCGTCACCCACTGCAACACGCGATTGCTGGCCCGTACCAAAGCCGTCCTCGACAACTGTGGCCGACACATCTTCGATGGAGAAAACAATCTCTGGTGCATCATTGGTGCCAATGACCGAGATTAGAATCGCCTGACTTGCGCTCGCCCCGTTGGCGTCTGTGACAGTGGCGGTATAAACCTCCGTCACCGTCTCCCCATTGCCCGGCGCATTGCCTGGATCGCCGGACAGGACATAGGTCCACTCACCCGTGTCCGCATCGATGCTAATGGTTCCCAATTCGGTTTCGTTGTCGGCGTCCGCGCGCACCGACCACGTTGCGGCCTCAGGGCCTTCATCCACGTCAGAATACTCAAGCTGTCCCGACACTGTGCCAGTTGTGACAACATCTGGATCGTCAAACGTCGCGGCCCCCGGACCGGTCACAAGCGACGCTGAGGTTTGCTCAACATTTGCGACGATCTGCGGCGCGTCATTGGTGCCGGTGACGGTGATCACCAGCAAACTCACATCGCTGGCGCCCTCCTGATCGGTGACAGTCGCGGTAAAGGTCTCTTCAAAGACGTCGCCCTCACCCAGCGTATCTGTGGCGTCCTGATCAAGCTCATACCGCCATTCGCCCGTTTGCGCGTCAATGGTGACAGTTCCAAATGCGGTGGCATTGTCGGCATCCGCCTCAATCGTCCAAACAGCAGTTTCGTCGCCCTCGTCCACATCAAGGTACGTCAGCCGCCCTGACACGCTGCCGCTGCCATCGGGCGCGTCTGCGCCCTCTTCGAGGCTGGCCGCGCGTGCGGTGCGAAAGGTCGCAACAGGGGCGTCATTGACCGGGTCCACGACAACCGTGATCACCGCCGTCTGAACGCTGCCATCTGTGTCCGTGCCGGAAATCTCAAACGTATCTGTTCCCTGGAAATCCGGGTCAGGCGTGTAGGTGAACGTCCCATCCGCAGCCAAGACCACCAGACCGTTTTCAGCCCCCCGGGACAGCGTCACAGGGATCGTGCCCGCCTCGCCGCCAGATATGGGCAATTGCGTGGTCAGTGCAGTGTCTTCTACGGATGATACCGACAGGTCGGACAATTGCGCGCGGCTGTTGTTTTCGGCGACCTGAGTGCCTTGATCACCCGCTGGCTGCTGAAGCGATGCGTCGTCGTCTTCATTTCCGCCCGGCTCCTGGTCGATGATCTGTTCATCCTGTCCGTCAAGCTCAGGATTGCCAGAACCTGATTCGCCCGCCTCCCCCTGATCATCGCCGGTTTCATCCAGCGGAGGGGGGGCAATGGGATCTGTCTGCCCGGATCCCTCATCCGTCTCTTCGACCGGCGGTTGGCCCTCATCAGGGGCCTGTCCGTCGTCCGGCACATCACCGTCACCTTCGGGCAATTCGACAAAGGTTTCGCCCTGTTGAACCCGCGTTATGGCAGACTGAAACGCGGCGACCGCCTGGGAAAGCAGAACAGAATCGTCGCCCAGATCCGTCGTTTCACGCTCAACCTCAAGGGGTGGTTCGTTGGTGAAAGGCGGAGATATGATCCACTTGGTATCGGTCCCTGTGATCGTCGTGATCAGGTTGCCCGCCAGATCAAAAAGCTCAATCGCGCCCAATCCCCCATCGGGGTCAGGGTTCAGTGAGACGGTGACCGTGGTGATGCCATTGGTGGTCTGAATGTCAATTTTACCGGTGGTGCCACGGATACCCATCGTGGCCGCGGGAGAGTTGATCTCAATCCCACCTGTCTTGGCCGCTTGCCCCGCGATAAAGACGAAACTTCCTTCTACGAGGTTGAAAATCCCTGAATTATCATTCGCTTGCGGGTCGTAGATCAATTCGTCCAGCACCATTCGGGAGCCAGAAGCCAGCGTAAAGATCGTTCCATCCGCAAAGGTCAGCCCCAAGGTACTGCCGTTTTCAGTGCGCACCACATCGCCCTGAAACACCTTTGTGCCGATCTCAAGCTCAACTGTTGACCCATCGGTGCGCTGCGCGAATGCGCTGCCTGTCAACGTCTCAACCTGACCAATGGCCTCAGCCAGATTTGCACCACCCGCCTGTGCGTATTGCGCAGGGAACAAAGGCCCCGCAAGCCGATCCACAACCGTACCGCGTAAAACAGCGCCATCATGTGCCACGAGATCAGCAAGAGGCTCGGTGGCAAAATAGTCGACCAACCGCGCTTGCTGGCCGTCAACTGTCTGGAGGATCAGGTCTTGGCCATCCCGCCCATACTCTGCCGTAAACAGGGCGAGCGTTTCGGGCAGCGTCCAACTGCCGTCAGCATCGGGATGAAATTGGGATTGCTCCGTCTCGGAGCCAGTCGGGGAAAAGGATGAAGCGAACACAAAATTTGTCCTAAGAATAGCTTAAATATAATGATCAAATTATCTGCGAAAATTGCAGACATATCAAGAAAATGAGACGTCTGAGGCCATTTTTCAACCCTCGCGATAGAAAATACTTTGACTTCCCGTTTACTGTTGCCGTTGCCCCGGTAGATTGATTGCGATTAGGGTCGCGCAACTGACCAAAAAGACATTTATGAAATTGCTTCGCTGGATTGTCCGCAGATTTGATTGGGCCCGTACCGTTGCCTTGGGGCTGCTGACCCTTTTGTTGCTGGTGCGTATCTGGGACCATGACTTCGTCCAGACCTTCCGCTTTCAGGCATTTGACCTCTATCAACAGATCAAACCGCGGGAGAGGGGGCAGTTTCCGATCACCATCATCGACGTCAATGACAAAAGCCTTGCCGAAGTTGGACAATGGCCCTGGCCGCGCACGACCATCGCGGAACTGGTCGAAAAGACGACACAAGCCGGGGCTGTTGCGATGGCCTTCGATATCATCTTTGCCGACCCTGACCGGCTCTCCCCCGAGAACATCGCAGCGGATAACGACAGCCTGCCGCAAGACATTCGCAACGCGCTCAGCGCCCTGCCGAGCAGTGATACAGTGCTTGCAGATGCCATCGCACGGGCACGGGTGATCGTGGGGGAAACCAGTGTACGCAATGAGAGCGGAAACAAGAACCTCAAGACCGACGGACCAAAGGTCGAATATGCATTTCTCGGCCCTGATCCAACGCCGTTTATGATGCAATTTCCTGATCTTGTGCAAAACATGCCCGTGCTGGACGCCGTTGCCAGCGGACGTGGCATTTTCACGGTAAGGCCCGACACTGATGGTGTATTCCGACGGGTGCCTTTGGTGATGACCGTACAGGATCAAGTGCGGCTCGGTCTTTCGGTTGAGCTGCTGCGCGTGGCCACGGGAGGGGGGGCTTTTGCCGTCCGCTCAAACGCCGCGGGGATTGACGGTGTGGTCGTTGCACGACAATTGATCTCAACCTACCGCGATGGAACGGTCTGGCCCTATTTCTCGCCATCCTCTCAAACGCGATATGTTTCAGCCGCTGATGTGTTGGCCGGGCGTTTGCCCCCCAACCGTCTGGCAGGCCAGCTTGTCTTTGTTGGCACCTCCGCCATCGGGCTTGAGGATTTTCGCGCCACGCCGCTTGGCGTTGCCATGGCAGGTGTGGAGATTCACGCCCAAGTGCTTGAAAACATCCTTGGCAAAAGCATGCTGGTACGCCCCAATTATGCCATCGCCGTTGAACTTGTGACGATCCTCGTGCTGGGCCTGCTGATGATCATCCTTGTGCCATTTCTGGGGGCCGCTTTTACCCTGCTTGCCACCATCGTTGTCATGGGGGGCTATATCACAGGATCGTTTTACGCGTTCTCAAGTTACCGGCTGATGCTTGACCCCACATATCCGACCTTTGCCGTGGCGCTGATTGCGATGTTCATGGCCACCACAAACTATCTGCGGGAGGAACGTGAGCGGCGCCAGATCAGGGGGGCCTTTGGGCAATATGTTTCTCCCGATCTGGTCAACCAACTGTCGGACGACCCCGACCGCCTGATCCTTGGCGGAGAGCGGCGCCCCCTCTCCATCTTGTTTTCGGATGTGCGAGGTTTCACAACGATTTCAGAGAGTTTCAAAGACAATCCCGCCGGGTTGACCGTACTGATGAACCGTTTTCTCACCGTCTTGTCGAATGCAATCCTGCATCATGGCGGCACCATCGACAAATTTATGGGGGACGCGGTCATGGCCTTCTGGAATGCGCCCTTGGATCATCCCGATCACATCCGCTCCTCCTGCCGCGCGGCACTCAAAATGCTGGCAGATGTCGAGACCCTGAACGCGGAGCGCGAAGCCACACATGAAGGGGCAGAAACCCTGCACCGCATCGATGTTGGCATCGGGATCAACACAGGCGATTGCGTGGTCGGCAACATGGGCAGTGACACCAGATTTGACTACACCGCCCTAGGCGACGCTGTGAACCTCGCCTCGCGCCTGGAAGGGCAGTCAAAAACGTACGGTGTGGGCATCATTCTGGGCGGCCCCACGGCGGAGCCGATCCGCGATGAATTCGCTGTCCTTGAGCTTGACCTGATCCGGGTGAAAGGCAAAACAGAGCCTGCGCATGTCTTTGGATTGTTTGGCGATGAAAGGGCGGGCAAGGCACCCACCTTTCGCGATCTGGCCTACGCCAACGCCGACATGTTGCGCGCCTACCGGGGGCAGCTTTGGGACAAAGCCGAAGAAGCTCTGAAAGAGATTGATGAGGCAGCGATGGCGGCAGACGTGGATTTGAGCACGTACACCGCGCTCTATCGCGCGCGATTGGAAGAGATCAAACAAGCGCCAGTCGGGCCAGACTGGGACGGCGTCTTTACTGCGACATCCAAATGATCATCGCTCCCGCAATGCCTCTGAACTCGCGCGCAGCACCGGTTTGCCCAGATAACTGAGCACTGATTTCCGACCCGTCTGAATATCAACAGAGGCCACCATGCCGGGAATGATCTCAAGCCGATTGTCTGCTGTCCCCAGATGCGCGCGGTCTGTTTCCACAACAATGCGGAAAAACTGCTCGCCCTGTGCGTTCTCAATCGTATCCGCCCCGATCCGTTTTACCTGCCCTTCCAGCGCGCCATAGACAAGGTAATCATAAGCCGTGATCTTGACGCTCGCCTGCTCGCCGGGCCGGATAAAGGCCACGTCCTGCGGGCGGATGTCCACTTCGATCAGCAAACGGTCATCAATGGGCACAATCTCAATCAACGCAGCACCGGGCTGCACAACAGCCCCGATGGTTGCGACGTTTACGGTGTTCACCGTCCCGCGCGTCGGCGCGCGCACCGCCGTCCGGGTCACCCGATCATTTGCCGCACGCAGGCTTTCCTGCACCACGGCCAGCTCCACCTGCAAGCGCGCCAGACGTTCCCGCGCAGAAGACACATAAGACGCACGCGCGGCCTCAATCTGGCTCTCGGCTTCCCGGATACTGGCCGCCACCCGCGGCTCTGAAGCTTGTGCGATCACCAGATCTCCGTCCAGCGTGGCGCGTTGCGAGCGAAGGCGCAAAAGTTCAATCTCAGGGATGGCACCACGTTCAAAAAGCCGCTCGCTCAACGCAATTTCCTGATCCAGCGGGGCAAGAGTGAAGCCGATCTTGTCGCGCAACGCGGACAATTCAGCCAGTTCCGCCTGCCGCTGCGCGAGCCGGTTCTGCAGGACGATGATCTCCTGATCCAATTGCAAACGACGCGACAGAAAGACCTCCTGTTCTGCCACCGTGGCGAGCGGATTGCGCTCCTCCAGGCCTTCGGGGAAGGCCATGTCATCGCGCAGGTTCGCCTCCGCTTCCAGCCGCGCTTTCTCCGCCAACAACGCCGCTTCCTGCTCCAGCAATTCGCCCAATTGTGCCGAGAAGCCTGTGTCGTCCAACTGCATCAGGACCTGCCCGGCTTCTACGGTTGCCCCTTCTGCGACGTCAATGGAGCGCACAATCCCCCCCTCAAACGACTGCACAACCTGTACTTGGCTGGATGGGATCACCCGACCAAGACCGCGCGTAACCTCCTCCAATTCGTAGTATGATGCCCACGCCAGAAATCCCAAGATTCCAGCGATGAGTACGAACAACAACCGCCAGTGGCTCGTGGTGCGGTCCACCAGATCGGCCCCCGAGATGTCGTTGATAAACTCATTGTCCTGACCGTTGCGGAACATCGCGCTACTCCGCCGCTCGGGCAGCAGACATCTGCCGCAGTTTTGCCGCCACCTCGGCGCGGGGTCCATCCAGCACCTTCTGCCCTTTTTCAAGCACCACCACACGGCCAGCAATATCGGCCAGCGATTGCCTGTGTGTGCACAAGATCATCCCCATGCCTTCGCGTGCCAACTCGCCCAGCCGGGAGGTGATCGTCGCCTCCATCGTCTGATCCGTGGCGCTTGTCGGCTCATCCAAAAAGGCAATCTTGGGGTTGCGCAGCACCATACGCGCAATGGCAAGGCCCTGTCGCTGTCCGCCGGACAACCGATTGCCCTTTTCCCCGATAAACTGGTGCAGGCCTTCGGGGTTTTCCGAAATGAACGTATCCATCGCCGCAAAGTAAAGCGCGCGGTGGACCTCTTCATCCGTGGCATTGGGCCGTCCGATCAACAGGTTTTCGCGGATCGTTCCGGTGAAAAGGTCGGTATCTTGGGTGAGATAGGCCACGCCCTCGCGTAATTCCGCCGGGTCATACTGCCCGATCTCATGACCATCAATCAGGATGATCCCCGACTGCGGCGTCAGCAACCCGTTGCACAGCTTCCCCAGCGTGCTCTTGCCACAGCCAACCCGCCCCAGCAGCGCGGTTGCTTGCCCCGGTTCAATGTCCAGCGTCAGGTTGTGGATCGCGGCAACAGGCGCATCCGGGTAGGCAAAGCTCACGTCCTTGAACGAGATGGCCCCCCGCTCAACGCGCAGGCTGCCGCGCACAATCTCGGGGTTCTCCACCGGCAGCTTCATAAAGGTGGAAAGCGCGCGCATCGCCTTGAACGCATGCTGGGCACGAAAGAGCGTCTGCGCGATATTGCCCAGCGGGGCCAATACCCGGCCCGCAAGGATGTTCGCCGCGATGAGCCCGCCCACGGTGATCTGCGCCTCTGCCACCAGAAAAACGCCCCACAGGATGATACCCACGCTCACCGCCTGCTGCACCACCATCGTCCCGGTGATCGCAAAGTTTGACCAAAACCGCGTGCGCCCGGAAATGAGCGCGGATTGCGCCACCGCCTTTTCCCATTCGCGCTGCATCACTGGCTCTGCGTTCAGGCTCTTGACCGTCTCAATCCCAACGAGCGATTCCACCAGCACCACATGGCGTTTGATCGCCACCTGCTGTGCTTTTTCAACCGTGCGACCAATCGGGATTTGCGCAAAAAGCGCCATCACCACAACCACCGGCACCGCAATCAAAGGCACCCAGGCCAGCGGCCCTACGATCAAGAACAGTACGGTGATGAACACCCCGATAAAGAGTAGGTCAATCAACGATACAAAGGTGGAGGAGGCAAAGAATTCGCGCACCATTTCAAAATCACGGATGTTGTTTGTAATGCCCGCAGCCCCGCCGGGCCGATCCATGAGGCGGACGTTCATCGCTTGGCGGAAAATTCCCGTTGCCGCTTTGACATCGACACGTTTGCCGATCGTCTCAAGCATGCCATTGCGCAAAATCCGCAACAGCAGGTCCAGCCCCATAGCGATGCCAACCCCCACAGCCAAGGTCCACAAAGTCACATACGCAAGGTTGGGGATCACCCGGTCATAGACGTTCATCACAAACAGGGGCAGTGCCACGCTGAGGATATTGATCACAAAAACGGCGAGGATGATCTGTATCCAGATCGTCCAGTTAGCCCAGAACGGCGTCCAGAACCAATGGCGATATGGAGCGGCCTGCGCCCGTGCTTCGGGTGACAAGAGGCTCTCGGTCCGGTCGCCCTCATGGGTGACCAACATCACTTTGCCATCTGTCTTCCGCGCAAGGTCGCGCAACTTGATCTCTTCGACCATCGGCCCCGATGCAGGGTCCAGCACCTCCGCCGTCTTGCGATCAGCGGCGATGGATTGCACAATCAGCGGCCGGCCCTCTGCTTTTTCAAAGACAACACAGGGCAGCACAATCGGATCGATGCGGCGGACGTCCCGCTGGCTCAGTTTTGACCTCAACCCAATCGCGGCAAGCGCCCGGGCCGTCATCGCCCGGTCAGTCGGATCAGGATCGCTTGGGAGCCGCGCCAGAACAGCCGCCTGTGAGTAGGGTTGGCCCAAAACCTGCGCAAACCACGCAACAACGCTGAGCCCCGGATGTGCGGGTCGTTCTGCCAAAGCCGGGGGCGGCAGGCCGTCAGACCCGTTCATCTGAGCGGTTCTACGACCGTGTTAAAGACCGCAGCCCTGGGGGATTTCTGCGCACGCTCTTCATAGTTGGGCGCAAAAATCACGTTGCTGTTGGCAAGTCCGAAATGCGCCGCCAGCTTGGACCGTGCGGCCAGCATCCGGTAGCGGCTGAACGTAAGGGCCGCATCAGAGCTCGCCTTTTGGAACTTCACGTTGAATACCGTGCGCTCTGCTTCCAACAGGTCGATGAGCGAGCGTTTGGCCGCTGTCAGCTCATCTCGGTACTGCCGCACGATCAGGTTGTTGGACCGCAATTGCTTGGCCAAAACCTTGCTCCGCTCGGCATTCTTGACATAGGCGTTCCATGTCCGCGCCGCCAATTCGCGCACCTCATCTGCTGCCACGCGGCGCTCAAGCTCCGCCTGCCGGGTCCGTTCCTTAAGCCCTGCCGATTGTGCCGGTCGCCGCCCGTTGTACAGCGTCCAGTTCATCCGAAACCCAACAAAGGCGTCCGAGCGGTTTGACGAATTGCCATCCCGGTTCACACCGTGCGTCACACCGGCATTCAATGTGACACGCGGCTTGCGATCTGATGTCTTGATGCGCGCGTCAAACTTTGACTCACGCGCCACTTTATCGGCGATTTTGACCCGGTAGCTGTTGCGCACGGCCTCGGTCTGAAAAGATCGCAGGTTCTTGGGTACTGATTTGACGCCCGGCACCGACATCTTGCCCTTGGGCCCGTGACCGACAACCCGCTCATACCGCGCGTAGGCATTCGCAAGTGACTGATCTATCCCGATCTTAGCATCACGCGCCGCAGCGATCCGGTCCTGTACCAAAAAGCCATCGCTCATGGGCAGTCGCCCACCATCCACCAAATCACGCACATGCGCGCCAATATTTTCATGCCGCGAGATATTGTCAGCCGCCAAATGCGCAAGGCCGCGCAGGCGGATCACGTCGATGTAGGCTTCCACCGCATTGAGAGCCAAAGTTTCAGACGCATCCATTTGGCGCAGGATGCTGGCATCAAGCCGTGTGGCATTGCGGTAGACAAGGTTTTCCCGCCGCTGGCCATCAAAAATGGTGTATTCAACCCCTATCCCGATCTGCGCTGTTTCCTTGAAACTATTGTTCTCGGCGGCGGATAGGCTCGCGGGATTGTCGACAATCTGCCCGCCAACCTCACCAAACAAGGTGACTTCGGGCTGATATTCACCCCGCAGCTCAAGCATCTCAAAAAGGGTGGCGCGCACATCTGCGTCAGCCGCCTGCCCAGCCGGGTTTTTCGTCACCGCCGCACGCACGGCTGAGGCAAGGCTTTCAGCGAAAGACGGCGTTGCTGCCACTGTCAGCAAGGCGATCCCGGCGGAAATTGCCCGTCGCCTCATTGTATTCAGACCAAATGTCATAATCTCAGTCCCATAAATTCTTTAATCAAATATCCACATGCGCTCATACAATTGTAGCTTGCGCGATGCTGGGCTTCAGAATCGCAGTTTCTTGCGTTCTTGCAAAGCAAAACCTCATTTATCGCGCGGTTTCGTCCCAAAATGTGATCTATTCGCTGCCCGGCTGGGCCGGATCATCCCCCAAACCGGGAAATCGCTGATACATTTAGCACCCAAGGTTGCAACCCTTCACCGATTGTTCAGCCAGACCGAATGTGCAAGAAAACTGGAACAGCAACCCGATGCCGGACCGCAGTCTTGCAGGCGCGCGTCCTGTTCGCAGAGCGGAGAAAAGTCATGCCATCGTCCCCCGACACCCAAAGCGCCAAACCGCACCAAGCCGAGCTTGTACTGCCGGTCACGGACCTCAAAACCGAAATGCCATTTTTTCTTGATCGCCTGGGATTTCGGCTTGAACTGATCTTTCCCGCTGATGATCCCGCAGTTGCGGTGGTCTCAGGACATGGGCTGCGCCTGCGGCTTGACCGCGACAGCGATGTCGCCCCCGGCCTGATCCAGATTTATGCGGATGACCCCGACGCTTTCGCCGCAGGGGAGAAAAACCTGATCAGCCCAAGTGGGACACGGGTTGAAATCCATGACGCCAACCCGGTGCTGGTGATCCCGGAAACGCAGCACTCATTCATGGTGCGCAGGTTGGCAGACAGCGACAGCTGGGTCATCGGGCGCGCCGGCATGCGCTACCGTGATCTGATCACCGATCGTCTGGGCGGGTCGATCATCGCAAGCCATATCCGCATTCCCGATGGCGGTCCGGTCCCCGATATGGTGCACTACCACACCGTCGGGTTTCAATTGATATTCTGCTACCGTGGCTGGGTCCGACTGGTCTATGAGGATCAGGGTGATCCATTTATCCTCAGCGCGGGCGACTGTGTTATTCAGCCGCCACAAATCCGCCACCGGGTCCTCGAAGCCTCTGACAACGTCGAAGTGATCGAGATTGGCGTGCCTGCGGAACACATCACAACCATCGACCATGAAATGACCCTGCCAAATGGCACCGGTGATCCAGACCGCGATTGGGACGGATCCAGGTTCGTCCACCACAAAGAGGCGGATGCACAATGGAACCCCTGGCGCATTCCTGGCTGGGTTGCGCGGGATACAGGCATCGGCGCGGGCACTGCCGGGGTGGCAGGCGTTGTTGTCGCCCGCCCCGCACCCCAAAACCCGCCCCCGTCCTGGTCAAGCCATGACACGGATATCCTGTTCACTTTCGTAAAAGAAGGCAGCCTCACCCTTGAAGCGCAGACCGAAGGCCCCGCAACCCATGATCTGGTTGCAGGCGACGCATTTGTGATCCCACCCTATCTCAAAACCCGCTACACCAACCTTTCCGAGGCATGCGAACTGATAGAGGTGACACTGCCTGCAAATTTCACCACCACGCTCGAGAACTGACGCCAAAGCCGGTGATTCTGCGCGGGGTCAAGGATGCGGCACGCACCGGGCTTGACCGGCTTGTCCTTGACACCGGGGAGAATCGCCACCCACCCTTGATGAGGTGCCTTGAGCGCAGACCTGCGGCTCAAGCACCTCTCAGCACATCGGGCAAACCTCTGTGCCCCACACAACGCCGATCCTCTGCGAGCACTCCCGCATCAACTCCCAAAAATCAAATCGCGCGTCAGCGCGGCCTTCAGATCACGCGCATTTCAGGTGATGTGCTGAATGGTCGTGAACCCTTCAAAAACGGGGGTGCCTTCGTGCAGGCTTGCCGTGCTGCCTGCTCCTTTATGGGCCGCCCGAAACGCATCAGAGCGTGTCCAGTCCCGGAACGCCGCCTCGGACGCCCAAACCGTATGCGATGCATAGAGAACCGTACCATTCACCTCTGGCCCGCGCAGCATGTGAAACTCCACAAACCCCGCCATTTCCTTGAGGTGGCTGTCACGTCCCAGCCAAAGTGCCTCAAAGGCGTCTGCATTCTCGGGGGTGACGTGAAACCTGTTCATCGCAATATACATTTGTCATCCTTTCTCAAAAGCCGCGCAGGGATCACCGCGTGGGGCCGGATCGGTCACCCGGATGGCATCAAACCTGGCGTCCCCCGCTGCGGGTGCCTGCTCAACAAATCCAACGGCGAAAACAGCAGTCGATGGATCCACTTGCTCCAGTACAAAAGGCATCCCCCAGTCCTTGCGCGCGTGGCCGTTTCCGGTGATCACAACCACAGGTCGGCCGTAGGCCTCGAGCGCTTGCAGCGCAACCCGAGAAAAATGCGCATCCCGCAGCCGCTGTGCCTCAACCATGCCTCCCATCATCGCCAAAGGCATCGCCTCACAATGTGCGTCAAACTGCATCTTCATGCGGCGTTCATGCTGTCCTGCGGGCAGCTCCGCTTGCAATCCAAACCTTTCGGCCTGCGCCCCAAAGACTGACGCCGCACCTTCCGAGAACGCCTGACGCACCTGCGCTCGGGGCATCGCCGCACCAACCACTTCTGCCCCGCCCAGCGCCTCAAATATCGGTTGATAGAGCGAAAATTCTGGCCAGCCAGCGGTTTCCCATCCGATCGCGCGCCCCAATGTTGCCAAATCCGCCTCTTCAAACGCCATCACGCTTTCTGCCATCTCGGGCGTGAGCATTTCAAACACCACAGCCGTTGGTCCTACCTCAGCCATCAACGCCGCCTGCCCCGCATGGTGGACGGCATTGCCATGGTTCTCCCCCAAAATCACGATGTCGGCCGCCTTCATCTGGGCAGCCTGCCCCAACTCCAGGAAATCCGCCTGTGCCACGCTTGCAAAACACAAAGCGATTGTTGTCGCAAAAAAGCGGGCCATCATGCCTCCCAGGGCTTGCATAATTTTCAATGTGTCTGAGTTAGCCCCGCAACCAGACCCGACAAGCCTTCCCGCGCCTCAGCCCTGCCCCTCCTCGTCATACCGTTGGCGCGCAGGTCCGCGGTATTGGGCAGTGAGTTCTTCGGGAATTTCCGACCCGTCGTAGAGAAACGGTAAAATCCCCCGCCGCAGCGATTTACCGCGCATGTTGATGATGTCTTGTTCCGACTTCGTCACCCGCTGTGACATCCGCCGTCCCCACACCGCCAACATATCATAGAGCCGGTCGATCTGTGGGTGATGCGCATCCCCTTTGGCCAGATCGGCAAACTCCTCCGGGTCTGTTTCAAGGTCAAACAGCATCGGGCGGAACCCGCCTTCGGCATGCATCAGCTTGTAGCGTCCATCAAACACCATAAAGAGCCGCGCATCCCGGGGCGCAAGGCCCAGTTTCACCGCCTGCGGCGTTGCAGAATAATCAAATTCGCTGATCACAAATTCACGCCAGTCCGGCACCTCGCCCCGTAGCCAAGGCAAAAGCGAGCGCCCCTCAATGATATGGTCTGGCACTTCACCACCTGCAGCCTCCACAAAAGTCGCGGCAAGATCGATGCTTTCGACCAACGCGTCACAGGTTGTGCCACGGGTGCCATCAGCTTCAGCACGAGGATCGTAGACGATCATCGGCACCTTAACGGAGGGTTCGTGAAACAGGTCTTTTTCCCCCAGCCAGTGATCACCTAGATAATCCCCATGGTCAGAGGTCAGGACAATCATCGTGTCGTCAAGCCTGCCTGTTGTCTCCAGATGATCCAGCAGCCGGCCCAATTGGTCGTCGCATTGTTTGATCAGCCCCATGTAAGCCGGGATCACCTTTTCGCGCACTTCATCACGTTGGAACGCCTGCGCGATTTTGTTGCCCATATAGGCCCCAAAAACCGGATGCGGGTTTTCGCGTTCGGCGGCATGGCGTGTGGCGGCGGGCACATGATTGGCCCCGAACATGTTGTGGTAGGGGGCAGGCACGATATAGGGCCAATGCGGCTTGATGTAGCTGACATGCGCGCACCACGGCCCTTCGGTTTGGTTGATGAAGGCCATCGTTTCAGATGTCAGCCAAGGTGTCTCGCTGTCTTCTTCACGGATGTTTGCCGGTTTATCCGCATTACGAAACATCCAGCCAGAGGCGATCTGTGCGTCGCTGACACCGGCGTTGGCGTAATCCGCCCAAGGGTTTTGACCATCGTATCCTTTGGATTTCAGGTACTCGTTATAGGGGGAGCGTTTTTCGTCGTAAAACCCATCCGGGCCGTAGCCCCAAAGGCCATCGTCCCTGATCCATGTATCAAACCCACACTCCGCCTGCCGCGCACCGATCTGGCTGTCGGGGGCCAGCCCCAGCCGCGCCATGCCTTCAGCATCCGCTTTCATGTGCGTTTTACCGATCAGCCAGCAGTCCATCCCTGCCTTGCGCAGATGATCGCCCATGGTCTGCTCTCCCACCCGCAGGGGGAACCCGTTCCATTGCGCGCCGTGGCTTGACGCATAACGCCCGGTGTAAAAGCACATCCGGCTTGCCCCGCAGATCGGGGACTGGACATAAGCGTTGGTGAACCGCACGCCCATGCCTGCAACCCGGTCAAAGTGTGGCGTTTCCAGATGCGGATGGCCCGCGCAGCTCAGGTAGTCAAACCGCAGCTGGTCGTACATGATAAACAGGATATTCAAGTGATCGCTCTCCGTCATTCGAGGCGATATTCTCTCAGGCGGTGCGCAATGACCAGCCTCATTGCAGGGGTGCATCACCCGATTTCTGTCTGATAACCGACCATTGAGCCGATGTTGCCAGCCCATCGCGAATGTGACAGGTGTGAGAAAAAGACAAAAGCGCAGGCTGAGCATTATGAAAATTGCCGTGTTTGGTATTGGGTACGTTGGCCTGTCCAACGCCGCTTTGCTTGCGCAACACAACAGCGTGGTTGCCGTTGATCTCTCCGAAGAACGGGTGGCCCAGATCAATGCACGCACCTCTCCGCTGGAAGAACAAGCGCTTGCCACTTGGCTGGCCGAGCGCAAACTGGACCTCACCGCGACAACGGATGGCGCTGCAGCCTGCGACGGTGCTGATTTCATCGTGATTGCCACGCCGACCGACTATGATCCCAAGACTGATTTCTTTGACACCTCTTCTGTTGAACAGGTCGCCAGGCTTGCGATTGAAACCAACCCAAGCGCCACAATTGTTATTAAATCCACCGTGCCCGTGGGTTTTGTCCGCCGGTTGCGGGCGACATTGGACGCCGAAAACATCGTCTTTTGCCCAGAGTTCCTGCGAGAGGGCCAAGCGCTCGAAGACAGCCTGCATCCGTCCCGCATTGTGATGGGAGGACGCTCTGACGCGGCGCAGGCGTTTGTGCAACTGCTGGTCGATGGGGCCGAGGCCGAAGACGTGCCGGTGCTCTTCACCGACGCGGATGAGGCGGAATCGATCAAGCTTTTCGCCAATACTTACCTCGCCCTGCGCGTGGCGTTCTTTAATGAGCTGGACAGCTATGCGTTAAGCGCCGGCATGGATACCCGGCAAATCATTGACGGCATTGGCCTCGATCCGCGCATCGGCACGCATTACAACAACCCCTCCTTTGGCTATGGTGGCTATTGCCTGCCCAAGGACACCAAACAGCTTTTGGCCAACTTCTCCGATGTGCCGCAAAACCTGATGCGGGCGGTGGTGCAGGCCAACAAGACCCGCAAGGATTTCATCGCAGATCAGGTCATTGCGATGGCCCCAGAGGTCGTGGGCGTGCACCGATTGGTGATGAAAGCAGGCTCCGACAACTTCCGGCAGACCTCCGTACAAGGCGTGATCCGGCCGATCCGCGATGCAGGGATCAAGGTCGTGATCTATGAACCATCACTCGACAAAAAGAAGTTTATGAATTGCGAAGTGGTCACCGATCTGCAAGCGTTCAAAACACAATGCGATGTGATCGTCGCCAACCGCGCCTCACCCGATCTTGAGGATGTTGCAGACAAAGTCTTTACCCGCGATATATTCGGTCTGAGCTGACCGAAAGGGGACGCATGTCCAACCGCAACCGCCAATTCCTCGCCCATTTGTTTAACGTGGCCGTCGCAGCTGCTGATCCGCTGGAGGCGCTACGCGGCAAACTGCCCGCGCGGCCCAAGGGCAAAACTGTCGTGATTGGTGCCGGAAAAGGCGCCGCCCAACTGGCGCAAGCATTTGAGCAATTGTGGGAGGGGCCGTTCGAGGGCGTGGTCGTGACGCGTTACGGCTACGGCGCGCCATGTGAAACCATACGCGTGATGGAGGCGGCACATCCCGTGCCCGATGCCAATGGTCTCGTGGCCGCTGAGGCGCTCAAGGCAGCGGTGACAGGTCTGGGCCCTGACGATCTGGTGGTGGCCCTGATCTGCGGCGGCGGCTCGTCGCTTTTGCCTGATCCGCCGGAGGGTTTGACGCTGGCGGACCTGCAAGCTCTCAACGAGGCGCTCCTCGCTTCTGGCGCTCCGATTTCCGCGATGAACGACATTCGCAAGTGTTTCAGCGGGATCAACGGTGGCAGGCTTGCCACCTTGGCCGCACCCGCGCCTGTCTGCACTTTGATCGTGTCGGACGTGCCGGGGGATGCAGCGGGCGAGGTTGCCTCCGGCCCCACCGTGCCGGGCCGTCCTGCCCCAGACGATGTGCTGGCCATGATTGAAGCGCGCGGCATTGCGCTGCCAGAAAACCTGATGACACACCTTCAGCAACAAGACGACGATGCCACCACGCCAACAGACCCCCGAGTCACGACCCGTATCATCGCCTCTGCCGCAATCTCGCTTGACGCTGCGGCCGAGGCGGCCCGCGCTCAGGGTGTCAACGCATGGGTTATGTCAGACTGCATAGAAGGCGAAGCACGCGACGTCGCAACCGTGCACGCTGCCCTCGCCCGCCAGATCGCCACTACCGGCTTTCCTTATGCTGCACCCGCCGTTCTGCTTTCAGGTGGCGAAACCACCGTGACCCTACGCCACAAAGGGCGCGGCGGGCGCAACAGTGAGTTTCAGCTCTCGCTCGCGCTTGCTCTGGAAGGAGTTACAGGGATCACTGCCTTGGCGGCAGACACCGACGGGATCGATGGGTCAGAGGACAATGCAGGGGCCTTTGTGGACGGCACGACGGCGTCGCGCATGCGCGACGTCGGCACTGATCCACAAACATATTTGCAAAAGAACGACGCCTATTCCGCATTTGAGGCTGTGGGAGACCTCTTTGTCACGGGTCCTACCGGCACCAACGTCAATGACTTCCGCGCGATCCTGATCGGGGATGCGTCCGAGCGGTAGGCGCAGTCACACCCGCCACCGCAGCATCCGCCGCTCCACCGCACCGATTGCGGTTGAGACGATCACGCCCAGCACGCTCAGGATCACCACGCCGGCAAAGAGGCGCTCCAGATCATACAAGCTGCCCGCTTGCAGGATGTAAGCCCCGATGCCGTATTCCGCCCCCAGCATCTCAGCCGCGACCAGCAGGATGATGGCAATCGTCAGCGAAATCCGCAGCCCCGACAGGATCCCCGGCATAGCACCCGGCAGCACAATCTTGGACACAATCGACCGCCAGCTCAGCCCAAAACTTTGCCCCATACGGATCAGCGTCCGATCCACGTTGTCCACCGCACCGTAGGTCGCCACCACCGTTGGCGTGAATGTGCCAAAGGCAATCAGCGCATATTTGCTCGCTTCATCAATGCCGAACCAGATCACAAACAGCGGCAACAGCGCGATTTTCGGGATTGGGAAAATGGCCGCGACAAGGGGCACAAGACCCGCGCGGACAAGCGAAAAGAGCCCGATGAAAACACCCAAGGCGATGCCAAGCGTGGCCCCGATCGCCGCCCCGATGATCAGCCGCGTCAGTGAGGGCAGGAGATGTTTGAAGAGGAGCCCCGATTGATAAAGCTCCTGAAAGGTCCACAAAACATCGCTGGGCCGCGGCAGGGTCAGGGCAGAAATCCAACCCGCGCGCGTGCCCCATTCCGCAACCAGCACCAAAATCACAAACACCATCAGCCCAACGCTGCGTTTGCGCTGCGCGACAAAACCGCCGCCTCGGAACGGGACATCTTTTGCAGGTTCAGACATGCAAAAGCTCCGCATCTGCCGCCGACGCCTCATCGCGCATCAACCCCCAAAGGTGCCGTTGCTGCGCCTCAAGTGCTGCATCACCTGTGCTGCGCTCCGCCAGAGGAGTGTCGAGCGTGACCACCTCACGCACCTGCCCCGGTCTGCGCGACAGTACCACAATTCTGTGCCCCAGCCGCACCGCTTCTGCGAGGTTGTGGGTGACATATACGGCTGTGAAGGGTTGGCGCGTCCACAGGCCGATCAGATCGTCCATCAGCAATTCGCGCGTCTGACTGTCGAGGGCAGAGAGCGGCTCATCCATCAGCATCACAGCCGGATTGACCGCCAGTGCCCGCGCAATTGCGACGCGTTGTTTCATGCCACCGGAAAGCTGTTTGGGCAGGGCATCGGCAAATTCGCTCAACTTGGTGCGCGCCAGCACATCCGCAATGATTTCATCGCGTTGTGTTTTACCAAGGCCGTGATCCTCCAGCACCAACGACACATTCCCACTGACAGTGCGCCAAGGCAGCAACGCAAAGTCCTGAAAAATGTAGGTGAGCGGGTTCAGACAATCTGCGGGCGGTTGACCAACCTGCAAAACCCGCCCGGACGTAGGCTTTTCCAGCCCGCCCAGCATCCGCAACAAGGTTGATTTCCCACACCCCGACGGCCCGACAATGCAGACGATCTGGCCGGACGGAAAATCCAGCGAAATATCCCGCAGCACTTCGGTTTCGCCGTAAGAATGGCTGAGAGCGTCCGCTTTGAGGTCCAATGGGCCTGCCTTTCAAACAAGGACGCGGCCCATGATGTTCACAGGCCGCGTGTGACTGACAAGACGGGAGGGTTACCCGCCAATCGTCTCCACGTAGGAGGTATCGACCAGCTGATCCATCGTGATCCCCGCATCGACAAGACCCTCTGACTGGAACCATGCCAGTTGGTCCGCCACGCTTGCCACGTTGAGCGCGGCCCCTTCGTTGAGGCGCATTGTGCCGTTGATGATGCTGGGGGCAGCCTTTTCGCGCGGACGGTCCGCGTAGACATATTTGTGGATCAGATCGACCATTGTGTTCACGCCGTCATCCCCGCCCGCCTTGGCGATCATGGCGGCGTTGTAGTCGGCCACGCCTTTGGAGAACCCGGCGAGGAAATTCTTGGTCATGTCCTGTTCATCCGCCGCGTTCTTGGAGGAGGTAAAGACGGTCGTGACCTGATAATCCTTCACGTAGTCTGCCACGTCGCCAATGATGTGCACCGCACCGGAGCCTGACAGTGGCTTGGCAATATGGGGTACGATGGACCAGGCGTCGACCTGCCCTGATTTCAGCGCACCGATGATTGCGCCGACCTTTTGCAACGGTTTGAAGCTCAGATTGACACCTTCGGCCTGCGCGATTTTGGACCCCATGTAGTGAAAGGACGATCCCGCCTGTGTCACTGCCCAGCTTTTACCATCCAGCATCGCGGGCGATGTCACCCCGGCCTGATAGGCCGCGTCGGAGACGAGGATTTTCTGACCATCAATCCCGGCTTCTTCCTGCAACGCACCGCCTATGACCTTGATGGCACCCTTGTCGGCAAGCGAAACCAGACCGCCTGAAATGGCCGTTACGGCATAGTCGACGTCACCGCTCGCAATGGCCACGGCCATGGGTTGAGCGGCCTGGAAAAAGCGCAGCTCTACATCCAGACCTGCTTCGGCGAAATAGCCACGCTCAAAGGCAACAAAGCTGCCCGAATGGCTGGTGAAACGCAGCGCGCCGACGGTAATCTTCTTGTTCTGTGCCAGCGCAGGTGTGGCAAGGCCCACAGCGGTGGCCGCGCCAAAGGTTGCGAGCGCCTGACGGCGATTGAAAGTAGTCATTATTCCCTCCCAGTGATTGGGCAAAGCATGGGCGGGGTCCCAAGACAGAGTCAAGCACACACTGGCATTTCCTGCGCCCCTATGGCACGTCCGTTTGCATGAAGCTCTTTTCCGCCAAAAACCGACCCCTGCATCTTGGTTCCTACCCGATGGAACGGCTCCGTCGGCTTGATACTGGTGCACCCGATCTGCCGGAAATCCCTTTTCCAAACATATCCTTTGACCGTCCTGACAAACCTGAAAGCATCGTCAATGCGATGGGGCCGTTTCAGGCGATGATGGACGTTCTGCGCACGGGTCGCGTGAACCCGGTGCGCGCCGTCATCCCAAACGATCCGCTGGACCGCGCACAGCATCTCAAGTCCTTTGGCTACTACAATGACGCCACGATGATGGGCATCTGCGCGCTGCCGTCTGAGGCGCGTCTTGCCACCCCGCGTCAAAGTGCGGGCACCGAAGCGCTGGCGCGTGATCTGCGTGAACGACAGACCAAAACGCTGGCCGCCGGGGTAGACGTTATCATGGCGAACCTGCGCGATGCGGCCAATGCGCCCCGCACGCTGCTGCCCGATCACACGCATGCGCTTGTCATTGTGCAATCCTACCCCCGTGATCCGCGCACCGAGGAACCGGGTAGCGCGTGGATCATGGACGCACAGGCCCAGCGCGCCTGCCTGCGGGCCACTGAAAACGCAACCGTTCTGGCCGAATACATCCGGCAGCTTGGCTGGGACGCCCGCGTTCATTCGGCGACGACGTCAGATGTGAACCCCGGCCAATGCGCAGTGGCCGCTGGCTTGGCGGTCTGGGAGGACGACAGGCTGCAAGTGCCATGGCTGGGCGCGCGTTTTGGCCTCGCTGTGATCACCACCGACCTGTCGCTTGCCCCCGACATGCCGCTTGCGCCCTTGGCCGCGCAACCGCGCGCCGCACTCAGCGGTATCCATTGGCAGTTGGGCACGCATGGCGGCGTCAACGCGCGCAGCCACGATGCTTTTGCCAATCGGGATTTCGCCGCCGGGCCGCACCCGTTTGAGACGTTAAAGCGGGTCAAAGACCCCACCACCTACATTGACGCGCCCAATGTGCCGCGCATCCCAAAGCGCACCGACATGTTCGCGCGCGGGCAGTTTGGCGACATGGGCGCAAAGGTGCAGGATGCCATGAAAGGCGGGCATCATGTGATCAAATCCGCCCCTTCCGCCGCGCAACGCCGCCTGCTGGGGGCGATGATTTTGCTGCAGGATGGCGAAGCGGCATCCGAACAGATCCAATCGGACCCTGAAACAAACGCCGCCAACATCAAAGCGGCAAGTTACTTCCTTGGTACCGACGCGGCGGGGCTTTCTGCGTGTCCCGATTGGACATGGTACAGCCATGACGCCACCGGCACACCGATCATGCCACCCCATGATCAGGCGTTGAGCATGATCATCGATCAGGGCTTTGATACGATGGAAGGGTCGTCGGGCGATGACTGGATCGCGGTGTCACAATCCATGCGTGCCTACCTGCGCTTTGCTGTGCTGGGCGGGGTGATCGCGCAGCACCTGCGCAACCTCGGCTTTGCCGCCAAGGCGCATACGGTGATGGACGGTGACGTGCTGCAGCCACCGCTCTTGCTGCTCAGCGGTTTGGGAGAGGTCAGCCGCATCGGTGAGGTGATCCTGAACCCTTTCCTCGGCCCCCGTCTCAAATCCGGCGTGGTGACCCACACCATGCCAATCACCCATGACCAGCCCATCGACTTTGGCCTGCAAAAGTTCTGTGAGGCCTGCAACAAATGCGCGCGCGAATGCCCGTCTGGCGCCATCACAGCCGGGCCCAAACGCATTTTCAACGGCTATGAAATCTGGAAATCCGACAGCCAGAAATGCGCCACCTACCGGATCACGAACCAAGGGGGTGCGATGTGCGGGCGCTGCATGAAAACCTGCCCTTGGAATTTGGAAGGGTTGTTTGCCGAAGCCCCCTTTCGCTGGGCCGCGATGCATGTGCCCGCCGCCGCACCTGTTCTGGCCAAACTTGACGACAAGGTGGGCAAAGGCAGATTGAACCCGATCAAGAAATGGTGGTGGGACATCGAAGTGAAAGCCGATGGCGGTTATGCGGTCCCTGATGCGGAAGTAAACGCGCGCGACCTGCAGACCGATCTTGATCTGAAATTCGAGGATCAGACACTTGCCGTCTACCCCGCGCCACTGGCCCCGCATCCCTGGCCCTACCCAGACCCGATGAACCGCGAGGCGGGGATCAAGGCACATGCCGCCTTACTGAGTGCTGATGAACATCGCGCCCGCACAGCGCAGGGGGAAACAGCGCATCTGCATCTTTATAGTGCTTCCGCGGATGCACCCGTTCTTGACCTTCGCATCACCCGTGCAGAGCCGCTGACCGAAGACGTGACGCTATACGATTTCGCCCACCCGGATGGACACGACCTGCCTCTATGGACCGCAGGCGCGCACCTTGATCTTGTCGTCGCCCCTGAATTCCTGCGTCCCTATTCGCTGATGAGCGACCCGGCTGACCGCAGCCGGTACACCATCGCCGTGTTGCGCGAAGATACAGGGCGGGGCGGTTCCGCGCTGCTTCACCGGGTCTTTACCATGGGGCGGCGGGTCTTTGTCTCCAAACCCGTGAACCATTTTGAACTGGTGGAAGACGCGCCGCATGCGCGGCTCATGGGCGGCGGGATCGGGATCACCCCGATGATCGCCTTTGCGCACCGCTTGTTCGCCATGGGTAAGCCATTCGATTTGCATTATTCGTCCAGCACGCGCGCAAGTGCCGCATTCCTCGACATCCTGGCCGCACAGCCCTGGGCCAAGCAAGTGCATGTTCATCTGTCCGATGAAGGCACCCGCGCAGATCTTGATCAGATCATGTCTGCGTTACCCCAAGGCAGCCACGTTTACACCTGCGGTCCGGATGCCTACATGCAATCCGTTATGAACGCAGCAGAACACGCCAATATCCCCGAAGCCGCCCGCCATCTGGAGTATTTCTCAACTCCGGAACTGCCGGAATACGTGAACCATCCCTTCACCCTGCGCCTTGCGTCGGGTCGGGAGATTGCGGTTGCTGAGGATGAAAGCGCCGCAGACGCGCTCAACGCCGCCGGCGTGCATGTGGACATCAAATGCAGCGATGGCATTTGCGGTGTGTGCAAATGCGGTGTGACCTCAGGCGCGGTGGAGCATCGCGATTTTGTCCTGTCCGCCGAGCAACGCGGAACCGCGATGATCCTGTGCCAGTCCCGCGCAGCTGAGCCCGACGGCACGCTGGAGATTGATCTGTGAAAACTGCGCTTGTTACAGGCTCCTGCGGCTTTGTGGGGTATTTCACGTCGTTAGCCTTGCTGGATGCCGGGTGGCGGGTCGTGGGGATCGACAGCCTGTCGGACTATTACGATGTGCGGCTCAAGCAAAAGCGGCAGGATATGTTGCTGGAGCATGACAATTTTCAGGTGGTCAACGACAAGATCGAAAGCCCCGGCACGCTGCTGACGCTCTTTGAACAGCATCGGCCCGATGTGGTGATCCATCTAGCCGCACAGGCGGGCGTGCGTCACTCAATCCAGATGCCGCGCGCTTATCTGGAGGCCAATCTGATGGGCACCTTCGAGCTGCTGGAGGCCGCCCGCACCTTCCCGCCTGCGCATATGCTTCTGGCGTCCAGCTCCTCAGTCTATGGCGCGAATACCAAGCTGCCCTATGCCGAAACGGATAAGGTAGACACACAGATGTCGTTCTACGCCGCGACCAAGAAGGCGACGGAGAACCTCGCCCATTCCTATGCGCATCTCTACGACCTGCCGACAACGATGTACCGGTTCTTTACCGTTTATGGCCCGTGGGGCCGCCCCGACATGGCGCATTTCAAGTTCACGCGCGCGATCCTCGCCGGTGAGCCCATCGACATCTACAACCACGGCAACATGCAGCGCGATTTCACCTATGTGGATGATCTTGTGGCCTCCATCCTTGCTCTCATCGACGCGGTGCCGGACCCGGCGCAGCCTGTGGCAGGTGACAGCATGTCACCCACGGCACCCTTTCGCATCGTCAACATCGGCAATGACAGCCCCGTGCGGCTGATGGATTTCATCGCCGCGATTGAGGCCGCCTGCGGGCGCGAGGCGATCAAAACCTACCACGACATGCAACCGGGCGACGTGCCTGCCACCTGGGCGGATGCCAGCCTGTTGCACACCCTCACGGGTCAGCGCCCAATCACACCGATTGCCGAAGGCATCCAACACTTCGTTGATTGGTATCGTGCCTACTACAAAGTCTGATCCGGCCCGGATATAGAGAGCCAGAATCCTCAGGAGCCTGCCCCATGACCTTTGACCGTTCCATCAAGATCGCCCCCTCCATCCTTGCCTCGGACTTCGCCAATTTTGGTGCAGAATGCGAGGCCATTGAGGCAGAAGGGGCCGACTGGGTGCATGTAGATGTGATGGACGGGCATTTTGTGCCCAATATCACCTTTGGGCCCGCGACCTGTGCGGCCATCCGGCCCCACATCAAGGGCGTGATGGACGTGCATCTGATGATCGCGCCTGTTGACCCCTATATCGACGCTTTTGCGCAAGCCGGGGCCGATGTGATCACCGCCCATGTGGAGGCTGGGCCGCATATTCACCGCACCTTGCAGGCCATTCGCGGAGCCGGGGCAAAAGCAGGGGTCGCCCTGAACCCCGGCACGCCCGCTGAAAGCGTGGCGCACCTGCTGGACCTCACGGACCTGATTTGCGTGATGACGGTGAACCCCGGCTTTGGCGGGCAAAAGTTCATCGACATGAGTGACAAGATCAAGACGTTGCGCCAGATGATCGGCGGCCGTCCCGTGCATATTGAAATCGACGGCGGGGTGGACCCGACCACGGCCCCGATAGTGGCGCAAGCCGGGGCGGATGTGCTTGTTGCGGGTTCAGCCGTGTTCAAGGGCGGCTCCGTCCAGGATCCGGCCCCCTACGGCGCCAACATCAAAGCCATTCGTGACGCAGCGGCGGGCGTCTACACCTGACCCTCATCGCGGCGCGTCGCGCGCTCTTCGGCAGGTACAGCGAAGACAGCCAACGGATGGATGAGCAGCCTCAGCTGAGCTGATCTGAAAACGCATCCAGCAGTTTGTGCTTGAGCAGTTTTCCCGTCGGTGCAGCAGGCAGGCTGGTGGCGATGACAATCTCATTGGGTCGTTTGTAGCCCGCCAAACGCTCCGCCACAAAGCCCCGCAAGGTTGCGGCATCCAGTGTATCGCCTTCGGCAATCTGGACAAATGCAAGCACCTGTTCATCCCCGTCTTTCATCCGTCCGATTACGGCGGACTGGATCACCTGCGGATGATCGTTCAGCGCCGCCTCCACTTCGGGCGGATAAACATTAAAGCCGCCATGGATGATCAACTCTTTCGAGCGACCCAGAATGTGCAGATGGCCCTGATCGTCCACTTTGCCCAAATCCCCGGTCCGCAGCCACCCGTCCGCCGTCAGCGCTTTTTCCGTTTCAACCGGATTGCGATAGTAGCCCTTCATCACATGCGCGCCACGCACCAGCACTTCGCCCTCCCCCGCGCCATTGCCGCCCGGTGCCTGATCATCAATCAGAACTTGGGTGTCCGGCGTGACCGGCCCCACGGAAATGTCGGGCGAGCCAAGCGTGTTTTTGGTGGCCGACGCGCCGGAGCTGGTCTCCGTCATCCCAAAGCCGTTTTGCAGCGGCAAACCATAGAAGCTTTCCGCCTTGCGTTTCCACGCAGGATCAAGCGGTGCGCCCCCCGAAGACACGTACCGCAGTTGAGGGGCCTCCAGTTTGGTCAGCCCCTGTTCCTTGACATATTGCATCACCAGGGCATGCATCTGCGGCACAGCAGGCAGCACCGTCACCCCGTCCATCACCGCATCAAAGAGCGCCTGTGCTGAGAACCGTGCATCCTGCCGCACCGTCGCCCCTGCCACGCAGGCCCCCGTCACGACAGAGATCAGGCCGAACACATGCGTCAGGGGCAAGACGCCGTAAATCTCATCATCCGGCGTCATATTGCGCAGGTTCATTGACGCAATGCTACCGAAACGCACATTGGCGTGGGTCAGCATCACCCCCTTGGGGTCACCCGTTGTGCCCGTGGTGTAAAGCATCACAGCCACGTCGTGCAGGTCAGTGTCTGGGTTGCTCTCCAGCACCGCGAGGTGCATCGACCCAAAGGCCCCGTTGATCTCCTCGGCTTCCAATTGGGCCGCATGTGCGACGGCATCCTTTGATACGGCAGTTGTCATCAGCACCGCCGCCGGGGTCGCATGATCAAGGATGCGCTTCACTTCCATCTCGGTTTGGCGCGCATTCACCGGGATAATCACGGCACCCAGTTTCCATGCAGCAAAAAGGGCCGCCACAGCAGCGGCGCAGTTCTCAGATAGCATCAAAACCCGGTCATTGGGGCGCACACCACTCGCCCGCAACTGGGCTTCCAGTGCATCACTGGCCCTGTCCAGATCGGAAAAGCTCCACCTTGTGCCAATGCTGTCGCGCAGTGCCAGCTTGCCTGCGCGTGCGGCGACATTTTCTGCCAAAAAGCCTTCGACACGTTCCATGGTGGCACCCCTCCCCCGGGATCACCGATCTATTTATAGACCGGTTTGCGTTTTTCGAGAAAGGCCGCGATGCCTTCGGCGGCTTCATCGCGCCCGGCAGCAGCGGCCATCGCGTTGCGTTCTGCATCAAGCTGGTCAGCCTCGGTTGCCTCATAGGCCTCCGCGACCAGCCCCCTTATGACACCCTGCGCCTCACGCGGTCCTTCTGCCAATGTGTCGGCCAATACCATTGCCTCTTCCAGCGCTTTGCCCGGCGCGCTCAGGCGGCTGATAGCGCCCAGATCGGCAAATCGTCCTGCGGTGACGGGACGGCCCAGCAGGCACATCTCCATCGCCAGCGGACGGGGCAAGAGCCGCGCCATCGCGGATGTCAGACCGCCATCAGGCACCAAACCTGCTTTGACGTAGGCAGCCGTAAACTTGGCATCTTTTGCCGCGACGATCAGGTCACAGGCCAAAGCGAGGCTAAGACCAGCACCCGCCGCGCCGCCCTCAACCGCAGCGATCAAAGGGACGGGAGAGGCGCGCATCGCGCGCAGAAGATCGTGCAGATCGTCCACTTTCTCACGCCGCTCCGTTTCGGAAATCTGACGCCGTTCGATGATGGTATTGAGGTTGCCACCCGCACAAAAGAACGGCCCCTCAGCGGTCAGAACCACAGCACGGATGCGCGGTTCCTGTGCGCGTTCCATCGCCTCTTTGATGCAAGCATAAAGCTCCGGAGACAGGGCACCGCGTTTGGCGGTATTGCCGTTCCAGACGATCAAACGATCTCCTGCATCCTCAATTCTTGCAGTCATTTGCCAACCCTTTTGAACACGCCCGCAGCCGAGGAAAACACCCGCCCGCTCTCGTCTGTAATCTCTGCCCTGGCGTACACAATTTTGTAGCCGCCCCCCGTGACCGTGCCTGTGGCGACAACCTGCCCCTCAGCGACAGCGGCAATGTAGCTGGTGTTGAGCGACAGTGTCAGAACAGGCACCAAGGCTCCTTCCCCCGCCAAAAACCGCGAAGAGGCAAAGCCAGCAGCCGCATCCAGCATCATAGCGTGGATACCCCCATGCAGTGTGCCATTGCGGTTGCGGTGCTTGGGCTCAATCTCCAGCGTTACGGTGGCCAGACCGGACGGATCGTTCAGATCAATCCGGTAGCCCACCATAAGCTCCGCCCCGCTCTTGGGCGCTTCATGCGGTGGCAACATTGCCGCGTCCGCCGATCAGGCCGCAGCCAGAGCGATAAACCGCTCCAGATGGTGATCAGTATCGCCAAACCGATGATCCGCCATCACGATGCGTTTGGCGATATGAGCCAGCTCATACTCCTGCGTCATGGCGATACCGCCGTGCATCTGAATGCTGTCCTCGGCCACCAGACGGCCCGCGCGGCCCATCAGGTTTTTGGTGGCCGATACATGGCTTTCGCGGGTCTTGCGGTCCGCCTCAAGATGGCCGGCTGCATTGATCACGGCGGAGCGGGCCTGCTCCAACTCGATCAGCAGATCAGACATGCGGTGTGCAAGGGCCTGAAACGTGCCAATGGGGCGGCCAAACTGTTTGCGCGTCATCAGGTAGTCCTTGGTCAGATGCGTCGCGGTCTCCATGGCCCCGAGCGTTTCTGCGCATTGCGCAACACTCGCCGCAGCGATGCGGGCCTCGATGGCTGCAAACGCCTTGCCAGCGTCGCCCAATCGCGAGGAGCGGGGGACACGGACATCGTCGAGCATCAGCTCGGCGGCGCGTCCCCCAGCGAGGAGCGCGTACCCTTGAATGGTCACACCCTTGGTCTGGGCTGGGATCAAGAAGAGCGAGATGCCCGCATCCTCACCCGCCGTGCCGCTTTCGCGGGCTGAGACCACCAGATGATCCGCCGCTTCAGCATTCACAACAACCGCCTTGTGACCGTTCAGCACAATGTCATCGCCGTCCACCTTGGCAGAGGTCTGCACCCGGTTCAGATCATAGCGGCTGCTGGGCTCGCCATGTGCGAAGGCCATCTGGCACGTGCCGCCGATGATCTCTTCCACAAGCGCCTTTTGGTCGTCGGTGCCCAGATCAGCCACCAGCCCCCCGGCCAGAACGGCTGTATCGAGGAAAGGCTCAACCACACCGGCGCGGCCCAACTCTTCAAATACCACGGCAATGTCGAAGCCCGCGCCGCCAAAACCGCCCTGCTCTTCGGTGAACAATGCGCCGATCACGCCAAGTTCTGCGAGTTGTCCCCAAATGTCAGCGGACATGCCGCTGTCGCTGTCCAGGATCGCATTCCGTGTTGCTGTGTCATAGCGCTCGCGCAGGAAACGGCGCAGGGTGTCTTGCAGCATCTGGCGTTCTTCTGTCAGATCGAAATTCATGGCTTACGCTCCCCCGCTCATCGTGACCTTGGCAATGATGCCGCGCTGGATTTCATTGGAACCGCCAAAGATCGACAGCTTGCGGTTGTTGAAATACTTGGCTGCAACCGGTCCGGCACCCAGCGGATCAGGCAGGCCCGCATTGGAGCCTTCCACCGCCTCGGACGCAAAGGGCATCGCATAGGCCCCCGCCGCGCGGCGGGCGAGATCATTGATTTCCTGCCGGATGATCGTGCCCTTGACCTTGAGCATGGAAGCCTCAACGCCGGGTGCGCCGCCCGCCGCTGCCTTGGAGACGATGCGCAGGTTCGTAGTCGCCATGGCGCGCAGGTCAATCTCCACCTGCGCCACACGTGCGGCAAACTGTGGGTTCTCGATCAGAGGTTTGCCGTTGGACATCTCGGACCGCGCCAGCCGTTTGACCGTCGTCAGCCCAGCCTGTGAAAAACCAACACCCGCGATGTTGGTCCGCTCGTGGGTCAGAAGGTACTTGGCATAGGTCCAACCCTTGTTCTCTTCGCCCACAAGGTTCTCAACCGGCACCTCGACATTGTCGAACCAGACCTCATTCACCTCATGGGTGCCATCCAGCAGGATGATCGGGCGCACTTCGATGCCCGGTGTGTCCATATCTATCAGCAGAAAAGAGATGCCTTCTTGTTGCTTGACCTCTTTATCAGTGCGCACGAGACAGAAAATCATGTTTGCGTGCTGGCCCAGCGTGGTCCATGTCTTTTGACCGTTCACGATGTAATGGGTGCCCGCGTCGTTCTTAACCGCCGTGGTTTTGAGCGAGGCAAGGTCTGAGCCTGCACCGGGCTCAGAATACCCCTGACACCACCAGTCATCGCCGTTGAGGATGCGCGGCAGCCAATAGTCGTTCTGCTCCTGCGAGCCGAACTTTTGCAGCACGGGGGCCAGCATCGACAGGCCAAAAGGCACGATGCGCGGCGCATTGGCAGCGGCGGCTTCTTCTTCAAAGATGTGGCGCTGCACCGCGTTCCATTCCGCGCCACCAAATTTCTTGGGCCAGTTTGGGGCGAGCCAGCCTTGATCGTTCAGGATCGCATGCCAGCGCTCCATATCCGCCTTGCTCAGCTCTTCGCCGTCGCGGATCTTGTCACTCATTTCCTTTGGCATTTTCTCTGCCAGAAATTTGCGCACCTCGTCCCGAAATGCTCGCTCTTCTACAGAATAACTCAGGTCCATCTGGTCTCTCCCTCATGTCTTGTCGTGATGCCAACGGGCACGGGCGACGTCTTTAATCTCATCTTGGGGCGGCTGGTCGCTCCGCCTTGGTTCACCCTAGCGGCTCTGCCGGATTTGACACCGCGACAGCTTTGCCCGCCACCTGTGACGCTGCGGCACTTGGCTCCGTCAACCCGCTTCTTTGTTCAAATCATCAAAGCTGCGCCCTTCGGAGACCAGCTTTTGCAACAGCGGTGCCGGTTGCCAAAACCATGCATCTTCTTTGGCATAGCTTTCGATATCAGCCAGAACCTGCGGCAGCCCCTGAATGTCGGCCCATTTCATTGGGCCACCCCAATAACGCGGAAAGCCATAGCCAAAGAGCAGTGTCATATCCACGTCCAGCGGACGGCGCGCGATGCCCTCCCCGACAACCTTGGCGGCCTCATTGACCATGGCGCACATGTAGCGGCGCACGATCTCTTCATCTGTGAAGTCGCGCGAGGTCAGGCCAAGCTCTTTCTGCTCTGCCGCGACCAGTTCGGCAATTTTGGGGTTGGGTAATCCACCGCGCTTGCCCTTTTCGTAGATGTAATAGCCTTCGCCGGTTTTCTGGCCAAAATGCCCCTGTTCACACAGCCGGTCGATGTAGGTCGGCACGCGCTCTTCGGGGTGCCGGTGCGGTGCCTTGCGTTTGCGCGTGGCCCAGCCGATATCCAGTCCGGCCAGATCAGAGACCGCAAAGGGCCCCATGGCAAAACCAAAATCCACCAGCGCCTTGTCGATCTGAAACGGCGACGCACCATCCAGCACCATGTGGCCCGCCGCATCGCGGTAGACCGCCAGAATGCGGTTGCCGATGAACCCGTCGCAGACGCCCGCACGCACGCAGATCTTGCCCAGTGCCTTGCCCAGCGCAAAACCTGTCGCGACCACATCAGGTGCGGTCTTGTCCGCCACCACAACCTCCAGCAGTTTCATGACATGCGCGGGAGAGAAGAAATGCAGCCCGATCACATCCGCAGCCCGCGATGTCGAGGCGGCAATCTCATCCACATCCAGATAAGAGGTGTTGGAGGCCAGCACGCAACCCGGTTTGCACACCGCATCCAGCTTGCCAAAGACCTCACGCTTGACGCCCATTTCCTCGAACACAGCCTCAATCACCAGATCAACGTCGCTCAGCGTGTCGTACTGCGTGGAGACGCTCAGCGCCTGCGTGGTCAACGCGTCGTACTTCTCTTGGCTGATTTTGCCCCGCTTCAGCGCGCCTTGCAGGTTCCCGCCAACGCGGCTCTTCGCCGCTTGCGCAGCCTCATCGCTGGTTTCGATCAAAACCACCGTTTTGCCAGCCAGCAGGCAGGCCGTGGCGATGCCCGCCCCCATGGTGCCGCCCCCGATGATGCCAATTGCATCAATCTGGCGCGGCTCCACACCTTTCAACTCCGGCAGGTTGCTCACCGCACGTTCAGAGAAAAACGCATGGATCATGCCCTGGCGCTGGTCGGTTGCCATCAGGTCCATGAACATCTGACGCTCTGCCTTGAGGCCCTCATCAAACGGCAGTTCGGCAGCGGCCTGAACCGCGCGGACCGATTGCGCCGGGCTGATCTGACCACGCCCCTTTTTGAGCACCGCATCATAGGTCGCATCCCAGTCAATCGGGTCAGGGGCGGGCAGTTCGCTCACGGGGCGGCGCATGGCACCACCATCGAGCAACTCCTGCGCATAGGTGACGCCAACTGCCTGTGGATCGCCTTCTGCCACTTTATCGAGAATGCCCGAAGTCTCGGCGTCAGCAGCACCAATGTGACGGCCTGAGGTGATCACATCGATGGCCTTGTCCGCACCGGTCAATCGCGGCAAACGTTGTGTGCCACCCGCACCCGGCAAAAGGCCCAAATGTACTTCCGGCAGGCCCACACGGGCAGACGGCTGCGCGACGCGGTAATGCGCCGACAGCGCAATCTCAAGGCCGCCACCCAATGAGACGCCGTGCATGGATGCCACAACCAACAGCGGCGACGCCTCAATCCGGTTGCACACGTCAATCAGCCAGGGTTCCTGCGGCGGTTTGCCAAACTCCTTGATATCCGCACCAGCAATGAACGCCCGGCCCGCCCCGACAAGCACAACCGCGCGCACGCCCTCATCAGCCTCTGCCTGCATCAGCTTGGCCAGCAGCCCCGCCCGCACGTCCTGGCTCAGTGCATTTACCGGCGGATTGTCGATCCGCAGGACTGCAATGTCGCCTTCACGGCTATAGCTGACTATCTCACTCATCTGGGGTCTCCTTAGTTCAGCCGCGCCGGGTCAGGGCCGGGGCATGTCCGGTGCGGTGTTCGAGGCGGCGCACAGTATCGCGCAGCATAGGGCCTACGTCTTCGCGCATCCGCGCATCCGGCAGATCACGGGGCAGTGCGCCACAGGTAAAAGCGACAGATTCGCCAAATTCAGTGGCATAGTAGGGGACGCTGACCGCATTGACGGTGCTGGCATAGCGGGTCGGTTCGGGTGCAATGATGAAACCTTGTCCGATCAGCTGGTCATAGCCGTCCTGCCGAAAGGCCGCCATATCGGCGGCACCGTCGATGCCGGCAAACTTGTCCTGCCCCATCGTTGCAAGCACCGCTTGCCCAGAGGACGACCCAAACATCGGAATGCGATGCCCCGGTTCTAACCAGATCGTTGCGATCCCCTGAGGCCGCCAGGTCTTGGCCAAAAGCATGCGGTCGCCGTCACGCACCGCGATCAGCGCAAGCGTACCGGTGTCATCGGCCAATTGCTGCATGGTCTCAGATGCAAGGTCGACAAAGCTGATCGACAAGGCAGCAACGGAGCCAAGGGCCACTGCCGCCGGGCCCAGCCGGAACCGTTCGTTGCGCCCGGCGTGGCTCAGATAACCCAGCTCACACAGGGTATAGGTCAGGCGAGAAACCGTCGGTTTAGGCAGCCCGGTCCGCTCCGCGATCTCCGCATGGGTCAGGCCGTGATCACTCGCCCGGAACGCCCGCAGCACAGCAAGGCCGCGCGCCAGGGTGTTGGCAAACTTCCGGTCTGTGGTCTGGTCGTTCATGCTGCAACCCTGTCAGACGATTCACTGGTTGTTTTACAGAGTAAAATCCAGTTTCGCAAACAACAGAAACACATGCACAAGAAAGGACGGTCCGCTATCGGCGTCACATAGGCCGGCGGTAGATGAAACAGCGGTCCTGCACCGCTCCGGGTGGCAAGGCGACCGCTTCCAGTTCATCAAAATACATCTGGTCGCTGGCCACCATCAGCCCGCCTTTGGCCAGCAACGGTTCCACCAAAGGGGAGACCGCACGCGCAAACGCATCGTTTTTTTGCGGGTTGTGCCCGCCAAGATCGGCATGGATCAGCGTCGCTGTCGGCCCAAACCGCGCCAATGCCTGCGGCAGTGTCTCATGCACATCGCCAAGGATCAGCATGTCATCAGGTGGTGTGCTTTTGGGATGTGATGCCACTGCGCGTTCAAACACAAAGACATCACGATCGGGCATGATTTCGACCATGTGGTGATAGGTGCGGCCGTTGCCTAGACCCAATTCAAAAACTGGCCCCTGCATCTGCGAGGTTTCGGAGGCTGCAAAGTCCAAACAGGCGCGTTGCGACACCATGCGATCGATAAAGTGGTCTAGTCTGCTCATCTGATGCTCCTGATGTGTCCACGTTGCAAAGCGTGACACTTTGAAAACACTTCTACCCTAAGTATGCCCAAAACCGCCAGAGACGAAGGTCACCGCACACAAACCCGGTGCGTGCGGTATCACCCCTAGACGCAACGGCGCAAATCGGTTTCACTCCGAATCCAAAGACTTGCTCTTACCGACGGGACCTAAATGACCTCTTTGCTGGAAGTAGATGCGCTCACCATTGGGTTTGGCGATGCGCCCCCCGTTGTGCGTGACGTCAGCTTTTCCGTGAAAGCGGGTCAAACGCTTGCTTTGGTCGGCGAAAGCGGATCAGGCAAGACCCTGACCTGTCGCACCGCCCTGCGCATCTTGCCGGAAGCTGCTCAAATCCGCAGTGGCCGCGTGACGTTTCAAGGAGAGACGGGACCGGTTGACCTGTTACATGCACCCGAAAAGCAAATGCGGGCGCTGCGCGGTGACCGGATTGCAATGATTTTTCAGGAGCCTATGCGCTCGCTCTCACCTTTGCACCGTTTGGGCAACCAAGTGGGCGAGGTGCTGCGCCTGCACCGCAACATTGGCCCGGCAGAGACCAAGCGCCGGGTGTTGGAGCAATTTGACAAGGTGGGCTTTGTTGACCCTGAACGCGCCTGGCGGAGCTATCCTTTCGAGATGTCAGGCGGCATGCGCCAACGCGCGATGATCGCGATGGCGATGGTGGCCAAACCCGAATTGCTGATCGCGGATGAGCCGACAACCGCACTCGATGTGACCACGCAGGCGCAGGTGCTGGGATTGATCAACACCTTGCAAAAGGACACCGGCATGGCGGTGATCCTTGTTACGCATGACCTGGGCGTCGTGGCCAACATGGCGCAACATGTCGTCGTGATGAACAAGGGCCGCGTGATGGAGGCGGGCAGTGCAGCCGATGTGCTGGGCGCGCCTGCACATGGCTATACAACCAAGCTCTTTAACGCCGCCCCAATGATCCCCGAGGTTGCCAGACCCGCCCGCGCGGTCAACCATGAGGATGTCATTCTCGACCTCAAGAACGTCACCAAAAGCTTTACCATGCGGGCCGGTGGATGGCGCAAGCCAGTTGTCATTACCGCGTGCAAAGACGTCAATTTGCAGGTCGCACGCGGCAAGACGATGGCGGTGGTGGGCGAAAGTGGCTCTGGCAAAACCACATGCGCCCGCGTGGCCCTTGGGGCCGAACGCCCCGATGACGGGGGCGAGGTGTTGTTCCGGCCGGTCGCAGATGAACCTGCATTGCCGGTCCATGATATGACAACAGCTCAGCGCACCGCCTTTCAACGTCAAGCGCAGATGGTGTTTCAAGACCCCTATTCCTCGCTCAGCCCGCGCATGCGGGTGATGGAGGCCCTGACCGAGCCGATGGAAATTCACCGGATCGGGAACAAATCGCTGCGCCGCGAAAAGGCTGCTGAGATGTTGCGTTGGGTGGGCCTGAACCCCGAAATGCTGCGCCGGTATCCGCATGCGTTTTCCGGCGGCCAACGCCAGCGTCTTTCCATCGCGCGGGCGCTGACACTGGACCCGAAATTGCTGATCTGTGATGAGCCGACCTCTGCCTTGGATGTGTCTGTACAAGACCAGATCCTCAGCCTGCTTGAGGACATCCGTGATCGGGCGAACCTTAGCTACCTGTTCATCAGTCACGATCTGGCCGTGGTGGCACGGATTGCCGACGAAGTGGCCGTGATGAGGGCAGGCGTGATCGTGGAACAGGCCCCGCCCGATACGCTGTTTCACAACCCACAACATCCCTACACCAAGGCCCTGATTGCGGCGCAACCGGAACCGGACCTGAACCGCCCCATCGACCTTGATCTGGTGGCAAAAGGGGCCGGTGCGCCGACAAGCTGGCCCGAGATGTTCCGTTTTGAAGGGTCAGCCGCACCTGCATTGCGCGAGCTGGAACCCGGGCATATGGTACGGTGTCATGCGTAGATTGATTGCCCTTCTGGCTTTGATGGCCACCCCTGCTCTTGCCCTTGATCTGCAAGAAACATCCTTTTGGGCGTCCGAGGTCAGTCAGGGTGACCTGCCACCGATTGAAGAGCGCATCCCGGAGGCACCGCTGGTTGTCGATCTGGAGGCGAAAGGGCGTGACTTTGGCGTTCAGGGTGGCACCCTGCGCACGATGGTTACCCGGTCAAAAGACGTCCGGCAAATGGTGGTCTATGGCTATGCCCGGCTGGTCGGATATGACGCCAATTATGAACTTTACCCCGATATCCTGCGCGATGTGGAGGTGATAGAGAACCGCAAGTACATCCTGCACCTGCGCCCCGGTCACCGCTGGTCTGATGGCGTGCCCTTTACCTCAGACGATTTCCGCTATTGGTGGGAAAAAGTCGTGGGCAATATGGAAATCACACCTTCGGGGCCGCCTGAGTTTATGGTCGTGGATGGCAAGCTCGGCACCGTGACATTTCCGGACAAACACACAGTTATCTTTGAATGGCAGACCGCCAACCCCAATTTCCTGCCCTTGCTGGCACAGGCGTCTCCCCCCTTCATCTACCGTCCTGCGCACTACCTCAAACAGTTCCATGTTGAGACAGCGGACCCCGAAGAGCTGAAAAAAGCCGTCAAGAAAGCCCGCGTCAAAAGCTGGGCCGCGCTGCACAACCGGCGCGACAACATGTACAAATTCGACAACCCCAAGCTGCCCACCTTGCAGCCATGGATCAATGCCAGTGGCCGCACCTCCCGTCAGCTTTTTGTGCGCAACCCCTACTATCACCGCGTTGATGCGCGTGGATACCAACTGCCCTATATCGACGTTGTGAACATGACGATTGTGGGCGGTGGGCTGGTTGCGGCCAAGGCCAACGCGGGCGAGGCAGACCTGCAGGCGCGCGGGTTGTCCTTTCCCGATGTGGCGATCCTGAAAAAGGGCGAAACGGACGGCGGCAACTACCGCACGTTGCTTTGGGCCAGTGGCGTCGCCAATCAGATCACGATTTACCCCAACCTCAACTTCCGCGATCCGGTCTGGCAAGAGGTGCTGCGCGATGTACGCTTTCGCCGTGCGCTGAGCCTCGGGATTGACCGGCGCATGATCAACCGCGCGCTCTACTTCGGTCTGGCGCATGAGGGCGGCATGACGGCGCTGTCATCTTCCCCACTTTACAAAGAAGAAGACCTTGTGATGTGGAGCCAGATGGACATCAACGCTGGCAACGCCCTGCTGGACGAAATGGGCCTGACAGACCGCACCCCCGCAGGTCTGCGCAAGCTGTCCGATGGCCGCCCGATGGAGTTTGTGATTGAGACCGCCGGTGAGCGGCAAGAGGTGGAGAACGCGCTGGCCATTGTCACCGACACCTGGCGTGAGCTGGGCGTGCAACTGGTGATGCGCCCGCTTGACCGCGACATCCTGCGCAACCGCGTCTATGCAGGCATCACAATGGCGGCGGTCTGGTACGGCTGGGACAATGGCCTGCCCACTGCTGCAACCTCCCCCAAATACCTCGCGCCCACCAATCAGGAGTTTTTCGCCTGGCCGATGTGGGGGCAGCACTATGTCACCGGTGGCAGCGCGGGCGAGCCGCCCCAGGACCCCGCAGCACAGGAATTGCTCGTGCTTGCGGACAACTGGTCCCACACGACCGACACCACGGAACGTACCGCCATCTGGCACCGGATGCTCGACATCCATGCCGAACAGCAATTTGGCATCGGCATCCTGTCTGAGGCCCCGCAGCCCGTCGTCGTCTCCAAAAACCTGCGCAATGTGCCTGAGAACGGCATCTGGGCGTATGATCCGGGTGCCCATTTCGGTGTGCACCGCGTGGATGAGTTCTACTTCGAAGATCCCTTCATGCAGGTGAGCCAATGATGCTTTTGCGCTATGCGGTGTTTCGACTTCTGTCGATGCTGCTGACCCTGTGGGTGGTCTCCATCCTCGTTTTTATCATCATCAACCTGCCCCCCGGTGATTACTTGTCCAACCAGATCGCGGAGCTGCGCGCCACCGGTCAGGCCGAAGGCATCGCCAAGGTCGAATTCCTGCGCAAGGAATACGCGCTCGATCGCCCGATATGGGAGCAATACTTCATCTGGGTCGGCATGATGCCCGGCCCAAACGGATTTTCGGGCCTGTTGCAGGGTGATTTCGGTTGGTCTTTCGAGTTTGACCGCCCCGTCGGCGACATCGTGGGCGATGCGCTCTGGCTCACAGTACTGGTCAACCTTGCTGCTGTGCTCTTTGTCTATGCTGTAGCCCTACCTCTGGGCATCCTTGCTGCGGCTAAATCCGAAACTTGGGTGGACTACACCGCTGGTTTCGTCGGCTATCTTGGCCTTGCCACGCCCAACTTTCTGCTCGCGCTGATCCTGTTCTACTACGGCAACAAGTATTTCGACCTGCCCATCGGCGGCCTCATGTCGCCGGAGTTCGAGGGCGAGCCGATGTCCTGGGACAAGGTCAAATCGATCCTGTTGCACCTCATCGTGCCCACCTTCGTGATCGGCACTTCCGGGGCTGCCGCGATGATGCAACGCCTGCGCGCGAATATGCTGGATGAGCTGAGCAAACCCTACGTCGAAACCGCCAAGGCAAAAGGTATGGCTCCCTCAAGGATGCTGGCCAAATACACGCTGCGCATGGCCTTCAACCCCTTTGTCGCCGACATCGGCAACCTGTTGCCCGCGATGGTCTCCGGCTCCGTGCTTGTCTCCGTCGTGCTGGGTCTGCAAACCATCGGCCCGTCCCTGCTGACCGCGCTGAAATCCCAAGACCAGTTCCTCGCCGCCTTTGTGCTGATGTTTGTGGCCCTGCTCACCCTCATCGGCACGATGATCTCTGATCTGCTGCTGGTCCTGCTTGACCCCCGCATCCGTTATGGGGGACGCGAGACATGAGCATCCAACCTGACAATCGCTTTGTCGACCCCGAACCGTGGAGCGACGAGACAGACCTCAGCGCCCCCGACCGCTCCGATATGGATGCGCCCGGCTGGCTGCTGACATGGCGCAAGTTCAAACGGCACAAGCTGGCGCTGATCTCCGGCATCTTCCTGCTGACCTGTTACCTAATCCTGCCCATCGCAGGCTTCATCGCACCCTATACGCCAAATGAGCGCAGCGCTGACTATCTTTATGCGCCCCCGCAAAGCATCAATCTCTGGCACGAGGGCAGTTTTGTTGGCCCTTACGTCTATCCCATCACGGCGGAGGCGGACCTGACCAATTTCCGTTGGACCTACACCACCGATGAAACGACGCCGATGCCGCTCGAATTTTTCTGTGAAGGCGACGACTACCGCCTTTTCGGGCTGATCCCCTCAGACACCCATCTTTTCTGTGCCCCCGAAGGGGCCACCGTCTTTGTCTGGGGCTCTGACCGTCTGGGCCGCGATGTATTCAGCCGCATCCTCTATGGCGCACAACTGTCCCTGACCGTTGGCATCATCGGCATCACGGTGAGCTTCCTTTTGGGCATCACCTTTGGTGCCATGGCGGGCTACTTCGGGGGCAAGACCGACTGGATCATCAACCGCGCCATCGAAATCCTGCGTTCCTTGCCCGAACTGCCGCTCTGGCTTGCCCTCTCCGCTGCAGTCCCCTCAAACTGGGGACCTGTGGCTGTCTTCTTCATCATTTCGATCATTTTGGGGATTCTCGACTGGCCCGGTCTTGCCCGTGCCGTGCGCTCGAAATTCCTCTCCCTGCGGGAGGAAGAATACGTCAAAGCCGCCGAAATGATGGGGGCGAAACCCTCCCGCGTGATCCGCAAACACCTGCTGCCCAACTTTATGTCGCATCTCATCGCGAGCGCCACCCTGTCGATCCCCGCGATGATCCTTGGTGAAACCGCGCTCAGTTTCCTCGGCCTCGGCCTGCGCGCCCCCGCGGTCAGCTGGGGTGTGATGCTGAACGACGCACAAAACCTTGCCAGCATAGAAATCTACTGGTGGACTGCCATCCCGATGCTGCCGATCATCGTCGTTGTCCTTGCCTTCAACTTCCTCGGCGACGGCCTGCGCGCCTCCCTCGATCCCTACAAAAGCTGAGCCCACCAGCGGCAAGCAACCGTGCCGCCACGACTCTTCTCTTTTTGGCCTTAAATACCGCGGGGAGTCGATCTGTGATCGACGGGGCAGAGCCCCAATCAAAAAAACTCCTGCGCAACATCAGCAACAAGAACCCAAACCTTGGAATCCAACAGCGGGGGCGCAGCCCCCGCCCCGGTCGCATCGCGCAAGCGATGGGAAACCTGATCAGCCATACCAATCGCCAAACTTCACCTCGACCTCACCGCCCACCATCCTGGCAAACCGCTCAGGATCCTGGGTGCCGCCGTCACGGCCGCGATAGTGATAAGGATAGCAATAGGTCGGCGCAAACTCCGATACGGCTGAAGCAGCGGCATTGGCGTCCATCGTAAAAGGCAGGTTCATGCAAACAAACGCGAGGTCAATGTCCTGCAATCCCCGCATTTCCGGAATGTCCTCGGTATCGCCCGACAGATACAGCCGAAAGCCCTCAAAGCTGAGCACATAGCCGTTGTCGCGTCCTTGTGGATGAAAGTTCAGACGGTCTTGGGTTGTGTTATAGGCCGGGATCGCTTCGATGCTGATCTGTCTGAATGTCGTGATCTCACCGTTTGCCAGCTGTGTTGAGTGGTCGGCAAATCTACCCTCCATCTTGGCCCTCACAGCCGGGTTCATGATCAGCTGCGTGCGCTCTTCGACGATGGCATCCAATGTGCCGATGTCAAAATGATCGCCGTGTTCATGCGTGATCAACACCAGATCAGCCTCGGGGAAACCTCTGTATTGCGCGGGCGCGCCCACCGGGTCGACATAGATCGTCCCTTGGGGCGTCTCCAGCACAACAGTGGCATGGGCTACCGGATGCACGATTATTCCGCCCGCAGGCGTTTCAAAGCGATCTGCGGCATCAGTTGCGGCCCGTGCGGCAAAAGGGAGAACGGTTATCCCACCTGCCGCGGTTGCGGAGGTGGCAAGGAAACGACGGCGGGTCAGGGTCATGACAGGCTCCTTTCGTTGATTTCCTTTTCAACTTAGGGTTCACCCGGAGCCATATCAAATTGCCCGTCGGCAGGCTTTCGCTACCGGTCGTCGCCGCCCTTCTCCTCTGTGCCGCCCTCCAGCAGGTCCTCCTCCAAAGATGCCTGCGCCGCTGACGTTACCGCCTGTTTTTGCTCTTCGTTAAGGTCCTCAACCTTGCCATCGGCCAGCCGCACCGTGACCTCGCGGTGCGCAAACTTGATGCCTTCACGCTCAAACAGGATGCGGATTTCTTCGTACACCCGTTTGCGGATCACCCATTGATCGCCCGGTTTGGTCATGAATTTCACGCGAATGATCATCGCGCTGTCCTGCATTTCAATCACACCCTGTGACTTCAGAGGTTGGATGAAATCCTGCCCGATCACCGGATCTTCCAGCAACCTTTGACCCAGCTTTTTGATCAGCTTGCGCACATGCTCCACATCCGTGTCATAGGTCACGCGCAGCGGCAGTTTCATCATCACCCAATCACGCGAATAATTGGTCATCACCTGCAATTCCCCAAAGGGAATGGTATGCAGCGCACCGAGGTGATGGCGCAGTTGAAAGGACCTCACGGAGATTTTCTCAACCGTGCCTTTGACGCCGCCCACATCCAGATACTCACCCTTTCGAAAGGCATCATCGAACAGGAAAAATGCGCCCGCAAAGATGTCCCGCACCAAAGCCTGAGAACCAAAGCCGACTGCGACACCCACGATACCGGCGCCGGCAAACAACGGGCCCACATTTATGCCAAGTTCCATCAGCACGATCAGCAGGATCGTCACGACCACAACAATCAAAATTATGTTTCGGAAAAGCGGCAGCAGCGTCGCCAAACGAGAGGCCGACGATCCGCCGCCCTCATCCCCCAGTTCTGCTTCTTCTTCGTCGCCGGTTTCTTCGCGGATCTTGCTGTCGATCCAGATACGGAACGCATGATAGACGATATAGCCGATGAAAATGATGACCATGACGTCGAGCAACCGATCCGCATAGCTTTCCACCATATCTGCGCTGTCATTGTCCCAGATGTAGAAAAACGCGTATGCGCCTGCAACAAAGGCAAGGATACCCGCGACCCGCCGTGCCAATGCCTCAAACGTGTGCATGCCTTGGCGTGGTCCCAATGCGGCGCGCGCCTCTTCTTCGGCGGCCCGCATTTCTACTAGTTCTTCGGCAAGTTGTTCGACATCATCACTTTCCGTGGCCTCCGCGTGCGCAAGCGCGGCTTCCTGCGCTTCTTCTTCCTGCATGATCTGGTTCATGTGGCGGAGCGCGCGGGCGCGGGCAAACCCGCGTTCGATCACAAAGTTGATCACGCCATAAACCACGATGATCGACACCAGAATGCCGTAAGCGCCTGCGATCAGTGGTACGGAACTTGGCACGCCGAGCACCAGATTGTAGGTCAACTCCGCCCAAGCGTAGAGCACATAAGTGATCACCACAGGCGCCCAGGCCCGACTGACAAAACGGATAAGCGGGCTTGCGTCTTCGGGTGCGCGTCCCCCCCGCAATGCTTGTGAAACTGCACGGCGGTTGACCAACACGAGCACGACGTAAATGACCACGATGATCCCCGACAGGACCGAGGACAAAAAGGCAAAGACATCGTAATTCAGACCAAGTTCGGCGATCCATGCGCCAAACAAGATTGCGGAGATATCAAGCGTCGCCACGATCCAAAGCCACCGATGCAAGCGGTTGGCATCCCGATCTCCAAGCGCTGGAATGCGGTATTGCGTGAGGTACGGCGATAGGATCATGCGCCACAAACCAGAGATGAAACGACAGGTAAAATATCCTATATTGATCAGCGTCACGGTGTATTGCATCGCGGTATCTTCGAGGGTGCCAAAAACCACGATCCCGACAACGTAGGCCACGGCCATTGACACCAAAATGCCGCCCACACCGCCCAAGAACCGCAGGACCAGAAAAGGCATCTTTTCGGCATACCCAACCGGCGCATCCTTGATCCGCGGCACAATCACATGCCGCATGATGCGTTGGCCATAGATCTTACGCTCTACCAACACACCAATGGCAAACAGGCCGAGAGAGTAGAGCAATGCCTTGCCGAAGGCTGCAAGTGTGCCATCCGGGCTGGCCGCGCGCAGGATGAACAGGACCTCGTTGAACGCTGCTGGCAATTGCAACATTCGGTCCACCAACGCGCCGCGAAAGCGCACCGCCTGATCCTGAGCTTTCATCAGGTTGGACCCCTCCATCGAGGATGGTGCCTCTTGGGCCTCTGCTTCCGGCTCCACCCCTTGCGAGACAAGATTGCCTGCGCTGTCGATGATCACCACACCAACGCCGCTGTCCGCCGCCTGTTGCATGATTCGATCAATACGCTCGCTTTGCGCGCTTTCATCCGAATCCTCAGTTGCGTTGAGAAAAAGTGAGCCAGCGCCCTGCGCCACCGCCGCGTTTGGCAGTTGCCAAACCAACAGGCTAAGGAGCAGGAAACTCAGGAAAAAATACCGCATCATTGCCCCAATCCGCTGTGTCATGCCGGATCACGCTACGCCAGCCCCCCGGGCTTTGCAATTCTGGCCAACGCCGGGCCAGACGCCCTGAAACAAATCAGTCAGCGGCGTTTTACAAAGACCTGCAAAACTGTCATATCCTTTGGCACGTTGCAGGTGCCCGCACCTTGCCCGAATACAAATAGATTGCCCAAGGCAAAGCCCACGTTCCCAGCACCCCATGTGCGCAGATCGCGGGAGGCTGGTGGGTCAGGTGACACTTATGGGCCCCACGCTCTCTCACGCCAACCGCGCCGCGCCGCTCGCACGCCGGGTGATGTTTTACAGCCATGACACCTTTGGCCTCGGCCATCTGCGCCGCTCTCGGGCGTTGGCCACGGCATTGACAGACCACGACAGGCGATCCTCTGCGATCATTCTCACCGGCTCCCCTGTGGCGGGGCGGTTCACCTTTCCCGAACGGGTCGATCACATTCGCCTGCCCGGCGTGACTAAACTGTCCGATGGCTCTTATGTGAGCCAGACGCTCGGATTGAACATTGACGACACCACATCACTGCGTGCAGGTCTTATTCAAAGTGCCGTGGAACGGTATGAGCCGGACCTGCTGATCGTTGACAAAGAACCTACCGGCTTTCGGGGGGAGCTGTTGCCGACACTGGAATACCTGCGGATGCGCGGACGCACCCGCACGGTGCTGGGGCTGCGCGATGTGCTCGACGAACCCGAAGTTCTGTCTGCTGAATGGGCCCGCAAAGGTGCGCTCGCTGCTGCAGAGAACCTCTATGATGAAATCTGGGTTTACGGCGTACGCGATGTGTATGACCCGACCGAAGGGCTGGCGCTTTCCGAACAAGCGCGCGCGCGGATGCACTGGACAGGCTACTTGCGCCGTCAGATCACGGATGCCTCAGACACCCCTGACACGCCCTATATCCTGATCACCCCCGGCGGTGGAGGGGACGGCGCCACGATGGTGTCTCTGGTGTTGTCGGCATATGAGCAAGACCCCGAACTGCGGCCTGATGCGGTTTTGATCTATGGGCCGTTTCTCTCCGGTGATGTGCGTGACGCCTTCGATGCGCGGGTGGCCAAGCTGAACGGCCGTGTGACCGCGCAGGGGTTTGATGGCAAGATCGAAGCGCTCTTCGCCGGGGCTGCGGGCGTTGTCTCCATGGGGGGATACAACACTTTTTGCGAAGTCCTGTCGTTTGACAAGCCTGCGGTGATCCTGCCGCGCACCAAACCCCGACTTGAGCAATGGATCAGAGCCAGCCGTGCCGAAGAGCTGGGGCTGGTGCGTATGCTGGACGAAGAACGCGATGGCCACACCACTCAGGCCATGATCGACGCAATCCGTGCGTTGCCGGGACAATCCAAGCCCTCAGCGGCTGGGGCCGATGGCCTGCTGGACGGTCTCGATGTGGTGATCAATCGCGCAAATGCGCTAATGGATGGAGACGTGCAAGGATGACAACGCCGAGATTTGCCGTTCTGGTCAAAGGTTGGCCGCGCCTGTCGGAAACCTTCATCGCGCAAGAGCTGGTCGCGCTGGAGGAAGCGGGGCTGTCCTTTGAAATCTGGTCCCTGCGCCACCCGACCGACACCAAAACCCAACCGCTACACGACCGCTTGCAAGCGCCCGTGCACTACCTGCCGGAATATCTGCGCGATGAGCCTTTGCGTGTCGCCCGGGCCATGGGGGCCGCTGCTGAACTGCCGGGATTTGAAGACGCCGCCAAGGCCTACGCCGCCGATGTGGGCCGGGACGACACCGCCAACCGTCGGCGGCGTTGGGGACAAGCCTGCGTGCTGGCAACTGAAATGCCCGTAGAGTTCGCCGGGCTTTATGCGCATTTTATGCACACGCCCTCCTCCGTTGCGCGCTATGCCGCGATCATGCGTGGGCTGCCGTGGTCATTCTCCGCCCATGCCAAGGACATTTGGACCTCACCGGAATGGGAGCTGCGCGAGAAGCTTTCGGCCGCGACACACGGCGCTGCCTTTGGGGCCACCTGCACCCGGCTCGGAGCTGAGTATCTGCAAGCTCTGGCGGACACGCCTGCCCGTGTTGATCTGGTCTATCACGGGCTTGATCTATCGCGCTTTCCCGCGCCCCCGGACCGCCAGTTGCGCGCACCAGACGCCCCGTTCCGCATAATGTCCGTTGGACGGTTGGTGGAGAAAAAAGGCTTTGACAAACTCATCGACGCGCTGGCCCTTTTGCCCGCTGACCTCGGCTGGCACTGGACGCACATCGGCGGCGGTGCGTTGGATGCTGCGATGCGGGCGCGCGCAGATCGGCATGGCCTTGGCGACCGGATCACGTGGCGCGGTGCCTGTGATCAGCCGGAGGTGATTGACGCCATGCGCGCGGCTGACCTCTTTGTGCTGCCCTCACGCATTGCGGCGGACGGTGACCGCGACGGCCTGCCCAATGTGTTGATGGAAGCCGCCAGCCAAAAGCTCCCGATCCTCAGCACACCAGTCTCTGCCATCCCGGAGTTCATCGACACCGGGGCACATGGTTTCCTCAGCAGCGACGCCCCCGAGGCCCTGAGTGCCGCGATGCTGAAGGTGGCGCATGATCCGGCGATGGCCGCCGAACTGGCCGATGCCGCCTTTGCACGGCTGACATCCGACTTTCTGATGCACCCTGGTATTGCGCATCTCAAGTCCAGACTGCTCGCCATGCTGGACCCTACGGGCTGATGCAGCTGGCCTTTTACGCGCCCATGAAACCACCAGATCATCCGGTGCCATCCGGTGAACGCACAATCGCCCGCAGCCTGATTGCGGCACTGGAGTTGGCAGGCATTGAGGTCGCGCTGGCCAGTACGATGCGGAGCCGGGACGGCGCGGGCGACACCGCAAAACAAACTGCGTTGACAGAGGCCGCTGCCACCGAAATCACGCGGCTGATCCCCCAAGGTCGCGCGCAAGACTGGCAGGCATGGATCACCTATCACAATTACTACAAAGCGCCTGACCTCATCGGCCCCACCGTCGCGGCGGCCTTGGGCATTCCCTATCTGCAAGTCGAATCCACCCGTGCCAAGAAACGCCTCACCGGGGCCTGGGCCAGCTTTGCCGCCCACGCAGAGGCGGCCACCGATGCCGCACAGGTCGTGTTCTATTTCACCGAACGGGACGCTGAAACTTTGTGGCGCGATGCACCTGCGGATCAGCATCTGCATCATTTGCGCCCCTTTTTGGGCCGCGACACCTTGCCCGGGGCCAGCACCCTGAACGGTCCGATGCTGAGTGTAGGGATGATGCGCACGGGGGATAAACTGGCGTCCTACGGCATCATTGCAGACACACTCGCCCTTCTCCCTCCTCAAAGCTGGCATCTCAATATCGCGGGCGATGGCCCGGCGCGCGGGGCGGTTGAGACGCTGATGGCACCCTTTGGTGATCAGGTTACATTCCTTGGACAATTGGACGCAGAAACCCTGCAGGCCCATTATAAAACCGCCAGCCTGATGCTCTGGCCCGGTGTAAACGAAGCCCTTGGACTGGCCTATCTTGAGGCGCAGGCCGCAGGTGTTCCCGTTGTCGCCCAAGATCGCCCCGGCATGCGAGAGGTGCTGGCCCCGGGCAACCACCCTGACCCCTTGGACGGGCCACAGGCGCTTGTGCGCCACATTACTCAATTGCTCCATTCCCACGATGAAAGGGACATCCGTGGCAAAGCCGCACGCAGGTTTGTCGCCGCGGGCCATTTGTTGCCGTCAGCGGCTGCAACCCTCGTTGAGGGCCTTGCGACAACAGGAGTACGTCCATGATCCGCATCGCCCTTTTGCGTCACGGTCACACAAGCTGGAACCGCGCGGGCCGGATTCAGGGACGCTCAGATATCCCGCTGGACGCGGAAGCCACGTCGCAGTTGAGCGGATTGGAATTGCCGAAAGACTGGCGACACGCTCAGGTCACCTCCAGTCCGCTCAACCGCGCTGTTCAAACTGCGCAACTGGTCGCAGGCCAAGACCCCGAAATCGTGCACGCCCTGATGGAGATGAACTGGGGCGATTGGGAAGGTCAGCGTGGGGCTGACCTGCGCGCACAAGGATTGGCCTTTAAAGACATCGAAGATTGGGGTTGGAACTATACGCCACCGAATGGCGAAGCCCCCGCAAACCTGCGCGAGCGGCTCAGTGATTGGCTCAATGGGGTATCGCAGGACACAATTGCTGTTTGCCACATCGGCGTGATGCGCGTCTTGCTTGCGATGGCGACGGATTGGCATTTTGCGGGGCCTGCCCCCTTTCAGGTCAAGCGCAACCGGCTTTATGTGCTGCATCTGTCAGGGGATCAAATGACCCTCGCCCCGGACACGCCGCGATTGGTGGCACGCACAACATGAAGGCAATGATCGTCGTCACACACCTTTTGGGCACCGGTCACCTGACCCGAGCGATGACCCTGGCGCACGCGTTTGTCAGCGCGGGACATCGCGCCATCATCGTATCTGGTGGTGTTCGGCCGGCCACTCTCAACACCGATGGTATCAACTTTGTGCAACTGCCCCCGGTGCGATCTGATGGCATTGATTTTGGCCGCTTGCTGGATGCAAACGGGGTCGAGGCCACAGATGTGCTGCTAAATGCACGCTCTGATAAATTGCAGGAAATACTGGCGACTGAGGCCCCGGATGCGCTCATCACCGAGCTTTTTCCCTTTGGGCGGCGCATCTTGCGAAGGGAGTTTTTGGCACTTCTGGACGCAGCGCAAAGGCAGCCCAAGCAACCCAAGGTCTTTGCCTCGATCCGGGATATCCTCGCCCCACCCTCCAAACCCAAAAAGGTCACCTTTGCTCAGGAAGTTATCGCAACATACTACGACGGTGTGCTGGTTCATGCGGATCCCGCGCTCACGCCACTGTCACTCAGTTGGCCGGTTACGGAGCAGCTCAAGGCCAAGCTCCGCTACACCGGATTTGTGACTGCCGCCCCCGCAAAACCACATCCGAAGTTGTTGGGTCACGACGAAATTATCGTCAGCGCTGGCGGCGGTGATGTCGGTAACGCATTGTTCTCATGCGCAAAAGAAGCCGCTGCAAAGGACCCTGCGCGCACCTGGCGCCTGCTGGTTGGAGGGCAAAATGCAAATGCCAAATCTGCCGAACTGCAACAGAATGCGCCGGCAAACCTCATCGCTGAACCCGCGCGCCCCGAATTTCGTCAAATGCTGCATCACGCCGCAGGCTCCGTCTCACTTTGTGGCTACAACACCGCGCTTGATATCCTTCAAACCTGCTGCCCCGCCGTCTTTGTGCCTTTCGATGAGGGGGCGGAGGTGGAACAGGGTATTCGCGCAGATGCGCTTGCGCAATCCAGCGGTCTCGAAGTCCTGCACACCGGGTCTTTAACCGCACAAAACCTGTTGGAAACCCTGGCTCAGGCCATGGCGTCGCCACGCACCCCCCTTGACCCTACGTCGACGTATGGCGCATCCAGAACTGTAGAGATTGTAGCACAGCACTGTGGAGCGCGTGATGAAAACTGATTGGTCCCCCGTTGAGACAGAACTGGAGCGCTGGCGCAATCAGGGGCTCAAGCTGTCGTTTTGGTGGCGCGACGATGATGCCGTCAAACCGACAACTGCGCTGGACCGCTTGTCAGACTTGTCTGAGCGCCTGCATGTTCCTGTTCATCTCGCGGTGATCCCCAATCACGCCACATCTGCACTTGCGTCACTGTGTTCCGACGCCTTGCATCTGCACCCGCTTGTGCACGGATGGGCACATGCCAACCACGCGCCGGAGGGTTCGAAAAAGGCTGAGTTTGGCCATGCCCGCCCTGATATCTTGACCGACGCACGTGCTGGTTTGGATCGGTTGCAAGGACTGTTCGGCCCCTCTCTGGTCCCCGTCTTCGTTCCGCCTTGGAACCGGGTGACAGATGAACTCATACCAGATCTGGCGGGCGCGAGCTTCAAGGGGATATCCACATTTACGCCCCGCGACAAACGCACGCCTGCACCGGGACTGGTGCAGATAAATACCCATATTGACCCCATAGACTGGCGCGGTGGCGGTGGGGTCGTCGATAAAAATCAGCTCGTTGAGCACATCGTACGTTTGCTGAAAGACCGCCGTATGGGGCAAACTGACAATGGTGAGCCTTTGGGCGTGCTGACCCATCATCTTGTGCATGATGAAGCCATTTGGGCCTATGTGACCGAATGTCTACGGGTGCTGCTGGACGGGGGCGCGCGACCTGTTGAGATAGCTGATTTCCTCATCATGTAGCTGCGGTCACGCGGGTCGCAGACCAAGCATTTCGCGCGCTTGCGCAGGTGTGGCGACCGACCTTTGATAATGGTCACACAGGTCTGCGGCGCGCTTGATCAAGGCAGCATTCGAGGGGGCCAACGTGTTGCGATCCAGCCGGACGTTGTCCTCAAGTCCCGCGCGGGCGTGTCCCCCGGCCGCAATGGCCCATTCGTTGAGGTGGATCTGATTGGGGCCGACACCAGCTGCACACCAGAGCGCATCAGGCACCAGGCGCTCAACCGTTTTCACATAAAAATCAAAGGTTTCTCGGTCGGCGGGCATGGCGTTTTTGACGCCCATAACGAACTGGATATAGAGCTGCCCGGGGATGCGGCCATCCCGGTTCATCTCCGCGGCCTTGTGGATGTGGGACAGGTCAAACGCCTCAATTTCAGGCTTGACCTCATAACGCCGCATCTCACTGGCCAACCAATCGACAAGGTCCGGCGGGTTCTCATAAACGCGGGTCGGGAAGTTGTTTGAACCGACAGAAAGGCTCGCCATATCTGGGCGCAGCGACAGCATCCCGCCGCGTTCCTGCCCGGCACCCGAGCGCCCACCCGTAGAGAATTGTATAATCATATCAGGGCAGTGCGTCTTCAACCCCTCTTGCAGAGCCGCGAATTTTTCGGGGTCTGAAGACGGGGTTTCATCCGGGTTGCGCACGTGCGCGTGACAGATGGAGGCCCCCGCCTCATAGGCTTCGTGGGTGCTCTCGATCTGCTCAGATACGGAGATCGGCACCGCCGGATTGGCCGCCTTGGTGGGGACGGAGCCAGTGATCGCAACGCAGAGAATGCAGGGTGTGGTCATGGGAAGTGGCCTTGGGGTTGGTATCGGTGCCAAGGCTATACTGCGGCGTGCCGGGCGTACACCCTGTCCGGCACCACCATGGCACTGCATATGCTCAGCCTTTGGAAATCTCTTTCGCAATGATCCAGGCGACTGGCAGCGCAATCACGGCCCCCGCGGCAGCGGCCCCGATGATGGCCGGGGCTGTCACATAGCCCATCGAGAGAACGGCAATGACCCCTGAGCCCGCAAGGGCGGTGGCGATGATGGAATAGAGGGCAGAGGCGAGACGGAACATGAGCGTGGCTCCCTTTGGGTGGTGGTTGGAGGGAGCGTAGCGGGTTTGGGAGCGGAGCGCGTTGATTTGGGTCAAAGGGGGGCAATCTAAGTGATCCCTTATCCTTATTATGGCAGCATCCGGGAATGAGCAGACACCGTCCCATGTATGTTCCGGGCGCGACACATTTCCTAATTCAGATTTGTCGGAGCGATATGAATTTGCAAGCCCGGAAATGCCGAACTACCGGGATGCGGTATGCGATCGGCTAATTTGGATGTCCAAACTCTCGTTCACGAAAATAGTTATAGTATATTACTTCCTGACCGTGCTTAACAGACACCGAATTTGGCCCAAAAAAGTCTGCCTTCATGTTTGGCTTACTTAACATTTCTTTTTCGTATGCGGCTTTCGAGACAAATATTTGATTTTCGGATGGTTGCTGTAAGAGGCGAAACATGTCGTTAATTCCATCACCAGCAAGTGAAATCTTTTCTGTCAGGTCAGTAAAGTGAAAGACAGGTCCGTAATGTACTGCAGCTCGAATACCAACATTAGAAAAGTGCGTTTGTCGGCTCGCAATATCTGTCTGCAAGTCTACGAGTGTTTTAAGCAGCTTTGGTTGATAGCCATCAAAACCCACAACGACTCCATCACCTGTTGGAATAACAACGTCAATTTCCGACGGATTTACGCCAGAGTTCCTCAAGATATCCTTGGTTGCTTTGTTGATCCTTTGGACAACGTTAAGTTGCTTTTTGCTGTCCAACTTTGTATATCCAACGATATCAATGCCAAAGAAGTGAACATAATGGTGCCTATTGTCTTTGGACACACCACGTTCTTCCGCTTGCTCTAATTTGGACTTGGTACTCGCATTAAAGCCAAATCCTTTTGATAGCCCCTTTAGAAGCTTCTTCAAATTCCTTAGCGAACTTTCTGAACCTTGGGGTTGAGAAACTATTTCCGCTTCAATCTCATAGTTATACTCACTAAACTCACCATTCTGCCGAAAATAGAATGTGTCAAAACAGATATGAGCCGAAAATCCTTGTTCAGTTTCGACAAGAATCTTCTTTCGTTTGTTGAATATGGAAACTATTTCAATGAGTTCTTTCGTACCAAGTGGACGCTCAATTACCTCAATTGCATCTGGTGATGAGACCATGTCATGAAGTGCGGTATCGGCTGGAAACAAAAGCGCCAATTCGTTTCGCTCCAGCAAGCCAGTTTCTTTGTCCGCTCTTTGATCTGATTTTACTGTTAGCTCCACAATGTCTTTCGACGCAACTCTCTTTCGAATACGAAGCGAAATCCCTGCGTCGCGCAAGGCACGATCTTCCGTATCATAATATACATCAACCCGGTTCTGAGCCTCCCCCTTTGAAGTGGTCCGCCCCTATAGTTAGGAAAGCGGAGGACCAGAGATGGCCATTAAGAGACCCAAGCCCGAAGAGATTGTCGTGAAGTTGCGGCAGGTTGAAGTTCTGATGGGGCAAGGCATGCCTC
>JBGCDV010000012.1:0-140782 GCA_045105735.1 Sulfitobacter sp. | reverse complement strand
GCGATGTCAGCGATTGGCGCAGGCAGCGTGAAGACCACGTGGAAGTACTCGACCGGCAGAAGGTCTTCTATGCGCGCCTGTATCCAGTCCTGTGCCGCTGCACCCTGGCACTTCGGGCAATGCCGGTTCCGGCACGAGTTAGTTGCTCTTTTCAAACCGGCGCATAAGTATACCCTATGAAATCAGATTACCGCATGCGCGACTTGAAATTGCAGCCTTCGCAAAAGCCTGGCGAAACCGCTGCATCCCTGATTTCACGGACCGCTACCGGCTTTGGTACCGATGCCAAGACCTTTTGCTACCACAAGGGCACTTCATTCCTCCGAGTGATTAGTGGCGACCGGCAGGCGTTCGACGAATTGGACCGATATGGTGTTACAATTCCGCACGAGGTGCTGTCCTCGAGCCCTGTTAGAAAGCCGCTGAATGTACGTGAATTTAAAAACCATAACTTCCCCAGCAAGATAATTCAAAGCCCTGAAGTAAGAGGTTGCCCCGTATGTTTGCGTCTGGATGCTGAGATGTCGGACGCCCCTGCCCATATAGCAATGGCCATGCGGGGAAACTGGTTGGTACCGCATGTTACCCTCTGCCTCGAACATCAGCATCCGCTGGTGCCGCTCTGGCATGATCCAGTTCCCGCTTCACGCTATGATTCATCAGCGCATCTCAAGATCCTCATGCCCGACATTTTGTCCGGTGCATTAGATCAGGACATTCGGGAAGAAACGGATTTCGATGTCTGGATAGAAGGTCGACTTCGCGGTGAGCAAAACAACGGGTGGCTGGATCAAATGCCTCTCCACCCGGCCGCAAATTTCTGTTTCATGTTGGGCAGTGCTCTTTTGCGTCATGAAATGAAGACACCTTCATCTGCAGCAAGGGAAGATCACTGGGCTTTGTATCAGATGGGGTATGATGTTGCGCACCATGGGCGATCAAAAGTAGCGACTGCTTTGAGAAAACTTCAAAAATTGCCCGGTGGCCCTCAGGATGGCCCAAAGAAGATCTTTCCAGTCCTCTACGAGAGATTGGCCACCTATTATGCCGACAACGCTGATTACGAACCGTTCCGAAACCTCCTGCGTCAACATATGCTTGAGACATGGCCTCTGGGGGTTGGCGATGAACTGCTTGGTGAGCCGGTTATGGAGCGCAAGGCTCACTCCGTTCTGACAGCCGCCCAAACCACAGGCGTTGATCAGCGCCGCCTGCGCAAGATGCTGGCGGCAGTGGGCGTTGTACGGGGCGCTGGGTCTGGCCTGTCCGATGCTTGGGAGGTCTTCGATGCTGAGTTGGCCAAACCAATTCTGGACAAGCTGACTGCGTTGGTTGATGCCAAGGCCTTTGCGGCACTGATCGGAGCAACTCGGTCGCAATTTGACATGTTAGTAAAGGACGGTGTCTTAACCTCAGAATTGAGGGACGCGGACGTCAAGGCAATCTGGAACCCCTCCGCGGGACACAAATTTTTGGATAGCATTCGGATGGGTGCGGTTCAGCTGCGGCACGCCAAACGAAACTGGGTGCATATTTCGAAATCTGCTCAGCGGCTTAAGATTGGGCCGGGCACTATCGTCAGGGCCATTCAGGATGGCCGGATCACAAGAGTGGGCAACCATGTTTCCTTTGTTGGGTACGCCGCAATCTACGTTGATCATGATGAGGTCGTCACTGTGCTTGGTCCTGACGCGCCCGGCGCCGAGAGTATCGAAGTCTTTGCCAAGGCTGTTGGCATCAACCAACCGAGCAAAATGCGTCGACTTATCGTCAACGGACATACGCCTGCTACGATGATGCAAAACCCCAAAACAAGAGCCGAGCAAAACTATTTGACGGCAGACGACGCTGACGCATTCCATTCCAAGTTTATGACACCGCGAACCATGGCAAAGGAATATGGGCGTAGCTGGCAAAGTCTTGGTGCAGAGTTGAGGTCGAAAGGTGTGGATCCATTTTCCCCGAATGGAGAAGTGTATGGCAGTTTATTTTTGCGGAGCGATGTTACCAAGGCACTTCGGTAACAGGCTGATTTAGAAACAAAAAAGGACGGGGCTGAGCGCTCCATCCTTTCCAATTTGTTTCAAAATCAAGCTTTAAAACCGCTCTGCGGAAAACCTACGGTGTGAGTCACGGAAAAGGTATGGTGTGACTGACAGGAGCTCTTTATGAGGTGCCCCTACCCACACTTCGAATGTCCGCACGACCCACAGGTCATGCAACCCTCCACCATGCGCAGATCGAACTGCCCACAGCTGGAGCACGCCTTGCCACGTGGCGCATCCAGCCCCACAACCTGCGCCTGCGGATCAGACTTCAGCCCCATCCCCTCGCCCGCGATGAAGCCTGTGGCAATCATGTGCTGTTCGATCACACCACCGATCGCTGCCAGAATGGAGGGGATATACTTGCCCTGCATCCACGCGCCGCCACGCGGGTCAAACACGGCCTTGAGCTCTTCCACGACAAAAGACACATCGCCGCCGCGCCAGAACACCGCCGAGATCATCCTCGTCAACGCCACGGTCCAGGCAAAGTGCTCCATGTTCTTGGAGTTGATGAACACCTCGAAGGGCCGCCGGTGCCCGTTCAGCACAATATCGTTGATGGTGATATAAAGCGCATGTTCGCTGTCGGGCCATTTGACCTTGTAGGTGTTGCCTTCCAACTCTTGCGGACGATCCAGGGGCTCGGACATATAAACCACTTCGCCACCTTCAGCCACGGGCACAGGCTTATCGGCCTTCGTCTCCTCGGTCACGCTCAACACTGACCCCGTCACATCATTGGGCCGATACGTCGTGCAGCCTTTGCAGCCCGTGTCCCAGGCCTCCATGTACACATCCTTGAATGCGTCAAAGCTGATGTCCTCAGGGCAATTGATCGTCTTGGAAATCGACGAATCCACCCACTTTTGTGCCGCCGCCTGCATCTTGACGTGATCCAGCGGGGCCAGCGTCTGTGCGTTGACAAAATGTTCCGGCAAGGCTGCGTCCCCTTTCAGGTCGCGCCACATCTGCACGGCGTAATCCACCACCTCTTCCTCGGTGCGGCTGCCGTCTTTTTGCAGCACCTTGCGGGCGTAGCTATAGGCAAAGACCGGCTCGATCCCGCTTGAGACATTGCCCGCATAAAGGCTGATCGTACCTGTTGGTGCTATGGAGGTCAGCAGTGCGTTGCGGATGCCATGCGCGCGGATCGCATCGCGGACATCCTCATCCATCTGTTCCATATTGCCCGACGCCAGAAACGCTTCCGCTTCAAACAACGGGAACGCCCCTTTTTCGCGGGCCAGTTCAACACTCGCCAGATACGACGCACGCGCAATCGCCTTGAGCCAGGCCTCCGTCTGTGCCGCCGCCGCGTCAGAGCCATAGCGCAGACCGACCATCAGCAATGCATCCGCAAGGCCCGTCACCCCCAGCCCGATCCGCCGCTTGGCCTGCGCCTCCCGTGCTTGTTCTTCCAGCGGGAATTGCGACACATCCACGACATTGTCCATCATCCGCACCGCTGTCGCGACCAGCTCTGTCAAAGCGGTCTCATCCAGCTGCGCCGCCTCCCCAAACGGATCCGCCACCAACCGCGCAAGGTTGATCGACCCCAAAAGACACGCACCATAGGGCGGCAAAGGCTGTTCCCCACAGGGGTTCGTCGCCGCAATCGTCTCACAATAATTCAGGTTGTTCGCCTGATTGATCCGGTCAATGAAAATCACGCCGGGTTCAGCATAGCTATAGGTCGCCTGCATGATCGTATTCCACAGATCAACCGCCTGCACCGTGTGGTACACCTTGTCGCCAAAGGTCAGCTCCCAAGGCCCATCTGCCTTCACCGCTTCCATAAACGGATCGGTGATCAGCACCGACATGTTGAACATCCGCAGCCGCGCCGGATCCGACTTGGCCGCAATGAAATCCTCAATGTCCGGATGATCGCAGCGCATCGTTGCCATCATTGCACAACGCCGGGAACCAGCCGACATTATCGTTCGGCACAGCGCATCCCAGACATCCATAAAGCTTCGTGGCCCCGACGCATCCGCCGAAACACCCAGCACATCCGCCCCCTTGGGCCGGATGGTCGAGAAATCATAGCCGATCCCGCCCCCCTGCTGCATCGTCAGCGCGGCCTCTTTCAGCATATCAAAAATGCCGCCCATGCTGTCGGGCACCGTCCCCATGACAAAACAGTTAAAAAGCGTCACCCGACGCGCCGTGCCGGCCCCAGCCGTGATCCGCCCTGCAGGCAGGTATTTGAAGTCCTCTAGCGCGGCATAGAACCGATCTTCCCAGACCTCGGGCTCCTTCTCCACCCGGCTCAGATCCCGCGCAATCCGCCGCCATGTGTCCTCCACCGAGACGTCTTTCGGCGTGCCGTCAGCCGCTTTGAAACGGTATTTCATATCCCAGATTTGTTCAGCGATGGGGGCGGCAAAACGGGTCATAGCGCGGCTTTCTAAGGAGAGACGAGAGGCAGACCCATAAGATAGAGGGCCGGTGAGGATTCGGAAAGGCCACAGACTAGGCTGCGGATCAAACCATATTTTGTGTTCACCCATTAATCAAACACAATATAAGCCATTCCAGCGCATTCTTCCGCTTGAACCCCCGGCGAAATGATGCAAAACAACACCATGACCAAAACCGTGCATCTGATCAAATTGAGCGTCGGCACCGAAAGCGTCGAAGGCCTCGCTGAATGGCAGGCCACCAAACGCGCACAGGCCCCAGATGGATTGCCCCGACACGTGACCCGCATGTGGCCCCGCCGGGAGGCCGAAGTACTCAACAACGGCAGCATCTATTGGGTGATCAAGGGCGAAATCCTGTGCCGCCAAGAGATCAACCGCCTGGACGAATACATCGGCACCGACGGCATCAGACGCTGCGCCATCGTACTGGAGCCACCCCTCATCCGCACCCAAAGCGCCCTGAAACGACCCTTTCAAGGCTGGCGCTACCTGCCGGTCGAAGACGCACCCATGGATCTGCCGCAAGGCAGAACCAGCGAAGAGCCCCTGCCAGTGGCGCTTAATCAGGCGCTTGCCGAAATCGGGGTTCTCTAATCGCCCTCAAAGCCCAGCCGCCACGGTCAAAGACAGGTCCCATCCGCCCCTCTTTTTGGCCCTAAATACCGCAGAGCGCGAGACAGCGTCTCGCAAACCGATTTGGTGGCACCAAATCAACAAAATCAAATGCGCGCTTGCGCGCCCTATTGCCCGTGCTGCACCAAGGAATCCACCTGCAAGCTCTATTCCGCCCTTGCACCCACCGCCTCCATCCCTATAACCCACGACAATTTGCACATCAGGGGGCGGGTCCATGCCAAAACGTACCGACATTCAGTCGATCATGATCATTGGTGCAGGCCCCATTGTCATCGGTCAGGCCTGTGAGTTTGACTACTCCGGCGCGCAGGCCTGCAAAGCGCTCAAAGAAGAAGGCTACCGCGTCATCCTCGTCAACTCCAACCCGGCCACCATCATGACCGACCCCGGACTTGCAGACGCCACCTACATTGAACCGATCACCCCCGACATCGTCGCCAAGATCATCGAAAAGGAACGTCCCGACGCGCTGCTGCCCACCATGGGCGGCCAAACGGGTCTCAACACCTCACTGGCGCTCGAAGAAATGGGCGTTCTCGACAAATTTAACGTCGAGATGATCGGGGCCAAGCGGGACGCCATCGAAATGGCAGAAGATCGCAAGCTTTTCCGTGAAGCGATGGACCGTCTGGGCATCGAGAACCCAAAAGCCACGATCTGCACCGCCCCCGTTGGTGACGACGGCAAGAAAGACCTCGCCGCAGGCGTTGCCATTGCGCTGGGCGCGCTCGAAGAAGTTGGCCTGCCTGCCATCATCCGGCCCGCCTTTACCATGGGCGGCACTGGGGGTGGCGTGGCCTACAACCGCGATGATTATGAAGCGATCTGCCGCTCCGGCATGGATGCCTCGCCCATGGGTCAGATCCTTATCGACGAATCTCTTCTGGGCTGGAAAGAGTTCGAAATGGAGGTCGTGCGCGACACCGCCGACAACGCCATCATCGTCTGTTCCATCGAAAACGTGGACCCGATGGGCGTGCACACCGGTGACAGCATCACGGTCGCGCCCGCGCTGACGCTCACGGACAAAGAATACCAGATCATGCGCAACCACTCGATAGCAGTGCTGCGCGAGATTGGCGTGGAAACCGGTGGCTCAAACGTCCAATGGGCCGTCAACCCTGCCGACGGCCGCATGGTTGTGATTGAGATGAACCCCCGCGTCAGCCGCTCTTCCGCATTGGCCTCCAAGGCCACCGGCTTCCCGATTGCCAAGATCGCCGCGAAACTCGCCGTGGGGTTCACGTTGGATGAGCTGGACAATGACATCACCGGTGTGACTCCCGCGAGTTTTGAGCCAACCATCGACTATGTCGTCACCAAAATCCCGAAATTTGCCTTTGAGAAGTTCCCCGGCTCCGAACCGAACCTCACGACCGCGATGAAGTCCGTGGGCGAGGCCATGTCCATCGGGCGCACCATCCATGAGAGCATGCAAAAAGCGCTGGCGTCGATGGAATCGGGCCTCACCGGGTTTGATGAAATCGACATCCCCGGCGCACCCGAGCCCGCCGCCCTCATCAAGGCGATCAGCCAACAAACCCCCGACCGGTTGCGCACCATCGCGCAGGCCATGCGCCACGGCATGTCCAACGACGAAATCCATGCCGTGACCATGTTCGACCCGTGGTTCCTTGACCGCATCCGCGAGATCATCGAGGCCGAAGAGGGCCTGAAGACTACAGGTCTTCCCACCGATGAGGCCGCTCTGCGTCACCTCAAGATGATGGGTTTCACCGACGCGCGCCTTGCTCACCTCACAGGCCAATCCGAAACCCATGTTCGTCAAACCCGGGTCGCGGCGGGCGTCACCGCCGTTTTCAAACGCATCGACACCTGTGCGGCGGAGTTTGAGGCCCAGACGCCCTATATGTACTCCACCTATGAGGCCCCGATGATGGGCGAAGTGGAATGCGAGGCACGCCCCTCTGATCGCAAAAAGGTCGTCATCCTCGGCGGCGGCCCCAACCGCATCGGGCAAGGGATCGAGTTCGACTATTGCTGCTGCCATGCCTGCTATGCACTGACGGATGCGGGTTTTGAAACCATCATGGTCAACTGCAACCCTGAGACCGTCTCCACCGACTATGACACTTCGGATCGTCTCTATTTTGAGCCGCTGACCTTTGAGCACGTCATGGAAATCATGCGGGTGGAGCAGGAAAACGGCACGCTGCACGGCGTCATTGTCCAGTTCGGCGGCCAGACCCCGCTGAAGCTTGCCAATGCGCTGGAGGCCGCAGGCATTCCGATCCTTGGCACGACGCCTGATGCCATTGACCTGGCCGAAGATCGCGAGCGTTTTCAGCAACTTGTGCAGTCTTTGGGCCTCAAGCAACCCAACAATGGCATTGCCAGCACGGACGAAGAGGCGTTGAAAATCGCCGATGAGATTGGCTTCCCGCTGGTGATCCGCCCGTCTTATGTGCTCGGCGGACGCGCGATGGAAATCGTGCGCGACATGGCACAGCTTGAACGCTACATCACCTCCGCCGTTGTCGTCTCCGGCGACAGCCCCGTTCTGCTCGACAGCTACCTTTCCGGTGCCGTGGAACTCGATGTGGATGCGCTCTGCGATGGCACCGATGTCCACGTCGCGGGCATCATGCAGCACATCGAAGAAGCGGGCGTGCATTCAGGCGACAGTGCCTGTTCCCTGCCGCCCTATTCACTCTCCCAAGGTATCATCGACGAAGTCACACGCCAGACCCATGCGCTGGCGCTTGCCCTCAACGTCGTCGGTCTGATGAACATCCAGTTCGCGGTCAAAGACGGTGAGGTCTACCTGATTGAGGTCAATCCCCGCGCCTCCCGTACGGTGCCTTTTGTGGCCAAGGCCACCGATTCCGCCATCGCCTCCATCGCGGCGCGGATCATGGCGGGGGAAAAGCTCTCCGCCTTTCCGATGCGCGCGCCCTACCCCGAACAATCCTCCTACGCCGACGTGCTGCCACTGGGCGATCCAATGACACTCGCGAACCCCAACATGCCATGGTTCTCCGTCAAAGAGGCCGTGCTGCCCTTCGCCCGCTTTCCCGGTGTCGATACGCTGCTTGGTCCTGAAATGCGCTCCACTGGCGAGGTTATGGGCTGGGATCGCGACTTCCCGCGTGCCTTCCTCAAGGCGCAGATGGGCGCGGGGACGATCCTGCCCTCCTCGGGCTGTGCCTTTCTGTCGATCAAGGACATGGACAAAACCGCTGACATGCTGGACGCCGCAAAAATCCTTGTTGACCAGGGCTTTACCTTGGTCGCCACCCGCGGCACCGCCAGTTGGCTGACAGAAAACAGCATTGCGGCCGAGACCGTGAACAAAGTCTATGAGGGCCGCCCTGACGTGACCGACATGATGAAAGACGGCGACATTCATCTTGTCATGAACACCACCGAAGGCGCGCAGGCCGTTGAAGACAGCAAATCCATTCGCTCCATCGCGCTTTATGACAAGATCCCCTACTACACGACCGCCGCAGGGGCCTATGCCGCCGCGCTGGCAATCAAAGCGCAGGCAGAAGACGAGATCGGCGTAAAAAGCCTTCAGGCCTGAAACCCGTCATCTTCGCCCAGTGGCAGGCCTGATCTGAGGGTGTTTTACGCCTTCAGGCTGGGCAATTGACTCAAATTTCCTGCGCTCCTACGCTCAAAGCACTTCATTTATACCATTTTTGGCCTGCGTTTCCTGCGCAGCGACCCAGTTTTGACAGAGTTTGGAAAGACATGACCACAGAAAAGAAGACCGCCCGCTGGCGCATCATCCTGGCCGCCTTCCTTGATTTCATCACCGCTTTTTTCGTGCTGGGCTTTGCCGTGGCATCCCTTACCGGTGGCATGACCGACAACGGTTTTCGACTCAACGGTGCCCCTGCCCTTTTGCTGTTTGCGCTGATATTTTTGTACTTCTGGGCCGGGAACAAATACTTGGGCGGCACCCTTTGGAAGCGCATCCTCAAGGCGCATTGATCCTGCCTCAGGTAATCCCGAGCCGTTGCACATCTTTTAAGAACGCCTCAATTGCGGCACGATCGGGTTCCTGCCCGGTGAAGCCACGCAGATAACCTTCGATCCGTGACATGCGGACATCAACGGGCTCACAAACCTCGAGCGCATGATACCCCAATTGCATAAAGTAGAGGATGCGGGCGCGCGCGTCGGCATCCTGTGTATCAAAGCCGTACCGCATGAAGCACATCCGAACCGCCTCCAACCGCGCGGCATCTGCGTGATCAACGCTGTTGCGGATGGCATCGTCGCGCCGCGACCATTCGCGCACCGCAAAATCAAGGCCGCGGTCAAACTTGCTGGGATCCACAAAGCAGCGGAAAAAGTTGCAGACTGCGGCGCTGATTGACGCGGCGGGCATCTCGCAATGGGCCACAATCTGCGCTGTGTTCCGCTCTTCCCATTCGTCCAATAGTGCGTTCAGCAAATCGGATCGGCCCTTGAAATACCAATAAAAACTGGACCGTGATACACCCATCCGCGTGGCCAGACCAAGGATTTTGACCTCCCCTGCCCCTTCGGTCACCAGCACGTCGCGCGCCATGTTCAACCAATCGGCGCGGGTGACTTTGACATGCCCGACAAGCGGGTCTTTGTCAGGGTCATCGCGGTGCAGCACAGGAGAGATGCGTTCTGTCATCGCTCAGCTTTCCGGCGGCGCGCCGCCCTCAGCGGTGCGTTTTGCGATGAAGGCCTGCAAGGCCTCAACCCGCGCGCCATCTACACTGGGTCGTGCGTCAGCGGCCAAGATGTCCTTCCACACCTGCGTTGCTCGGGTGTTGGTATCTTGCGCCCCGCGTTCGGTCCAAGTGCCAAAGTTGGCGTAGTCATGCACGATCGGGTCGTAGAACTCTTTGTTGTAGCGTTCCATCGTCTGTGGTGCGGCAAAGAAATGACCGCTAGGGTCCACATGGCTCAATGCGTTGTCAAACCCGATCTCATCCGCCCCCGCCGCTTTGCCCGCGCACAGCTCCGCAATCATGTTGAGCACTTCGACATCCGTAATGATCTTCTCATAGGACACTGACAGCCCACCTTCGAGCCATCCTGCCGAATGGATCACCACCGTCGCCCCCGCCATCAGGCACCCCCATAGCCCCATCTGGTTTTCATTGGCCGCCTGCACATCGTTCATGTTCGCCGCTGATCCTGCCGCACAGCGCCACGGCAGACCGGTCAGCCGCGCCATTTGTCCTGCCGCAAGCGATGCCTGAAAATGCGCGGGCGTCCCGAATGCAGGTGCACCCGATTTCATGTCGACGTTGGAGGTAAAGGTGCCATAGCAGACCGGCGCGCCGGGCCGGACCAACTGCGTCAGCGCAATCGCGGCCAAGGCCTCCGCATGGCTGAGCGTCACCGCCCCCGCCACCGTGATCGGGGCCATCGCCCCCATAAGCGTGAACGGCGTGACAATCGACAATTGCCCAAGCCGCGCGAAGTCGATCAGCCCCTGCGCCATCGGGATATCCAGCGTGCGCGGGCTGTTGGTGTTGATGATCGTGTAGCAGTGCGGGTTTTCCGCGAATTCAGCATCCGACACCCCGCGAAAATCACGCAGCATCTCAAAGCAATCCATCACCTGCGGCGTCCCACGTGAAAAGACAAACGGAAACTTGTCGCTCAACGTCAGCTGCGCTTCGGTGGTGAAGTAATGCCGGATGTTGGTCGGCACATCCTGCGGCTCAACCGATGGCGACAGCATCTGCAACACGTCGAAATGCTGGTTGAGCATTGTGTACTCGCGGTAGTCCTGTGCAGAGCCGGGGCGACGGCCACGCTCCAGATCAGTGGCATGGGGGGCACCCGCACCGGGCTGAAACAAGAGCGTGCCCTGCTCAAGCAGCACATCGCGGGTCCGCACCCCGGCCCGGCCCATGATCGACTTCGGCGCGGTTGCCAAGGTGGCCTCGATGATGTCTCGCCCGAGATAGACCATGTCGTCCTTGACCCGGGCCCCTGCCTTGCGAAACACCTCCAAGGCCTCTGGCAAAAGGACCTTCATGCCCAAGTCCTCAAGCGTGCGCAGCGCCGTTTCGTGCATCGCGCCAATCTGATCGGCGGAGAACACATTCATCGGCGGGAACGGGTTGCGCAGGGTGTGGTAATCCACCTGTCGCAGGGGCGTCGCAGGCCCTTCGGCCTTGCCGCGCCGCCCTCCGCGTCTCGCTTTGGTTTCCTGCGCCACCCGCTATCCTCGCATCGCTGTGCCGGAGGGGTCATAAGGCGAGGCCGCAATCACCTTCGCCTTGCGCGCAGCACCGACAATATGCACCACCAGCTCGGTCCCCTCGGCGCATTTGTCGAGATCCACCATCGCCATGGCATAAGACTTGCCCAGCGTGTGCCCATAGCCGCCAGAGGTGACAAACCCGACCAGCTTGCCTTCAGACCACACGGGCTCATACCCCGCCGCATCCGCGTCAGCCGCTGCCACTTCAAGCGTGACAACCTTTTGCGCAGGCCCATTCCCGTCCCGCTCCGCCTCTGCTGCTGCTTTGCCGACGAAATCCTTCGACCAGTCGATCCAGCGGTCCATCCCAGTCTGCGCCGCTGTGTACCCTTGGGTAAATTCCGCCGACCAGATGCCAAAACTCTTTTCCAGCCGCAGGCTCAGCAGCGCGTTAAAGCCAACTTCCTTCATCCCGAGATCTGCGCCCGCCTCCAACAGCGTCTTGCGCAGGGTGATATGTTCGGCAGCGGAGCAATGGATTTCATACCCCAACTCCCCCGTTACAGACAGCCGCCCCACCTTGGCGCGGATCATGCCAATGTCAAAGCTGCCACACCCCATGAAGGGCAGATCACCTACCGGGCCATCGGTCAGCTTTTCGATCACCTTGCGGCTGTTGGGACCGGAGAGTGAGAACCCAACCGTTGCATCGCCGATATCGCGCAGGGTCACGCCGTCATCCATATGATCATGGAACCACCGCATGTGCCATTCCCGCAGGTAATAGCTGCCCATGATCCACCAGGTGCCATCCCCCCAGTTAAAGACCGTCAGATCGCCCTTGAGCTTGCCTTCCTCCGACAACATTGGGGCCAGCTTGGCACGACCGGGTTTGGGCAGCGCACTTGCCATGATCCGGTTGAGCCAGGCCTCAGCCCCTTCTCCAGACACCTCAAACCGCGAAAACCCGCTGATGTCCAACAGCCCCACGGCCTCGCGCACCGCTTTGCACTCCGCCGCCACAATGTCGAAGGCGTTTGAGCGTTTGAGCGAGGGCGTTTCCTCAAAGTCAGGTGTCGGCGCAAAGTAGAGCGGCACTTCCAGCCCCCAGCTTGCCCCCCATTGGCATCCCGCCGCCGTCATATCGGAATAGGCCGGGGCCATCTTGCAGGGCCGTCCCGCAGGCAGTTGTTCATTCGGGTAGGTCATCACAAACCGACGGGTGTAAAACTGCCCTGTGGTCTCCTTGATGAACTGCTTGTTTTCCGCGTAAGGGCCAAAGCGGGCGACATCCATGCCACAGACATCCGCCTCCGGCTCCCCGTGGATCATCCATTCCGCCAGCGATTTGCCCACGCCGCCCCCTTGCAGGAAACCCGCCATGACCGCGCAGGCACACCAATAGCCCGGCTTGCCCCGCACAGGTCCGACAAGCGGATTGCCATCGGGCGCAAAGGTAAAGGCCCCGTTGACCCATGTTTTGACCCCGATCTCCTGCAACGCCGGATAGCGTTCAAACCCCAGCGTCAATTCCCGCTCAATCCGGTCGGGGTCTTCCTGCTGCAGCTCAAAGCCGTACTCCCACGGCGCGCCGTCCATCATCCAGTGCTGGTGATCAACCTCATAGATGCCCAGCAGGATGCCCTTCTGGTCCTGCCGCATGTAGGTGAACCCTTCGAGGTCCACGGTCATCGGCACCTCAAAATCCAACTCCTCCAACTGCGGGATCGTGTCGGAGATCAGGTAGTGGTGATTGAGCGGCGAGAGCGGCAGTTCAATCCCCGCCATGCGCCCCACCTGCTTGGCCCAGAGACCGGCGGCATTGACCACATGTTCGGTCTGAATGGTGCCATTGTCCGTCACGACCTCCCATCCCGTCGCGGTCTGGTTCAGCTCCAGCACGCGGGTGTGTTCATGCACCGTCGCGCCGTTTTTCTTCGCCGCCCCGGCATAGGCATGCACGGTGCCGGTGGTATCGACATACCCCTCACGGTCGGCCCACATGCCGCCGAGAATGCCTTCGGTGGACATGATCGGACACAGCTCTCCGGCCTCCTCAGGTGTGATCAACCGACAGTCATCAATCCCGATAGACTGGAACGTCCGGTACGCCGATTGCAGCCATTCCCAGCGATCCGGCGTGCCCGCCAGCGTCATGCCCCCGGTCATATGCAACCCGATGGATTGACCTGATTCTTTCTCAATCTCGCTCAGCAGGTCAATGGTATAAGCTTGCAGCGCGGCGATGTTGGGGTCCGCATTCAGCGCATGAATGCCCCCCGCCGCATGCCAGCTTGACCCGGCGGTCAGCACGCTACGTTCCAGCAAACACACGTCTTTCCAACCCATTTTCGCAAGGTGGTACAGCACCGACGTCCCTACAACACCGCCCCCGATAACAACCGCCTGGTAATGTGATTTCATCTGATCCTCCCGCATGATCACGGTGGTAATCTGTCAACTTCCCACCGCCTAAACACCTCTGTCCAATACAGTGATCAGCAATGGGCAGTTGTGTCCAGAAAAAAGGGATGAGCATCACAGATGCACCTTTCCGATGGCGAGCCACCGGGAATCTCGGTAAAACAAGTGGAAACTGGCCCCGGCTCTTGGCCCAAAATGTTTGAGGACCCCTGATGTACACACCCGCCATCACCGGCACCGGCGTTTTTACCCCGTCTGAAATCATCACCAACGCCGAACTTGTCACCGCCTTCAACGCATACGTTGACCTCTACAATGCTGAGAACGCCGATGCGATTGCGGCAGGTGAGGTTACGGCCAAAGAGTATTCGTCAGAGGAATTTATCTTCAAGGCCAGCGGAATTGAGCAGCGGTATGTCATTGATAAACCAGGTGTCCTTGATCCTGCCGTTATGCATCCGCTGCTGCGCCAGCGCACAGATGATGAGCCAAGCCTGATGGCGGAAATGGCGCTTGATGCCGCGCAAAAGGCACTCACTGCGGCGGGCAAGACGGCGGCGGATGTGGATGCGGTGATCTGTGCCGCGTCCAACCTCGAACGCGCCTATCCCGCCGTCGCGATTGAGATTCAGAACCTTTTGGGCATCAACGGTTTCGCTTTTGACATGAACGTCGCCTGTTCTTCGGCAACCTTTGGCATTCAGGCCGCCGCCGATATGGTGCGCAGTGGCTCCATCCGCTCCGCTTTGGTCGTAAACCCCGAGATTTGCTCCGCCCATCTGGAATGGCGCGACCGGGATTGCCACTTTATCTTTGGGGATGTCGCCACCGCCACGCTGATTGAGCGCAGCGAAGACGCCGCAGGCCCCTATTTCGAAATAAAATCAACCCGTTGCGCCACTGATTTCTCCAACAACATCCGCAACAACAATGGCTTTCTGCGCCGCTCCCGCCCCGATGGCGTGGCCGATCGGCGCGACATGCAGTTCATGCAGAACGGGCGCAAGGTGTTCAAGGAAGTCGTGCCCATGGTGTCCGAGCACATTACCCGGCATATGTCAGATGAGGACATCGAAGCTGCTGATCTCAAACGGCTTTGGCTGCATCAGGCCAACAAATCCATGAACGATTTCATTGGCCGCAAAGTGCTGGGCCGCACCCCGGAGGCAGGCGAGCAACCCAACATCCTGCAAGACTACGCCAATACGTCTTCTGCCGGGTCGATCATCGCGTTTTCCAAACACTCCGCCGATCTGAGCGACGGAGAAAAAGGGCTGATCTGTTCCTTTGGTGCCGGGTACTCCGTCGGTTCCGTTATTGTTGAGAAACACGGCTAAGGGAGAATCACCCGCCCTTTTTCGAGACCCGCTTGTGCACCTCTGCGGCGCTCTCCACCCGTTCGGAGTATCGATCCACCAGATAGTCTGCACGCCCCCGGACCAGCCAGGTGAACTTCACCAGCTCTTCCATCACATCCACGATCCGCGCGTAAAACGGGCCCTCTGGCAGGCGGCCTTTGCCATCAAACTCAAGCCACGCCTTGGGGATCGACGATTGGTTGGGGATGGTGAGCATCCGCATCCAGCGGCCCAAAATGCGCATCTGATTGACCGCGTTGAAGGATTGCGACCCGCCCGACACCTGCATCACCGCGAGCGTTTTACCTTGCGTGGGTCGGATGCCCCCCTGCAGTGACAGCGGCAGCCAGTCGATCTGAGTTTTCATAATTCCGGTCATCGCCCCGTGGCGCTCAGGCGAGGACCAGACCATACCTTCCGACCAAACCGCCAGTTCGCGCAGCTCTGCAACCTTGGGGTGGTCGGGGTCTGCGCCATCGGGAAAGGGCAGGCCCTCGGGGTCAAACATCCGTGTTTCACACCCCAGATGCTGCAGGATACGCGCTGCTTCTTCTGCAGCCCGGCGCGAATAGCTTTGCGGGCGCAACGATCCATAAAGCAGCAAAATCCGTGGCTTATGCCCCGGATCATCTGCGGCCTTCAACGTCTCAACATCGATTGCGGGCAGTTGATCTGCCTGCAAACTCGGCAGATCGTCAGACACCTTCGTCCTCAAGGTTCAGCTTCATATCGACCAGAACCTGTTGCAGCATCGTCGTTTCACGCAGCAGGCGCTTGGCCTCGTTCACGCTGATCCGGCCGTCTTCCATAGACTGCTGGTACTCCGCCATCAGCATCGCAAACCTCTGGCTCAACGCGATCACGTCGGAGTTAACCCCGCCCTTGCGCTCCGCGTTGTTGCGCCGTTCCTCAAAGTTGAGCGTGATGCCGCGCAACTCTGCCAGCGCCGCCGTCACATGTGGATAGCTCGCCACTTCCTCCAACTGCGCAACCGCGTCGATGGGCATATAACGGTCCGCATGCTCATCATTATCGGAATAATAACGCCCAAGCGTGGCCTTGGATTTCCCGGTCACACCGCAAGCGGGCTCAATGCCCACATCTTTGACCAATGCTTCCGTGTGCTTCTTAAGATAACTGCCAATCAAGGCCATGTGTACTGTCCCCAAACTCCGATAATCCCCCCCGCGCACATCGGGGAAAGGTCTTAGGCTTTTCCCATTAATCGCTCAGGCGGTAAATGTCATTGAGAAAAGGCCCGGCCATGTTGGCTGGGCTTAATGAGTACCCTCGTCCTTGGGTGGGGGTGGTTAGGGTCCGTACGTCCCCTGCATGCGTTGATGCCGCACACATCGACGGAGTGGAGGTGGGCGTGCGGGCTTCGTTCGTGACCCATCTCGCGCTTGAATTGCCCACACCAACCGCAGTAAACGCGCACTCATGGCCAAACTATATTTTCACTATTCCACCATGAATGCGGGCAAATCGACCGTGTTGCTGCAAGCCGCGCACAACTACGAAGAACGCGGCATGGTTCCCTATCTGCTCACTGCGCAGTTTGACAGACGCGCAGGCGACGGGCGCATCGGCTCCCGCATTGGCATCGGCAAGGACGCCGATACCTACGCGCCGGGCGAAGATCTTTTTGCCAAGCTCAAAGCGCGTTTTTCCGCAGGTCGCTGCGCCTGTGTCTTTGTGGATGAGGCGCAATTTCTCGAAGCCGACCAGGTCTGGCAACTGGCCCGTGCCGTCGATGATCTGCATGTGCCGATCATGTGCTTTGGCCTGCGGGTCGATTTTCGGGGCGAGCTTTTCCCCGGTTCAGCCACCCTTCTGGCGCTCGCAGATGAGATGCGCGAGGTGCGTACCATCTGCCATTGCGGCAAGAAGGCAACGATGGTGGTGCGCACGGATGATGCCGGGAACGTGCTCAAAGACGGCGCGCAGGTTCAGATCGGAGGGAACGAAACATATGTCTCCCTGTGCCGCCGTCATTGGCGCGAGGCGGTCGGGGATTAATGCATCCGCCCGCCGGACGGCACCTGCTGGTCTGGCGACAGCAGCACAATCTCGCCGTGCTCATCCGGTAGACCCAGCACCAGCACCTCTGACATGAACGGCCCGATCTGGCGCGGCGGGAAGTTCACAACGCCCATCACCTGCCGCCCCACCAGCGCTTCCGGCTCGTAATGCGCCGTGATCTGTGCGGAGGTCTTGCGCTCTCCGATCTCGGGGCCAAAGTCGATCCACATCTTGATCGCCGGTTTGCGCGCCTCTGGAAACGGCTCCGCCCGGATCACCGTCCCCACGCGGACATCCACGCGCAGAAAATCGTCGAAAGAAATCTCATCAGCCACGGGCAAGCTCCTTTGACCGGTCAGTTGCCGCTTTGACGGCGCGGGGCAGCAATGCGGGGAAGCCATCCGCCTCATCCATCAACACTTCCAGTGCCGCCTGCGTCGTTCCATTGGGTGAGGTCACATTGACCCGCAACTGCGCCGGGTCTTCTTCCGCCTGCAGGGCCAGCGCGCCAGCCCCCGCCACGGTCGCTTTGGCCAATTGCATCGCCAGATCAGCCGGCAAACCCTGCGCCTCTCCGCCGGCGGCCAGCGTCTCAATCATGTGGAAAACGTATGCCGGACCTGATCCGCTGACGCCCGTTACCGCATCAATCTGCGCCTCCGCGTCCAAGCGCACAACTTGACCCACCGCGCTCAACAGCACTTCAGCTTCATCCAGTGCCGCCGGTCCCGCCGCTGCGTTTGCCACTATCGCCGTGATTCCCTGAGAGATCGCCGCAGGTGTGTTCGGCATGGCGCGCACAACGGGCGTGTGTGCGCCCAAGGTCTGCTCAAAATAGTCGATGGTCGTTCCTGCCGCGACGCTGACAAACAATGTCTCACCGTTGCCCATTGCCTTTAGCGTCGGCAGCGCATCGGCCATCATCTGTGGCTTCACGGCAACCAGCACAATCGCCGGTGTAGCAGGCAAAGCAGCATTTAGATGAACGCCTGTCCCCTGCAACCATGCAGACGGCGCAGGGTCCACAACCCAAACAGAGGCTGGCGGCAATCCCCGCGCCAACCAACCGGCAAGCATGGCTGATCCCATCTTGCCACATCCCAAAAGCACAAGGCCCTTGGCCGCGATCCTGCTGTCTTGCATGCGCATCCCCCGCTATTATTCGGGGGAAAGTGTTACGCCCGCCCGTAGGCCTCTGCAATGGCGACTTGCAGCGCCTGCTCGGGCGTCTTGTCGCCCCATACCTGCAATTGCAGCGCGGGGTAGTAGCGTTCTGCTGACATAACGGCGGCTCCGATCATCGTATCAATCTGCTCTGCCGTGGCATCATGGCCACCTGCGCAGATCAAACCGTAACGGTAGACCATCAGCTTTTGCTCTGCCCAATAGGTATAGGACCCGGCCCAGCATTGATCATTCACATGGTTCAAAAGCTCATAAAGGCCCGGCAGTTTCTCTTCTGGCGGGTCCATCTCAAACGTGCAGATGAGCCGCAGCGTCTCATCATAGGGCGACCACGCCAGCGTGATGGAATAGGTGCGCCACTGGCCCTCAACAGCCATGGCAATCTGCTCCTCTGAAATGCGGTCAAAATCCCAATCATGATACGCGGCTAGAGTTTCGACGATATCAATAGGATGGATTTCTTCTTCGATGTACTGCTCGGTCAGGGCCATTTCGACACCTCTTTTTTTAGTCCAACCCTGCGCGGCGCAGCGCCACCAGAACTGGATGCCTGTACAATAGGGGGTTGGGCGAGCAACCGCCTATACCAGATATGGTGGGACCAAAGGGGGGCCTGTGGCAACCCCTTTTGTTGGGGATAACCGCAATTGGTAGGGGATAACTGCGATATCTTGGGGATGAGCCCTGCAAAGGAACGATTTGTAGGAGGGATCCCGCCTGCGCCTTGGACCGTGGGCAACCCAGCGAGACTGCCTCGCTTGGTTTGAAAGGACCCGAAATTCCGCTACACTTACTCCAATTCGTGGGGCCGATTGATGAAACGCATCGCAATCTTCTTCGATGGCACGTGGAACAATTTCAGCGGCACAAATGTCCTGCGGCTTGCCAATATGGTACGCCGTGAGGCACCCGATGGACCCAGTCAGCTGATCCTTTACTGTCCCGGCGTTGGGACAAGTTACAAATCTCAGGTGATCCCCAAATGGATAGACCGCTACGGCGGCGGCACGTTTGGCTGGGGGCTCGATGATCAAATCATGCAAGCCTACCAACACCTCGCCATGAACTACGCACCGGGGGACCAAATCTTTGTCTTCGGCTTTTCCAGAGGTGGATTTGCAGCAAGCTCGCTTGTCGGATTGATCCGCTATTGTGGTCTCCCGCCCTATCAGAACTACCGCGATATCCCAAAGGCGCTGCATCACTACCGGAAAGTCGGCAACAAGGTTGATCCCGATGATCCAGCCATGCTCGACTGGCGGCTGTTGTTCTCTCCTTATGTCCACACAAGCTTGAACGACCGACAATTCAGAGAGGGCAAGACGTTATCCGTCTCTGCCAGTATCGCTTACCTTGGTGTTTGGGATATGGTCAGTGCATTGGGTATTCCAGCTTTCCTGCCGTTCGCAAAGTTCATCAACCGACGTCAGCAATTCCACTCATCCAACCCGATCAGATACGTCGAAGCAGCCCGGCACGCGGTCGCCATTGATGAGACCAGAGTGACCTTTCCGGTGACGCTCTGGGACGATTGGCAGACGTTGAATGCAGCCGATGATACGCGCACGCCGCGCTACGCGCAGCAGTTCTTTCCGGGGGATCACAGCAGTGTCGGGGGTGGCAAGGAAACTTTTGGGCTGGCCGCACACGCCCTGACCTGGGTGGCAAACGGTGCGTTTGAACAAGGGTTGGCGTTTGATCCAACGATATTCAACCTCGAACTAAACGATGCCGACGCCAACGCCCCGGCTGACCAGCCGCGGCGTTCACTTGGCGTTTGGGACCTGCTCAAAGCCCCATTCATGGTCACACGTCCGGCACCAAAAAGTATCGAAGAGGTGTCTCAGGCGGCATTTGACCGGATGAAAACCCATCCAAGCTACCGTCCCGAAACACTTCGCGATTTTTGGCCTTAGGCGGCAAAGGTCACTTTCAGAGCCGATCAGCCCTTCTTTGTTTCCATCGCATCAAGCCGTGCCTTGAGTGCTTCGTTCTCTTCGCGCGCTTTCTGCGCCATTGCGCGCACGGCGTCGAACTCTTCGCGGGTGACAAAGTCGCGGTCCGCCAGCCAGCGGTCCATCATGCCTTTCATGGCATTTTCGGCTTCATCCTTGGCCCCTTGCGCCACGCCCATGGCGTTGGTCATCATCTGGGATACATCGTCAAAAAACTTGTTGCGGGTTTGCATAGCTGCCTCCGATCGCTTGTTGGGCTCTATATGGGGATTGATGTGCGCACAGGCAAGGTTGACTTCCCGCCGCATCCCGGCTCAATCACTGCCATGATCGCGATGCTCCCTTTCCCCGACATCTCGCCTGAGATTTTTTCCTTCACGCTGGGCGGGATGGAATTTGCCCTGCGCTGGTATGCAATGGCGTATATCGTCGGCATTCTGTTGGGCTGGCGTCTGGCGGTGGCAGCGGTGCGCAACTCAAAACTCTGGCCCAATGGCACGCCCGTCATGCGCCCCGGCCAGATTGAGGATTTGCTGTTCTGGGTGATCCTTGGCGTCATCCTTGGCGGTCGACTGGGGTATGTGTTCTTTTATCAGGCGAGCTTTTATCTCTCCAATCCGCTACGAATTTTGCAATTGTGGGAGGGGGGTATGTCGTTTCATGGCGGGGCGATTGGCGTCATTCTCGCGGCCTTTTTCTTTACCAAGCGCCACGGTATCCCGACAATTTCCGCCGGGGATCTTGTGGCCCTCGGCTTGGCACCCGGTCTTCTGCTGGGCCGTATTGCAAACTTTATAAACGCTGAGCTTTGGGGGCGGCCGACCGATCTGCCTTGGGGCGTCGTCTTTCCAACGCAAGCGGCACAATACTGCCCCGAGGTGCTGGGGGCCTGTGCGCGTCACCCCTCACAGCTCTATGAGGCGCTGCTCGAAGGGCTCGTACTGGGTGGCCTTCTGATCTGGATGGCGTGGCGGCGCGGGGCCTTTGCGCAACGAGGGCTGATGATAGGGACGTTCCTTGCCGGGTACGGCGCCGCGCGGTTTGCTGTCGAATTCGTGCGCCAGCCCGATGCGCAATTCATCTCGCCCGGCAACCCGCTTGGCCTTGCCTTGCATACCGGCGGCTACGGCCTCACGATGGGGCAGCTTTTGTGCATCCCGATGATGCTGGTCGGTCTCTTCTTTATCCTGCGCGCCCGCCGCACCGTATGACCCTTTCGGCGCATATCGCCGCCCGGATTGCTGCCGATGGCCCGATGCGGATCGATGAGTATATGGCGACTTGCCTGCTGCATCCCACCTTTGGCTACTATGCAACCCGCGATCCATTTGGGGCGGCGGGCGATTTCATCACAGCGCCCGAGATCAGCCAGATGTTCGGCGAGCTTATCGGTCTGGCCCTCGCACAGAGCTGGCTGGATCAGGGTGCGCCCACGCCTTTCACGCTGGCGGAGCTTGGTCCGGGGCGCGGCACGCTGATGGCCGACATTCTGCGCGCAACCCGTGCAGTGCCGGGGTTTCTGGACGCGGCTGAGGTGGCGTTGATTGAGGTATCCCCGACCCTCAAACAGGTTCAGGCCAAAACGCTCAAAGACGTCGATGTGACCTGGCACGACAATCCGCAAACGTTGCCGGATCAGGCGCTCTTTGTTGTCGCAAATGAGTTTTTCGACGCGCTTCCCATCCGCCAGTTCATCCGAGCAGGCGACGGCTGGCGCGAACGGGAGGTGGGGCTGCAGGGCGAAACGCTGGTGTTTGGCCTTGGACCTGCCCACCCGCAACCGGCGCTGAAACATCGACTGCAAGACACACAAGACGGCGATCTGATTGAAAGTTGCGCGGCAGTGGCCCCCGTTTTGAACGCGCTCACATCCCGCATCTCACCCCACGGCGGTGCCGCGTTGATCATCGATTACGGAGACTGGCGCACCTTGGGCGACACGGTGCAGGCCGTCAAAGCGCACCGCAAGACCGACCCGCTCGCTTCGCCGGGGGAGGCGGACCTGACCGCGCATGTCGATTTTGAAGCGCTCGCAGAAGCTGCGGCCCCCTGCCCCTTTTCACGCGTCACCCCCCAAGGTGTGTTTCTGGAACGCTTGGAGATTACTGCGCGCGCGCGGGCCTTGGCCGAAAAACTGACTGGGGCGGCACTTGAAACGCATATCGCCGCGCATCGGCGGTTGACGCACCCGGCAGAAATGGGAAACCTGTTCAAGGTAATAGCGCTCACGCCCCAGGGCGTCGCCCCCCCACCCGGATTGGAGCCATGACGCTAGAGATATTGACCTCAGACAGCCTCGCTGACATCCGCCACGGGTTCTTTACCCGTAGGGGTGGTGCGTCCTCGGGCGTGTTTGCAGGCCTCAATTGCGGGCATGGAAGTTCCGACCAGTCAGAGATCGTGCGCATCAACCGCGCGCGGGTGGCTGAGGCCATGGGTGTCCCCGAGGATTATCTGACGGGTGTGCATCAAGTCCATTCCGCAGAGGTCATCACCGTCACCGTCCCTCTTTCTGAGAAACCCAAAGCGGATGCGCTGGTCACCAACACCCCCGGCATCGCCCTGTCTGCTCTGGCTGCTGATTGCCAGCCGGTGCTTTTCGCTGACGCAAAGGCCCGCGTCATCGGGGCCGCGCACGCAGGCTGGCGCGGGGCGCTTGATGGTGTGCTGGAAGCCACGGTTGATGCGATGGAGGCGTTGGGGGCCGCGCGCGATCATATCACGGCCGTCATTGGCCCCTGCATCAGCCAACGCGCCTATGAGGTCGGTCCGGAGTTCTTTGAAGATTTCATTGCTGAAGACCCCAGCTATGACCGGTTCTTCATTCAGGGCAATGGCGACCGGATGCTCTTTGACCTGCCCGGCTTTGGCCTGAGCCGTTTGAGGGGTGCGGGTGTAGGCCACGCAGAATGGACGCGCCACTGCACCTACTCGGATGCGGACCGATTCTATTCCTACCGCCGCAGCACCCATGCAAAAGAAGCCGACTATGGCCGCTTGATCTCGGCTATCACGCTCTGATCTGGGCATGAATGGGGCGCGCGTTGCCGTGTTGCTGCCTAAATCTGTGCAGGTTTGCAGGAAACAATCCCCCCATATCGGCCAGATTGAACACGAGCACACACTTCTTAACCATATTTTCATGGCATCTGCGGAATTGGGGCACCGCGGTCACAAAGCACCGCGCCAACAGCGCCAAGTTTTCTCAACTTTTTCTCAAATGCCAAAAACCGGCCTGATTGCTCCGTCATATTCGTTCTCAAGCAAGGGCAAACGCCCAAAACAACAAAGACCGAGGAACAGAGCCATGAAAACCAACACACGTTTCATCAAAGGTGTCGTCGCAGCAGCTGCCAAGGAAGACACAATCATGCCATGGGCGCGCGGAGCCAGTCGCGCCGCTTTCATTGCAAAGCGCAACACCGCAGAAGATCAGCCGCGCAAACGCGCCTAAGCTGATAGGCGGCCTCCACCGCCCCAAAAAATCTTTCATTCTGAACACGGCCCCAGCTACGCGATTCGCGTCTGGGGCCGTTTCGTTTTCGCTCAAATGTGGCAGGTCGTCCGCAAATTGAGGAAACAGAAAGGCGAAATTACCCAAAATTGGCGCTAAATTGGGCGCTAATGTTGTTCAAACTTTGACAAACACCTGCAGATCAGGCGAATTGGTTCTCATAAAAGACATGAAATGACATCCCGTTATTTCCGTGCTTGTCGGTGGGGGCCGACACGGATGTGACCAACCTGAACAAAGGTGATCGCATGACACTGACTGCTGCTCTGGGCACACGCCCGATCTCTACTCCCTCCACCATGCGTGGGGTCAGCGCCTCGGCCTCAACGCCGCGCGGCGTAACACCTGCGACCAAAATTCCCATGCGGAACTATGAAATCGCGGCATTGCGCTCTGATGGGTCTCTCTACATCGGACAAGACAAAGCGCCAGCCATCCCTTTGTTTGAAAACGCCTTTTCCGCTTTTGCCCGCGGTACATTGATCGCAACGCCACGAGGCGATCAAGCGGTTGAGGATCTGCAACCGGGTGACATGATCAACACATCCACAGGGGAACCCGCCAAGCTGATTTGGGTCGGGTCCAGCAGCTTTGTGCCTGCCGACGCAGGTCATCGGACGCCGTTGGTGCGGATCATGGCCGACACCTTTGGTCAGGGGCGGCCTGCCTCGTTCCTGACCGTGGGGCCTGCTGCGCGCATCCTGCACACACCGCATCATCTGCGCGCTGAGGCGGGCGAAAAGCGTTTGCTGACCCCTGTGCGGGAGTTTGTCGATGGTGTGAATGTGATTGAGGTGGTCCCTCCGACACCTGTGCGCCTGTTCCACATTTGCCTGGAGCGTCACGCTGCAATCAGCGCGGGCGGGGTTGAACTGGAAACCTTCCACCCCGGTGCCAATGCCACACGCAGCGTATCGCACGGGTTGCGCGACCGCTTTTTGGGAATGTTCCCGCAAGTCGGACACATCACGGACTTTGGGCCATTGGCCCACCCCCGCGCACCGGAACAGGATGCGGATTTCGACGTAATTTAAGCTGAACTTCCTCCAGGACGACGGCGCATGATGTGATAGCCCATGCGCCACACCGAGGCCCAAGTTCATCAATTTCGGATGATCTGCTGCCTCAAAGCGTCCCCCTGGCCCTGCTCGTCAGGGGGACACCTCCAACCGCTTTTCCAACACGTCAAAGGGCACGCCGGGCTCATCCTTGGCACCTCGGATGACAAGGCTGGTCTTCACACTTTCCACATTCGGGGTGGTCAGCAACTCTCCCGTGAGAAAGCTCTGAAAGCTCGACAGATCGGGGGCCACGCATTTGAGGATGAAATCCACCTCACCGTTGAGCATGTGACACTCCCGCACCAGCGGCCAGGCACGGCATTTCTCCTCAAAAGCGCTCAGATCGACTACTGCCTGACTGGCCAGGCCCACCATGGCAAAAACCTGCACTTCAAAACCAAGTTCGCGGGCATCCACCTCGGCATGATACCCTTTGATAAAACCTTGCTCTTCGAGCGTGCGCACACGGCGCAGGCAAGGTGGCGCAGAAATGCCCACTCGCTTTGCCAATTCTACATTGGTCATGCGCCCATCTGACTGTAGCTCAGCCAGAATATTCCGATCAATCGGGTCGAGCCGTGTTCCTGCCATTGAATGTCCCTTTCAATTCGCGATTGTTATAACAGGGCCGCAAGCGGGCGCAATATTCTTTCGCCTATGCGCAATAATCTTTCTGATCCCGATATGCATCCCCGATCCCGCAGCCCAGACACAGCTTTGTGACAGGGGGGTTTAAGTGCGCGAAAGTGACCGTTATATCAGGCAAGCTGCACCATATCTGTCAGGGGATTCCACATGACCGAGACACGTAAAACCAAGGTTCTGATCATCGGCTCCGGCCCTGCGGGCTATACCGCGGGGGTCTACGCCAGCCGCGCGATGCTGGAACCCATTCTGGTGCAGGGGATTGAGCCCGGCGGCCAGCTGACCACCACCACAGAAGTCGAAAACTGGCCCGGCGATACCGAAGTCCAAGGCCCCGACCTTATGGTGCGCATGGAAGCACATGCCAAAGCGATGGGCACGGGAATCATCGGCGATATCATCACCGACCTTGATCTGTCCTCTCGCCCCTACCACGCCAAGGGCGACAGCGGCACAACCTACGTCGCTGACGCCGTGATCCTCGCAACCGGCGCGCGCGCCAAATGGCTGGGGCTTGAGAGCGAAGAGAAATTCAAAGGCTTTGGCGTGTCCGCCTGTGCCACCTGCGATGGGTTCTTTTATCGCGGCCAAGAGATTGTCGTGATCGGTGGTGGCAATACTGCCGTTGAAGAGGCGCTGTTCCTGACCAACTTTGCCTCTAAGGTCACGCTGATCCACCGCCGCGACGAACTACGGGCCGAGAAAATCCTGATCAACCGTCTGATGAAGAACCCCAAGATCGAACCGTTGTGGTTCCATGAGCTTGAAGAAGTCTATGGCACGTCCGATCCGCTTGGCGTCGAAGGGATCAAGGTCAAACACACCAAAACAGGTGAGATCACAGACATCCCCTGCAAGGGCGTCTTTGTGGCCATCGGCCACGCGCCTGCGAATGAACTGGTCAAAGACACGCTTGAGACGCATATGGGCGGCTATGTTGTCACCAAACCCGACAGCACCGAAACCTCCATTCCCGGCGTTTTTGCCGCGGGCGATTTGACCGATCACAAATACCGTCAGGCGGTGACATCCGCGGGCATGGGCTGCATGGCGGCGTTGGAGGCAGAGCGGTTCCTTGCTGAGGCGGACGAGGCAGCGGACACACCCGTCGCACAGGTTGCTGAGTAACCACCGCTTGACGCCTGCTGCCCTGCCGCCGAAAGTCGGCGCAAAGCAGGGAGCGGTTCATGAATGATCTTTGGCGCGGCGACTGGCCCACGCGATTGCGTATCGCGAGTGGTCTGGTGCTTTTCACCTATGCGCTGACCCATTTTTTGAACATCGGTCTTGGCATGGTGTCGCCCGACCTGATGGACCGCGCTCAGGATTGGCGGCAGATCGTAACCCGCTCCATCCCCGGCACCCTGCTTCTTTATGGCGCGTTCTCGGTGCATATCATCATGGCCCTGGTCAAATTGGCCCAGCGCGGCACCCTGCGCATGCCGTTTTGGGAGGGCGCACAGATCAGTCTTGGTGTGATCATTCCGATCTTGCTCGTGGCGCATCTGATCCACACCCGCACCGCCCATGAGATATATCAGGTGAACGATGAGATGGGCTATATCATGCTGCTCATCTACAATACTGCGGACGGCTGGAAGCAATCCGCGCTTTTGCTGATTGTCTGGATACATGGCTGTGTGGGCCTGCATTTCTGGCTTCGGGGCAAGGCGTGGTGGCGCGCATCCTTACAGTGGATGATCGGGCTGGCCGTGCTGATCCCTGCTTTTGCCCTCACCGGTTTTCTGGTCGAAGGGAGACGCATTTCCGCACTTTTTGCGGACCCGGAGCAGCGCGATGCGATGATCACCGCGTTCAACTTTCCTTACCGGGAGACGTTTGACGCGCTGATCGCCATCACAGCGCAAATTCGCTGGGTCTTTGGTGGCATGCTCGTTCTGGCTGCGGGCGCATACATCTTTCGCTACATCCGCGCGCGCAAGCATTCTGTGACCATCCGATATCATGGAGGCCCCGAGGTCAGCGTGCCCAAGGGCCTGACGTTGCTGGAGATGTCGCGCCTGCGCGGTGTGCCGCATGCCTCACTTTGTGGCGGGCGCGGGCGCTGCACCACGTGCCGCGTTGTGATCGAAGAAGGGGCGGACCTGCTGTATCCGCCTTCGCCCGCTGAGGCCAAGAGCCTTGCCGCCGTGGGCGCAGGCCCCAACACGCGGCTGGCCTGTCAGATCAAGCCGCATGACCCTACAACCGTGTTTCGCGTGTTTCAGCCGGACGGTCGGCGCAAGCAACGCGGCCATGCCAGCCAGGGCGAAGAACGCGCGCTCGCGCTTCTGTTTCTCGACATGCGCGGCTTTACCGCGCGCACCACGGGGCAACTCCCCTATGATGTGGTGTTCCTGCTGAACCGTTTTTTTGACGCCATTGTGCCGCCGATCAATGCCCAAGGCGGAACTGTGGATAAATACCTGGGCGACGGCTTCCTCGCGGTGTTTGAAACCGCAGACGAACGCTCCTCCGCTGAGGCTGCATTGCGCGCGATCGAAGGGATTTCGCAAGCACTCGTCACCTTTAACGACACACTGGCCAGCGAAGGCCAAAGCCCTGTCGCCATTGGCATCGGGGCGCATCTGGGGGATGTGGTTTTGGGGGAAATCGGTGCCGCAGGTCAGGCACCGCGCACGCTGATCGGGGACACAGTAAACACCGCCTCACGTATCGAAGGCGTGACAAAGGAACACAAAGTGCAGGCCTTCGTCTCTGATCCGCTTCTGCGCGCGGCAGGGCATGAGGTGCCTGAGCATGAGATGAAAGCGCTTGAATTGCGCGGGTTGAGCGCCCCGCTTTTGGCATGGCCCATCATTGAGGCCAGCAATTTGAGCGTTCAACTGGACGCCCTGCGCATCCCCGACGTGACCCGGGCGACCTAAGGTCAGGCATTCCTGCATCTTTTCGCGCTTTTTTTCTGCAAAATACGCCCCATTCGCTAGACTTTTGCCACAATCAGGGGCCATAGGGCGGTAAACCGGAAAAACCGGCCTGAGGCAAATGAACGGGTAAAACATGACAATGCTGAGCAATCTCGCTCCGATTCCGGAGCTTTATGTATCCTACGATTCCGCGCAGAAGATGAAGCAGGAGGCGGGCGATCTGGTCAGCCATGACCTGACCCCGCGCCAGATCTGCGACATGGAATTGTTGATGAACGGTGGGTTCAACCCGCTCAAAGGGTTCCTGAGTGAGGAAGACTACAACGGCGTTGTTGATAACATGCGTCTGGCGGATGGCACACTCTGGCCGATGCCGATCACACTGGATGTGTCCGAAGATTTCGCCGCCGGTCTGGAACTGGGCCAAGACATCGCCCTGCGCGACCAAGAAGGCGTGATCCTCGGCACAATGACCGTGACAGACCGCTGGACACCCAACAAATCACATGAGGCCGCGCAGGTTTTCGGAGCAGACGATGACGCCCACCCGGCCGTGAATTATCTGCACAATCAGGCGGGTAAGGTCTACCTCGGTGGTCCGATCACCGGCATTCAGCAGCCTGTGCACTATGATTTCCGCGCCCGCCGTGACACGCCCAACGAATTGCGCGCCTATTTCCGCAAGCTTGGCTGGCGCAAGGTTGTCGCCTTTCAGACCCGCAACCCGCTGCACCGCGCGCATCAGGAACTGACCTTTCGCGCTGCCCGTGAGGCGCAGGCGAACCTGCTCATTCACCCCGTCGTTGGCATGACCAAACCCGGCGACGTGGATCATTTTACCCGTGTCCGTTGCTATGAGGCGGTGCTGGACAAATATCCCGCCGCCACCACCAACATGTCTTTGCTGAACCTCGCCATGCGTATGGCTGGCCCGCGTGAAGCTGTCTGGCATGGTCTGATCCGCAAGAACCACGGCTGCACCCATTTCATCGTGGGCCGCGACCACGCAGGCCCCGGCAAAAACTCCGCTGGTGAGGATTTCTATGGCCCCTATGACGCGCAGGACCTCTTCCGCGAACATCAGGAAGAAATGGGCATCGAAATGGTCGACTTTAAGCACATGGTTTATGTGCAGGAGCGCGCCCAATATGAGCCGGCCGATGAAATCCACGACAAGGATGACGTCACAATCCTAAACATCTCAGGCACGGAATTGCGCCGCCGATTGCAGGAAGGTCTGGAAATCCCTGAATGGTTTTCCTTTCCCGAGGTCGTCAAGGAACTGCGCCGCACCCGTCCACCGCGCAGCCAACAAGGGTTTACCGTATTCTTCACCGGTTTCTCCGGCTCCGGCAAATCCACAATTGCCAACGCGCTGATGGTCAAGCTGATGGAAATGGGCGGCCGCCCCGTGACGTTGCTGGACGGTGACATCGTGCGCAAGAACCTCAGCTCAGAGCTTGGTTTTTCCAAGGAGCACCGAGACCTGAACATCCGCCGCATCGGGTATGTCGCGAGCGAGATCACCAAAAACGGCGGCATTGCGATTTGCGCGCCGATTGCGCCTTATGCCACCACCCGCCGTGCCGTGCGCGAGGATGTGGAGAGCTTTGGTGCCTTTGTTGAGGTTCACGTGGCCACCAGCATCGAAGAATGCGAACGCCGCGACCGCAAAGGACTTTATAAACTGGCGCGTGAAGGCAAGATTAAGGAATTCACCGGAATTTCAGACCCTTATGACGTACCTCAAAGCCCCGAACTGGCTGTCGAGACTGAAAACGTGGAAGTCGACAACTGCGCGCATCAGGTTCTGCTCAAGCTGGAAAGCATGGGGTTGATCGCGGGCTAAGCCACAGGTCATGCCCGGACTTCTCAAAAAGTCCGGGCAAATTCTTTCAAAGACATTGGACGCTCCGCATCCTGAGTTGTGTTAATCCAAATAAACCGTACCTGACATCACGACGGCACCCCGCCCTGCAACCTGCACGCCGTTGATCGCCTCTGGCGGGCCCATCACGTCGACCTGCGCCTGGCCAGGTCGGCCCATGCCGTGGCCCTGCTCTGCCAGATAGCTCGGACTTTTGATCAGCCGGTGCCGCCACAGATAGCTGGCCGCAGCACCGGTGGCCGATCCGGTAAAGGGATCCTCCGGCGGGCTGGGCGGGGCCATCAGCAAACGGCCATAGGTATCACCCGCGTCCGTCGCCCCTTCCAGCGCGATCCAGTAAGGCTCCATCATATCCGCCCCCGACCCCAGATGGGCACAATAGGCCTCAAAGGCATCCGGGGCAAAGTGCAGGCTTTCCAGCACACTCTTGTCGCGCAAAACCGTGATACAAAATGGCAGCCCGGTCGAAACGATTTGTGGCGGTGAGATGATGTCATCTGCCTGAATGCCGCCGACAGCAGCGACCAGTGTCGCTGGCAGTTCTGCACCAAAGCTGGGGGCGACCTGCTGCATGGTGATCAGCCCGTCCTTGACTTCCACCGGAACGATCCCCGCACCAGTTTCAAGCGTCAGTTTCCCATTGCCGATCTTGCCGCGATGCACCAGCGCTGCGACCGTCGCGATGGTCGGATGCCCTGCAAAGGGGATCTCCCGACTGGCGAGATAGTATTTGACGCGCAAATCCGCGATGTCCGAAGGGCCGGTAAAGGTGCATTCAACAAGGGACGTCTCTCGCACGTAGGCTGTGCAGGTGTCATCGGACAGAACCGCCCCGCCATGCACCACCGCACAGCCGTTGCCACCAAAAGGGGCCTCTGCAAAAGCGTCCACCCAGTCAAAATCAAAGCCCATCCTGCACCCCCATTCTCATAAAAAAGGCCGCAGGATCACCTGCGGCCAAACCTTGTCTATCCTGATAGCCCAGAACAGACTGTCAGTGCACCATAACCGGAGCATAGTCGTGCTGCCGCGCCAGCGTGAACGCGAGTTTGCGGTCACCTACAAGCGCGAGCTGCTGGCCCTGTGCGTCGTGCACCGCGTAAAGCTGCTCAAGCCCCTGAGCTTGATCGCGCACTTCGCGCGGCAGATCGGTGATCGCAATGGTTTTGACATAGACGGTACGGTCGCCTGTTTGGGTGTTCATGTCCTGCATTTTCTACCCTTTCTTGATCTTGATGGTTTGTACAATCGTCTCAGGCTTGGCGCGGGTCAGGTCCACATGCAGCAGACCATTTTCCATCTGCGCTTCGCCCACATCCACGCCATCCGCGAGGACAAAAGAGCGCTGAAACTGCCGAGACGCTATGCCGCGATGCAAGAACACACGGTCTGCGCTGTCGTCGGTCTGGCGGCCCCGGATGACCAGCTGGCGGTCCTCCACGGTGATCGACAGATCGTCCTCCGCAAATCCAGCGACAGCCAGCGTGATGCGGTAACTGAAATCAGAGGTTTGTTCGATGTTGAAGGGCGGATAGCCCTCGTTTCCTGACTTGGCAGTGCGTTCCAGCACACGCTCAAGTTGTTCAAACCCCAGCATATGAGGATATGAGCCTAGTGTCATTTTCGTCATGCGACACGTCCTTATGATCTCAAGCGACAGTCATGGTAAGGTCCCGTTATGGCGACCTGTTGTATTGAATATGGGGGCGCGAACCGCGCCGCGCAAGGGCTATGCTGGAACGCGTCAAACGCCTATATTGATTTGAACCTAACGCAACGGAATCACCAACTTATGAACGCCCCTACCGATCTTTCGATGAAGACCGACGAGGTTTTGCGGGTGGAGCTGGAAGTTTTCCGCCGCGAACACCGCGATCTGGACGAAGCCATCGCCGCGCTGAGTGTGCAAAGCACGGCAGATCAGCTGACGATCCAGCGGCTTAAAAAGCGCAAGCTGCGGCTTAAGGACCTGATTTCGCTGATCGAAGACCGGCTCACCCCTGATATCATCGCCTGAGCAAATGGCGTTGCCCCGCCTGCGCAGGGGGCTATAGTGCGCGCTCCGATCCTGAGGCAAAGGCGTTGAAATTATGACCACCCCTCCCGTTGGTATCATCATGGGGTCCCAATCAGACTGGGCCACCATGCGCGAGGCCGCGATGCTGCTCGATGAGCTTGAGATCGGGTATGAGAGCAAGATTGTGTCGGCCCATCGCACACCTGACAGGCTGTGGGAGTATGGCAAAACCGCTGTGGACCGAGGGTTGCAGGTGATCATCGCAGGCGCAGGCGGTGCCGCGCATTTGCCGGGCATGATGGCGTCCAAGACGCGGGTGCCGGTGATTGGTGTACCTGTGCAAACGCGGGCGCTTTCGGGGGTCGACTCGCTCTATTCAATCCTCCAGATGCCCAAGGGGTTTCCCGTCGCCACCATGGCCATCGGAGCGCCGGGGGCCGCAAATGCCGCCCTGATGGCTGCGGGTATTCTGGCCTTGCAAGACACAGGGATTGCCGCGCGGCTCGATGCCTGGCGCGCAGCGCTCAGCGCATCAATTCCGCAGGAGCCGCGCGATGACTGAACCCCTCCCCCTTGGCAGCACCATTGGAATCCTTGGTGGCGGGCAGTTGGGCCGGATGCTGTCAGTTGCGGCGGCGCGCCTTGGCTATAAAACACATGTCTTTGAACCCGGTGCCAACCCGCCTGCGGGGCATGTGGCGGACGCGGTGACAACGGCACCCTATGAGAATGACGCCGCTCTGCGCGCCTTTGCCGATGCTTGCGACGTGGTGACGTTTGAGTTTGAGAATGTACCAACCGCAGCGCTTGACCTGATTGAAGCGCAGGTCCCGATCCGTCCGGGGCGTGAGGCGTTGCGCATTTCACAGGACAGGCTGACAGAAAAGACGTTCTTGCAAGGGTTGGGCCTGCGCGTGGCCTCTTTTGCAGAGGTGAACGATGCCCCTTCAATGGAGGCGGCGGTGGCAGAGATTGGCACGCCGTCGATCCTGAAAACCCGGCGGTTTGGCTATGACGGCAAGGGGCAAGCCCGGCTGCGCTCGGCTGAGGATGCGGCTACGGCATTGGATGATATGAACGGTGCCCCTGCGGTGCTCGAAGGGTTCGTGGACTTCAGCCACGAGGTTTCCGTGATCGCGGCGCGCAGCTTGTCGGGGGAGGTCGCCTGTTTTGATCCCGGTGAGAATGTCCACCGCGATGGTATCCTGCACACCACCACGATCCCTGCGCGGCTGAGTGCAGCACAGCGTACCGACGCGGTGCTGATCGCGGCCAACATATTGAATGCGCTGAATTATGTCGGTGTATTGGGCGTCGAACTCTTCGTGACGCCGCAAGGGTTGATCGTGAATGAGATCGCCCCGCGCGTACACAATTCCGGTCACTGGACGCAGAACGGCTGTGCGGTTGATCAATTTGAACAACACATTCGTGCGGTGATCGGCTGGCCTTTGGGGGACGGCACGAGACATGTGGATGTGGTGATGGAAAACCTGATTGGCGATGACATGGACCGCGTGCCGCAGATCGCACAGGAAGCGAATGCGGCGCTGCATCTATATGGCAAGGCGCAGGTTAAGCCGGGGCGCAAGATGGGGCATGTGAACCGCATTGTGAAATAAATGCCGCGCGTTAAGCCAGAAAACGCTCCGCCACAGGGCCGGACATATAAGACACGCGCCCTTCAACCAGCGTCGCCGCAACGCGCCGTGTCTGAGCATCCAGTATAACGAGATCCGCACGCTTGCCCGGGGCGAGTGTGCCTCTGTCCTCTAGCCCCAAAACCTGCGCTGGCCCGCAAGAGATCAGCCCCCATGCCGTGCTCAGATCACAAACGCCAGCATCCGCCAGCATCAAAGCCGCGCGGCGCGGTGAAGGGTAGTGATAGTCTGAGGCAAGCGCCTTGCAATACCCCATCGCGATAAGGTCAATGGCCGACAAGTTGCCGTTGTGCGACCCACCCCGTACCACGTTGGGTGAGCCCATCAGCACCGCGTCCCCCGCCCCATGCGCGGCCTCTGCGGCGGCAAGCGTTTCGGGAAATTCGGCAACCTGTGCCCCTCGCGCCCGCCATGCGGCGCGCCCTTGGGCTGTGGCGTCATCATGGCTGCCCATGCGGATACCCATAGCGGAGAGGTGCGGGCACAGCGCATCCAGTGCGGCAGGGACCTCCGCTCCGCGCTCATGGAGAGCGCGCATGTAGGCGTGATGTTTCTCTGGACTGCGCCCAGCCTTGAGCGCCTGACCATTGAGCCTGCGGGGCAGCTTGCCAGCATCCAGCCGATCATGTGGCAAATGATCGTTAAAAACAACGTAGCCGACGCCCCAAGCCGCGAGCTTGGCAGGCAATTCTTCATACAGGTCAAGAAGATGCGTCTCAAACCGCAATTGTGCATGCAAATCGGTGACCACCGACGGGTTGGTGTCGCGGATCGCGGCGAAAACCCGGTCCGCGAAATCAAGCCCCCGCATCCCGCCTTCCCAGCTGACAAACTGCGCCAGCACCGCGGTGGTGATGCCATTGGCCGCAAGCTCCGCCTCGCAGGCCACAAGACCTGCGTCCATCTGCTTCATTGCGCCGCGCCGCTGGGCCAGATGGCGTTCGAACCCGTCCCCATGCAGATCAACGATCCCCGGCAGGACCAGATAGCCGCTCAAATCAACTTTTGCGCCAACCGCGCCTTCGACAATCCGTCCTTGCGCAAAAGACAGAGGTGTTTCGGACAGCCCAAGAGGGTGGAGCACTTGAGCACCAATCAGATCCAGATCGGCCATATCAGTCGTCTTCTCCGGTGATGCAAGTTGCATCAGGGCAGCCAAAGGATTCCAGCACACCGTCAAACCAGCTCATCGAACGGTCAAACTTGCCTTTGTTCAGGAACTCCATGGTTTGCGCAATTACACGGGGATTATTCATCATGAACGTATGGGTCACAGGCAAAACGATGTGGTCCTTCATACCTTCAATCTTTGTCGAAGAGACAGAGACCTTTCCATCATCAGGTCCCGGCAACAACGTCGAGAAATACGGGTTAAGGGATTGGGAACCCGCGATGACGCCGAGTTCAAAATTAATCGGCGGCAATTGAGCTGGCAAAGAATCCTCGTCCGTTCCGATCTGCTGCCCTGCAGGACCGTTGAGCCAGTCAAAAGCGGCAAGATCTTCGAGTTCGTCGATCACTTCGCTGCCCTGGTTGGGTGGGCCCAGCATCACAACACGGCCCACGCGCGCGTTTCCTTCAACAGCCACCCATTGCCGCACCAGGATGCCCCCCATCGAATGCGTAACGAAATCCACCCGCGCAGTGCCGCAAGCCTTGACCGCGTCGGGAATCGTCTGGCGGGTCAACACTTCAATCGTGGCCTCGGTCGAAGGATACCCGGGCCGGACGATACGAAACCCTTCGTTCTCAAGTGCGGCTTCCATCAGGGCGAACGACGTCTCGGTCCGTGCAAGGCCATGCAGCAAAACCGCGCAGCGCTCTTGCCCCTGCGGCGGTGTTTGAGCGGGGGATTGGCAGGCTGGCAGTATCGCCAATGCCGCAAGAGGAAGATAGCGCCGTCTCATATCCCATCAGATAGACTGGTTTGATAACATATGAAATGCTGGATCAGTGATGTTTCGTTGAAAGAGGTCCCATGCGCCCAAAATCTCCCCGCTTAGCCGTACGCGCTGTTTTACTACATGAGGGGCGGTTGCTTTTGGTGAATGCCTTTCCAGACGGACAAAGTGATCTGCTTTGCGCGCCCGGTGGTGGGGTTGAGATCGGATCATCCCTGCCAGCCAACCTCAAACGCGAAGTGTACGAGGAAACAGGGCTTGAGATTGATGTGGGTGCTCCTTGTCTGGTGAATGAGTTCCACGACCCCGGCGGCAGCTTTCATCAGGTGGATGTGTATTTCCGCTGCACATTGCGCGGAGGCGCACAGATTGACCCCAGCTGGCAGGACGTGGATCGGATTGTGACGGAATGGCATTGGCTGAACGCCGCAGAGTTGGCAGCGGTTCCTCACAAGCCTGACAGTCTGGGCGCGGTGGCCTTTGGTGGACAAGATGCGCTTAGCTACGATCCGCTTGAGCCGATTGTCCGGTAACCGACCACGCGATACCCCCGATTACGCAGATCGTGGCAACAACCACAGTTGTGCCGATTGCCTCGCCTAGCAAAACTGCACCAGCAATGATGGCGATAACCGGGACGCTGAGCTGAACAATTGCCGCAGTGGCCCCCTCAAGTTGAGGCAGGCACCAGTACCACAGAGCATAGCCAAGCCCAGAGGTGAGACCACCGCACAAAATGCCCAGCGCAATCCCCGTTGCCGTAAAAGTAAGGCCCGTCCCCGTGAGCAGCACAAGGAGGATCGGGACACACAGCAGAAAGTTGGCTGAGGTTGCGGCCAACGGGTCCTGTGCCCCGCGCCCGATGACCGTGTAGGCGGCCCATCCGAGCCCTGCCAAGATCATCAGGATCGCACCCACCGCATCGCTGGTGCCGCCAGATCCGGGCCAAAGTGCAACCAGCAACCCCACAAACGCGATGCTGCCCCCCGTGAGTTGTCTGGCGGTTGGCGCGGTTCCCGTGAGCGCACCATGGGCGAACATGGAGATTTGGACGACCCCAAACAGGATCAAAGCGCCAAGCCCGGCATCCAAAGTAAGGTACGCCAGCGAAAATCCGATCAGGTACACCGCAAGGCTGAGTGCGCCGGGGATCCGGTTGCGCCGCAACAGTGGCAGGCCGCCGCCCCGCAGGGTTATGATCATACCCAGCACCACAGCACCGGCAACAACACGAACAAGAGCAAAACCAGAGGGATCGATGAAATCGCCCTCAACCGCCATCCGCGTCAGGATCGAATTTGAAGCGAAGGCAAACATGGTCAGGGTGGTGGCGAGGATCAGGCGCATACCAATGGCTTAACTGGTGTGATCAGTTGCGCCAAGAGGGCAAAGGAGGATGGCAAGAGGTGGAGGAAACGCCGCAACAGGTTCACTTTGAAGCAGATATGCCGCGCCGCTGGGTTTCCCGGCACCGGCCACCCTTCACAGGGTGCGCGCGACGCTCTTGGTCAACGTAGATCAGTGAAAGATGAAATCGTCATCTTCTCCAAAAGTGGTGAGCAGCGCATCGATATCTGCTGCTGCCTTTGTCCCCTGCAAGCCCATTTGATTGCGCGCCTCATGCATCTGTTGCCGCACTATCGAAACGACATTACCCTGCACTTCACTGTCTTGCATTGCGGCAACCAACCCCTGTCGGATAATGTCCTTTTGCAGATTTGTCTGCTGCAATAGTTGCTGGCGCTGCTGGGCAGCCGTAAGGGCCGTGATCATTGCGCGACGTAGCGCTTCGACATCCATTTCCTCTTTGGAGAGAAAATCATGGCACCCGCCCCGCATTGCATCAACCGCGGTTTGGCGTGCGCCATCGCCAGTGATCATGATTTTTCCCGCATCCTTGTTCAGGTCGTTCTCCAACACCCGATCAAGCGCTTCCATGCCGTCACCGACAGGAAGACGGTAGTCGATCAGAACGAGATCGTAGTTTTCCCGCAGCAATGCCTCATCCATTTGCGCGATGCTTTCCACTTCATCCATTTGGATCGACAAGTTGGTTTTTGCGCTTAGCCTGCGAATGCGCGCGCGATCAAAATTGCTGTCGTCCAGCAACAAAGCACGTATGTCGCGGGGCGCGGGCATCGGTGTAAGCATGGATGTGGGATTGGCGGATGTATGTAACATGATGTTGCTCTTTGCTGTCTGCCGTCCTGGCTAGGATTGCCGGAAAGTCCTGATCAATTCTTAACGCCGCGCACAGAACTCGCGCCAATTGGAGGCAAACAGGAATGATCTATTGCGTCCGATCTTTGACCTGAGCCGCCCGCGTCGCGTTTCGCGTTTGAGCCACAGGCGAAAGGCCCCGAACAAGCGGTTTCAGTGTAGGGTCGGGCGCTCTAGGCGGCATGGGTGGCGGGATATTTCAGCCGCACTTCAACCATCGTGCCACGCCCATAGGGGGAGGCCGACATTTGCGCGCTGCCACCATAAAGCGTTGCGATCTTGCGGACGTTTGCGAGGCCCATCCCACTCCCCTCCACTTCATCCCTAGGACGCAAGGTGGACATCGCACAGAAAACCTTTTCCCAAAACTCATCCGAAACACCGGGGCCGTCATCCGCGACCCTGATCACCACCTCATCTGCGTCCCGGCTTGATGTCACCACAATGCGGCCCGACGACCAATCATGGTGTTTCACTGAATTCTGGATAAGTGCGCTCAGCAAGGTGAATATGTCCCGGTCGCCCATCACAACGCTGTCACAGCTCAGGTCGCGCAACACTTCAAACCCCTTGGGCAATTGAACCTCATCAAGAACATCGTCCAGCGCCTTGCCAAGATCGTTCTCTTGCATCTCCTGCATTCGGCCAATGCGCGAAAAAGTAAGCAGATCCACCAGCATCCGGTCGAGGCGGCTGGTGTGGCGGTTCATCATATCGATTGAAGTCGCGACCGATCCCTCAATTGTGACCCCGGCCTCTTCAAGATCTTCGGCAATCCACTGGGGCAATTCGATCAGAGCACGCACAGAGCTGCGAACATCATGGCTGATAAGGTAGATAAAATCCTCAATATCCTGAGACGTACTTGCCTGCTCTTGCGGGGGCAACGGCAGAGAATCGGGAAGCGGATTGGTATTGGGGCGCATGAAAAACCTCAGATTGAGCGTTGCCGCACCCTATGACTCTGAGAGTTTCTTTCAGGTTAACCCGCAGGGTTGCCTGTCTCTGTCCTGTGCATATCCCAAGCCAGTTTAGCTCGTAAAAAAGGGCACGCAAAATCTGCGCGCCCTTTGAATTTTCTAACGGAGCAGTGATGCCCAGACAGCAAAGCTGCCTGATTACATCATGCCGCCCATGCCGCCCATGTCGGGCATGCCGCCGCCCATGCCGCCGCCTGCGCCTTCTTTGGCGGGCTTGTCGGCAACCATGGCTTCGGTTGTGATCAGCAGAGCCGCAACAGATGCCGCGTCCTGCAGCGCTGTGCGCACCACTTTGGCCGGGTCAATCACGCCGAACTTGAACATGTCGCCATATTCTTCGGTCTGCGCGTTGAAGCCGAACGTCAGGTCGTCGCTCTCGCGGATTTTGCCCGCAACAACAGCACCGTCAACGCCTGCGTTCTCAGCAATCTGGCGCAGCGGCGCTTCGATGGCTTTGCGCACGATGTTGATGCCGACGTTCTGGTCGTTGTTCTCACCCTCGACGCCGTCGAGCTTTTTGCCCGCCTGCACCAGAGCAACACCACCACCCACAACGATACCTTCCTGTACCGCCGCGCGTGTCGCGTTCAGCGCGTCGTCCACACGGTCCTTGCGCTCTTTCACTTCGACCTCCGTCATGCCGCCAACGCGGATCACAGCAACACCACCGGCGAGCTTTGCAACACGCTCTTGCAGCTTTTCACGGTCGTAGTCGGATGTGGTCTCTTCGATCTGCGTGCGGATCTGGGACACGCGCGCTTCGATCTCGGCTTTCTCACCGGCACCATCCACAACTGTGGTTTCGTCCTTAGTGATGGAGACTTTCTTGGCGGAACCCAGCATGTCCATGGTCACGGACTCAAGTTTCATGCCCAGATCGTCGGAGATCACCTGACCGCCTGTGAGGATCGCGAGGTCCTGCAGCATCGCCTTGCGACGATCACCAAAGCCAGGGGCCTTCACGGCTGCAATCTTCAGACCGCCGCGCAGTTTGTTCACCACAAGCGTTGCGAGCGCTTCACCTTCGACGTCCTCAGCCACGATCAGCAAAGGCTTCTGAGACTGAATGACCTGCTCCAGCAGCGGCACCATTGGCTGCAGCGAAGACAGTTTCTTTTCGTGCAGCAGGATGATCGCGTCTTCCAGCTCAACGGTCATCTTGTCGGAGTTGGTGACAAAGTAGGGGGAAAGGTAGCCGCGGTCGAACTGCATGCCCTCAACCACGTCTGTCTCTGTTTCCAAACCTTTGTTTTCCTCGACGGTGATCACACCCTCGTTGCCAACTTTTTGCATCGCGCCAGCGATCTGGTTGCCGATGTCTGCCTCGCCGTTGGCAGAGATCGTACCGACCTGAGCCACTTCATCGCTGTCGGACACTTCGCGCGCTGCGGCTTTGATCGCCTCAACAACAGTCAGCGTCGCCATGTCGATGCCGCGCTTGAGGTCCATTGGGTTCATGCCAGCGGCCACGGATTTCATGCCTTCTTTGACAATCGCCTGCGCCAGAACTGTGGCTGTTGTTGTACCGTCACCTGCTTCGTCGTTGGTGCGGGAAGCAACTTCCTTGACCATCTGCGCGCCCATGTTCTCGAACTTGTCCTCAAGCTCGATCTCTTTGGCCACGGATACACCGTCTTTGGTGATGCGCGGTGCGCCGAAAGATTTGTCCAGAACCACGTTGCGGCCTTTGGGGCCCAGTGTGACTTTAACCGCATCTGCGAGCACGTTTACGCCTCTCAGCATCCGGTTGCGTGCATCGGTGTCAAATTTGACGTCCTTAGCTGCCATTTATCTTCTCCAGTTTTTCTTTGAATTAAGCGTCATGTGAGGGGCGCAATGCCCCGCCATCCCTGGTCAAATCAGGAAATGATCCCCATGATGTCGCTCTCTTTCATCATCAGCATCTCTTCGCCTTCGACGGTGACTTCTGTGCCGGACCATTTGCCGAACAGGATTTTGTCGCCTGGCTTGACTGCCATTTCGATCAGCTCGCCGCTGTCCTTGCGTGCGCCATCGCCGCAGGCCACGACTTCACCCTCGGAGGGCTTTTCTTTGGCGGATTCAGGAATGATCAACCCGCCGGCTGTTTTCTCTTCGCTTTCGGTGCGCTTTACCAGCACGCGGTCATGAAGCGGTTTCAATGCCATCTTTGTAGCTCCTTAAGGCTCAAAGGTTACTCCTAGCCTGCCGCCCTTGCTCGGGTCGGTCAGGCGTTATCACTCTCTTGGTCTGAGTGCTAACGGCGCATAGCTAGGGATGCAGCGGGAGTGAGTCAACAGGTCAGTTTGCAAAAAATTTATTGCTTATTGTTCCTGATCTTCGGACCGCATTAACAATTTGTCATACATTCTCAGGCGGTTATGAAATCGATGCTCTCAAAGTGGAGAATGCCGTGTTCAAACCAAACGACGACAACGATGGTACAAAGATGCCCCAAGCAGGGGGCCACAACCAAAGCGGCTCGCCCTCAAGAAGCCCCGAAATTGACAATGCCGCAAAGCATCGGAACGCTCTGGCGTTTGTAGGGTTTTCGTCGGACGCGCGTGTTTTGACGGCTTCTGGCCCGCGCCCCCTCAACAGCATTGAATCCGGTGAGCTGGTCATCACCGACGATCAGAGCCAGCAACCGGTGGTGGCGGTTCTGCAAAAGCGCATTTCAATCAACGCCCTACAGCAATCCCCTGCATTGCTGCCAATCGTGGTAGAGGCCAAGGCCTGCCGCATTCGCGGCTTCGGGTCACCCGCAACCTGGGGTTTGTGTGTCATGATGGGAGCGCAGTTATCCGCGCGCACCACCTGACAGAAATGCGAAAACTTGCGCGGCTGCAAAAGAACCGTCCCAATGCGATCAAGTACATGCAATTGCTGCTTCCTCGGCACGCCTTGATCAAGGTTGAGGGAGTTTGGACGGAAAGTCACTTCAGTGGCCCCAAGCAGGGCGCGCCAAGGCTGCGCACGAAACGGCAACGCGAGCTTTGGAATGGGCCTCATGAACACCGCTGCCGCCTTTGCTAAGCCAGGCTGACATTAGGGACTGCCCTTTGGACGTGACCGAACTGGGGCGCTTGCCAGATCAATCTGCGCCCAGCACCCGACCCGCGGTTGCCACCGCCTCTGCCCCCGCCGGGGTCAGCCCATAAACGCCCTTCTCCACCTTCTCAAACCAACCATAATGGTTGTCGCGCATCATGGTTGTCGCACGAGGCACAGCGGCTTCTCGTGCGACATCCGCGCCTTTGCTGGCCCCAACTTCAAACAGATAAACAGCAAGCTTCAACGCATCCTGACGGTAGGCCGTCACCAGCCCTGCACGTGTCTGCCCGCCATCGTTTGGATCGCCCTGCCGCCGCGCAAATTCACGCAGTAGCCGTGCCTGGCGTTTTGCTGACTTACGCGGCGCATATGGTCCCGGATCGCAGTGTACCTCCACCAGCGCGTCCTTGAGCCGGACGGTGATCAGACCCAGACCCAACCGCCGCGCCATGGCAGTATTCTCCTTCACCGCCTTGGCAAACCGTTTGCCGGGCTGGCGCGCCACGGCCAGATAGACCTCATCCGTGACCTTGAGCCGCGCAATGCATTGGTGAAAAAGTGCCAGCGAAAACCCGAGCTTCAGCTCCACCACAACGGGGGGTTCTTCGCCCCGTACGGCCACCACATCCGCAGCCCCGACTTCGGACTTCACGACATAGCCCTGATCCTCCAGAAAGGATTTGATCGGGGGATAAAGATCCGTTTCGCGGGGCTTGGTCATATCCGCATCATTGCCCTATTTGCGCCGCCGCTCCAAGAGGCTAGACTGCGCCCATGACCCGCGATGAGCTCAACGCCTTTTGCGCTGCCCACCCTCAGGCCACCCATGTGGTGCAATGGGGCAATGCAGATGTCTACAAGGTTGGCGGCAAGGTTTTCGCCATCATCGGCATGGGGGAAAGCAGGGCAAGCGTGACCTTCAAGGCGTCCGAAATGGCGTTTGAGATCTTGTCAGACAGTCCCGGCCTGCGCCCTGCCCCGTATATGGCATCACGCGGGTTGAAATGGATACAGCACTTTGAGGAACCCGGCCTGCCCGACGACAGCCTGCGGGACCACATCCGCGCGTCATACGATATGGTTGTGGCCAAGCTGACGCGCAAAAAGCGCAGTGATCTCGGCCTCTGAGAGGGGTGGGTGACATCCCCCGTTGCCGCGCCTATAAGGCCCGCAAATCGACACATCCGACGCAAGGAAGCCTCCCATGACAACCCTCGTTTTTGGCCATAAATCCCCCGACACCGACAGCACCGGAAGCCCGATTGTCTGGGCATGGTATCTTAATGAAATCAAAGGGGTCGCGGCCAAGCCCGTGCTGCTGGGAGAGCCGAACACTGAAGCCCTTTTTGTACTGGACCACTGGAACCTTGATAAGCCCGAGATCATCAGTGAACTGGCCGCCGACACCGATGTGGTGATCGTGGACACCAACAACCCCGCCGAGCTGCCTGACAACGTCAACGACGCGAATATCACCGGCATCATTGACCACCACCGCCTTGTCGCCGGGCTGGAAACACGCGGCCCGATTGAGATCGACATTCAGCCATTGGCCTGTACGGCGACCATCATGTGGAAGAAGATCGGCAAGGACTGGGCGCAGGCTCCCCGTGCGGTCAAGGGCGCGGCACTTTCGTGCATTCTGTCCGACACGCTGGAGTTCCGCTCCCCCACCACGACGTCAGAAGACAAGGCCGTGGCCTATTCCATCGCGGGCGAACTGGGTGTGGACATGCCCGCTTATGCGGCTGAGATGTTCGCGGCAAAATCCGATGTGTCGGCCTTTTCCGAAGCGGAGTTGCTGCGCATGGACAGCAAGGAGTTTGATCTCAATGGCACCGGCCTGCGGGTTTCTGTGCTGGAAACCACCTCGCCTGCCCCGCTGCTGGCCCGCAAGGATGCATTGATGGCGGCGATGCCGGGTGTCGCGGCAGAGGACGGCGCGGCAGAGGTGCTGCTCTTTGTCGTTGATATCCTGAAAGAAGAGGCCACGCTGCTGGTGCCGAATGACACGGTCAAGGCGATTGCGGAAAAGAGCTTTGATGCGCAGGTCGCTGGTGACACGGTTGTGCTGCCGGGTGTGATGAGCCGAAAGAAACAGATCATCCCGAACCTCAAGATGTAAGGCAGACGCCACCTAAATCGCGCGCCCTTCGAGCAATTCGGCCAAGATCGGGTTGGGGAACCGGCGCGTGATTGTCACAGCAAAGAATGTCTCTGCGACGCCGGGCAGACGGTCGGCCTCGGCCAGAACTCCGGTATCCAATTCATCCTGCACGACGATGGGCGGCAGCACGGCAAGTCCGACACCGGCCCGCGCGAGCAGGCGCATCATCGCCATGTCGTCCACCTCCGCCGCGATCTGGGGTCTGATCCCGGCGCGGTCAACCCATGCGTCAAAGCCAATGCGGATGCCGGTGTCCGCGATGGGCAGAATAACCGGCTGACTGCGCACCAGTTCCTCCAGGCCGCGCGTCTTCCCCAGCCGCTTAGGCGTGCCAACAAGGCTTACGGGCTGCTCTGACAATCGATGCGAGACAAAGGGTGTGACAGCATCACGCGATGGCGGTCGGTTGATCAGCACCACATCGAGATTCAGCGCTTCAAGCGATTGCAGCAAATCCGCGCTGGTGCCGGAGCGCAGGATGATATCCACATCCGGACGGTCCAGAATGGGGCGCAAAAACTCCATCTGAAAGTTACGAGAGAGCGTGGCCAGCGCGCCGATCCGGATAGCTTGTCGGCTGCGCCCTTTCTCCTGCAAGGTGCCCAGCAACTCGCGTCCCGTTGAGAATATCGTATCTGCATGATCCAGCGCAATGCGCCCGGCTTCGGTCAGGATCAGCTGCCTGCCCCGTCTTTCAAAGAGCGCATGGCCCAGCGTCGCCTCCAGCTGTTTGATCTGAACAGAAACAGCGGATTGCGACAGGTTCAACCGATCCGCAGTGCGGGTCAGGTTTCCGTCATGGGCCACGGCCCAGAAATAGCGCAAGTGGTGATAATTGAATTCTGCCATATCGTTCTATTAATCAGAATGATTAAGAGCAAACAATGAATTTTTCCAAGAACAACAAGGCTGCTAGCTAGATCAAAACGTGATCCCTCAGGAAGGAATGCCCTGATATGTCCATTGCTCTATTGCCCGTCCTTGCGCCCATCGCTCTCGGTGTTGCTGCAACGCTTGCCTTTCGCGGCCCCCAAATGCGCCCGTCAGATGCCCTGCAAAAAGTCGAGATGGCAGCCCTTGCCGCTTTGGGCCTCGCGTTGCTAACGGCGCTTTCCCTGATCCTTGGTGGTGCGGCCACCAGCGTGACTATTGGGGAAAACGGCCTTGGATTTTCCGCCCGGTTGGATGCGGTCAGCGCTGTTATGCTGGTGTTGGTCAGCTTTGTCGGTTGGGTCGTCTTGCGCTTTTCGGCGACGTACATGGACGGTGAGGCGCGGCAGGGCCCGTTTACCGGGTGGCTCTGCGCGACACTGGCGGCGGTGATGTTGCTGGTCATTGCGGGCAACGTCTTTCAATTGGCTTTGACCTGGATCGCCACCAGCTTGTGTTTGCACAAGCTATTGCTGTTTTACCCTGACCGGGTTGCCGCCCAACGCGCCGCGCGCAAGAAATGGATCACGGCAAGGCTCAGCGACGCCGCCTTGCTGCTGGCTGTTGTGCTGATCTACACCCACTACGGCACCGGCGATATTGCTGAGGTGCTGGCCATAGCAAAACAGGCGGAATGGCAGAGTGTCTCTGGCTGGATTGCCGGGTTGCTGGCCGTTGCGGCCATCCTGAAATCCGCGCAATTCCCCACACATGGCTGGTTGACGGAGGTGATGGAGACACCAACACCGGTTTCCGCCCTGCTCCATGCAGGGGTGATCAACGCAGGAGGATTTCTGCTGATCCGGATGTCGGATGTGATGTTGCTGGCGCCCGGTGTCTTGGCGGTTCTGGTCATGCTTGGCGGATTTACCGCGCTTTTCGGCGGGCTGGTGATGCTGACGCAATCGGCTGTCAAAACCTCAATGGCGTGGTCCACTGTCGCGCAAATGGGGTTCATGATTCTGCAATGTGGTCTGGCGCTCTTTCCTCTCGCGCTCCTGCATATCGTGACCCACTCGCTCTATAAGGCGCATGCCTTTCTGGCGTCGGGCACTGCAGTGGAAAGTGTGGCGGCGATCCGGCGGCCCGGGCCTGTGGCGATCCCACGGGGCGGGGCGGTGGGCCGCGCCTTTGTGCTGGCGCTGCTGATCTATGCTGGTGTGGGGCTGATCTTTGGTCTGACGGGCAAATCACCGCAAGGCATCGCCTTGGGTGCGATCCTCATCTTTGGCGTGGCCTACTTGTTGGCACAAGGCCTGGCAGATGCCGCCCCTCGTGTTCTCACACTGCGCACTGCCGCCTTCTCTGTCGCCGCAGCATTTGGGTATTTCGCACTGCAAACCGGGTCGGAGTGGCTGATGGCAGGGACCCTGCCTCCCACTCCCGCACCGGGGCCGTTGGAATGGGCGCTGATCGTGCTGGCACTGCTGAGCTTTGGGCTGGTGGCGGTGGCACAGGCGATGTTTCCACTTTGGGCGTACCACCCTGCGGCGGCGGGTCTTCGGGTGCACCTGTCAAATGGACTTTATGCCAACGCGGTTTTTGACAAGCTGCTGGGCGGCTGGCGGACCAAGCGGTCTTCTTGAGCAATTCAAAGGAATAAAATGATGAACATGTCCTCCACGCTTTCTCCCGATACTCTGCTCAAGGCCAGCAACAAGGCCGCACGGGCCATTCCACCGGTCTGGCCGCTGGCGTCCTCTGTCGCGGTGAACCCCTATTTGGGGCAAACCCATGAAACGCTTGCCGATGTTGGCGCACGGTTGCGCCGTGTCGGTGGCGTGCCGGTCACCATGCCAAACAGCTGGTATCACGCTCGGCTGGCCGATGACCGCATCACCGACAGCGATATTGAGGCGGCAATTGCCGCGCAACCGGTAGGCGCGGCATGTGATCCGGCCACCATCCGGCAAGCCGTGGCACAACCAGACAAAGCGCACGCACCTTTGCCAACCGTCGCTGACCTCGCGGCTCAAACCTCTGGCATCGACTGGCCGGGGATCATTGCAGATCGATTTGGCCACTGGGCTGCGGGGTACTTCGATCAAGGGCAAGCACTGTGGGCCGCCCCGCAGCGGCGCGGGGCCTATGACGCATGGCGGCAGACGGCGACCCATGACCTGACCCCCGAAATTGCCGGGCTGAGAGGGTTTGCACAATTCGTGAGCGAAACCCCGCAAAATGCCCAAGACGCATTGCACCGCGCGGCCAAACGGCTCGGGCTCACAGAGGCGATGCTAGAGACCTACCTGCACCAGTTGCTGTTTACGCTGGGCGGCTGGGCACAGGTCGCGCGCTACAAGCTGTGGCAAGCTGAGCTGGCGGAAGGAACCGATGAGACCATTGCGGATATATTGACCATTCGCCTGCTCTGGGAAGAGGCACTGTGGGTTCAGTACGGCGATGCCATTGCGCAGGAGTGGGAAAAGGTGAAGGCAGAACATGCTGCACCGCTGAGCGCAGATGCGGATCTGCGGATAAAAGCGATCCTGCAAGACGCCTGGGAGCGTGCAGAGCAACGGGGCTTGGCCGAAACCTTGTCTGCAGACGCCCCAAAGACCACGCAGGCCCGGCCAGCCTTGCAGGCCGCCTTTTGCATTGATGTACGCTCCGAAGTGTTCCGCCGGGCGCTGGAAGGGGTCGATGACACCATCCAGACCCTCGGATTTGCGGGGTTCTTTGGCCTGACGGCGGCGCACAAGGGTTTTGCCTCGGACGTGGAGGAGTTGCGCTTGCCGGTTCTCCTGAACGCTGGGGTACACTCTACAGCACGGGGGCAAGACCCGGCTGTGGATCAAAGTGCGCGGCTTGCCGCGCGGGCAGTGCGGGCATGGGGACGGTTCAAATTGGCTGCCGTGTCGTCGTTTGCCTTTGTTGAGGCTGCAGGGCCAATCTATGCAGGCAAGCTTCTGCGCGACACCCTGAACCTTGCCCCCAACGATGTTCCCGGCGGCCCGCCCCCCCGGCTCGACCCTGCCTTGGGTCTAACCGCGCAGATCGATGCCGCCGAGACGATCCTGAGGGCCATGTCGTTTACACAGAACTTCGCGCGGCTGGTTATCTTGGCGGGTCACGGTGCCAATGTCGTCAACAACGCCTTTGCCAGCGGGCTGCATTGTGGGGCCTGTGGCGGGTATTCCGGTGAGGTGAACGCCCGGCTGCTCGCGGGCTTGCTCAACAGCAAGGAGGTGCAGGGAGGTCTGCGGGAGCGTGGCATCGACATCCCGGATGACACATTGTTTTTGGGCGGGTTGCATGACACTACCACCGATGCCGTGACGTTGTACGACGCCGACCATGATCTAGGCGCGCACGCCGCCGACCTGAGCCAGGCCAAAAGCTGGCTGGCGATGGCTGGTGCGGTCACCCGGGGGGATCGCGCCCTGCGGCTTCCACGGGCTGCGGATGACGCGGATATTGATCTGCGCAGCCGCGACTGGGCTGAAACGCGGCCCGAATGGGCCTTGGCCGGATGCAAAGCCTTCATCGCGGCCCCGCGCCGCCGGACCGCTGGCAAAGACCTCTCGGGGCGCGCTTTCCTGCACGACTATGACTGGAAGGCCGACAAGGATTTCGGCGTTTTGGAGCTGATCATGACCGCACCCGTGGTTGTCGCCAGTTGGATCAGCCTGCAATACTATGGCTCCACCGTAGCACCTGAGACCTTCGGCTCAGGCAACAAGCTGCTGCACAATGTGGTCGGGGGCATTGGCGTGGTTGAAGGGAACGGCGGCACATTGCGGGCCGGCCTGCCTTGGCAATCAGTGCATGATGGTGAGGGGTATGCCCATGATCCGCTCCGGCTTTCGGTCTGCATCGAAGCGCCGCGGGAGGCGATGAGTGATATTCTGAAGCGGCATGAAGGGGTGCGGGCGCTCTTTGACAACCGCTGGCTGCATCTGTTTGCGCTGGATGCAAACGGGCAGATGGCGTGGCGGTATGAAGGCGACCTTGAATGGTCCGAGATGAGCATCACCACGCCCTCACAGCTCAAGGCAGCAAGCTGAAAGCAGCGGACCCCGACGATTGCTCTTTGGCGGGCCGGTGGCTACCGTAAGGGGGTCACCGGAACCCAACGGAGCGCGCAACAGACGTGATCGAGATCACAACAGCCAGGCTCATCGAAGAGATCGCGCGCCGTGCGGGCGCGCAGTCGCGCGTGATTGTGGGGTTGGCGGGCGGTCCCGGGTCCGGCAAATCCACCGTCGCAGAATTACTGGCTGAGGCGCTGTCTGTCTCTGCCGCTGTCGTGCCGATGGATGGGTTTCACATGGACAACGCCGATCTGATCGCGCGTGACCTGCTGGACCGCAAAGGTGCGCCAGAGACATTTGACGCAGCGTCCTTTGTGGACCTTATCCGGCAGTTGCACACCGAAGCTGATGTCGCCTACCCAACGTTTGACCGGGTCGCGGACAAAACGGTCCCGAAGGGTGGTATGGTCGCCGCGTCCACCCGCGTGGTTCTGGTAGAGGGGAATTATCTGCTGCTGGATCAAGCACCTTGGTCAGAGCTTGCCGATCTGTTTGACCTGACGGTCACGCTTGCTGTGCCGCGCGATGTACTTGAGGCGCGCCTGGTCGCGCGATGGCTTGCACATGGGCTGTCGCGGGAACAGGCCCAAGCACGCGCGTTGGGCAATGACCTGCCAAACGTCGATTTTGTGCGGGACCATGCACGACAGGCGGATTTCATGCTGCGCAATGAGGGCCAAGCAGCCTAGCAAAAGTGCCACCAAAGGGGGATACATGAAAATTCTGATTGCAGGGCTGGCGACCGAGACAAACTCCTTTTCGCCCATCCCTACGGGACGGCTGGCCTTTGAGGACAGCTTCGTCTCCCGTCAGGCGACGCAGGAGACGCCCAACATCTTTTCTGCGCCGTTGCATGAATGGCGGCGCATGGCCGAGGCGCGGGGGTGGGACGTCGCAGAAACACTGTCCGCCTTTGCCCAGCCCGCCGGGCCGACGATAAAGACCGCCTATGAGGCCTACCGCGATGAAATCCTGGCAGTGGTCGCGCAGGAGAAACCGGACATTTTCCTGATTTCCATGCACGGCGCGATGATTGCGGATGGATACGATGATTGTGAAGGAGACCTTCTGTCTCGTGCGCGCGCGCTGCTGGGGGAGCATGCTGTCATTGGGCTTGAGATCGATCCACATAGCCATTTGACCGACACCATGATGCAGGCTGCGAACCTGATCATCTGTTACAAGGAATACCCCCACACCGACACGCCGGACCGCGCCCGCGAGCTGTTCTCGCTGGCCGCCGATACAGCGGAAGGCAAGATCAAGCCGGTCATGCGCGACTACGATTGCCGGATGATCACTATGTTTCACACCACACGCCCACCAATACGCGGGTTTGTGGATGAGATTTCCGCGCGAGAGGGTAAAGACGGCGTGCTCTCCGTCTCGCTGGTGCATGGGTTCCCTTGGGGGGATTGCGCCCGTGTTGGCGCGCGGATGCTGGTGATTGCGGATGAGGATTCGGAAAAGGCCGCCGAGGTGGCGCAGGAATTCGGAAAAAAACTTTGGGCGCTGAGGTCACAGCTTTTGCCGGACTGGCCGACAATCGGCAGCGCGTTGGACAAGGTTGCGGCAGCGCCAGACGCCCCGCTCGTGATCGCTGATTTCGCGGACAACGCAGGCGGAGGCGCACCCGCCGACAGCACCTTTGTGCTTCGGGAAGTGTTGGCCCGGGGGATGAAAGACGTGGCCTTGGGCATCTTCTGGGACCCTGTGCTGGTGCGCATGTGCGAAGACGTGGGCGTCGGTGGACAGATGAAGGTACGGCTTGGCGGAAAGGTTGATGTGTCCTCGGGCGATCCCATTGATCTGCGCGTCACAGTGCGCGGCATCAAGCCGGATATGTTTCAATGGATGGGCGACAGCAAGATGGCCATGGGCACAGGGGTCTGGCTTGAGGCGGATGGTGTGCACATCGTGCTGAGCGACAAGCGCACGCAGGCCTTTCATCCCGTTGGCTTTACCGATCTGGGGCTCGACCTTGGACAGATGCGCGCCGTTGTCGTCAAATCGTCACAGCACTTTTATGCGGGCTTTGCGCCAATCGCCTCCGAGGTGGTCTATATCAACGGCCCCGGCGCGATTACGCCGGACTATGCCAATATCCCCTACACGAAGCGAGATGGAGGATATTGGCCAAAGGTCGAGGATCCGTTCGTCTCACGCTAGCCGCGTTCAAACAACCTGTGCGCCATCATACCAACCCGATCCTCAATGGCCTCGCAGGCGTCCAGTATCATATCCTCGCGAAAGCGCTGGCCGACGACCTGCACGCCCACCGGCAGGCCGTCGTTGTAGTTTGCCGGCACATTTCCGGCAGGCAGCCCCATGAAATTCATCGCAAAGGAATAAAACCCTTTTTCCATAACCTCTGCCGCGCCGTCGCGCCCCTCATAGTCGCGGGCATGGGCGTAGGTGGGTTGCAGCAGGAAGGGGGTCAACACCAACGGATAGTCACTCAGCAGCAGCAACCAAGACCGAACGAAGGCCGCGCGCCGGGCGTAGGCCGCAAGCAGCGCCTCGCCCTCGTAAGGGGGGGCGATGTCAAAGCAGTGGTCGAAGTAGGTATTGAAGTCAGCGCTGCCATGTTCGCGCATCATGGGCAACAGCATGGTTTTGGCTTCGCCAAACAACGTGCGCGTGCCTTCGGTCCCGATCTCAAAGACGTTCGGCACCTCGATCTCTTCCACGACATATCCCGCATCGGTCAGCGCATCGCGCGCGGTGAGCAAGGCCTGTTCCACCGCCGGGGCCATCTCATACCCGTATGCCTCACGGGTGAAACCGACTTTGATCGGACCGTCATGCGCCGGCCCTTCCCACGGCATCGGCACCTGCCACGGGTCTTGCGGGCTGTAGGCGATGGCGCTTTGCATGGCCAGACGCACATCACGCACTTCTCGGCAGATGACACCCTGCACCGATGTGACCTGCGCCAATATCCCGCGCTCAGCGGTTTGTGACGGGTTGTAGGCAGGTGTGCGGCCAAGGCCCGGCTTGACCGTCGCAGCCCCGGTGCAGGTCGCCGGAAAGCGCAGGCTGCCCCCGATGTCGTTGCCATGTGCAATCGGCCCCATGCCCGACATCACCGCCGAGGAGGCACCGCCTGATGATCCACCCGCGCTGGCCCAGTCGTTCCACGGGTTGAACGTGCGGCCATGCAGCGGGTTGTCCGTGGTGCCGCGAAAGGAAAACTCTGGCGTGTTGGTCCGCCCGATCACGATGGCCCCAGCGTTTTTCAAGTTCGCGACAAAGGGGCTGTCTGCGGGGGCAATCAGGTCTTTGAACGCGGCCACACCGTTTGGCGTCGCGCGGCCTTCCTGATCGATGTTTTCCTTGATGGTGATCGGCACACCATGCAGCGGGCCAACGGGACCGGAGGCGGCAAATGCCTCATCAAGACGCGCAGCCTCCGCCAGTGCCTGATCCGAGAGATCGTCGACAACGGCGTTCATTGCACCGTTGCGCGCCTGCATACGCCCAACGCAGGCTTCAACAGCCTCGCGCGCCGATACCGCGCCCTTGGCGATATCTTGGGCAAGTTCACAAGCCGATGCCTGCCAATGCTCATTTGTTGTCATGTCGCGCTCCCTGATCTGACGTATTTGTATACAGTATACACTCAATGTTTGACTCAACACCAATCTGTCGGAATAGTTGACCCTACGCAAAGCAAAGACTTTGCTTCAATAGGGAGACTTAACGAATGCTGCATATTTTTCGTCGCGGCGTCCTGAAGGGAGCAGCCGCTGCGGTTGCCCTCGCTGCAGGACTTGCCGTCTCAGCCCCCGCAGCCATTGCAGAAACGGTTCTGCGCGTGGTGCCGCACTCAGGGCTCAAAATCCTCGATCCGATCTGGACCACAGCCTACATCAGCCGCAACCACGGTTATATGATCTATGACACGCTGTTTGCGCTGGATACGGCAGGTGAAATCCAGCCTCAGATGGCGGATGCTGTGACCCGGTCGGACGACGGTAAGACCGTCACGATCACCCTGCGCGACGGCCTGAAGTGGCACGATGGCGCTGATGTGACAGCCGAAGATACAGTTGCCTCCATCAACCGCTGGGCGAGCAAAGACGCCATGGGTCAAAAAATGATGACCTTTGTCGAAAGCCTTGAGGCAACAGACAACAAGACGATGGTGTTTACGCTCAACACACCAACCGGCCTGATTGAGCTGGCGCTGGCGAAACCCTCGTCCAACGTGCCGTTCATGATGCCTGCGCGCATTGCCGCGACACCCGGATCCGAGCAGATCACCGAATATATCGGCTCCGGTCCTTACATGTTCAACAACGACGAATGGGAGCCGGGCACCAAGGTTGTCTATGAAAAGTTTGACGACTATGAGCCACGTTCCGAGGCAACAGACGGCCTTGCCGGGGCCAAGCTGGCCAAGGTGGACCGTGTGGAGTGGACCCCGATCCGTGACATGCAACAGGCGGTGACCGCGCTGATCGCAGGTGAGATCGACATCATCGAATCCGTCCCACCAGACCTGCTGCCGATTCTCGAAGAGGCGGGCGAAACCTATAATCAGGCACCGAACCCTGCCGGTTTGCAGTACACGTTCCGCTTCAACGTCCTGCACCCACCGTTTGACAACCCCAAAATCCGTCAGGCGCTGCTTTATGCCTTCAATCAGGAAGACTTCCTGCAGGCGACGATCGGGGATGAAAACTACTATCAGACCTGCAAGGCGATGTTCGTCTGTGGCCTGCCGTTTGAGACCGACGCCCATATGGACGGTCTGCTGGAGAGCAACTTTGCCAAGGCGCGCGAGCTGCTGGCAGAGGCCAACTATGACGGCACTCCCGTGCTGCTCATGCACTCCACCAACGTCCCCGTCCTGACGAACCTTGCCCCTGTGGCCAAGGACCTGATGGAAGCGGTTGGCCTGAACGTCGACATGCAGTCGATGGACTGGTCCACGCTGGTGGCACGTCGCTCCAAAAAGGACGCGCCGGCGGATGGCGGCTGGAACGCCTTTGCTACCGCATGGGATGCAGGTGATCTCTTTAACCCGCTGGCCATGGCGTTCCTGAACGCGGGCTGTGACAAGGCGCTCTTTGGCTGGCCTTGTGACGAAGAGATCGAGAAGCTGCGCGATGACTTTGCCCGTGCGACAGAGTTTGACGAGCAAAAGCGCATTGTCGAAGCGCTGCAGGCCCGCTGGGTTGAGTATCCGACCCACATCCACCTGGGTCAGTTCAACACGCCTTCGTCGATCCGCAACAACGTCAAAGGCTATCTCTCCGCAGGTATTCCGGTCTTCTGGAACATCTCCAAAGAGTAGAGACATCTGTCGGGCGGCTGCGTGCACACGTGGCCGCTCACATTCCTGAGGTGGAACATGTTCAGTTATTTGCTCAAGCGCGTGCTTGCGACGATCCCGGTGATGTTGTTTGTCGCCGTGTTTATCTTTTTGCTGCTGCGCCTGACGCCCGGTGACCCGGCCGCGATGATTGCGGGCGACTTTGCCACCGACGATCAGATTGCAGCCATCCGCGCAGAACTGGGGCTGGAGGAACCGCTGTGGCGGCAGTTCACCATCTGGTTTGGCAATGTCCTGCAATTCGAGCTGGGCAACAGTTTTTACTATAAAAAACAGGTGAGCGAGCTGATCCTGAACCGGATTGAGCCGACGCTGTCACTGTCTTTGATGACCATCGTGCTCACTGTTCTGATTGCCGTGCCGCTGGGCACATGGGCCGCTTACAAACAAGGCAGTTGGTTTGACCGGACCATCATGGGCTTTTCGGTGCTGGGCTTTTCGGTCCCGGTTTTCGTGATTGGTTATGCGCTGATCTATGTCTTCTCAGTAGAGCTTCGATGGCTGCCCGTTCAGGGGTACCAACGTATCGCCGACGGGATTGGCGGCTGGGCGTATCGGCTGATCCTACCATCCGTGGCCCTCTCAGTTATCTTTGTCGCTTTCATTGCGCGCATGACCCGCACTTCCGTTCTTGAGGTGCTGGGCGAAGACTACATCCGCACCGCGCGCGCCAAAGGCCAGACCGAAACCAAGGTTATGATGCGCCACGCCTTGCGCAATGCGGCGGTGCCTATTGTCACGGTCATTGGCCTTGCCATCGCCATCCTGATCGGCGGCGTGGTCGTGACCGAAAGCGTCTTTACCATTCCCGGACTGGGCCTGCTGACGGTGGAGGCGGTGCTGAACCGCGATTTCCCGACCATTCAGGCCGTGATCCTGTTCTTTTCCGTCATCTATGTGGGCATCAATCTGCTGATCGACGTGAGCTATACCCTTCTTGATCCGAGGATCCGCTACTGATGGCTGCTGATACCGCACAATCGCCGTTCCGCCAGACATTGGGCCGGATGTTTGGCAATACCTCAGTCCTGCTGGGCGGCGGCCTTGCCTTGTTAATCGCCCTCATGGGCATCCTCGCCCCATATCTGGATACCCGCGACCCCTCGGCGATCAGCCCGGCAAACCGTAACAAGGTGCCGGGCTATGAGGCGACGGTACGGGACTATGACACCGGGCAAAAAGTCGCCGTGACTTACCGGCTTGGCTCCGACACCCTGGGCCGCGATGTTTATAGCCGGGTGGTCTATGGCGCGCGGACATCGCTGATCGTGGGCATTTCGGTTGCCGTGATCGCAATTGCAGCGGGCATGACCATTGGCTTGATTGCCGGCTACTTCCGCTGGGCCGACGGTTTCATCATGCGGATCATGGACGGGATGATGGCGATCCCGGCGATCCTGTTGGCCATCGCAATTGTCTCGCTGTTCAGCGCGGGGCTCTTATCGGTGATCGTCGCGATTGTTGTCGCTGAAATACCAAGGGTGGTCCGATTGGTCCGCTCCGTGGTGCTGTCGATCCGGGAGGAACCATATGTTGAGGCGGCAATCACCGCAGGCACGCCCGTGCCGCTGCTACTGATCCGCCACGTTCTGCCCAACACCATCGCGCCGCTGATCGTGCAGGGTACGTTTATCGTCGCCTCCGCCATCATCATTGAGGCGATCCTGAGCTTTCTGGGCATAGGCATTCCGCCGGAAATCCCAACATGGGGGAACATCATGGCGGAGGGGCGGCAGGTGTTCCAGCTTTACCCGCATAACATCCTTTACCCCGGTGCGATCCTTGCGCTGACGGTATTGTCGGTGAACATCCTTGGCGACGGTCTGCGCGACACGATGGACCCGCGCTTTTCCAAGCAGGTCTGAGCCATGACACAAGACCCGATCCTGTCTGTCTCCGGCCTGAGCGTTGCCCTGCCCAAGGGATTGGACCGCGCCCATGCCGTTGAAAACATCAGCTTTGACGTCATGCCGGGGGAGATCGTTTGTGTCGTTGGTGAAAGCGGCTCTGGCAAGTCGGTGACCGCGCAGGCCGTTATGGGCTTGCTGCCCAAGGCGCTGACACCTGAGGCGGGCGAAACCCGGCTTGAGGGGGAGGACACCATCAAGGCGGCACCCAACCGCTTGCGCGATTTGCGTGGCACCAAGATGGCGATGATTTTCCAGGAACCGATGACAGCCCTCAGCCCTGTGGCGCGGGTGGGCGAACAAATCTCGGAGATGCTGGAGATTCACACCAGCATGTCCGCCTCCGAACGCCGTGCCCGCGCGATAGAGATTATGGATGCGGTCCACCTGCCCGACCCGGAAAAGATGGTCGATAGCTTTCCGCACCAGCTCTCAGGCGGGCAGCGCCAGCGGATCATGATCGCGATGGCGCTGGTCCTCGATCCGTCGCTGCTGATCGCGGATGAACCGACAACTGCGCTTGATGTGACCACCCAGGCGCAAATCCTTAAGCTTGTGAAAGAGATGCAGGAGCGGCGCGGCACGGGTGTGCTGTTCATCACCCATGACTTTGGCGTGGTCGCCGAAATCGCGGACCGCATTGTGGTGATGCAACATGGCCGGATTGTCGAACAGGGCACCCGCGATGAAGTCCTCAAGAACCCGCAGGAAGCCTATACCCAAATGCTGATGGCCTCCGTCCCCTCCATGACGCCGCCCGCGCGGGTGCATGTCGAAGGGGAGATGGCGATTGAGGTGGGCAAGCTCAACAAGATTTATGGCCGCACCGGATGGTTGTCGCGTGACCGGATTGTGCATGCCGCACAAGACATTGACCTGCATGTGCGCAAGGGTGAGACGCTGGGCATCGTCGGTGAAAGCGGCTCTGGCAAATCCACCGTCGCCCGCTGCATCGCGCGGCTGATTGATCCCACCTCCGGCTCCATCAGCCTGCATGGCACCGAGATTGCGACCTTGTCTGAGGGCAAATTGCGCCCGCACCGCAAGAAGGTGCAGATCGTTTTTCAAGACCCCTACCGCTCGCTCAACCCGCGCCGTACCATCGGGCAATCGCTGATCGAGGCCCCGGTCAACTTTGGCGTGCCTGCCGCGCAGGCGACGCAGGAGGCGCGCGGCCTGATGGAGCTTGTGGGTCTCTCCCCTGATGCGCTCGACCGCTATCCACACCAGTTTTCTGGCGGACAACGCCAGCGCATTTGCATCGCCCGCGCGCTTGCCGTGAAACCCGATGTGCTGATCGCAGATGAAGCGGTCTCAGCCCTCGATGTCTCGGTGCAGGCGCAGGTGCTTGACCTGCTGGATGACATCCGCGACCGCTACAACCTTGCGATGCTGTTTATCACCCACGACCTTCGCGTGGCCGCGCAGATTTGTGATCGGTTGATTGTCATGCAAAACGGTGTTGTGGTGGAGCAAGGCCCAACGGCCGCAGTTTATGCCAACCCGACGGATGAATACACACGCCTGCTGCTGGATGCAGCACCGGGCAGTGATGTGGAGTTTGGTACGGGCAAGGTGACATAGGAGGCGCGCATCATGGATGATCTGCCACTGCCACGCCTTGAGTTGAGATGGCGTGATCCAACGAAAGACGAAATTGCGAACACTGATTTCGGCCTTGGACACACCTGCGAATACGCCTGCGACTATGGCATTGTCCTGCCGCTGAAAAAGAAAGACCGCCGCTCAGCGGTGCGCAACGAAAACCGCCAATTGGTTGCGGGCGTCAAACGAGAAGTCTTTTATGTTTTCGAGACCACGCATATGAGCGGCGGTTCTGAGCCGCTGGCGGGCCAAGCCCCGATGACCGAAGATGACAAAGCCATCCGGGATTCAAAGGCGCTTGGAAAACTGCCGATCTATGTCCGAGCCAGAAATGGCGAAACCGCCCCATTGAAACGCTGACGAAAGGAAACCGCCATGCCCGTGCTCCCCACCATCGACGCTGCTAAGGATGAGCTGACCGAGATTTTCAAAGACCTGCACGCCCATCCGGAGATTGGGTTCACAGAGGCGCGCACCGCCAAGGTTGTCGCCGAAAAACTGCGCGCCTACGGCGTAGACGAAGTGCATGAGGGTATTGCCAAGACCGGCGTTGTGGCGATCATCAAGGGTAAGGGCGATGGCCCAAAACGTGTGGGCCTGCGCGCGGACATGGACGCGCTGCCAATAGATGAGGAAACCAACCTGGCTTATTCCTCCAAAAATCCGGGCGTGATGCATGCCTGCGGTCACGACGGGCATACCACCATGCTGCTGGGCGCGGCCAAACATCTGGCAGAGACACGGGAATTTGACGGCACGGCGGTGCTGGTTTTCCAACCCGCAGAAGAGGGCCTTGGCGGGGCCCGAGGGATGCTGGCCGAAGGGCTGTTTGACAAATTCCCCTGTGATGAAATTTACGGGATGCACAACTTTCCCAACGGGGAACCGGGCAAGGTCGCAATCTGCAAGGGCACGGCGATGGCGGGGGCCGCGTTCTTTGACATCCACGTGCAAGGGCGCGGCAGCCACGCGGCGATGCCGCAGGCCTCTCGCGACCCGGTGGTCATTGCCTCCTCGCTCGTGGGGCAAATTCAGACGATCCTGTCACGCAACGTGCCGCCCTTGGATGCCTGCGTGATCTCGGTGACACAGATTCACGCCGGTGCCGCCTATAACGTGGTGCCCGATACGGCGACGCTGGCGGGCACGATCCGGTACTTCAAGGATGTGGTCTACGAGACTGCGGCCCAACGCATGACGGAGCTTTGCGAAGGGATGGGCAAGGCTTACGGTGTCGAGATCACGGTGGAACTGCGCAACATCTTTGATGTGCTGGTGAATGACGCGGACCTGTCCGATGCCTACCTCGAAGCGGCCGCGGACATTGTCGGGGCCGAGAACGTCAGCGACAAGATTGACCCCGCCACAGGCTCCGAAGACTTTGCCGATATGCTCAAGGTTGTGCCGGGTGCCTATTGCATTGTCGGTCACGCGGGCACCCTGCCCTTGCACAATCCGGGGTTCTTCCTTGATCCCGACGTCCTGCCTGTCGGGGCGTCGGTGATGGCGCGGGTGTTGGAACGTCGTTTGCCACTGGCGGCGGGCTGAACTCATGCTGAACGCGATTGAAATTGCCAAGGCGATACAAGCGGGGGAAACAACTGCTGTAGAACAGCTACAGCAGTGTTTTGACCGGGTCGACGCGCTCAACCCCACCCTGAATGCCGTGATATGGCAAGACCGCGCTGCTGCAATGGCCGAGGCGCAGGCTTGCGACGCAGAGACCGCCCAAGGCACGCGGCGGGGGCCGTTGCACGGCGTGCCAATCACGGTGAAAGAGAGCTTTGACCTTGCAGGCAGCCCGACCACATGGGGCATTCAGGAGTTGCGCGACAACATCCGGCCTGAGGATTCCGACGCCGTTAGACGCTACCGCGCGGCGGGCGGGATTGTGTATGGCAAGACCAACGTGCCGCTCAAACTGGTGGAGTGGCAAAGCTTCAATGAAATCTACGGTTCCACCTCAAACCCGTGGGACACATCGCGCACATCAGGCGGCTCCTCCGGCGGGTCCGGTGTATCCGTCGCCACGGGCATGGCCGCCCTCGAAGTGGGAAGCGACATCGGGTCGTCCATCCGCAACCCGGCGCACTACAACGGCGTGTTCGGGCTGAAGCCGACATGGAACGCGGTCTCAAAAAAGGGGCACACGTTGGAAGGCTGGTACGGCGATATCGACATTGCGGTGGCCGGACCATTGGCGCGCTCAGCGGCGGACCTGACGCTGGCTTTTGACGTGCTACAAGGCCCCTCACCTTTTGACGCTTCGCAGTGGCAGCTTGCCCTGCCTGCCGATGATCGGACATCGCTGTCGGAGTTCCGCGTGGCCCTGATGCTGGGCGATCCTGCGGCCCCGGTGGATCAGGCCTACCTTGATGCGCTGGCGGCATTTGCCGATCAGCTTGAAGCGGCAGGGGCGACCGTCATCCGCGACCGCCTGCCCCAGATCGACAGTGAACAGCACTTCATGCTCTACCTCAAACTGCTCGGCGCGGCGCTGTCACTGGGGATGAGCGATGCGGATGCCGAAGCCGCCGTGGCCCCCTACAATGACGCGCCCGAGGATGTGAAACGCATTGGCGGCGCGCGCATGTCCGGCACGCAGATCAGTCACCGCGAATGGCTGACCCTCGACAACAACCGCCGCATCGCGCGGCTGGCCTTTGATGCGTTCTTTGAGGATGTGGACGTGATCATCGCGCCTGTCGCCTCAAGTGCGGCCTTTCCCAAGGACGAAGCAGGCCTGCGGGCGTTCCGGCGGTTCCCGGTCAACAACGTGCAGCAATTGGAGAACACGCAGCTCTTCTGGTCGGGCTATTCCGGCGTTGTCGGCCTGCCTTCAGTTGTGGGGCCTATGGCGCGGGTTGGCGGGTTGCCCGTGGGCTATCAGGGCATCGCGGGCCACGGGCGGGATTACACTTGCCTTGCCTTTGCCCGCGCGGTGGAGCGTGAGATCGCTGGCTATACCCCGCCGCCAATCTGTGATCAGGCCCCGAAGTAGCTTTTGGCCAGCGTATCGTCCTTGGACAATTCGTCCGCCGTACCTTGCGCCGTCACATGCCCGCCTTCGAGGACATAGAGGTGGTTGGCAAGCGAGAGCGCGAAGTTCGCGTTCTGCTCTGTCACGATCACGGTCAACCCCAACTCAGCGCTGAGCCGCCGGAGCACCTCGGCAATCTCAAGACAGACCTTGGGGGCCAGACCAATCGTCGGTTCATCCACCAACAGCAGTTTCGGTGAGGTCATCAGCGCGCGGCCCAATGACACCATCTGCCGCTCTCCGCCGGACTGCGTTGACGTCTCCTGCCCCTCGCGTTCCTCCAACCGGGGGAAGAGTTTGTGCACCCGGTCAAGGTTTGCGGCAATGTCGTCGCGCGCGGTGTAGGCCCCGACCATCAGGTTGTCGCGTACCGTCATATGCGGGAACAGGTTGAACCGCTCCGGCGCATAGCCGACGCCGCGTTTCACGATCTGGGCGGAAGTCATTCGCGCAATGTCAGTCCCGTGCAGGCGGATCGCCCCTTTGGTTTTCACCAGCCCCATGATCGCGTCCAGCAAGGTGGATTTGCCCGCGCCATTGGCCCCGACAATCGCGATCGTCTGGCCTTCTTCAACGCTTAGCGACACCTCGCTCAGCGCTTGCGCCTTGCCATAAAAGGCCGACAGTTTGTCAATCTCCAGCACCGCCATCAGGCTTCTCCCAGATAGGAGGCGCGCACCGCCTTGTCCGCGAGGACGTCAGAAAAAGATCCCTCGGCCAGCAGAATGCCCCGTTCAATCGCGATGGCCCGGTCGATCAACGGCTCCATCGCGGGAAGGTCGTGACTGACCATCAGAAATGTGAACCCTCGGCTGCGCAAATCCTGGATCAACGCCGCAATCATCGCGATCTCGCCGGTGGTCAGCCCGGCAAAAACCTCATCCAGAAGCAGGACTTTGGCCCCTGTCGCAAGTGTGCGCGCAAACTCCAGCTTGCGCAGATCACCCATGGCCAGTTCAGAAACCGGGCGGGTCAGGTCTGCGGCAGTGAAGCCCACAGAAAGCGCTATCTCTTGCTCCTTGTCGTGATCATTTCCGCCAAAGATCATCGCGCGCAGGCTGTCAGGCATCAGGCCCACACGGATGTTTTCCGCCACGCTCAAGTCCGCAAAGGGGCGCGGCACCTGATAGGTACGGCTTACACCTCGCGCAATCCGCTCAGACGTCGAGCGCGCACTGATCTCTTCACCAAACAGCTTGATCGTGCCGCTGGTCTGGCGCAACTCTCCCATGATCTGAGAAAACACGGTCGTCTTGCCCGCACCGTTGGGGCCAATAAGCCCAAGGCTTTCACCTTCCGCCAGATCAAAGCTCAGATCATTGGTGGCCACCAGACCGCCAAAGCGTTTAACCAGATTGCGAACCTCCAACGCGCTACTCATGTCCGGCCCTTTGCAACTCGGGCGCGCAGGCTTTCCGCAATCGCCATGATGCCGCGCGGCTGGTACATATACACCAAGAGCGCGATGGCCCCGTAGACGAAATACCGCTCCGCCCCCGGCAGCACCGGGCGCAGCCATTCAAGCAGGAAGACCATGAAAAACGCGCCGATGATCGGGCCGATAATCGTTCCGGCCCCGCCGATCAGAACGGCCACGATGATGGTAAAAAGGAAGTTGATGTCAAAGAGCGCACGCGGCGCGATTGAGCCGAGGTAGTGCACATAAAACGCCCCGCCCAGCCCCGCGACAAAGGCCGACACAAGGAAGGCAAAACACTTGAGCCGCGTGGTTGAGAGGCCCGAGCCGCGCACGCTTTCTTCGTTCATGCCAATCGCCCAGAGGGCTGTGCCGACCCTTGTGCGCATCAGCAGCCAAGACGCCAGCGCGAGCACAATCATCAGGCTCACAGCGAGGTAATAGCCGTTGACCGCCCCCCGCGTGAGAGTCTGCAGGCCCGAGATGCCGCGTGTACCGCCGGTGAGGTCCGGGCGCACGACCTGCACCATCTGGTACATCAGCTCCATGAACGCGAGCGTGACCAGTGCGAAATAACTGCCCTTGATCCGCAACGCAGGCAGCAAGACGATCAGCCCCGCGCCCATGGTCACGACAACGGCAATCGGGATCGACAGCTCCACCGGCACGTCAAAGCGTTTGGTCAGAATGGCAGTGGTATAGGCCCCGATGCCGATCAGGAAGGGATGCCCGAATGAGATGTACCCGGTACGGCCCGACAGAATGTCCCAGCTGATTGCAAAGATTGACAGGTAGCAGGCAAAGATCATCGTGCGCAGCGTGCCTTTGGAGACAAGCTCAGGCATCAGCAGAAGGCCCGCGATCAGCAGTCCCCACAGGATAAAGTGATGTGGACGCAGGTTCATGTGGCACCTGCGACGTTGTGCAAGCCTCTGCGCCAGACCCGACCTCGGGAGGCGGTCCGTTTAAGTGCTAAGGGTGTAGCGAAGACGACAGAAGAACTGCGTGCAGCCGATGCTGCTGGAAGCCCTCTCGGGGGGGCGGTCGGGTCTGGAGCAGACGCGCCGGTTAGGCACGAGGCAACGGCCTGTCCACAGTTGGAAAGGGCAGCAAAAGTCAATGCGTCTCCTCCCGCCCGAACAGCCCTTGCGGGCGCATGATCAGCACACCGATGATCAGCAGCATCGTGAAAATTCCGCGCAGCTCCGGGGCCCAGACGGAGACGACGATGACCTCCAGAAAGCCCACGATATGCGCCACGATCAGCGTACCCATGATCGATCCGATACCACCCACAATCACCACCGCAACGGAGATGATAAGCGGGGCCACCCACATGGAGGGATAAAGCTGCGTGTAGCTGGCAAAGAAAACGCCGCCCAGCGCGCCCAGCCCACCGGAAATGCCCCATGTGATCAGGTTGATGCGGTCCGGGTCCACACCTGAGATCGCAGCCCCCTTTGGGTCCATCGACACCGCCTGCATCGCGCGGCCTGTGTGGGTGCGGCGCACAAAGGCATAGAGCGCGAGAATAACCACCCAGCTGATCACCGTGGCGGTCAGAATGTTGTAGGTCACCTGCGCACCTGCGACGGTGACCACACCTGGCACAATCGGCAGCAGAATCTTGGAACTGTCGCCAAAGACCAGGATGACGCCCGATTGCAGCACAACCGCCAGTATCAACGTCGAAATTTCAACAGCGACATGATCGCCTTCGAGGGTTTTCACAATCAATCGGTGTTTGAGCAGCCCCATGATCACACCCACGGCCACGGCACCACCGATGCCGATGATCTTGGGTAGGCCCAGCTGTTGGCTGAGCCAAAAGTAGATGTAACCACCCACCATCAGATAGGCCCCATAGGCAAGGTTCAGCGTCCGCCCGATGGAGAAGATCAGCATGAAGCCCATCGCGATCAGCGCATAAAGACCGCTGAGCAAGAGCCCCTGAATGATGATTTGAAACATGTGCTGCCCGGTCAAAAGTAAGGCGGACCGCAGCCCGCCTCACGTGTGCCTGTCTTACTTCACCCAGGAAGGAAGTTCGAATTCGGTGTTTGCGTACTCAAACGGATAGACAACACCAACGCTGCCGTCTTCTTTCCACTGCACCACCACCATGGACGGCTGCGCGTCCTCATATGGCGCGGTCAGGTCAAAACGTGCGTTCTGGGGGTAGGTCCGCTGGGTGACTTCTTCCACTTCGCCGTGCTGCCAGAACCCGTAGCGCAGCCACAACTTGCCGTCTTTCTCCAGCTTCAGGTCTTGCTTGAGCATCGCGGCATTCCACGCTTTGACATCCTCAAATCCACCCGCTTCGGTCGCGGCGGCCATCGCCTGCTTGAGACCATGATAGGCGTTGAACCCATTGAAGTGCGGGATCACCGGACGGCTTGTGTATTTGGCCTGATAGGTGTCCACAAAGCTCTGGCTCACCGGATCAAGCGGGAAGCCCACCGACGGAATGGGCGACAGGGTGGAGATACCACCACCGGCACCGCCTGTGTCCTCCCAATACTCCATGCCCAGCGCAGAAACGTTCACGCCCGTCATTGCCATAGGCACCTGCAACTTCACATACTGGCTTGAGATCACCTGAGAATTTACAGAGCTGACCTGATAGATAAAGTCCGCACCGGAGGCCTGCGCCTTGGAGAAGATCGGCGCAAAATCAACGGTGCCGATGTCATAGATAATCGTATCCTTGACCTCGATCCCCGCGACAGGGGCCAGCGCTTCGGTCACCAGACCGGTGATCGCCTGACCAAAGGCCGTATCCTCGGCAAGGATCACAACGCTCTCAAACCCCATTTTGGCCTTGAGCACTTCGGCACCAAAGTTGATGTAGAGCGTCGCCAGCGCTTCATCGCTCGCGATGTTCATGAAATAGGGCGTCATCGTTTCAGGGTCTTCGATGACCATGTCGATGATGCCGATGTAGGAGGTCCAGGTGTCCAGCGTCGGGATCTGGTATTCCTGCATACGCGGCAGCCAGCCAAGGCTCACATCGTCAATGGAACCGGAGATGATGAAATCAACCTCCTCGGTCTCAGCCAGATATTCATAGGCTTTGATGCCTTCGGTCACGTCCTCGCCCGTGTCAGCGGTGACAAGCGCCACCTGCTTGCCCATCACGCCACCGGCGGCGTTAAGCTCTTCGATAGCGATCTCAGCCCCGCGCAGGGTCGAAAGCCCGGTATCAGAGCTCAGTGAGCCAATAAAACCCACTTTGATGTCTTCTGCAAAGGCCACACTTGCGAACAGCGATGTCGCCAAGCCAATAGCCAGTCCCTTAGATAATGTCATTGAGCGTACTCCATGTTGATCAAATGCCCCGTTAGCGGGATCTTCTGTATCCTGTATACAGTACACAGAGTCAGTGAGCGATCAACGGTTTTGTGAGTCCGGACCGTGTTGCGGCGGAGATGACAACAGTTTGCATGGGTGGTTTGAGCGTCAGAAGTCAGCGCGCCGTTTGCTGGAATGATCAACGTGAGCCCCGTGCGACCGATGCCGCGCGATGTTCGAGCGGGGGTTATGCGTGCAATGCTGCTCATAAGGATTGCAGGGTGGTTGGCATCTTTTAGCCTCTGCAACAGCAGATACCTTTGACGTGCTGCACCCTTTATAGTTGTGCTGATGGGGGCACCAAAGACACATTTGCCGCATTGAGAAATCGAACTTGCACTCTTCTCAAACTGCGACGCAAGTAACTTCAGCTTGCCCCGACACGTTGGATCAGTCGATGTATTTCCGGGTGCTCAGAAAATCGTTGTTGCGCGCGTAAGCTCTGGCGAAACTTGGAGGGTGACTGGCCAAATTGCGCATGGAAGCATCTCGAAAACGTCGGTGGGTTGGCAAATCCGGTTGCCGCTGCGATCTCCTTGATTGAAAGCTCTTCATAAAACAGAAAATTGCGCGCCGCTTGCAGACGGATCCGCAGATAGAGCCGCATTGGAGAAATGCCAAAAGCGTCATTGCAAACCCTTGAAAGAGTGCGCTGTGGTAACTTTACGTGCTGAGAAAGCTCTCCCAGCGACAGCGGAAAATCCAGGTATTCCTTCATCACGGCCACGATCTGGGCGGACTGACTGATGGCTTCGCCGTCAAAGCTTTGATCGTCCCGCTGCTTTACATGATCGTCGCGGCGCGTATGGATCAGCGCATTCGCAACTTCGTTCGCCATTGCCTCTCCGGTAAACCGTGCAATCAGGTCAAGCATCATATCCAGCGTTGCAACGCCGCCTGCGCATTGGGCGCGGGTTTTGGTGGTCAGAAAGATTTGGTTTTGCGGGCGGGCCTCGGGAAACCACTCTCTGAAGGACGGGACCGCTTCCCAATGCAATACGACATCTGGCGTGGTCTCTGACCCGACCAACCCGGCCTGCGCGAGTGCGTAGGTGGCACTGTCAACGCCGCCAATGATTTTGCCAAAACGGGCAGCTTTGCGCAGGAATCCGAGCAGTTTCTTTGACAAATGCTGCGTGGGAAGGTTGCCTTCAAACAGCAGGTTCACATCGCCATGTTCAGCCACGCCAAGTTCACTGTCTGCGGCGAACCACATCCCGTTGCTTGCGCGGACATCTTTTCCATTCTCGGAAATCAACCGCCAGGCGAACAAAGTTTGCCCAGAATTCTGATTTGCAATGCGCAGCGACTCAGTCGCAAGGGTCAATGTGGTGAGCGAGAATTCAGGTTGTAAAAGAAACGCAAATTGGACCGGATCTTGATTTTCCATGTGGCCACCAGAAAGTTTTGTCAGTTTTGGCCATAATTATTCAATCTGTGGCCAAAATAATCAATCCGTATTTGGAAACTACGCTGACGATAGGCGAGTGCTGCACTGCGAACATGCGGCAGCCACGGCAGATTACGAATTTCTGAAAGGCGCGGGCAATTGCCTGATCGCGGACACTAGATGTCCGTGACCAGGTAAAATGCGCCTAAAAAAACGGAGCTGTAACGAATTGGATCACCTGAAGAAAAAGCTGGAGGGATGCTATGTGACCATCCCTACCCCCTTTCATGACACTGCTGAAATGGAGGTGAACGAAACAGCCCTACGCGCCTATGTTCGCTTTCTCATCGATTCTGGCCTGAACGAAAACTACGCGACTTTGCTCGCCGGAGGTGCCGCGGGCGATTTTTCGACGATGAGCTTTGAAGAACGCATTCGGGTTGCCGAAATTGTCGTTGATGAAGCCGCCGGAGCCGTGCCGATTGCCATGGGCGCGCAGACCGCCAGTACACTTGAGCTGGTCAGGCTTGCCCGCGCGGCCAAACGGATTGGCGTAAACTTCATCCAGGTGTCTTGCCCGTTTTACTTTGCCCACACCGAGGGAGATTTTGAGGAATATGTTCGCGCCGCAGCAGCCGCGGAACCGGATCTCGGGATCATCGTCTACAATACGTTCTGGACAAGCCAAAACCTGTCTTTTGCGATGATCGAACGGTTGGCCGAAATCCCCAACATTGTGGGCCTCAAATGGGCAGCACCCCGCACGGACGCCATGGAATTTGAGGATGTCTGCGCGCATTTCTCTGACCGTTTCACGATCATCGATAACAACCTCTTCTTTGGGATGAGCGCGATGCCCGCCCTTGGCGCAAAGGCGTTTGAGGTCCATCACTGCAACTTCTGGCCGGAATGGGGCATTAAATTGATTGATGAGGTGCAGGCAGGCAACTACGCGGAGTTGACGCGGATGCTGGTGGAAGAGGGCATGCCCTTTTACAAACTATGGGTCGCGATCGAACGGGATTTCACCTCTGGCGACGGATATCTCGATAAGCTGTGCATGGAGTTGATTGGCCTGCAGTCCAGCCGATGCCGCCCACCAACCCGCGATATCCGCGACAGCTACCGCACCCAAACACAAGAAATGATGGAAAGCATCGGGGTGCCACGGCTGTCCGGAAACGCATGATCACAAAGAATAATTTTGAGCACCTTACAACCAACTAACGCCGGAGGAAGAAATGAATGGGCTTTCAACACTAGCAACGACAGGTATCGCCGCAGCATTCATGTCAACGATGGCGTTTGCTGAAACGTACCAGATGACCATCCAAACCTCATCCCTTCCCAATGACCCAGACATGCCAATTCTTGAGCAATGGGCAGCGGATGTGAAAGTGATGACAGGTGGCCGCGTCGAAATTCAGGTCGTTCCTGAAGATGCTGTCGTGCGCTATGACACCGCGCTTCAGGCGGTTCAGAATGGCGTGCTGGAAGGGCAGATTGCCTCACCCGGTTACTGGTCTGGCTCTGATCCGGCTTTCGGCCTGATCGGCAACACTGTCGGTGCATGGAGCGACCCGGTACAGGCCCTTGACTACGTCTATTCCGGCGGTGGTCTGGAGCTGATGCGCGAACTCGTTTCGCCCTATGGCCAGCATGTCGTGGGCGTGGGATGCCCCGGTGTCGAGGCCTCTGTCTCGAACCGCCGGCTTGATGGGGTGGCTGATCTTCAGGGGCTGAAACTCAGGGCACCAGAAGGCATGGTGAGTGCGGTCTTTGCTGCGGCGGGTGCTGCACCGGTAAGTCTACCGCTGTCTGAGGTCTATGTCGCAATCGACAAGGGCGTCATTGATGCCTCGGACGTTGCTGGTTTTGCCACCAATCAGGGGGAAGGCTTTCACGAAGTGGCCCGTTTCCCGGTCTATCCCGGTTTCCATTCGACCACATTGCAGGCGCTGACCATCAACCAAAAACTGTGGGATAAGATGCCTGCGGATGTTCAGGGCATCCTTGAATCGTCTTACAAGGCGCTTTCCTACTCCTTGCGGGCCGAGATCACCAAAGCAGACCGCGAAGCGGTGGCCATCGCCGAAGCTGATCCGGAGATCACAATTGTGAACTGGTCACTGGAAGAGCGCGCCAAGTTCCGCAACATCGCACAAGACGTCTGGGCTGATTTCGCAACCCGCTCTCCGGCCTCCCAGAAGGTGTATGATTCAATCACGGCGTACCTGAACGCCAATGGTTTGATGTAGTCACACCTTCAAAAGCCCCTTGCTCCGGCGACGCCGGGGCAAGGGAACTGCGACGCCGTAAGGTATGGCGTCACAAGCGCATCAGATAATCAGCAGGCTTGAGACCGATATGAAACAACCGGAAAACCCCCTAGAAAAGCTCGACCACGATCCGTTTGATCAGGGCGTGATCAACACAAAGACCGACGCGCGGATCGATACTTTGGTGCGCCCGGTGGGTTGGCTTGTTCCCGTTGTTGCCGTGATCTCGGCCTAGGAGTTTTTTTACCCGATATGTTCTGAACGCGCCGACCACATGGGTGCATGAAACATCGACGTTCTTGATCGCTGTTGTCTTTCTGATCGGTGGGGCCCGTGCAATGGCGCGCAACCAACACGTCAAGATCAACCTGCTGCAATACCTGCTGCCTGAACGTCACCGCAACAAGCTGAACATGGTGAACAGCTTTTTGCTGGTCATCACCTGTGCCGCTTTGGTGTATGTCTCGAGCCTAACCGCCTGGGATGCAACACACGCAAGACCCGGCTTGCCTTATTACTTTGAACGCTCTGGCACGTTCTGGAACCCGATGTTCCCGGCTTTGACCAAGATCGCCCTGTTCGTTGCCTGTGTGCATGTGTTCATCCAATCCATTGCTCAATTCCGCCGCCAGCTCAGCCTGCGCGGCGCGGAAACAGCCGCGCCGGAGGATGTCTGATGGGTCTGTCTGCGATCGGAATTGAAGCTGGGACCTGGCTCATCTTTGGGCTCGCGTTTGCCATCTTGCTGACGGGGGTACCGCTGGGCTTTGCGACATCGGCTGTCGCGCTGGTGTTTGCCCTTGGCTGGTTTGGCCCGGATGCGTTGACCATCGTGACCAGCCGGATGTACGGCATTGTCACGGAATACAGCCTGATCGCCATCCCGTTGTTTGTGCTGATGGCGTCGCTGCTCGACCGATCAGGGTTATCGGCTGACATGTTCCATGGCATGCGTATCTTTGCCGGGCGACTGCGCGGCGGCGTGGCCATTCAAACGGTCGTTGTGGCCTTCTTTATGGCGGCGATGTCGGGGATAATCGGCGGCGAAACGGTATTGCTGGGCATGCTTGCTTTGCCGCAGATGCTGAAACTTGGCTATGCCAAGGATATCGCCATTGGGTCCGTCTGCGCCGGCGGGGCCTTGGGCACAATGATCCCGCCTTCGATTGTGTTGATCATCTACGGGATGATCACCCGCACCTCGATTGGAGACTTGTTCATCGCCACCATCACGCCCGGCACGATCCTGATGATGTCCTATATTCTGTATATCGGGGTCAGGTGCTATTTCCGCCCCGCAGATGGCCCTCCTCTGCCGCCCGAAGAGATTGCCAAATCCAGCCGGAAAGAGGCTTTCAGCCTTGTTGTCCTGCCGTTGATGCTGATTTTTCTGGTACTCGGCTCAATCTATACCGGGATCGCGTCTATCACCGAGGCGGCGTCGCTTGGCGTGATTGGTGCCTCTTTCATCCTGCTCATCAAGAAACGGTTCACGGTCGCAATCCTGAACAAGAGCATCGATCAGACTTTCAACACCTGTGGCATCATCATCTGGGCCGGTATGGGCGCAATTGCCATCGTCGGCATCTATAACCTGATGGGCGGCGGGCGCTTTATGGAGGCGGTGTTCACTGGCATGGATGTGGCCCCGGTGGTGATCATCCTGATCATGATGGCGACGCTGTTTGTACTGGGCACCTTCATGGACTGGATCGGTATCGCAATGCTGACACTGCCGATCTTTGTCCCCATCGTGGAAGCGCTTGGCTATGACCCTATCTGGTTTGGCATCCTGTTTTCCGTCAACATGCAGGTTGCGTTTATGTCACCTCCCCTCGGACCATCGGCGTTCTTCCTCAAAAGTGTCACCCCGCCTGAGATCAGCCTGTTTGATATCTACCGCGCCTTTATCCCCTTCGTGTGCATTCAGCTGTGTGTTCTCGCGCTGTTGATCGCCTTCCCGCAAATCGCGCTGTGGCCCTTTTAAACCGATCAGATCGCAAGCGATCCCACCGTTATCAAGGACTGAGAAATGACTGAGACCAAAACCAGTTATCATCAGCGCGCCTCCGCGCTGACACTGCCAACCAAAGCGTTCATCGACGGCCAGTTTTGTGAAGCTTCCGACAATGCCAGCTTTGCAACGATCAACCCGGCCACAGCTGAAACGATCGCCCATGTCGCACATTGCACTGCGGCGGATGTTGACCGGGCGGTTGTTGCGGCACGGCGCAGTTTTGACGATGGGGGGTGGTCCCGCGCCGCACCAGAAGACCGCAAATACGTGCTCTTGAAACTGGCACATCTCATCCGGGAAAACGCCACTGATCTGGCTGTGCTTGAAAGCATCGACAGCGGCAAAACCATCACCGATTGCCTTGAGGAAATTGGCAACGAGGTTGCGCACTTTTTCCAATGGTTGCCGAACTGGCCGATAAGACATTTGGCAAGGTCGCCCCGACCGGCGAAGACGCGCTGGCGCTGGTGGTCAAAGAACCTGCGGGCGTTGTTGGGCTTGTTCTGCCTTGGAACTTCCCGCTGTTGATGGCGGCATGGAAACTGGCCCCGGCGTTGGCTGCGGGGTGCTCTTGCATCGTCAAACCGGCAGAGCAGACACCCCTAACAGCCCTTCGATTGGCGGAACTGGCGCAAGAGGCGGGCCTGCCGGACGGCGTGTTAAATGTTTTGCCCGGCCTAGGCGAAACCACCGGTCAGGCCATTGGCAGGCACCCCGATATCGACATCGTGTCGTTCACTGGCTCAACCGAGGTTGGTGGGTATTTCCTGCGCTATGCGGGCGAGAGCAATCTTAAGGTGATCGGACTTGAGATGGGCGGGAAAAGCCCATTCATCGTACTTGATGATGCTGACCTGACCGATGATCTGATCGAACATGCGGCCACATCGGCGTTCTGGAACGGGGGGCAGAACTGCTCTGCCAATATGCGCCAGATCGTCGATACAAAGATCGCCGGCAGCTATCTGGAAAAGGTCACAGAACGCGCCAGACAATACAAGGTTGGCGATCCGCTTGACCCTGAAACGGATATCGGTGCGATGGTTACGTCCGAACACATGGAACGGGTATCGGGCTATATTGATCAGGGCTGCGCGGAGGGCGGCAAGATGTTGACCGGCGGTGCGCGCGACGGTGTGGGTCATTTCATTGAACCAACCGTGTTTGGCGGATTGACCAAGGATATGACGATATCACGCGAAGAGATTTTTGGCCCGGTGCTGGGCGTCTTGGCCGTAGATGGGATGGAGGAGGCGCTGCGCCTTGCCGTTGATACGGACTACGGTCTGCATGCAACGGTCTTTACCCGCGATATTGACCGCGCCATCCATATGGGCCGCCGTCTGCCCTGTGGCACGGTTTCGATCAATGGCTTTTCCGAGGGGGATATCAAAACACCCTTCGGTGGCTACAAACGCTCTGGCTCGCTCGCCCGTGACAACGGGACCGAGGCACTGGACCAATATCTTCAGACCAAAACAATCTGGATCAATACAGGTGCATGAACGGCCTGCAATGCCCCCAAAGAACGAAAGACTACGCATGACCACCATCACAAACATCCGTTGTGTTTTACTAAGTTCGCCCTACGCGGATGCAGATGACCCGGAAATCAAGGAATGTTTTCCCAATGGCCCCAAACGCACCATCGGTATGGTCGAGGTAACCCTGTCCGATGGCACAACAGGTCTGGGCAAAGGCTATCTGGCCGTCTTTGCGCCGCTGGTGTTCAAGTCGATCGTCGACCTTTGCGCACCTCAGGTGATGGGCAAAGACGGATTTGACATCGCCCGCCGTGTGCAGGATTTGCGCTCACTTTGTGACTACTGGTCTTTGCAAGGCGCGGCACGCCATGTCATCGCCGCGTTTGAGACCGCGCTACAGGACGCAAAGGGGAAGTCACTTGGCAAACCGGTGTATGATCTGCTGGGCGGGGCAAAGGCTGACAGAATACCGATTTACGGCTCTGGTGGCTGCTGTGACGCCAAAGAACAGTTTCACCGCGAGCTGACCGCGCTTGATCTGCTGGGCATCAAGAAATACAAGATCCGGTCGATCAAGACCGATATTCTGCGCACCGCTTGGGTCCTAGAAGAATCCGCAAAACACGGCATCGCGGTGGGTGTGGATATGTGCCAAAATCTGGCCGATCCTCCGCAGGCGGTTGAGGATGTTGTTGCCTTTGTGAAGGCCGTTCATGCCCTGACCGACGAACGTATGATCTTTGTCGAGGAAGCTTTGGGGCCTGATTGCCCGGATGAGTTTCGCGCATTGCGCGGGTTGATCGACGTCCCGGTTTGCGGCGGCGAGATTGTCACCACACCAAAAGAGATGATCGAACGGATCAATGCGGACGTCTATGATTTCGTGCAACCCGATGCGTCTGTGATGGGCGGTATTTCCGCTGTGATGGATGTTTTTGACGCCGCAAAAGCCAAGGGCGCGGATGTGGTGGTGCACGCCTGGGGCGGCGCGGCTGCGATCATGGCCAGTTATCATGCGGCTTTTGCCGCCGGTGGAAAGCTCGTGGAATACCCGATGCTGGCCTTTCCACTGGGGGCCGAAATGATGGGCGATCAGGGCACGATCATTGAGGGACAATTGCTGCGTCCCACGGCACCGGGTCTGGGCATAACGCTGACCCCGGAAATGGAGGCACGGTATCCGTTTGACGAAACCGCCGTCTATTCCTGCGCGCAGATCGATTTTGGCCCGCCACCTGACAGCTATTGGGCACGAGGTTGATTGGAGAATGGGAGAGATCAACATGCTTATCGGAAAGCACCTGATTGCGGGCGACTGGGTCGGAGGTGATGCGACATTCACCAACCAGCCAGTTGCGGGCGCGCCTGATCACTTTGCCATCGGCACGCCTGATCTGGTTGATCGTGCAGCACAAGCCGCCGAAGATGCCTTTTGGAGCTATGGCTATAGTACGCGGGTCGAACGCGCCGCTTTCTTGCGCGCAATTGCCAATGAGATTGACGTGCGACGCGACGCGATTACCGCCATTGGCTGTCAGGAAACCGGCCTCCCAGAGGCACGCCTGATCGGAGAGCGGGGCCGTACCACGGGGCAGCTTCACCTCTTTGCTGATCACATCGAAGCGGGCGATTATCTGGATCGTCGCCATGACGTGGCCTTGCCTGATCGCGCACCATTGCCACGCCCGGACATCCGGCTGGTGCAACGGCCAATTGGCCCCGTTGCGGTGTTTGGTGCGTCGAACTTCCCCCTGGCGTTTTCCACAGCAGGGGGCGACACAGCAGCAGCATTGGCCGCGGGTTGCCCGGCGGTGGTCAAAGGCCATTCCGCGCATCCCGGCACGTCGGACATCGTGGCCCAGGCGATTGAGGCTGCAATCCATGCCTGTGGGATACATCCGGGTGTGTTCAGCCAAATCCAAGGCGGCAATCGCGCTGTAGGAGAGGCTCTTGTGCAGCACCCGCTGATCAAAGCCGTTGGTTTTACCGGATCACTGACAGGTGGGCGCGCATTGTTTGACCTCTGCGCTGCGCGTCCAGAACCCATTCCCTTCTTTGGGGAACTGGGTTCGATCAATCCGATGTTTGTCCTGCCCCATGCGCTTGCAACGCGGGGTGCATCTGTCGCAGAAGGTTGGGTTGCTTCGCTCACAATGGGTGCCGGGCAGTTTTGCACCAATCCTGGCGTCGCTGTTCTTGTCGATGGCCCGGCAACCGACGCATTTCTTGATGCGGCCCGTGCCGCCCTTGCCCCGGTCAACGCACAGGCCATGTTGACCGACGGCATTGCAGCGAGCTTTCGCGCAGGTCGAGACCGGCTTTTGGGAATGGACGCCGTCGAGAGCATTGTCGCAACTGATTGCAGCCAGCGTGAAGCATCGCCTTGTCTGTTTAAAACAACTGCAGCCCATTGGTTGGTTGAAGAGGCCCTTTCAGAAGAGGTCTTTGGTCCGTTGGGGTTGATCATTGTTGCAAAGGATACTGCCGAACTCATGCAAGTCGCACATTCGCTACAGGGCCAGCTGACCTGTACGCTGCATATGGATGACGCGGACGAAAAGGACGCCAAGGCATTGATGCCCGTGTTGGAGCGCAAGGCAGGTCGGATACTTGCAAATGGCTTCCCAACTGGGGTCGAAGTTTGCAGTGCCATGGTTCACGGTGGGCCGTACCCGGCCTCTACCAATTTTGGCCACACGAGTGTTGGAACTCTGTCGATCCGGCGGTTTTTGCGACCTGTGAGTTATCAAAACATTCAGGAAAAAATCCTGTTTGACGAGATGTCTTAGACGGGATCGGGCACAGAGTTTTCATACAATTTCTGGGTTGGGTCCTCATGCAGTTTTCGGCGCTCGCCTTGGCGATTTGTCAAACACCGCGATCTCGCGCTGTTTGACATGGCGACTGGCAGCAAGCTTCGCGCCTGTGGTCTTGTCCGGATGCAAGGTGCCGATGTCATGGCCTCAGGCCAAAACAAGGAACGGGCTTCCGTCTTGCAGAATGGAACCCCATAAGCCGGTTAACAAATCCGCTCTCTGCCTTGGTCCAATGGTCCACCCATTTACCCGGGGTCCTGCCCCCCGATTTCGTCACTCAGACAACAGGCCGTAATCGGCAATCTCGGTTTCCGTCATAAGATGGATATCATCCGCAGATGCGGCGTAAATCGTGAACCAATAGAACTTGTCGTCGCCAAGCATACGCTCGATATAGCGGCGGTTCTGTTCATGCTCAGGCGCGTCTCGCGGGAAGTCTTTGGCCTCTTTTGTGCCATCGGACCACGAGTGAACACCAATCTTTGCACCGGGCTCCATCGTGCGTTGGACACCCGCCAGAAACAGGTCAACGCCCCCGGAATAGATCTCGCTTGTCGCTGTCAAATGGGTGTTTAGGCCCAACTCACGCACGCGATATGCCAGAGCGATCATTGTATCATCATCAAGCGAACCCGGAACATTCAACTCCACCAAAGTCTTGATGTTGGGATTGAGCGCAATGACCTGCTCAAATTGATCCAGTGTCTTGCTGTTTATCTCTCCGCTCATCAGCAACCGGTCATCACGCACTTCGAAATGTGTGGTTGTGATCTGGTTCAAGGCGAGAACAACAACTTGCTGACAAGCGCTCAGACCAAAGGCGAGTGCCGTGGCAACCAAAGCAGTAAATACTTTGGCTACCCAGCGAGAACGGATGAGGCGTACTTTATCCAACAACATTGTGGCCTCGTCCGCGCATACAGTTGAAAACGATCTTGTCACGTGCATCTTCGACTTCTCCATTTTCACTGGCAGATCCAAGGACAGCGCCAATCACGGCACCTGCAAGCGCACTTTCCAGTGCATCGCCGCTATCTGCTTCTGCAGCACCCGCGAGACCACCAATGATAGCACCGCCATTTCGTCCCGCATTCGTCGATTGCTTTTGCTGCGAAATCTGGCGGCATGCTGCAAGATCCTGTTGGAATATTGCGGATTGTGGTCCGTCGACAATGGGTGCGTATGGATCATCCGCACAGGCCGCAACAACAATTAGGCCTGCAAGGGCAAACGAGATTTTCAGATTGTAGTCCATTTGAGCTGTTTCCTTTCATCACTTCTGATCATGGCAGCGATTTAGAGCGAGAATGCCCACAAGACAACAAATGTTTTACGTTTTATTTAAATTGCATAACGTAAAACATTGTTCATCTGATGTTTTACGTTATAGTGAATGTAACAAGGAGAAGAGACGATGAACCTGTTTGCAAAGGGTGCAATGGCCGCAAGTTTGATCTATTACGCGCTGACACTGGGATACGTTTGGGTTGGGCAACTCTTGGGCGTCCACAACGAAATCTGGGAAGTATTTGATTTCCCTATCCAATTCACAACACCACCTGCTTGGACGCTGGTTGTGGGATTACTGGTCACCGTTTTTTCGCTTCTGTCACTGGCAAGTGCGTACCGAGGCGCTTGGATCATCCTTGGAGGTGGCCCCGATCAGGATTTCCGAGATTTGGGAAAGAACCTTCGCCGCGTTGCCTGGGGACTTCTGGGGTTTTGGTTTGGGTACAACCTGATTTCAGGAGGAATGCAGTATTTGATCGTGATCGGAATCTCCGACCTCGAAGGGTTTGAGTTCGGGTGGGACCCTCTCGATCTCGATATTGTATTTGCCATCATCGGTGTCGTCTTGCTGGCAATCTCGCAAACGCTGGAGCGTGCATGGTTGGCTGAAGATGAAAACAAGTACTTTTTGTGAGGGGCATTTTATGACCATTCAGGTGAACCTCGACATGATGCTGGTAAAGCGAAAGACCTCCTCGCGTGATCTTGCCGCCGCGATTGGGCTGTCTGAGACAAATCTTTCGCTCATTAAGTCAGGTAAGATTAAAGGTGTCAGATTTGCGACGCTCAATGCCATCTGCGCCCATCTGGAGTGTCAGCCCGGAGATATCTTGAGTTTTGAGCCAGACTGACTGGGGACATCTTCTTGTTCGCTTGAGCATTCGTCCAAAGTGAACCGCCCCTTGTCTGCCTGAGACCAAGGGGTAAGGCTTTTGCATCATGAAAACGCATATCGGAGCCGTTCAGTGGCGGTTTCGTGGAATACGCAAAAGGTTGGATGCAGTTGGGACATCCTGCGTATCGGGGTGAAGCAGCATGAGTAATGGCCTTGAACTCAAGAGAATGCGGCATTGGCCAGTTTGAGACACCCAAGGCCAGTTTTGCCACCGTAGCCGACTGCAGCCCTATCCGTCGTCTTCGTAAATCAGCGCATCCACGTCGATTTCCACCACCAGTCCCGGCTGCGTCAGGCCCGCCGTCACCGCCGTCAAAACCGGATCAATGCCCTTGAACACCTCGCCGTGGGCGCGGATGAAGCCTGCGGAATGAGACATCTCCGTCAGGTAAACGCGCACCCGCCCCACATGGCGCAGGTCCGCGCCAACAGCGCGCAACGCGTCGCGGGTTTTCGCAAGGATGTAATGCGTCTGGGCATAGGCGTTATAGGGCGCATGGATTTTTCCGGTCGGCTCAAGCGCCGTGGTACCCGCGACCCAGACGTGATTTCCGATCCGTTTGGAGCGGGCATAGCTGCCAATCTCTTCAAATCGCCCGCCTGCCTTGTGGATTTGGATTGTCATAGACCAAGCCGGCTGCGGATAGCCTCTGCCGCTGTAAGAAGTGCAGTGCGTTCGGCGGCCGTGATTGACAACTCAGCTACCTCTATCAGCCCACCCTGGCCAAGATGCGCGGGCACGCCAAGCACAACGCCATCGATGCCGTACTCGCCCTCCAGCATCACGGAGACCGACACCGGCCCGGTTCGTGCGCCCCGAATGTGATCAATCACCTCGATCGAGGCATGCGCAGGCGCAATCGTAGCAGAGCCGGATTTCTTGAGCGCAACGACCTGCCCACCGCCGGTGATCGCGTCGGTGACACAAGCCGCAATCTGGTCTGCGCTCAGAAAGACCTCCAGAGGCCGCCCCTTGATCCGCGCGCGAGACGGAATCGGTGCCATCTCCCCGCCGTGACTGCCCAGTGTGATTGCCTCCACATCTGCGGGCGACACCCCCGCGGCGCGGGCCAGTGCATGACGAAACCGCGACCCATCCAGCGTACCGGCCATGCCCAACACCTGCGCGCGGGGAAAGCCCGTTGCGCGCAGCATCTCAAATGTCATTTCATCCAGCGGGTTGGTCACAACGATAACCACAGCATTGGGAGCCTCGGCGCGGATCACCTCCGCTGCCTGCCGGATCACACGAGCGTTGACATCAATCAGATCGGCGCGCGTCATCCCCGGTGACCGCGCGCGCCCGGCCGTCACAACGACCACTTCCGCCCCTGCCACCATGTCGAGTGTATCGCCACCGATACAACGCCCTGCCGCACCGGAAATGCCGCTGGTGTGGTTCAGATCAAGCGCTGTGGCCGCAGCCAGGCCAGGAGCAATATCAATAAGCGCAATTTCTTCGGCCATGTCATGCATGGACGCCAGATGCGCGATATTGCCGCCCACGCCCCCTGCGCCAATGAGCGCCAGCTTGCCCAGCCGCCTTGCTTTGCGCGGTTGGCGTGGCGGGGCCACCCATTTCGGCGAGCGCCGGTAAAGCGAGCGGCGCATCGCCGTCTTGCCATCGGTGCGCGGCGGAGCAGGCATTTCAATCGGCCCATCGACCAGTTTCAGTCCCAGCCGCTCCGCGGTTTCTTTGGCCAGTGCGGTGACAATGTCCCCCGCCATCACCTCAACAATCAGCCGTCCGCGCTGGCGCGCATCCTCAATGGCGTCTGCCCCGATGACACGGCCTGTGCTCATGCCGCCTGCCCGTCCACAGCCTCAATGGCTCTGGTCGCGGCCTCAACCGCCGTTTGCACGGAGTTCTCGGAACCCGAGATAAAGAGCCTGCCAAAACGGCCCACGGCACGGACTTCCACCATGTCGATCTCGGCTGCTTTCTCCGCCTCATTCGCGGCGATGGAGATGTAGGCCGCAGGCGCGCATTCGATGATCCCCAACGTTTGCCCCGGCACCAACAAAGACCCCTTGCGCCATTTGTTCAACAGCTGCGCCTGATAGGGCTCCACGCTGGTGATGATCTGCGTGTTGGTGATAGAGGGCTTCAAACGGTCCGACATGCTCGCCCCCAGTTCGGCGAGCATCGCGTCGCGGGCGGCGGAGACCTCGGCATTAGAGGGCGAACGCAGGATGAAAAACCCAAACTCTCGCTCCACCATCTGCGTGGTCGCCTCCACACTTGATGCTTTCAACGCCCGGTCGATGAGGGAGAACACACCGTTGCCCGGCGCAAATTCCCCGATCAGAACGGTGTCTCCTGACAGCGGGACGGAGCCTTGTACAGTTGCGCCATTGTAGGCGGCGAACTTGGGTTGCAAGTTGTCGATCTGCATCAGGGCGCGGATTGTGATCTCAGACATCGTGGTTCCTCAGATTGGGACGGTGGGCGGGGCGTCGCTTTGCAAAAGCGCGCGTCACGCGCCGTACTCCTTGTAAATGTCGCGCCAGGGGCGGCTCTCATAGGCCAGGCGCTTGATGTTGATCAGGTGGAGCGCGGTGACGTTGTCAGATGTGATGGAGCCAGACCATGTGCCGGTGCCCAGCATGAAAGATGGCTCAAGGTCGGTGGAATAGCCCATGCCACCCATGATCGCTGGCGTATTGACCAGCACCCGGCCCGTGGGCAAAGTGGCAAACTTCGCAACCACTTCCGGGTCATCGCAATGGATCACCGACGAATGGCCCCAGCCCTCAAACCGGGCGATTTGCTGGGACAGTTCCAGCCCGTGGACTGTGTTCTTGGCCTCATAAAACGCCAGAACCGGGTTCAGCTTTTCCGCCGACAGGGGCCGCTGCCATCCGATCTCCGTCTCTTCTGAAACAAGACACCGCGTGCGGGGCGGGATGTTGAATCCGGCCGCTTCTGCCAGCGCCTGCGGGGATTGGCCCACACGTTCGGGGTTCATCGCCTGTTTGCCGGTAAAGATCACCTTTGCCAGCCGATCCGCTTCCGCCGGGGTGCAGAAATAGGCGCCCTTCAGCTTCATCTCATGGCGCAGGTCGCGCGCCACCTCAGGGTCCGCGATCACCGCCTGTTCGGACACGCAGGCTGTGCCGTAGTCAAAGCATTTGGAGGTGACGATCATCTCCGCCACTTCCGCCAGATCGCGGCGTTTGGATTTATGCACGTAGCAGGGCACATTGCCCGCCCCTACCGCCAGCGTCGGCTTGCCTGAGCTATAGGCCGCTTTGACCATCGCAGGGCCACCTGTTGCCATCACCACAGACGTGCGCCGGTGCTTCATCAACTCAGCGGTTCCCTGAATGGTCACCTGATCCATACATTGGATGAGGCCTTTGGGCGCGCCCATCTGTTCAGCCACCCGTGCCATGATCGCAACCGTTTCCATGCCACAGCGCACACCACGGGGATGCGGGGCGCAGACAATGGCGTTACCCGCCTTCACAGCAGACAGAACCTTGTAGATGATCGTGGACGTCGGGTTCGTCACCGGGATCAGCGCCGCAACCACCCCCATCGGCTCGCCAAAGGCGGCGATCTTGGTCGCGTCGTCGCGCCACAGCATGCCCAGCGTTGTCACATCGCGCAGCCAGTCGGCCACGGACAGCGCATTAAAGAGGTTCTTGACCCGCTTGTCCGGCACATTGCCATAGCCGGTCTCATCCACCGCAATCTGGCCCAGACGTTCCGCCTCAGGCTCAATCGCGCGCGCCATGGCATCCACGATGGCGTCCACATGGGCCGGGTCGGTGCCGAGAAACTTTTGATAAGCGTCAAAGGCCGTCTCCGCCATGCGACGTGCAGCGGCAATAGATTTCAGGTCAGCATCCATCAGCGGCCTCCCGGTGTCAGCGCATCCATGGCGCGGCGGATGTCATCAGCGGAGCCGCTCAGCCCCATGGTGTGCAAGCCGCGCCCCGCGGCAGCGACGTCAGCGTCGAGAACCCCACTTACCAGCGCCATCAACGCTTGGGTTTGCGGCACGGGGACACCTGCACTTTGCGCAGCAGACGCCAGCGGAGCGAGCGATCCGATCACCCCGTCGCGCATCATCATGCGGGCGGTGTCCGTGTCTGGCACAGGGCGCGCGGCACTCCCCCGCTCGGCGCCGGCGAAGGTTGCGATCCAGTCATCGGTCTGCGGCAGGTTGCGCACACCGTAGGCCAGCGCCACCGCGCGACGTTCTGCAGCCAGCAGCGCAATGATCCGCCGCTGGTCCGCGCCGATGAGCGCCGCAAAGGTCTCATTTTCCGGCAACGGCGTGCCGCCCATCGGCACCGCAACGCCGCCTTCGCTCAACCCTTTCCCCCCCATCAGCAGTGCCGGGATTTCGACGGCGGCGGACAAATCCGCAAAGCCGGAGGCCAGCACCGAGTCTACCGGCGCGATGTTGGGCAGCACCTTCGCCAGAGACGCCAGCGCGCCCTCGCGCCCCCTTGGCAAGGTTGCTGCGGCCATCGGTGCAGCCTCACCCAGATGGAGCGTCGCGCCTTCGGCGCGGTACCAGTAGGGCAGGCCCTGAAGCTCAACCAGCGTCACATCCGCCCGGCATCCGCCAAGGCGCAAGTTCCACGCGGTTTCCGCCGCGCCCAGACTGCGGCCCGGAGCCAGTACCAGAATTTGCCCGTCCGCCAGATGATCGGCCAGCACCATCGCATAGGTGCGTTGTTTGTGGACCGGACCTGTTAGGAAAATCACCTCAGCCCCCTGAACCGCACGGTCAAGCTCCGCGGTCAGTTGCACCGCAGCGCCCTCGCGGTCCACGTGGTAGGTGCCTACCGGCCCCGCCCCACGCAAACCGATGCCCGATGAGGCGCGCAGAAACTCAAGCTCATGCCCGTAGGCGGAAAAGAGAGTGACCTCACAACCTTCGGACAACGCAAGTGCTGCCAGCAACCGCGCGTCCGGCCCGCCACCCAACACCGCAATTCGGCTCAGGTCAGCAGGCGCTGGCCCGGCTGAGCCCCGCGTGGCCGATGCGGCCCGCGTGAATTCCTCAAAATCGGCAGACATGGCAGCCCCCTTGGCGCGTTAGCCCGATCACAGGGCGGCGATGATCGCTTCAAGCTCATCATGCGGGCGTGCGATCACGTGGACGGACACAACTTCGCCCACCTTGTTGGCCGCTGTGGCCCCGGCATCAGTCGCGGCCTTCACGGCACCCACTTCGCCACGCACCATGATGGTGACAAGCCCGCCGCCTGCCTTCGTCTGGCTGACGATGGTGACGCTGGCGGCTTTGACCATGGCGTCTGCTGCCTCAATCGCGCCGACAAGGCCGCGTGTTTCGATCATGCCGAGGGCTGTCTGGCCCGGTTGTGGTGCTTTTGCCATTGTGGCGTTCCTCCGTTTGGATGTTCAGAAATGTCGTCTTGTTCAGGTGCTGATGCGGTCAATGATGGCGATGATGGCCAAATCAACGGGCGCGCTGCTCAGGCCTGTTGCCATGCGCGCGGCGGACCCCTGGCTGAGCAGAACCGTGTCGCCCACGCCAGCGCCCACCGTGTCGGGTGCGACCAGCGCAGGTGTCACCACCTTGCCGCCCGCGTCGATTACATCCACCACCAGCAGTTTCTGCCCGGTCAGGCGCTCTGCTTTCGCGGTGGCTGTGACAGTGCCTGTGACTTTGCCCAGCAGCATCAGAGTGTCTTGAGGTAGCGGTCGAGTTCGACCTGCGTGACTTGTTCGTTAAAAAAACCCTGCTCGCGTTCCGCGATCTGACAGTACAGCTCCCATTGGTCCTCGCCCAGCACATCCTTGAGCCAGTCAGAGCCACGCGCCAGTTCAATCGCGGTGCCCAGATCGGTTGGGATCGGATCCCACTGCGTTTCTTCATAGGCGTTGCCCTCGGATGGCGGGGGCGGGGTCATGCCCTGCTCAATCCCGTCGAGGCCCGCAGCCAAATCAGCCGCGATCAGCAGATAGGGGTTGGCATCTGCGCCTGCGTCACGTTTCTCGACCCGCACGGCGCTGTCTGACCCTTCGATCACGCGCAATGCAACGGTACGGTTGTCATACCCCCAGCTGGTGTTTGTCGGGCAGAACGTATAGGGCTGACGCCGCCGGAAGCCGTTCACCGTAACGGACCCCGTCAGCGCGCTTTCGCACATGCGGCCCTGCATCCCGGCAAGAAAGCTCTTGCCCAGATCGTTCAGCTTGCCCCCATCGGCAAAGACGTTTTTGCCGTCTTTCCACAGGGAATAATGCGTGTGAAAGCCGCTGCCCGATTGCTCAAAGAACGGCTTGGGCATGAAGGTCGCGAGGTAGCCATGCGCGATGCCCAACTGCCGGATCAGGGACTTGAACATCACCACACGGTCCGCAGCCAAAAGCGCCTCATCATAGCGGATGTTCACCTCGACCTGACCGGGGGCGTACTCGGGATTGGATTGCTCAATCGGGATGCCGCATTCGTTGATTTGCTGGCGGATCGGGCCGACGATATGTTCCATCCGCGCCGCACGTCCCAGACCGTAGACCTGAATACTGTCGTCCTTGGGCTGGCCCGTTTCGGGGTCAAGCAGATAGAATTCCAGTTCGGTGCCAACGCTGACCTCATAGCCCATTGCGCGGGCACGTTCGACCTGCCGGATCAGCGCATTGCGCGGATCAATCGGAATAGGATTGTGCGACATGTCTTCTGCGCGGGCAAAGGCGATAGCGACACCCGGTTCCCATGGCACAGCCACAGGTTTGGAGATCGGGAACATGTGCATATCAGGATAGCCGTTGTCGAAATTGACATAAGGTGTGTCCCAGACATCGCAGGTCATATCGATCGCAAAAAGCGCAATCGAGAGCGCATTGCCCTCTTTGCAGATCGTCTCCCAGTGAGAGGCAGGAATGCGCTTGCCGCGCATGATGCCAAGGGCATCGCCCACCCCCAGAATGACGGTATGCGTGCCTTCGGGTAAACTCAAATCAGTGGACATTTCGGCCTTATCCCCCCGCGAGAATCTGTTGTGTTTATGTGTATTCTGTATACAGTATTCATGCATGCAGTGTTCTGACAAGGAAAATTAGGATCGTGGCACAAAATTCCTGTGTGGTTGTCGGTGGCGGGATCGCCGGTGCAATGACCGCGCTGCATCTGCAGCGCCGCGGTGAGACGGTCACGCTAATCGATCGTTGGGAGCCGGGACACGCCCGCGCGGCCTCATCTGACTACAACCGTGTGATCCGCGCCATCTCTGGCCGGGATGAGTTTTACACCCGCTGGGCCCGCGAAAGCCGCGCCCGCTGGCTTGAGCTTCAGGCAGAGAGCGGTCGCAACCTGATGTACGAATGCGGCGCGCTCATTCTTGCCACCGAAGGGCACTGCGACTGGGAAGACGCCACCGCAGACACCTTTGATACCGTCGGTGTGCCCTACTACAAATTCGGGATGGACGACGTGCGCGCACGGTTTCCGCAGTTCAAAGTGGATGAGATCAAATACGCCCTTTTTGAGCCGGAGGCGGGTTTGCTGATGGCGCACCGCTGCGTGATCACAACGATTGATCTGTTCAAACAGGCTGGCGGCAAGGTCGTGCGCGGCACGGTGACTACAGATGCACAGGAACGTCCGATGCTGGACGGCAATCGCATTGAGGCGGATGTCATCGTCATTGCAACCGGTGCCTGGATGTCAGAGATGTTTCCGCGCACGATCAAGCCGATCTCTGCGGTGATGGGCATCAATGTCCTCTATACTTCGACGCCAGATGGCTCTGACCAGTTTGATATGGAAAACATGCCCTGCTGGATCGACCACGGACAAGGCAGCTTTGGCATACCCTCGTCAGAAGGCTCCGGTGTGAAAGCCGCCGTGGTGATCCCCAATGTGCCGATTGATATCAACAATGATGAACGCCTGATTGAAAAAGCCTCACTCGCAAAAACACGGCAGTACATCCGCCATCGCCTGCCCGGTCTCATGGGGGAGCGGGTGGTGGATTCGAAGTTCAATCAGGTGATCCTGACCCCGGACACCCATTTCATCGTGGACTGGCACCCAGAGCATGAAAACGTGCTCTTTGCTGGCGGATGCTCAGGGCATCTGTTCAAACATGGACCCGTGTTTGGAGACTTTGTGGCCGGTGTTGCGGTGCGCGACTACGGCACGGCGGAGCGGTTCAAAGTCGCAGGTCGGCGCAAGCTGAGCCCCAAGGAAAGCCCCTCGGGCCGCTGATCGGAGCTGGCAGGGCGTCCACCTTACAAGGTCCGCCCAGCAACGCGGGCTTTCAGACCGACCTTTGCCGCTAACCCAACGCGTTTTTGAAGAAATCACCCATCTGCTTGGCAAAGAGGTCCCCCTGCACATCGCTTTGGTCAAATTGCGCGACGGCTGCATCGGTGACATCTTCGGATAACACTTTACCTCGGCTGCGCCGCAGGAAGGTTGAGACGTAGTCCGGCGGATATTCTGGATGGAACTGCACCGACATGGCCGGGAAATCATAAGCGAGTGCCGCCACCGGGCAATAATCCGCACTGCCGATCACCGTCGCATCGGGCGGCGTCTGCGTGACCTGATCCTGATGCCAGACGTGCCCCTTGACCGTTTCACCGTCCACTTCGAACGCGCGCACCCCAACCTCTGCCGGGCCAACCTTTTCCGCTTTCCCGCCAAAGACATCCGCCATGATCTGATGCCCAAAACATACCCCAAAGAGGGGCTTTTGCGCCGCCTTGGCCTCAACGAGGAATGCGCGCAGTGGCACCATCCAGGGTGCCTCATCATAAACCCCCAGATCAGAGCCCGAGAGCACATAGCCGTCGAAGTCGTCCACCTCAGGCAGATGTGAGCCTTCAACCACGGGCACGACCGTCAGCTCCGCATCTGGCAGACCACGCCGCACCCAGTCTGCCAGCATGGGGCCAAACTTGACCTGATCGCTCTGATACTCCGGCAACCAGACACAGAGATCGAGAACCGCGAGCCTCACCAGTCGTACGCCCGGTCGATGCCCGCCATCTTCACGCCGGTAAAGGCAGAGGCCTCAAAGCTCATGGCGCGCAGGTCTTCGACCTCCAGATTGTGCACACTGGATTTGCCGCAGGCCTTGGCAAGCGCGGTGATCTCCATCGTCATCGCTGTCAGATAACGCGCGATGCGTTCGGCACCCGCTGTCGGGTCCATGCGCTTTTCCAGCTCCGGGTCTTGTGTCGCAACGCCGACCGGGCAGCGGCCCGTGTGGCAATGGTGACAGGCACCGGGTGAAGTGCCCAGCTTGGCGTAATCCTCAAGATAGCGCGGCGAGTTACAGCCCAGCGCGATCATAGAAGCGTTGCCGATCATCACGGCGTCCGCCCCCAATGCGAGACACTTGGCCGCGTCCACGCCAGACCGGATACCGCCCGCGGCCACCAATGAAACCTTACCCGTCATGCCGCAGTCATCCAGTGCCTCCCGCGCCGCACGGATCGCAGACATCGTCGGAATGCCCGTGTGATTGAGCAGCAATTCGGGGGAGGCACCTGTGCCGCCCTCTGCCCCATCGACCACCACAACATCCGCGCCCGCCTTGGCTGCAACCGCCACGTCAAACCGGGGGCGTGTGGCACCCATTTTGATAAAGATCGGCACCTGATAATTGGTAGCGATCCGCAACTCCTCGATCTTGACGGCCAGATCATCAGCGCCCAGAAAGTCAGGGTGCCGGATGGTGGAGCGTTGATCGACCCCTTCGGGCAGCGTGCGCATCTTACTCACGCGCTCAGAAACCTTCATGCCCAACAGCAGCCCACCCGTGCCGGGTTTGGCACCTTGCCCCACCACCAGTTCCAGCGCATCTGCGCGGCGCAGGTGGTCAAGGTCGACGCCGTAGCGCGCCGGCGACATCTGATAAAGGAGGCGTGAAGAAGCCTCGCGTTCTTCCTCCAGCATGCCCCCCTCGCCGGTACAGGTCATCGTGCCCACTTTGGACGCGCCATGACCCAGCGATGCCTTGGCAGAAGCGGAGAGCGCACCAAATGACATCGAGGCAATGTAGATCGGAATTTTCAGTTCCAGCGGTTTTTCCACCAGCCCGCGCCCGCCGCCCAGAACCGTCTTGGTATCACAGCTTTCGCGGTAGCCTTCCAAAGGCAGGCGCGTCATGGTGGCAGGCACAAATGTCAGATCGTCAAAGGTCGGCAACCGCTTGTTAAACGTGTTATAGCCGCGCACCTGGTAGCGGCCCAATTGCGCCAGCGCATGCACCTCCGAGATCGCTTCGGGTGTCCAACGGGTCGAGCCGCCCTCATCGTAGGAGGATGGCACGCCCGCCGGGCGGCCTTCCACCGCTCCGGCATCGCGGAAACGGATTTCATCCTCCGAGGCCATCTCAAACGGGTATTCATAGGGTGCTTCGATGCCGTTGTTTTGATCTTCAGCCATTTCTCAATCCTGTTCTCATCAAGGTGGAAGAGACCTCCCCCTTACGTAAAGTGGGGCTATGCCCCCATGTTGTCAGATCATCAGCCACGCGCTTGCGTCGCGGCTCTCAAAATACCAAAGCCGCTGGCCAGAGATCATTTTGCGCCAGTCGCGGGAACTGTCGACGAGGCCCAGTGGATCAAGGATAGCGTCCACTTCCGCCACTTCTTCGGCCGTAGGTTCGACGACGTTGACATCAACGCCGAGCGATTCCACCTCACCCGCGACCCAGACCTCACCTTCCCAAAGTGCATCTGCGCAGGATTCTCCGGCCCCGCCCAACGCGATGATTTTGCCCGCATGCGCCATGAAGCCGGACTGATAGCCGATCTTGCCCTCCACGACGATGTTGCCCCCCTTCATCGCGACCCCGCAACGTGGTCCGCTGTCGCCTTTGACATGGATGGTGCCGCCGATCATGGCCGCCCCACAGGACATGCCTGCTCGCCCGCCCACAGTGATATGCCCTTTGGCCATGCCTTCGCCCAGCGCCCAGCCTGCGTTGCGTTCGATAGAAATCGTTGTGCCCGTGTTAAGCCCGCCGCAGTAATAGCCCACCGACCCTTCAAAGGTGATGTCAGCGCCATCGGGCAGACCCACGCCAAGATTATGACGGCTCAGCGTGTTGACCACGCGAATAGGCTGCCCGGTTTTGCAGGCCTCCTGTATCTCTTCGTTGATTTCGCGGATGTGGCGGTCGCCCACTTCGATGACAATCTCGCTCATGCTGCCATGCTCCGATTTCCGACACCCCAAATCCCGGTCTGGCTGGGTCCATCGTAGTTCACCACGTCAATCTCGTTCTCAAATACGCGCCGCATGGCCTGCTCTTCGGTGGCTGCTGCGATCTCGCCGTTGTCTTCCAATGCCACGAGCGGTTTCATCGCGAAACGGTCCTTGGCAAACCCGATGCCATTTGGCGTGGCGATCATGTAGGTAAAGACGCCATCAATTGCGTTGATGGACTTTTTCAACGCTTGCTCCATGCTCAGGCCCTGTTTCATCTGGTCCGATACCCAAACCGCGATCAGCTCGGAATCGTTCTCCGTCAAAAAGCGGTAGCCCTGCCGCTGCAAACGCTCACGCCACGTGAAATAATCAGTGATCTGGCCATTGTGCACAATCGCCACATCCGAAAACGGGCGTGCCCAGAACGGGTGCGACGCATTAGGCAAAACCGAGCTTTCGGTGGCCAGCCGAGCATGGCCAAGCCCGTGCGTCCCGATAATGTCATGCACCTTGTGTTTTTCGCTGACCTCTTCGGCGCTGCCGACGTCTTTGATGATCTCAAGGCTGTGGCCACAAGACTGGATCTCAATCCGGTCCGTCAGCATGTCGGCATCTGCCACCCATGCTTGCAATTCCTTTGGCGCGTTGATCTCCATCCGAAAGCAATAATGCTTGCTCTGATCAGAAATGATGTGCGGGTCTCCCTGAAGATCACCGCCATGGTCGCGCAACACCTGCAAGAAGTCTTGCAAGTCCGCGTCCATCTGAGACTTTTCAAACCCCATGCCCCGCAGGACAAAGCCATCATCTTTGGGAACACCGTAAACGGCAAAGCCCGTACTGTCGGCCCCGCGATGTTCCTGTGCTGCCATCAACGCCACAAGGTCGCGCCCGACCTGCCCCGGTGCCGCCAAAATCCGACCCGCAATTCCGCACATAATCAGCCTCCCTGATTCATCCGTTTCGGATACTGTATACAGTATTCAAGATGTGACAAGGGTCGCATTGCGCCAAGTGTTTTTTTGTATACAGTGTCCAGAATACAGGTTTGACAGGAACGTAAATGGCCCTTCGCAGCATCAGCACACAACGCCGCAGACTGGCGGATGACGTTTACGATCAGCTGGTGACAGCCATCATGGACCGCGAGATCGGGCCCGACGATCGACTGGTCCAGGAAAAGTTGGCCTCGGAGCTGGACATCAGCCGCACACCGGTGCGCGAGGCGCTTTTGCGGCTGGAAAAAGAAGGTGTGCTGACCGTTGCCAATTCGGGCGGGTTCCGGCTGGCCAAGATCACCGAAGAAGAGACACTCGAACTTTATCAGGCGCGTGCCGCGATTGAAGGACAAGCCGCGCGCATATTGGCGGCGCGCAATGATCCGGAGGAACTGGAGGCTTTGCGGGCCTTCATCACCAAGGCCGAAGACCTCAATCAACCCACAACCCGCGACTATTTTATCGCCAACCGGTCAATCCACCGCAAGTTCATGGAGACAGCCGCCAATCGCTTCTTGCTGGAAATGTTCGATATGATCTGGGGTCGCGCGATGGCGTTCCACCTCTTTGCAGCAATTGAAAACGCCGATATCGCGCAATCGCTTGGCAACCACATCGCGCTGGTCGATGCGGTGGCGACGGGTGACAGAACGCATGCGCTGGAACAGCTTACGGTCCATATTCAGGACGGCTTTGACCTACATATTGACGGTATCCGCCGCAGCTAGCGCCTGCAACTCGGCCAAATCCGCCACAGGCGCGCATGAGTATGCGCGCAGAAACACCTGCAGGCCGTTTGCCACAAACCGATGCAAATCGCCCGCACTGATCTGCGCTTCGGGATCATAAAGTGCGCGGTTGCGTGGGGCGGACAGCACCAGACCCCAAAGGTCCTCTGCGGCCATTTCCGCATGATCAAACTGCAACCGCCCGGCCGCGCGCTGCGCCAACAGGTACCGGCTCATCCCGTCCAAAAGCTGGTCTGGACCCGCCGCCTGATAGGCGCGGCCAATCTGCGGAAATCTCTGCGCCTCGCCAATGATCAACCGGGCAAGAGACAACAGATCAGGCCGCATAACAGTTTGTGCGTAGGACGTGGCAAACCGATAAAGCTGCGGCACCATTTGCGCGGGCACTGCCTCTTCGATGGCTAAAAGCATCGTGTCCCGTTTGGCCATCATCATGGCGCCAAAGAGGTCCTGCTTGTTTGGGAAATACTGGTAAAGCGTCGGTTTGGAGATGCCCGCTTCTTGCGCCACAGCCTCCATGCTGGCTCCCGAAAATCCGGCCCCCGCAAAGACCGTAAGCGCGGCGTCGAGTATCTTTTTCTCTCGTGCAATTCGGTTCAGGGCACGGCGTGGCAGTTCAGTCATGCGATCACCTGCCCCAGAAACGCGCAGAGGATGTCGTTGAACGCTTTGGGCTGTTCAAGATTGCAGACGTGGCCCGCGCCCGTGATCACCTCAAACCGGAGATGCGCGTCAGGGGCAGCGGCCCATATCCGTTCAGCGACCCCCCGTATCTCTGACGGTGGGGCCAGCCGATCATATTCGCCTGTCATCATCAGGACGGGCATGGTGAGGCGGTTGAAATCAAATTGCTCAGGTGGATGCGTAAAGCAGGTCAACGCATCGCGGTAGGTTGCCGTCGGGATCGCGGCCATAGACGCGAGGAGGTCCGCCCGCACCTCTTTGTCGGCCATAGGCCCTGCAATCACCTCAACCACACCGGGCGCAAAATCGGCTGGGGTCTTGCCCTGAGACAGCGGCACTTCACGGCTGTGCAAAAACGCCTCACGCTCCTGCGCGCTGGCCTCTGACATGCCCGTGCATCCCCCGGCAAGAACAAGGCCCGACAGCAGCTCCGGGTGCCGCATCGCAAAAGACGTCGCGATCCATGCGCCGTAGGACAACCCGCACAGGATCAGCTTGTCCGCTCCGAACGCCTCGCGTACCGCGAGGATATCGCGGCAGTACGCCTCAACGGTAGAGGGGTCTTCGCCCAGCGCGCTTTGGCCATAGCCGCGCAAATCCAAGGCTGCGGCTTGAAGGGCCGTTCCCGCCGCATCCAGTTGAAACGCCCAATTCCCCTTGTTGCCACCGATACCATGGAGAAAAAGGCACAGCGGCCCGTCGCGCTTTGGCGTCGCCAAGACAGCAAGCGGTGGTGTGGTAGGTAAAATCTGCGTCTCGGCAGGTCCGGCACCTTGGAAAGATTTCTGTTCTGCAACCGGAACTGAAAGACCTGCCAACGCCTCAATCCCCATCCGAAAGATCGCTTCCGTCCCCGCCGCAATTTCAGCGCCACGCGGTGGGTCTGCTTCAATCTGCGCGCGCCATGTGATCTGCGCGGCGGCCTCCCCGTCCGCTTCAACACTGATCTGCGCGTCATAGCGGTTTGCGCCCTCAATGCCCTGCAGATGGGAATACCGCAGCGTCCGGTCGCTGTCGGATCGCCAGGTCAGCCGCTCTTTGTAAAGCGTGCTCTCTCCGGCCACGGTGAAGGCCCGCACGGTGCCGCCCGCTTCGCTTTGCATGTGGTCAATAGCCGGATGCCAAGGCAGGCAGAACGCGCTGAGGATGGCCCAGCAGGCCTCCGCTGACCGGTTCACGCACCCTTGGACTTCAACGTGATGCAGCGCCACGCCCCTTATTCCGCCGCCCAAGCCTCGGCGGCACCATTGCCCCGCCAGAGCGAGGTGCGCGCGCCGTTCTCATCGCCGGGCACATTGTCCAGCTCCTCCACGTCATAGAGCGCCAGCACAGACATGTAATCTTCCATGATTTCAGACGTGTATGGCAGCATCAGCGCCCCGCATCGGCTGTCGCGGTACATGCGTTCCAATGGCAGGGATTTCAGCATGGACTGCCCGCCACAGGTTCGGATCGCCATTGCAGCCACTTCCTGCACCCCCTCCATGACGTTGTATTGTGCTGCATACATGCGCAGCACCTCCGCCTGACAGGGGAAGCCTTTGGCCTCAGAAAACGCCTGCCACCAGAGCGCGCGCATCGCAGCGAGACGGGAGTACATCTGCCCCACGGCGAGCCGTTTTGTCGTAAACATGCGCCGATCCGCAGGCGGCTGGCCCGGCACCTCACCGCGCAGATAGGCCACGGTGAAATCATACGCCCCCTGCGCCACACCCATGTAGGTTGGTGACAGCGTGGCCATCATATGCGGCCAATAGGGCAGCGTCTTGATAAAGATACCTCGTGGCATCATCATGTCGTCTTCGGTGACAAAGACATCCTTAAGGATCAGGTCGCGGCTGTTGGTACCGCGCATACCCAAGGGGTCCCAATCGCCCTGTACCGACAGGCCCACGGCGTCCTTGTGCACCACAAAGATCATCGTGTCTTCGTGACGCGGCTCAACCCCGTCGAAAATCTCGGTGCAGACGATGGAATAGTAGTCGCAGTATCCCGCAAGGGAGGCAAACTTCTTAAATCCGTTGATCCGCCAGCCGCCTTCGACCTTGCGGCATTCGGTCTGTGCAGGTTTGGAGGTCCAGTTTTGGCCCGCCTCCGATATGGGTTGCGAATAGAGCCCCTGTTCCTTCACCGCGCGCTCAAACTGGCGCTTGCGCAAGGGGGCAAAGCCCGCGCGCTCGGCCTCGCTCAGATGGGGCATCTCATACATGAAGCGCGACCACGTCATCGTGGAGTTGTGCATGTTGAAAGTGAGCGCTGTGGCCCCACAGAATTTGCCGATCTCGGCCCCCACCATGGCGTACTCACCAAGGCTGAACCCTTTGCCGCCGAATTCCTCCGGCACGCAAAGGGTCATCAACCCCTCGGCAGCCAGATCGCGGTAATTCTCCACCGGGAAACTTGCATCAAGGTCAATCCCTTCGGCGCGCGCCGCAAAGGTTGGACCAAGGCGGTTGATCTGTTCCAGTACCGCCTGCACTTCAGGGCGAACACGAGAAAGGTCGTAGTAATCTGAAAAATGGCTCATGTGAGATCTCCGCTTTGATGTCGTCAGGCCAGATCGCCCTGCAGGACGCCGTTCCTCACGACATCCGTGCCGTCCAAAGAAATCGTGCAGCGCCGCATGGGCAGGTCGAAATGCCCCTCGGTAAAACGCCCCGCGTATTGATTGGCCCCGGTGGACCACAGGAAGTTGCCGGCGAAAGCGCGAAACTCCACAGCCTGCATGTCGCCCTTGTCATAAAGCGCGCCACTCACCCATTTCGCCGCCGGGTTCATCCCCCAGCCGACGTGGCTCATCCCGTAGGCATCCCGGTCGTTCCACGCCGCGAGGTATTCGCGGAACAGCTCCGCATCGAGGCCGCTGCCCTTGATGTCGGTGACAAAGTCATCTTCGACCGTGATCTCGATCTGACTGGTGAGGTAGTTTTTGAACGTCAGGTTCATGTCGCCCACATCCATCACAATCTTGCCATTCACCGCCCCCTTGCCCGGAAACGCAAGGCAGAGCCCCCCCGGCCAATGCGCAACAGCACCCGGTGTCGTGCCAAACCCGGGCGTACCGCCGCAGGGCGCATCCGTCAGATCAACACGCAAGTCCGTCCCCGCAGCAGAGGTAACCCGCATCTGCCCCGCCGCCTGCAACATCTCAATCCCACGCGCGACTTTGAGCCCGAGAGCGGCGGTTGGCTCTGTCCGCTCCAGAATTTCGGGATGTTCATTTGTGACCACCAACAGACGCGCACCTGCGGCCTCCACTTCGGGCCATTCCGGCGAATGGATCATCCCTTCCACCGTGCAATCAACGATGACCTCACAGGCTTTCATCGCCTCAATCGCCGCACGGTTGCCTTGGATCGCCAGCGATGTGCCCGTGCTCTTGACCGGAACCGGAGCCGTTTGCGGCGGTGTCGGCATGGTGATGCGGCAGAAATCTGCGCCCCCCTGAAAAAGGGCGAGCTCGGAAAGCTCCACCAGTACGGGCCGGGACTGGGTCTCCGAGACAATTGCGACGGTAGTTCCTTGGCCAATGCCGTTCAACGCAAAGACCCTGCCGAAAGCGGCCAGCCATTTTCCTTCGATCCGTTCGCGCATCATCGCAGGTTCCACCAAAAACTTTACGGTTGCGTAAGGCTTTCTGGAAACTGTTCAGCTGTCAAGAAAAATGCTGTACCAATGCTCGGACCCTTGGCAACTTCTTCTGTCAAAGGTACTTGTGATCGCAACCATTGCGCGACTGCCGCACCTTAACTGGAACCTGCCATGACACATTTGTCTGCCCATGACTGACACGCTGCCACGGACTTCACGGTCGTTGCCGATCGCGCTTATCCGTGCGCGTGAAGGGGTGATGGCACCGATCCGGGATATGCTGTCTGACACCGGGATCACGGAGCAGCAGTGGCGTGTCCTTCGGGTGCTGGCGGAGCATGGGCCGCTTGATTCAAGTTCGCTGGCGGATCAGGCGAGCTTGCTCTATCCAAGCCTGACCCGGATTGCCACGACCCTACGCAAGAAAGGGTTTCTGAGCCAGACGCGCGACGAAAACGATGGCCGCCGCCAGATGGTTGAGATCACGCCAGAGGGGCAAAAGATCATCGACGACAACATGGATCAGGCGGTTCAGATTGCGGCGTCGTTCAGGGTAACTTTGGGCGATGAAGGGTACGAGCACCTGCTCGACCTGCTTGCCTTGCTAGACCCGCATCGCACCAGCTGACACCCAAAGTGCCTACTTTTTCGAACGGCCGAACCAGCCTTTTTTATCTGAAGCCTCGGATGCATCTTCTGCATCTTCCTCTTTGGGGCCTTCCAAGGAGGTCTGGAGGTTTTCGAAGAACTGATCCGCCATCTTTTTCGCGAACCCATCAATGATACGGCTGCCCAGCTGCGCCAGTTTCCCACCAACTTTCGCATCGACATCATAGCTCAGCTCGGTCCCGCCATCTTTTTCAGCCAGCCGAACATCAGCACCACCTTTGGCAAAGCCGGCCGCACCGCCCTTGCCTGATCCGTCAATCTTGAGCGAGGTGTCGGGCACCAGATCAGAGATCGTGACCGACCCTTTGAAGGTCGCCTTAACCGGGCCAACCTTTTGCACCACGGTGGCCTCAAACCCGTCTTCGACAGAGCCGGTGACCTCCTGCGCGCCAGGAACGCAGCTTTTGAGCATCTCAGGGTCCAGCAAAGCGGCATAGACCTGTGCCGGGGGGACCGCGATCTGACGGGTATCTGACATATGCATTGTGGTGTTCCTTTAGTCTGGCCGAATGAGTTAATCAGCGGATATCACGAGCAGCAACCCTGTGGATCACGAAACCTGTATCACAACTTTGCCCGTCGCTTTGCGGGTGCGCAACAGGTCAAGCGCTGCGTTCGCGTCTTCAAGAGGCAGCACATTGCTGACATGCGGCTTGATTTTGCCCTGTACGTACCAGTCAATCAGCGTCTCAAAGCTGTCAGTGAGAACCTTGGGGTTCAGCTTGGCATACCCCCCCCAATACAGCCCCATCACACTCAGGTTCTTGACCAGTAGAATGTTCGCCGGGATCTGCGGCACGTCGCCTGAGGCAAATCCCAGTGGCAGCAGCCGCGCCTCTGGATTGCACGCGCGCATCGCCGCTTTGAACTGGTCGCCGCCAATCGGGTCATAAACGACATCGGCACCACCCAGCCCTTTGACAATGTCGCGGATGTCGTCCGTCTCCGAGTTGATCAGGTGATCCGCCCCGAGCGCGCTGCAAATCTCAAGTTTTTTGGCACCACGCGCGCAGGCCATCACTTCAGCGCCCATCAGCTTGCCCAGTTCCACCGCAGTCAGCCCCACACCGCCCGACGCTCCCAGCACCAAGAGCCGTTCACCCGGTTGCAGGCGCGCCTTGTAATCCAGCGCCACGTGGCTGGTGCCATAGGCAATCAGAAAGGCCGCGGCATCAACCGCAGTCATGGCGTCCGGAATGGGCACGCAAACCTGTGCAGGCAAAACAGCGTATTCCGCCAAGCCGCCAGTACCGTTGTAGGCCGCGATCCGCTGGCCTTTTGCCAGCCGCGTGACGCCTTGGCCAACCTCGACCACTTCCCCCGCCAGTTCCATACCGATGGTGAAGGGCAGCGGCGGTTTTTCCTGATAGTTGCCCTTGATCATCAATGTGTCGCCGAAATTCATGCCGCAGGTATCTACCCTGACCAGCACTTCGCCCGCTCCGGGCTGCGGGATTGCAACCTCTTGAAGGCTGAGAGGGGCATCATATGCGGTGACTTGCATGGCGCGCATGTGTGGGCTCCTTAGCAGGATCGGTTGGGGCTATCGGTTTTGGGCAGATGGCCCAATCCGGAACAAGAAGACAAGCCCACGCGGCATCAAAACAAGCATGCCTCAGTCCGTTTGCGGGAAAAGAACCTCAACGCGCAAGCCCGGCGCCGCATCCGTGAGCCGCAATTCAGCACCATGCACGGCTGCGACCGCATCCACCAGCGACAGGCCAAGACCATGTCCCGGCGTCTGCCTGCTTCGGTCCAGACGGTAGAGACGATGCAAGACCTTGTCGCGCGCGCCCTCTGGGATGCCCGGGCCATCGTCTTTGACACACAATACCGGGCGATCATCATGGGCGCTCAACTCAACACTGATCATGCTGCCCCTTGGCGTATGACGGAGCGCGTTCTCAATCAGGTTCGACAGCATCTGCCCCAAGAGCGTTTTGTCGCCATTGATCAAGACCGCCTCGTGTCCCAATTCCAGTTGCAGCGCATGGTCAGTATTGGCGGCTTCCGGCTCAAACACCTCGACCACTGTTTGACACAACGCCGCCAGATCGACCTGTTCAAACCGTGCCTTGGGACAGCCTGCCTCCACCTGCGCCAATTGCAGGAGTGAACGGAAAACGCGGCTCATGCCGTCCACCTCCGCCTGTGCTTTGCCAATCAACGCGCGGCTGGCCGCGTCGTCTTGCGCCTGTTGATCCAACGCTTCCAAGTGCACCGAGACCCTTTGCAGCGGTGTTTTGAGGTCATGGGCAATGTCCGATGAGACACCCTTGAGCGCTTTCATCTGCGCCTCCTGCGCGCCCGCCATCTGGTTCAGCTTGCCACCGATCGCCACAAGGTCATCGGACCAACGCGGCCCGATGGTCACGCGCGCGGCTAAATCACCACTGGTCATCTGATCAAGCGCACCGCTCACAACCTCAACGTGCCGCTTGGAACGCCGCGCAAGGATCAATCCGCCCCACAGCGCGATCAGGACCGTCGGCAGCAGACTGATCAGCAGGATGTTCACAAAAACCGCACGTAGGGCGACCAGCTCTGCGCGACTGCGTGCGGTGGTGATGACGCCGCCATAAAGCGGCTCCGTCAGGGACAGATATTCACCCGCAAACTCCACGCGTTCCGGATCCAGCGAAAAGATGTGGAACCCCCTGTCATCCCGTGCAATCGCCCCGTTGCCGAAAACACGGCCAGAGGGCGCGATGTAGCTGATGATCAGGCGATTTGGGTCCGCTTCCTGACTTTCGGCCTCCACCAGGAGCGCCACGGCGCGGGCATTGGGGGCCGCCCGAAACCCCGCGAGATCTTGCCGCAAATCCGCGCGAATGCTCTGCTCAAAAGACGATTGCGTGACGGCGTAACTGGCCGCGAGGCTCAACAGGGAAACCAACGCAAAGAGCGCCACGAGCAGAATTGCCAGACGCAGCGGCATGGAGCGCCAAAGGGCCGTCACCCGTTGCCTCATGCAGCAATCCTGTAGCCTGCGCCGCGGACCGTTTCGATCAACTCCCGCTCAAAGGGTTTGTCCACCTTTGCCCTCAAGCGGCTGATGTGCGTTTCAACTACGTTGGTTCCGGGGTCAAACCGGATATCCCATACCGTCTCAAGCAGCATAGTGCGGGTCTGCACCCGCCCCTTGCGGCGCAGCAGGTGCTCTAGCAGAGCAAATTCACGCGGCAGCAGATCAATGTCCAAACCTGCACGCATCACTTTGCGCGGGATCAGGTGCATCTCAAGATCCCCGGCACGCAAAACCGTCTCCGTGTCCAGCGCTTGTGGGCGCCGGGCGAGAGCAGCCACGCGCGCGGACAGCTCGCCAAACACAAAAGGTTTCGCCAGATAGTCATCCGCCCCCGCATGCAGCCCTTCGATGCGGTCATCCACATCCCCAAGCGCCGTGAGCAAAAGCACAGGTGTTGTGTTCCCCGCGCCGCGCAACGTCTTGAGCACTTTGAGACCATCCAATTCCGGCAACATCCGGTCCAGCACGATCACATCAAAACTGGCGGAGGTGGCGGCGATCAGTCCCGCCTTGCCGTCTGAAATCACGTCGACCACATGACCCTCTTCACGCAAACCTTGCGCAATATAGTCAGCCGTGGTGGCGTCATCCTCAATGATCAGCAGCTTCATCTGCTTTGCTCCGGTCTGGGTCTTGACCCACCATATAGGAACCTTCTTATGATCAGGAGAGCGTCTTACAAATTTGTATAGCACCCCTCAGGTCCCTGTAAGAGAGCGCCGCCATATCTGCCTCAGTTCCAAAACCAATGAATGAGGCATATCATGCGCACCCTTATCCCCTTTTCGACCCGTACCGCAACGGCAGCGCTGACTGCTGCGATGCTGTCTGCTGCGGCCTTGAGCTCTGTTCCCACCGCGGCCCTCGCCGTGCCACCCGGTGGATACGGCGATCTGGTGGAGGCGGTGTCGCCCGCAGTTGTCTTTATCGAAGTCACTAACAAAGCGCAGGTTGCCTCCGGCACAACCCCGGAAAACATGCCTCCTCAACTGCGCCGCTTCTTTGAGGATCAAATGCCCGGTCAGGGACAGCCCGGTCAGGCGCTTGGCTCTGGCTTCATCATCTCAGATGACGGGCAAATCGTGACCAATCATCACGTGGTCGCCGGCGCCGAAACGGTAAAGGTCAAACTGGCGGATGGGCGCAGTTTTGACGCGGAGGTCTTGGGCAGTGACCCTTTGACGGACATTGCATTGCTCAAGGTTTCTTCCGATGATCCGTTGCCCACGGTGTCTTTTGGCCCCACAGAGGGATTGCGCGTCGGTGATGAAGTCGTCGCTGTGGGCAACCCCTTTGGCCTTGGAGGGACCGTCACATCCGGTATCATTTCTGCTTTGTCGCGCGACATCCGCTCGGGCCCTTTTGACGACTTCATTCAAACCGATGCCGCCATCAATCGGGGTAATTCTGGCGGGCCGCTCTTTAACAACGCGGGCGAAGTCATTGGCGTGAACACCGCCATCATCTCGCCGGGTGGCGGCTCCGTCGGGATTGGTTTTGCCGTGCCCGCCGACCTGGCGCAGACGGTGATTGCCGATTTGGCGGATGACGGTCTGTTGTCGCGGGGCTGGCTTGGCGTGAACATCCGCCCGATGACCGAAGAAGTTGCAGATGTGCTGGGCTATGACAGCCCCAAAGGCGCGGTGGTTGAAGCGGTCAGCGCGGGCAGCCCGGCAGAAGACGCAGGCCTGCACAAAGGCGACATCATCCTGTCATTTGCCGGTACCGAGATTGAGGAGTTGCGCGACCTCACCCGCGCTGTCGCAACCACCACACCAGAGGACGCAGCACAGATCACTGTTTTGCGCAAAGGGTCAAAACTCACTTTGGATGTGACGGTCGGCACTTTGGCCCCTCAAGAAGCATAGCGCATCCCGAGGCCCTGCGTCTGTGCGGCGCGGGGCCTTAACCCAAACCTGCCTCATCGTTCCATTTCCAAGCAATTGCACCAAGGTAATTGCCTGTTTCAACGGACGAAACAGTTGTACGTTTAGGGCCATAGCCGTCTGCAGGCCGGCAGCGGCGATCGGATTTGCGGTTGCGTGCCAGACGGACCAGCCCGGAAATTGTCAGCGCCAAAAAGGCACCTTCCCCCTTGAGCGGTATCGTGTCGATATCCTGCCAACCCTTAGACAGAGCGTCCTCCAGCATTTTGAAGGGGTCGCGGCGCTCTGGAAGCGTGTGTTTCAACTTGTTCCACCTTTCTTCATGTGGCTGCGCGATCCTTACACCCATGAAAGAAAGAGTGCACCACCCAATTCCATCAAACTAATTTTACCCAACGGCCAAGCTCATTGCTTCAGTCGAGCCTGGAAACCTCTGGCTTGGGGCGGCGCGAAACCTCCTGTATCCATGACATGCCCAGCTTTCGCCTCGCAAAATTGACATTTATCAAATTTCGAGTCGGTTTCGCTTGAGAAACCGTCCCATATGACCCAGATATACCCGAACCCTTTCAGGCCCTTGATCAGGAGTTCGCGTGTCCCTCTTCCTTATCGTTGCCCTGCCCTTCTTGGGCGCATTGCTGCCCGGATTGATGAACAACGCCGGCCGTCAGGCCTGCGCTGGTGTCACCTTTACCGTTTCATTGGCTGCCTTTATCGGGCTGCTGACCAATCTGCCCGCCGTACTGGCCGGAGAGGTTGTGACAACCGGCGTGAACTGGCTGCCGCAACTGGGCCTGAACGTGAACCTGATGCTGGATGGCCTTGGGTTTTTCTTTGCACTCCTCATCCTTGGCATTGGACTGCTTATCATCACCTACGCGCGGTTCTACCTCTCCCGTGACGACAACATGGGTGAGTTTTTCACCTACCTGCTGCTGTTTCAAGGGGCGATGGTTGGGATCGTTCTTTCTGACAACATACTGCTTTTGCTTATTTTTTGGGAACTCACCTCGCTCTCTTCGTTCCTGCTGATCGGGTATTGGAAGCATCTGCCGGAAGGGCGGCAAGGTGCGCGTATGGCCTTGACCGTTACGGGTATGGGGGGCCTCGCGCTGATCGGTGGCATGCTGATCCTTGGCAATATCGCGGGCAGCTATGACCTGAGCGTGATCCTGCAAAACCGCGAGCTCATTCAGGAAAGCCCGCTGTATCTGCCTGCACTTCTGCTGATCCTGCTGGGCTGTTTTACCAAATCCGCGCAATTCCCGTTCCACTTTTGGCTACCGCACGCGATGGCGGCACCCACACCCGTTTCGGCCTACCTGCACTCTGCCACGATGGTGAAGGCGGGAATTTTCCTCATGGCGCGGATGTGGCCCGTCCTTTCGGGGACACCCGAATGGTTTGTCATCGTAACGGGCGCGGGCCTGATCACGATGGTGCTGGGCGCGGTGATTGCGCTCTTCAAGCATGATCTCAAGGCGCTCCTTGCCTTTTCAACGGTCAGCCATCTGGGCCTGATCACGATGCTGTTGGGCACCGGTACGGCCTTTGGCGCGATGGCCGCGGTGTTCCACATTCTCAACCACGCAACGTTCAAGGCGGCGCTCTTTATGTCTGCGGGTATTGTTGATCACGAAACCCACACCCGCGACATTCGGCGTCTGGGCGGGCTGCGCAAACTGATGCCGGTGACCTTTGTGATCGCCACCATCGCGTCCCTTTCGATGGCGGGCATTCCGTTCCTCAACGGCTTCCTGTCAAAGGAGATGATGCTGGAAGAGGCATATCACACCGCGCTCTTTGGTTCTCCTTGGTTGGTGCCGACACTTGCTGTCGTAGGCTCGCTTTTCTCTGCCGCCTATTGCTTCCGCCTGATTGGGCATACGTTCCTTGGCCCTGAGCGGGACGATTATCCAGCCAAGCCGCATGATCCCGGTGTCGGGATGTGGGGACCGCCTGCGTTGCTGGTGGTGCTGGTGGTCGTGATTGGATGCGCGCCGTTTCTGGTTCAGAACTTCGTTTTCCTCGTCGCTGAAGCGGTGATCGGCGGCACGGCTAAACTTGAAGTAAAGTATATCAAGATCTGGCACGGACTCGTGCCCGCACTCTACATGTCGATAGCGGCAGTTGCGGGCGGCCTGCTGGTGCTCGCGATCTTCAAGCCGCTATCTGCCCTTTGGGAGGCAGCACCCCGGCCCGAAGCCAAAACGATCTTTGAAGCGATCATCGCTGGCGCTGTTGCAATCGCAAAGGGTTTCTCTTTGAGGCTGCATAACGGGGCGTTCTCTCGCTATGCCGCGATTGCGATGGTGACGATCACCGCCGTTGGCTATCATGCCTGGAGCACGGGCGTGATCGGCGCACCTACGCGCGCACCGCAGCCCTTTGGCGCAGTTGAAATCGCTGGCTGGCTGATGCTGGTTGCTGCCACCATTGGTCTTGTCTTCCTGCACCGCAACCGCCTCATGGCGCTGATCCTGATCGGGATTGTCGGCCTCATGGTGTCGGTCGGTTTCGTGTTCTTCAGCGCGCCGGACCTTGCCATGACACAGATCACCGTTGAAGTGGTGACGATCATCCTGCTGCTGTTGGCCTTGAACTTCCTGCCCAACACCACGCCAGTAGAAAGCACCGTACTGCACCGGATGCGCGATGTGGTTGTTGCGGGTGCCGCAGGTCTTGCCACCTTTGCAATGGCCTATCACTTCCTTTTGCGTGACGCGGTAACCACACCGATTTCCGAATTTCACCTCGCCAATTCCTACAAGGGCGGGGGTGGTACCAATGTTGTGAACGTGATCCTTGTCGATTTCCGGGGCTTTGACACCTACGGGGAGATCATCGTTTTGGGCATTGCGGCGCTGTTGATTTATGCGTTGACCGAAACGCTGCTGGATGGCCCAGTGCGCGCGCGCCTTTTGAACCGCAAGCCGGATCAGCCACGCGCGGGCGACATGCACCCCATGATGATGGTTGTGCTGACCCGTGTGTTGATGCCCGTTGTGATGCTGGTTGGTTTCTACATCTTCCTGCGCGGCCACAATGAGCCGGGCGGCGGGTTTATCGCAGGTCTGATCGTCTCTATCGGGGTGGTGATGCAATACATGGCCAGCGGCTTTAGCTGGACCTCCGCGCGGCTGCGCTATCCCTATCATGGGATCATCGGTGCCGGCGTCCTGATTGCGGGACTGACGGGCATCGGGTCATGGTTCTTTGCCAAACCGTTCCTCACATCGGATTTCACCTATGTGCGCATTCCCCCGTTTGAGAAGTTTGAGCTGGCCACAGCGGCGCTTTTTGATCTTGGCGTGTTCCTCGCCGTGGTTGGCGCGGTGATGTTGTCGCTTGAGAGCTTTTCAAGGCTCGCGCGACGCGCTCACGTGAAAGACAGCGAACATCCAATGGATATTGACCCATCACGTGATGACTTTGATCCCGTTGATCCCACCAACCCAAAAGCGGAGGGCGTGTAGAATGGGACTTGAGCTTCTCGTTGCCTCCGCCATCGGAGTGCTGACCGCAGCGGGTGTCTATCTGACGTTGCGGTTGCGGACCTTCCCTGTGATCCTTGGCATCTCCCTGCTGACCTATGCGGTGAACGTGTTTCTGTTCGCTTCCGGTCGTCTGACGGTGGGCGCGCCCCCCATTTTGACGGATGCGACCGTTTATACCGACCCCCTCCCGCAGGCGCTGGTTCTGACCGCGATTGTGATCTCTTTCGGGATGACTGCGGTGGTCGTGATGATCGCTTTGGGTGCCTATCTCGGCGCGAATGACGATCAGGTGAACGACCCCAAAGAAGACACCGCAGGGGAGCAAGCACAATGATACACTGGATCATCGCGCCCGTTATTCTGCCCGCCATTCTGGCACCCTTTATTGTGCTGGCCGCGCGCTATCACATTGGCATTCAGCGTGTTTTTTCGGTTGCAGGCGTTCTGGGCCTGATCGCAATTGCGGCGGGGCTGGCCTGGCAAGCCTCTGACGGCACGGTGACGCTCTATCAGCTTGGCGATTGGGCCGCCCCTTTTGGTATTGTGTTGGTGGGCGACAAACTGAGCACGATGATGGTGCTGCTGACATCTGTGCTGGCCCTCTTTGTGCTGCTCTACGCCATCGGTTCAGGCTGGGACGACAGAGGCAGGCATTTCCATGCGTTGTTTCAGTTTCAGCTTATGGGCATTTTGGGGGCCTTTCTGACCGGAGACCTATTCAACCTCTTTGTCTTTTTTGAAGTGCTGCTGATCGCTTCTTATGGATTGATGATCCATTCAGGCGGTGACGTGCGCCTGCGTGCTGGCGTGCAGTATGTGCTCTTTAATCTCATCGGCTCCACTCTCTTCCTCTTTGCGCTTGGGGCGATCTATGCCCAGACAGGTACGCTCAACATGGCCGATCTCGCGGAACGCGTGGCGCTGATCGAGAGCGATGACACGGTGGGTATTCGCCTTGCTGCTGTGCTGCTCTTGATGGTTTTTGCGATCAAGGCCGCCTTGGTACCGCTGCACTTTTGGCTGCCGTCGAGCTACGCTGAGGCGCCGGCACCGGTTGCCGCTCTCTTCGCGATTATGACCAAGGTTGGCGCCTATGCGATCATCCGTGTCTATACGATGATTTTCCCTCCGGACGTTGAGGTGACGGCAGGACTGCATAGCCTCTGGCTGATGCCAGCGGCCCTCATCTCGCTTGCTGTGGGCATGATTGGCGTATTGGCCGCGAGGAAACTGGACCGCCTTGTTGCTTTCTCAGTCATTGGATCGATGGGCATGGTGATGGTCGCCATTTCTATGTTCACGCCAGCCGGGATTTCTGCGGCGCTCTACTACATTGTGCACTCTACGCTTGCTGCTGCGGCCCTGTTCCTGATCGCGGATCTGGTGCGCGCTGGTCGTGCCAATCTTGATCTGGTCGCACTGCCGCCCGTTTCGGGTGCTGTGATGACCTCTGCGCTTTTCTTTGCCGCTGCAATTGCGATGACGGGTCTGCCACCCTTGTCCGGGTTCGTGGGAAAGCTGCTGATACTGGATGCCGGGCTGAAGACACCGCTGGCCACCTGGATTTGGGCCGTGATCCTTTGTTCCAGCCTGATCTCGGTTGTGGGCTTCGCGCGTGCTGGCTCTACGCTCTTTTGGAAAGCCAAGAGCGTGCCGATCCCCGATGATGCGCCACGCGATCCGGCACCGAGCCGCCTTTCATATGCCGCCATCGGGGGCCTGATCGCCCTTCTTGTTGCCCATACGGTATTTGCCGGTCCGGTCTACCGCTATGTGGAAGGGACATCGGCGCAGTTGTTTTCGCCTGAGCCCTATATCTCAACCGTACTGGGCACGCCGGGCAAACTGACCCGGCCCAAAGACCCCAACGCGGTCCAAACTGACACCGAGAAGAAGGAGGATCACTGACATGACCCGCGCCTTCCGCTGGCTTTTACCCCATCCTTTGCTGACAGTGTTGCTCGCTGTTGTGTGGATTTTGCTCCAGAACGAGCTGTCCGCAGGGATGGCTGTCTTTGGTCTGATCCTCGGGATCATCATCACCAAGGTTACCGCTGTCTGGTGGCCTGAACGCCCCGGTGCGATCCGCGTGGGCGCGATGTTCAGCTATGCGATTATCGTGCTCTGGGACATCCTTGTCGCCAATGTCCAGGTCGCGTGGATCGTGCTCACCAAATCAAACGCCAATCTGAAGCCTGCATGGATCATCATCCCCCTTGATCTGCGCGCGCCAGAGGCGATTACGATCCTTGCAGGCACCATCACGCTGACACCGGGTACCGTCTCTGCCGATCTGTCAGACGAGGGGCACAGCCTTTTGGTGCATGTGCTGCACACCGAGGATCCGGACGCGGAACGGGACACGATCAAGTCGCGGTATGAGGCAAGGTTGAAGGAGATTTTCGCATGAGCGCTGCTACTGATTTTCTCAACATCGCTGTGGTTTTTGCCTTTGCGGCGGTCGCCGTGGCGCAGGTGATGTCTATGGTTCGGCTGGTCATCGGCCCCTCGGTCGGGGACCGCATTCTGGCGCTGGATACGATGGTTGTGAACGCTATCGGGTTGATTGTGCTGCTGGGCATTGCGCAGGGCACTCAGATTTACTTTGAGGTCACATTGATCATTGCGATGCTCGGCTTTGTCTCAACGGTGGCCTATGCGCGCTTTATTCTGCGGGGGGACATCATCGAATGAGCCTTGATATGATCGCAACATATGCCGCGGCCCTGTGCCTTTTTATTGGCGCTGGATTTGCGCTGGTGGGGACCATTGGTCTGCTGAAATTCAACGATTCCATGACCCGTCTGCACGCCCCAACCAAGGTCGGCACGATTGGGATCGGCGCGCTTTTGCTTGCTTCGATGATCCTGTCTTACGCTTCTGGCGAAGGGTCTTTGCACGAACTGCTGATCATGGCGTTCCTTTTTGTCACCGCGCCGATTTCCGCCAATTTCATCGCCAAAGTGAACATTCATCGGCGCTCATGTGATAAGCCGCCGGCACCGCCCGAAGATGACACATGGTCAACCCTGAACGTGCCCGCAGCGGACCGTGAAATGATGCCTCAAAAGGACAGCTGAACGTCAGCGCGGAGCCATACGGATCGCGCCATCAAGGCGGATCACCTCCCCATTCAGCATCGGATTGTCGAGGATATGGCATACCAGCTTGCCGTATTCCGACGGATCGCCAAGGCGCGAGGGGAAAGGCACTTGTTGGCCCAGCGAGTCCTGTACGTCCTGGGGCAAACCCTCAAGCAGCGGCGTCAGAAACAGCCCCGGCGCGATGGTGCAGACCCGCACACCTTTGTCTGCCAGATCACGGGCCATCGGCAGGGTCATGCCCACAATCCCCCCTTTTGATGCTGCATAGGCCACTTGGCCCACCTGCCCCTCATACGCAGCAACCGAGGCTGTGTTGATCACCAAACCGCGCGCGCCATCCGGGGCCATCGGGTCCGCGCTGACCATCCGGGACGCCGCCTCAGAGGCGCAGATGAACGACCCGATCAAGTTGATACCGATCACCTTGGAGAACATCGCAGGGTCATGCGGCTCCCCCCGGGACACGGTTTTGGACGCAGGCCCGATGCCGGCGCAATTGACCAGCACACGTGGCACGCCCATGTCAGCCGTGACCTGATCCATCGCCGTCTTGACCGATGCCGCGTCCGAGACATCCACGCGGTAGAAATTACCGCCCAATGCGGTGGCCTTGGCCTGCCCTGCGTCCTCATTAAGATCAAAGATCGCCACCTTCAGGCCCGCTTTGGTCAGTGCTTCAGCACTCGCCGCGCCCAAACCAGAGGCGCTCCCCGTGACAACCGCGACACTTCCTGCCCACATATCCATTAAAAGAACTCCTGTTCATTTCTGCTTGCGATTTAGACACCCAAGAAGCGGACGGTGCAAGCGTGACACTCAAAACAAGCCAAAGTATTCCTGCTGTTCCCAGGCGGAGACAGTCTGATGATAGCGATCCCACTCCGCCTGCTTGATCTGGCAAAGGTAGTCTACGAAAGCATCCCCGAAGCGCCTGCGGAAAAGCTGTGACGCGGCAAAGGCATCAATTGCCGTACTCAGGGTTGCGGGCAGTGGTGCCGCGCTTGCGTCATAGGGGTTTTCAACCGGATCAGGCGCGCGCATGCCTTGAGCGATCCCATCCATTCCTGCGATGATCTGACCGGCAAAAAACAGGTAGGGGTTCGCTGCAGGCTCCGCCACGCGGTTTTCGATCCGGCTGGCAGCCATGCCCGGTGCGGTCAGGTCGCGGATCATCGCGCCACGGTTGTCGCGGCCCCAGACAATCCGGTTCGGAGCCAGTTGGTGAGGCCGGTAGCGTTTGTAGCCGTTGATCGTCGGGGTGCTGAGCAGACATCCTGCCTCCGCATGGGCCAGCAGCCCGGCAATCCACGCGCTGGCGGTGTCCGTAAGCCCCTCACCTTCCGGCTGAAACAGGTTCTGGCCTGTAGAAAGCTCGGTCAACGACTGGTGCAGATGCCAACCGCTCGCGGCGGCGTTCTCAAGATCGGGACGGCACATGAATGTCGCGTGCAGCCCTTGTCGCGCACAGCTTTGTTTCACACCGGCGCGCAACATCATCATATTGTCGGCATGGGTCATCGGGTCCGCCGGATCAAAGGTGAACTCGATCTGGCTCGGCCCCATCTCCACTTCCATCGAGCGGATCGGCAGGCCAAGCGCCTGACAAGTGCGGCGGAGATCATCCATCACGGCCTCCATCGCGTCGTAGCGTTGGTCTGTCAAAAACTGATACCCTTGGGCAATGTTCTGCGTCTGCGGAGGCTGTCCCGGCATGGTCGCCCCTGCGTGATCAAGGCGCGGATCCGTTACGCGAAACACATGGAATTCAACCTCAAGCCCAACAACCAGTGCTTTGTTCTCGGCAGCCAAATCTGACACTGCGCGGCGCAGAATGCTGCGGGCACACAGCGGCATTGTTTCACCGGATTTGTAGACAACGTCGCAAAAAATCCATGCTGAATGTTCAGACCACGGCAGCACCCGAAAGGTAGCCGGGTCAGGTATCAACAGAATGTCACCTGCCCCGCGCATGTCACCCGCCACGTCATTATCCGCGGACCAAACCGGGAAAACCGTACGGTGCGATGTGTCTTTGAGCAGCAAAGTGGACGGTGCCGCCATTCCATCAGCAAAAAGCGAAAGCAGGGCGGAGGCGACGATGGTCTTGCCACGCAAAATACCATGCTGGTCAGCAAAGAGCACACGCAGCGTCTCAACTTTGGTGGCCTCTGCCTGTGCGATCACCTCTTTGCACTGTGCAATTGCCTCCAGGCTCAACAGTCCTGACTGTGCCAAGGCACCGCTCGCGATCATTTCATAAGGGTCGCTCATCGGGTGTGCGCTTTTCTGCCCCATCGTGCCATCACACGGTTGCATCCCAATCGGCGCAGGCGGCGCGCCGCTCTGCATCGCTGGCGGCTGACACTTCGCGCCAGGCATCTTTGTCGCCAATCGTATCGTTCGAAATTGGCCCGTAGATCGTGCTTGGGTCCGTCCCGTTGCGCATCGGCAGGGCGTCTTCCTGCCCGTCCTGCAAGGCGGCAATCGCCGCCCGCAACATGCGGCGATACGTGATGATCGCAACGTCCGTTTTGCCCAGATGCTCCTTTGTGCGGTCAAAGATGGGGCCGGGGCTTTCTACCGCCCATTGGTCATGCACATTTATGTCCATGCCCATGCCAGTATAGGTTTCGGTGCGTTGTTCTTCAGGGTCGAAACCGTAGTTGTTGCGTTTGTTTTTCAGTGGGGCGTAGTCGGGCAGGCGATGCTCCTTGAGCCGTTGCGTGCGCATCAGCTCCTTGTCCACAGGACCCGTAAAGCTGGTGAACATCGAATACCAATAGCAGTTTTCATCATCTATCGGGACGTGCCACTGGGTGATGATCATCTCGCGGCTCATCGGGATGGAAATCGCCTCTGGGAATATCTGGTTGGTGACGCGGATGTGCGTCTGGCCCTCGTCCAGATGGCGCAGGGCAATCAGGCGCAGGCCATACTCCGTTTCTTCCACCGTGATCTCAGGCTTGGTGTAGTCGCGCAAGAGCTTGGTCATCGGGATATTGGTATCGGCGGCCTTGTCCCGAAACTGCTTGCCATAGCTTTCGCTGGGGTCCTCATCCTTGAGGAACCGGTGCAGGAAAGACGCATGCGCGGGGTCGATGCCGACCTCCATCGCCTGCAGCCAGTTACACTCCCACAACCCCTTGAAGGCAAAGACATGGCTATCGGGTGCGCGAAAGCAGTCGAAGTTTGGAAAAGGCGGCGGATCGCCCGGGCCCATATAGGCAAAGATGATGCCGTTTTTCTCAATCACCGGATAAGACGTGTTGCGGATGCTTTCGTGCATCCGGCTGCCGTCTGGTTCTCCGGGTTGTTCCACGCATTGCCCGGTGCGGTCAAAATGCCAACCATGGAATGGACAACGCAGTCCGTTGTCCTCCAGCCGCCCCAGACACAGGTCCGCGCCGCGATGCGGGCAATGCCGGTCGATCAACCCCAGATTGCCGTCTTTGTCGCGAAAGAGCACCAGCTTTTCACCCAGCAGCGTTACCGGAACCACGGGCCTGTTGCTGATCAATTCATCCAACAGCGCGGCAGGCTGCCAATACCGGCGCAGCACCTCACCTGCCCCGGTTCCCGGCCCCGTGCGTGTAATGGTGTCATTGAGTTCCTGACTAATCATAAGGGCCTCTTGGATGCGTTCATTGGGGTGAGTTTACTGACTTTGTCCGCTGATAACAGCGTTCTTTGACCCGCTTGCCTGCGCAGCGGGATGGGGTCAGATCATCATCTGAATGCGCTCCAGCGTGGGCGATCCGGCGGTGTTCAGCTCTTCGAGAACATCGAAGTGGTCGCGCCCCGACGCGCGGTGCACTGAGAGTCGCGGTGCCGCCGGTCTCCATACATCAGCGAGCACATCAGTCTGCAACTGAAACGCCTCCGGCTCATCCGCGCCGATCAGCAAGTGGACGGGCATTTGAGTACCCGGCATCAGCCTTGCAGGCGACAGAGTAGTCACTTCGTGCTCTGAAATCCGGGCGAGGTCATTCACGTAAGACCGCGCAATCGGGGCCAGCTCATATACGCCGCTGATCAAGACGGCCCCCGCAAGCATGGTATGACAGCCACTGCCGGTGGCATTTGTCAAGATGCAGGCGGCCAGATGCGCGCCTGCAGAATGCCCGGCCAAAACAATCCGTTCCGGGTCAATGCCAAGATCACCTGCGTGGGTATGAATGTGGTGCAGCGCCGTTGAAACCTCTGTCACAATTTCTGTGAGCGTGGCCTGAGGTGTCAGCGTGTAGCCAACCGAAACGCAGGCCCATCCCAATGCTGCAAACGTTTGAGCCGCAAAGCCAGATACGCTCTTGTCGCCTTCTTGCCAAAACCCACCATGCAGGAAAACAAGACAGGGACGCGCCGGGGCGCCCGGTGCAGACGGTGAAAACACATCAAAACGCTGTCGCGCATCCGGGCCGTAAGCAACATCCGCCCGAAAAGTTAGCGAAGGATCTTTGGATGCCGTCACCGTTCGCGTAACCATGCCAGTCAAACTATCCTGCGCATCCTTTGCAGACAGGCTGGGCGAGAGTTGGAAGTCCAGCTCTTCTTGCGCCATCATCATCGCCGGAAGAAATCTCTTTTCCATGATAGCCCCCGACCGCTTTCTACCTTAAGGTGCAAAAAAGTAACACATAGTCGTCGCAATTTACTGTTCATTAACACTTGGACACTAATTTATCGGGGCTGACAGGAGATATGCATGGCCTCGCCCTCACTATTGCTGCAAGCTGTCGCAGACGCCGGGCTGAGCCACTGGGACGCTGCACCTTTTCTCCAAAAGGTCACCGAGATTGTTCCGAGCGTCATATATATTTTCAATCAGGACACTCAGTCAAATGAGTACAGTAACAGGTCTATTGGCCAATCACTGGGTTATTCGAGCGCCGAGTTGTTGGACATGGGTGCAGCCCTGATGCCAATGCTCTGCCATCCTGATGATCTGCCCCGGGTGGCGGCCCATTTTGAGAGAATTGGCAAACTCAAAGATGGTGAAGTGGCCCAAATCGAATACCGCATGCGGCACAAAACCGGAAACTGGACTTGGTTTTTGTCCAACGATACAGTCTTTGATCGTGATCTCTCCGGACAGGTTCTGCGGCACATCGGCGTTGCATCCGATATCACCGCACAGAAAAATGCTGAGTCGCGCGCACTGGAAGAAAAGATCAAGGCCAAGATCACAAACGAGGAACTCCGCGCTTTTTCCTATGCGATGTCACACGATATGAAAGCGCCGTCCAACACCTTGAGCATGCTCTTGAATGAGCTTGTCGAGACCCAGCAGGACCAGTTGAGTGCGGATGCAGGTGAACTGATTGACATGGCTCAGGCAACCGTGAAACGGCTGGGCACCTTGGTCGAAGACGTCATGCAATACACCAGCGTGATCACTGATGAATTTTCGCCAAAAGCCGTTGATCTGAATACTCTGGCCTACAGCGTGCTTCAGGATCTTGCACTGCCCATCAAGGAAAAGGCGGCGCATGTTGAAATCTCTGACTTACCCGTGGTGGCTGGAAATCAAGAGGAACTACACATCCTGCTCAAGCACCTTGTCCAAAACGCGATCATCTACCATAAACCGGGTGAAACACCGAAAGTCCGCGTGACCGCCAGCCCCACAAACGATGGCAAATGGTGTAACATCACCGTTCAGGATGATGGTATCGGGATTGATAAGAGCAAACATGAGCAGATTTTCACCATTTTCAAACGGCTTCATGGCACTGTTGAGACATCCGGCTCCGGTTTGGGTCTGGCGATCTGCCGCCGTGTTGCCGTGAACCACAAGAGCAAAATTGAACTTGCCTCTTCTGAGGGAAATGGGGCCGCTTTCACGGTGAGGTTATTGAGAGCATGACAGAGACAGAAGCCGCGCCCATTGGGACATTGATGTTAATCGATGACAGCGAGATTGATCAGATGATCTATCGCCGGATCGCAACAAAATCGGGGTTGGTTGGTACGCTTGTTCAGTTTACCGACGCGACGCTGGCGCTGGACTACCTTGCGGACAAGGACAAAACACAGCCTGATCTGATCCTGCTGGACATCAACATGCCGCGTATGGATGGTTTTGAATTCCTCGAGGCCGCAATGGAGCGGTTCGGCGTTGATCTTTGCCCGATCATTGTCATGCTCACCACCTCCCTTAATCCCAAGGATGAAGAGCGTGCCAAGAGCATTGCGATCGTCCGGGATTTTCTAAACAAGCCGCTGACCCGCGATCAGCTCGCCGCTCTGAGCAAGTTTGTTGCGGGGCACCCACAGCGCAAGACAGGCTAGAGCTTAAGGCACATTCCGAACGGGATTGGTGTTTCGACATCTCCATTGCCGTGCTAGCCCGTCAGCATGGAACATTTTGAAATTTCACCCGCCCAGCGCCAAGCGCTCCTCACCACTTTGACCGATGTGCCGTGGCCGAGCGACAATGCCGCCACACCGATTGAGTTGCTCAAGCGGTGCCCTGCCGCCAACACCACCCCATTGGTCTCAGCATCCGCGCTGGCCGCGCAGATTGGCATTGCCTCCCTTCATATCAAGGATGAACGTTCGCGCATGGGCCTTGGCAGTTTCAAGGCGCTGGGGGCCGCTTACGTGATCGCGCATGATGCCGAGGAAGGGCTGGCATCGGGGCAAACCTACGTCACCGCAAGTGCGGGCAATCATGGCATGTCGGTGGCCGCTGGTGCTGCGGCGTTTGGCGCGCAGGCGGTTATCTATATCGCCAAAACAGTACCTGAGAGTTTCGCAGAACGCCTGCGTGGCCATGGTGCCGAGGTGCGGCGCGAAGGCGACATTTATGAAGACAGCATGCAGACCGCTGCTGAAGCGGCCGAGGCGCAGGGCTGGCAGTTGCTCTCCGACAGTTCTTGGCCCGGCTATTTCGACCGCCCCCACCGCTTGATGGAGGGGTATCTCGTGATGATGGATGAAGCCGTCTCGCAGATGGCAGGGCCACCCAGCCATATTTTCCTGCAGGCAGGTGTCGGTGGCCTTGCTGCGGCCTGTGCCACTTTCGCCCGAAAAAGCTGGGGCTCCGCCCCCACGATCATCGTGGTTGAGCCCGCGTTTGCACCCGCGCTTTTCGCTTCCGCCGCTGCCGGCAAGGCCCAGATCACGGACGGGCCGTCCTCCGACATGGGACGGCTGGATTGCAAGGAACCGTCGCTTATTGCCCTCAAAGGGTTGGCGCGGGATGCCGACATTTTCATGACCATATCCGAAGCAGAAGGTGCCAAGGGCAGCGAGATTTGCGCACAAGCGGGCCTATCTTCCAGCACCTCCGGCGCTGCGGGCCTCGCGGGGTTACTGGCCGCTGCGCAAGCAGATGCTTGTGGGATTGGCCCCGCATCCCAAGTGCTGTGCGTCTTGAGCGAAGAGGCAGCAGCGTGATCCAGGCTGCGCGCGGATTTGAACAAAGCGAGTTCGACTCCCGGACCCGCCGCGCTCAAGATCTGATGCGGGAGGCCGACCTGGATGCCCTGCTGCTGACCACCGAGCCCGAAGTGCGGTACTATACCGGATACCTTACTCGGTTCTGGGAAAGCCCCACGCGCCCTTGGTTTGTCGTAATCCCTGCGCGAGGCGCACCCATCGCTGTGATCCCATCTATCGGTACGCATCTGATGCGGCAAACATGGATCACGGACATCCGTACATGGCAGGCACCAGATTATGACGACGACGGCATGACGCTATTGGCGCATACCCTGCGAGAGGTGTCAGATACCCACGGTCTTATCGGAGTGGCGGATCAGATGGAGAGCCATCTGCGCATGCCCTTGGCAGCCTTTCGAACACTAGAGACCACGCTCAGCCCCCGTCAGATTGTCAGCGATCAACTGATCACCCGCCGCCTGCGAGAAATCAAATCACCTGCGGAGATTGCCAAGATTCGCGCTGCGGCTGACGTCGCCAACCGTGCTTTTGAGCGCGTGCCGCAGATCGCCCAAAGCGGCACACCGCTCAGCGCTGTCTTTCGTGATTTTCAACGCCTGTGTCTGGAGGAAGGAGCCGATTGGGTGCCATACTTGGCAGGTGGCGCGGGTCAAGGCGGGTACGGCGATGTTATCTCTCCCGCCACGGACACGCCGCTGAAACGCGGCGATGTTCTGATGCTCGACACGGGTTTAATCCTGGATGGCTATTTTTGCGACTTTGACCGCAATTTCAGTATCGGACCGCCCAGCGTCGAGGTTGCCGCCGGCCATGCGACGCTGATTGAAGCGACACAAGCGGCGTTTAGTACCGCCCGTCCAGGCGCGCTGATGTCTGATCTATTCACTGTGATGAATGATATTGTCGCCCCCGGGCAAACTGGTTCCGATGCAGGGCGGCTGGGTCACGGATTGGGCATGCAACTGACCGAATGGCCCTCCATCATTGCGCAGGATCACACGGTTCTGGCACCCGGTATGGTTCTGACGCTAGAGCCGGGGATCACGCTGCCGAGCGGCAGAATTTTGGTCCACGAAGAGGATATCGTCATCACCCCTAAAGGGGCTGAATTTCTGTCAGCCCCGCAGGCCCCAGAGATAAGGGTGATCTGATGAATCTTTCCTATACACTTGAGACCGAGCGCCCGCCGCAGCTTGGCCTGATCGTGTTGCAATCGGATGAGACGTTAGAACGCGATATGCGGTGGCTGCTGCCGGATCATGTGGAACTGCTGGTCAGCCGTGTGGAATCGGGAGAGGAGCTCAGCCACGATATGATCGCAGGCATGGAGGACCGGTTGAGCGCCTCAGCCACGTTGCTGCCGCGGGGGGCGCGGTTGATGGCTGTGGGCTACGGCTGCACCTCCGCCTCAGCGCAGATCGGTTCAAAGCGTGTGGCAGAGATGATCCAAAAGGGTGTGACCACACCCCACGTGACAGATCCTGCCGCCGCCCTGATCGCTGCATGCAAGGCAATGGGGATTGGCAGCATCGGCGTGGTGAACCCCTATATCGAAAGCATCTCTGCAAAGCTCTGTGCCGTGGTGGAACAGGCCGGTATCCGCGTCGCGGCGGTCGCCAGTTTCAATGAGCCCTCAGAGGCTAATGTTGTGCGGATCACATCCAAGTCCCTGACGGACGCAGCATCGGCCGTTGCCGGTGCCAAGAATTGCACGGCGGTGTTTCTGTCCTGCACCAACCTGCGGACACTTGGGGTGATCGAAGAACTTGAGGCGCAGCTGAACATGCCTGTATTGTCCAGCAATCAGGTTCTGGCGTGGCATATGCTGCGGTTGGCCGGGATCACCCCACCGCCCGGTCTGCCCGGACGGCTCTGGCAGATCTAGCTAGGCGACATACCCCGCAGCCGCTCTGACCGGCGGCGCAGCAATTCGACCACAAACAGCAGGACAATCGAGATCGCGATCAGGATCGTTGCCACCGCAAGGATCGTCGGGCTGATCTGTTCGCGCAGACCTGTGAACATTTGCCAGGGCAGTGTCTTTTGACCGGCAGAGCCGACAAAGAGCACAACGACCACCTCGTCAAACGAGGTGATGAAAGCAAACAGCCCGCCAGAGACAACACCCGGTAGGATCAGCGGCATCTGCACGCGGAAAAAAGTCGTGACCGGCCCTGCCCCCATGTTCGCCGCAGCCCGCGTGAGCGACTTGTCAAAGCCCACAAGGGTGGCTGTCACTGTGATGATCACAAACGGAATACCAAGTGCGGCATGCGCCAGCACCACACCGATGTAGGTGCCCGTGAGCGTAAAGGGCAGTTCAATCGACCAGCCGAATGGCAGCGGGATATAGGGATTGGAGTAGAAGAAATACATGCCCGTGGCCGAGATGATCAGCGGCACGATCATGGGCGAGATCAGGATTGCCATGATCGCACGGCGAAACGGCACGTGGCTCTGGCTCAACCCGATCGCGGCAAGTGTCCCAAGCGACACCGAGAGCAGCGTGGCCACCGGCGCAATCTTGAGAGAGTTACGCAAGGCCAACTGCCAGTCAGAATTTGTAAAGAAGTCCTCATAGTGTTTGGTCGAATACCCCGCCGGATCAAACGACAGCATCTCGGGCGTGAAGGTGAAAAAGTCCTGCGCGTTGAACGACAGCGGGATGATCACCATGATCGGCGCGATCAGGAAGAAAAAGATCAGGCCACAGATCACCCGGAAGCTGTAATGCCAGATGCGCTGGCCGGTCGTTGCATATGGTGGCAATGCAGACATCAGATCAGCCCCCCAGTTTCACATTATCGATCCCGACGATCTTGTCGTAGACCCAGTAGAGCAGCAGAACCACCGCCAGCAGAATGGTGCCAAGTGCGGCCGCCAGACCCCAGTTCAGAGAGCTTGAGATGTGGTAGGCAATCCGGTTGGAGATAAAGACACCCTTGGTGCCGCCCACCAGTTCAGGCGTGATGTAATAGCCAATGGCGAGAATGAAAACGAGGATACAGCCCGCCCCGATGCCCGGCACCGACTGCGGGAAATAGACCCGCCAAAAGGCGGTCCAATTCGTGGCACCCAGTGACTTCGCCGCGCGCAGATAGCTGGGCGGGATCGTCTTCATCACCGAATAAAGCGGCAGGATCATGAAGGGCAGCAGGATATGCGTCATCGCAATGATCGTGCCGGTCTGGTTGTTGATCAGCTCAAGCCGGTTGCCGTCCGCGACGAGGCCGATCCAGACCAGCGTATCGTTGATTACACCTTGCTGTTGCAACAGCACTTTCCACGCAGAAGTCCGCACCAGCAAAGACGTCCAGAAAGGCAAGAGCACAAGGATCATCAGCAGGTTCGCCGTGCGGTCCGGCAGGTTCGCCAAAAGCCAGGCGATGGGATAACCCAAGAGCACGCACATCCCCATGATCGACAGCGACATGATCATCGTGCGGATAAACAGCGTGACGTAGATCTTTTCGTTATCTGGCCGCGATTCCACACCCTCTGAGCCTTTCATCAGGTCTACGGAGTTGAGGAAGTAGCCATTGGTGTAGACCGGGGAATACGTCTTGATCGTGCGCCAGACCTCCGGATCGAGCCAGTCATCATCCACCTTTTCAAAAGCGGCACGAAGCGAGACAGGTTCAACGCCGCTCACATCTGCTGCGATGGGCAGGGCCGCGCCAGAGGTGGCATCCTTGAAAAGGGCGGCGTACACGAAATCCCATGGTTGTTCTTCCAGCGGGTCATCGCCTTCGGCCTCAACAATCATCCGCGCCCAATCGTCATAGGCGGAGGTGGTCGTGGGCAGCGCGTTGCGCACCGCATCATCGGCCATCCAAGTGGCCCATTGCGCGGGGTCTGCATATGCCGGGTCCGCTGCGGCAAAGGCATCGGTATAGACATCGGTATCAAACTTGCCCACGCGGCGGCCTGATTTGCGGAAGAGCGACGAAATACCAGTGGTTTCATAGTTCAGGCGGCTGCCCAAACGGGTGTGCGATTTGTATTCAACCGCCAGCGCCATGTCTGTGTAAAGCGCGTCAAAAACCGCCTCACCGGGGGCCTCTGCGCTGCTTTCATCCCACTCTTGCAAGGCTACAACCGTGCGGGGAAGCGTATTCGAAACGATCTCGTTTTCAACAGAACGGAACAGCATGTCCGCGATTGGCATGACAAACGACACCAGAATAAAGATCAACAAAGGGGCGATCAGCCCGAGTGCTCTGATTTTTTGACGTCGCAACGCCCGGTTCAGTGACGCCTTGAGCGGGCGGCCATCAGCGGCCAGCATCTGTTCTGCCATGTTCGGTGTCCCCTGACGGTGCGATCTGCCGGTTGGTCCGGCATGGTCATTCTAAGGTCGGAAAAAAGGGGCGCGGCTCATGCCGCGCCCCCCGTTTAGAATCTTACTGGCTCAGCCATGCCTGGAATTTCGCATCCAGATCATCGCGATAGTCCGCCCACCACTCGTAGTTGTACAAGAATGTGTTTTTGGCGTTCTCTGGATCGGTTGGCATGTGTGGTGCCATGTCGATGCCCAGTGTCGCGTGCTTGCCAACCAATGGCGCAGAAGATTTGCGCGCAGGACCATAAGAGATGTATTTGGCCTGATCCGCCAGACGCTGCGTGTCTGTCGCGAACATGATGTAGTCCAGCGCACGTGCCTGACGCTCTGGGCTCAGACCGGTTGGGATGATCCAACCGTCAAGGTCAAACACCTGTGCGTCCCAAAGCATGCCCACGGGCTGCTTTTGCTCTTCGATCAGCGCAAAGAGACGACCATTGTAGGTGGAACCCATGACAACTTCGCCATCGGCCAGAAGCTGAGGCGTGTCCGCACCAGCAGACCACCAGATTGTGTCGTCCTTGATGGTGTCGAGCTTGGCAAAGGCGCGCGCCTGACCTTCTTCGGTCTCCAGCACGTCGTAAACTTCGTCCTTGGCCACACCGTCACAGAGCAGCGCCCACTCCATGTTGTTAATCGGACGCTTCTCAAGGCTGCGCTTGCCGGGATATGCCTCTGTGTCGAAGAGTGCGCAAATCTCGGTTGGCGCGGTGTCACCGACGAGATCCGTGCGGTAGCCCACAGTTGTGGAATACACAATCTGAGGAATGAAGCAGTCGGAGACCAGCAGGTCGCCGAAGTCTTCGGACGCTTTGGAGCCGTCTGCGCCATCTGCAAGCTGTGTGTCGGGGTCAATCTCAAGTGCCAGACCTTCGTCGCACAGACGGATTGCGTCAGATGCAACGACGTCTACAACGTCCCATGTCACATTGCCGGCTTCGTTCATCGCACGCAGTTTGGCCACGGCTTCGGCTGAGCTTTCATCGTTGATGATGCTGACGCCAGTCTTTTCCATGTAGGGGTCGTGATATGCACCCTGCTGTGATGCGGAATAGGCACCGCCCCAGCTGACGATTGTCATTTCGTTGGCCATATGCCCATCCGCCAGCGCCATGGAGGCGGTCAGCGTCAGGCAAGTGGATGCCATCAGTTTCATAGTTTTGTTCATCGGTTACTCCCGTTTACGTGTTACCCGGTTTGATACTCCAAGGAAGCAGCCCGGGTGGCCACAACCTCTTTTTTTGCGGGCCGGGACGTCTTACGCGTCCAATGCCCGGCAATCTTGTGCGAGCCACCCAATCTCAATCATTTCGCCCGGCTTGAGGCGTTTTTGATCAGGGGCGTTGCGTGTTTTGATAACAAACTCATCGGTGCCCGCAACCCGAAGGCGGGTGCGGAAAATGTCACCCATATAGATAAACTCCAGCACTTCGGCCTTGAGCGTATGCGCGTCGTCATGCAGGCGGTCGCGGTTGAATTCGACGCGCTCAGGGCGGATGGACACCTTGGTCCGGTCCCCGACGCTGCTGACATTTACAGGCACAGCATCAATGATGTCCCCGCTGTCGAGCTTTACGATACAAGTGTCGCCTTTGATCTCTTCGACCACACCATCGAGCGTGTTGTTCTCACCGATAAACTGCGCAACGAAGCTGTTTTCCGGCTTTTCATAAAGCTCATCCGGCGGGGCAAGTTGTTGGATACGGCCATCGTCAAACACGGCAACACGGTCTGACATGGTGAGCGCTTCGGTCTGGTCGTGGGTCACGTAAACCGTTGTAATGCCAAGTTCATGCGCCAGATTTGTGATCTCAAACTGCAGGGTTTCGCGCAGCTGCTTGTCCAGCGCGCCCAATGGTTCGTCCATCAGCACCAGTTCGGGTTCAAACACCAGTGCACGGCTGAGCGCGATGCGCTGCTGCTGACCACCTGAGAGTTGCGCGGGACGGCGCCCTGCGAAATCGCCCATCTGCACCATGTTGAGCGCGCGCATGACTTTTTCCTCACGCTCGGACTTGCCGATCTTGCGGACTTCCAGCGGAAAGGACAGGTTTTCAGCAACGGTCATATGCGGGAACAGCGCGTAGTTCTGGAACACCATGCCAATGCCGCGCTTGTGCGGGGGGATATTGTTGATCGACACCCCGTCCAGCAGAATGTCACCGTGGGTTGCCGTTTCAAATCCAGCGAGCATCATCAGGCAGGTCGTCTTGCCCGAGCCAGACGGCCCAAGCATGGTCAGAAATTCACCCTTTGGCATCGAAAGATTAAGGTCTTTCACGACGAGATTTTCCCCATCGTAGCTTTTTTGCACGCGTTCAAAAGCAACGAACGCTGCGTCAGATGCTGTCATGAATGTACTTCCCTTTGGCTCCGCCAGCGTTCTTTGCAACCGGTCGGTTTTTCTTTTGGCCGACCTTGCAGAATAGACATAGATTCTTCAACGAAAAAGTTTTGTAGTGTAGTGCTCCGCTAAGGCACTGAAATAGAAGCGTTTGCCGCGAAAATGTGCCCGGACACCCGGCAGATCACCCTACAATCATACACTTGCAATGCTGCGACAATGGGCAAAAGCTGCACAAAAAACAGCCCGATGGCCCCTTCGCTATGCCCCAAATGACTTTCTGGTATGAGTTCGCCTCGACCTATTCCTACCTGTCGGCGGCGCGCATTGCACCACTTGCGGCACGCTATCAGGTGGAGATCGTATGGCAGCCTTTCCTGCTTGGCCCGATCTTTGCCGCACAAGGGTGGCACACCTCCCCTTTCAACATTTATCCTGCCAAAGGGGATTACATGTGGCGTGATCTGGCGCGGCAGATAGACAAGTATGATCTGCCGGCGCTTGTCCGGCCTGAGGTCTTTCCTCAAAATGGGTTGTTGGCTGCACGTGTGGCCCAGTTGGGGCAGCAGGATGGTTGGATCGCCGCGTTTTCGCGCGGGGTTTATCATGCTCAATTCGCACAAGGGGTGTCGATTGCGGAGGAAGGCGCACTTGCCCGCATCCTTTCAGGACTCGGCCTGGACGCAGCAGGTATCCTTGCCCGTGCGAAAACCGATCCGAAGAACAAAGCCGCGTTGCGCCGTGCAACAGAAAAGGCGCAATCGTTGGGGATTTTTGGGGCACCCAGCTTTGCCACCAGATCGGGAGATTTGTTTTGGGGCGATGATCGATTGGAAGATGCGCTCGCAGATGCGGCCCGCTGAGGCTGCGGATCACGCGGTCAAGTCTGACGCAACCCGCCCGCTTCTTTGATAAACCCGACAATGCCATCGACACCTTCACCATGGCGCAAGGCACAAAAAGCATAGGGCCGTGCCCCGCGCATTTTGTCGCAATCCTTCTCCATCACGGCCAATGAGGCACCGACATGCGGGGCCAGATCCGTTTTGTTGATCACCAACAAGTCTGATCGGGTGATTGCCGGGCCCCCTTTGCGGGGAATCTCCTCCCCCGCGGCCACATCGATGACGTAGATCGTAAGGTCCGCTAGTTCAGGGCTGAACGTAGCCGACAGATTGTCGCCGCCGCTCTCGATCAACACCAGATCAAGCGCATCATGGCGCGCGCGCATTTCTGCTACAGCCGCAAGATTGATAGACGCATCCTCGCGGATAGCGGTATGCGGGCAGCCGCCTGTTTCTACCCCGATGATCCGGTCTTGCGGCAGCACCTGCATCCGCATCAACGCCTCCGCGTCCTCTTGTGTATAGATGTCATTGGTGATGACCCCGATCGAATAGGCCGGGTGCAAAGCGCGGGCCAAGGCGGCGGTCAGCGTGGTTTTGCCCGCGCCCACGGGTCCGCCGATCCCGATGCGCAAGGGGCCGTTCAACTCTGTCATGTCCGAAATATCCTTGGTTGCAATGTTTCGTGGCGCATTGCGGCAATGTCCGACAAAAACGCCGCGCTGTGCAGGTCATCCAGCGTGCACGCTTTGGTATCTGCCGCCACGCTTTGGCACATCGGGGTGAGCGTCGCGATGAGCCGCTGCCCCTCCGTCTGACCCAACTTCATCAAACGCTGCGCAGCAGAGACCAAATTGCTGATCAGCGCCTGAAGATACAGTGCAGCGGCAAGGCCCGGGTCAATCCGCAAGCGAGCAGCGGCTGCGCCAACGGCGACGCAATAGACGTGTCCGGTGTCTTCACCACCCCAAATGGCAGCGGTGGTTTTGCAAAACGCCTCTCCCTGCGCGGTCATCTCTAATCGGCGCTCCGCACAGGCGGCAAAGGCAAGCGCTGTGTCATTGACATGCGCAAGGGTCGTTGCATCCCGGCTGGCATGCGCCTCACGCAGCAGGATGCAATCAGTGCGGCCACTGCCAAAGCAAAGCAGGTCTTCCAGCCATTCCTGCAACCGCTGTCTCTCGGTGAGCCTCCCGTTGGCTATCGCATCCTCCACCCCATGCGAATAAGCAAAGGCCCCCACCGGATAGGCAGGTGACAGCCATTGTGCCAAGGTAAGAAGCCCGCCTTCAGTGTTCATGCGCGGTGGCCACATGTTCATGCGAGTGGGTCCGACCATGGCCATAAGCCCCTCCCTCGGGCGTAAAAGGGGCTGTGACGGCCTCCAAGGTCGCGCCGAGATGTTCCAGCATGTGACCGATGACCGGATCCGCCTGAATCAAGAGGTGATCCATGTTGATCTGGCAGGGCGTATGGCGATTTCCCACATGCCACGCGAGCCGAACAAGGTCCTGCCCTGTCACTTTAAAAAGCGCCTCTTTGGCGGCGGTGATCTGGATCAGCCTGCCATCAGCCAGTTCAAGCGCGTCCCCGTCATCAAGCGATTGGGTCTGTGGCAAATCAACGAGAAACGCAGTGCCCGCCGTCGTTTCCAATCGTTTGCGGCGCAAAAACCGTTCGGCATAATCAAGCGCGCATTTTTCGGCAGGGCCGGACCATGTGCCTGCACGATGAAGGGTCTGGGTGATGGGAAGGGAATGCATGTGCGAACCTCAAAACATGAAATAGCGTTGTGCCATCGGCAACACGTCAGCGGGCGCACAAGTGAGCAAAGCGCCATCTGCGCGCACCTCATACGTCTCCGGATGAACCTCAATTTGCGGCGTGGCATCATTGAGCCGCATATCTGCCTTGCTGATGTCACGGGTGTTGCGCACGGCAATCGTTTGCTTGGCAAGCCCCAGTTGATCGCGCAGCCCGTCCGCTTGCGCCGCGGCGGAGATAAAGCTGACCGACGACTGCGTCAGCGCGCCCCCAAACGCCCCAAACATGGGCCGGGTATAGACGGGTTGCGGTGTTGGAATAGAAGCATTCGGATCGCCCATCTGCGCCACAACAATTGTGCCGCCCATCAGCACCATCTCTGGTTTGACGCCAAAAAACGCCGGGTGCCACAACACCAGATCAGCGCGTTTGCCCACCGTGATGTCGCCAATCACATGGCTCACCCCTTGGGCAATCGCCGGGTTGATCGTGTACTTCGCAATATAGCGGCGCACCCGAAGGTTGTCGTTCTCGCCGACCTCCTCCGCCAGCCGCCCGCGCTGTTTCTTCATCTTGTCGGCCGTCTGCCATGTGCGGATCAGCACCTCGCCCACGCGCCCCATCGCCTGACTGTCCGAAGCGATGATCGAAAAGGCACCCAAATCATGCAGGATGTCTTCAGCGGCAATCGTCTCTCTCCGGATACGGCTTTCGGCAAAGGCGATGTCCTCAGGGATAGATTTATCGAGGTGATGACACACCATCAGCATATCGAGATGCTCTTCTAGGGTGTTGACGGTAAAGGGCCGCGTCGGATTGGTGGAGGACGGAAGGACATTGGCATCACCGCAGATTTTGATGATGTCAGGCGCGTGACCGCCTCCCGCCCCTTCGGTGTGAAAGGCATGGATTGTGCGGCCTTTCATGGCCGCCACGGTGTGTTCGACAAACCCGGATTCATTGAGCGTGTCTGTGTGGATCATCACCTGCACGTCCATGTCATCGGCCACGCTCAGACAGCAATCAATCGCGGCAGGTGTCGTGCCCCAATCCTCATGCAGCTTAAGTGCGCAGGCACCACCTTTGACCATCTCGACCAGTGCCGCGGGTTGGCTGGCGTTGCCCTTGCCAGACAGGCCGATGTTCATCGCAAGACCATCAAAGGATTGCAGCATCCGACCAATGTGCCAGGGCCCCGGCGTGCAGGTGGTCGCCAGCGTCCCGTGTGCAGGCCCCGTGCCTCCGCCAAAACAGGTGGTCACGCCGGAATGCAGCGAGTCCTCCATCTGCTGAGGGCAGATAAAATGGATGTGGCTGTCCATGCCGCCCGCAGTGAGGATGCGCCCTTCGCCAGCGATCACCTCAGTGCCCGGGCCGATGATGATGTCCACACCCGGTTGCGTATCAGGATTGCCCGCCTTGCCAATCGCGTGGATTGATCCGTCTTTAAGCGCGACATCTGCCTTGTAGATGCCCGCATGATCCACGATCAACGCATTGGTGATGACCGTATCCACGGCCCCGTCCGCGCGCGTGACCTGCGATTGCCCCATGCCATCACGGATCACCTTGCCGCCGCCAAACTTGACCTCTTCCCCGTAGAGGGTCAGATCGCTCTCCACCTCTATGATCAGGTCGGTATCCGCCAGCCGCAGCTTGTCGCCAGTGGTCGGGCCATACATCGCGGCGTATTCCGCGCGTGAAATCTCACGAGGCATCTAAAGGTCCCCCATCACATGTTGATTGAACCCAAAGATACGGCGCGCGCCACCGATGGGGATCAGGTTCACCTCGCGCCTCTGCCCCGGCTCAAACCGCACGGCAGTGCCAGAGGCGATGTCCAGCCGCATACCGCGCGCTGCTGTGCGGTCAAAATCCAGCGCGGGGTTGGTCTCGGCAAAGTGATAGTGGCTGCCGACTTGCACGGGGCGGTCGCCCGTGTTGGCAACCATTAGCCTGCGTGCCTCCGCACCGGCGTTCAGGGTCAACATGCCGTCAGCGGCAAACAGTTCTCCGGGGATCATCACGCGCTCCTATCTGATGGGGTTGTGGACAGTGACCAGCTTGGTTCCGTCTGGGAACGTCGCCTCAACCTGCACGTCGTGGATCATCTCTGCGATGCCCTCCATGCATTGGTCGCGGGTGATGACATGGCCGCCAGCCTCCATCATATCCGCCACGGATCGGCCATCGCGCGCGCCTTCAACCACCACATCAGTGATGAGGGCAATCGCCTCGGGATGGTTCAGCTTTACGCCGCGCGCCAGCCGTTTGCGGGCAACCTCTGCGGCCATCGCGATCAGCAGTTTGTCTTTTTCCCGAGGGGTGAGTTGCATGGGTCAAAGCCTCCAAGATGTGGGCAAAGTGTTGTTTGTCAGGTGATCAAGGATCGGCAGCAAGCTGCTGCGCAACGCGAAGCTGTCTTGAGCCAGTTGGCGGATAACCAGCACATCGCCCGCAATCAGGCTAGCCCCTGCTGTATCAGGCAGAAGGCCGCGCATGAGGGGCAGGAGGCTGCGCGCATTTGGGTGGACGAAAACGATACTTGCCATCGCACCAGCGCCACCTGCCACTGCGGGACGGGCAAGCTGTGCGGTGGCATCACCACGCAGATGCATCCCGTCAAGATAGAGCGGCTTGCCGGCCCGCGTGATGCGGATGCGGTCATCAAACCGGATGGCGCGCAGCACCTCACCCATGGCCGCCCGTCCAAAAACAACCGGTTCTACCATCAGCAGCCGCGCGCCCGGTGCCAGTTCAATGTCAAGCGTGCGGCGCAAGGCACTGTGGTCAAAGAGGATCAGCTCTTGTGGCAGCCAATTCAGCTGAGCACCGGGATGGACAAGCGCCGTTGTTTCAACCCGCCCCGTTTCAACCGGCTGCGCCCGGTATGCGCGTTCCGCCGCCTGAGTCGTGATGCTGAGCTGAGCGCCATCTGTCACCAGGACATCTAGTGCAAAAACATCCCCGCCCGTGATCCCGCCAGCCGTGTTGACCAAAATCGCCTCAAGGTCCCGACGGTGCTGGCGTGGGAAAACCAGCTTGAGCGACCCCGACTGCCGCAAATCCATAATGCGACTGCACCCCGTCGCATCCTTGCGCACAGCCAGCCGCGCCGCGCCGATTGCACGGGGCTGCACGACCTGCATTGGGGATGCGGGGATAGGGGCCGAAAGGTTTATCGCAGATACTCCGAAGGCTTTGAAACGAAGCCGTACCCCAACACAGCTTTTGCCGGAAAAGCAGTCTTCGCATGGGAAATGGCCACTCGGGCCGCACGACCAGAGGCAATTGCACAGTTCGCAGGCGGTTCGCCCAAGATTTGAGCGCTCGCCCAACGCCGCCTATGCCGTGCAGCACGAGGCCCGCACCCCATTCCATCCCAGCAAAATTTCCCCTAAGCCTGCGGCAACCCAATTGCGGAGCAGTCAAATGACCCAGATCGTCGACACCCTTGCAGAGATTTCATCGCAGTATGACGCGCTTTTCGTCGATCTTTGGGGGTGTGTGCACAATGGCGTGGCCGCCTTGCCCGAGGCTGTCGAAGCTCTGCAAAAGTATCGCAAGACCGGGGGAAAGGTGATCCTTGTCACCAACGCACCGCGGTCTTACGCAAGTGTAGAAACCCAACTTGATCGCTTTGGGGTCGCGACCGACAGCTGGGACGCAATTGCCACCTCGGGTGACAGCGCGCGGTCTGCGATGTTCCGCGGGACGGTGGGCAGCAAGGTCTGGTTCATCGGGCAGCCGCACGACCAGAGCTTTTTTGAGCCGCTGGAGCTGATCACCGATCCGGTAGAAATTGCCCAAGTGCCGCTTGAAGAGGCGGAAGGCATCATCTGCACAGGGCCAGAAGACCCGCTGGCCGATCCCGACGTGATGCGCCCTCAGTTTCTGTATGCCAAGCAAAAGGGCCTCAAACTGCTTTGCGCGAACCCTGATATTGTCGTTGACCGGGGCGAGACCCGCGAATGGTGCGCCGGCGCGCTGGCCAAACTCTATACCGAAATGGGGGGCGAAAGCCTCTATTTCGGCAAACCCCATCCCCCGATCTACGATTTGGCCCGCCGCAGGCTGTCTGCGCTGGGTGCGGACGTGCCCGACAGCCGGATTTTGTGCATCGGCGACGGGGTGCTGACAGACATTGCCGGAGCCATGGGAGAGGATATTGATTCCCTTTTCATCTCTGGTGGGTTGGCTGCATCAGAAACAAAAACTGGCCACAGCCCCGATCCAGATGCGTTAAGTGCTTATCTGGAAAAGGAAATGTCCTCCCCAACCTATACAATTGGGTTCCTGCGCTAGTCATTTTCCCCTTGCTTTTCTGCGCTTGCGAAGTAATTAAGTTGCAACTTTGGCATGCTAGACGGCATTTTATTACTCAGAGGGTGAGACATGTTGGACAATCTACCGCGCGGCACGATCTGCATCGAAGACATCGAAATCGGCATGTCCCGCTATCTGCAAAAGGTGGTGACGGACGAAGATATTGAGATGTTTGCCCAAATCTCGACCGATCATAACCCGGTCCATCTGGACGATGACTATGCCCGCGATACGATATTTGAAGGGCGCATCGCACACGGTATGCTGACCGCGGGCCTGATCTCCGCCGTGATTGGGGAACAGTTGCCGGGCCACGGCACCGTGTATATGGGACAGTCGCTGAAATTCCTCGCCCCCGTACGCCCGGGCGATCTGGTCTATGCTGAGGTCAAGGTCACGGACATCGAGTTTTCAAAGCGCCGGGTGAAAATGGACTGCCATTGTTCCGTTGATGGCAAAAAGGTTTTGATCGGTGAGGCCACAGTGTTGGCCCCCTCACGCAAATTCGATTGATCAGACCGCAACAACAGTATTTCTGAAAGGGCAGGACCGCGCGTCTTGCCCTTCCTATTTTGCAAGGCTACTCAGGGGCCATGCGGATCATCCGGGATTATCAGTTTGTCAGTGACGCAGATCGCGGGGCCACCGCCGCGATTGGCAATTTTGATGGCGTGCACAAGGGGCATCTGACGGTGATCGACATGGCGCGCGACGCCGTGCCTGACGCGCCATTGGGCATCATCACCTTTGAACCGCATCCGCGTGAGTTTTTTGCCCCCGATGCCCCTCCCTTTCGCCTGATGAGCCCCGCTGCCCGGACGCACCGGTTGGAAAAGGTGGGTGTTGAGCGGCTCTATGAGCTGAGTTTTAACAAGGGCCTGGCCTCTCTCTCTCCCGAAGAATTTGCGCGCGACGTGATCAAGGACGGTCTCGGCCTGCGCCATGTGGTTGTCGGGGCTGACTTTTGCTTTGGCAAAGGGCGCGCGGGCACGGCTGAGGATCTTGCGGAGTTTGGTGCGGCGCTGGGGTTTGGCGTGACCATCGCACCGCTGATGGCGAAGGGCGAGCAGACGGTTTCTTCCACGGCGATCCGGCAGGCACTGAGCGGGGCAAACCCGCGACTGGCCGCTGAGATGCTGGGGCACTGGCACCGCATCGACGGCCCTGTCATCACCGGAGAGCAACGCGGGCGCGAGCTGGGATATCCAACCGCCAACATGTCCATCGACGGGCTGCACCAACCAGCATTTGGCGTCTACGCGGTTCTGGTTGACATGCTGGATGGACCCCACAAAGGCAGCTATCACGGCGTGGCGAGCCTTGGCGTGCGGCCGATGTTTGGGGAAAATACCGCCAATCTGGAGACCTTTGTGTTTGATTTCAAAGGAGATCTTTACGGTGCGCCGCTCTCTGTCGCTTTGGTCGAGCATCTGCGCGGCGAAGAGAATTTCGACAGCCTTGAGGCGTTGATCACCCAGATGGATGCGGACAGCACCCAAGCGCGGCGTATTCTGGCAGCACTATGAGTGACCCCATCGCTAAATCCGGCCTGAGCCCCCGTTTCTGGGAGAAAAAACCGCTGACCAAGATGTCAGAGGCGGAGTGGGAAGCGATTTGTGATGGATGTGGCAAATGCTGTCTCAACAAGCTGGAAGATGAAGACACGGATGTGGTTGCGCTGACGCGGGTGGCCTGCCGATTGCTGGATGATGCAACCTGCCGCTGTGCGCATTATGACAACCGCCACCAGTTTGTGCCGGACTGCATTGTATTGAAACCCACCAACCTTGACACTCACGCCTATTGGATGCCCGAAACCTGCGCTTACCGATTGTTGTATCAGGGCAAACCCCTGCCCGATTGGCACCCGCTGATCTCTGGCGATCCTGAAAGCGTGCATGCGGCTGGTATGTCCGTGAGGGGCCAAACTGTGTCGGAGTTCGATACACCCTTTGAAGAGTGGGAAGATCACATCATTGAGGAACCAGGCGCATGTTCTTAGCCTCTGACAACGCAGGGCCGGTGCATCCCGCGGTTATGGACCGCGTGATGGCAGCAAACCACGCACACCAAATGCCCTATGGCAATGACACGATCATGGACGAAGTCCGGGAGGGCATCCGCCGGGTGTTCGAGGCACCGGAGGCTGAGGTCTATCTGGTGGCGACGGGTACGGCAGCAAATGCGCTGGCGCTGGCCTGTTACACGCAGCCATGGCAAACGGTTTTCTGCTCAAAGGTCGCGCATATCCAAGAGGATGAGTGCAACGCGCCGGAGTTCTATTCAGGCGGGGCAAAGCTGACGTTGATAGAAACAGACGACCAAATGACCGCGCCCGCGCTTGAGGCGGCGATCGCGGCACGCGCGATTGATGATGTCCATATCGCGCAGCCGGGAGGCGTCTCCATCACGCAGGTCACAGAGCGTGGCACCGTGCACTCACTTGAGGCGCTGCGGGCGTTGACGGCTGTGGCCAAGCGCTTTGACCTGCCCGTGCATTTGGACGGTGCGCGCTTTGCGAATGCGATGGTTGCGCTGAACTGTACGGCAGCAGAGATGACGTGGAAGTCAGGCGTTGACGTGGTCAGCTTTGGCGGGACCAAAAACGGCTGTATGGGGGTCGAAGCGGTTGTGTTCTTTGACCCAGCCAAGGCGTGGGAATTCGAGTTGCGGCGCAAACGCGGGGCGCATTTATTTTCCAAACACCGCTACCTATCGGCGCAGATGGCGGGGTATTTGCACGATGACACCTTTGCCAAGATCGCAAACGCCGCCAATGCAAACGCGGCCTATCTGGTCGAGGGTTTGCGCGCCAAGGGGGCCATGTTTTTCCATGAACCGCAGGCCAATATGATCTTTACGCGTTTCCCTCGCGCAGTGCATCAGCGCCTGCATGACGCGGGCGCGCGGTATGCGCTTTGGGATGGGCCGCTGGAAGGACCGGCAGAAGAGATGGTCGGGGCGCGGCTGGTCTGTGACTGGTCGATCACCCGCGCGCAACTGGACATGTTCCTGAGCCATTTCTAACGGGTGTTACCCGCTTCAACTGCGCGCCAGCAAAACCCGCACCGCCTCAGCCACCTGTTGCGGATGGCTGATCGGGGCCATGTGCCCTGCCCCTTTGATGACCGAAACGCTGGCATTTGGCATGCGTGCGGCAAGCCCATCATTGATCGCGACGATTCCGGAATGCGCATGCTCTCCGCGCATGATCAAAGTTGGGACAGTGCAGGCATCAAGCGCGCCGGGGTCAAGCAGCCCGCTGGTATCACCAAACAGAAACTTGTCCTGTCCGGGCACCACGTGAATGGCGCGGATCATGGCGGCGCGGGTACGTTCCGGCATGGCATCCCATTTTGGTCCGCCTTCGCTCCACATCCGGTTAAAAAGCCGCGCAGCGGTTTCGCGGTCACCTGTCTGGAGAACTTCCAGATAAGGTTTGGCCAGCGTGTCATGCTCTGCCATCGCATCCGGAGCGTCCTGCATCGCAACGGCAAAAAACACTGGTTCGATCACCGTCAGGCTGCGGATTTTTTCGGGGTGTCTTACGGCAAGCCGCAATGCAACAGCGGCCCCAAAAGAGTGGCCGATGACATCCATCGGGGTTTCATCCAGCAAGGGCAGCGACGCGGCATAAACCGTATCGCCAAAATCACTGACCTCATCCCAATTCACACTTCGGCCATGGCTGGGCATGTCAGGTGCCGTGAGAGTAAGCTCAGGCATGGCTTTGGAAAAGCCGGCCCAAGCGCCGCCAAAGGCCATGGTGCAGTGCAAAGCCAGCGCAGGTCGATCACCTGCGCCGATGGTCATCACATGGGGCGCAAACCCGGGTTGTGGTGTCATGTGGTCTCCGACAGGTAGGTGTCTACATCCTCAATCCGGTCCTGACCCCAGAACCGCTGATCCCCGATGACATAGAACGGTGCGCCAAAGACACCAGCATTTACCGCATCCTCCAGATTGCGTGCATAGGTTTCGGCCCCTTCCAGCAGCCCACTGTCCGCCAGAGACGCATCGAAACCAGCCTCTGTCAGGCAGGCGCGAACAACATCATCTTGCGCGATGTCCTTTTCATCAGCCCAAACGGAGCGAAAAATAGCATGGGCCAAAGCGCCCAGATCACCACCACCAGCATTCTGTGCCGCGATAAAAGCGTAAGCTGCGGGCGCGCCGTTGGTGGGCCAATGCGCTGGTTTGAGGTTGAACTTGAGCCCCAGTTTTTTGGCCTGTCGCGGCAATTCCTGCGCGCGGTATTCAATCCGGCTGGGGTGGCGTTCATTGGGCAACGTGCCGCCGGTGCGGGCAAAGCCAGCAATGATGTCGAAAGGTTTGTAGTTGATCGTGGCCCCATGTTTGGCCCCAACCGCCTCCAGCCGTTGCTCGGCCAGGTAGCAATAGGGGGAAAGTGTTGCGAAATAATAGTCGATCTGCGGCATTTGTAACTCCTGTGCTTTGCCGGACCGTAACCGCGTGTTAAGCGATGCACAACGTCACGAATCTGTCATATCCCGCTGCCAACGGAGACCTTCCCCATGCCGCAAACACCCGAGCCGAAGCTGATCTCCGGCAATGCAAACATGCCACTGGCCCAAGCTATTGCGCGAAGAATGTCACTGCATCGGGGGGTCAACGTCGGGCTGGTAGATGCACGGGTTGAACGGTTCAACGACGGTGAGATTTTCGTGGAAGTGTTCGAGAACGTGCGCGGCGAGGATATGTTTATCATCCAGTCGACGTCGAACCCGGCAAACGACAATCTGATGGAACTTCTGATCATGGCCGACGCATTGCGTCGGTCTTCTGCGTCTCGGGTCACGGCGGTGCTGCCGTACTTCGGCTACGCCCGTCAGGATCGCCGCACCAAGGCCCGCACCCCGATCACCGCCAAGATGGTCGCGAACATGCTGGTGGGCACCGGGATCGAGCGGGTGTTGACGATGGACCTGCACGCAGCCCAAATTCAGGGGTTTTTCGATATCCCGGTGGACAACCTGTATGCATCTCCTGTTTTTGCGCTGGATATCAAAGATGCGTTCAAAGACCGCATGGATGAGTTGATGATCGTTTCCCCCGATGTAGGCGGCGTGGCGCGCGCACGGGAGCTGGCAAAGCGCATCAACTCGCCCCTGTCCATCGTGGACAAGCGCCGCGAGAAACCCGGCGAGATCGCTGAGATGACCGTGATCGGGGATGTGAAAGACAAGATTTGCCTGATCGTCGATGACATCTGCGACACGGCAGGCACGCTGTGTAAGGCGGCCGAAGTCTTGATGGAGAACGGGGCCAAGGAAGTGCATTCCTATATCACGCACGGCGTGATGTCCGGCCCGGCGGTGGGTCGTGTGACAAATTCGGTGATGAAATCGCTGGTGATCACGGATTCCATTCAGCCCACGGATGAGATCAAAAAGGCCGCAAATATCCGAATCGTACCAACCGCGCCGATCTTTGCGCAGGCGATCCTGAACATCTGGAACGGGACGTCTGTCTCCTCGCTCTTTGAGCAGGATACACTCGGGCCGATCTACGATGGGATGTACGCGGCGGAGTGAGAAGGGCAAAGTTGCGGACTTTGCCGCCGCTGTCTTTGCGGATGTTTGTTGACGCAGCATCCGCGCGCAGGTGCGGCAAAACTACTGCTGCGGTGCTGTCAATATCGCCAACGAGCCGTTTAAAGCCAGTTTCAGGCATAGAATTCAAACAGCCGCCCGGGGGGTACAGCTGCCCAACAAACTTGAATGCGGGAACAACCAGAAATTGATGGCGATGGTTGCGGCGGGTGCTGGTTGGACAATCACCACACCTTTGCTGTTCTCCCGCGCGCGACGGTTTCAGCCCAAGCTGCAGATGCATCCGTTCCCCGGCAAAAGCTTTGAACAGACCCTGTCCTTGATCACCAGCCCGGACTGCGCGAGCTCCGTGATCGACCTGATCAACGACAAGACATGCCGCTCGCTCTCCCGGATTGGCTTTTGCGCAAAACAACGGGTTGAGATGTTTGCCGCACTAAAGCTATGATAATTTCTGCGCAATCGAATTTGATCTCCAAACCGATGAGAATAGGTGTCCACCACTTGTACCGAAACGGAAATTCCTGCTCTGTTCACGCCACTATCTCTTAAGGGGAAAGACATGAAATCACGCACGAAGGTTGTGGTCATCGGTGGCGGAATCGCCGGATGCTCAACACTGTATCATCTGACCGAAGAGGGATGGTCCGACGTTGTTCTGATTGAACGAGACGAGCTGACCTCAGGCACGACGTGGCATTCAGCCGCGCAGGTGACAAACTTCGGCATGAACCAGACGATGGTAGGTCTCAAATCCCATTCCATTGAGCTTTACAAGAAACTGCGTGACGATCCTGAGTATCCCGTGGGCTATCACCATGGTGATGGCGGCATCCGGCTTGCCAATACGCCCGAGCAGATGCAAGCCTACAGCCATTTCGCGTCGATGGCGCGGGGCATGGGGACCACCTTTGAGGTGATCGATGCTGAGGAATGTGCACGGCGCCATCCGCTGATCTCGACTGACAACCTTTTGGGCGGTCTGTGGGACGGTGAAGACGGTGATATCGATCCCGCGCAGCTGTGTCAGGCGCTGGCCTTTCACGCGCGCAAAGCAGGTGCAGAAGTCTATCGGCACACCAACGTCACCGGGCTGACGCAGCATGTCGACGACACCTGGACGGTTGAGACGGACAAAGGCACCATTGACGCCGATATCGTCGTGAATGCCTGCGGCTACCGCGTGAACGAAGTGGGCAGCATGATGGGGGTCCACCATCCCGTCACCTCGATGGAACATCAGTATTTTGTGACCGAAGACATCCCCGCGATTGTCGAAGCGGGACACCGCATGCCACTGCTGCGCTGCCCGATCTCCGACTATTATTCGCGGCAGGAAAAGAACGGCCTCTTGGTGGGTTTCTACGAACAGGATTGCAAGACATGGGGCATGGACGGGATCAGCCCGAGTTTTGCCAATGACCTGTGCCCCGACGACCTGGACCGTGTGATGGACGTGCTTGAAGGTGCGTTTGAGCGGATGCCAGCGCTGACCGAAGTGGGCATCAAGCGGGTCGTGAACGGCCCGATCACCTATACCATCGACGGCGCGCCTTTGGTCGGCCCGATCCCCGGCAAGCGCAATGCGTTCTGCATCATCGGCCTGCGCGCGGGCGTCGGCGAAGGCGGCGGCCATGGCTGGTTGCTTGCGCAGCAGATCGTGCATGGCGAGGCGCAGTATGACACATGGGTCATCGATCCGCGTCGCTTCACCGGGCACACGAACGTTGAGCTGACAGCCCTCAAAGCGATTGAGGATTATCAGAACGAATTCCGGTTCCACTTCCCGCATGAACACCGCCCCGCAGGACGCAACGCCAAGACAACGCCGCTGACGCCGATCCTGGCGGCGGAAGGTGCTGAATTCACTGTTGTGAACGGCTGGGAACGGGTCGACTACATCAAGCCATCCCCGGATTTCCATCCCTCTTTGCGTTTCAATTTTGACGAAGCCTTTGACGTGATCGGCGAGGAAGTCCGCAATGTGCAGGAAAACGTCGGCCTGTGTGAGGTCAACGGCTTCAACCGCTTTGAAATCACAGGCGCGGATCGCCATAGCTTCCTTGACCGGATGTTCTGCGGTGCGGTGACCAGAAAAGACGGACGTGTAGGGCTAGGCTATTTGCTGAACCACCACGGTATGGTGAAGGGTGAGGCAACGGTTGCCAATATCCCCGCCTCTGATCGCGGTCCGGCACGGATCTGGTATGGCTCCGCTGCGGCGGCCGAATATCACGACATGGATTGGCTGACGCAACACCTGCAACCGGGTGAAGACGTGCAAATTCGCAGCCTGACCAACGATCAGACGATCCTTGTGCTGGCGGGTCCCAAAGCGCGCGACGTGCTTTCGGCCTGTTCGCGTGGCGATTGGTCCAAAGCGACCTTCCCTTGGTTGTCCGTGCGCGAGGCGTTTATCGGCTTCTCTCCCGTCACCGTTTTGGGCGTCAGCTTCTCAGGCGAATTGGCCTATGAAATCCACGTTCCCAACGCCTCTCTCTATGCCGTCTATCTAGCACTACGCGACGCAGGACAGGCGCATGGCCTCAAACTTTTCGGCGCACGTGCAGTCGATTCAATGCGGATGGAAAAAGGCTTCCTGCATTGGAAAGCAGACCTGCTTACAGAATTCGATCCGTTTGAGACCGGGCTGGATAGGTTTGTAAAACCTGAAAAGGGCGCGTTCATTGGTCAGGAAGCCCTGCAAAAGCGCATGGCAGATGGCCCCAAGCGCAAGCTGGTGACCCTCAAGATCGACAGCACGACGGCACCTGCCCATGGTGGTGGATCGCTGATGCAGGGCGATACGGTTGTGGGCACGATCACCTCGGGCGATTGGGGCTACCGCGTGGGCATGAACCTCGCCTATGCCTTTGTCCTGCCCGACAAGGCCGAGATCGGCAGTGTCATGCAGCTGGACCTGTGCGGTGAAAGGGTCGCAGCAGAGGTGATCGCGCCATCACCCTACGATCCTGACCACGCACGGATGCGGGCCTGAACAGCAGGTCAGCAATCGCAGGCGATGGCGGCAGTTCGCCGCGAAAGTATCCAGGGCACTAAGTCAGGATCAGAGCAGTCCTCCAACCCCAGAGCGACCTTTCCTACATCACGTCCCAATCATCCAGTTCCGACATCTCACCGATGGACATCCATGCGATGCGGATGCGGGCGATGCGGGTGTCGCCCCAGGTGCGGAACACCATGTCAAACCCGGATTTGGTGATGGATTCAGCCCCCACATCAGCCCGCATGATGGTGGTGGCATCCAGATCCCAAAGCGAAGGTGAAAGCTGCACAGTGGGGGGGAGTTTGTATTTTTCGCTGAACCGGATGTGGCGGCGACGCTCACGTTGGCCGCGGCCAGTCCACATCTCTCCACCGTCCTCATAGTCGGTGAAGAGGATCACGTCACCGCTGTCGATCCCGACAGTATGGCTTCTGAGTTTTTTCATCGATTGCAGGGCCTGTCATCACATGTCGTTGGTTGCAGAATAGTTAGCCGCGCTGGAGCGCAGGTAAAGGGCGAATGCTACGGGTTGATCCGAACACCGCGATCTTTTGCGAACTTGCGGCAGTATTGGGTCCAGTCGCGAAAGTCCTGAGAAAAGAACACACCCTGCCCTTTTGCTTCCCAGCTTTCGGTCTTGCTGTCGATCTTTTGCCAGATCGCATCGGACGTTGTGAGCTGTCCTTCGGCCCTTGCCTGCTTGATGGCTGCATCGGCCCAATTGGTTGCGGCAAACATCAATCTGTCGGCGCTTTCGTCGGTGTTCACCCATTGGGCGGCGTTTTGATACAGGGCGGCGCAGTCGGCCATGCTCTCACTGAAAGGCTGGGTGTGCGCCGCTGTGGGAACAATCAAGGCAGTGCTGAGCAAGAGCTTTTTCATGGAATGACCTCTGAAGAGCGGGCGCATTGGATATGCGGCCGGCAAGGTCTGAGTGCGACGGAAATGCGGCAACTTTGGGGACTTCCCCAAGTCCCGCCAGACGGACAGCGCTACTGTCCGAACCCGGCATCAGACCGGAGCGCACACCGATTGCCGTCAGGATCGCAAAATTCAGCCGTCACACCCCATGTGTGCTCCACCACGTCAATCGCAATCCCTTTGGCACGCAGGCCAGCAGATGCAGAGTAGACATCGGGAACATTAAACCGAAACTTTACGGGGGACTGCGCGACTGTTTTGGGGCTACGGCGGGCAATGCCGTCTGTCTCAACCATCAAATACAGATTTCCCAACCTGAAAGTCGTCAGGCGTTCGCCTTCCCGGTCAATCTCATACAACTTCTCCAATCCCAAAACCTTGTCGTAGAACGCGACACAGGCGTCGAAGTTTTGTGTGAACAGGATGATCCCTGCCTGAGTGAATTCCATGCCTGCGTCCCCTGTTTCGGTGCGGATTTGCGCGTGAAAGACGAGCATAGGGGCTCAAGCTAGGTTGAGCTCAAGAGGGAATGTGATGCGGTCTGGAATGTGTTGAATGCAAGGGATGGGGTGGTGGTCGCAACAAAAAAGGCCCCGCAGGTGCAGGGCCTTTTGTTTGTCGACAAAAGCCGGGGCTATTCCTTGGCGGTAAGACCCATATGCTCACCCATGGCGACCATATCGGACAGCAGCTTGGCTGCGTCGTCCACAGGGCCCGGCTCATTCTCAAACGCTTCCTTTGCGTTTGAATACATAGCCTTGGCTTCCTCGATCATCTCATCAAGATGGTCTTGGGTCATGTCGCCCTTGGCCACGGCGCGTTCGGCCAGAACCGACACCCCATCAGCGCGAATTTCTGCAAATCCACCGGTAACAACGTAGTCTTCGGACCCGTCGGGGCCGTCAACTTTCAGCACGCCGGGGCGCAGGGTGGTGATGGTGGGGGCATGCCCCTCCATCGCCGTCATGTCGCCATCAGCGCCGGGGATCTGGACGGAGTTGACCTGCATGGAGGCCAGCCGCCGCTCGGGCGACACCAGATCGAATTGCATCGTGTCTGCCATTGCGTTGTGCTCCCTTAGGCGGCGTCAGCTGCCATTTTTTCGGCTTTCGCCTTCACGTCCTCGATGCCACCGACCATATAGAAGGCGCCCTCTGGCAGGTGATCATATTCACCGGCCACAACCGCTTTGAACGAGGCAATTGTGTCGTCCAGCGGCACCTGAACACCGTCAGATCCGGTAAACACCTTGGCCACGTCGAACGGCTGGCTGAGGAAACGCTCGATCTTGCGCGCGCGGGCCACGGCCAGCTTGTCGTCCTCGGAGAGTTCGTCCATGCCGAGGATCGCGATGATGTCCTGAAGCGATTTGTAACGCTGAAGCACCTGCTGCACGTCTGTGGCAACCTTGTAGTGCTCTTCACCGATGATCAGCGGGTCAAGCAGACGCGAGGTGGAACCCAGTGGGTCCACAGCCGGGTAGATGCCCTTTTCCGAGATCGCACGATCCAGAACCGTTGTCGCGTCGAGGTGCGCAAAGGAGGTCGCAGGCGCAGGGTCGGTCAGGTCGTCCGCGGGCACGTAAACGGCCTGAACGGAAGTGATTGAGCCGTTCTTGGTGGAGGAGATACGCTCCTGCATCGCGCCCATGTCAGTGGCCAGCGTTGGCTGGTAGCCCACAGCGGAAGGGATACGACCGAGCAGAGCGGACACCTCAGAACCAGCCTGTGTAAAGCGGAAGATGTTGTCCACAAAGAACAGAACGTCAGAACCGGATTCATCGCGGAACTGCTCCGCCAGTGTAAGGCCGGACAGCGCCACACGCATACGCGCACCGGGAGGCTCGTTCATCTGACCGTAGACGAGGGCAATTTTGCTCTCTTCCATGTTGTCAGGAACAATAACACCGGATTCGATCATCTCGTGGTAAAGGTCGTTGCCCTCACGGGTACGCTCCCCCACGCCCGCGAAAACGGACAGACCGGAGTGCACTTTGGCGATGTTGTTGATCAGTTCCATGATGAGAACCGTCTTGCCCACGCCGGCACCGCCGAACAGACCAATTTTACCACCCTTGGTATAGGGGGCCAGCAGGTCGATGACCTTGATGCCTGTGGTCAGGATTTCGGTTTCAGTGGACTGTGCGTCAAAGCTTGGCGCTTCACCGTGGATGGCGCGGCTTTCGTCAGTCTCAACAGGGCCCTTTTCGTCAACCGGGTCGCCGGTCACGTTCAGGATACGGCCCAATGTCGCTTTGCCCACTGGCACCTGAATGGGAGCACCTGTGTCAGACACTGGCGCGCCGCGCACGAGGCCTTCGGTTGCGTCCATCGCGATTGCGCGGACAGTGTTTTCGCCAAGGTGCTGGGCCACTTCGAGCACAAGGTTCTTACCGTTGTTTTCGGTTGTAAGGGCGTTCAGGATCTCAGGCAAGTTATCTTCGAACTGCACGTCAACGACGGCGCCGATGACCTGAGTGATTTTGCCGACTGCATTTGCCATGTCGTTTCTCCGGTTTTGTCTACAGCGCTTCCGCGCCGGAAATGATTTCGATCAGCTCGTTCGTGATGACGGCCTGACGGGAACGGTTGTATTGGATGGTCAGACTATCGATCATGTCGCCTGCGTTGCGGGTCGCGTTGTCCATTGCAGACATCCGCGCGCCCTGCTCTGAGGCGGCATTTTCGAGCATGCCCGTGAAGTTCGCCGGGGCGACCCCGCGTCGCAGCAGGTCGGCAACGATTGCCTCTTCCGAAGGCTCATAGTCAAACAGCGTTGCAACGCCCTCGTCCTCGCCTGCGTCCTCGAACTTGGCCGGGATGATCTGCTGCGCGGTTGGAATCTGGCTCACCACATTGACGAACTTGGCATAGAAAATCGTCGCCACGTCAAATTCGCCTGTA
>JBGCDV010000011.1:0-21671 GCA_045105735.1 Sulfitobacter sp. | reverse complement strand
CCCCCTCTGCCACGCTCATCTCAATCTCGCGGATGCGCAGCGCAAGCGGGGACAGCCCGGCAGGAAAACCGGTTGAAACCGCCGCCACGGGAATGCCCGTGCCCTGCAACGCCTGAACAGCGGTCGGGATCATTTCGTGATAAACGCAGACCGCACCAGTTGTGAGGTCCGGCACCCCAAGCGCGTCAAGCAGCGGGCCCGCGACCGGCTGGCGCGCCTTGGCGCAGAGCCGTTCAACACGCCGCGCAGTGTCATCGCCAGAAAGCGTTGTCAGATCAATGCAGGTGATCGCGCGCAACAGCCACGCGGCCTGATGTGTTTTCTTGACCGAACGACGTGCACCGATGCTGCCCGCCCGCCGCTCAATTGCTGAGGTATTGGCCTGCGCGCTCAGCACCCAGTTGAGGTCAAGCGGCATGCCCGCATTGCGCGGCTCCGTCACCTGCGGCAATTGGGTGTCTTGCGGGGTGGTTGATGTGTGCGTGGGGTCTGTGACGACAGTCATGGGCATCTCCGATCAGAGCAGACAAAGTGCCATGCCGGCCCGTGTTTTGGCAAGGAGCGGTGACGCGGCGTGAGCGAATTGGGCAAATGGGCAGAAGGCTGCAAAATGAATTGACATAAATTGCAAAAGACCCGCGCAAGATATGAATGGGCGGCGCAGGCGGTGAATTGAAGAAAGTCCCACCGCGCCCGCAAGGCGCGAAAACCGCTGAAAATCAGTGAATTTCCCTCATATCGGGAAAAATGAGTCGGGCAGGAGTGATAATTCGAATCATTCCCGCACTGTTTCGCTAAATTCCACCAAACTGATTCGTTTTTGCTTTGACATCGGCGAATCATCGCTTGCATATATGGACATGGCACCAAATTGATGTGTGGCCTGCCAGCCAAACACACAAAATACGGTAGAAGTCTGGGGGGACGGAAATGCTTAGGTGGACCGCATCGGTCGTCGTTGCTTTGTTAGTTGCCGCTACGGCAAGTAGCGCGCAGGAACACCTGACAGAGGCTAAAGCGTCATTTATTTTCAACGGAGAACGCATCCAGATCAGTCGCGGCAACCCTGACGCTGCTCGATTTGTGGCGAAATTTGCGGCGGCGGATGGTGGATGCGGTGCGCCCTGCATCGCCCCGATGCAAGCCGCCGTTGGCGTGCGCACCCTGGATGAAATTCAGGTCCTCGACTTTTTGATGACAGAAGTGGCGGGCAATACCGGCTTGATGGTGGATGCCCGCGGCCCCCAAGCGCGTGCGCAGGGTTTTATCCCGGGCACTGTCAGCTTGCCACATCACACCGTCGCATCCGGCAATCCGTTTCAGCAGGACATTCTGCGCGCATTGGGCGCGCGCGCGTTTGATGGCGTGTACAACTTCACTGATGCACGGGCGCTGTTGGTGTATGATGGCGGGCCCAGCAGCAATGACGCGGGTCTGCTGGTGCAGAACTTGCTTGATGTCGGATATCCGGTGGAGATGATCCAGTACTACCGCGGCGGCATGCAGGTCTGGTCAGTGCTGGGCTTTAGCATCGAAAGCGGTCAGTCATGAGCCGAGGTTTTTCAGAAGATCCGGTCCATCCCAAAGTTACGTTTGATAATTATGTGATCCCGGAAACAGTGAAGTCCGCACCCGCCGGGGCGTTTGGGCGCGTAGGTGGGCCGCATGTGAGGCCCAAAGCATCGCCTGACGGTCGAACGGCCTTGCTGATGGATCCGACGATTTTTTCCGCGGGCGTGATCGCCCTTTTGACCTTTGTGCTGGGGATCATGGTCACGCTGCGCCTCACCGGGGCGGAGGAAGAACAGCGCGCTGTGATCGCGGAACCAGCGCAGGAAGTCGTGGCTATCGCTGAGCCGCTTCCAACGCCCCTCAGAACAGAAGTAACGCGACAGCAAACGCCTGATTTGCTGACCCCAACTCTAAAGGAACAGGAACCCGCCCCCGCCGCGATTGCCCCAGAGCTTCAGCGCGCTGTGATCAAAGGGCTGCAACCCAAACGCACCGTGGGTAAGTTCACCGAACAAGAGCTTGCCGTGCGAGCAAGAGAGGCGCAGGCCATTGTCAGCCGCAACAAGCTGCGGATGTTGCGTGAGGGTGTTATGGCCGGGGTATACACCGTCACCGCGCGAACAGATGGTGACGTGACGCGCCTTGTTCTTGAGACTGTGAATGCCGAAATGTCGCGCCGCTCCATGGGAAATCTGCTGCTTGAGGCAGCCCGCAAAGGCGATATCGAAATCCCATCGTCGCTGAGCACCGCAAACGGTGAAATCGACATGGATACGATGCTCTTTAATTTGATACAGAATTCACTGGCCAATGACGGCACGCTTGAGGGGACGGAAGCGGCCCTTGAGATGAGCCGCCGCGCCTTTGCCGCTTCAGATGCAAAAACCAACGATGTCCAAGGTGTGCGCATCTACACGGTGAAGCCGGGCGATAGTCTGGCTTACATATCGCTCCAATTCTACGGCCGCCCCGGCGCTTACCTCCAGATTTTTGAAGCGAACCGGAAACTGCTCAATTCCCCCGATGAGATACAGGTTGGCCAGCGCCTAATAATTCCAGGATAATAATAAACACAGTCGCAGCAGCCAATCTGGCAGCGGGCCGTCTCCCCAGTGGCGGCCCGTTTGCTTGTCCGGGGTGTGGTTTTGCACGTCGCAAAGCGCATCGAATCGGGTTCAGTCTTGGGGCTGGGCATGCTAGGTTTAGCGCTATGGCTTATCCCAAACCCAATATAGGCGAAGAACGCCCCGTGATCCGTCAGCTGGACGAGGCTGCCATCAACCGCATTGCAGCGGGAGAAGTGGTTGAACGCCCGGCCTCTGCGGTCAAGGAACTGGTGGAAAACGCAATCGACGCGGGGGCCACGCGGATCACTGTAGATTATGCCGATGGGGGCAAGACGCTGATCCGGGTGACGGATGATGGCTGCGGGATTGCGCCGGAGGATTTGCCGCTGGCCCTGTCGCGCCATGCGACCTCCAAGATTGATGGCTCTGATCTGTTGAACATCCACACGTTTGGCTTTCGGGGGGAGGCGCTGCCCTCGCTCGGTGCGGTCGGGCGGCTGACGATCCAGAGCCGCGCGCCGGGCCATGAGGGGGCAGAGATCAGCGTGAACGGTGGGGCCGTGCAGGCGGTGAAGCCTGCCGCGTTGAATGGCGGCACGGTCGTGACCCTGCGCGATCTGTTCTTTGCCACGCCCGCGCGGCTCAAGTTCCTGCGGACCGACCGGGCAGAATCACAGGCGATTGGTGATGTGGTCAAGCGGCTCGCTATGGCAGAGCCGTTTGTAAGCGTCACCCTGCGCGATGTTTCAGGCGACGGGCCGGGGCGCGATGTGTTTCGTGTGGGCGCAGAGCAGGGGGATCTGTTTGATGCGCTGCACGGGCGGTTGCGCGAGGTGCTGGGGCGCGAGTTTGCCGAAAACGCGCTACCCATTGATGCCACACGCGAAGGGCTGCACCTGACCGGATTTGCCGCATTGCCGACTTATTCGCGCGGGTCTGCGGTGGCGCAGTACCTCTTTGTGAACGGACGGCCCGTGCGCGACAAGCTGTTGGTGGGTGCGCTGCGTGGGGCCTATTTTGATTTCCTCAGCCGCGACCGTCACCCGGCGGCAGCGCTCTTTCTCGACTGTGATCCGACACTGGTGGATGTGAACGTGCATCCCGCGAAATCCGAAGTGCGGTTCCGTGATCCGGGTCTGGCGCGGGGCCTCATTGTCTCGGCGCTGCGGCATGCGCTGGCGGAAGCAGGGCACCGCGCATCCACAACAGTGGCGGGGGCGACGCTGGGCGCGATGCAGCCTGAGCAGCCGGGGGCACGGATTTATCAGATGGATCGCCCCTCAGCTGGGGCGCGCACCGCGGCCTATGAGGCGCAGGCGCCGGGATTTGCGGAAACCGCTGGCATGTGGGGCCGGGTGGAGATGCCTGCCGAAGAGCCTGCGGCGCAGAGCGTTGCGGCCCGCGACTATCCGCTGGGCACGGCCCGCGCGCAGGTGCATGAAAACTACATCATTGCCCAGACCGCGACAGGCATGGTTATTGTTGATCAGCACGCAGCACACGAACGGTTGGTCTATGAAAAGCTCAAACGCCAGATGGCCGAAAACGGCGTGGCTGCACAGGCTTTGCTGATCCCTGAGATTGTGGAGCTTTCTGCGGGAGATTGCGCACGACTGCTTGAGCTGGCGGACGAGATGGCACGCTTTGGTCTGGGCATCGAGGCCTTTGGGGGCAGCGCCATCGCGGTGCGGGAAACTCCGGCGATACTGGGAGAGGTCAACGCCCGCGCGCTGTTGCTCGATATTCTGGATGAGCTGGCCGATCACAACGACAGCAACCTGTTGCAGGCCAAGATCGAAGCGATCCTGAGCCGTATTGCCTGTCATGGTTCAATCCGATCCGGGCGCTGGATGCGCGCCGAGGAGATGAACGCGCTCTTGCGGGAGATGGAGGCGACGCCGCATTCGGGGCAATGCAATCACGGGCGCCCTACCTATGTTGAACTTAAGCTGGCCGATATAGAGCGGCTCTTCGGGCGGACATGATCCAGATCGGCGATCAGAGTTACGCGTGGGATGATCCCGCTGTCATCGCCGCCCTCATCGCGGGGGCCGTGGTTCTGCTCATTTTGGTGCTGCTCATCATGGCAATCCGGGCCGCTGGACGATCAGCGCAGATGGCCGCCCCCTTAGGTCAGCAGTTGCAGGTGCTGGGCGGCCACGTGCAGCAGTTGGGCGCGGGACAGGAACAGCTGCGCGGCTCTGTCCAGAGTGTGTCGGACACGCAGGCCAATGCGCAAATTCAGGTGATCCAGACGGTCGAAGCGCGATTGGCCAGCGTTCAGCAGCAAATGCAGGACCGGTTGGCGGACAACGCCGCTAAATCCGCGCGTGCGATGGTTGAGATGCAGGAACGCATGAACCAGTCGCTGCACGGCTCCGCCAAACAGACCACGACAAGCCTGACGCAGTTGCAGGAACGGCTGGCCGCGATTGACAAGGCGCAGGACAACATCACCAAGCTGTCGGGCGATGTGCTGAGCTTGCAGGATATTCTGAGCAACAAGCAGACGCGCGGCTCCTTTGGCGAAATCCAGCTGCATGACATTGTGTCCAAAGCCTTGCCCGCAAACGCCTATGCGCTGCAATCGACGTTGAGCAACGGCAAGCGGCCTGATTGCCTGATCCATCTGCCCAACCCGCCGGGCCCGATTGTGATCGACAGCAAGTTCCCTTTGGAAGCCTATGAAGCGCTGCATGCGGCGGAAAGTGACCACGCACTCAAAGAGGCGGTGCGCGCGATGAGGGTGGCGGTGAAGAAGCACATCGACGATATCGCGGAGCGCTACATCATCGACGGAGAGACCGCGGACGGGGCGTTGATGTTCCTGCCCTCCGAGGCCGTCTACGCCGAGCTGCACGCCAACTTTGGGGAGTTGACGCGCTACGGCTTTGAAAAGCGGGTCTGGATTGTGTCGCCGACCACGTGCATGGCCACGCTGAACACCATGCGCGCGATCCTCAAGGATGCGCGGATGCGCGAACAGGCGGGTGCGATCCGCAAGGAGCTGGGTATGCTGCATGCGGATGTGGAGCGGCTGGTGACGCGGGTTGGCAAGCTCGACACCCATTTTTCGCAGGCGCGCAAAGATGTGGATGACATTTTGATCAGCGCGGAGAAATCCGCGAAACGGGCCGGACGTCTGCATGATTTCGACTTTGAAGAAGTGGCCGAGCCAGAGGCACAAAGCACCGTTGTGCCGCTCACCAAGCCTGACGCCTAGGGGCATCCAATGCTCTGATTTTGTGGCAACTTTGCCCGCAAAGATATTTTGTTCAGAAAATATCGAACTAGTCGGGCCTTTCGTTCGTATTACATGCACCATGACGTGAAGCTACAGGACGCAAGACCACATGCCATTTGACACACCGACCCTCGCCCCGCGAGGCACCACCCTGCGCCGAAACATTGCCGTCATCGGCGCGGGCATCTCTGGAATGGGCGCGGCCCACCGTCTGGGGGACACAAATACCGTCACGCTGTTTGAGGCGGGTCACAGGATCGGGGGACATGCGCGGACGGTGATAGCGGGCAAGAACGGGGATCAGCCAGTCGATACCGGCTTTATCGTGTTCAACCGGGCCAACTATCCGCATCTCACGGCCCTTTTTGACGAACTCGATGTGCCGGTGGTCAAATCCAACATGAGTTTTGGGGCGTCCATTGATGGGGGGCGTTTTGAATACGCACTGACCAGCCTCGACGCGGTGTTTGCCCAACGGCGCAATGCGGTGAACCCACAATTTCTGGTCATGCTGCGCGACATCTTGCGGTTCAACAAACACGCGGTTGCCGTGGCGCAGGATGAAACGCTGACCATCGCTGCGTTTTTGGACAAGCTGGGCACGGGCCGCTATTTCCGCGATTTTTATCTATCGCCGCTGTCGGGTGCGATCTGGTCCACCCCAACAGAAAAGATCATGGATTTCCCAGCCTATGCGATGATCAATTTTTTCAAGAACCACGCGTTGTTGGGGCTGTCGGGCCAACATCAGTGGTACACGGTGCAGGGCGGCTCGCAGTCCTATGTTTCGCGGCTTGAGGCGTCAATGTTGGGCAAGGGTGTGGACATTCGCCTGAACGCCGCAGTGCAGGGTGTGCGGCGGACGCCGTTGGGTGTTGAGGTCAAAACATATGGTGGCGCGTGGGAGATGTTTGACGATGTGATCTTTGCCACTCATTCCGATGATACGCTTGCCATGCTCACCGATCCGGACGTGGTGGAGCAAGAGGCGCTGGGCGCAGTCAAGTACCAGCCCAATGACATCACGTTGCATGCCGACACCAGCATCATGCCCAAGCGGCGCAAAACATGGGCGTCTTGGGTCTATACCGAGGACCGCGCGGCGCTGTCGGATCGCATTGATCTGACCTATTGGATGAATTCTTTGCAGCCCATTCCGATGGATGATCTGCATTTTGTAACGCTCAACACCAAACGGACCATCCGCGAAGAGTTGATCTATGATCAGGTTACTTTGCGCCATCCTGTCTACGATCTGGCCGCCTTGGACGCGCAAAAACAGATCGCGGCCTACAACGGGACACGCAACACATGGTTTTGCGGGGCGTGGATGCGGCATGGGTTCCATGAGGATGGTCTGGCCACCGGGATTGAGGCGGCAGAGGCCCTGCAGGCCGGTGCTGCGATGCCATTGGCGGCGGAGTGAGCTTGCGGGTCGATCACATCGCGGGGGAGACCTTTCACGGACGCAAAGGCGCTGTGGACAATGCCTTTCGCTATTCGATCGACTATGTGATCTGCGACGCAGAAGCGACAGGGCGGACGCCCCGGATTTTTGGACGCAACAAGGCCGCGCTGACTTCCCTTCAGGACATGGACCACGGGGGTGCGCCCAAGGCCGGGACCGGTGCGAAGTGGGTCCGCAAGGTGCTGGCCGCGCATGATATCAGCGGTGTTGAGACGATAGAGATATTGGCGCAGCCTCGCGTGTTGGGCCATGTGTTCAACCCGGTGAGTTTCTGGCTTTGCCGGGATGAGAAAGGCACGCTGATCACAGTGATTGCGGAGGTGACGAACACCTATGGCGACCGCCATTGCTATCTGTGCCACCACCCTGATTTGCGCCCGATTCTGCCGACGGATCACATGTCAGCCACCAAGATCTTTCACGTATCACCGTTCCAGCCGATTGAGGGGTCCTATACCTTTCGTTTTGACATCACGGACGCGCGGGTTGGGGTCTGGATCGACTACACCGCGGGCAATGGCGGTTTGATTGCAACACTCACGGGCAAGCGTCAGCCGCTGACCAACACAAGCATTCTGCGGGCGATGTGGCGGCGGCCTTTTGGTGCGCGGCGGGTGCTGGCGCTGATCCATTGGCAGGCATTGAAACTCTGGTGGAAGGGCGCGTTGTTCCGCAACCGTCCTGAACCTCCGACTGAGGAAGTCACCCGCTGATGTCCGCGCGCGCGCAGCGGCTCCCGGCCTATGCGTTGTTTGCGGCCCTGCTCTCAGCGGCGGGGCTGCCGATCTATATTCATGCGCCAAAGTTTTTCGTAGACGAATACGCGGTGTCACTGGCGGCACTTGGTACGGTTCTGTTCGGTTTGCGGTTGCTGGACGTGGTGCAGGACCCGCTGCTGGGGCGGCTGTCTGAGCGCCTGCGGCATCGTCGCGGGCCCGCGGTGGCCATTGGGGCTGGCGTGATGGCACTGGCGATGCTGGGGCTGTTTGCCGTAACACCACCTGTTGCGCCGCTGTTGTGGTTTGGATTGATGCTGACCTTCGTGTTTTCGGGCTTTAGCTTTCTGACGATTTGCTTTTACGCGCAGGGCGTCGCCAAGGCAGACAGTTTGGCCGGAAGAGGGCATCTGGCTCTGGCCCGCTGGCGCGAAACAGGGGCGCTTTTGGGCGTGTGCGTGGCGTCGGTGGCACCTGTCGCTTTGGGGGCGGCCATTGGTGCACCTTTTGCCGGGTTTGCGGTCGGATTTGCGGTTTTGGCCTGTGCGGCCGTGCTGGCGATGCGGCGTGAATGGGGCGACACGGGGCTGCCCGCGTCCACCGGTTTTGGCACAATCCTGTCAGACCGGGTGGCGCGCAGGCTCTTGATGATCGCTTTTGTCAACGCGGCCCCGGTCGCCGTCAGCTCAACCCTGTTCCTCTTTTATGTGGAGATCGCGCTGGAGGCACCGGGATGGGAAGGGCCGCTGTTGCTGCTGTTCTTTCTGTCCGCCGCGGCGGCCGCCCCGTTTTGGGGCATGTTGGCCGAACGCTTTGGCGGCAAACCTGTGCTGCTTGCGGCGATGGTGCTGGGCATCGTTGCTTTTGGCGGTGCGCTTTTTCTCGGGCCGGGAGACGCGACGCTCTTTGCGCTGGTCTGTATCGCGTCCGGTGCGGTGCTGGGCGCTGACCTCACTTTGTTGCCCGCAATGTTCGCCACACGTATGGCGAAAATCTCTCCTTCCGCCGCAGAAGGCTTTGGGCTTTGGTCATTTGTATCGAAGTTCACATTGGCTTTGGCCGCGGTTGCCCTACTTCCGATGCTGGAGCAGGTAGGTTTGCAGACCGGTGCGGGCGTGAGCCCCCCAGAAGCCGTCAGCCTGCTTGTGATGCTCTATGCGGGCGTGCCTTGCGCACTGAAACTGATTGCCATCGCGTTGCTCAGCAGCGTCAAAGGAATGGAGGACACATAATGGATGCGTTTTTGTTCGTCCTTTTAGGGGCGGTCCTGACCAGTGTGGTGGTCATCCTGCGCCGCCGCTTTGCCGCGTTTTACGGTCAATCCCCTGAGGATTATGAAGACAGCTTTCCCGCTTTCGTGCTGGATGAACATCTGCGCGGAGAGATGATTTGCGAAGGGGTGATCTTTGGCCCGTTGGGCCGTGTCACCAGCACCTTTGCTGCGGATTTCAGCATCTCGTGGGATGGCGACAAAGGTGTGATGGATGAGCTGTTTCGCTACAACGATGGCTCCACGCAGGTGCGGCAATGGCGGATAACGAAATTGTCCAACGGGGCGTTTGATTTGCAGGCTGATGATGTGCCCGGCGGCGGGCACGGCGTTGCGAGCGGCGGCGCGGTGCAGATGCGCTATCCGATCGAACTGCCGCCTGAGGTGGGAGGGCATGTCCTACGCTGTATGGATTGGATGTACATGACACCCGACGGCACGATCATGAACCGCAGCCAGTTTCGCAAATTCGGGTTCAAGGTGGCTGAGTTGATTGCAACGATACGGCCAAAGGATACGCCATGAGGGAATGGGCCGGAAAACGCTATTGGCTGGTCGGTGCAAGCGATGGGTTGGGCGCTGCATTGGCGCACAAGATGAGCCGGGCGGGGGCCGAGGTGATTGTATCTGCCCGTTCTGAGGACAAATTGCGCGCGTTGGTTGAGGATCTGCCGGGGAAAGCCAGCTTTCAGACGGTTGATGTATCGGACGACGACAGCGTCAAAGCCGCCGCAGAGGCCGTGGGCGAGATTGACGGGCTGGTTTTTCTGGCTGGGGTGTACTGGCCATTCAGCGCCAAGGACTGGCATGCGGATCAGGCCACGTCGATGGCCGACATCAACTTTACCGGGATGATGCGTGTCTTGGGGCAGGTGGTGCCAAAGATGGTTGAACGGGACGCGGGCCACATTGTGATCACCTCCAGCCTGACAGGGTTTCGTGGGCTGCCCGGCTCTATCGGCTATACCGCATCAAAGGCCGCAACGATGTCGTTGGCGGAATGTATGTACGCCGATCTTCGCAAAACTGGCGTCGCGGTACAGGTGGTGAACCCCGGTTTCATCAAGACACAGCTGACCGAAAAGAACGACTTTTCCATGCCGTTCATCATGGAGCCGGAGGACGCGGCCACGGTGATGTTTGAGCATATGAACACGGACAAGTTCAAAAAGAGCTTCCCGTTTGCCTTTTCGCTGGTGTTCCGGTTGAGCCAGTTCCTGCCCGATGCGCTTTATTATCGGATATTCAGCTAAACCCCACTCAGGTGTTCTTGGAATGTTGCCCGTGCGCGGGCCCAGACGCCATCGGTGTCACCATCAAGTTGTGCAAGCGTGGGCAACAATTGCCCGGCAAAATCTTCCGAGCTTTCCAAAGGCAGCATTGAGGGCAGATTATCAATTGCCATCACGTCCAGCGGCGGAGTTGCGTGCACGCGCAGGGCCGGGGCTTCCCATGTGGTGGCGCGGTCATAGACCGGGACCGGATTGAACGCGCTGTCGGGGTCACAGGCAATGTCGCCGACGACAGTCAGTTGCCGGTCTGCTGTGAGTGCGGTCTTGGGGACAAAGAGCGGTGTTGTCGGTCCCGCAAGAATGCAGTTCAGAAAGACATCATGGCTGAGGATTTCAGGGAAGGGACCGCCCGAGGCTGTCTCTTCCATGTCCCAGCCTGTGACTGGGACTGTCATCGACTTTGCCAGATCTGCAGCACCCGTGCCGACCCGCCCCAGCGCGCCGATGATCAGGGCGGTGGGGCGTGCCGCTCCGATGGTGTCGAGGTCATCAAGCAGCGCAGATTTCAGGGCGTCCGCGTTGGGATAGGGATGTACCGGCCCGCAGATCCCGCCACGCTGTTGTGCCGCCCAGCATTTCAGCGCGACCGCAGCGCCGGCAAAGCCTGCCCAATAGCCAAAGGCCGCGGCCCGGCGGCCTTTGGCATCCGTCAGATACTCCAGATCCAGCAGGGTGCCGCCACCCGTCTTGAACCGCTGCAACAGCAGCTTGCCTGCTGCCTGCCCTTTGTAGGCGTGGCCGAACATGATGTGGGTGTGGCGCAGGGGCGTGCCGTCTTCGGGCAGTTCCTTGAGGCCATAGATGATGGCGTCATCGGGGGCATTGGGCCAACTGTGCTCCGCCACGATGGCGCAGCCTGAGGCGACGTAGGCGGCGGTTTCGATCACGCGGGTGCCCGAGGCCTCAACCGAGACATCAAATCCCATTGCCATGAGCTCGGCTACACCCTCCGGAGTGATCCCCACGCGGGTCTCGTTGTCACGCTGCTCGGCGCGGACCCAAAGGTGAGGGCGGCTCATAACATGTCCTTGGCACGGACGGCCTTGACGCTGTCGCGGGCTTCCATCCGGGCAAGGTATGCGGTGATTTTCGGAAAAATGCTGACGGTCACACCGTCACCTGCGAGCCAGTTGCACACGACGAAAAGGTATGGGTCCGCAAGGGAGAGCGTGTCGCCACAGGTGTAATCGCCGCGCAGGCATTCAGCTTCGACATAGGCGGCACAGGCCGTCATGGTTTCCGGCACTTTGGCTTTCATGTCGTCAAAGCTGGATTGCTGATCGGCCCAGCGGGACCCGCGCATCTTGTGGGCGTGGGCGACATGCATGGTGGAGGCGAGGTAATACATCACGCTGCGCATGTGCGTGGCTTCTTCGGGCGCGGCGGGGATCAGGCCCGCTTCCGGGTGAAGGGCAGCGATATAGTCAAGCAAAGCGCCTGTTTCGGTCAGAACCGCGTCCCCCTTGGTCACCAGCGCAGGCACGCGGCCCTTGGGATTAAGCGTGAGGTACTCGGGCTTGGTCTGCGCGCCTGAGGCGAAATCCACTTTTACGGGTTCGTAAGCTGCGCCTGCTTCTTCCAGTGCGATGGCAACCGCAATCGAAATTGTCCCGGTGGCATAGTAAAGTTTCATCATGTTGTGGCCCCTCTAGATATGGGTTTGTGCGTGGCGGCGGTCGGTATTGTCCAGATGCGGCACGGCGTTAAACAGAACAGGCGACAGATGCCCGGCAATAGGAAACAGACGGTGCATGGATGTGTGCATGATTGCGAGGGCCAGTCGCGCCTGTGCCGGTATGTCCAGTTGCATCGCCTGAGCCATGGCCATGGCGATCAAACCACCAGAGGTCACGACAAGGGCCGGACCGGGGTCGGCTGCGATCTCGTTCAGGGCGTCGTCAACGCGGGTGTGAAACTGCTCCCAAGTCTCTGGCGTTCCTTCGATTTTCCCGGCGCGCCAATAGTCGAACACCGTCGGGAGGTGCGTGGTAAACGCGGCTTGCTCGGTGGGAAACGGGATCTCGTGCTGCTCTTCGAGCAGGGTCGCCATTGTGAAGTATTCAAGCTCATTCAGCCGCGCGTCACGCACCGGTTCCAGCCCCATTGCCATGCCCTGCGCCGTTTCGATGTGCCGCGTCAGCGTGCCGGTGTAGAGGCGGCTGTGAAAGTTATCCGTCTCGCGCAGATGGGCACCAAGCCACCCGGCTTGTTCATGGCCAAGTGCGCTGAGCTTGTCATAGCTGATCTCGTCTTTTGCGCCGGAATTTGCCTGACCGTGGCGGATGAGAGTGATGTGGGACATGAGCAGCCTGCCTTTTTGGTTTGAGGCAGACATAGGCCAGTGGCGGGGTGGGGGAAAGGGCGCCGCGTATCGGAAACGCAGCTTGGCGTAAAACCGGGGCAGGGTGTCGGGAATAGGACTCCTGCTGTCGGTGTGGAATCGCTATAAATTGCCGTGAAGTACAGGGAGGTCGGCCATGAGCGACAAGATCACATTCACGCTGGACGGGGATACCGTTGAGGCAGACGCCGGTCTGACGATCTGGGAAGTGGCCAATGGCCGCGGTCTGACAATCCCGCATCTGTGTCACAAGCCCGCGCCGGGCTACCGCCCTGATGGCAACTGCCGTGCCTGCATGGTAGAGATCGAAGGCGAACGTACGCTGGCGGCCTCTTGCATCCGTGAACCTGCCGAAGGGATGGTCGTGACCACCAACAACGCGCGGGCCGAAAACGCGCGCAAGATGGTGATAGAGCTGTTGATGGCGGATCAGCCGGAGCAGGCGGAGGCGCATGACAAATCCAGCCACCTTTACGACATGGTGGAGATGAACAGCGTGAGCGAGAGCCGCTTTCCCAAGCTGGAAGAAGGGCGCATTCCTCTGCTTGATGACAGTCACGTGGCGATGAGCGTGAACCTAGACGCCTGCATTTCCTGCGGTTTGTGCGTCCGCGCCTGCCGTGACGTGCAGGTCAACGACGTGATCGGCATGTCGGGCCGGGGCCACGACAGCTATCCCACCTTTGACATGGCCGACCCGATGGGCGCCTCCACCTGTGTGGCTTGCGGTGAATGTGTGCAGGCCTGCCCGACCGGGGCGTTGATGCCTTCCACGGTTGTGGATGAAAATCAGGTCGGGGACAGCGCGGATTTCGATGATCAAGTCGAAAGCATCTGCCCGTTCTGCGGCGTTGGCTGCCAGATTTCGCTGAAGGTGAAGGACGGCAAGGTCAAATATGTCGAGGGGATTAACGGCCCCGCGAACGAAGGACGGCTCTGCGTCAAAGGGCGCTTTGGCTTTGACTACATCCACCACGATCACCGTCTGACCAAACCGCTGATCCGGCGCGAGGATGCGCCCGCCAAAGGGCTGAACGTCGATCCTGCCAATTGGCAGGCGTTTTTCCGAGAGGCGGAATGGGACGAGGCGCTGGATTTTGCTGCCAAAGGCCTCAAGGACATTGGCGGCACCGGTGTGGCGGGCTTTGGCTCCGCCAAATGTACCAATGAAGAAGCCTATCTGTTTCAAAAGATGATCCGTCAGGGCTTTGGCCACAACAACGTCGATCACTGCACGCGGCTGTGTCATGCGTCGTCTGTTGCGGCGTTGATGGAGAACGTCGGTTCCGGTGCGGTGACTGCGACCTTTAACGAGATCGAGAACGCGGATGTGGCGATTGCGATCGGCTGCAACCCGATTGAGAACCACCCTGTCGCGGCGACGTATTTCAAGCAATTCACCAAACGCGGTGGCAAGCTGATCGTTATGGACCCGCGCGGGCAGGCGCTTAAACGCTTCTCCAGTCATATGCTGCAGTTCCGGCCGGGCACGGACGTGTCGATGCTCAATGCGATCATGCATGTGATCGTTGAAGAGGGGCTTTATGACCAACAGTATATCGAGGCCTATACCGAGAATTGGGAGGCGGAGAAGGAGCACCTGAAGGACTTCACGCCGGAAAAGATGGCTGAGATCTGCGGGATCGATGCCGAAACCCTGCGCGATGTGGCCCGAACCTTTGCCGGGGCGAAGGCGGGAATGATCTTTTGGGGCATGGGGGTCAGCCAGCACATTCACGGCACCGATAATTCACGCTGCCTTATCTCGCTGGCGCTGATGACCGGTCAGGTCGGTCGCCCCGGTGCGGGCCTGCATCCGCTGCGCGGTCAAAACAACGTGCAGGGGGCTTCTGATGCCGGGCTGATCCCGATGTTCCTGCCGGACTATCAGTCAGTGATGAACGACGGTGTGCGCTCTGCCTTTACGGATGTGTGGAAATCGGAGGATTTCTCTGCCGAGAAAGGTCTGTCCGTGACCGAGATCATGGATGCAGTGCATGCCGGTGATATCTCCGGCATGTATGTGCTGGGTGAAAACCCTGCGATGTCGGACCCGGATGTGGAGCATGCGCGCGACGCGCTGGCTAAATTGGACCATCTGGTGGTGCAGGACATCTTTATCACCGAGACGGCGAACTATGCCGATGTGATCCTGCCGGCCTCTGCCTTTGCGGAGAAATCGGGCACCGTGACCAACACCAACCGTCAGGTGCAGATGGGCCGCCCCGCCGTGCCTCCGCCCGGTGACGCGAAAGAGGACTGGTGGATCGAAGTGGAACTGGCCAAGCGGCTGGGACTGGGCTGGGACTATGCCTCGCCTGCGGATGTCTTTGCCGAAATGAAGCTGAACATGAAGTCGCTCGATAACATCACATGGGCGCGGCTGGAGCGTGAGAATGCGGTGACCTATCCGTCGCTGAGCCCGGAAGATCCCGGTCAGGCGATTGTTTTTGCAGATGGATTCCCGCGCCCCGACGGGCGTGCACGGTTTACGCCTGCGTCGATTATTGCGCCGGATGATGTGCCGGATGCGGAATATCCGATGATCCTGACCACAGGGCGTCAGTTGGAGCATTGGCATACCGGCTCAATGACGCGGCGTGCGACAGTGTTGGACGGGTTGGAGCCCGAGGCCAATTGCTCATTGCATCCATCGACCTTGCGCAAACTTGGGGTGAAACCGGGAGAGCCTGTGCGTCTGACGACCAAGCGCGGCTCCATTGAGATCATGGCACGCGAAGATCGGGCGGTATCGCCAGATATGGTTTTCCTGCCCTTCGCCTATGTGGAGGCTGCGGCGAATATCCTGACCAACCCGGCGGTAGACCCTTATGGCAAGATCCCTGAGTTCAAGTTCTCAGCCGTCAGGGTGGAAGCCGCAGCGGCATCGCTTGCAGCGGAGTGAGGAAATTGAGCGCGCGGGGCGCGCATTCGATTTTATTGATTTTTCGTCCGAAAAATCGGTTGTGAGGCCCTGCCTCACACTCCGCGGTATATAGGGCCAAAAAGAGAAGCAAGATGGATGTGAACGCAGTACGCTTTTTGGAAGACCTGCATAAGTTGCGCAGTTTTGGTGCATCCGGCGTAGGCAAAGGTGTGGTGCGGCCGGCGTTTTCCAAGGCCGATGTTGCCGCGCGGGTCTGGCTTGCGCGGCGGTTTGAAGAGGCTGGCTTGCAGGTTCAAATGGATGCGATGGGCAACCTCTTTGGTTTGGCGGGCGGACCTTCGTTGTTGCTTGGATCACATTTGGACAGCCAACCGGAAGGTGGCTGGCTTGATGGGGCGCTGGGCGTGATTGGCGCGCTGGAAGTGGCGCGTGCGGCACGCGAGGCGGGTGGGCCGCCGGTTTCTGTTGTGTCCTTTCAGGATGAGGAAGGACGGTTTGGCGGGCTGACGGGATCATCCGTTTGGAGCGGGTATACGCCTTTGGCAGAGGTAGACAGCGTGGAGGATTATGCTGGTCTGACGCTGCGCGATGCACGTGAGGCTGTGGGGCACATGGTGACCGGAGATGTAGACCCGAGCCAGTTTTCCGGGTTCATCGAGATGCATATCGAGCAAGGTTTGACGTTGGATGCGGCGGGTGAGCAGATCGGCGTGGTGACGCAGATTGTTGGCACGCGTGAGATACCGGTCACCTTTACGGGGGTGCAAAACCACGCGGGCACCACGCAGATGCATTTGCGTCGTGATGCGTTTCAGGGGTTGGCTGCGTTTAACGCGGTTTTGAATGACCGGTTGCGCAATGTGGTGGCACCGACCACGGTCTGGACCATTGGGCATGTCAGTCTGCACCCCAATGCCTCATCGATTGTGCCGGGAAAGGTTTCGTTTTCGATGCAGTGGCGGGATGGGGATGCTGATCGGTTGCGGCGGATGGAGCAGATCGTGCGGGAGACTGCGCGGGATGTGGCGCGGGACATGGACCTGGGGGTTGAGTTTGGTCCGATGTGGGAGTTGGAGCCTGTGGCGATGGATGCGCGGTTGCGCGCGGCATTGGAAGCCGGGGCAGAAGTCGTGGCCCCGCAGCGCTGGCGCACCATGCCGTCGGGGGCCTTGCATGATGCGACAAACGTGGCGCGGTTGATGCCGGTTGCGATGCTTTTTGTGCCGTCTATTGGCGGGATCAGCCATGCGTTTGAAGAGGACACCCTGGAGGTTGATCTTGTTGCCGGGACGCGGGTCCTGGCTGAGGCTGTTGGGCACCTGCATTGACTGGTTTGGCGCTGTTTCGTCAAGCCGAGGGGCAAACTTGAAAATTAATTGACCACTTGTTCATAAAAATCCCGCACAGCGGTTGACCTTCTCACGTCAACCCGGTTCCTTGTATGATGTAAGAATCGTTAAAAGCGATCGACCTGCCGCATTGTCGGCAGACATGGGAGGAAATATCTTGGCGACGCCCCAGACACATGCCGACGGGTTGCACTCCGTTCCGGCCCTATTGCACCGAAATGCGACCAAATTCGCGAATGCACCGGCGTATCGTGAAAAGGAATATGGCATCTGGCAAAGCTGGAGCTGGTCACAGACCTTGGATGAAGTTGAAGCGTTGGCGCTGGGGTTGCTGAACTTTGGTGTGAACGAGGGTGACTTTATCGCGGTGATCGGGCGCAACCGTCCGTATCTCTATTGGTCGATGATGGCCGCCCAGATGGTTGGTGCGGTGCCTGTGCCGCTCTATCAGGACGCCAATGCCGAAGAGATGGCCTATGTGCTGGAACATTGCGGCGCGCGTTTTGTCATTGTGGGCGATCAGGAGCAGGTGGACAAGGTCATTGAGGTGCAGGACCAGTTGCACCAGTTCGAGCATATGATCTATCTCGATCCGCGGGGATTGCGGAAGTACGATCACACAACATTGCATCAGTATTCTCACGTGCAGGATCAGGGGCGCGCCGCGCGCGACGAGTTCATCAAGGAGCTTGAGGCGCGGCAGGCCAAGCTGAACTACGACAGCACAGGCGTGATGCTTTATACGTCCGGGACAACGGGCAAGCCCAAGGGTGTCGTCCTGTCCAACCGCAACGTGATTGAGACGGCGAAGTCGTCGTCCGAGTTTGATGATCTGCGTCAGACGGATGATATTCTGGCCTATCTGCCGATGGCCTGGGTTGGTGATTTTATCTTTTCTGTTGGGCAGGCGCTCTGGACAGGGTTTTGCACAAATTGCCCGGAGAGTGCGGACACGATGCATGTGGACCTGCGGGAGATCGGGCCGACCTACTATTTCGCGCCGCCCCGAGTGTTTGAGACGCAATTGACCAACGTGATGATCCGAATGGAAGACGCGGGTCGCTTCAAGAAGTGGCTGTTCGACACCTTTATGGCGCATGCACGCGAGGTTGGGCCTGCCATTCTGGACGGCAAGAACGTCAGCCAGTGGGATCGCTTCAAGTACAATCTGGGTGAAGCGTTTGTCTATGGTCCGCTCAAGAACACGCTGGGCTTTAGCCGGGTGCGCGTGGGCTATACGGCGGGCGAGGCGATTGGCCCGGAAATCTTTGATTTTTATCGCTCTTTGGGGATCAACCTGAAGCAGCTTTATGGCCAGACGGAAGCCACCGTATTCATCACGGCACAGCCCGATGGTGAGGTGCGCAGCGACACTGTCGGTGTGACCTGCCCCGGTGTGGAGTTGAAAATCGCGGAGAATGGCGAGGTGTTCTACCGCTCGCCGGGTGTTTTTGTGGAATACTACAAGAACGCGGAGAGCACGGCCGATACCAAGGACGCGGAAGGCTGGGTTGCGACGGGCGATGCGGGTTTCATTGAGGAAGACACCGGACATCTGCGGATCATCGACCGGGCCAAGGATGTTGGTCAGATGGCGAATGGGTCGCTCTTTGCGCCGAAATATGTGGAGAACAAACTGAAGTTCTTCCCGAACATTCTGGAAGCTGTGGTCTTTGGCAACGGGCGCGATGAGTGCACGGCGTTCATCAACATCGACCTCACAGCGGTGGGCAACTGGGCAGAACGGAACAACATCGGTTATGCGTCTTATCAAGAGCTTGCCGGGCATCCTCAGGTGATGGAAACGATCCAGAGCCATGTGGAAGAGGTCAACGGATCTGTGGCGGAAGACGAGATGCTCTCGGGCTGTCAGATCCACAGATTTGTCATTCTGCACAAGGAGTTGGATGCCGATGACGGAGAGCTGACGCGGACCCGGAAAGTACGGCGGCGTATCATCGAAGAGAAGTATGACGATGTGATTGGCGCGCTTTATGACGGGTCGAATGAGGTCTCAACCGAGACCGAAGTGACCTATGAGGACGGGCGCAAAGGGTCGATCAAAGCGACGCTGGAAGTGCGTTCGGCGAAGGTGCAGCCGGTCGCGGCACGGATGGCCGCGCAATGACGGTCGGACGCGCGTCTGCGACGACGCCCCGCCCGCCATCCCTTTGGACCGGTGATCTTATTCAGGGAAGTGGCGCATGAAAGATACCGCTGACAGCTACGAAACAGCAGACGGTCGCACCATTGGTCCGGTCGTCATGGAGATGAAGAACATCACCCTCAGATTTGGGGGTGTTGAGGCGATCAAGGATATCTCCTTTGACATTCGTGAGGGGGAAATTCGGGCGATCATCGGGCCGAACGGCGCGGGCAAGTCGTCGATGCTTAACGTGATTTCCGGGTTTTACATCCCGCAGGAAGGCGAAGTCTGGTACAAGGGCAGCCGTCGTCCGCCGATGAAACCGTTTCAGGTGGCACAGCAGGGCATCGCCCGGACTTTCCAGAACATCGCATTGTTCGAAGGGATGAGCGTGCTCGACAATGTGATGACCGGGCGGCTGACGCATATGAAGACCGGGCTTTTGGCGCAATCCCTGTGGAAGGGTAAGGCCGAAGCGGAGGAGGTTGAAAACCGGGAAGTTGCCGAAAAGATTATTGATTTCCTTGAGATTCAAGCCATCCGCAAGACCCCGGTGGCGCGTCTGCCATATGGTTTGAAAAAACGCGTGGAACTCGCGCGCGCATTGGCGGCGGAGCCGTCGATCCTGCTGTTGGATGAGCCGATGGCGGGGATGAATGTCGAGGAGAAAGAGGACATGAGCCGCTTTATTCTGGACGTGAATGACGAATTTGGCACCACGATTGCGCTGATTGAGCATGACATGGGCGTCGTGATGGACCTCTCTGACCGCGTGGTTGTGATGGACTACGGCAAGAAGATCGGCGACGGCACCCCCGATGAGGTGCGCGGCAATCAGGATGTGATCGACGCTTATCTGGGGGTGGCGCATGACTGATCAGGGCCGGAAAATGCAGCAATTCGGAGGGTGTTTTGATGCCTGAACAACTCGCCTTTACCATTGAAGTGATGCTGAACGGGCTGATGGCCGGGGTGCTTTATGCGCTTGTGGCCCTTGGTTTCGTGCTGATCTACAAAGCCTCCGGCATCTTCAATTATGCCCAAGGGGTCATGGCGCTTTTTGCGGCGATGACGCTGGTGGGCATTCAGAACGGGCAGGTGCCTTTTGCCCATCTGATCAACGCGATTTTCGGGACGGACATTCACAAGTTCGGCTGGCATGTGCATTCCTTCGCCGCGATCCTTGTGACCGTGGTGGTGATGATTGCGCTGGCCTGGGCCGTGCAGAAGTTTGTGTTCAAACATCTGGTGGGTCAGGAGCCGATCATCCTGTTTATGGCGACCATTGGTCTGGCCTATTTCATGGAAGGGGTCGCGGACCTGATGTGGGGGTCTGAACTCAAGGCGCTGGACGTTTGCATGACCGAGAACGCCTGTCTGCCGCAGGGGATCAACGGATGGATCGACAGCACGACGTATGATGCCTTTGGCTATGGGTTCTTTATCGACAACCTGGATATTGCCGCGTCGATTGTGGCGGCCTTCCTTGTCGCGGGTCTGATCATGTTTGCGCAATACACCAAGCAGGGCCGCGCGATGCGCGCGGTGGCGGATGACCATCAGGCGGCGCTGTCGGTTGGCGTGTCGCTGAACTTCATCTGGGTGCTGGTTTGGTCGCTCGCGGGGTTCGTGGCTTTGGTCGCCGGCATCATGTGGGGCGCGAAATCAGGCGTACAGTTCTCGCTGTCGCTGATCGCGTTGAAGGCGTTGCCGGTGCTGATGCTGGGTGGATTCACGTCCATTCCGGGGGCCATCGTGGGCGGTTTGATCATCGGTGTGGGTGAGAAGCTCTTTGAGTTCCTGATCGGTGCGCCGTTCCTTGGCGGGGCCACGGAAAACTGGTTTGCCTATATGCTGGCGCTGCTGTTTCTGGTGTTCCGTCCGCAAGGCTTGTTTGGGGAGAAGATCATTGAACGAGTTTAGCAACATATGGTCGGGCAAGACAGAGTTCTTTGGTGCCGCCAATAAGGGAGAAGTCTGAGCATGTTCTACCGTGAAGCAGGCGATTTCAGCACGACTTACGCTGAGGATCAGCAGACCTTTCCGATCAAGTTCGACCGGTATCGCTATTACGTGGTGCTGTTCATCGCCATCGTTGTGGTGCCGTTTTTCATCAATGACTACTGGGCGAACAGCCTTCTGTTGCCCTTCCTGATCTACGCGATTGCGGCGATCGGGTTGAACATCCTCGTGGGGTACTGCGGGCAGGTGAGCCTTGGGACCGGCGGTTTCATGGCTGTGGGGGCTTATGCCTGTTACAAGTTCATGACCGGGGTCGGTATCTGGTGGGGCGGTGAATTGCTGTTCCGATTGCCGGAGTTCAACATCTTTTTCAGCGTGATCATGGGCGGGGTGATGACGGCCATTGTCGGGGTGTTG
>JBGCDV010000010.1:0-5930 GCA_045105735.1 Sulfitobacter sp. | reverse complement strand
TACATCAGACGCACCGCGTTCCGTCGCCAGTGCAGCCTTATCAGCAGACCCCGTAACAGCGGTGACATCGCACTGCATGCCCTTGGCCAGAATCTCCACCATGATCAGGCCGAGTACGCCCATGCCGACAACCGCGCAGCGATCGCCGACCGTCACGCCAGAGCGGTGGATCGAATGCAGCGCCGTGCCGGTCAGCGCGATGAACACCGCCTGCTCGTCGGTGATATGATCCCCAAGGCGGAACCACACATCATTTGCGCCAATCACAGCATGGGTGCCGTGGGGTTTCATCGCAAAGACCCGCTCGCCCGCTGTCAGGCCAAGGCCCGGCGCATCGGCGGCGACTTCCGCGACCAGCTCATAACCCGGCGTATAGGGATAGGATTTACGCCCGCTTTTGAGCGCAGGGGCCGAACCATCGAACCACATCCGCTCTGTACCAGCCGAAATACCACTGAGGCGGGTTTTCAGAAGCGCTTGGTTTTCACCCGCAACAGGCGTGTCATTCTCGGCCAGCTCAACAACGCCGGCGCCGGGGAATTTTACCGTTTTCATGGATTTATGCTCCCGTCTTGGCAGATGAGCGGATGGTTTCAAGATGCGCAAACATCCCGATGGTGTCGGATGCGACGTGCAGGTTGTGAGCCTTGCCGTCCATCATGTTCACAAACTGCTGGGTCTGGCCGATGTAAAAATCACCGCCCTCTGGCGTCAGCGGGTTGGAGCCGCCCTGCAAGCCGCCGCGCGCTTCCTTGAGGAACGCATAGCTTGGCATCGACGGGATGACAGAGGTAAAGACGTTGCCGTTCTCGCCCAGAATTTCCACGTGCTGGACAAAGCTGGAGGTGGAGAGATCCGCCTCAATCGTGGCCTCGGCGCCGCTCTCGAACGTGGCGCGCAGCATGACGTAATCTTCGACGTCCTGCTCAACAACCTGTCCGCCAATGGTGCGCACGGGGCGCAGGTTACGGGTGTGAACATCACCGATCGAAGCAATGGGGCCGAGCATCCACTGCGCCAGATCCATCATATGAACGAGCATTTCATTAATTGCGCCGCCGCCGGTTTCGGCACGGTGTTTCCATGGCGCATGGTCGCCGCGCCCACCTGCCCGGAAATGCGCCATGCGCACATCGCCAACGGGCTGCTCGCCATGGCTCAGCACATCATGCACCGCCAAAAAGCGCGGGGCTTGGCGATAGATGTAACCCACCGCAACGTCGCGTTTCGCGCGCGCGGCATGGTCGGCAAGACGCTGCGCATCGGCGAGTGTTTCGGACAGGGGCTTTTCACAAAGCACATGCTTGCCCGCGTCCAGCAGCTGGCAGGAAATATCGGTGTGGGTAAATGTCGGCGTGCAGATGATCGCGCCGCGCACAGCTTCATCGCCCAGAATGCCATCGAGCGAGGACACAGTGGCCCCGGTTTTCTCTGCCAGACGCTGCGCGAACTGATCCTGCGCGTCATTGACGAGGATTTCCGCGTCAGGAAGGACGGCGCGAATGCCGCCGATGTGCTTTTCGCTTTGCTTGCCGCACCCGATGATGGCGATTTTCATGGATCTGCGCTCCGTTTTGTCTGGTCTGATATGGGGCACGTTTCAGCCCCGCTTAATACAAGAAAGGGGGGCGCCGATGGCTTCCCCCCTCCCCTTTCATCTGGTCTGCGAAAGCCCAATTTTAAAACGGGGCCTTAAAGCTCGGTCCCGTCGCGGTCGACTTTCATGTCTTTGCGCCATGCGGTCATTGGCGGGATCGCGCCGGGAACGACACGGTCTTTATTGGCGCGCACTTCGTCGATCAGCTCGCTGATGAGGCTGTCTTCGAGCAACAGCGGCTCCCAGCCAAGGCTCTGAAGGCCCGCGTTTTTCACGCGCAGGTCGTTCTCGGCCAGTTCCATCCGTGGATTTTCGTATGAGCGAACGGTGGAGCCGGTCAGGCGGGCAACACGTTCAGCCAATTCACGAACATTCAGGCACTGTGCCGTCTGGTTGAACACACGCACGCGTGGCTCATCGGACGGGGCCGCATCAATTGCGAACTTGATGCATTTGATGGTGTCACGAATGTGGATGAACGCACGGGTCTGACCACCAGAGCCATAAACCGTCAGCGGCGCGCCAGCCGCACCTTGTACGATGAAGCGGTTCAGCACGGTGCCATAATCGGAATCGTAATCGAGGCGGTTCGCCAGATGCGGGTGCATCGACGTCTCATCGGTCTGGGAGCCCCAAACAATGCCCTGATGCAAGTCAGTGCAGCGCAGGCCAAAGACCTTTTGGTAAAACGCCAGGATCAGGTGATCGGTGCATTTGGTGAGGTGATAGATGCTGCCCGGGCTTGGCGGGTAGAGAATGCTCTTGTCTTCCCACTCACCTTCGGAGGTTTCGATTTTCACATCGAGATAGCCCTCAGGGATTTCCGCATCGATCGTGCCGTAGCCATAAACACCCATGGTGCCGAGGTGAACGAGATGGGCTTTGGAGCCGGTCTCAACCATGGCGTTCAGCAGGTTGCTCATGATGCTGGTGTTGCCGTTCAGCGTCTCGCGGCGGTGCGCGGCTGATTTCATCGAGAACGGCGCAGATTTCTGCTCAGCCAGATGCACGACGGCGTCGAAATTGTTGTTCGCAAACAGATCGAGCAGCGCGGCATAATCGGTCTTCAGATCGATGGTGTGGCTGGCGATGGTTTTGCCGGACACTTCGGTCCAGGCGGCGAGGCGCTCTGCAAGCGAGCGGATCTGTGTCAGCGATTCAACGCCGATTTCCGCATCGATCCGGCGACGCTCGTAGTTGTCAACAATCGTGACATCGTAATCTGATTTAGAGAGCAGAAGTGAAAGTGGCCAACCAGTAAAGCCGTCGCCACCCAAAATCAAAACACTCTTTTTATTGTCCGCCATTGCAGAACCTCGTCATTCTTAGTTTGTGAATACTCATAGCCGGATACTTCACAGCGCCTTTTTAGGCTTGCATATGGGTTATTGTGCAACTGCACAAATGCAGATTTTCATGTATCCGGCCCGGTTGTTGTTGTCCAGCGCAAACACATGAACACTATGGCAACACTATGGTTGTCAGATGACATAAAACACACCGCTAGCGGGCGCTTGTGGGTGAGATCACGCTGATGTGAGTGCTAGGATGTGAAGCGGCGATGTGATTAGCGGGGGTGTGAGTAGCAGGAAGATGGTGGAGCCCACCAAACACGGAACCTTGGCCCAGACTTGGTCCAGACAACCTTGGCGTGGAACACGCGCGCAAACGCGCTTCCCGCGCAGCAATCGTCACCCTGCCCCACTTTCGATCTCCCTCCCAAGGGCCATCACGTGCGGGTATTTTGGCCCCACACCCCCCAGATATTCACTCAAATCATAACATACAGTTATGTATGTTATTAGGTATTCCAAATAGATAAGCGCCATTCTTAGATGGCCACATGATATCCTGCCTGCTCCATCATCGACGGCGCAGATCGCTCAGTAACAAGCGTACCTAATGCTAGGCGACATAGAGAAACCTTCCCCACGGGGAAGGTTTTGATGTCGGAAATGTGCTCACCAGTGGGGGCGAGGCGGCAGGTTGCCCCCTCAGAGCCGATCAACCAGCGCCGCCCATGTCATCGGCTCATCCCCATGGGTAATCTGCTGGATGGTTTCCAGCGCTGTTGGTGCGCCAAGTTGCTCAATGAGCAGCATCAGTTCCAGCGTATCAATGGAGGACAGCGGTGGGATTGCGGTGTTCGCCCCAAAAGCCGCCGCCGTTGTCAGGCCACTGGATATGGCCCAAGCGCGGACCATCTGTGCGGGGCTTTGCCCTGCCCCAGTATCGGGCCCAGCCTTGGCCTCAAATATGGCCTCTGGCACCCCATCTGGCATATCGGACAGCGGCTCATCAAACAGCAGGCCGCGCAGGCGGCGGCGGTCGGTCTTGCCGCTGGGAAGCGCGGGAAACACGGACAGGCTGACCACCCGGCGGGGTTTGGCAACGGGCGCAACCAGCGTGGCAATGGCCGCTTCGACCGCCACTTCAGTCTCTGCCGTTTCGGTATCGGCCATATCTGGCGCGGTCAGCTCCAGCGCGACGGCAATGACGGTGCCATCGCGGCGAATGGCGGCCATGGCGATGCAGCGCTCCACCCCCGGCACGGTCTCAGCGGCCCTCTCAACTTCGGTGGTGGAGAACCGCCGCCCCGCGATCTTGATAATGGAATCGGCGCGGCCCAACACTTCGAACGTGCCATCGCTGCGGTATTTCACATTGTCCGACAGGGTCAGGGCGGGGAGGCGCTCCGGCCTTTGCTGTTTATCTGATCCCGTTTCATTCGGCCCCCCCTTCCCCACGGGGCGGTTAAGGTCGGACAGATAGCCGAGCATGTTGTTGACCGCGCGCACGCGCAGCCGCCCGGTTACGTCCCGGCCTTCCAGTACCTCTCCCGCTTCGTCGATCACATCGAACATCAGCCCGGCCATGGGCCGCCCGGCGGGGCTGCCTGCGGCGTCATCAAACCAGGCGGAGGATAACGGCCCGCTGGCGAGATAGGACGATTCCGTCGCGCCATACTGGCAAAACAGGCTGACCCCCGGCAGGCCCATCTCTGCCCGGCGGGCAACCGCGTGGGTGATGCGCTCGCCCCAGAACTGCGCCTTGCTCAGGCAGGGCGGCGGATTGTCCCGCCAATAGGGGCTGCGCAGATACAAGGCCCAGAGGGAAGAGGGCGCGGACATCACCGTAATGCCGGTGGCGGCAACCCATTCGCCGATCCGCTGCGGTGCGACCACATCGTTGTCATCGGGCAGGCACAGCGCCGCGCCGCCGCGCAGGCAGGCAAGATGATCAGGCAGGCCAACCGCGTCCCAGCGTGTCAGATAGGCGATCCGGTCAGCCGGGCCGAGACCGATTGCCCTGTCCGTGCCTGCGCCGCATGACAGGGTGCCTGCGCGCAACACCGCGCCCTTTGGCAGGCCATCGCTGCCCGATGTGAACACCACCAGTGCGGGGCGGTTCGGGTCAAAGCGCGGCAGATGGGTTGCGGGGAGAAAACTGTCCAGCAGATCTTCGAGCGTTGCCAGATCGCCGCCATCGTCACAAAGCAGCACCGGCGCATCCAACAGGGTCGGGTGCGCCGCCAGCACGCCATGCCACGCGCCAGCAGCAGCAATGATCAGATCAGGGCCAAAGGCTGATATGCGGGCCTCAATCACATCGGGCGTCAGGTCATCCTGGCACACGCACAGCAGGCTACCGCCCGCCATCGCGCCCATGGTCAGAGCCAACAGCGCCGCGCCCTTGGGCAAGATCACCATAACCCGGTGCTGGGCCTGAGCTGCATCGTGATCCTTGGGGGGGCCATCCTGAAAATGCAGGAGCATGGCAGCCGCGCGCAGCGCCATCCGGCAGATTTCCCCACGGGGAACAACCGCCCCCTCTGTGATCAGCGCCGGGGCAGGATCAAGCGGGTCCGCTGCCACCGCCCAGCCGATCACGCTGGCGGCGGCGGCATCATTGCGCTGCCATTCCGCAAGCGTCTCCAGCGGGCGCGACACTGGCGTACCACCAACTGGCACCCCTCCAAAGAGCCGCAGAACATCTGCGCGAAAGCTGAGCTGCCGCTCAAGGAACATCGCCCGCGTTTTGCGCGCCACGCGCTGGGTCATCCAGATCGCCCTCAGGCGTGGCGCATACCGCGTGGGCGGGGGTGATACGTCTATGACATCAAAATGCAGCCCGCCTTCATCAACCCACCAGACCTGCACACCGACAGCCGCGCCGGACGACAGCGCAAGCTGCACCACATAGGACGACAGGTAATAGGGCCGCAGCAGCCAGGGCACGATGGTCTTGCGCGCATCTGAGCGCAGCCCGTCATTGCTCACGTTCAACATCCCACCCGCCCCAAGCGCGGCGAGGACCCTGGCCGAAACCACGC
>JBGCDV010000009.1:0-74769 GCA_045105735.1 Sulfitobacter sp. | reverse complement strand
GGGCATGCAAAAGGCCGCTCCGGGTGGAGCGGCCTTCTGATTTGCGGTGCGCAGGCAGGGCGAACCCCGCCGTGCGCTGTCGCGCTTACTCGGTGATTTTACTCACCACGCCAGCGCCAACTGTCCGGCCACCTTCGCGGATCGCAAAGCGCAGGCCCTGCTCCATCGCGATCGGCGCGATCAGCTCAACGTCGAACTTCAGGTTGTCGCCCGGCATCACCATCTCGGTGCCCTCAGGCAGCTGAACCGTGCCGGTCACATCCGTCGTGCGGAAGTAAAACTGCGGACGGTAGTTCGCAAAGAACGGCGTGTGACGGCCACCCTCTTCCTTCGTCAGGATGTAGGCTTCCGCCTCGAACTTCGTGTGCGGGTTCACGGAGCCGGGCTTACACAGCACCTGACCACGCTCAACACCTTCACGGTCCACACCACGCAGCAGCGCGCCGATGTTGTCGCCCGCCTCACCGCGATCCAGCAGCTTGCGGAACATTTCCACACCTGTGCAGGTCGTCTTCTTGGTGTCGCGGATGCCCACGATCTCGATCTCGTCGCCTACGTTGATCACGCCACGCTCCACACGACCGGTCACAACCGTGCCGCGGCCGGAGATGGAGAACACGTCTTCCACAGGCATCAGGAACGGCTGGTCCACAGCACGTGCAGGCGTTGGGATGTACTCATCCACAGCTGCCATCAATTCCTTAATTTTTTCTTCACCGATCTCAGGTTTATTGCCTTCCATCGCCGCCAGCGCGGAACCCGCAATGATCGGGATATCGTCGCCGGGGTACTCATAGGAGGACAGCAGCTCACGGATTTCCATCTCGACAAGCTCCAGCAGCTCTTCGTCGTCGACCTGGTCCACTTTGTTCATGAAAACAACCATGTAGGGGATGCCAACCTGGCGGCCCAGCAGGATGTGCTCACGCGTCTGAGGCATCGGGCCGTCGGCCGCGTTCACGACGAGGATCGCGCCGTCCATCTGTGCGGCACCGGTGATCATGTTCTTGACGTAGTCGGCGTGGCCGGGGCAATCAACGTGCGCATAGTGGCGCGCATCGGTCTCATATTCCACGTGTGCGGTGGAAATCGTGATCCCACGCGCTTTCTCTTCCGGCGCGCCATCGATCTGGTCATAGGCCTTGAAATCACCGAAATACTTCGTGATCGCAGCCGTCAGCGTCGTCTTGCCGTGGTCAACGTGGCCAATCGTGCCAATGTTGACGTGCGGCTTATTACGTTCAAACTTTTCCTTTGCCATGGTGGTAGCGCCCTTTTTCCATTGAGGGGCCACGCGGGCCCTGATCCTGATATGGCGGGCGATGTATTGGGTCTGGACAATAAAATCAAGCGGGTTTCAGCACAAAGGGCACCGCAGCCCTATTCTGTTGTCGCAGGCTGGGCTGTTGCTGTTTCGGTGCCCCCGTTAAACCAGCCCTCTTCCCGGTTTTTCTTGACCAGAAAGTTCTCAATCTGCTTTGCCGCATTCTGCGACAGGTTCTTAAGCTGTTCCTGGGCAGATTTGGTATAGCCAGACCCCACAACCGGGCCCTGATCAAAGGATTCAAGCACCGTAATTTGCTGTGGCTCCGCCGTCAGCTTCTTGTTCTTGGCGTCATCCCAAACCGTGAGGTTGATGATCAAAATGGATTTGGGCGCAAACACCAGCGGGATGCCCGGCTGCGCCAGCACATATCCCTCAACGCTCATGCCAAAGTGGTAGTCACGACTGCCGCTATAGCGTCCGAACCGTTCCTTTGTCGCATCCATCAGCGCCTTGCTCAATTCGTCTTTGCTGACTTCGCGGCTAAGCGGTCCTTTGACCGCTTTGGGTGCCACTGCGATGTTGTGCACCAGATTGAAATCCCCCAAAGGCACGGGTGCCTTGCCCAGATCACGGGCGCCGTTGCAGGCAGCCAGCATCACAACACTCAGCAAAATAACAAGAACGCGGGACATCAGCAGCAACCCTTTCGGCACAAAACACGCCCTTGCGATACCGCAGCCCCCGGCAGGGTGCAATCCATAGGTGTGGGCACCTCCCCCCTTGAGCCCAAAGCGGTGCGTCCCTGCATCGCAAGGCGCGCGCTTGCAATGTGCTGCAATTCCACATGCCCGTCACAGACCCAAAGAGCTGTAGTTCCGCGTGACAAACATCACAAACTGGGGTCTGCTCTGTCCATCACCCGACGCAAAGGAGGCACCTGATGTCAGACCAACTGAGCCCCGAAGACCTCATTCGCCTGTGCTACTTGGGTGTTTTGGGCCGGGAGGCCGAAAGCGAGGCTGTGATCGCCGAACGCATGCAACTCAACATGCCCCCCGAAGAAGTCATCCGCTCCTTTGTGATGAGCGAGGAGTTTCGCAATCAGGTCACCCCCGGCATCGTTTCGGAGTACCTGACCCACAATCAGACCTATGACACGCTTGATATCGAGGTGGATGTTGACCCAGCCACGTTGGCGCACATGTTTGAACGAATCAAAGGGGAATGGGCCGCATTGGGTGAAACAGAACCCTATTGGTCTGTCCTGACCGCTGACGAATTCCGCCGCGAGAATGTTCAGGCCAACTTGGATAGATTTTTCCAAAGCGGGCACGGCAACGTCGAATGGATGCGCAATGTCGCGCGGCGCAACGGCATTGAACTGGGCGCACATCAAAGCTGCTTTGAGTTGGGCTGCGGCGTTGGCCGCGTGACCTTGCCGCTCAGTACGCTCTTTGACCACGTCACCGCCTTTGACATCTCACCGGGCAATCTGCGCGAATGTGAGGCCGTGATGAACGCGCGGGGACAAACCAATGTCAGCACCCACCTGTTGACCGGTATTGAGGCGCTGCGCGATGTCCAACCGTTTGACGTCTTGTTCACGATCATCGTTTTGCAGCACAATCCGCCGCCTGTGCAGAAATACATTCTCGATGTGTTGCTGGACAAGGTGAACCCCGGTGGCGTTACATATTTTCAGCTCCCGACTTACATGCACGGCTACAGCTTTTCGGCGCAGGCCTATCTGGAGGATATCGCGCATGAGATGGAGATGCATGCGCTCCCGATGCAGCAAGTGATGACGCTTTTTCACGACAAAGGGTTTAGGGTGCAAGAAGTGATCCAGGATCAATTCACAGGCATCGCCGGCTCACACACGTTTCTCGCCACCAAGACCGCCTAGGATCACATCAGTCGCAAATACTCTGCAACGCGGTCCAGTCGGAATCGTCCATTGACGCTGCATAACTGCTTGCGTCATCCACCTGGGCCCGGGCGGCATCAATCCGTTCTCCCAGCGCCGGATGGGTTAGAAAATGTGCCACCACGCCCTCTGTATCCCCGTGTTTGTCGCGCATGGAGGCGAACATATCGCCCAGCGCACCGGGGCTGATACCCGCGTTCTCCAGCACTTCATGGGCAAAGGCATCCGCTCCGGTCTCTGCCGCCTGAGAATATTGCGCAGAGATCAGACGGTTTGCCAGAAACAACACCGCCGCACCGCCTGCAAAGTCGCCAAAGAGCAACCCAAGCACACCGATAGACCCCGCAGACCGCAAGGCGTGGCGCGTGGGGTCCGCGCTGACAACATGCCCGATCTCATGGGCCAGCACGGCAGCGACCTCATCCGGGCCACCCGCAGCCTCAATCAACCCCCGAAAGAGCACGACATACCCGCCGGGCAAGGCAAATGCGTTCACCATTTCATGATCAAGAACCGAAACTGTGACCGCTTGGCGAAAGTCCCGGCTTCCGCTGAGTTTACCGACCAGCCGATCCAGCGCGGCCACACCTTCCGGGGCCTCGCAAACCGCGATGGGGTTGAGCCCTGTTTCATCCAACGCCTCGCGGATCTGACCAAAGGTCGCCTCGCCCAGCGCGCGCTCCCCTTCCGGTGGGATAAACCCGGCCAGATTATCCGCCAGCAAAGGCACCAGAATACCGATCTGCAAGCCAACCGCTGCAACCGCCGCAATCGCCCAAACCGCCAGCCGCCCGCGTCCCTTGGGCGGGGCCCGGCGGCTGCGATTGGGCAGATGCGGCAGCAGGCTCTTGTCCCGCACAAAGAGCCGTGCCAGCGGGTCGGTCGTCAGGCGCAGCACATACCCGGATTTACCCGCATGGTCAGGCAGTTGGCGCACATCCTCCACCGGCCAGCGCAAAATTGTGTCGTCGTCCAATCCGATCTGCAACATTCCCGCCGCGATATGCAGGCTGACTTCCTGCGGCTCCGGGCTGTCTCCGTCAAAAAACGCGGCTCCCATGCCGTCAAACCCGCCGCTCATATCGCGGCCCCCAGATCAAGCGCCTCGGCGAACCCTTCGGCCTCCGCAAACTCATCGCGCGCCCGCTGGCTGATCAGGGGCAAACCCAGAGCGACCGGCAAACTGGTGGTGCGCGCCATGTGACGCATCAGCGGGAACGTAACAAACGTGTTATAAAGCACGCCCCAAAGCAGGAAAAACCCAAGATAGGCCACGCCAAGCAGGCTCAGCGTCAGCCAGCGCGGCACGTCCGACATTTCATCCGCGCCCGGCAGATCGGTCAGCAAAGCGAGATTGTCAGAGAACGCAACAGCAGCCAGCAGGATCAGCGCCATGATCCCCAAAAGGAGCACAACATAGGCGATGAAATTGCCAAGCACGTATATCAGCGTGACGCGCGCACCGCTCAAGGATGAGGCGAACTGTATCCCGGGCCCGACCTTGTGCTGCGCCATGATCCGCTTGGACACCCAATTGTACCAGATCGCCCCAAAGAGCATACCCGCCAGCGCCAGCGGGATCAGCAGCAAACGCTCCGGGTTTTCCCAGTTCGCGGTCACGGTGCGGCCCTCAAACAGGGCCTCCAGCCCTTGGACCAGTTCCGTACCCGCCTCTTCCTGATCTGGGAAAACAGGATCAAGGCCAAAGGTCCAGATGATCGCCGCCAGCAGGACAAGCAGGCTCAGCAGTAGCGGGCGGGCAGCCTTAAAGAGCATCTGCCAACGGCCCTGCTGAACAAGGCGCGCGGAGCCAAAAAACGTGCGGTCCGTGCGATATTTCTCAAGCAGAAACGTCATGCGCGGCCACAATATACCAAGCGAAATGATTGTCAGGAACCAATACCACAAAGCACGAAACGCATAGCCCCATGCGCCTTTTTCCAACCCAAAACGCACACCGCGCCAACGGGTACGGCCCAGAACGTAGCGTCGCGCGCGATATCGGGCATAGAACCAGATCGGGATCACCCCGGCAAAACTGGCAACATAACCAATGACCGAAGAATTAAAGACCGAAAAGCTGACGAACATCAGCAAAAGGTTCATGATGCCGATATAGAAGGTCAGCACCACCACCGCGATGAAGAACCCAAGCAGCTTTTCAATCGGGTCACCCACGTATTCCATGGGGTGTCCACCGGGCCGGATCGCGGACCAATACCAGCGCCGCAGCCGGGTCTTCATCCAAAAGCGATAAAAGCCAAGTGTTAAGATTGTAAAGAATCCGGTCTTGAGGGCGAGCCAGAATAACGATCCGCGTTTTCCGGTAAACTCAACGCTCAGCCCGTTTTCCGGCTCTGTCCCCGCGGGGACAAAATCGCTGTCAGGTGTCGTGCCCCATGGACTGTTAAGATTTGTGGTTTCCGGCACGTTTCACCGCCCTCAGGTAAACCTGTTGTCACGCGGGAAACCACGCGGAGCCATGCGCCCGGCAGACGCGCGTTTGCCCATCCATTCGGTGAGCATCACCTCGGTGCGTGTGCGCCCCGCGGGGTCAAGCCAGCTTAGGCCATCTGCCAGCGTAAAGGTGGCCGCATCCGACAATCCGCCGTCTTTATATTTTTGCAAGCGCACGCCCTTGCCCCGCCCCATCTCGGGCAGTTCATCCAGCGGGAAGATCAGCACTTTGCGGTTTTCCCCCACCGTTGCCACATGGTCACCACTTATGGGTTTGCACACCAATGCCGCGGTTTCGCCGCGCACGTTCAGCACTTGCTTGCCGCTCTTGGTCTGCGCGACCACGTCGTTTTCCGGCACAACAAAACCGTCACCGGTAGTGGAAGCGACCAGTAACTTGCGGTCCGGCTGGTGGATAAACAGCGCGACAATCTGCGCCTCGTTCGGCAGGTCCACCATCAGGCGCAAGGGTTCACCCATGCCCCGCCCACCGGGCAGGTTGGAGGCCGAAATCGTATAAAACCGCCCGTTTGAGCCAAAAACCAGCAAGCGATCCGTGGTTTCGGCATGGAAGATGAAACGCGGCCCGTCGCCGTCCTTGAATTTCAATTCGCGGTTCAGATCAATGTGGCCGGTCATGGCCCTGATCCAGCCCATTTGCGAGCACACAACCGTAATCGGTTCCCGATCGATCATCGCCTCAAGCGGCACGTCCTCGATCTCTCCAGCTTCGGCAAAGGTCGTCCGGCGCGCGCCGCCCTCATAGTCCTTGCCGAATTGCTTTTTGGTGGCTTTCAGCTGCTCAGTGATCGACTGCCATTGCAGGTCGTCACTTTCCAGCAAATCCTCCAGACCCGCGCGCTCTTCCATCAGTTCAGATTGCTCACGCATCAGCTCAAGCTCTTCGAGACGACGCAGAGACCGCAGGCGCATGTTCAGGATCGCATCCGCCTGCACCTCCGACAGCTCGCCTTCTCCCGGCGCAGGCGGGACATAGTCTTTCTCGTCCATCGCGCGGACATGGGTTTTGCCCCAGTCCTCCCGCATCAGGGCGGCCTTGGGATCATCATCGTAGCGGATAATGTCGATCACGCGGTCAAGGTTGAGGAAGGCAACGATAAAACCTTCGAGCACCTCCAGCCGGTGATCGATCTTTTCCATGCGGTGGATGGAGCGACGTTGCAGCACCTCGCGGCGGTGGTCGAGGAAAGCACGCAACACTTCCTTCATCGAACAAACCTTGGGCGTCACCCCATCGATCAGCACGTTCATGTTGAGCGAAAACCGCACCTCAAGATCCGAGTGCCGGTACATCATACCCATAAGCACCTCAGGGTCGACGTTCTTTGAACGCGGCTCAAGCACCATGCGGATGTCCTCGGCGCTCTCATCGCGCACATCTGCAAGGATCGGTATTTTCTTGAGCTGGATGGCTTCAGCGATCTTTTCGATCAGCTTGCCCTTTTGCACCTGATAGGGGATTTCGGTGATGACGACCTGCCACTGACCGCGGCCAAGGTCTTCTACCTCCCAGCGGCAGCGCAGGCGGAACCCGCCTTTGCCCGTGCGGTACGCCGTCGCGATGTTTTCCGGGGGTTCGACAATGATCCCGCCGGTCGGAAAATCAGGGCCGGGGACAAAATTCAACAGCGTATCATCGCGACAGTCAGGCGTGCGGATCAGGTGGATACAAGCATCACAAAGTTCCGCAATGTTGTGCGGCGGAATGTTCGTCGCCATGCCGACCGCGATACCACTTGAGCCATTCGCCAGCAGGTTGGGGAACTGCGCAGGCAGGACCGCAGGTTCCGTCAGACGTCCGTCATAATTGTCGCGGAAATCCACGACATTTTCGCTCAGACCTTCCAGCATCGCTTCGGCAACGGCGGTCATGCGCGCTTCGGTATAGCGTGAAGCTGCGGGGTTATCCCCGTCGATATTGCCAAAGTTGCCCTGACCGTCAACCAGCGGATACCGCACGTTGAAATCCTGCGCCAGACGCGCCATCGCGTCGTAGATCGCCGCGTCCCCGTGGGGATGGAAATCGCCCATCGTGTCGCCACTGATCTTGGCGGATTTCAGAAACCCACCCGTCGCCGAAAGCCGCAACCGTGACATTGCGTACAAAATCCGGCGGTGCACCGGCTTGAGCCCGTCACGCGCATCGGGCAAGGCGCGGTGCATGATCGTGCTGAGCGCATAGGTCAGATACCGCTCCCCCAGCGCGCGGCGCAGCGGTTCCGACACATCGTGCGGATCGGTTTCAGGTTGATCGGTGACCTCAGACATGGCGGTTTGTGTATCCCCAGTGCAGCAGCGCGGCAAGCGGTCCTGAACCAGGGGCGCATGATTCTTTGTGCATTCTGATGCGGCATAGATGCCACGGGGAGAGGTTTTTGCGATTTCCCCTCTCCCGACCTGCATTAACCTTGATAATGGAAGCAAGGACGGGATTTCATGTTAAAGTTCCGGGAATCGAATTTGGGGAAAACGATGATACGCTTTATTCTGCTGTCTTTTGCTGTGATGGGCTGGACGTTCTACGAGATGAGCGGCGGGTCAGATTTTGACGCCTCCACCCTGCGTGAGGCACGCCTTGCAGCGCTTGAAGCAGAAAAGCCGGTTGTCGCGGAAGCAAAGATCGAAGCACCAAAAACTACTGCTGTTGTGGCGGCAGCACCGGCGGTATCCGTCGACAAAACGCTCCCAACTGCAACGGCTGAGGTCACACGTGTCTCCCTGAACCTGACCACGCTGCAGACCACACAAACGCCCGCCGCGCCGCAGGCCAACGTTGAGAGTACGGATGTCCCTGTGCCGCAAAACGTGAGCATCGTGACCTCCTCTGCTGACACGCCCGCCATTATTCCCAGCTTGATCGACCCCACTGACGGGGTTGTTGTTCAGGCCTCCGCAGCGGCGTCACCTTCGTTTGACGATATCCGCACCGTTTCAGGCAACCGCGTGAATGTGCGCGGTGGGCCAGGCACAGATTTCGGCATCGTGGGCCGTTTGGTGCGCGGTGACGAAGTGCAGGTGATTGAGGACAACGGCGCAGGTTGGGTCCGCTTTGAGACCAGCGATGGCGGCACATCCGGTTGGATGGCTGATTTCCTGCTGGTCGGTGGCTGATGCCCTTGCCACCATAGATTGCACTTGCAAGAAAGGCCTCCCGAGCGGAGGCCTTTTTTTATGTCTGATCCTGACACGCGCAAATCTATCCTGATCACCGGATGCTCAAGTGGCATTGGATATGCCTGCGCGATTGGCATGCGCGACGCTGGCTGGAGGGTCTTTGCCGCATGCCGCAAGGCCGAGGACTGCGCGCGATTGCAAGCCGAAGGGTTTGAAGCACCGCTGCTGGACTACACCAACGACGACAGCATTCACGCCGCATTGGCGGAGGTGTTAGACGCGACTGGCGGCACGCTGGATGCGCTCTTTAACAACGGTGCAAACGGGTTGGCGGGTGCGGTCGAAGATCTGCCCACCGACGCCCTGCGCGCAATTTTTGAAACCAACTTTTTTGGCTGGCACACGCTGACCTGCGCTGTGATCCCCGTCATGCGCGCGCAGGGACATGGGCGTATCGTGCAGTGCTCTTCTGTTTTGGGACTCATCATCATGCGGTGGCGGGGGGCCTATAACGCAACCAAGTTCGCGCTCGAAGGGCTGACGGACACTATGCGTGTTGAGTTGCGCGGCAGCGGTGTTCACATCAGCTTGATCGAGCCGGGGCCGACCACCTCATGTTTTCGGATCAAGGCAATTCCGCATTTTCAGAAGTGGATCGACTGGGAAAACTCCGTCCATGTTGAAAAATATCGCCGCGAACTGCTGCCACGACTGTACGAATCTGCGGGGCCTGACTGGTTTGAACTTCCCGCCAGTGCGGTGATGCCCAAACTGTTGCATGCAGTGTCTCACCGTCGTCCGCGCCCGCGCTATTACGTCACAGTGCCCACATATGTTGGCGGCATGCTCAGGCGTTTGTTGCCCACGCGTGCACTGGATTGGGTTCTTAGTCGCTGATCAGGGGTTGCGGGATGGCCCCACACCGCTACATCTCAGCGTCAGAAGCGAGGTGCCTATGTCAGACGATCCATTATTCTTTGTCGTTATCTTTGCTGTCGTGGCTGTTTTGGTCATCCTGATGATCGGCCTTGGCGGTTTTGCAGGCGGCGGTGCCTTTAACAAAAAGAACTCAAACAAGCTGATGCGGTATCGGATCATTGCACAGTTTATCGCTGTGTTGCTGATCGTCGGATTTGTGTGGCTCAGGGGAGGAACGGACTGATGGTTGTCCTGAACAAAATTTACACCCGCACAGGTGATGCCGGCACAACTGCGCTTGGCAATGGCGACCGGGTCGCGAAATACGACCCGCGGGTCGAAGCGTATGGCTCAGCGGATGAGCTAAACTGTTTTGTCGGCGTCGCGCGGCTGGATGCGGAAGGAGAGACAGATGAGGCGCTGTCGCGCATCCAGAATGATCTTTTTGATTTGGGTGCGGATCTGTGTCGCCCTGACATGGCTGCCGATGCAGAAGCCGAATATCCACCACTTCGCATGGCACCCGCGCAGGTCGATCGACTGGAGGCGGAAATTGACGTGATGAACGCCACACTCGATCCGCTGCGCAGCTTTATCCTGCCCGGCGGCTCCAAGCTGGCCGCGCATTTGCATGTTTGCCGCACCGTCGCCCGCCGGGCAGAGCGACTGGCAGTGGCGTTGGCCGGGGAGGAAGACGTCAACGCAGCAGTCGTGACGTACCTCAATCGGTTGAGTGATTGGTTTTTTGTCGCCGCGCGGGTTTCCAACAATGGCGGTAAGGATGATGTGCTCTGGGTGCCGGGTGCAAACCGCTAGGCTACTGGCTCCCAAAGCTCAACAACATTGCCTTCGGGATCGGTGATATGCGCAAACTTGCCGATGCCGGGCATCTCTTCCTAATGCTGGGGCTCTATCCCCGCAACACCTAGTTGCGCGATCATCCCGGCAAGATCGGCGACCCTGAAATTCATCATAAAGGACTGCCGGGCCGGAAAGTAGTCTGTGTCAGCGGCAAAGGGCGCAAATACAGTGGCACCCCCTGTTGCCATCCATGGCTGCGTCTCCGAATCCTGTGGCACAAAATCGATGCCAAGATGCGTCAGATACCACTTTGCCAACTTTGCGGGGTCTTTTGCACGAAAGAACAACCCACCGAAGCCCAGAACTTTTTGCATCACTCAACTACATTTCTGCATTATTACACGAGGTTGGCCCAGCAAGCGCCGTAAACGTGACGTCCAACTGCAATTTTCTGACGATTTTAGCCTGTTTCGCCGCTGACGAAAGCTATATCAGGCCTCAAGACTACCAATCGCCGGATTCCCGGTGCCCAGAACTGAGGAGAACTACGCTCATGAAGGTGCTTGTACCTGTCAAACGCGTGATCGACTACAACGTGAAAGTGCGCGTCAAAGCGGACGGATCGGGTGTTGATCTTGCCAACGTAAAAATGTCGATGAACCCCTTTGACGAGATTTCCGTCGAACAGGCAATCCGCCTGAAAGAAGCGGGTCAGGCGGACGAAGTCGTCGCGGTTTCCATTGGTGTGAAGCAGTCGCAGGAAACGCTGCGCACAGCGCTGGCGATGGGTGCGGACCGCGCCATTCTCGTTGTGGCCACGGATGACGTGCACAACGATATTGAGCCGCTGGCGGTTGCCAAAATCCTCAAGGGGATCGTGGACGAAGAGCAGCCGGGCCTTGTGCTCTGCGGCAAGCAATCCATCGACAACGACATGAACGCCACCGGTCAGATGCTCTCCGCGCTGATGGGCTGGTCTCAGGCGACGTTCGCCTCTGAGGTGGAAATCTCGGGTGACAAAGCCAAGGTGACACGCGAAGTCGACGGCGGCCTGCAGACCATTGAGGTTTCCATGCCAACGGTTGTGACCGTGGACCTGCGCCTGAATGAGCCGCGCTATGCGTCGCTTCCTAACATCATGAAGACCAAGAAAAAGCCTTTGGATGAAAAGACGCCAGAAGACTATGGCGTTGATGTCGCGAACCGTCTGGAGATCGTGAAAACGGTTGAGCCTGCGGAGCGTGCGGCAGGCGAAATGGTGGCGGATGTGGACACATTGGTGGCCAAGCTCAAAGAAAAGGGAGTTGTGTAATGGCTGTTCTTCTTCTTGCAGAAGTGACTGACGGCGAACTGGCGATGGACGCCACCGCCAAGGCTGTAACCGCTGCCAAGCAATTGGGTGACGTGACCGTTCTGGCCGCCGGTGGTTCTGCCGCCGCTGCTGGTGAGGCTGCGGCCAAGATCGACGGTGTGTCCAAGGTGCTGGTTGCCGAAGACGCATCGCTGGGTCATCGCCTCGCGGAGTCCACGGCAGCGCTGATCGTTTCAATCGCGGATGACTATGAGCACATCGTGGCACCCGCGACGACGGATGCCAAAAACGTCATGCCTCGCGTCGCGGCTTTGCTCGACGTGATGGTGATCTCTGACGCGTCGGGCGTTGTAGACGGCGACACCTTTGAGCGCCCGATCTATGCGGGCAACGCGATCCAGACGGTAAAGTCTACGGACGCCAAAAAGGTTGTGACCTTCCGGACCGCGACATTCGACGCGGCGGGCGAAGGCGGATCTGCATCTGTTGAAACAATTGGTGCGGCTGCCGATCCTGGTCTCAGCTCTTGGGTTGAAGACAAGGTTGCAGCCAGCGACCGTCCTGAGCTGACCTCCGCAGGTGTGGTTGTCTCCGGTGGGCGCGGTGTCGGGTCTGAAGAAGACTTTGCGTTGATCGAAAAGCTGGCCGACAAGCTGGGCGCTGCTGTTGGTGCGTCCCGCGCCGCGGTGGACAGTGGCTATGCGCCGAACGATTGGCAGGTTGGCCAAACCGGCAAAGTTGTGGCCCCTGACCTCTATGTTGCGGTTGGCATTTCAGGTGCGATTCAGCACCTTGCCGGGATGAAAGACAGCAAAGTCATCGTCGCGATCAACAAAGACGAAGAAGCGCCAATCTTTCAGGTGGCCGATTATGGCCTGGTCGCGGACCTTTTTGAGGCTGTGCCAGAATTGATGGAAAAGCTGGGATAACATCCCAAGCAGTGCACATGAAAAAGGCCCGCCATTGTCTGGCGGGCCTTATCTATTTGAACGTCCGGATGCATTCCACCAACGCCTCTGCGGCTTCTTCATGAACCATCGGTCCCAGCATTTCTGTGGCTGCGGGCATATCCATTTCCGTTAGCAGCATCCCGTCCGTGCCAGCCGCTATCGCTTTGGGCGAGGCGACCACTTCGACCAAATGTGTCGCATAAGATGCAACATCATCGAGCATGTCTCGTGTGATCAACAAAGGATCGCTGCCTTTTGTTTCGCTGAGATACACATCCGCATCCTGCGGGGCATGGTCTGATACCCAAAGCAGGATCGACTTGCCCTTGATCTGCTTGAGTAGCAGTTTCATGCGGGCTTTCCACGCTTCCTGCAGTTCCTGGCGCACAGCCTGAAACCGTTCCTGTGACACCTCAGCGAGATGAGACAACATGTGTTTGTTGAAATGGAAGTCTGCAAAATCCACCTCGCGGAAGATCGTCTGCAACAACGTCGAAGGCCCCACAAAGCGATCGTTGCGCCGAGGATGAACCGAATAAAACCGGTTCGACATGTTTTGCGCGCCCACAATCTGGATCACCGAAATCTCAGCGCGTGAGATCGTCTGAACCATATAGGGATCAAGGCAAAACACATCGACCCCCGCGTTCACCTGACCAAAGTTGACACACGTGCGCCCCATGGCTTTTTCGACAAGCGCCGGGAACGGTGTTTCAATGAATTTGCCATAGGTTTCCGTGGCACCGACAAAGGCCAGATAGGGTTGGCTCAGGTCGCGTTTTGGCCCACGGAACAACAGCCGCGAAGCGCCGTATCTGCACGGCAAATAGTCAAGGGGCCCCGGCCCCAGTACATCATAGGTCATCATACCCACCTTAAATTTAACTCACCCAATGCCCACCATGCAGAGCAGCGCTTGCGATTCTGTTAATGTGCTAAATTGCAGAATTTTTTTCGAAAACCCTGCCCTTGCAGCGCCCCCCCTGCTGGCCCTACTGTGCCGGTGACACGCCTTTGAGGGGACGCAAAATGGACATCCAGACAATCGGTATCGTGGGCGCAGGCCAGATGGGCAACGGCATTGCGCATGTGATGGCTCTGGCAGGCTATGACGTCAAAATGACGGATGTCAGTGCCGAGGCGCTGGACAACGCGATGCAGCTGGTCGAGGGCAACATGTCGCGTCAGGTCGGGCGAGGCAAAATCGCTGAGGCCGACATGATGCAGGCCATGCAGCGGATCAGCACCACGACAACGCTCACCGAGCTTGGGCCAAGCGACCTGATCATTGAGGCGGCAACCGAGCGGGAAACCGTCAAACAGGCGATTTTTGAGGACCTGCTGCCGCATATCAAACCTGAAACGATCCTGACCTCCAATACATCGTCCATCTCGATCACACGGCTGGCAAGCCGGACAGATCGGCCCGAGAAGTTCATGGGGTTTCATTTCATGAACCCCGTCCCGGTCATGCAGCTGGTCGAGCTTATTCGCGGCATTGCCACAAATGAGGAAACCTTTGCAGCCTGCAAGGCTGTGGTGGACCGTCTGGGGAAAACTGCCGCCAGTGCAGAGGATTTTCCAGCCTTTATCGTGAACCGCATCTTGATGCCTATGATCAATGAGGCGGTCTATACGCTTTATGAAGGGGTTGGAAACGTGCAGTCGATTGACAGCTCAATGAAGCTGGGGGCCAATCATCCGATGGGTCCGCTGGAACTGGCGGATTTCATCGGGTTGGATACCTGCCTCGCCATCATGAACGTGTTGCACGATGGATTGGCCGATACAAAATATCGGCCTTGCCCATTGCTGACCAAATATGTCGAAGCCGGCTGGCTGGGCCGCAAATCGCAACGCGGGTTTTACGACTATCGCGGTGATGTGCCTGTGCCGACGCGGTAGGGCACCCCGCGGGCACCTGTGGGTGTCGAGAGTGCGGACGGTATATAGGGCCAAAAAGAGGGGCGGGCACAGGCAGAATGCACTGAGGCGCTTGACGCAAACGTGGCAAGCACCGGGATTGAAGGAAAGAGCGGGCCAGTAGCCGCGCGACCGTTTATGGCGATTTTGGAAAGATCTGAGCCGCTTGGCCCTGCCTGAAATATTATATTTCAATGGGTTAAGCGAAGTCCAACCTCTGGGGTTTTCCGGGAAGAGCTTTAGAAAGGTGTGTTTGAAAACCTCAGTCTTTGAGCGCCATCGTCTGTTCACGCAACCAAGCCATAAAGCCACGTGGGTCATCCTGCCGCGCATCGATTTCGGACTGCGGAATGGGATGGCCAACCACAGGGCCTTGAGGCTTGTTGCAACTGTGCACGATTTCATGCAGCAAAAGCCCCTGACGCAACATCGGACTGATTTTATTGGCAATTTGATAAGCGCGGCTGTTCTGTCCGGGAAAGCGGATCGGGACAACGGTCGCCCCTGAGCGGCGGATCATCTTGGCGGTGAAGACGTTCCATTCCTGCTCAACTGCGGGGCCCCACCACGTCTCGGAAGACGCCACAACACCTGATGGAAAGAGCGCAACAACGCCGCCTTCCTTGAGATGTGCCATCGCCTTGGCCCGCATTTCGACGCCTTTGCGTTGCGCATCCGGGTCATGTGGGAAGGGAACAGGGATCATGTAGCTGCCCGCGACCTCATCAATGGAGGTCAGGAGCGATCTGGTGAGAATGCGGTAGTCGGGCCGCACCCGGCCAATGAGATCGGCAAAGATCATCCCGTCAACCATGCCATGCGGATGATTGGCGACGACAACAACGGGGCCTTCGCTTGGGATGCGGTCAAGCTGTTCCTGGGGCGTCGTCAGATCAATCCCCATGGTATCCAGCGCACCGCGCCAAAACGCCTGACCTGTGGGCGCGCCGTCGCGTTCAAACTTGCGCACGAGGCGCAGAATGGTCAGCTTGCCGGTCAGCATCTCGATGATGCTGATCATCCGCGCCTTCCAAGGGTCCTCGAAAGTGGAGGCATAAGAAAGACTGCGGCGATCATATTTGATCGGCGCGTCCGGCTCGGCTTCGCGGTTCTGCGCCGAAAGCGACTGCGCATCATCCATCAAGACGTTCCCCTTCCTTTGCCCATCCGGTCCACCCGGACCACCACCTGAGGCCTTAACGGCCCTCGCCAAACTTGTCCGCCACAAGCGCTGCCAGCGCCGTGGCCAGCGCTTCGGCGTCGGGGCCGGACGTGGTAACGTCAATAGTGCTTCCCTTGGCCGCTGCCAACATCAGAAGGCCCATGATGCTGTCACCTGATGCAGACATGCCATCTTTGCCGACCTCGGCGCGCGCGTCAAACGCTTCCACCACTTCCACCAATTTGGCAGAGGCCCGCGCATGCAGGCCCTTTTCATTCACGATCTCAAGGGAAATTTGGGTCATTCTGGTTCCGGGCCTTTAACTGAGGCTGACATTCTGGCTGTCGATGTATTTCTTTCCGGCCTCAAGCGCAGCGCGCACGGCCTCTGGCACATCCAAATGGCGGGACTTTGCCAGCTTGATCAACATCGGCAGGTTTGCCCCATAGATGATGCGGCGGTTCTCGGGCTGGCAGGCCATCATTGAGAGGTTGGAGGGGGAGCCACCGAAAAGATCCGTGACAAGAACAACACCTGCGCCCTGATCAACTGCATCAGCTGCAGCACAAATTTCGCCCTGTTTGGCGTCCCGGTCGTGATCCGCCATGATGGAAATGGCGCGGACGCCATTTTGCGAACCCACGACATGTTCGACCGCCGCAAGGTATTCCCGCGCCAATCCACCATGTGCCACGATCACAATCCCAATCACGGATTTCTAAACCCTTCCTGCCGACGCTCAAGTTCGCGGTGCCTAATTGACACTTGCCACCCTTCTTGCGCAAGACGCAAAGCGTGGGTTTCAGCCAGAGTGACGGAACGGTGTTGCCCGCCGGTGCAGCCAAAGGCAATTGAGACGTTGGATTTACCTTCTTGCCGGAACGCGGGCAGCAAAAGCTGACTAAGCGCAAAGACCTGATCGGCAAAGGGTGCAAAGAGGGGGTCACTGGATACATAGTCCTGCACACGCGGGTCCGTTCCGTTGGCGGTACGCAGCACTGCATCCCAATGCGGATTGCGCAGGAACCGGCAGTCGTAGACCATATCAACCGACCGGGGCAGCCCACGTTTATAGGAAAACGACTGTACCGAAATGCTCAGATGATGTTGACCACCCGGCGCAAACCATTGCTCCACTTCGGTGCGCATCTCGTGAATGTTCAGGTTGGTGGTGTCGATCATCACATCGGCACGCGCCCTCAAGGGGCGCAGCAAGTCCTGTTCGCGCGTGATGGCGATAATCGGCGGGCCCCCTTCGGCCATCGGATGGCGGCGGCGGGTTTCGGAGAACCGACGCAACAAAGTATCTGGTGCGCAATCAAGGTACAAAAGCTCTACCGACAGATCCTCACGCAGATTGAACTGGCCCAGCATTTCCATCATTGCATCTGTGGAAAAATCCCGCGTTCGGGTATCGATGCCGAGCGCGATGGGCCTTGGTTCACCCGGCGTGTCAACCAAAGCCGAGAGGAGGCGCAGCGGCACGTTGTCTATCGCCTCAAACCCCGCGTCCTCCAACACATTGAGCGCGGAGGAACGGCCCGCGCCTGAGGGACCTGTCACAAAAACAAGGCGACGCATGTCAGTGTCAACAATTTGATCAGAAACGGGGGCGGCGGGGTTCATGCCCCGAGACCTATACTGTCTTTGAGGTAAAGCAAGATGGCGGCCGCGAAATGCGGGCTGGGTGCGTTCAAAAGACACGGGAACGTGAAACCCGATAGATCATAGAGATGGCGGGACGGCAGCCGGGTCGTTTCGGTGCGATCAAGATCAACAATCAGCGCGATAGGAATGTCATCAACATGGCGGACACGCAGCAGCCCTACGCCGCGCGCCTCAATCATTCCCGCAATGGCTGACGGTGCCGATGCACGTAACGCAGTACCCGAGCGCGACAGGACGGTGCGGTCATCGGATATGAGTGTGGCACCAAGCGAGATCAATTGCAGCGCAAGTGATGATTTACCCGCGCCCGATGCGCCAACAATCAACAGGCCTTGCTCCCCCACGCACAGGCTGGTCCCATGGATCGTGGAGATTGAAGCATCTGGATCGGTCAATGGATCAGGTTGGCAGACCTACCACAAAGCGCGCGCCGAGAGGCTCTGATGTGATGTCTGCCTGCGTGGGGCGGATATTCTCAGCCCAGATTACGCCGCCATGTGCCTCAATGATCTGCTTGGAAATCGCAAGTCCAAGACCAGAATTATTGCCAAAATGCTCTTGCGGCCGCTCAGAGTAGAATCGTTTGAAGATTTTGGCGAGCGCCTGCTCAGGTATGCCAGGACCGGTATCCTCAACGACGATCAGCACCCGGTTCTCACGTTGGCGCGCCCAGACACGGATCGCATCGCCGTCTTCGCAAAAGGAAATCGCATTGGTGATCAGGTTCACAAAGACCTGCGCCAGCCGGGCCTCAAGTCCATGCACATGGATCGGCTCTTCTGGCAGATCTGTGATGAAATCGATGCCTTTGCTCTTGGCGTCTTCGCCCAGATACTGACCAAGGTTCCCCACCATTTTGAGCAGATCGAACTGTTCTTCTTCTTCTTTGACCAGCTCTGAGTCGAGACGGGACGCGTTGGAAATATCGCTGACAAGACGATCAAGGCGGCGCACATCGTGGTCGATGACATCCAGCAGCTTGTCTCGTTGATCTTCGCGTTTGACCATCCGCAGCGTGCCAACAGCAGAGCGTAGCGACGCGAGCGGATTCTTGATTTCATGGGCCACGTCAGCGGCAAATTGTTCGTTGCCATCAATCCGATTGTAGAGGGCGGAGACCATCCCCCGCAACGCGCCTGACAGACGTCCAATTTCATCCGGGCGGGCCGTCAGATCGGGGATACGGATTCGCCCGGGGTTCATTTTGCGCGCGTTCTTGTCGCGCCCCAGTTCCGCTGCCGCGGCCAGATCGGCAAGCGGATTTGCGATTGTTGAGGCCAAGACAAGACTAAGGCCAATCGAAACAAGCGTCGCGATGACAAACATTTGCAGCACGCGCTCGCGTTCTCCGCGCACCAGATTGTCGATCTCACCGATGGCGGAAGCAATGGCGACGACACCGACGGGCGTGCCATCCTGCATGATCGGGGTCATGACGGTAAAGATTGCGCCGCCCATGGCATCAAGCGTATTTTCGGTGCGTGTCCCTTGTTCAATGCTGCCCGCAATCAGTGGCTTAAACTTTTCTTCCAGCGGAATATCATCGGCCTCAGGCGCGCTGGTAAAGGGGGACGATAGCCGTTCCCAGAGCCAGCTGAGCCCATCGGTGAGCAAGGTGCGACTGCCGCCATCTGCGTCATCGCCCTGACTGACCGCGAGGCGGCCTTCGGTTTGGCCCACCAAAGTTTCTGCCGGATCATAGACAAAGACGGAAATACCGCTGCGCAAGTCGATTGCCTCAAGCGCCGCGCCAACGTCAATCCCGTCGCCGGTGGCAAGGTTCACAGGCGCGCCGACCGGCAGCTTCGCTTCAAGTACGTCGGCAATCAGCTCTGCCTCAGATACAAGCGAGGCGGCGCGCTGCACCGCGAGACTGTCGCGCGACGAGTTGAGATAGAGAATACCCGCGACAAGGATATTGAGCGCGATCAGATTGAACGTGATGATTTTGCGCGTGAGGGGTGAGCCACGCAGCGAAAAGAGCCCCCGCCGTTCCCGGCGAACACGCAATTCATCAGGCGCGGCATTGTCGGGAGCGACCCAATCGTCGCCCAAAACCACATCACCGTCCCGCGTGGGTGTGCTCAAATCGCGCACAAAATTCCTTTCGGCAATCGCCACGGACCTGTTTACTCTTCGTTGTATCTGTACCCGATACCGTAAAGTGTCTCAATCGCTGAGAATTCATCGTCCGCGGTGCGCATCTTTTTGCGCAGGCGTTTGATGTGGCTGTCGATGGTGCGGTCATCCACATAGACCTGATCATCATAGGCAACGTCCATCAGCTGATCACGGGATTTGACAAACCCGGGCCGTTGGGCCAGCGCCTGCAGCAGCAGGAATTCGGTGACTGTCAGTGAAACATCCTTGCCCTTCCAGGCAACCGAATGGCGCAAGGGATCCATGCGCAGATCACCGCGCTCCATCACTTTGGTCTCTTCGGTATCGCCGACCTCACCCGTATCGACCGCGTCCTGACGGCGCAGCAATGCCCGGATACGCTCAACCAAGAGGCGCTGACTAAAGGGTTTTTTGACATAATCGTCCGCACCCATGCGCAGGCCAAGCACCTCATCAATCTCATCATCCTTGGACGTAAGAAAGATCACCGGCATCGCGGTTTTCTGGCGAAGGCGCTGCAACAGGTCCATGCCATCCATGCGCGGCATCTTGATGTCCAGCACAGCCATATCGGGCAGCCGTTTGTTAAACGCATCCAAGGCTGCCTGCCCATCGTTATATGTTTCCACCTCGAAACCCTCGGCTTCAAGAGTCATCGACACGGACGTCAGGATGTTCCTGTCGTCGTCCACCAATGCAATTTTTGACATTGCCTGTTTCCTTGTGCTGCTCAATTTTTGTTTTTTGGTTTTTTCGCATTGATCACCAATTTCCGCCTTCGAATCAATCGCTAACTGCGAATCACCAAGATCACTGGCCCCATTTCCGCCACAATTTGGTTAGGAATGACTAAATTGCCGCACTTTCGCGTCAGGCGAGTCCCCCTTGATCAGGGCCAAAGAGCGCCCTGCACCACCTTCCTGGCCAAAGTTTGCTATGATGGCGCTAACTGCGTCAAAGCTGCCTGTTCATCCGCGAAACCCTCGTGTTAAGAGGCGTTTTATGACCTCAAAGGGTCGTGGCCGCATTGGTCAATTACCTAAGCTCTGCGCCAACAACCGCGCGTCTACAGGAGAAACTACATGACATTTGGACGGGTAAACCCGCAGTTCCGCCTTGAAGATCAACAGATCGAGGGGCTGGGCAATGTCTATTATAACCTGATGGAGCCTGCGTTGATGGAAACCGCGCTCAAGCGGGGTGAGGGCACATTGGGCAATGGTGGTGCCTTTTTGGTGACGACCGGGAAATTCACGGGCCGGTCCCCCAAGGATAAGCATGTCGTCAAAACCGCCAGTGTCTCAGACACGATCTGGTGGGAAAACAATGCGGAGATGTCGGCCGAAGGGTTTGACGCCCTTTACGAGGACATGATCGCCCACATGCAGGGCAAAGAGTATTTTGTGCAGGATCTGGTCGGCGGCGCGGACCCGCGTCACGCCATCAACGTACGCATGATCACAGAGCTTGCATGGCATGGGCTGTTTATCCGCACCATGCTGCGCCGCCCTGAGCGCGCGGATCTTGACGACTTCATAGCCGATTTCACCGTGATCAACTGCCCCAGCTTTCAGGCGGACCCGAAAAAGCACAACTGCCGCTCTGAGACAGTGATTGCGATGAACTTTGACCGCAAGATGATCCTCATCGGCGGGACGGAGTACGCGGGCGAGAACAAAAAGTCTGTCTTCTCCCTGCTGAATTATCTGCTGCCTGAAAAAGGCATCATGCCAATGCATTGTTCCGCCAACCATGCGACCGGCAATCCGGTGGACACGGCCGTGTTCTTTGGCCTGTCGGGCACGGGCAAGACGACCCTGTCGGCGGACCCACAGCGCACATTGATCGGTGATGATGAACATGGCTGGTCGGACAACGGCACCTTCAACTTCGAGGGGGGCTGCTATGCCAAGACGATCAACCTGAGCCGCGAGGCCGAGCCGGAGATTTACGACACCACCAGCAAATTCGGGACCGTCATTGAAAACATGGTTTTCGATCCCGAGACCAAAGAGCTGGATTTTGACGACGACAGCCTGACCGCCAACATGCGCTGCGCCTACCCCCTGCACTATATTTCAAACGCTTCAGAAAAAGCAGTCGGCGGTCACCCCAAGAACATCATCATGCTGACCTGCGACGCCTTTGGCGTGCTGCCTCCTATTGCGCGGCTGACCCCGGCGCAGGCGATGTATCACTTCCTGTCTGGTTTCACGTCGAAAGTCGCTGGAACAGAGCGTGGTGTGACCGAGCCTGAGCCCACATTCTCCACCTGTTTTGGTGCGCCTTTCATGCCGCGCCGTCCTGAGGTCTATGGCAACCTGCTGCGTGAAAAGATTGCCCAGCATGGCGCGACCTGCTGGCTGGTGAACACCAGCTGGACCGGTGGTGCCTATGGCACGGGCTCTCGTATGCCGATCAAGGCAACGCGCGCACTGCTGACCGCAGCCCTTGAGGGCGATCTGGCAGACGTGGAATACCGCAAGGACGCGAATTTTGGGTTTGAAGTGCCTGTGGCCGTCGAAGGGGTGCCGGACATTCTGCTGGACCCACGCCGGACCTGGGACAATCCCGATGCCTATGACCGTCAGGCCGTGAAACTGGTCAACATGTTCTCGGAGAACTTTGCGCAATACCTGCCGTTCATTGACGATGACGTGAAGTCCGCCGCTATCGGCTAAGAATGCATTGAGAACGCGCAAAAGGGCCGCAAATGCGCGGCCCTTTTTTTGTTTGGAAGGGTTTTAGGCGGCGCTTCTAACCAAATCCTCAACCGGGATATCGAGCAGGAATTTCGCGTCCTCCTCGCTCAACCACGTCAGAAATGCCTCAAGCGGGTCATCACGCCCCGCCACATGCCAGTGCAGCGCGCCCGGCTCGTTGTGAAAGTAGCCCATCCGCTCCGAGAACCCTTTGAACGCGACTTGCCGCAACATGAAGCCATAGATGAAATCCGGGTTCCACCGCCGCATCAGCTCCAACAACCCGGTGCGCGCCAGCACAGTAGACAGCCCCGTGCCGCGATAGGCGCCTTCATCCGGCGCCATCCAGACTTCACCATGATAGACAACGTCCCCCTTGATGCGATGCGCACCGGGCGTTGCGCGGAACCGCGAACGGTCAAAATCAACCCCGGGGATAGGCGGCGGGAAATCCCGAAATCTGGTCAGCAGATGCCCGGCAAGCGTTTTCCCGTTCAAAGGGACCCGTTTGGCCGCTTGGGTGTGGATAAGCTCCCCCTCAGCGTTGCGGCCAATGAGCCAAAACGCCTCATTTTTCCTGAGGGGGTATTTCTCGAAATCAAAAGGCGCGCCTAGATTCTGTACGGTGCGTTCCGCCTTGATAATCTTGCTGTACTCTTCGAAATTACTACCTATGGTTATCTCAATGCCATGTGATCGCAAGATGTTGCGGCTTGTTGCAATAAATGGTGCCGCATCGCGAGGAAATTGGATCGTCATGTACTGCTCCTATTAACCAGTGTTGCTTAAAGGTTAATACAAACACCAAAAAAACACCCGACATTTGACACATGGGCGACAAAAAAGTGTTTACAGCAGTCAGATCGCAGCTCTCAGCTGTCCAGCATACCCTCCAAAATGGCTTCTTCTGGCGTAAATTCCGTGGGCTGAACATGGGCCAGATCGTCAAACTGATTGAGGTCAAGCCCGTCTATCCGAGCCTCCTGAACTGGTGCGATCAACGACACAACAGCGGGAGAACGGTCAGGAAAAAATCCACCCAGAATGAGGCGTTGATAGGTGACCGGCGCGGACACATTCGTGCCTTGGACCGGCATGCGCGTGAACACATGATCAAGCCGCGCCGTCTGAGTTGCCTGTACCTCATCAAATGATTGATAAATCAGATGTGAGAATTCCTCACCGGCTGGCATTTTGCTAATGGGGCGGCCAATGCTGGAGCGGGCATAATCCATCCCAAACCACTGCACATAAACTGATTTCTCTCCGAATTCAGTACATATCCACCCAATGTCGGAATTGCGGTAAACGATGACGTAGGGACGGACATGGGCGAACCACGTGCTTTCAATCTCACCGCCGGACATCGACCATGCGCGGAAGGTTTCCCGCATCAAGATGGAAGGGTCAGACCAAATCTGACCGAGCGGCTGTTGCTGCTGATAGAGCATCCAATCCTGCGCACTTGCGTTCAATTGCTGCAGCTGATCCACCGACCGCGCCTGACCGCGCCACCACAATGTCCCGCGGGCCAGAAAGTCTTTTGCATTCGGTAACATCTGAGCGCCAAACGCGCTCAGCCCATACCGCCGATCCTCCACCAAAAAGAGGGGCTGCCCCATAGAGCTTTCCAGCTGCGAAATATGCCGCCTGACGGTCTGGCGCGTGCTGCCCAGCGCCTTGACCGCATGGCTGAGGTTCAGGGTTGACGCCAGGGTCACGAAGGACCGCACCATCTCAAACAGCAAAGCGGGTGGGACTTCATCCGCCACCTTCGCGATCTGTCCGTCGATATTTGCGGATTCATTCATGGGTTGCATTGGTAAACAAATCATCCATCAATGCAACAGATATCACTCATAATATTGCTATTTATTTAACTGAAACGAAAAAATCTATTCAGTTGAATGGAATCCTGATTCTCGCGATTAAAGGGAAAAGCACACAACCAGAGGTTCCTAAATGTCTCATCCCGTCGATCTGCACGTTGGGCGTAAACTCAAGCAAATCCGCACCTTACGGCGGTTGTCCCAAACTGACGTGGCCAGAAAACTGGACCTGTCATTTCAGCAGATCCAAAAGTATGAGATTGGTTCAAATCGAATTGCCGCAAGTCGGCTTTTTGAATTGGCGCAAATACTCGATGTCGCACCATCCTTCTTTTTCGAAGGGCTTCATGACAACGAAAACTCCGCCCCTCAAAAAGACGCTGGGCTGGAAATTGTGAATGCTTTGGCTGCGATAAAAGACGAAGACGTCAAAACGCGAATCGTCACCTTCATCGAAGACGTGTCTGGCGTAACCGTCGCACGGAGCGGCTAGAAGCGCTGGGAACCCTCTCGGTCAGAACCTGCCTTCACCCACAAACCCCCTTGGTGAAAGCAGGACCCCAGCCGGTTCTCGCAAGAAAGCTGTATCGACGGTGCCGTCGCGCAGTTTCTGACAAATTCCTGAATTTGCCAAAAAATTTGCCCGCAGATCCCCGTCAGGTGGCAGAAAAATCAGTCTGACGCTCTATATCCCCCCTCAGATGCGCTGAGCGCGCCCACCATCGCCGCGCAACTATCGAACAAATTGACACATGAAAACGTATCTTTGTTGTGCTGCACCTGCGAAGGCGCTATCTGCATGGCAACAAACTGAGGGATAGCAAAATGGCACATGACGGTCAGGATATGATGATGACACACACTCCGGTTGTGTTGGAGGGTCTGCTGGAGCTCACGGCAGCAGCTGTGGCACCGGTTGAGGGCATTTTGGACAAAGCCAAGGCAGGCGTGCGCACCTTGGTCAGCAAAGACGGTCGCGTCTCTGCCAGTTTGATTGAGGCGAACCAGACCGCCGCCCACGGTCTGGCGTGGCTCGCAACCTACACACAATCCTTGCGAGAGATGCAGCGTTGGGCCGAAGCCCTGAACGCTGATGGCAAATTCGGTGAGACAGAACAGCTGATCCATCAAATCGCCTTTGGTGAGTATCTATGGCAGATTTACGGCGGCATTCAGATGAACCAGGGGGAAATCCTGCGCCTGCAGGACCTAGGCCTCAGCCAGGATGATATGCGTGGGATGATGGAGCCTGCGATCCAGACCCTGACCCAAGGGGGCAACACCCAAGCTGCCCGCACACGGTTGGTCGAGTTGATGCAAGAGCATTCCGCAAATATCACGGTGGGTGCCTCCGGTCTTGATGAAGAACTAGAGATGATCCGCGAGCAATTCCGCCGCTACGCTGTGGAAAAAGTTGAGCCCTTTGCCCATGATTGGCACCTCAAAGATGAACTCATTCCGATGGAGATCATCGAGGAGCTGGCAGAGATGGGTGTCTTTGGCCTCACCATCCCCGAAGAGTTTGGCGGCTTTGGTCTCTCCAAGGCTTCCATGTGTGTTGTTTCAGAGGAACTGTCGCGGGGCTACATCGGTGTTGGTTCCCTCGGGACGCGCTCAGAAATTGCAGCCGAACTGATCATTGCGGGCGGCACGCAGGAGCAAAAAGAAAAGTGGCTGCCGCGGCTGGCAAGCGCTGAAACCCTGCCGACAGCTGTTTTCACAGAGCCGAACACCGGTTCCGACCTTGGATCCTTGCGCACGCGCGCCGTCAAGGACGGGGACGACTATAAGATCACCGGCAACAAGACATGGATCACGCATGCGACCCGCACACAAATCATGACGTTGCTGGCCCGCACAGACCCGGAAACATCGGACTACAAAGGCCTGTCGATGTTCCTGGCTGAGAAAACTCCCGGCACTGAGGAAAACCCATTTCCGACCGATGGTATGACGGGCGGGGAGATTGAAGTGCTCGGCTATCGCGGGATGAAGGAATATGAACTGGCGTTTGACGGCTTCCATGTACAGGGTGAAAACCTGCTCGGCGGCGAAGAAGGCAAAGGTTTCAAACAGCTGATGGAAACCTTTGAAAGCGCTCGCATCCAGACCGCTGCGCGGGCAATCGGTGTGGCGCAATCCGCGCTCGATATCTCCATGCAATATGCGCAGGACCGCAAACAATTTGGCAAAGCACTGATCAACTTCCCGCGCGTGTCCTCCAAACTTGCCATGATGGCCGTTGAAATCATGGTGGCGCGGCAGCTCACATACTTCTCTGCCTTTGAAAAGGATGAAGGCCGGCGCTGTGACGTGGAGGCAGGTATGGCGAAACTGCTGGGCGCACGGGTCGCTTGGGCCGCGGCTGACAATGGCCTGCAAATCCATGGCGGCAACGGTTTTGCGTTGGAATACAAGATCAGCCGTGTTTTGTGCGACGCCCGCATTTTGAACATCTTTGAGGGTGCCGCCGAAATACAAGCGCAGGTCATCGCGCGCCGTATCCTCGGCTAAGCAAAGACACAACGTCAGGAGAGGCATGACTTGCCTCTCCACCTCTGGGGGCGGTATCAGACGGGTATGCCTCGCCCCCGCCTCTCCCCTGATAAATGGATCCTCGCCGGTTTGGATGCGCTTGCTGCCACGGGGCCGATGGCCCTCGCGGCTGAGCCTTTGGCGCGTGCGCTCAAGACCACGAAGGGGTCTTTCTACTGGCATTTCAAGGACGTACCCGCCTTTCACGAAGCGCTCCTGACCCAGTGGCAGGCCCGCGCGCTTGAGCAGGTTTTGACCCAGGTACAAGATCGTGGAGACGCAGATGTGCGCCTGCGCAGCTTTGGCCACGGCATCTTGGGCGATTCTGTTGAACCAAAGTTGCGCATCTGGGCGCAGACTGATGCGCGGGTGTCCGCCGCCCTCGCCGAAGTGGACGCAGAACGCCTGCGTTACCTGACCCGCCTGCTGAGCCAAATGGGCCTGCGCAACCCCGATTTTGCCCGTGCCATGCAAGCAACGCTGATCGGCCTGCCCCTGAGCAGTGATCGGCAGACCGCGCCCTTCGACACGCTTGTCGATACCATTCTGGCGCTGCAGTAACCCATGCCCAGCCATGCCATCATGGCGCTGTTGCTCGCGCTGTTTGTATACACACCGGATGAGACGGTGCGTCGCTATGGTGCCGCAGACCGCAGCTGGCATCTGGTGGAATTGCGCGGCTCTGCTTTTGAAGCGCAGGCCACGATTGCTTTTCCGCGCCGCAATGTGATCACCGGTCAGGCCCCCTGCAACCGCTATACCAGCAGCAACATCACGCCCTATCCGTGGTTCGATGCGGGGCCCATCGCCGCCACACGGATGGCGTGCCCGGATTTGGCCGATGAAAGCGCGTTCTTCAAAGCGCTTGAAGAGGCGACGCAGGCAATTGTGGAGGGTGACACGTTGACGTTCTCGGATGAGACCTCAACGCTTTTGATCTTCAAAGCGCGCGACTGAACGCATCCACGTACCGCACCCGCGCCTCTGGCAAAGGTTTGTCGCCCAGATCCCGCGCCAGATGCGCCTCCAAAAAATACCCTGTGGTTTTGAAACCCTGCACGATCTCAGTGTCTGGGGCATCCCCCTCCCCCCGTAACACCCTTGGCAATGGCAGCAGCCGGTCTGCCCATTCTCCCGCGCCCTTGGCCGACACCGCGCGCCCGGATTTGGGCGAAACATAGACCAGCCCTTCTGTCGTGCCTGTCACGGCGCAGGCCGTCAAATCAAGGGCATAGCCCATTTCTTCAAGCAGCCCCAACTCCCATTGCAAATACGCCAGTGGCCAGACGTCCCCCTGCCCCAACAGGTCCAGCAAGGCTTCGGTGCGCGCATAAAGGGCCGGATGCGGCTCACGCTCTGGCAGGCAAAAAGACAAAAGCGCCGTGACCGCATTAAGCCCTGCCAGCGCCATCCGGTCGCTCATCGCAGCGGCGGCCCGACTGCGCACAGGCTCCACCGTAAAAGCACCGATGTGGTCCTCCAACCGGGCGCGCCATGCGACGTCAAGCTGCGCACCGGGTTGCAAAATGGGCGCAATCTTGCGGCTGGTGCCGCCGCGCACCACGCCTGCGTGGCGCCCTTGCGACGGTGTGAACATCTCTATGATGGCGGAGGTTTCACCGTGGCGGCGCGCGCTCAGCAATATGCCCTGATCGCGCCATTCCATCAGGCGAGGCCCTCTTGCTCCAGCAAGTGTCGCCCCTGCCGGTCCTCCACCTCAATCACCCACAAATCCGGATCAAAACTGCGCTGGCGTGTGACTGTTTCGTCCACATCTCGCTCCTCCCCCTTGGTCAATTCGACCCATTGCCGTTCACCGGTCATCAGGTCAAAGGATCGATGGAAGAGTACCGCTTGTCCGTCCAATGTGGCGAGTTTGATCAATACTGCACCGCCCGTGTCATCGCCGTGAGCCACCACGAAGGCCGGGATATCAAAGAGCCGCAACCGCGCCAGATAGGCGTCCACCCAAAAGCGGGCGGTCAGCCGTACCATATAGGTGCCTCACCCATTGCCATCTTTGAAATCAAGGCCCATCTCCGTGTAGCGTTCCGCTTCATCCAACCAGTTGGAGCGCACTTTCACTTGCAAGAACAAATGGATACGGCGACCCAGAAACTCTTCGAGTTCCTCGCGTGCCGCTTTGCTCACCGCCTTGATCGTCTCACCCTTGTTGCCCAGAACGATGCCTTTGTGACCGTCCCGGATCACATAGATGAGTTGATCAATCCGGGCCGAGCCGTCCTTGCGCTCCTCCCAGTTCTCCGTCTCAACCGTGAGCTGGTATGGCAATTCCTGATGCAGGCGCAGGGTCAGTTTTTCGCGCGTCATTTCAGCCGCAATCATACGCATCGGCAGGTCTGCGATCTGGTCTTCGGGATAAAGCCATGGCCCCTCGGGCACTTCGCCCGCAAGCCAGTGGCGCAAGGTGTCGACCCCGTGGCCGCGTTCAGCGGAGATCATGAAGGTTTCGACAAAGGGGTATCGCGCGTTCAGATCCTCAGAGAGGCCCAGCAACACCGGTGCTTCAACCCGGTCAATCTTGTTGATGGCAAGGGCAACACGACGGCCTTCGCCGATCTCTGTGAGCCCTTCAAGAATGCGTTCCACACCTTCGGTCACGCCACGCTGCGCCTCAATCAGCAAGACGACAACATCTGCATCCGCAGCCCCGCCCCATGCGGCGGCCACCATGGCGCGGTCCAACCGGCGGCGCGGTTGAAACAGACCAGGCGTGTCAACGAATACGATCTGGGCATCGCCTTCCATCGCAACACCACGAATGCGGGCGCGCGTTGTCTGAACCTTGTGGGTCACGATGGAGACCTTGGCTCCGACCATCCTGTTGAGAAGGGTGGATTTTCCTGCGTTGGGTTCTCCGATCAGAGCGACAAATCCGGCGCGCGTGGTCATTTTTCTGTCTCCAGTTGCGCCAAAAGCGTCGTTGCGGCGGCCTGTTCGGCCGCGCGTTTTGAAGGGGCGGTGGCCTTAGCCTCGGCCCCGTTGTCAAGCCTCGCCGCGATGGTGAAGACCGGTGCATGGTCCGGCCCGCTGCGCCCGATCTGGACGTATTTGGGCGGCTGCAGCTTGCGCGCTTGCGCCCATTCCTGAAGCGCGGTCTTCGCGTCGCGGGCATCGTCTTCAACCGTTTCTATCCGCCTCCCCCAAAGCCGCAGGATCAGTGCTTTGGCGGCATCAAACCCGGCATCGAGATAGACAGCGGCGATCACGGCTTCAATCGCGTCACCCAAAAGCGCCTGTTTGCGCCGTCCGCCCGAAATCATCTCGGAGCGGCCCAGCTTGAGAACCTGCCCAAGATCAATCTCACGGGCCACATCAGCGCAGGTTTCCTTGCGGACAAGCGCATTGAAACGGGGGGCCAATTGCCCCTCTGAGGCACCGGAATCAAGAGCCAGCAAAGCTTCTGCCATCACAAGACCCAGCACCCGATCCCCCAGAAACTCAAGCCGCTGATTGTCATCTCGGTTGGCCGAAGACATGGAGGCATGGGTGACCGCGCGCACCAACAAGGCAGGATCGGAGAAATGATGCCCGATGCGCCCCTCAAAGGCTTTGAGATCACCGCTCAGCTTCATTCAACCCCTTTGAAGAAGCGATCACTCCGCCATGTCCAGAAGTAGAGCATGGAGCGGCCAGCAGAGCTGAACATGATACGGTCCGCACGGCCAATCAGGTTCTCATAAGGCACAAATCCGACGCCACCGACCTGTTGCGCCAGCCGGCTGTCCGCGGAGTTGTCGCGGTTGTCACCCATGAAAAAGTAGTGGCCCGCAGGCACGGTGTAGATGCCCGTGTTGTCAGACTGCTGATTTCCGATGTTCAGAATGGCGTGGCTTACCCCATTTGGCAGTGTCTCAATCTTGCGGGATTTTTCGCATGGGCCGCCTTCACCGACGGGACCGTTTTCGCAGCGGGGGCGCAGGCGTTGAGGGCCTTGAGCCGTCATGACTTCTTCAAAGATACCATCATCCTGAAGCTCAACTGGGGTGCCATTGATAATCGTCACCCCCTGTGTGACCTGCACCGTGTCACCGGGCAATCCAATAAGCCGTTTGATGTAGTCGCGCCCCGAAACGGGATGGCGGAAAACCACCACATCCCCGCGCTCAGGCTCGCCCGCCCAGAACCGGGTGTTTTCGCCATCAAAGAACCCGCAGATGTCCTTGGCGTCCACTTCAACACCCAGATTGGGCATCATCAAAGACGGGCAGGACGCGTAGGAATAGCCATAGGCCATCTTGTTCACAAAAAGGAAATCACCGATCAGCAGTGTCTCCTTCATCGACCCCGAAGGGATCCAGAAGGGCTGAAAGAACAGGGTGCGAAAGACGCCCGCGATCACCAGCGCATAGACGATGGTCTTGATCGTTTCGACAAAGGCATTGCCGGATTTTTCGGTGTCGGCCATGCGGCGTCCTTTTCTTACGATTTGGAGTTACATGCGGGCGGGGGGCGATGCTGTCAAGGTCAGGTGGGAAGCAGGTGCCGCTGAAACGCCGCGAATTGGGATGGCGGCGTTATTTTGCTGGGAAATCCCACTGAACCGCCTAAGCAATTACCGGGGCGTGTGCCCCTCCAGGATGTATTCAACTTTGGATCAACGGACGCGCTTCGATCAGCACAAAGGCCTGCGCCCAAGGGTGATCATCGGTCAGCGTTACATGGATGATCGCCTCATGCCCCGGCGGGGTCATTGCAGCGAGCCGTTCTGCCGCCCATCCCGTCACTTCCATCACCGGTTGGCCCGTACGTAGGTTGCTGACGGCCATGTCACGCCATGAGATGCCCATGCGCAAACCGGTGCCCAGCGCTTTGGAACATGCCTCCTTGGCGGCCCAACGTTTGGCATAGGTGCCCGCGACATCTTTGCGGCGTTCGGCCTTGCGCTGTTCAACATCGGTGAACACACGGTTGCGAAAACGGTCACCAAATCGGTCTAGCGTGCCCTGAATGCGATCGATGTTGGCAAGATCCGTGCCGATGCCAAGGATCATCCAGTAAGTTCCGCGCGACCCTCATCCATCAGGCGACGCATCTCAGCGATGGCGGGAGCAAGGCCGAGGAAGATCGACTCTCCGATCAGGAAATGCCCGATGTTGAGTTCGCGTACTTCTGGGAAGGCAGCGACCGGGGCAACCGTGTCATAGGTCAGACCGTGGCCGACGTGTACTTCAAGCCCAAGGTCATGGGCAAAAGTGGACATTTCGCGCATTTGCTCAAGCTCTTTGGTGGCCTCGTCAAAACGGCCCTCATGATAGGCATCGCAATAGGCCCCGGAATGGAGTTCGATCACCTCCGCACCGATGCGATTGGCGGCTTCAATCTGGCGCTTATCCGCCGCAATGAAGATCGACACCCGGCTGCCAGCCTCCCGCAGCGGCGCGATGAAATGAGCGAGGCGGTTTTCCTCGCGCGCCACCTCAAGCCCCCCTTCGGTTGTGCGTTCCTCGCGTTTTTCCGGCACAATGCAGACGGCGTGCGGTTTGTGGCGCAACGCGATCTGCTGCATCTCATCGGTGGCGGCCATTTCAAAGTTCAACGGCACCGTCAGCACGTCCATCAATCCTTCGATATCAGCGTCGGAGATGTGGCGGCGGTCTTCGCGCAAGTGTGCGGTGATGCCGTCGGCACCCGCTTCCTCGGCGATGCGCGCCGCGCGCAAAGGATCGGGATAGGCCCCGCCGCGCGCATTCCTCACGGTGGCCACGTGGTCGATGTTCACCCCAAGGCGCAGCTTGTCCGAATGTCCCATATCACGGGCTCCCTTTGTTTACTTGACCTGATCAACCCGGCGCTTGGCCTCGGCCTTGGCGGCGGTTTTTTGTTTGAGCGCTTCAAACTTGGCCTTGATCAGACCCCGCCGCCGTTTTTGATAGGCCTGCAACAAAGGCACCGCAAGGTAGTAAGCGATGGTCGCACAGATGATGCCCGGAATGATCCCACCGATCAGATAAGGATAAAAGACCTCTCGCGAGAAGATGGAGAGACCAGACCAATCCATCGTAGCATCGGTAAAAATGGCCATGAAATTGTGCCACAAATCACTGCCCGCATCGCCAAACTTGCGGCTGAGCGCGGCAAGCTCTCCTTCCTCCAGCTCGGTGCCAAGCATAAGATGCCCGGTCTTGAGCGAGGCCAGTGCGATGAACACGAAGGTCAGCGGGTTGCCAACAAACGTGGCCATCAGCGCCGCGACGATGTTCCCCTTCATCAGCCGCGCCAGAAGAACCGCAAAGACAAAGTGCATGCCAAAAAGCGGGGAAAAGGTAACAAAAACACCGGCCCACACCCCCCGTGCGATACGTTCGGGGCTGTCGGGCAGGCGCCGCATGCGGTGTTTGACATAGTGAAATGCACGCGCCCATCCGCCGCGTGGCCAAAGGAATTCGACCATCGCGCGCAATGCTGGTTTGGGATCGCGGCGTTTAAATATCAACTCAGAGTTCCGTTATGTGTCGTTTGCCTGTTCAACCAGACAAAATTAGAATTAGCGTGATCTCACGACTTTTGCGCGTCAATTTTGCGGTATCTTGTGATTGCCGCTACGTCGTTTTCCGCCTCAAGCGTGAGCATCATGGAATGCAGGTGTGCCACGTCCCGCAAATCCACATAGATCAGAAGGCGGTAAAAGTCAGGTTTGCGTTCAAGAAATTCCAAGTCTGAGATATTTGCGGAGGCTTCGCCGATCAAGGTGCAGATGCGGCCCAACACACCCGCGCCATTGCCGATTGTCAGGTCAATGACCACGCTATAGACGGCCGGATGATTGCCCTCGTGCCACCGCAAATCGATCCACCGCTCAGGCTGGTCTTCGTACTCCGCGACTTTGTCACAGTCGATGGCGTGGACGGTCACGCCCTCCCCCTTGAATGCGATACCGATGATCCGCTCTCCGGGGAGCGGATGGCAGCAAGGCGCGCGGTTAAAGGACTGTCCCGGCTCAAGGCCCACAACCGCACGGGCAGTATCGATCTGCTCGCCTGCGTTGGGTGCGAGATCGGTGTAGACTGACTGCACCACCTCCCGGCCTGTAATCTCGGAGCTCCCCAAGCGGGCGAGCACATCTTCGGCACCGGCAAAGCGCAGGCGTTTGGCTGCGGTGCGCAGCGCCTTGTCCGTCGCGCGTTTACCAACCTGTGAAAACGCAGAGCGCGCCAGTTCGCGGCCCAGCCGGACAAAGCGCGCGCGATCTTCTTCGCGCAGCGAGCGGCGAATGGCGGATTTCGCTTTGCCGGTGGTGGCGATATCGAGCCATGTGGCCTGTGGTGTCTGGCCCTGCGCCCGGATGATCTCAATCGACTGACCATTTTTCACACGGGTCCAAAGCGGCACGCGCATTCCGTCAATTTTCGCACCGACACAGGCATTCCCGATCCGGGTGTGAATCGCATAGGCGAAATCAATCGGTGTGGCCCCGCGCGGCAGTTTCACGACATCACCCTTGGGCGTAAAACAGAACACCTGGTCGGCGTACATCTCGAGCTTGACCGCTTCGAGGAAATCTTCGTGGTTTTCTTCGGCGTCAAATTGTTCGGAAAGCTGGCTGATCCACTTGGCGGGGTCCACCGCAAACGGGTTTTTGGAACGCACACCGTCGCGGTAAGACCAATGCGCAGCCACACCGGTTTCAGCGACATCGTGCATCTGGCGGGTCCTGATCTGCACCTCGACAATTTTGCCATCCCGGCCCGACACGGTGGTGTGGATCGACCGATAGCCGTTGGACTTTGGTTGGCTGATATAGTCCTTGAACCGCCCCGGCACGGCACGCCAGCGCTTGTGGATGGCCCCCAGCGCACGGTAGCAATCTTCGTCTGAAGCCGTGATCACGCGAAAGCCGTAGATGTCACTGAGCCGTGAAAAACTGAGTTCCTTTTCCTGCATCTTGCGCCAGATCGAATAGGGTTTTTTGGCCCGGCCAAAAACTTCGGTCTCAATGCCCGCCGCGTCCAGCTCGTGGCGCATGTCGCCGGTAATCTTCTGGATGACATCGCCAGTTTCGCGTTGCAGCGTAATAAAGCGGCGGATGATGCTGGCGCGGCCCTCGGGGTTGAGCACCTTGAACGCCAAATCCTCAAGCTCTTCGCGCATCCACTGCATGCCCATGCGGCCCGCAAGGGGGGCAAAGATATCCATCGTCTCGCGCGCTTTTTGCGCCTGCTTCTCCGGGCGCATCGCCTTGATCGTGCGCATGTTGTGCAGACGGTCAGCGAGTTTAACGAGGATGACGCGCAAATCCTTGGACATGGCCATGAACAGCTTGCGAAAGTTTTCGGCCTGCTTGGTCTCGGTTGAGTTGAGTTGCAGGTTCGTCAGCTTGGTCACACCATCGACAAGCTCGGCCACTTCGGTACTGAACAGGCGTTCGACGTCCTTGTAGGACGCGCGGGTGTCTTCAACCGTATCATGGAGCAGGGCGGTAATCAGCGTCGCGTCGTCAAGCTGCTGTTCGGTCAGGATCGCGGCGACAGCAACCGGATGGGTAAAATATGGCTCACCTGAATGGCGAAACTGACCCTCATGCATCTCGCGGCCAAAATCATAGGCCGCGCGCAGCAGAGGTTCGTTGGTTTTTGGATTGTAGGCCCGCACAAGGGCCACAAGATCGTCGGCAGTGATTTCAGTGGTATCGAGCATGCTGCCGTTTGACCCCTTGGCAGGGGGCGGGTATCAGACCTGCCCCGATCAGCCTTGCCCCTGCGCCGCCATCAACTGACGCAGCAACATTTCCTCGGACATGCTGTCTTCTTCGGGCTTGTCCTGCTCTGCACCCATAAGGAGCGCCATGGCATCCTCTTCGGGCTCGTCCACCTCGATCTGGTTTTGATTGCTTTCGATCAGACGCTCGCGCAGATCATCAGCGGCCTGGGTCTCATCCGCGATCTCACGCAGGGAAACGACCGGGTTTTTGTCATTGTCACGGTCCACAGTAACCGCAGAGCCAGCGGAGATCTCGCGCGCACGATGTGCGGCCAGCATGACAAGTTCAAAGCGGTTCGGAACTTTGTCGACGCAATCTTCTACGGTGACGCGGGCCATGGAAGTCTCCAATATCTCAAAATGCAGTCAGAAGTGGGCTATCTAGGGCGGATCGTGCGGATTTACAAGCCGTTATTGCAACAACTTGACCGCCACAACATCCCCCGACGGCAAGGCATCACGCATCTGGACAACTGTCCTGTTCAAGACTGGATGCACCCAGTTTGGCGCGACATCTGCCAATGGCACCAGAACAAAGGCGCGGTCCTGAAGTCGCGGGTGAGGCAGAATGAGCTGATCCGGCGTGCGGCGTATCTGATCCTCCGGCGCCAGATTTCGCCATGTCGCATGGGTTTGCGCATCCGGCAGCACCACATCCCCGATGGCAAGCAGGTCCAGATCAAGCGTGCGTTGCCCCCACCTCTGAACCCTTTCACGGCCCATCTCTGCCTCAATCTCGTGAAATATCGCAAGCGTCTCACGCGCGCTCCACTCTGCGCAGATTTCTGCCGCTGCGTTCACATAGTCAGGCCCATTTCCCGCAGGATAGGCAGGCGTGCTATAAAAAGGACTGATATTGCGAATCGCGCCCCCTTTTTTTTCGAGCGCACACAACGCTGATTTCAGCGTTTCACTGGGAGAACCGACATTTGACGCCAAGTTAGCTCCGAGAGCTAAGAGCATGGAATTTTTAGTGATGAGCATAAGCTTGCCAATTTCCCCGTTAACTAAGGCTTGCAGCGTGTGAATAAACCCTTAGTTAGGGATTTCGCGTGGTTCTACCTGAAATTGGATTGAATGGTTTGAGCAATCAGGTACCAGCGACGTTTGTACCAACGAGAGTAAAGACGGCACCGGCCGAAGGATAGTTTATGTTTTACAAGGACGAGCGACTTGCGCTCTTCATCGACGGCTCCAACCTTTATGCGGCTGCCAAGACACTTGGTTTTGACATCGACTACAAGCTATTGCGGCATGAATTCATGCGCCGGGGCAAATTGCTTCGGGCATTTTATTATACGGCCCTTCTCGAAAATGATGAGTATTCTCCCATTCGCCCGCTGGTGGACTGGCTAAATTACAACGGTTTTACCATGGTGACAAAACCGGCCAAGGAATACACTGACAGCATGGGCCGCCGGAAGGTCAAGGGCAACATGGACATCGAGCTGGCCGTCGATGCGATGGAGCTGGCACCCCATGTTGACCATATTGTGATCTTTTCCGGCGACGGCGATTTCCGCCCGCTGGTCGAAAGCCTGCAACGGCAGGGCGTGCGCGTCTCGGTTGTTTCCACGATCCGCAGCCAGCCGCCGATGATCTCGGACGATCTGCGCCGTCAGGTGGACAACTTTATCGAGCTTGAAGACCTGCGCGATGTGATCGGTCGTCCGCCCCGTGACAACGATGGGTGAGCCGTTCTGCGTGATGCAAACGACCTGCGGCATTCAGTGACCTGAGCGCTGCACCTACTGGACCAACGCGGCACAAGCGATTACCTCTGTTGCACAGGAACGGAGACGCCCATGTCCAAGCCCCCTTTGACCCTCTACCTCGCCGCGCCCCGTGGATTTTGCGCAGGCGTAGACCGCGCCATAAAGATTGTTGAGATGGCGTTGGAGAAATGGGGCGCGCCGGTCTTTGTCCGCCACGAGATCGTGCACAACAAATTCGTGGTCGATGGGCTGCGCGAAAAGGGTGCTGTCTTTGTCGAGGAACTGGATGAATGTCCCGATGACCGGCCCGTCATATTCTCCGCTCATGGTGTGCCAAAATCGGTGCCTTCGGCCGCAGCCGCGCGCAATATGGTTTTTGTTGATGCCACCTGCCCGCTTGTCAGCAAGGTACATATTGAGGCGCAGCGCCATTCAGATGCCGGGTTGCAGATGATCATGATCGGCCATGAGGGGCACCCCGAAACAGTCGGCACAATGGGCCAATTGCCTGAGGGCGAAGTGCTGCTGGTTGAGACACCGGAGGACGTGGCGACAGTTGAAGTACGCGACCCCGAGCGGCTGGCCTATGTGACGCAAACTACGCTGAGCGTGGACGATACGGCCGATATCGTTGCGGCCCTGCAAGCCCGCTTTCCCGCCATCGTGGGACCGCACAAGGAAGACATCTGTTACGCCACAACCAACCGTCAGGAGGCCGTCAAAGCGATGGCCCCGAAATGCGACGCAATGCTGGTGGTGGGCGCACCGAACTCCTCCAACTCAAAGCGGCTGGTTGAAGTGGGCGCGCGCGCAGGCTGCAACTATGCGCAGTTGGTGCAGCGGGCGGATGACATTGACTGGCGCAGCCTTGAGGGCATCACCAGCGTCGGCATCACGGCGGGGGCTTCCGCCCCGGAGGTGCTGATCAACGAGGTCATCGACGCCTTTGCTGAGCGTTTTGATATGACGCAGGAACTGGTCGAGACGGCGGTGGAGAACGTGGAATTCAAAGTGCCGCGCGTGCTGCGGGTGCCTGCGTGACACCACCGCGCGGCGTTGTCTTTGACATGGACGGGCTGCTGCTGGACACAGAACAGGTCTGGCTGCGCACGTTTCACGAGACAATGGCGGCACACGACCTTCCATCAGATAACGCGCTGTTTACAAGCCTTGTGGGCACCAACGCCATCGAAGGGCGGGCCAGGTTGACCAATGGTCTGGCTGGCCGCGCTGATCCCGCGCAATTTGATGCAGCCTGGACTGAAGCGGCTGAAGCTGCCTTTGCAACTGTAATATCCGTCAAACCCGGCGTGCCAGAGCTGGCCAATGCCCTGCGCGAACGCGGTCTTCCCTATATCATTGCGACGTCTACCCGGACCGCAAAGGCGCACCGGCATCTGGCGCGGGCCGGGTTGGCCGACCTGTTTCCGGATGTGATTGGCGGTGATCAGGTGAACCGCAGCAAGCCGGAACCAGACATCTATCTGGCCGCCGTGGCTGCGTTAGGTTTGCCCGCCGAGGCGTCCGTCGCTTTTGAGGATTCACCCAATGGTGTGCGGGCCGCCCTGTCCGCAGGCCTGATCACTGTACAGGTGCCAGATGTGGTCATTCCGGACGCGGAAGTCCGCGCGCTGGGTCATCTGATTGCTGAGGATCTGCTGAGCGGCGCGCTTGCCGTGGGGCTGCTGGGCGAAATGGCATAGTCCCAGTGGACATCCAGCCGCGCTCAATAGATGATCCGGCCAACACCGCCAAAGAGGTTATTCGATGATCACCCTCCAATTCCTCCTCACCGCCCTCGTCGTGGTCATCGCCCCCGGCACCGGTGTGATCTACACGCTCGCGCTCGGCCTTGGGCAAGGACGGCGCGCAGCGTTTTGGGCAGCACTTGGCTGCACCTTCGGGATTGTCCCGCATCTGGCAGCAGCCACTCTGGGGCTGGCAGCGGTGCTGCACACGTCCGCCCTGCTCTTCACGCTCGTGAAATGGGCGGGTGTCGCCTATTTGCTCTATCTGGCATGGCAAACTCTCAAATCCGGCGGCGCGCTGGCCGTATCTGAAAACAAAACATATGAAAGCGGCTGGGTGATTGCGCGGCGCGGGGCGCTGATCAACATTCTTAACCCCAAACTCTCGATCTTTTTCCTCGCCCTGCTGCCCCCGTTTCTGAGCGGGAATGCAGCCACCGCCACCCTCGAAATGACCACGATGGGTGCCGTGTTCATGGCCCTCACATTTGCGGTCTTTGTCCTTTACGGCAGTTTTGCCGCCGCCGCGCGTAAATGGTTGCTGGGCTCTGAGGTCGTCATGCGCTGGCTCAATCGCTCCTTCGCTGCGATCTTTGCGGCACTCGCCGGGCGTCTGGCGTTGGAACGCGCCTGAACATGCTGGGCCGCATTCCCCCTGCCCCTTTTATCCTTGGCTTTGCCGGGCTGATCCCTTTCCTTTGGGCGGCTTTGCTGGTGCTGAACCTGTCGAGCTGGCAGAATGGCAGCCTGCCAGCGGTTCTGAGCGGCGATGGGCGGCTGGTCATGATCCGCTATGGCGGCATTATCCTTGCGTTCATGTCCGGAGTGCTTTGGGGCTTTGCTACGCAGGCGCAGGGCCGACAGGCGGTGGCGGCTTATGCACTGTCAGTGGTTCCAGCCTTGTGGTGGTTTTTCATGCCGGGTACGGGGGTCACAAGCGCGTTAAGCAACCTCACAACGGGGTTTATCGGATTGCTGCTCTTGGATTACGCGTTTCACCGTTGGGATCTGACGCCCTCATGGTGGATGGCGCTACGCGCGCAGCTGACCCTCGTGGTCGTCATTTGTTTGTGCATCGGGATATTTCTATGACGGATGATAAGACACTCAAAGTCTATGCCAATAAGGTCGCGGACTATGTGAAGGTGACGCAGAACAGCGCGAGCCGCGACCCTCTGTTACATGCTTTTCTGGCGGCGTTGCCCGCTCAGGGCCACGTGCTCGATCTGGGCTGTGGTCCCGGTCATATCGCGGCTGAGATGGCCGCCGTCGGCCACCGCGTCACTGCCACCGATGCCGTAGCCGAAATGGTGGCCGTGGCGAATGCGCATTCCGGAGTTGAGGCGACAGTGGCCACTTTTGATGAGATCGCAGGCACAGATATCTATGACGGCATCTGGGCCAACTTCAGCCTGCTGCACGCCCCGCGCGCCGACATGCCGCGCCATCTGAAAGCACTGCATCAGGCAATCAAACCCGGCGGACGTTTTCACATCGCTTTGAAATCAGGCGAAAGCAGTCAGCGGGACACATTAGGGCGACTTTACACCTATTACTCCGATGCAGAGCTGACCGAACTTGTGGAACACGCCGGATTTACTGTGACAGATCGCGCGGCGGGGGCCGACACCGGCCTCGACGGGCAAGTCGCGGAATGGATCGCGCTGGTCGCCCATGGCTGAGTTGTTCGCCTATACCGATGGGGCCTGTTCGGGCAATCCCGGCCCGGGTGGCTGGGGTGCGCTGATGCAGGCCAAGGACGGCGATACGGTTGTGAAAGAACGCGAACTGAAGGGCGGCGAGGCACAGACCACCAACAACCGGATGGAACTGCTCGCCGCGATCCACGCACTGGAGGCGCTGGACCGCCCGACCAAAATCACGATTGTGACAGACAGCAATTACGTCAAGAACGGGATCACCGGCTGGATTTTCGGCTGGAAGAAAAACGGCTGGAAAAATGCTGCGAAAAAGCCTGTGAAGAATGCGGAGCTCTGGCAACGGCTGGACGCGGCCAACGCGCGCCATGAGGTAACGTGGGAATGGGTGAAAGGGCACGCAGGCCATCCAGAAAACGAACGCGCGGATGAACTGGCGCGCGCTGGCATGGCACCATTCAAACCATGACGCTTGTGGCCCTGCTCGACTATGGCTCCGTCTTGATATTTGCCATCACAGGCGCGCTGGTGGCGAGCCGGGCGCAACTTGACCTTGTGGGCTTTGCCTTCATTGCAAGCCTGACAGCCTTGGGCGGTGGGACAATTCGCGATCTGCTGCTCGACCGCAATCCGATTTTCTGGATCGCCAATCCGACCTATCTCGCCGTGGCTGCGGGTGCCGCGCTGGTCATCTTCTTCACCGCCCACCTCCTCGAAAGCCGCCTGCGCGCGGTCATCTGGCTCGATAGCTTTGCACTCGCCATTGCAGTGGCTGCGGGGGCAGCAGTGGCACTCAGCCTCGACCAGTCCGGCGTTATCGTGATCCTGATGGGCATGATCACCGGCTGCATGGGCGGTCTGATGCGCGATGTTGTGGTGGACGAGGTGCCGCTGGTGCTGAAACAGGGGGAGCTCTATGTCACGGCCGCCTTTGCAGGGGCCGCAACCGCAGCCGTCGCGCGCCACTCCGGGGTTGAGACACTGCCCGCCCTGATTGGCTGCGCCGGGGTCACCTGGGTCCTGCGCGCAGGATCACTCTGGTTTGGCTGGCACCTGCCCGTCTACAAAAGCACACCACCCAAAACCTGATCCGGCCCGTGCTCCTTTTTGCCAAAAATACTCATGCGCGTCATTTCCGCCAGTGAAACGGCACGATGATCAGCGCCCCGATTGAGGACACAATGGCATTCATGCCGGGTGAGGAAAAACCGACACCAAACATGATCCGCACAAAATAGAACAGGAACGCCCCGCCCACGCAGATGATGATGGACTGCACATAACCGTTGCGGGTCCAGCCAGTTTTCTCCGAAGCATATCCAATAATGCCCGCAATCACGACCGTGCCCATCAACACCAGAAACATGGCTTATTCTCCGTCCAGCCGGGTGCCCGGCGCAATCTGTGCGCCACTTTGGAACACGGCCACATCCTGCGCTGCCTTGCCCGCCTTTTGCAAGCGTGTGAGGTGTACCGCACCAGTGCCACAAGCGATGCGAAGACCGTTATCCAGCACTTCACCCGGCTGCCCTGAACCTTGCGCAAGGGATGAGCCCAACGCCTTGACCCGGATGCCGTCCAGCGCGAACCATGCGCCGGGAAACGGCGACAAGCCACGGATCTGGCGGTCCACCTCCACGGCGGAACGGGTCCAGTCAATGCGCGCTTCGGCCTTGTCGATCTTGGCAGCATAGGTCACGCCCTCTTCGGGCTGCGGCTCTGGCGTCAGATCGGACAGTTTTTCCAACGCCTCAACAATCGCATGCGCCCCCAAAGCGCTGAGGCGGTCGTGCAGAGCGGCGGTTGTTTCCGTCTCACCAATCTCAACCTCGCGTCGCAAGAGCACCGGACCGGTATCAAGGCCGGCCTCCATCTGCATGATGCAGACGCCGGTGTGCGTATCACCTGCCATGATCGCGCGGTGGATCGGCGCGGCCCCCCGCCAACGTGGCAGAAGGCTCGCGTGGATGTTCAGACACCCGCGGTGCGGCGCGTCCAGAATGGCCTGGGGCAAGATCAGGCCGTAGGCCACCACCACAGCGATATCCGCCTCTAGGGCGGCAAACGTCTCTTGCGCCTCGGTCGTTTTCAGAGTTGTCGGATGGCGGACCTCAAGCCCCAGCGCGGCGGCGCGTTGGTGCACAGGCGTGGGGCGGTCTTTCTTGCCGCGTCCTGCCGGGCGGGGCGGCTGACAATAGACGGCGGCAATCTCATGTCCGGCCGCCACCAGCGCGTCGAGCACCGGGACCGAGAAATCAGGCGTTCCCATGAAAATGATGCGCATCAGCCGTGTCTCCCGGTGGGGGTGGGCAAGAGGCCCCGCTTAAGGACGGGCGCGCTCTGAGCCACTCTAACCCTTGTGTTTTTTGGCGCGGCGCAGCAGCATGTCGCGCTTGGTTTTGCTCAGATTGTCGAAATACATCCGCCCCGCCAGATGGTCGATCTGGTGCTGGACGGAGGTTGCCTCAAGCCCGACAAACTCGCGCCGCGCGATCACACCGTTTTCATCCAGAAACCGAACAGACACCGCGCGGGGGCGCGTAACCTTGGCGTAAACACCGGGCAGGCACGGACTTGCTTCCTCATGCACATTGTCCTTGGCAGAGGCTTCAAGCACCTGCGGATTGGCCATCCGGATGCGGCGGGTGCGGTCGTTAGAGGCATCCACCACGGCCATTTGCAGCATCACACCGATCTGGGGTGCTGCAAGGCCAACGCCGGGCATCGCGTCCATTGTGTCGATCATGTCCTGCCAGACCGCGCGGACCTCATCGGTGATCTGCGATACCTCTTCGGCAGAGGTGCGCAGGCGTTTGTCGGGCCATTGCAGGATCGGACGGACGGTCATAGCGCAGTATACTCAGCGATGAGGCTCTCTCTGGTATCAGCATCAAGATGATCAAAAGTCACGACACCGTCGAGATGGTCCAGCTCATGTTGCACACAGGCCGCCGCGAAACCGGCGAAACTCTGGACATAGCGGCCCCCGTTCAACCCGGTCCAGACCATCTGAACCTGCGCAGGTCGGCTGATCTCAGCACTCACACCGGGGATGCTGAGGCAGCCTTCTTCGCCCGTCGCGCGGTCCTCGCTCACCTCTTGCAGCATTGGGTTGATGCAAACGATGGGGTCGGATTTACCCTCTTTCCAGCCCGCATCCATCACGAAAATCCGCTGCATCGCGCCCACCTGTGGCCCGGCCAGCCCCCGGCCCGGTGCCGCATACATTGTCTCCAGCATATCGGCGGCGAGGGTTTCAATCTCAGGGGTGATTTCCTCTACCGGCGCGCAGACCTCTGTCAGGCGCGGATCAGGCCAGAGCACAATCGGCAGGACGCTCATGCGCGGGCAAGCTCGCGCTTCAGCTTGACCATCTTGCGGGTCATCATCTGGCGTTTGAGCGGTTTGAGGTAGTCGATGAAAAGCTTGCCATCGAGGTGGTCAATCTCATGCTGCACGCAGGTGGCCCAAAGACCGTCAAACGTTTCTGACTGCAGGTTGCCGTCGCGGTCCATCCATTCGACCTCCACCACTTTGGGGCGGGTTACATCGGCAAACAGATCAGGCAGCGACAGACACCCTTCTTCATAGGTGTTTTCCTCATCCGAGGAGGCCTTGATCACCGGGTTGAACATGACCATCGGGCGCGGTGCCTCGCCCTCTTCCTTGACACAATCAAGCACGATCAGACGGCTTAGGATGCCAACCTGCGGGGCAGCAAGGCCGATGCCCGGTGCCTCATACATCGTACGCAGCATGTCATCCGCCAAAAGCCGCAGATCATCGGTGAGATCATCAACAGCGACGGAGGGCTTTTTCAGCCGGGGGTCGGGGTGCAAGAGGATATTGCGTTTCATGAGGTGGATGTAGGACAAGCAATGGCCCCATGCAAGCAAGGGGTTGCAGCCGCGCATGATCCGGGTAGCTTGCAGCGGACCCTAAAGGAGCCTGTCCCATGAGTTTTGACGAGATCATCGACCGCCGCGACACCCATTGCGCCAAGTGGGACAAGATGGAGGCGCTCTATGGCGTGCCGCGCGACAGCGGGATTGCGATGTGGGTCGCGGACATGGACTTTCGGCCGCCGCAGGTGGTGCAGGACGCAGTTCAGGGGATGCTGGATCATGGGGTCTATGGCTATTTCGGGGATGACAGCAACTACCTCTCTGCGATCAAGTGGTGGATGCAGAACCGACATGGCTGGACGGTTGAGGCGGACTGGATTTTCACAACGCACGGTTTGGTGAACGGCACAGCAATGTGCGTGGATGCTTTCACTGATCCCGGCGATGGTGTGGTGCTGTTCACACCTGTGTATCACGCTTTCGCCAAGGTCATTAACGCCGCAGGGCGCAAGGTGGTGGAATGCGAGATGCCACAGGTGGACGGCCGCTACGTGATGGATTTTGACGCTTGGGACGCTCAGATGACCGGAGCGGAGAAGATGGTGATCCTGTGTTCTCCACATAATCCCGGCGGCCGTGTCTGGACCAAGGCGGAATTGCAAGGCGTCGCTGATTTCGCCAAACGCCATGATCTGGTCCTTGTGTCCGATGAGATTCACCATGACCTCGTCATGCCCGGCAACACACATATCCCGATGGCCAGGATTGACGGGATCACCGACCGGTTGGTGATGATGACCGCCACAACCAAGACGTTTAACATCGCGGGCAGCCATTCGGGCAATGTGATCATCGAAGACCCTGATTTGCGTGCGAAATTCGGTGCGCGGATGATGGCGTTGGGGATGTCGCCCAACTCCTTCGGCCTCTTTATGGCGACAGCGGCCTACTCCCCAGAAGGCGCGGCATGGGGCGATGATCTGGTCACCTATCTGGATGGCAACCGACAGCTTTTTGACGCCGCAGTAAATGCGATTCCGGGTCTTGCGTCGATGAACCTTGAAGCAACCTATCTGGCGTGGGTCGATTTTGACGGGACAGGCATGGCGCGCGACGAGTTCACCCGCAGGGTACAGCAAGACGCAGGCATCGCGGTGAACCATGGGCCGACATTTGGCAAAGGCGGCGGGAGCTTCCTGCGGTTCAACATCGCCACACCCCGCTCGCGGGTCGCGGAGGCCTGTGAGCGGCTGACGTCGGCATTCAAGGATTTGCAGTAAGTGCCCCGTGCGCTTTGACGAAGCGGCGGTTCGGACGGCACTGGCAGAGGCGTGGCCGCTGGAAACGGCGGTGCAATGGACACCCGAAAATCCGGCGTTGGGGCAATGCAATGTGACTGCCGCAGTGATCTTTGATCTCTTTGGTGGCATGCTGTTGCGGACGAGGCTGGACGGGGTCTGGAACTATTACAATGCGATTGACGGGCAGCGGGTGGACCTGACCGACAGCCAATTCACCGCCCCCGGTGCATTGTTTGCTGCGCCAGAAACCTATGCAGACACCCCCACAGACCGCGACGCGGCAATGACGGGCATCCCGCAGTGGGAATACGACACGCTGCGGGCGGCTTTTTTTGCGCGCTATGCAGATACGGCAGATTGAGATTTATTGCCCTGACAAATCCTGCGCGATCATCAAGGCGTTGCCGTCAGGGTCATAAAACGTTGCAAGGCTGACCATGCCCTCCATGGTGATCGTCTCGCCATCAAATTTCACGTCCTCCGCCTCAAGAGCGGCGCGGGCGGTGTGGATATCTGCGACACCAAAGACGGGGACCGTGTTTCCGGGCGCGGGCTCCGCCTGCTCACCAAGGCCCAGCACAACGCCTTTGGTCTTGGTGTTCAGCTCGCTCCAACCGGCCTCATCAATATGGTAGCGTAGCTCAAACCCGAGCATATGAACGTACCATTCTGCACTTTTGTGGCGGTCACGCACGGACAGGGAGAGAGTGATCTGATCATCAAGGGTGACAACGGGCATAGCGCTTTCCTTTAGGATTTAAAATATATATACTATACTTTATGGACATAAATCTTCTTGTCAACATCTCTGCCCGTGCATGGTCCCTCCGCATTCTGGCGCTGATGCATCGCGGCGTGGTGGGGCGGCAGGCTCCATTGCTGAGCGCGAGCGGGGCAAGCCGGACGGCATTTGCGCAGAGCCTCAAACATCTGGTTGATCTGGGTTTGCTGGAACGGACAGCGGGGCATGGCCACCCGCTGCGCCCTGAATATCAACTGACACCTTTGGGAACAAAAGCCGCAGCACGCGCCGATCGGATTGATCTTGTGGCCCCGCAGACGGCGGAAAGTTCACTCTTACGTCGCAGTTGGACCGTGCCGATACTTGCAGTAAGCCGGCAACCGATGTTCTTTTCTCAGATCAAAAGCAGCTTGCCCGCAATCACGGATCGCGCGCTGTCTCAATCTCTCAAACAGTTGGAAGGGCAAGACTGGCTTGCCCGCCGGATCGTGACGCAGGTGCATCCGCCGCGCGCGCTTTATCAAGCCATGCACCAAGGCGCGCAGATCAGTGCGGCGGCCGGGCTGGACAGCTAGCGCGCGTCGGTGATCAGGCCAGCGGGCGTGTGGCTTGCGCGTTCAAAATCCAGCGCGGCGGTGTGGGCGACCGCCGTGGCGCGTTTGAACTCATATTGCATCTCGCCGTGTTCTTCCTGGCTCGCGACAATCAGACACTGAAACAGATGCGTGGCCCCGTCATACAGATCGACCAGCCCGCGCAGATTTGGCGCATCTTCCACCGCAACAGCGCAGCCTGTTTTCCACATGCGCAGCACCGGGTAGATCTGGCCATCAACCTCGATCCGCAGTCGTGAGGCGGTGCGCAGACGCGCAGCACGCGCGGCATCCAGCCCTGCTTGTATCTCTTTTGACAGAATCCCGTGCATCGACTTCTCCCCCTCGTTTCTCAAAGGTGACGTTAACGCGCAGAACATCAAGCAGATTCGGCAATACCTGATCACTGTGCGTTTGTGCAGGCCCGCTGCGCCCGCATATCTATGGGCAGACTATGACAAAGCCACTACATCTCAGTTAACGCAGCACGAGGAGAGCATGATGGGCCTGTTGGTAGACGGAAAATGGTACGACCAGTGGTATGATACGACGTCGACAAGTGGCAAATTTGAACGCTCCGCCGCGCAGTTTCGCAACTGGGTCACGGCGGACGGAAGCGCAGGTCCGTCCGGCATCGCGGGGTTCAAAGCCGAAAGCGGGCGCTATCACCTCTATGTCAGCCTTGCCTGTCCCTGGGCACACCGCACACTTATCTTTCGGGCGATCAAAGGGCTGACGGAGCATATCGACGTATCCGTGGTGCATCCCGACATGCTTGGCGATGGCTGGAGCTTTGACACCGATTTTGACGGGGCAACAGGGGACACACTCTTTGGGCTACCCTTTGCGCGCGATATTTACATAAAGGCCGACCCGCAGTTCACGGGTCGCGTCACGGTTCCGATTCTCTGGGACAAGGCACAAGAGACGATCGTTTCAAACGAAAGCTCAGAGATCATTCGCATGTTCAACAGTGCGTTTAATGATATCACGGGGAATACGGACGATTATTGGCCGCAAGAGATGCGGGATGCCATCGCACCGATCAATGATCGCATCTACGACACGCTCAACAATGGTGTTTACCGCTGTGGGTTCGCCACAACGCAGGCGGCCTATGACGATGCGATTGACCCCCTCTTTGACACGCTGGACTGGCTGGAGGATCGGCTGGCGCATAAGCGCTATCTGATAGGGGAACGCCCAACGGAGGCGGACTGGCGGCTGTTCCCGACGCTGGTGCGGTTTGATTCGGTTTACCATCTGCACTTCAAATGCAACCGGGCGCGGATCGTCGATTATCCGAACCTATGGGCCTACACACGGGACCTCTATCAATGGCCCGAAGTGGCCGAAACGGTGAATTTTGATCATTTCGTGCGGCACTACCATTACAGCCACGAGACAATTAATCCTCACCGGATCATTCCGACAAATCCAGTGCTGGATTTCAATGCACCTCACGGGCGCGCCTAAACTGCGGATCAGCGCGCGTCAGACCCGTAGTGTTCGATCATCGCAGCAAGATCTTCGGGCGCGGTGCTTGAGGGCAGGAACGCTTGTGCATTGCTGGAGTGCGCAAAGATTGACCCGTCTGAGAAAAACGACGTATTGGTGACAAAGATCACCCGCGCGTCCGGCTGCCGGAAATTGGCATAATCTGCGACCGCAAAAGCTGAGCCGTCTTCCAACACCAAATCAAGAATGATGATATCTACCGGGTTCATCGAGAGATAACCGATGGCCTCATCCTGCGTGGCCATGGCCGCCACGTTCATCTGTTGGCGTTCAAGATGTCTCTTCCAAAGCGCGCTCAAGTCGGATCGGCTTTCAACAATCAGCACATTCATGGGGACATTCTCCATTTCCGCAGCGACTTTGTTTTCAGGTACTACTCGGTGCTCTAGGAGGCACATTAACAAAGAGTTAACAAAGCTGCAAAACGGTTTGCGCGATTGTGATCACTTGAAAGATGGGCGTATTTCCGCTTTGTCCCGATACACAAAGCGGCGGCGATCAGCCGGAGTGTGAAATGTGGGGGGCAAGGTGTCAGAGGCATCAAAGCGGGATCATGGCGGCGATCTGGACGCGGCTATCGCTCTTTTTGGCGGTGAACGGCGCGACTGGGCAGATCTTTCGACCGGCATCAATCCAGTGCCATACCCTGTGCCTGAACTGCCGCTCAATTGCTGGACCGCCCTGCCGGACCAAGGCGCACTTCGTGATCTGCTCTGCGCGGCGCGCGCGTTTTGGGGCGTGCCGGAGGACGCAGGAATTCTGGCTGTATCAGGTGCATCTGCTGCTATTGCGCATATTCCGCTGTTGTCCGCACCGGGCAGAGTTGTGATCCCGGCCCCGACCTACAACGAACATGCCGCCAGCTTTGCCGCGGCAGGGTGGCAAATGCAGTCAGAGGGTGCAGGCCCGCAAGCAAGCGTACATGTGCATCCCAACAATCCCGATGGCCGTGTCTGGGACACGGACCAGATCACCGGAACGCTGCGCGTTATTGATGAGAGTTTTTGCGATGTGATACCGGAGGCGTCGATGATTGCAGAAGCCACCGCACCCGGCACGCTGATCCTCAAGAGCTTTGGAAAGTTCTGGGGGCTTGCAGGCGTGCGGCTTGGCTTTGTCATTGGTGATTCTGCTCTGCTGGACCGGCTGGCGTCACTGTTGGGGCCCTGGGCCGTGGCGGGACCTGCCCTGCACATTGGCAAGGCAGCGCTTGAAGATACGGAATGGGCAGAAAACACACGGCGGCGGCTGTCGCGCGATGCCGCCTTGCTGGATGCCATGATGCTGGAACACAGGGCCACGCTTGTGGGGGGCACTACGCTCTTCAGGCTCTATGACGTAGATGATGCTGCCAAATGGCAGGTGCGCCTCGCCCAGCACCATATCTGGAGCAGGGTATTTCCGTACAACCCGCGCTGGCTCCGCCTTGGTCTGCCGGATGCACAGGGTTGGGACAAACTGAGGACGGTTTTCACTTGAGCATCGCCTTTGTTCTGTGTGTCGCGATGGTGCTGGACGCGGTCCTGGGGGAACCTGCGTGGCTTTGGCGGCGGCTGCCGCATCCTGCGGTGCTGATGGGGCGCTTGATTGGTTGGGCAGATAAACATCTGAACCAAGGGGCCATGTGCCGCGCAAAGGGTGTGGTGCTTGTGCTGGCTTTGATCCTGCTGGCGCAAGTGATCGGCGGCGCGCTTTCGGCACTTGGGCCGGTGGCAGAGATTGTCGTGACCGCCATCCTGCTCGCGCAGCGCTCTCTGGTGCAGCACGTGCGCGCCGTGGCCGAAGGTCTGCGGCTGTCCGTCCCCCAAGGGCGCCGCGCTGTCGCGATGATCGTGAGCCGGGATACCAGCGACATGCAAGCCCCCGCTGTTGCCCGCTCTGCCATCGAAAGTGCTGCGGAAAACCTCAGCGATGGTGTGATTGCCCCTGCGCTCTGGTTCCTCGTCGCGGGGCTGCCCGGGCTGCTGACCTACAAGTTCATCAATACCGCAGACAGTATGATCGGCTACCGCACCGAACGACATGCCGCGTTTGGCTGGGCCGCTGCGCGGCTGGATGATCTGTTGAACCTGATCCCCGCACGCCTGACGGCGCTGCTGATCGCGTTACCTACACGCCAACTGACCAAATGGCGGGCCATCCGGGCGAATGCACAGTTGCACCGGTCGCCCAATGCAGGCTGGCCAGAGGCTGCGGTGGCCCGCGCGGTGCAGGTGGCCCTTGCCGGACCACGTGCATATGATGGCGTTATGCAGGATTTTCCGTGGGTAAACGGCGCTGGTAACAAAGAGATCGGTCCAGCCCAGATTGACGCGACGATCACAATGCTATGGCAGGCATGGGGCCTCATGTGGGCCATTGTGCTGACGGTTGGTTTAATTGCACTGTAAAGGATTACAATGAATAGGTTTTTACTGATCACCGCTTTGCTCCTCTTCCCCCTTGCAGCAGCGGCTGACTGCGGCGGTCCATTTGGCGGTTTTGTTGCCGGGCTCAAGAGCGAAGCCGTAGCAAACGGCATTGATGCCGACGTAGCAGACCGGTTTTTTGCAGGCGTACAACAAGACGCTGCCGTCCTGCGCGCCGATCGCAAACAAGGTGTATTCCAAATCCCATTTGTTGATTTCTCCCGCAGGCTGATCTCAAACGACCGTATCAACCGCGGCCGCGCCAACGGGGAGCGATACGACGCCGTTTTTGACCGGATCGAACGAGACTACGGCGTGGACCGGGGCGTCCTGTTGGCGTTTTGGGCATTTGAAACGGACTACGGCACGTTTCAGGGCGATTTCAATACCGCCAATGCCTTGGTCACACTGGCGCATGATTGCAGACGGCCAGAGCTTTTCCGCCCACAGGTTATTGCCGCTGTTGAGCTTTTCGCGCGCGGGCAGTTTGACCCACGCGGCACCACAGGCGCTTGGGCTGGCGAGATTGGCATGGTCCAGATGCTGCCGCGCGACATTCTGGAAAACGGTGTGGATGGGGACGGCGATGGTAAGGTTTCGCTCAAAACCTCCGCACCCGATGCCCTGATGTCAGGCGCGGCGATGCTGCAAGACCTTGGCTGGCGCGCGGGTGAGCCTTGGTTGCAAGAAGTCCGCCTGCCTGAAAACTTCGACTGGGCGCAGACGGGGCTGGCCACGGTCAAAGACGTGAGCGCGTGGGAGGCGATGGGTGTAGCACCGCGCAATGGGCCACTGACACAAGGCCTTGGCGGGTCAATATTGCTGCCACAGGGGCGCAAAGGCCCTGCCTTTCTCGCCTATCCAAACTTCCGCGTCTACTTCGACTGGAACCAAAGCTTTACCTACGTGATGACCGCCGCCTATTTCGCCACACGCCTCAACGGCGCATCCGTATTTGACGCCGGCAATCCGGAGCAAGGGCTGGACGGCGCACAGATGAAGCGCCTGCAAACCCGGTTGCAAGCACGCGGCCATGACGTTGGCAAAATCGACGGCATCTTGGGCGCAGGCACGCGCGCCGCTGTACGCGCCGAACAAGCGCGTATTGGCTTGCCGGTTGATGGCTGGCCCACGCCTGCGTTGCTCTCAAAACTCTGATAGAAAAGGAAAACACATGGCCCTGAAAACAACTGCTGCGGAAATGGTCGCCAATGCGCGTGCGCGCATCGAAGAGGTTGAAACCGCCGACGGGATCGCGATGGTGGCGGACCCCAACGTACAGATCGTTGATCTGCGCGACCCACGCGAACGCGAACGCACCGGGTTCATTCCGGGCAGTTTTCATTGCCCGCGCGGTATGCTGGAGTTTTGGGTGGACCCAGAAAGCCCCTATTTTAAAGAGGTGTTTGCGCAAGACAAAAAGTTCGTCTTTCACTGCGCTTCCGGTTGGCGCTCAGCGATTTCCGTGGCCACCTTGCAGGACATGGGGTTCGAGGCGGCGCACCTGAAGGAAGGCTTTGGAGGATGGGAAAAAGCCGGCGGCCCAATTGAGAAAACCGCCCCCAAGTAAAGTGCCTTTCATGGCCGGATTGGATAGCGATCACCACTTTGCGTGATCATCACGATCCGGCCATGGCTGCGCACAAAACGGTCACAGCGACCGCGCCCATTCTGAAACTGAATGCAAATCACCCCATCCGGCCCCACTTCAAACGCGCCAAAGGCGGTGCCGCCACTTTGATAGGTGTAGCTGTAGGCACCATCCGGATCGTACCGCGATTGCCCGCCTTCGTAGAATTCGACCACATCCCGTTTGGTCATGGCAATGACATCCTCACGGCTGAGCGGCGCGTCGTCCTTGAGCAGTGGGAATTCCGCGGCAAGCGTGAAGCTGGGCAGACATATTAGGAAGGTCAGAAGAATGCGCATAGCAGCACCATACCGGCGCGTCCGATCACCGGCCACAAACGTTTACGCGACCAGTGTTTCGGCCTTTTTCAAATCAACCGAGACAAGCTGACTTACGCCCTGTTCCGCCATCGTCACCCCAAAGAGCCTGTCCATCCGCGCCATCGTGACGGCGTGGTGCGTGATGATCAAAAAGCGCGTGTCGGTCTGGCGGCACATCTCATCCAACAGGTCACAAAAGCGGGTGACATTGGCATCATCCAGCGGCGCGTCGACCTCATCGAGCACACAAATCGGCGCAGGATTGGCGAGGAACACCGCAAAAATCAGCGCCATCGCGGTCAGCGTCTGCTCGCCGCCTGACAACAAGCTTAGGGTGCTGAGCTTTTTACCCGGCGGCTGGCACATGATCTCGAGGCCCGCCTCAAGCGGGTCATCGGATTCGACCATCACCAGATTGGCCTCCCCCCCGCCAAAGAGGTGTTTGAAGAGCATCGAAAAGTTGGAGTTCACCTGTTCAAAGGCTGTCAGCAGACGTTCGCGGCCTTCGCGGTTCAGGCTGGCAATGCCTGAACGCAACGTCTTGATCGCCTCTTCAAGGTCCGCTTTCTCAGCGGTCAGGGTGTCATGCTCTTCCTGCACCTCATGCGCGTCTTCTTCGGCGCGCAGGTTCACCGCACCCAGCGCATCGCGCTGGCGCTTGAGCCGGTTCACATCCGCCTCCAGCGCGTCCGCACCCGGCATCTGATCCGGACTAACCTCCAATGTCGTGAGCAGTTGGTTCGGCGTTTGCTGACTGTCTTCTGCAATGCGCTCCGCCGCCGCTGTCACGCTTTCGCGGGCCGCCTCTGCGCGGGCCTCTGAACGTGCGCGTGCCTCTCGCGCCTCCGAGGCGTCCCGTTCGGCCTCCCGCTCAGCCAACGTCGCCTCGCGCAGCGCGCTTTCCGCTTGGGACAGCACGTCAGAAGCTTCGGCCTTGCGGGCCTCCGCCGTCGCAATCGCGGTGCTCAACTCATCGCGCTTCGCCGCAATCTCTGCCGGCGCGGCGCTGGCCTCTTTCAATTCGACCTCGGAAGTGATTTTGCGTTCTTGCAGCTCACCACTTCGTTTTTCGGCGGTCTCGAGCCGGTGCCGCCAGCCGCTGACCTCTTTGGTCACTTCTTGCGCGCGTTTGGTGCGTGCCTCACCTTCGCGACGCAATTCATCATGGGCGGAACGGCGCGACATCATCGTGATGCGGGCGGCCTCCACGGTCATGCGCAAATCCTCGATCGCGCCCCGCGCTTCACTCAGATCGCCAAGCTCAGCAAGCGCCCTCTCGGCCTCAAGCACACGCGAGCGCGCAGCCATCGCCTCATCCTCATGGCGTTTGACCGCAAGGCCGAGACTTTCCAGACGTCCTTCGGCAAGGTTGCGATCTGCTTCTACACGGCTGAGCGCGCGACTGGCATCCGCGACGCCACGATCTGCATCCCGCCGCGCCTCGCGGGCCTGTTTGTCCGCTTCGGTCTGCTCTGCCAGCGTTCGCGTCAGGCTGTCATGAGCGCTGCGCGCGCCCTCCGCCCGCTGGCTGGCCTGTTCAAGCGATTGTTTTAACACTTCCAGTCGGTTGAGCTGTTGCAGGCGCAGCGCCGCAGCCGACGGCGCATCCTCCGCCCAGGCGCGGTAGCCGTCCCAGCGCCAGAGATCTCCTTCGGGCGAGACAAGCCGTTGACCCGGCAACAAAGCAGCCTGCATCGCGGCCCCTTCGTCAGGCTCAACCAGCCCGATCTGTCCCATTCGGCGGACCAGGACATCAGGGACCGAGACATGTTGGGTGAGCGGTGTCACACCAATGGGCAAAGGTTGATCGTGATCATATGATGGCAGAACAGCCCAACCTGACGGGCCGTCCGCTTCAACCTCAGGGGCCCGCAAATCGTCGGCAAGAGCGGCACCCAGTGCTTTCTCAAATCCATGTTCGACCTGCAATCGGTCGAGAATCTGCCCGCCCTCGGCGGTGTCGCGTTCAACCAGCTTGGCCAAAGCGCCGACCTCAGCGCGCAGCGCATTCATCTCACCTTCGGCCTCTGAGCGTTCCGCCCGCGCATCCGCCTCCCGCGCTTGTGTCGCGGCGCGTGCCTCTTCCGCTTTGATCAAAGCGTCGTCGGCCTGTTTCGCTGCCGTCGCAGCCGCGGCTTCCGCCCTCTGCGCTGTCTCAAAATCAAGCGCTGCCTGATCAAGCGCTGCCTGGCTTTGCGCCACCGCTTCCTGCGCGCGAACGGCATCTGCTTCGGATTTTCCCTGCGTCTTGCGGCTGTCTTCCAACAAACGCTCCGCTGAACCGTGGCGCGCGGCAAGGCGAGCAACATCCTCGGTTTGTTGAGACAGGTCTGCCTCACGCGATTGCAAAACGGTGGCCGCGTCACGGGCGGCCTCTGCCGCCGCTTCGAGCTTCTCAGCATGGCCTTCGCCCGCTTTGCCAAGCTCTGTCGCTTCCCACTCCAACCGCTCAATCGTTTCACCCGCATCACGGTTCAGGCCGCTTTCCCGCTCAATATCGCGAGAGAGCTGTGCGATCCGCTGGGTCAGCGTCTCAATGGTCTGGGCGGCGCGCGTTTCCTGATCGGTGAGCGTGTCACGCTGAACCGCGAGACGTTGCAGAACAGCGGCGGCGATGGCCTCTTCTTCGCGCAAAGGGGGCAGCGCTTCCTCCGCCGTCAGGCGTGTTTTTGTCGCCAATTGCACCACGCTTTGCGCCTGCGCTGCAGCAGTCACGCGGGTGCGCAATTCCTCATCGGCTTGCGCGCGGGCGTCATCTGCCTCGCGCCAACGCCGATAGAGCAGCATCCCTTCGGTGCGGCGCAAACCATCAGCGATCTCGCGGTAGCGCGCGGCCTGGCGGGCCTGACGGGCCAATTGAGCCAGTTGGCTGGCCAGTTGTTCAATCACGTCATCAACACGGGCGAGATTGGTCTCTGCGCCGTTCAGTTTGAGCTCAGCCTCGTGGCGGCGTTGGTAAAGACCAGAAATACCTGCCGCTTCTTCAAGGATGCGGCGGCGGTTTTTGGGTTTGGCGTTGATCAGCTCCGCGATCTGGCCCTGTCGGACAAGCGCGGGAGAATGCGCACCGGTGGAGGCATCTGCAAAGAGCATTTGCACATCCCGCGCGCGCACGTCCTTGCCCGCCGCCTTATAGGCGCTGCCCACATCGCGCGTGATGCGGCGCACAATTTCAAGGTGATCGTGATCATTAAAGCCCGCTGGGGCCAGACGTTCAGAGTTGTCCAGATGCAGCGCCACTTCGGCGAAATTCCGTGCCGGACGGGTCGCGGCCCCGGCAAAGATCACATCCTCCATGCCGCCACCCCGCATCGCAGTGGGACGGTTTTCACCCATCACCCAACGCAACGCTTCGAGCAGGTTCGACTTGCCACAGCCATTGGGGCCCACAACGCCCGTCAGACCATCTGCGATGATCAGATCGGTGGGGTCCACAAAGCTCTTGAAGCCCGTCAGCCTGAGTTTGGAAAAGCGCACCTTCAGCAGGGCCTCTCGTGATTCCGGTTTGAACGAAAATGCGGGGCTACAGTCCCAAGTGTCAAGCAATCCCCCCTAGAAGGAGGGGTTTAGGCGAGGTTATCCACAAGATATTGCGGTTTTGGGGGATTAGGCCGGGTCGCAGTCCAGCTCTATGCGCACTTGCCCAATTTCCTGTATCTCCGTTCCGCGGACCGGGACACATTCCAGCGCCAGAGGCACGGTGCGCGGGGGCGGCGCACCCTGACCGCAATCCAGGCGCCCGGTGGCGCGGGCCTGATCACCTGCCACATCGACCACGCGGCAACCACTGGCCCATTGTATCGCCGTGGCGGCCCGCAGGCGGATCGGGCCGAAGCGCGGGGCATATTGCGGATTCACCCGCAACGCCTCCGCATGGCCGCCGTGAACCCGGACATCAAAGACCGAACCATCCACGTCCATCCTTTTGAACGGCAGGCCGCGAAACCCCGGATCTGGCGTGTTGCACCCGGTAAGCAAGACGGCACAGACAAGAAGCAAGATGAAACGCCACATGGCCGCCAACATGCGCCGATCATGGTTAAGAAGAAGCTAACACGCGGACGAGGCACGGCCATTGCTCAGCATCCTATTTGGTCATATAATTTGACCAATGCAGGAGGTCACATGCCCTTTCGTCCCGTCACACCTGAAAAACTATCCACCTCCGTTGTCCGCCAGATTGAACAACTGATCCTGCGCGGCATTCTGCGGCCCGGAGAACGGCTGCCGCCTGAGCGTGAGCTTGCTGAGCGGCTCAACGTATCGCGGCCGTCGCTGCGTGAAGCGATATCCGCGTTGCAGGAGGTAGGGCTGTTAAGTGCGAAACCGGGTGCAGGCATCTATGTGGGCGACGTACTGGGCAGTGCTTTTTCACCAGCTCTGATTGCGCTTTTCTCGCGGCATGACGAAGCGGTTTTTGACTATCTTTCCTTTCGTCGGGACATGGAGGCACTGGCTGCCGAACGCGCGGCGCGCAATGCGTCAGACACCGATCTGGCCGTGGTGCAAACCGTGCTGGACAAGATGCAAACAGCGCATGACAAGCGCGACGCAGAAGAGGAAGCCCGGCTCGATGCGCAGTTTCACATGGCGATCATCGAGGCGAGCCATAACGTCGTGATGCTGCATATGATGCGCTCAATGTATGAACTGCTGCGGGGCGGTGTGTTTTACAACCGTCAGATGATGTTCAAACAAAACACCGGACGCGAAACCTTGCTGGAGCAGCACAGGACAATCAACGCCGCATTGCAGGCACGGGACGCAACGGGCGCACGACAGGCGGTTGAGGCGCATCTGGACTATGTCGAACGCTGCCTTGCCGATCATCAGAAGGCAGAGCGTAACGAAGAAATTGCGCGGCAGCGGTTGCAGCATGAGACGGGGCGCTGAAACACCTCTGAAATGACAAAAGCCCCAGCGCATGCCGGGGCTTAAATCAAAAATCAAAGGCGCTCAGTGCAGCTTGGTGTCGACCTGCGCGATCGCATCATCAATCAGCTTGTTGCCGTCCGCAGCAGACATCTGCTTGGCAATCACGTCACGCGCGGCACCAACGGCAATCACCGCAGCCTGATCGCGCACTTCCTTGATTGCGGCTGCTTCGGCAGAACCAATCTGATCTTCTGCGGCGGCCATGCGGCGTGCCACGGAGCTTTCGAGATCTACCTTGGCTTGGGCCGCGGCAGCATTGGCTTCTTCCTTGGCGGCAGCCACGATGCGGTCCGCCTGCTCCTGCACTTCCTTGTGCTTGCGTTCATAGCTGGCCAGCAGGGTCTGGGCTTCTTCGCGCAGCTTGCGCGCTTCGTCCAGCTCCGCCTTGATGTCATCGGCCCGCTTGTCCAGCATGCCACCAATCAGACCGGGTACTTTGAAATAGAACAGAATACCGATGAAAACGATCAGACCCAGAAGGACGACAAAGTCAGTATTGCCCAGCGAAAAGAACGGGCCTTTTGCCGCAAAAGCTGGCGTTGCAAAAAGGACGGTCAGCGCTGCGGTCAGGGTGTAACGCATGGCTTATCCTTTCATCCGGGCAGTAACGGCCGCAGTGATCGTCTTGGCGTCAGCCGTGCTGCCCATGGCGGCGACGATCTCTTTTGCGGTGTCTTTGGCCACGACTTTCACGTTCTCCAGAGCGGAGGCGCGAATCTCAGCGATGGCTTTCTCCGATTCTGCCGCTTTCGCTGCAATCTCGGCATCCGCCTTGGAAATCGCCACATCAAGATCACCTTTGATCTCGGTCTTGGCTTCTTCAACGATACGCTGTGCTTCAGCACGGGCATCCAGCAGCGCTTTGTTGTACGCGTCTTCAGCCTCAATCGCCTTGGCCTTGAGGTCTTCGGCAGCGGCCAGATCGTTGGTGATCGTGCCAGAGCGTTCCGCCAGAACCGCACCGATGCGGGGCAGAGCGACCCGTGACAGGATCAGATAAATCGCAATAAGCGCCAGCACGAGCCAGAAAATCTGGTTTCCCCAGGTGGAAAAATCCAGCTGTGGCATGCCGGGGGCGGAGGCCGCCTCTGCGCTATGTGTTTCGGTTGCCATCTTGGCATCTCCTCGGAAACGAGACCTTGGAATATAGAGACCTTACAGCGGATAGGGCACATGACCTATGAGGAAATGGGCCCTACCCGCACGCAAGGATGTCGTCAGATCGCTTAGACAGCGAACATCAGCAGCAGTGCGACGAGGAAGGCGAAGATGCCCAGAGCCTCGGCAAACGCGATGCCGATGAAGAGTGTTGCTGTCTGGCTTGCAGCAGCGGATGGGTTGCGCAGTGCGCCAGCAAGGTAGTTGCCGGCCACGTTGCCAACCCCGATTGCGGCGGCACCAGAACCGATTGCTGCCAGACCTGCGCCGATGTGTGCGAGTTCGCCTTCCATGATAATTCTCCTATGCGTTGGAAGTTGAGTATTTGGACGGGTTTAAGTGTCGCCCGAATTAGTGATGCGGATGCAGCGCGTCCTTGAGGTACACGCATGTCAGAATGGTAAAGACGTAGGCCTGAATGAAGGACACGAGGACCTCCAGACCGTACATCGCGGTGATGCCAAGCACAGCCACCGGCGACACGGCGGTGAGTGCCGCAAAGCCCGCGAAAACCTTGATCACGGCGTGACCCGCCATAACGTTGCCCGCCAGACGAATGGAGTGGCTGACCGGACGTACAAAGTACGAGATCAATTCAATCACCGCCAGAACAGGGCGTAGCGCCAGTGGCGCGGATGCCACCCAAAAGAGGCTCAGGAAACCAGCGCCGTTTTTGACGAAACCCACGATTGTAACGGTCAGGAACACGGCCATGGCCAGCACGACCGTTACCGCAAAATGCGACGTTGGGGTAAAGGACGTCGGGATCAGACCAAGAAAGTTGGCGCAGACGATGAACATAAACAGCGTCATGATGTAGGGGAAATACTTGACCCCTTCCTTGCCGCAGATATCCTCAACCATCTTGTACACAAAGCCGTAGGCCAACTCCGCAACAGATTGCATCCGCGAGGGGATAACCGCGCGCTTGGAACTGCCCCGCACCAGCAAAAGGAACGTCGCGCTCACCGCGAGGAACATCCAGACGGTTGCGTTGGTGACTGTGTACCACGCGACCTCTGTGCCATCTCCAAAAAATGGCTTGATGATGAACTGGTCCATCGGGTGAAAGACCAGACCGCCTTCTTCTTTTGCATCTGTCGCCATTTCAGGCTCCCTCGTCTCTTGCAGCATCTGCCGCTATCTTCTTGTCCTGGATTTCCTGTGCGGAGCGGAGCATCGTCTTTACCCCTGCCGCAAGTCCCAGCATCGTAAACAGCACCATGAATATCGGCAGCGTGCCAAACAGCACATCAAGCCCGTACCCTATGCCAAAGCCGATCCCCAGACCGGCCACAAGTTCGATCACCATCCGCCAGGCAAGCTGCGCCTGAGAGTAGTGCTCTTCCTGATGGGGTTTGCCCGCCGCGCCGCGGTCTTTCGCAGCTTTGATCCGGGCGTCAAGCTCTTGCAGCTTTTGGCTTTCCGGATCGGACACGTCGCAATTCCCCTTTGGAATTCTTGCCGGATAGGTACTGGTGCTGCAGCGCAGAGTCAACAGATCGAAATAGAGGCGTAAATATTTGTTTTACAACAATAATAATTCCCTTTGATCCACGAGCCGCACACCAAAGGTGCTTGATCAGGCCCCGCGCGACATTCAACCTGTTGGTTGATTGTCCTCCGCAGCGTTAGACCGCCACGGTGCTGTCTGTGTGACCAACCAGTCGCGAAATACCCGGACTGCCTTGCGGCGCAGGACACCTTCACCGCGCAACAAGTGATAGCCCCCCTCGCGAAATCCAATGTCAGACAGCCGGATCAAACGACCCGCTGCAACTTCGCCCGCGACAACTTCGTCAGAAATCAACAAGACCCCCTGCCCCGCCACCGCCGCCTCAACAGCGAGCACCGAACTCATTCGCCAGTCTGCCACCGGCAGCTCCCCCTGCGTCACGCCCCCCGCCTTGGCAAACCACAGATCCCATGTACCGCTCGTTCGATCCCGCATCAGCGGATACGCCAGCAAATCGCGCGGTGCTTCAATCGGCCCATTTACCAGATGCGGGGCCGCATAAGGATGAAGCGGCGCATCACTCAGCAACTCTGAACCGGGGTAACGGCCACCGGGACGCACGAAACGGATCGCGAGGTCCGCCTCATACCGCGCCACATCGGCCAAATGACGGGAGGCCTCAAGCCGCACTTCGACCTCCGGGTGCGCCGCCTTGAACGCCCCCAGACGCGGCACAAGCCACTTGGTTGCAAACAGCGTCTCAGAATTGACCCAGACCGTGCCTTGCGGGACCTCAACCAGCCCCTCCGTTGCATAGGCGATGGCCTCCAGCGCAGGAGAAATCTGCGCCAGATAAGAAGCACCGTACTCTGACAGGGCGACACCACGCGGCAAATCGCGAAACAATTGCACACCAAGACGGTCTTCTAACCCGCGCACATGACGGCTGATCGACGAATGGCTCACGCCCAGTTCCTCCGCCGCGAGAGAGAAGCTTTCATATCGACCCGCCGCCTCAAAGGCGCGCAGGGCATTCAGTGGGGGGAGTTGCAGGGCCATGCTGATATGTGCGTTTTATGCACATGTTCTGTCAAGCAATTGTCTTTGTGTCTGGGCCCCTCTTTTGGCAAGAATAGTGCATAAACCTCAATAAAAGGATGAGTGAGATGGCGTTGGTAGAACGCATCACGCTGCGGCGTGGTCAGGATAAGTGTGCCGATACATCACCTGTGTGGATCTGGATTGGAAATTTGATCAAGGTCCTGCGCCCCATCCGGCATCCGCACCTAAAGGACCTCAGCGCCCATCATTTGCGCGATATTGGCCTTTCTGAGTTGGATCAGGCACCGCTCACGCACAGGCTACCTTCACAGCACACGCACCATCCGCGAGGCTAGTCCTTCCCCTGGCCCCGATGGCGCGGTAAAAGCCAGACCATGTCACAGCACATTGATCAGGTTTTTGCCGCTCTAGCGGATCCGACCCGCCGCGCAATCCTTGCGATGCTGTTGGAAGATGACATGGCCGTGACAGATGTCGCTGAACCGTTTGAGATGTCACTTGCTGCAATCTCAAAACACCTCAACGTGCTGAGTACCGCAGGCCTGATATCTCAAGAAAAGAGGGGCCGGGTGAAATGGTGCAAGCTGGAGCCCGACGCGATGCGCGACGCCTCTATCTGGATGCAGGGGTTTGGCCAGTTTGAGCCGGTCAATCTTGATGCGTTTGAGCGCTTTCTTGCGGCGGAATTGCCAGAAAGCACGAAAGACAGCACCTGAAGGTTCAGATGCTGTCTTGGTTTGTCACAGGACGAACGGAACGATTGCCAAAACAATCACAACAAGCCCGACGGGGTAGATGAAGGTGCACAAGACGCCTTCCTTTCCGCTGTTGGAAAGCTGACGAAGGGCCGCCGGAATCGTCCCCGAACTACGTCGATCTTTGTGCAGGCTCATCATCCCTGAGCAGCAAAAGCAGCGCCAAGATCGTGAGCCCGACCCCGCCCAGCACCAGCGCGGGCGGCACCGCATTGCCCAGCGCGATCTCCCAGATAATCACCCAAGAGGGCGTGAGATAGGTGTATGCCATGACCTTGGCCGACGGCAGGCGCAGCGCCGCGAACTGCATCAGGACCACCGTGCAAGCGGTGGCGAAAAAGGCGGTGTAGAACAATGTCACCCAAACCCTTGTTGGTAGGGCCGTCCATTCAATCGCGCGCAATTCTGGCAGCGCATAAACCGTCAGCAACGCCCCCCCTGCCACAGCCGTCCCAAAGGTGGAGGCCACTGCCGTCTCGCCCCGGTTCAACCGGCGCACCATCGGCGTATAGAGGGCATGGGCAATACATCCGAAAAAATAGATCATCTCCCCCCGGCCCACATCAAAGGCCAGAAACGCCCCAAAATCTGCCCGAAAAATCACCCAGAGCGCACCGGCCGCGCCGACGACAAGAGCCAGCGCCATGCGGGGGTGCAGCACTTGCCGCAGCAATACCCACGCGAAACCCGCCGCCATGACAGGCACCAGCGTAAAGACCGCTGCAGCGCTGACCGGCGGCGCGGTCTTCAGCCCTTCGAACATGAGCACAAAATAGAGCCCGAAAAGACCACCAAGAATGGCGTAGCGCCAGGGGGCCGCAAAACTGCCTTGCCCAAACCCGCCCCGCATCATCGCCAGCGCCCCGACAAACACCGCGGCAAGCCAGAACCGCACCGCGATAAAAGCCGCCGGATCCACGTCGTTGGCCATCAACCCACCAAGTGAAAACGATCCCGCCACCAGCGCGGAAAAGGCCAGCATCGCCAAATGCCCTTGGCTGCTCGGCGTCAAAACGCGCCCTCACGCAGTTCAGTCTTGAGAAAGCTCAAAAGCGCCTGAACCTTGGTGGTGCGGTGAAGATCGACATGCGTGACCAGCCACAAGGGTGCCGTCCATTCGGGCCGCGGGGCGTGCACCTCCACCAAGTCAGGGTTCTGCCGCGCCGCAACCGCCCCCATAAAACCAACGCCAGCCCCCGCAAGGATCGCGGCTTGGGTTGCGCGGGTGTCGGTGCACCGAAAGGTAACAGAGGCTTCGGGCACATTTTCTCGCAGCCAGACATAATAAGGTGCACGGCTTTCGCGACTGTCATTGGTGACAAATCGGTGATTGACGTAGTCAGCCACGTCTTTGGGAACACCGTTGGCTTCAACATAGCTTCTGCTGGCGTAGGCCCCCACCTGCATATCCAGCAGTTTCTGGACCACGTTGTCGGGCTGATCCGGGGCACCACCTGCACGGATCGCAACATGCGCCTCACCATATTCAAGGCGGAACAACCGTTCCCCGGTCAGATAGCGGACGGAGATGTCACGATGCGTGTTCTGAAACCGCACAAGAACCGGTGCGACATGTGACGCAAGCGAGACCAGCGAGGTCACTAGAATATCACCGGAGACCTCGTCACCACGTCCTTTGATCCGCCCGGCAAGCTGACCGAATTGTTCATCTGTCGCCTGTGCCACCCGCAGCAGGTCTTCGCCTGCCTCGGTTGGTGTATAGCCCCGCGCATGGCGCTGAAAAAGCTTGACGCCCAAGCGCCCTTCGAGCGCATCAATATGCCGGATCACCGTTGCATGATGAACGCCCAGCACATCGCCCGCACCACTGACCGTGCCCATGTGCGCCACTTGATAGGCGGTCCTGATCTCATCCCAGTTGTCCATACGTTTCTTTGTGCAGATGTGAACTTGAACTACCAATAGGGCGCGTTGCGTTTAAAAATGCAAGAGCGTCCTGTACGGACGCTCGCCCTACCCCCCTTGGCGAAGACCCCGGTGGACGTCATAGTCACCCCCATGAAAGTTACCCGCGATACGCCCGCTCAGTTGATTGTCGAAAACAACCCCATCTGGCTGGCGATTTTTGTTTCGGTCTTTGGATTGGTGTTCTTTGCCATTGGATTGTTCAACGTCACATCCCAGCCCGGCATGGGTGTAATTTTCATGCTGGGCGGGTTGGCAATTGGTGTGGGCTTCAACATCATCTTTATCCGCCGCACCCAACTGATCCTTGATGCCCCGCGCAATCTGGTTGAGCTGCGCCGGCGCTCGTGGATCAAATACTACACAATGACATGGGAACTGTCCTATCTTGACCACGCCATTGTCGAGACCTCGAATTCCGGCGATACCCCCACCCATCGCGCCGCCCTCGTGATCAGCGGCGGGATGGATGCAGGCACACATCCGATAACACTCGTCTATTCCAGCGGACGCGGGGCCCGACGCGCAGAAAGCGCCATCAACACATGGCTCGCCGCGCTTGACTCGCGCGGTGCCAGACCGTAAACGCCCCTCAAACCCCGGAAGCCAAGTCTTCCGGTCCCTTTGCTATCAAGCAGGGATCGCCCTCCGTCAGCGCGTTGCGCCCACGGGGGCGAACGCCGTTTGTCCCATCTGACCGGGGCTGGCATTTGTGCCTTTTCGCGGCGCTTCCTACATAGGGAGCAACCCGCAACCGACCATGAGAGGGGGCCTGCCCCATGTTTGAGAACCTAAGCGAGCGCCTGTCCGGTGTCTTTGATCGTCTGACCAAACAAGGCGCGCTGTCCGAGGACGACGTCAAAACCGCCCTGCGCGAGGTCCGCGTGGCCCTGCTTGAGGCGGACGTCTCCCTCCCCGTGGCGCGCGATTTTGTCAAAGCGGTGCAGGATCAGGCCACAGGTCAGGCCGTGACCAAGTCGATCACGCCCGGCCAGCAGGTAGTCAAGATCGTGCATGATGCGCTGATTGACGTCCTCAAGGGCGAAGGGGAACCCGGCGCGCTCAAAATCGACAATCCACCGGCACCGATCCTCATGGTCGGCCTGCAAGGTGGCGGCAAAACAACAACAACCGCAAAGCTCGCCAAGCGCCTCAAAGAAAAAGACGGCAAGCGCGTTTTGATGGCCTCGCTCGACGTGAACCGCCCCGCCGCGATGGAACAGCTTGCCATTCTCGGTGTGCAAATCGGCGTGGACACCCTGCCCATCGTCAAGGGCGAAGACCCCGTCGCGATCACCAAACGCGCCAAGACGCAAGCGGGTCTGGGTGGCTATGACGTCTATATGCTGGACACAGCCGGGCGTCTGTCCATCGACGAAGAACTGATGCAGCAGGTCGAAGCGGTGCGCGACGTGGTCACCCCGCGCGAAACACTTCTGGTGGTCGATGGCCTGACCGGTCAGGACGCCGTGCATACGGCGGAAAATTTCGACGAACGCATCGGCATCTCCGGCGTGGTCCTCACCCGGATGGACGGCGACGGGCGCGGTGGCGCGGCGCTGTCGATGCGCGCGGTCACAGGCAAGCCGATCAAATTCGTCGGTCTTGGCGAAAAGATGGACGCGCTTGAGACGTTTGAGCCAGAGCGCATCGCAGGCCGTATCCTTGGCATGGGCGACATCGTCGCGCTGGTCGAAAAGGCGCAGGAAACCATCGAGGCTGAGCAAGCCGAAAAGATGATGAAGCGCATGGCCAAAGGTCAGTTCAACATGAACGACCTCAAGATGCAGCTTGAGCAAATGATCAAGATGGGCGGCATGCAGGGCATGATGGGCATGATGCCCGGCATGGGCAAAATGGCCAAACAGGTCGAGGATGCAGGCCTTGACGACAAAGTCCTCAAACAGCAGATCGCGCTCATTCAGTCGATGACAAAGAAAGAGCGCGCCAATCCGCAATTGTTGCAGGCCAGCCGCAAGAAACGCATCGCGCGCGGTGCAGGCATGGAGGTCAGCGACCTCAACAAGCTGATGAAGATGCACCGCCAGATGTCCGACATGATGAAAAAGATGGGCAAAATGGGCAAAGGTGGCATGCTCAAGCAAGCCATGAAAGGCATGATGGGCGGCGGCAAGGGCGGCATGGACCCGGCAGCCATGGCCGCAGGCATGGATCCCAAAGCGCTCGAAGCGGCGGCCAAGCAAATGGGCGGCAAGTTGCCCGGTCTTGGGGGCGGCATGGGTTTGCCCCCCGGCCTGTCAGGCTTTGGCAAAAAGAAGTGACACTGACAGCCACATATCCCATGACCCTCGATGCAGACGGTCTGACCCTGCGCGTGCCCACGCCGCAGGACTTGCCGCGTTACGCCGCCTTTTATGCGGTCAGTGACGTCAAGGTCGGTGGATACCGTGGCCAGCGCAGCACGGCAGAGGTCGAGGCGATCCTCCATCGCGACATTGCGCATTGGGACGCCAAAGGGTTCGGTATCTTCCTGATCTTTGACGGAGAGACATGCCTTGGCGGCACCGGAATTTCCCACCCCGATGACTGGCCCTGTCATGAGCTGACCTGGTGGCTGATGCCCGAAGCACGCGGCAGAGGCGTGGCCACCCGCGCCAGCCGTGCCGTCATCGCCTGGGCCTACGACACACTGGGCTGGGAACAGGTAGAAACCCACATGCGCGATGAAAACACGCCCGCGCGCCGCTTGGCCGAACGTCTGGGGGGTCAGGTCATCCGCCGCCAGACCTTCCCCGATGGCGTGGCCCGCGACGTCTTCGCCCTGCCAAGGGCTGCGTCATGATCACCTGCACCCTGACATACCGCATTGATCCCTATCAGCTGGATGCGTTTGAGACCTACGCCAAGGTCTGGATTCATCTGGTGAACCGGATGGGCGGCCAGCATCACGGCTATTTCTTGCCCCACGAAGGGGCCAACGACGTTGCGTGGTGCATGTTCTCCTTCCCGTCCCTCGCCGCGTATGAAGAATACCGCACCAAAATGGCCGATGATCCCGAATGTCAGGCCGCCTATGCCCATGCAGAGCGCACCCGCTGCATTCGGTCGTTTGAGCGCAGCTTCACCCGGCCCGTGTTGACCGGGGCGACCCCAGCGGAATTGGGGCTGGCATGACCACAATGCTGACCATCCCCACAGTTGAAACAGAAAACCTGCGCCTGCGCTGCCCGCGCATGGACGATTTTGACGCTTTCGCAGCCTTCCGCACCAGTGCGCGCACCGTTCATCTGGGCGGGCCCAACACCCGCACACAGGCGTTCGACAAATTGGGGGAAATCATCGGCCACTGGCAGCTGCGCGGCTATGGCCGCTGGATGGTTGCCGACAAAACCACTGATGCCCCACTTGGCGTGGTGGGCTGTTTCTATCCCGATGACTGGCCCGAACCCGAAATCGCCTGGTCCGTCTTCCAAGAGGCCGAAGGCCGCGGTGTCGCCTATGAGGCTGCCCGCGCCTCGCTTGATTTTGCCTATGACACTCTCGGCTGGACCACAGCGGTCAGCTGCACGACGCCTGAAAACACCCGCTCGCAGGCCCTTGCCAAACGCCTTGGCGCACAGCGCGAAGAGGACTTCACAACCGTGGACGGCATGCAGCTACAGGTCTACCGCCACGCAGCCCCGCAGGCCCGCCCATGATGATATGCACCCACATCGGTGATTCTGCACAGGGTCAAGGATGCGCGCCAGCGCACCGCGAACCGCGCGGCCTGTCCTTGAGGCTGGGCGGAATCGCCACCCACCTTCGCACAGGTGCCTTGAGCGCAGGATTGCCGCTCAAGCACCTCTCAGCAAAGTGGGCCTTCCTCTCAACACACAAAACACCAAAACCCTGCGAGCACGTCCCAACGCGCACCAGGAATGTCGTCGCGCGTCAGTGCGTCCGCAGGATCACGCCATGATCCAGATGCTTGACCCCATTCCGGTGCTCGACACCCAGCGCCTGACCCTGCGCGCGCCCAAAGCCGGTGATCTGGCAACCTTGACGGCGTTCTTTCAAACCGAACGGAGCCATACCGTCGGCGGCCCCGCAGATGCTGTTGAGAGCTTTACCAAACTCACGGCGCGCATCGGCCATTGGGCCGTCAAAGGGTACGGGCTGTGGCATGTGGACAGCCGCGAGAATGGCGACTTTCTGGGCTGGGTCGGCATCCTCAACCCCCCGGAGTGGGATGAGCCGGAACTGGCATGGACCGTTTTCGCCCATGCCGAGGGCAAGGGGTACGCCTTTGAAGCGGCCCGTGCGGCACGGGCTTTTGCGGCATCTCATCTTAAATGTGACGGCGTAATCAGCTACATCCGCCCAACGAATACCCGCTCCATCGCACTTGCCGACCGCCTCGGGGCCACGCTCGAAGACACAAGAGACTGGCGCGGCAAACCCGTCAACATTTACCGCCACCCCAAGGAGGCTGCATGACAGACACCGTAAAACTCGCGGCCGAAGTGCTCAAAGAGCACCGCGCCTCCATCGACAGGCTCGATGCGATCCTCGTCTACACGCTGGGCGAGCGATTTAAACACACGCAGGCTGTGGGGAAACTCAAAGCCGAACACGACCTTCCCCCGTCCGATCCAAACCGCGAAGCGGATCAGATCGCGCGGCTCGAAGATTTGGCAAACCGGGCCGATCTGGACCCCGAATTTGCCAAGAAGTTTCTCAACTTCATCATCGCTGAAGTCATTCAGCACCACAAAAAACACCAGTCTTAACCCAAAGGAACTACACACCATGGCTATGAAAATTCGTCTCGCCCGCGGCGGCTCCAAAAAGCGCCCCTTCTACCGTATCGTTGCCGCCGACAGCCGCATGCCACGCGACGGTCGCTTTATTGAAAAGCTGGGCACCTATAACCCACTGCTGCCAAAAGACAGCGAAGAGCGCGTGAAAATGGACATCGAAAAGGTTCAGGCCTGGATGGCCAAAGGCGCGCAGCCCACCGACCGCGTGCGCCGCATGCTGGAAGCCGCCGGTGCCCTGCCCAAGACAGAGCGCAACAACCCCAACAAAGGCACACCGGGCAAGAAAGCCCAGGAGCGCGTTCAGGAGAAAGCCGACAAGGCCGCAGCCGCAGCAGAAGCCGCCGCCGCCCCTGCCGAAGAAGCACCTGCTGCTGATGAGGCTCCTGCCGAAACAGCAGAAAGCTAAACAAACGGGCGGCCCGGCATGGATGAATTCTCTGATGACTTCCGTGCCGGGCTGCACGACCTGATGCGATGGCGCCGCGATGTGCGCCACTTTCGCACCGATCCGGTGGACGCAGACCTGCTCCAGCAGTGTCTAGACACCTTTTCCCTCGCCCCCTCCGTTGGCCTGTCAGAGCCGTGGCGCATCCTGCGCGTCGCCTCAGACACCGCCCGCGCGGCGACTATCCAGAATTTCAAAGACACCAACACAAAGGCGCTTGAGGGCTATGCCGGCGATCAGGCGAGACTTTACGCCGGGCTGAAACTGTCCGGGATGAAGGACGCGCCTGAGCATCTGGCGATCTATTGTGATGATACCACTGCCAAAGGCGCGGGTCTCGGCGCGCAAAGCATGCCGGAAATGCGCCGGTATTCCGTTGTCGGGGCCATCACGCTCATGTGGCTCACCGCCCGCGCACATGGCTTGGGTGTCGGTTGGGTTTCCATCCTTGACCCCGCCCGCCTCAATGCCGATCTTGAGGCACCCGAAGGCTGGACCCTTGTGGCCTACCTTTGCCTCGGCTGGCCAAAGGAAAATACCCTGACGCCAGAGTTGGAAACCAAAGGCTGGGAGGCCCGCGCCCCCGCCTTGCATATCGAGAGCCGCTGATGCTGCGCCTGATCGTCCTGTTGCTTGCCCTTTGCATCGGCTTTGGCCTTGGCGTCTGGTATGACCGCTGGCAAATGGCCGTCGAATGCGCCAATGGTGAGGGCGAGTGGACGGGAACAATCTGTGTGAACTCGGAATTGTTGCAATGAAGAAGAGAGATTTCAGCTGATGTTTCGCCTATTGAAAGTCGTCTTCCTGCTCGTGGTTGGGGCCTACATCGGCTTTCAGATCAGCCTGTATGCCATGCGCTCTGAATGTGCCGCGCAAACAGGCGTCTGGACGGGCAGTGTGTGCAATGTGACAGGGGCCGGCGAATGACTGATCTGATCCCCGTTGGTGCCATTGCCGGTGCATATGGTGTGCGCGGAGAGGTCCGCGTCAAAAGCTATTGCGCCGTCCCTGAGGATATCGAGAGCTACAGCCCCTTGCGCAGTGAGGATGGCAACCGGACCTTTGCGCTGGCTCTGTTGCACCAGATCAAAAACGGTTTCGCGGCACGCGTCGCGGAGGTTGCAACGAAAGAAGAGGCGGACGCCCTGCGCGGCACAACGCTATATGCCGAGCGAACACAATTGCCGTCTCTGCCGGACGATGAGTTTTACCATGCCGATCTTATCGGGGCTGAGGTTTTTGACACAGGCGGCGTGCTTCTGGGCCGCGTGAAAACCGTGCAAAACCACGGAGCAGATGACCTGCTTGAACTGCAACTGGCGGGCACATCGGCCACTGTTTTCCTGCCCTTCACCAAGGCAGCGGTGCCCACCGTCGATCTGAGTGCGGGGCGCATCATTGCGGACCCACCACTGGGCCTGTTGCCAGAGGCCGACGCCAGCTGATGCCCCGCCGCGTTATCCTACACGCCGGGTTCCACAAAACGGGAACCTCGACGCTGCAGGCGACATTGCGTGACAATCGCGTGGCGATGAAAAAGCATGTCGCCCTGCGGCTGCGCTGGCACCTGAGGGACGTGGTGAGTGCCGCGCGCGGCTACTCCATGGACAGCGACCCCCTCACGCTGGTCAAATTGCAGGTGCGGTTTGGCACCATGGTCAACGAACTTCCCCGCATGCCGCGCCGCACCTTGATCCTGTCCGCCGAAGAGCTTGTGGGCCATCTGCCCGGCCGGGGCGGGTTGGCCGATTATGCCGCGGCACCTGTTCTGCTTTATGCCTATTGGGAAATCCTCAAGGCGCGGTTCCCTTTGGCAGAGGTGCTTATCTATCTGACAGCACGTGAACCCGAGGCTTGGCTGCGCTCTGCCTATTGGGAGCATGTCAAATCCTCCAACATGACGTTGGATTTCGACGCGTTTCGGACAAAGTTTCATGGCGCCGCTGATCTGGCGGGCATGGCCAAAGAGATCGCAAGCCGTGTCCCCGCGCCTGTGCATCTGCACCGCCTTGAGAATTGCCGCGATTTGCCACTAGGGCCTGCAGACCCGTTGTTGGATCTATGCGATCTGCCGCTCTCGCTGCGCGCCGACCTGCAGCCTGCGACCCCTGCCAACACGCGCCCGAGTGAGGACGTGCTGGCCGCCCTGCTGAGGCTCAACCGCACCGAGCCGGATGTTGAGGCGCGCCGCGCCGCCAAGCAGGCGCTCCTAGATCAGGCAAGCCGCGCATGAAACCTTCCCGCTCCCACGGACGCCAATCGGTCAGCGCAAACCTGCAACCCCGTGAGTTGATGCAGCCGAAACCCGATTACTCCGATGTCTGGCAGGCGCGGATCATCACGCTTTTCCCTGAGCTCTTTCCCGGTGTGCTGGGCGCAAGCCTGACCGGCAAGGCCTTGCAGGACGGGCTGTGGCAGCTGCACACCCATGATCTGCGTCCCTACGGCATCGGCAAACACCGCAACGTGGATGATACCCCGGCAGGCGGCGGTGCTGGCATGGTGTTGCGCGCAGACGTGGTGGGCCGCGCGGTGGCGGACGCAACGGCCAAAGCACGGGGAAGATGGCCAATTCTCTACATGTCCCCGCGGGGACAACGCTTTGATCAGGCGATGGCGCGCGATTTGTCCACCTGCGCTGGTGTGACAATGCTGTGCGGCCGCTTTGAGGGTGTCGATGAACGGGTCATCGAACACTACGGCATCCAGGAGGTGTCGTTGGGTGATTTCGTGATGACCGGAGGAGAGCTGGCCGCGCAGGCCATGATCGACGCGACCGTGCGCCTGCTGCCCGGTGTGTTGGGCAATGCAGACAGCACGGTGGAGGAAAGTCATTCAAACGGCTTGCTGGAGCATCCGCAATATACGCGCCCCGCCACATGGATGGGCCGCGACATTCCACCTGTGTTGATGTCGGGCAACCACAAGGAAATCGCAAAGTGGCGCGCGCAAAAAGCGCTAGAGATCACCCGCGCCCGGCGCCCGGACATGATCAAGGACGGGGGCGACGACAAATAGTCGCCGCGCCCCCCCTTTGTTTAGGTGGTGGTTTCCTGTGCCTTCAGATAGCCGTAAATCTCATCCTTGAGCGCCATCCGCTCTTTGCGCATCTCGGTCATGTGATCGTCACTTGTCGGCTCCACATTTGTTTCCGCCCGGTGCATCGCGCGGTTCAGCGTATGATAATCATCTGACAGTTTGGCAAAATGCGCATCATTCTGGCGCAGTGCAGCCATCTGCTCTGTCAGTTCGGGGAATTCTTCGGCAAGTTCATGTGGTACGTGGGACATCAGTGGTCTCTCCCTTGGTGGTGTTGGCGTTGCTATGATCTGTCAGCCTTTGCGGTTTTCCGGATGCAATGAGGCAGACAGAATGTGATCTGAGTTGTTCAGCACGGCCTCGGCCTGATGAAAAATCAGCGGGTCCGGGGGTGCTGCGACCTCCGGGTCTTTGTCCGGATAGTCCAGCTGTGACAGGAAGTGGCGCATGCAGGTCAGGCGCGCCCGTTTCTTGTCGTTAGAACGGATCACCGTCCAAGGCGCGTCTGCGGTATCGGTATAAAAGAACATCGCCTCCTTTGCCTCGGTGTAGTCGTCCCATTTGTCCAGCGACGCACGGTCAATCGGTGATAGTTTCCAGCGTTTAAGCGGATCAGTTTCGCGGCTGGCAAAGCGGGCTTTTTGCTCTTCTTGCGTGACGGAAAACCAGTATTTGAACAGCTTGATACCTGAGCGTGTCAGCATGCGTTCAAACTCCGGCGTCTGGCGCATGAATTCGAGGTACTCGGTGGGCTGACAAAAGTTCATCACCCGTTCCACACCTGCGCGGTTGTACCAAGAGCGATCATAAAGCACCATTTCGCCTTCGGTGGGCAGGTGTTTGACGTAGCGCTGGAAATACCATTGCCCGCGCTCTTCATCGGTTGGCTTATTCAACGCCACGACGCGCGCCGCCCGCGGATTGAGGTGTTCGGTAAAACGCTTGATCGTGCCGCCCTTGCCTGCCGCATCGCGCCCTTCAAACAGGAGCACAAACTTCTGGCCGGTCTCCTGCACCCAATGCTGCACCTTGAGCAATTCAACCTGAAGCGCGGATTTTTCCGCCTCGTATGTCTTGCGGTCCAGCTTCTTTGCGTAGGGGTATTTGCCCTGCTCAAATCCAAGGATCGTGGCTGTGTTGTCCGGTGCTGGCTTGGCGGTTGTTTCTGACATCTTTTGTCCCTTTTCACGATTCCCTTGGCTTGGTCAGAGTCTTGCAAATCGCACTCTGGCGCGCCTTGACGTGGATCAATGGATTATCGGCAGAAACCATACCTGTCGCATAGCAAAGCAAGGGATTTTCGGTCTATGAGCCCCCTTGATCCCATTTCCGTTCCCCCCTATACCCCGCTCATCCGGAATCGCCGTTGCGCGGCTCCGGTGCTTTGCGTTTTCCGCAAAGGTGAACAAGGAATGACGATGCACTCTCCGGTGGGCGGCCAAGGCCAGACCCGACAGACAGACCGAAGCTCTGATCGCGCACATAACTTCGTGGCTTAACCACGAGCATCAAAGGAGAAGGTCAGATGAACCTGATCGCAGAACTAGAGGCGGAACAGATCGCCGAACTGGGCAAAGACATCCCAGATTTCCGTCCGGGTGATACCATCCGCGTCGGCTTTAAGGTCACCGAAGGTACACGCACCCGTGTGCAGAACTACGAAGGTGTCTGCATTGCACGCAACAACGGTCACGGCATCGCCGGGTCGTTCACCGTGCGCAAGATCAGCTTTGGCGAAGGTGTTGAGCGCGTGTTCCCGCTGCACTCCACCAACATCGACAGCATCACAGTGGTCCGCCGTGGCCGTGTGCGTCGCGCCAAGCTCTACTATCTGCGCTCGCGTCGCGGTAAATCCGCACGTATCGCTGAGAACACACACTACAAGCCCAAAAAAGCGTAAAGGTAGGACCGATGAAAGCCGATACACATCCCGAATACCACACGATCAACGTCAAGATGACCGACGGCACAATCGTGGAAATGAAATCAACGTGGGGCAAAGAAGGCGACCAGCTGTCGCTTGATATTGACCCCTCGGCGCACCCCGCATGGACAGGTGGATCTTCCCGCCTGCTCGACACAGGCGGTCGCGTGTCAAAGTTCAAAAACAAGTACGCAGGCTTGGGCTTCTAAGCTTTGCCTTTTTAAATTTTCTGAAAAGGCCGTCCCTTCAGGGCGGCCTTTTCATTTGGGCGGGTCAGGTCATCGATTTATCAGTGCGGTGTCAGGTAACGCTTAAGAACGGTAGTGGTTTCTGGATGACCCTGCGCAAAAGCGAGGCAATCAGCGCCCGCAAAACAACTGCCTTCCACGTCACCAGCGCG
>JBGCDV010000008.1:0-137260 GCA_045105735.1 Sulfitobacter sp. | reverse complement strand
AGAGCTGGGCGTGTCTTCTGTTAATGTTGCTGAAATGGCATCCGGCACCAACAACCCTGAGATCGCACGTCTGCTCGGTACCGAAGGTACATTGGGCGAGATGCTGGGTCTGGACGCAGATTGGGCCAAGCGCGCAATCGAGACACAGGGCAACTACGGTGAGATCTTTGCCAAGAACATCGGCGAAGAAACACCAATCGGTCTGGCCCGTGGCCTGAACGCACAGTGGACAGACGGCGGCCTGCTTTACAGCCCACCATTCCGCTAAAAACAACAGCCAAAGGGCGCGGATCATTCCGCGCCCTTTGCGCATCTGACGACCAACAACATTCCCGACACGCAGCGCCACCATAGGCGTGTGATAAAAATCAACGGTCGGGGCAACGGGGAAAATTCTGATGTCGACAACCACCGACCCTCAAGGGGGCTCGTTCCGGCTATCCATGCTGTTGAACGATACGCGTTATCGCTCGCTGACCTTACAAGCCATCGCCGCCATCGTATTGGCGCTGTCTCTGGCTTATCTTTATTCAAACCTCGCCGCGAACCTGCGGGCCGCTGGTCTGAACATCTCATATGACTTCTTGGGAAACCCGGCGGGCTATGACATCAACCAGACGTTGATCGACTATTCCAGCCAATCGACAAACTTCAGCGCTGCCGTTGTCGGTATTCTCAACACGCTGCTGGTGGCCTTTCTGGCCTGTATCACAGCAACCGTCTTTGGGGTGCTGGCCGGGGTTCTGAGGCTCTCCAACAACTGGCTCGTCTCCAAACTGATGGCCTTCTACGTTGAGATTTTCCGCAATATTCCGGTGCTGATCTGGATCATCATCATCTTTACGATCATGACAGCCGTGATGCCGAGCCCGCGGGCCTTTCGCGGTGATGACCCGGCCTCGAGCATGTTGTTTGACATGTTCGCCTTTACCAACCGTGGTGTTTATGTACCCGGCCCGTATTTCACACGTGGGATCGGTGGGGAGGATGGCAGCATCATCAACTGGCTGTTGGTGATTGCGACGCTCATCGGATCGTTCTTTGTCACGCGGATGGTGACGGCGCGCGCGAATGCAACGCAGGCCGCGACAGGTGTGCGGCCCAACACCCTATGGACCAATCTGGCGATCTGGTTTGGGCCGCTTGTCGTGCTGCTCCTTATTCTGGGCCTGTCGTGGGAAATTCCTGCGCTCAAAGGGTTCAACTTTGGTGGCGGGATCAAGATCGGTGGACCGCTGATCGCACTTTGGTTTGCTCTGTCGATCTATACGGGTGCCTTTATCGCGGAAAATGTCCGCGCTGGTATTCAGGCGGTCTCCAAAGGACAGACTGAAGCAGCCTCAGCGCTGGGACTTCGGTCCAACCGCACCATGAGCCTTGTTGTATTGCCACAGGCATTGCGGGTGATCATTCCACCGCTGATTTCGCAATATCTCAATATCACCAAGAACTCTTCGCTGGCGATTGCGGTGGGTTATGCTGACATCACGGCGACGCTGGGTGGGATCACCCTGAACCAGACGGGTCGTGCGATTGAGTGTATCTTGCTGCTGATGCTGTTCTATCTGGTGATCTCGCTTTCGATTTCGGCGGTGATGAACGTCTACAACAACTCCATGAAGCTGAAGGAGCGCTGAGATGAGCGATACACACTCACACTCCGTTGCGTTCGTCCGCGAAACAACAATCCCCCAAGCGGCCCCGCCCGCGACAGAGCAGGGCATCGTCAAATGGGTGCGCGAAAACCTGTTTGCCACATGGGCAAACAGCCTGCTCACGGTTGCAGCGCTTTACGTGATCTATCTGATCCTCGCCGCGACTATGCCATGGATGTTCAACGGCGTCTGGTTCGCCAGCTCCTTGGCGGAGTGCCGCGAAGTTCTCGACGGCACGTCGGGGGGATGTTTTGCGGTGCTCACAGAGCGTTGGAACCAGCTGTTGTTTGGTTTCAAATATCCGCCGGATCAATATTGGCGGCCTCTGTTGGCGTTCATTATCATGTTCGTCGCGCTGGCTCCGGTACTGTTTTTCGACCTGCCTCGCAAACTGTTGATCGTAACAGGCCTGTTTCCGTTCATCGCCTTCTACCTGATCTGGGGCGGTACAATCTGGACCCCGATCTTTGCGCTGGTTGGTGTGCTCGTGGGGTATGTGGTCTACAGCAACCTGGTCACACGCAGCTTTGCCGCAGGTTTCTTTGGCGGTGTTGCGGCGGCCTTGGTGACGTGGTGGATTTCCGGTTTCATCACGCCGGCGTTGACACCTGCTGAACCGTTTCTGGAAGCAGTGCCATCGCGCGACATGGGCGGTTACATGCTGAACATGATGCTGGGTGTGACCTGCGTGTCTTTGTCAGTTCCTATTGGCATCGCACTCGCGCTGGGGCGTCAAAGCTCCATGCCGCTGATCAAATGGATTTGCGTGGTCTTTATCGAATTCATCCGCGGTGTGCCGCTGATCACCTTGCTTTTCGTGGCGAACGTGATGCTGGCGTATTTCTTCCCACCCGGCTCTGGTGTGGACCTGTTCCTGCGCGTTGTGATCATGATCACGATGTTTTCGGCAGCCTATATCGCTGAGGTGATCAGGGGTGGTTTGGCCGCATTGCCAAAAGGGCAATATGAAGCTGCGGATTCGTTGGGTCTGGATTACCCGCAGGCCATGCGCCTGATAATCCTGCCACAAGCGCGCAAGATCTCGATCCCGGGCATCGTGAACATCGCCGTGGGCCTGTTCAAGGACACCACGCTGGTTTCTGTGATCTCCATGTTCGACATTCTGGGTATGATCCGTGGTCCCATCCTCGCCTCGACAGAATGGAACGGCGTCTACTGGGAACTGTTGGGTTTCGCCTGCGTTGTCTTCTTCGTCGTTTGCTATGGCATTTCGCAATACTCGCAGTGGTTGGAGCGTCGTCTTGCGACCGACCATCGCTGATCCGCGCTCATATCGCGAAGCGGTAGCGTACAAAATTAAAAGAAAGGGCTGAACTTATGGCCGAGACTGCACAAATGAAGGTATCCGACGAGGTCGCGATTTCCATTCAGAGCATGAACAAATGGTACGGGTCGTTCCACGTGCTGCGTGACATTGACCTGACCGTCTATCAGGGGGAGCGGATCGTGATCTGTGGGCCTTCCGGGTCAGGAAAATCCACGCTCATCCGTTGCATCAATGCGCTGGAGGAACATCAAAAGGGATCGATTGAGGTGGATGGCACGCTGTTGTCCTCTGACCTCAAGAACATCGACAAGATCCGCTCAGAAGTGGGTATGTGCTTTCAGCATTTTAACCTGTTCCCGCACCTGAGCATTCTGGACAACCTGACGCTGGCGCCGATCTGGGTACGTAAGACACCCAAGAAAGAAGCCGAAGAAGTGGCGATGCATTACCTTGAAAAGGTGAAGATTCCCGATCAGGCAAACAAGTTTCCGGGTCAATTGTCCGGTGGTCAGCAGCAGCGTGTGGCGATTGCCCGTTCACTCTGCATGAAGCCACGGATCATGTTGTTTGATGAGCCGACATCGGCCCTGGACCCCGAGATGATCAAAGAAGTGCTCGATACGATGATCGAACTGGCCGAAGAAGGCATGACCATGCTGTGCGTTACCCACGAGATGGGGTTTGCCCGTCAGGTGGCGAACCGCGTGATCTTTATGGACGAAGGCCAGATTGTGGAGCAGAACGAGCCTGAGGCGTTCTTCAACAACCCACAATCGCCGCGTACGCAGCTCTTCCTAAGCCAGATTTTGGGGCATTGATTGGAGGTGGGCAAGCTGCCCACCACCCGTCCCGACAACATCCTACAACTCGCGCGGCACTATAAAGTGTCGCGCGGTTGCTTTTCCCCTTGCGGCTTGTGCCCAGTCCTCAATCTCAAAATCTACCACTAAGGTCGCCCCGGTGGGGTACTGCATAAACTGCGGGTGGTCAGGATGTGATGTAAGGATGCTTTCGGCCATCATGCCAATGCCGGGGTTATGCCCGATCATCAGCACACGTTGCGCCTGCGCTTTTTGAAGCGTGGTCAAAATGGTTTCGGCACTGGCGAGGTAGAGGTGCTGGATGTGCTCCACCGCGACGTCTGGCGGCAAGGCAAGCCTCACGCAGGTTTCACGCGTTCGAATGGCGGAAGAACACAGCACCAGATCAGGGATCAGATCATGCGCCCGTAGCCAGTCGCCCAAGGCCGCAGCCGCCCGTCTGCCGCGCGGGTTCAGCGGGCGGTCGTGATCGCTGCTTGGACCACCCGACCAGTCAGATTTCGCATGGCGCATCAGGATCAGTTGTTTCATGTCTCCCCCCCGGCAAACTGACGCATATGATAGGCCGATTGCTCCGGCATGCGGCCAAATTCTTGTGACACCGGGCAAGACCGGCGGACATTACACCCCAGCGCCATGTTTTCGGCACCTGCGGGCGTTCCAAGGAATGCCTTGCATGCGGGTACATCGTAGTTTTCAGGCGTCAAAGCATCAGACAGACACGCGGTGCGGCACGGCTGACCGGCGCAGGTTGTGCAGGGGATTGGTGGCGCGGCAGGTAAATCGATGTGTTCCGCCAAGGCCAAGGCTCCGCGAAAAGACACAAAAAGCCCCGCCACGTCGTGGACAAGGAACTGCACCGGAGAGCTGTGAATGCGGCCCGTGCGCAGCGCCCAACTGTAGAACGGCTCAAACGGCGGGCCGCCAAAAGGGTAGAGCGCTTTGGCCTCCAGCGCCTCGGCCCATGCACCGATGACACGGGCGGACCAGCGGTCCATCGGATCAGGCGCGCCGTCCCGCCCTTCGGGTGAGCGTGAGAATGCAGGCCAGAAATCAGGCTCATCCGGCCCCAGCATCAGGAGGGTTTTGCAGCCCTCCGGAGCATTGTCTGAAGGCCTTGGATGAAAGCCGCCAAGGATGGTCAGATGCCGCATTTTTGCGGCGGCCTGAAGCGCGGCAAAAGTCATCCGCGCCGGATGATGCTGCCCGCGCCATGCTCAGTAAAGAGTTCAAGCAGGCAGGCATTGGGCGCACGACCATCAAGGATCACAGCAGCGCGCACACCGCCGGCCAAAGCATCAAGCGCGGTCTGCGTTTTGGGTATCATGCCACCGGCAATGGAGCCGTCGGCGATCATTTCATCAATCTGGGTTGCCGTCAGTTCAGTCAGCACCTCCCCGTCCGCGTTCTTGACACCCGCCACGTCAGTGAGCAGCAGCAAACGATCCGCTTGCAACGCTGCCGCAATGGCACCGGCGGCAGTGTCGCCATTGATGTTGAACGTCTCACCGTCCGCGCCCATGCCAAGAGGGGCGATAACGGGAATGATGTCTTTCTCCGCCAGATCACGGAGCACGCGAGGATCAATGCGCACAGGCTTGCCAACAAGGCCAAGCGCGGGGTCTTCGGCCTCACACATGATCAGCCCACTGTCCTTGCCTGACAGGCCGACAGCGCGGCCACCCTGCTCTGTGATCGCTTGGACGATGCGGGCATTAACCAGACCACTCAACACCATTTCAACGACTTCCATGGTCGCCGTATCGGTCACGCGTTTGCCGTCGACAAATTCTGACTGGATGTTCAGGCGTGACAACATGTCGTTGATCATCGGACCGCCGCCATGCACAACAACGGGGTTTACGCCGATTTGACGCATCAATGTGACATCCCGCGCGAATTCGCTCATGGCCTCATCAGAGCCCATGGCATGGCCCCCGAGTTTGATCACAACCGTGGCGTTCGCATAGCGTTGCAGGTAGGGCAGCGCCTGACTGAGGGTCTGCGCTGTGGCGATCCAATCGCGGTTCATGTCTTGTTTTCTCATGGTTTTGTTTTGTTATTCGAGCGTTGCGATGATGGCACGAAGGGTGGGAATGCCCCAGCCCTTTTCTGAGGAGGTGACAACAATCTCAGGAAACGCAGCCGGGTGTTTGGCCATCGCAGCGCGCACCTGATCAAGCACTTTGGCGCGTTCCTTTTCCTTGACCTTGTCCGCCTTGGTCAAAACAACCTGAAAGGTCACGGCCGCACTGTCGAGCAGGCTGAGGATTTCCTCATCCACTGCTTTCACGCCATGGCGCGCGTCAATCAGCACAAAGGCGCGGCGCAGGGTCTGCCTGCCGCTCAGGTATTGCTTAAGCAGACGCTGCCATTTCTCAACCACCGGGATAGGTGCATTTGCATAGCCATAGCCTGGCAGGTCGACGAGGTAGTGCGCCTCACCTGCGGTAAAAAAGTTGATTTCTTGCGTGCGACCGGGGGTGTTTGAGGCGCGTGCCAGCGCTTTCATGCCGGTCAGGGCATTAATCAGGCTGGACTTGCCGACGTTGGAGCGCCCGGCAAAACAGACCTCCATCCGGTCTGGCTCTGGGAGGCCCGACATGGCAACCACCCCTTTGACAAAGGTGGTCTCGCCCGCAAAGAGCAACCGACCCTGTTCTGCGGTTTGGGGATCAGGTTCTTCGGCGATGGGAAAAGGGAGCGCAGTCATAGCAGCACAACTGTGTCGCCGATGCGGCACATTCCACCTTTGATCACTTCGGCATAAACGCCAAAGTTCTGATGCCCAAAGTGGTGCTCCAACGTGCCAAGTGTATCGGCGTCGCGTTGACCGGTAACAGGATTGGCGGTGGTATGCGGGCAACGCTCAATCGGTTCGCGGATTGCAAGGGTGGCTTCACCCAGCCTGACTTCTTGCCCGATCCAGTCAAACTCCTCCCACGCTGTGTCACCATCAAACCAGATGTTGCCGCGCCAGCGTTCGGTCTCAAGCGGCTTGCCCAAGGCCTCTTGTACGGCACGGTGGGAGGCTGTGTTCATCAGCGACAGCGTTGGGTAATCGCTGTCTGTCATGCCGCGCGCGCCGGCAGAGACGATACCGGAGGGGCGGGCACGGTTTTCGGGGCAAAGCGGGGAGACCCATTCGAGAAATCTCGTGACGTCTTCAGGTGTATCGGGGCAAAAGGACAGCTCTCCAAGGTCCTGATGGGTGAGCGTCACGGCGCGGTTTGCTTCATCCAGCTTGGCCCATATGCCAGCCAGCCCCGGCGTGCGCGCTCCAATCATGAAGTTGTGGCACGATACCCATGCGGTGTTTTGCACATCTGCCTTGGTCGCTTCATGCGTCACAGCCCACAACCGATCCCACGGCATCGTTTTGCCTGCGAAGAGCTTGACCTCGTTCAATGCCTCCCGCCCGTGGCTCTTGATCGGATACCGGCAGAGCGCAGTGATCTGCATCACTTACCGCCCTTTTTCGCCGGTGGCTTGGGGTCGTTCGCAGCCTCTTTGCCCTTACGTTTGAAGCTGGATTTGATGTTGCCGAGAAGGTCTGGCTTATACCCCTGGCTGCGCATGATCAGATACTGTTAGGTAAATGTGATGGTGTTGTTGGCAATCCAGTACACGACCAGTCCGCTTGCGAAACCACCAAGCATGAACATGAATACCCAAGGCATCCAAGCAAAAATCATTTGTTGAGTTGGGTCCGTGGGTGCGGGGTTCAGTTTTTGCTGCAACCACATGGAAATGCCAAGCAGGAGCGGCAGAATACCGATAAAGATCAGCGCCATCAGGCTGGTTGGTTCCGGTGCGGCCCAAGGGGCGAGCCCGTAAAAGTTAAAGATCGAGGTTGGGTCAGGTGCCGAAAGGTCCTGAAACACTCCGAACCATGGGGCATGGCGCAGCTCAATCGTGACAAAAATAACTTTGTAGAGCGAAAAGAAGATCGGGATTTGGAGCAGGATCGGCAAACATCCGGCGGCTGGGTTCACTTTTTCCTTCTTGTAAAGCTCCATCATGCCTTGCTGCATCTTCTGACGGTCGTCACCAGCAGCCTCTTTGAGCTTTTCCATCTGCGGCTGCAGCTCTTTCATCTTCGCCATTGAAACATAGGATTTGTATGCCAAGGGGAAGAGCACGGCCTTGATGATCAAGGTCAGACCAATGATCGCCCAACCCATGTTGCCGATGAGTTTGTTCAACTCATGCAGCAGCCAAAAGATTGGTTTGGTGAGGAAAAAGAACCAGCCCCAGTCGATGCTGTCGATGAATTTTTCGACCCCTGCAGCTTCGTATTCACGCAGGATGGCCCATTCTTTGGCTCCCGCAAACAACTGTGTCGTGACCTCAGTGCTAGCACCGGCGGCGAGTGTTTGTGTTGGAAGGCGTGTCACCGCCCGGTAGGTGTCCGCGCGGGCATCGTAGGTCAGTGCCTGGTCAAATGTCTGGCCATCGCTGGGAATGAGAATTGCTTGCCAAAAGTGATCGGTAAAACCAATCCAGCCTTTGGTGACGCCCGTATTCACAATGGCCTGACGGCCCCATGCGGCGTTGACTTCTGCCTCGGCTATGTCATCCCAGTCTGTTTCCGTCAGCTCATCATCGGCAATGGCGACCGCCCCTTCATGCAGAATAAAGAAGTTTTCCAGATCATCGGGTTCTGTGTGCTGAACAATCATGCCGTAAGGTGCCAGACTGATGGCGGCGTCGCCCTCATTGCTGACGGTTTGGGTGAGAGAGAACATGTAATTCTCATCGACCGAAATCGTGCGGCCAAATACCTGTCCTGCGCCATTGTTCCAGCTCAACGTGATCGGATTGTCGACCCCAAGTGTTTCACCGGTTGTCAAAGACCATTCGGTTTCAGGGCCGGGCACATTTTCGGGGTCGATCCCGCTGCCTGCTGCCCAGCCTTGCAAAGCGTAATATGCATCAATGCTACCTTGCGGGGACAGCATTGTGACAATGGGCGCTCCATCGTCCGTCGATGTGCGATAATCCTTGAGTTTCAGATCGTCTATTCGCCCGCCCAGAAGTGAGATTGATCCGGTCAGTCGTGGTGTTTCAATCTGAACGCGCGGTGCTGTAGCAAGGGCGTCTTCGCGGCTTTGCGCAGGGTCGGCAATTGTGGCGGGGGCTGCAGTGGTGGTTGGCGCAGCGGGGACACTGGCGCTAGCGGGTTCATCACTGGATGTTTGCACCGTGCCGTCGAGAGGCGTTTCAGGTTCTGGCGGCGGAAAAAGCACAAACCAAATCAGGATCACAACAAAGCTCAACGCTGTCGCAAGGATAAGATTTTTGTTCTGTTCGTCCATAGGGACTGCCACCTCAGTACTGCAGAAAAACTAGGGTGGTTCAACAGAGTGCAGGGCTAAAGGTCAAGCGGATTCGGGTCATTTGCATCGCTGCAGGCAGAATAGCTCCAAATTACGCAATCAAGCCAGACCACGGCATGAAACTTCGGGCACTGATCGTTCCGCTACCGCCCCTTTGATCCCATGATGCGGGGGACATCCTCCAGCTTGGCATTGTGCCGACTGATCCAATCAAGCGTTTGCTCAAATGGCATCGGTCGCGCGATACCAAACCCTTGGACATGGTCACATCCGAGCTGTGCAAGCAGAACATGTTCGCCAACCGTTTCGACCCCTTCGGCAAGCGTTTCGACCTGAAGCCGCTCCGCCATCGTGAGTATCGCGCTGATCATGCGTTGCTGGTCAGGGTCACGATCCGCTTTCATGACAAAGGAGCGGTCAATCTTGATCCGGCTCACCGAGAACCTCCGGATTGAGGAGATGGAGGCATGGCCAGTTCCAAAATCATCCAGATCGATACGGCACCCAAGTTGTCCTAACGCATTTATGTTCCGCGTGATCATATCATCCGGTGCGCTCGCGACGACGGTCTCAAGGACTTCTACAGCAAGCCGGTTTGGTTCCAGCTCAAACCGGTCAAGCTCCCACTTTAGTTTTTCGAGCAGTTTTGGGTTGTTTAACTCGCTACCGGCGAAGTTTACGCCTACCTGCGGGACATCGACACCGGCACCATCCCATGCTTTGAGTGCTGCAAAGGAATGGTAAATCATCACTTCGGCCAGGCGTTCGAGCTGTCCTGTTTCTTCGATTGCCGGGAGAAATTCGCCTGGGGATATTAGCCCCCGATCCGGGTGTGACCAGCGTGCGAGCGCTTCAAAGCCGGTAATTTGCCCAGTGTCCGTTGATATCTGCGGTTGAAACCAAGGTTGGATTTGCCCCCCCTCTAGTGCTTCGACGACATCCTCGCGCAAGGCAGCGCGCGCTTTGGTTTCATGACGCATTTGATCGGAGAACGCCCGCACGGCAGAAGGTCCGCGACGACTTGCCTCTCGCAATGCAATCGCCGCAGCTTGAAGCCATTCTGCGCCACTCTCTCCGGGTGATCTGCTGTGTTGGCAAAATCCAATAGAGGCAGTGACATAGACACCAACGCCGTCTACGGAAATTGGTTCTTCAACAGCAGTTTGCAAGCGGCTCGCCATCTGGATGCAGAGCTCAAGATCAAGATGGCGCACCGGTTCGGTACAGATTGCAAACCGAGAGTCCCCCATGCGTCCGACATTGTCATTGTCACGCAGCACCGCTTTGAGGCGCTCACCGGTACGCTGCGCGACGGTATCTGCCGCAGCTTGGCCGTGGCGTTCAATCAAGTCGTCATAGTTTTCAACCATTGCGTAGATGGCGACGGATTGGCGGCCGGAGTTCCCAGCCCTGACAAAAACCTGTTCGGTCAACTCTTCAAATGCGCTGCGGTGCATGACAGCAGGTTTGACACCGCGTGCATTTCTGAAAACGCCCGGAAAGCTGGTTGCGAAGAGATAGACGACAGGCAGGATCGCTGCGAGCACGATCAACGCCCCTTCGCCACCAAACCAATAGGCGGCGAGGCACAATGCAGGCAGTAACGCCAAGGCGGGCGGCCCAATCATCGCCAATGCCATGTGTTGACGCATGCGCATCAATTTATCCTGCCACTTTCGCGCCATGCCCTGTCTCCTAGCTATCTGGAGAGTTAAGAACAAAGGTGTGGCTGGTGTGTTAACAAGATCCGACTGGTTGCAGCTTTTTTGTCTAAAATTTTTCGGACCCTGAAGCAGACTCACGCATCAACCCAGCAAAATCGAACAGTTTTGGATCCAGAAGGTGCGAAGGTCGGGCGTTCATCAGGGCACGAAACATAACCTGACGCCGCCCGGGGCTATTGGTCTCCCATCCGTCCAAAATCTGCTTGACCTGCTGGCGCTGGAGACCGTCCTGCGACCCGCAAAGGTCACAGGGAATGATGGGATAATGCAGAGCCTGCGCGAATTTCTCGCAATCGGCCTCGGCGACATGGGCGAGGGGCCGATACACAAAAAGGTCTCCCTCTTCATTCAGCAGTTTTGGCGGCATTGTTGCCAGTCGCCCACCGTGAAACAGATTCATAAAAAACGTCTCAAGAATATCATCGCGATGATGGCCCAGCACCACGGCGGAGCATCCCTCTTCGCGCGCAATTCGGTATAGATTTCCGCGCCTTAGACGTGAGCACAGCGCACAGAATGTGCGCCCTTGGGGAATTTTGTCCATGACGATTGAATAGGTGTCCTGATACTCAATCCTGTGCGGCACACCCATTTTTTCGAGAAACTCCGGAAGGACAGTCGCAGGGAAGCCGGGCTGACCTTGATCGAGGTTGCAGGCCAAAATCTCGACCGGCAGCAGACCGCGCCATTGCAACTCATGCAAAACAGCCAGCAGCGTGTAGCTGTCTTTGCCACCCGACAGGCACACCAGCCATTTGGCACCCGGTTCAATCATGCCATATTGTTCAATGGCTTCACGTGTATGGCGCACAATCCGCTTGCGCAGTTTTTTGAACTCTGTGGTGGTGGGGGCTCCGTGAAAGAGCGCGTGAATGTCATCGGTTCGATCAAGCATGAGGCCAGATAAATCATCGCACGCCGGTGTTCAATCATTTCGGAAGCACCAGTACAACGCAGGTCGCGTTAATGAATCTGGCCAAGAACTTTGATTCCTGGATCAAACTATCTACGACGTCGATCTTTGGTCTGACGCGCGACATGATGCAGTTTGACCCATTTGTTCTGAACGGCTTTGGCGTGCTTAGTGTCGGACAAACGACGCCCCCCGTGCGGTAAAGTGTATGTCTGCCTTGCCTGCGCGCGGCAAGCACCTGATTGTGCTGAGAAATGCGGCAAGCTACACGCGTACTGATGCGGTATCCTGGCTGCATTTTGTCCTACCCAATGCGTATTGGGAGACCATCGCAGCCCCAGGGGATTATTTTGCAGACATTCCTGCGGAAGTCCTGCACTGGTGGGATCAACAGGCTGACGGGTTCTTGATGCATTTCCAATGCAAGGCTGAACTCTGATTTGTTGAGACGCCTGACCGACGCGCTAGCCGAAAGCCCTCGGCCTGATGTCGTTGCCAACCCGGATTTGGTGGCCCCCGCGAAACAGGTGTTAGCAAAGAACCCGGCTCATACCTGCATGTTTTGGCGGATCAATTGCACAGTGGGCCTGCTTTGCTCAACGGTCACGCCATTTGATCTGCGGTGGATCAAAAGCGGTCATGGTGGGCAAATCGCCTTCGAACACAGCCACCTGCACCAGGCAGGTATGGGCCGTTGGCCCTTGACCCAAATCTGAGGTTCCCTGATCCCGCGTCAGCGCATTTGGATTGCCATGGCGACACATGCCGCTGTCATCAGGATCCCACCATGCGCCTGTGCTCATCTGGATGACACCTTCGCGCACTGATGCGGACACAACGGCAACACCAAGACAGGCACCGCGCGTGTTGGAGAGGCGCAGGACATCTCCATCCGCAATGTTGCGGCTGTTTGCATCCGCAGGGTGCATCATCACTGGTTCACGTTCTTTGATCTTGCCCGCGCGGCTGACGGCCCCTTGATCAAGCTGCGAATGCAGTTTGGTATGCGGCTGATTGGAGATGAGATGAAGCGCACCGGGTGCCGCATTGCCGATCCATTCGTAGGGTTCAAACCACGCCGGGTGGCCTGGGCAATTGTCGTATTTGAAGGCTGCGACTGTGTCTGAGAAAATCTCAATCTTGCCGCTGGGGGTGGACAATGGGTTTGCGATGGGGTCCGCGACAAATTCCTGCAACATGATCCGGGGTGCCTGCGGGGCCGGGGTTTTGAACCAGCCCATGTCGCAGAATGTGTCCCAGTCAGGCAAATCCAGTTTGGGGTTCTTGGACGCATCCTTTGCAACCTCCGTTGACGCGAGATCGCCCGCCTTTCCGTCTGAGATCGCGGTGGCCTCGTAAATCTCGCGAATCCACTCTTGGGCGCTCCGGCCTTCGGAAAATCGGGGCTCAATGTTCATCCATCTGGCGATGCCGCGAAAGATATCATAGTCGCTGCGGACGTTTTTGGGGGGTTCAACCGCTTTTTGCGTGCGTAACACATAGCTGTCGCGTTGCGACAGGCTGACGTCGTCACGTTCCACGTTTGTGGTGCAGGGCAAAACGATATCCGCGCGTTTGGCCAAAGGGTTCCAGCACCAGTCGTTGCAGATAATCGTCTCTGGCTTTTGCCATGCCTGTGCCAGTCGGTTGAGGTCTTGATGGTGATGAAACGGATTGCCGCCAGCCCACCACACAAGCCGAATGTCAGGGTAGGTGATGCGTCGGCCATTGAAAGACACGGTACTGCCGGGGTTGAGAAGCATATCTGCGATGCGTGAAACGGGGATGACATCCGTCACCTCATTCTTGCCTTGAGGCAGAGAGCCGCCTGCCAGCAGGGGATGATCTGCTCCAATGCTGTTGACCGCAGAAAGGCCAAAGGCAAAGCCACCGCCGGGCGTGCCGATCTGGCCCAGCATGGCGGCCAGTGTGATGGCCATCCAGAACGGTTGTTCGCCGTGATCCTGCCGGGTCAGGGACCATGACACAGAAATCATGGTTCTGCTCCGTGCCATTTTGCGCGCAAGGGTGCGGATCGTTTCAGCCGGGATATCCGTCAAGGCAGCAGCCCATTCCGCGGTTTTGGCTATCCCGTCTGAGGTGCCTGTGAGGTAGCTGGCAAAGGTGTCGAAACCTTCGCAATAGCGGGCCAGAAACGCAGGATCGTGCAGGTCTTCGGTGTAGAGTGTATGCGCCAGACCGAGTATCAGGGCGGTGTCACTGTTGGGGCGGGCGGCCAACCACTGGGCGCCCAGTTCATCGATCATGTCATTGCGCAGAGGGGAAACATTCACAAATTCAATGCCCGCAACCTGCGCTTTGGCCAATCCTTCGCGCTGGCGGTGCGCGCCCAACCCCCCAGCGTCGATCTGCCCGTTCTTGATGGGGATGCCGCCAAAAGCAACGACCAGTTCACCATGCTCGGCGATCGTGCTCCAGCCGGTCGTGGTGTTCAGAAGCTCGCGGTATGAGCCAAGAACATGCGGGATCATGGCCTCGGCTGCGGCGAAGGAATAGGTGAACATGGAGCTGGTAAAACCACCACTGCAATTGAGAAAGCGTTTGAGCTGGCTTTGTGCATGATGAAAGCGTCCGGCGCTTGCCCAACCATAGGAGCCAGCGTAGATCGCGTTGGAACCGTGATCGTGACGCACGCGGGTGATCTCTTGCGCAACAAGAGCTTCGATCCGGTCCCAACTGACCTCGACAAAGGGCTCATTGCCCCGCAGATGAGGGTTTGCCCCCGGTCCGTCCCTCAGCCAGCTTTCGCGCACCATGGGTGCGGTTATCCGGCTGGGCGCATCCAGTGCATCGATGATCCCTTGCCCAATGTCGGAGGGGTCCGGATCCTCCTCAAACGCGCGCATCTGAGAAAGCTTTCCATCCTCCACAACGGCGCGGTATGCCCCCCAATGGGTCGCGGTCAGAAACGTGTCTTGGCTCATCAGAGTGCTCCGGTCACATGCGTTTGTCTGTGGCCTGAGCTTCGCGCAGGTCGCTGCAAATTCCGAGCAAAAAATCATCATCCTTTCGGTTGGTGAGGGTTCAGCACTCTTCCAACTTTGACCTGCTACAATCTGCATGTCTGAATCCCCGAGACATGCAGTCGATCGAAGTCCGCCTTTGCCGCGCATTTTAGGCCAGCGTTGAAAGTTTGCAGCCTGTTGGCGAAACAAGAGCTTTCTGTATTGCTTGCAGTGGGTATTTCTTCTTTGATTGCTCACCAAACCGTGGCAACGCAGTTCGAACAAACAGACAGGATCACAGATGCAACATGATGGCTTAGGCCGAGTACAATCCCCTCGTGTGATCCGCATCGGAGGTGGTGTGGCGCAGGAAGTGGGGGAGGTGCTGAACCAGCTTGGCTTGTCCCGCCCCCTCATTGTCACGGATACGAACCTGATGGCGCTGGGTCATGTTGCAAAGGTCACAGACGTTCTGGATGGTGCAACGATACCATGGTCCGTCTTTGATGGTGTGGTTGAAGACCCAACCGATACATGTGTCGACGCAGGGTTGAGCGCGTTTAGAGCGGGCGATTTTGACTGCATCATCGGTCTGGGCGGTGGCAGCCCGATGGACACGGCAAAGGCCATCAGCTTTATGAGCGTCAATCCGGGCCATGTGCGTGACTACAAGGCACCTGCACAGATTGACCGCTGTGGACCCCCGGTGGTCTTGATCCCCACAACAGGTGGTACCGGGTCAGAGCTGACGCGCTGGTGCGTGATCACCGACACGCAAGAGAAAGAGAAATACAACCTCTCTGGGCTTGCCTGTGTTGCGACGGCCGCACTGATTGACTGGACCTTTACCACAACAAAGCCCTGGCGCATCACGGCTGATACAGCTGTGGACAGCCTGACCCACGCGATGGAAGCCTACGTCAGCCGCAAGGCGTTTGCCTACACAGATGCCTTTGCCCTTGCTGCAATGCCTGCGATATCCAAACACGTCCGTATGGCGTGCAAAGAACCTGAAAATGCTGAGGCGCGCGCCGCGCTCATGTTGGCGGCGTCTCAGGCCGGCATGGCCTTTTCCAATGCCTCGGTTGCCCTCGTCCATGGGATGAGCCGCCCGATTGGCGCGCATTTTCATGTGGCACATGGGCTGTCAAATGCGATGCTCTTGCCGCAGATCACTGCGTTTTCGATCCATGCGGCAGAGGCGCGGTATGCAACATGTGCGCGGGTGATGGGATGGGCGGAGGAGACCGACAAAGATGCAGATGCCTGCGCGCGTTTGGTGGAAAACCTATCCCGGCTCAATGCTGACCTGAAGGTGCCGTCTCCCAGCGATCTTGGACATGCAGGCACGACAGATATTTTTGATCTCATGGCGACACAAGCCTTGGCCTCCGGCTCACCGCAGAACAATCCCAGAGTGCCGGATCATCAAGAAATCGTTGATCTCTATCAGAAAATCTGGTGACGGCTGCCAGTGTGTTAGGTCAGGTCAACTTGTCGCAAGTCTTGGGCAGTCCAAGGTCTGTCATTCCTATCTGGGCCATCGCGATGCTCAGTTCATCGCTGAAAACATCCCACAAGCGGTTCAGCCCTGCTTCGCCACCAGCGGCCGTGGCAAACTGTAAAACGCGACCCAAAAAGACAAAGTCAGCACCTGCGACAAGTGCTTTGAGAACATCCTCTCCTGAGCGCAACCCGCTGTCAAAGAATAGCGGATAGTCAGGACCAAGTGCGGCCCGCATTTTGGGCAGCACGGCAAAGGGGGAGGGCGCGCTTTCGAGTTGCCGCGCCCCGTGGCTTGAGACTTGAACCGCGTCGACGCCTGCGTCCTTCAGGCTGAGCGCGTCGTCAACGTCCAACACTCCTTTGACCACCAAATTGCCGGGCCACGCGTCGCGCAGACGCACAAGCGTTTCCCAATCTGCGCGCGCACGGCTTTCAGTACGGTCAAAGTCGTAGCCATCCATCTCAAAATTTGCCATCTGCGGCGTGCCAGCCGCGAGCGAGGTCAGGGACCAGCGCGGATGTAACGCAAAGTCGATAAATTGCTTGGGGCCTATTTTGAAAGGCATTTTGAAGCCATGACGCAATTCGCGCGGGCGACGGCCCACTTCGGGCACATCCACGGTCAACACAAGCGTCTCATATCCGGCAGCCTTGGCCCGCTCGACCAGTTTGAACGTGCCTGTGCCATCCCCGGTAAAGTAGAGCTGAAACCAGGCATTGCCCTCTGCGGCCTCAATGATCTCCTCCATCGGGGTTGAGGCCACGGTGGAGACGCCATGTGGTATTCTGTAGTGTGCCGCCAGCCGCGCCAACATCAGGTCAGCGCCCGGAGCGCTGAGGTTGCACATGCCCATGGGGGCAATGCCGAAAGGGCGCTTTGCCGCTTTGCCAAACACTGTTGTCGCGAGGGACCGCTGGCTCACATCGCGCAGGATACGGGGTTTCAGGGTCATCGCATCAAGGGCGGCACGATTGCGCGCCGCCCCTGTTTCGGCTCCGGCAGAGCCATCAATGTAGTCGAACACCATCCACGGCAGGCGACGCTTTGCCAAACGGCGTGCATCATCGGCGGAATGAATGGCGTTTGCCGACATTACGCTTTCACGGCTTCCATAAAGCGGTGACGGATCACGACGGGGTCCATGGTGATCACGGGCAGTTTGATGTTGCCGCTGTCACACTTGCACACGATGATGGTCATCTCGTCGCTGTCGATGGCGTCTTGCAGCACCGGACCAAGGTCCTTGTCCTGCACCTCAACCACGTTGTCACAGCCACAGGCCCGCGCCACAGCCGTCAGCGATGTTTTCTGGCCCGCATATGTCGGCTGATCCCCGGTGGATCCATAGGACCCGTTGTCGATGATCAAAAGCGTGTAGTTGCCCGTCGCGTTGTTGGCGATGGTGGGCAGCGTGCCAAGGTTGGTCAGCACGGAGCCGTCACCGTCAATGGAGATCACGGGCTTGTCCTGCGCCAGCGCCAGACCAAAGCCGATTGAGGAGCTGAGGCCCATGGTGCCGAGCATGTAGAAGTTGCGCTCGTTGTCGTCGATCATATGCAGCTCTTGGCTGGGCAGACCGATGTTACACACCACCAGATGCGGGTTCAGGATCGGGGCGATTTCTTTGAGAATTTCTGAACGGATCATTGGTCGCCGTAGCCTCCCCAGAAGTTGGCGTCGGTGAGGATCGCCACAGGTTTGTTGCACATGAAGGTGTATTTGAGGATGTTGTCGAACTCCTCCACATCTTTTTGCCAGTGGAAGTGGTAGGTGGGGATGTTCATCTGAGCCAGCAGCGCTTTGGTGTGCACGGCCATCTCAACCTGACAGGCCACAGGTTCACGCAGCTCACCACGGTAGCTGATGATCATCGGCAGCGGCATGCGGTAGTATTGCGTGAGCGTCGCCAGCGTGTTGATCGTCACACCGATCGCTGTGTTCTGCATGATGATCGCGGGACGTTTGCCGCCCATGAAAGCACCTGCGCACAGGCCCATGCCCTCATCTTCCTTGTTGGAGGGGATGTGGAATATGTCGTCGCGCTGATCAATCTCTTCGATCACACCGGCGGGCTGTTTGCACGGCACGGTGGTCACAAAGGAGACGTCATTGGCAACAAGATCGTCCGCGATCTTCTTGTCGATGTTCATGTCTGTCTGCCTTTCGGGTTGGTGCGCCTCAAGGCGCATTTTGTGTTATGAAGTGAATGGGTTGTCAGATGAGGGCGCGGCTTATCCCCAAGGGTTCAGCACAATCTTGGGTGCCGCAACCTTGCCCGCACGCAGGTCCTTGAATGCGGCAAACCCATCGGCCAGCGGGCGGCTTTCTATCCAGTCCAGAGGGCCTAGACGTCCTTCAAAGATTGCCTGAGCCGTATCGCGGAAATCCTGTGCGGTGTAGGTGTAGGTTCCGATAAAAGTGATCTCCTGCAGGGTCATGCGCCGGATGTCGAGCCCGCCCAGATCTTCGCCCAGACCGACATGCGCAATCACGCCGCCGGGCATTGCGCGGGCCGAGGCGACATCCCGCGTGGCGGCATAGCCAACCGCGTCGATCACAATGGCAAAGCTGCCTTGGGGCGTGGCAACGGCGGATTGGACACATCTGTTGATCAGAAAGTCGCGCCGCGCGTCATTTGGCTCCGCGATTGTGATGTCCTCAACCCCCATCGCCTTGAGCGCGAGGGCCGCGGCCAGTCCAATGGCACCACCGCCGATCACCAACGCCGATTCTTCCATTTTGGGGTGCATCGCTTCAAGAGCAAGCCGCACGGCGTGCCAACTGACAGCCAAGGGTTCGGCAAGAGCGGCTTTGCGCAAGGGCACATCGTCTGGCACAGTCACCAGATTATTGTCCGGCATGGCAATGAACTGGGCAAACGCCCCTTCGCGCGGCGGCATTGAGATGATTTGGCGCTCCGGGCAAAGATTTTCCCGGCCGGTGGTACAGGCGGGGCAATTGCCGCAGCAAACCAGTGGGTTCACGGTAACGCGGCGGCCCGCCATGGGGCCACCCTGCAGGGTGCCAGCGGCCTCATGACCCAAGATCAACGGTGCTGGGCGGCGCGCGTCATGGCCCAAAAAGGCATGCATGTCAGAGCCGCAAATACCCACCGCCTCGACCTTTATCAGATGCTCACCATTTTGCGGCTCAGTATCAGGCACGTCGCGGTACCCAAGGGTTTCAACGCCATCGTAAACAAGTGCTTTCATTTCGCGGTGAACCCTCCGTCAACCATCAGGACCTGCCCTGTCACGTAAGACGATGCCTCCGAGCACAAAAACAACAGCGGCCCGTCCATGTCTTCCAACGCGCCGTTGCGGCCTGCACAGGTTTGTGCCGCATTGCGCGCGGCGCGGTCCGGATCATCAAAGACCGCCGCTGTCAGTTCGGTCGGAAAGAAACCCGGACCGATGGCATTGGCGGTTATCCCGTCCTTTGACCATGCTTCGGCCATGGCGCGTGTCATCTGGCCGACACCCGCCTTGCTTGCTCCATAAGCGATACCGCCCGGAAAGGCGCGGCTTGTTTGCAGGGACGCAAAGTTGACGATGCGACCGAACCTTTTGGCACGCATGGCTGGCACCATGGCCTGGCTCAGGAAAAAAGGTGCCGAAAGGTTGAGCGCGAGTGTGTGGTCCCATCCTTCGGGCGTCACTTCATCCGCCGTTTGCCGTGTGTTCACACCAGCGGCGTGCACAACGATGTCGGGCGCGCCGAAGGGGGCTCTGATCTTGGCAACGAGGTCGTTTACATTGTTGCGATCTGCCACATCTGCCACGACTGTTGAAGCTTGATCTCCGATCTCCGTTTCCAATTCGTCCAGCGCCTCGGGTCGCCGTGCGACCCCGACCACAGATGCACCCGCCGCGGCCAACGCAACCGCCGCCCGCCGCCCAAGACCGGAGCTTGCACCGGTGATGCAGGCCACACGGCCCGTGAGATCGAAGAGAGCGCGAGGATCGTTCATGGCTTAGCCTTCTGCCGTCAGGTCAAAGTTTTCGCCGGGGAAGTACTTTGCAAGCCGCACGTCAGCTGCACGGGCATGACCTTCCATGCCTTCGAGCCGGGAAATGCGGGCGGTGGCCTCAGCCACCTGCTTGGAGGCATCCCGCGTGGTGCGCTGCCATGTGACGATTTTCATGTATTTGTGGACACTCAGACCACCGGTATAGCTGGCAGCACCAGAGGTTGGCAGGACGTGGTTCGTGCCCGTCGCCTTGTCGCCATAAGACACGGTGGTTTCTTCGCCCAGAAACAGGGAACCATAGCAGGTGAGGCGGTCCAGCCACCAATCAAGATCGTCCGCCTGAACGGTCAGATGCTCAGGCGCGTACGCGTCCGAGCACGCGGCCATTTCCTCGCGGTCAGCGCACAAGATCACCTCAGCGTAGTCGCGCCACGCGGCAAAGGCGTTTTCACGGTTCAGTTCCGGTAGGTCCTCGATCAGGCCCGGAACCATGTCCATCACCTTTTCTGCCAGCGCGCGGTCGTCGGTCACAAGCCAAACGGGTGAATTGTACCCATGCTCCGCCTGAGAGACCAAATCAGTTGCGACAATGTGGGCGTCTGCGTTTTTGTCAGCAAGGATCAGGCTGTCTGTTGGTCCTGCGATCATGTCGATGCCGACGCGGCCAAACAGGATGCGCTTGGCTTCGGCGACAAACTGATTGCCGGGGCCGACCAGAATGTTGGCTTTGGGCAGGCCAAACAGGCCAAAGGTCATGGCGGCTACACCCTGCACGCCGCCCATCGCGAGGATTTTGTCCGCACCGCAGATGTGGGCTGCATAGACGATCGCCGGGGCCACGCCCACTTCGGGGCGAGGCGGCGAACAGGCGGTGATGTGGCGACATCCCGCAACCTTGGCGGTGGTCACCGTCATGATGGCACTTGCAATGTGACTGTAGCGTCCACCGGGCACATAGCAGCCCGCCGCGTCCACGGGGATCGCCTTTTGACCTGCAATGAAGCCCGGCTCAATCTCCATCTCAACATCTGTGAGGGTCGATTTCTGGGTTTCGGCAAAGCGTTTGACGTTGTCATGGGCAAACCGGATGTCGGCCTTGAGCTTTTCTGGGACCAGCGCGATTGCGGCGTCGATCTCTTCTGGTGTCAGCATCACGGCGCCTTCATAGCGGTCGAACTTGGCCGCATATTCCATCGCCTTGGCATCGCCGCCCTCCTCAATGTCGTTAAGGATGTTCTTGACCGTTTCATGCACCTCAGATGCATCCGATTTGGCGGTCAGCGTGGCTTTTTTCAGGTATTCAAGCGTCATCTAAAAAGATCCTATTGGAGGGCTCGGACAAGCAAGGTTTTGGCGGGGCAGGAGGCATCCCCGATGGGTCACCTCGTTTGCGCAGGTTGATTCTATGGTGCACTGTAAGCGTTTACATTGCGCGTGCAAGCCCTTACATTTTGGCAAAAGCAGTTTTTACAATTGGTTCGCTTGAGGCCTGCGTGATAGGGGTGCGACGCGAAAGCAAAGAAGGGAATTGGCATGTCTGCACAAACCGGTGCGCCCACTTTGGACGATGTTGCGCGCGCCGCGGGTGTCTCTACAGCGACAGTGTCACGGTGTTTGAACGATCCTGACAAGGTATCAAACAGCACCCGGGAACGGGTCAATGAGGCGATAAAGGCGCTGGGCTACACGCCGAATTTCGCAGCGCGTTTCATGGCGGCCAAGCGGACCTTTACCATTGGCGCAATCATTCCCACGATGGAAAATGCAATCTTTGCACGCGGATTGCAGGCTTTTCAGGAGGAACTGGACAGCCGCGGATACACGTTGCTTGTCTCAAGCTCGGCCTACAAGGCAAAGGCAGAAGAAGAGCAGATCAGAAATCTTGTGGCACGGGGGGCGGACGGGATACTTGTGATTGGCCATGATCGCGACCCGGCAATCTATGATTATCTGGAACAACAACGGGTCCCGATCCTTGTCGCGTGGTCCTATGATGAGGGCGGGCGTGCCGCCTCTATCGGGTTTGACAACCGCGCAGCGATGAACGCGCTGGCAGAACAGGTGATCGCATTGGGCCACCGGCATATCGCGATGATATCAGGGGTCAGCCGCCAGAATGATCGCGCGCGCTTGCGGATTGCCGGTGTACAAGATGCAATGCAGACGCATGGCCTCGACCCCGCAACGCTGAACCCGATTGAAGTGCCCTACAACATTGAGGATGGGGCGGCCGCATTTGCTGAGTTGATGACCCGCGTGCCAAGGCCGAGCGTTGTGCTGTGCGGCAATGATGTGCTGGCGGTTGGGGCCGTTCGAGGTGCGCGAAAGCTGGGTCTGCGCATCCCTCAGGATGTGTCTATTACCGGGTTTGATGATCTTGAGCTTGCGCAGGTTACAATCCCCGAATTGACGACGGTACGCGTGCCGCACCAGACAATGGGACGGCTGGCGGCCCAGGAGCTTGTGGCAATGATCGAAGAGAAACGGGCCGGCATTTCGCAGAACCTGGAAGTGCGCATTATAGAGCGCGCGTCGGTGGCGGGAACCAACGCACTGGAACAGCGCGAGAAATGAGGCTGTGCGTGGCGTTTGGCGCGACGCAGGGGGCGGTTCCTATATACGGGGGACATTCTCAGGTCGCTGGCGCGCCTCCCGTTTGAGGCGCGCCCCGATTAGAGAGCCTTAGAGCGAAATCCGGAAACGGGCAAAGCCATCAGGGCCGTCGCCTGCCGCTTCAATCTGGACACCTGGCACATCCGACACATATGCTTTCGCGGCGGGTCCTGTGTCAAAGAGGACCGTGGTGCCAGGCATCGGTTTGAACGTCCAGTTCGCATCCGCCTTGGGGCTGATGGTGCCCTTTTCAACGATGTAGCGCACGATAACGTCGCGGTTGGTGTCCGGCCCCTCAAACACAGTTGTCTCGGGGGAGGCACCCGGAAAGGACCCACCACCGCCCGCGCGATAATTGTTGGTGGCGATGATGAACTCTGCCGCCATATCAAGCGGCGCGCCGTTGTAGGTCAGGTTCACAATGCGCGATGCGTTGTCATCAAGCAGGACGCCCTTGGGGTCAAACTTCGAGGGTTGTGAAAGATCGATCTGATATTCCACCCCGTCGATCACATCAAAATTATAGCTGGGGAACGACGGGTTCAGCAGCACGACATCCTGCGCGCCCGGAGCCACCTGATTGAAAATACCGGCAGAGCGTTCAAGCCAATCCTTGACCTGCTGACCCGTTACCCGAACTGCACGTGCCGTGTTGGGATAGAGGTACAGGTCCGAGACATTCTTGATCGCCACGTCCCCCTTGGGCACGTCCGTGAAATACTCAGGCCCCCCACGCCCGCCTGCCTTGAAAGGGGCGGCGGCAGACAGAATGGGCAGTCCTTCGTGCTCCGTCCCTTTGAGCATCTGCTCAATGTACCAAAGCTGTGCGATCGAGACGATCTGAACTGACGGGTCATCGGCCACAAGCGCGAAGTAACTGTGCAGCGGTGCATCGGTTTTGCCCACCGCGCGGCGTACATAAGTCAATGTTTCGTCATGTTCCTGTTGGACCGACGCCAACACCGCCGCATCACTTTCGACCAGAGCCGTGGTAGAACGATCCTCATTGCGTTTGGAGATCGGGCGCGCCTCCGAGACGGCGGAGACAACGCGCCACGCGTTACCGTCCTTTTCGACCAGCAGGTCAATCAGGCCCATATGGCTGCCCCAGAACCCGCCCATCGTTGCAGGTGTGCCCATCAAGGTGCCAGCATCCACATCGGCACCTGCAAAATCCGCATAGCCGGGGGAGGGGAAGACCAGATGGCTGTGACCTGTCAGGATCGCATCAACGCCCTCAAGACCTGCAAGCGGTACGGCGGCGTTTTCCATCCCGTCTGTGTGGTCGGCGGCCCCAATACCCGAGTGTGAGAGTGCCACAATGATATCTGCTCCCGCTTCTTTCATCTGGGGAATATAAGCGCGCGCCGTCTCGATGATATCGCGCGCCTGCACGTTCCCTTCGAGGTGCCGGCGGTCCCAGCCCATGATTTGTGGCGGTACAAAACCGATCAGGCCGACTTTGATATCATGCGCCACCCCCGCGCCATCGGTGACCTTATGATCAAGGATCACGTAAGGTGGGATGAGCGTCTTATCCTTTGTCGGATCACTGCCCAGCTCAAGGGCGACATTTGCGTTCACCACAGGGAAATCAGCACCGGCAAGGGCCTTCATCAGGAAGTCGAGGCCGTAGTTGAACTCGTGATTGCCAAGCGTTGAGGCGTCAAAACCAAGGGTGTTCATGGCGGCGATGACCGGGTGCAGATCCCCCTCTTTCATCCCGCGCTCATAGGCGATGTAGTCGCCCATCGGGTTGCCCTGCAGAAAATCGCCATTGTCGATTAGCAGTGCATTTGTGGCCTCATCGCGGATGCCCTTGATCAGGGACGCCGTGCGCGCCAGCCCCACGGTGTCGCGGGGTTTGTCGGCATAGTAGTCGTAGGGAAAGACATGAACGTGCAGGTCGGTTGTCTCCATAATGCGCAAGTGCGCCTGATTTGTCGCGGCCTGAACCGAAAACGGATGAAGGGCAATCAAACCGGCGGTTCCGGCCATAAAGCTGCGGCGATTGAGGTCGAGTGGCATGATGATTCCCCTTGTGGTTGATGGATGTGCTGAGATCAGTTTAGGGCATAAACCGGAGCGCACAAACGGGCGGTCCCTTGCGCCACCAAAAGCGCAGCGGTTTTTGCATGGCTCGCAACCGTGCAAAGCTTGCTTTTCAGATGCGTTCTGACGTGATTTTGTCTGAGGGTGGAAAAAGGCGAGGGGGAACAGCGTGGCATCTTTGAACGTAAGCGAGCCTGACGGCACAAACCGCAGCCTGAAGCTGGCCATTTCGCCCGATGGCACAGCGGAACCGGGGCGTCGTTATCTGATTGAGGCGCGGTGCGGTGTGGCGGTGCGGCTGACCAAAGGACAGAGCCTGCGGATATTCAACCCCAGCGGCCATCAGGTCTGTGATTTCTGGGCCTTTGTCCCGGACGATGTGAAAGAGCATCTGTCGATGGCGCATCTGCATACCTCCCTTGGCTCCATCTTTCCCAAAGTGGGTGATCCCTTGGTGACCAACATGCGCCGTGCGCTTTTGACATTGACCGAAGATACCTCACCGGGGGTGCATGATACGATCGTGGCAAGTTGCGATCACGCAAGATACCGTGAACTGGGCTGCGAGGATTACCATGACAATTGTGCTGACAATTTGCGCATGGCGATGCGTGCGATTGGCATGTCGGCCCCGCGGGTGCCGGCCCCTTTCAACATCTGGATGAACGTCCCGGTGCAGTCGGATGGCAGCACGCATTTTGCACCCCCGGTGTCGAAACCCGGCGACCACGTGACGCTCCGCGCTGAGGTGGACACAATCGCGGTCATGTCTGCCTGCCCACAGGATTTGACCCCGGTGAATGGCGCTGGTGTCGCCCCCGATATCCTGCAGTTTGAGGTGTTGACCGCGACCTGAGCCTCAGGCCCCTTTGGGAAAGGCCCGTTCCGGGCTGTAGCTGTCAAAGCTCGACAGGGTCTGGGCATTACATTCGGTCTGCCAGCGAGATCCGGGAACAACCGCGGAAACACAGGGGTATGTGCTTCGGTAATGGTCGGTGCGCGCGTTTTCTTCGATTGCGATGGCCACCATGCCAGCGATCGTGCCGCTTTGTCGCTCAACAAGGCGGATCGCCCCATCCATTGTGCCACCTGTTTCCACCCACTGATCGGCAAGCAGCACACGGGTGCCCGGCGCAAAGGCCGGCAGACGCATTTCCATATCCTGTGTGCGTCCGGAATAATTGCCAAAGGAGACTTTGTCGGTGTCCACACAAAGTTTTCCGGCCTTGCGGATGGGCAGGAAGCCCACGCCACTGCGGGCCGCAAGCGCCGCGCCAAGGACAAATCCCATCGCATCGAGGCCAGCGACCACATCGAATTCGACGCCGTCCAGATCAGCCATCATATCATCCAGAAGATCATTGAACGCGCGGGCATTGATGTAGATGGACGTTGGATCAAGCCATGCAAATTTGTCGCCCTTGGTGTTGGGGGCCATGATGTTGAGATACCAGCGGTCATCGCGCGGGCCTTTGTCCTGTTGGGTCATTGTGCTTCTCCCTGTCCCAGGCGTCGGGTGACCTGCATCAAAGCGGCCAGCCTGTCTGGGTCGATGTCATAGAAATTATCTGGTTCATTGATGCCTGTGGCGACCATAAAGCAGTCAACGTCACTGTAGGCGGCGGCGTTTTCCGGGGTCACACCAGAAGCCAGCGCAAGTGCCGTGTCGCCGATGGCTTTGCGGAAGGTTTCAACCTTGCCCAGCTCCGCTTCATGGCCCGTTGCCACACCTGATGTTGTGACCACGTCCATGAATGCCGCAGCCTCGGCGGCTGCGGCACCATAGTGTTCTGGCGCGACGGGACGTTGTTTCTTAAAGCAGGTCCCGCCGAAGTAGAGCCCGCGCCACCCGCTGTCCTCATAGACTTGGGCAATCTCGCGGGCCTCGGTATTTTTGCCGTGCTCATCTATGCAGGCGTCATCGGCCCAATAGCCATCGACGTGCACGCCCTCACGGGCCAGTTCTCCCAACATCGGAAAGGCGGTCTTTCCCGTCACAGCAAGAAAATTCACGGCCATCCACAACGCGGGATAGGCCGCGCGCACGTCTCTTATGATGGGCAGGAACTGCTCAGGTTCAAAGTCATGGTTGATCAAAAAGCACCCGGCAGCCCCGGCACCGATTACCTCGCGCACATTCCGCAAGGTGCGCTGAGTGTCCAATACGTGGATCACGGGCAAGACAACCGGACCCGGAGATTTGAACAGTTTGTGAAAAGCGTGGCGGTTCATGGGTGCAAATTAGGGAGCAGGATGGAATTAAGGAAATTTATTATTGCAATCCCATGATAAATTTTTGAAATCTGTCTTATGCGATCCGTAAACCTGCCAACCGATCTGCTCCGAACCTTTGTTACGGTGATTGAGGTCAAGAGCCACACACGCGCTGCCGACCTTTTGAACCGGTCGCAGCCTGCGGTGAGCCTGCAAATTAAGCGGCTTGAGGATTTGGTGGGGTACAAACTGATCCGGCACAAGGGCCGCACCATGCATGTCAGCGAAAAAGGTGAAGCGCTTGCGATGCATGCGCGGCAGATTTTGCGGTTAAATGATTTGGCGATGGGGTTGTTTGAGCGCAAGGATGCAGAGACGGACCTACGCATCGGCCTTCCGCTCGACTACGGTGTCAGGCTGTTGCAACGCGAAGTGACACAGGTGCTGTTGGAGAATGATACCCTGCGCGGGAAAATCCGATGTGATCTGTCCCACAAGCTGCATGATGCGCTGCTGCGGGATGATCTGGATGTCATTGTTGCGTTGTACCAAGGAGGCGATCCGCAGTTCCTGGTGCAGCATTGGCGTGAACAGCCGATTTGGGTGGCTGCGAACACCATTCAACCCGGTGATTTTGACGATTTGCCGCTTGTCGCCCATCCACCGGGATGTGTTTATCGGCAACGCATGACCGATGCGCTGACCTCGGTTGAGCGAAGTTGGAATGTTGTCTTTTCCAGCCCGAACATTGACGCAGTGCAAGAGGCGGTCCGCGATGGGCTTGGGTTTACCAGCCTGACGTCACCGACGACCCAAGACGGCATGCGCCAGATCGCGCCACACGAGGGGCTTCCCGCGCTGGAGCCTTTGCGCATTGGTCTGTTCTATCGCCAGACGCGGTTGGGGCGGTGGGGCAACCTCGTTGCTGAGCGGTTGACCCGCACCATTGAGAATGTGTTGCATTCGGGCGAGGCAACTGAACCCTCGCATAACAGAAGTTAATGCGTTCATATGGTCGATAAATTTCCTTTGATGCGCGATTCTGGCTAACCTGATCCGGGTAGGCTCGGAAAAATACCAAAAGCGCAGAACCGGGCGCGAGATTGCCACGACAACAGCGGAGTAGACGACATGACGAAGACCACTAAAGAAAAGCAAAATCAGTTTCTTAGAAGAGACATCCTGCGTATCGGTGGGGGCGTTGCCCTGTCGGCTCCGTTTGTAGGGCGCGCATGGGCCGCCACAACTGAGATCAACATGCTTGCTTGGTACGGGCATGGTGAGGCTGACATGGTTGGTGCGTTTGAAGAGGCCAAAAACGTCAAGTTTGTGCCCAAATATTACGCAGGCGGGGACAATATGCTCGCTTTGATCGCACAGTCGCCTCCGGGCACTTACGACATTATTCTGTCGGACGGCGAATTTGTGCAGCAGCTCAATGCCGCAGGCTACATCGAAGCGCTCGACGCAAACGATTATCCCTTCGAGGACATGCTGCACGAGGATTTCACAAAGTTCCCGGGCCATTGGGACGGGGACACGCTCTATTCGATGATCCTGCGGGGCGGCCATTTGGGCGTTTCCTACAACACCACCGCCATGAGCGCGGAAGAAGCAGCAAGCTATCAGGGGTTCTGGAAACCGGAGTTGGAAGGCAAGGTAGGCCATTTTGACTGGCATCTGCCAAACCTTGGCATGATGAGCCTGAAAAACGGCAATGCCGCAGGGCTGTGGGATTTGTCGGATGATCAATGGTCCGCTGTGCAGGAAACCACGATGAGCCTGCGCCCGCAAGTTGGCGGCTTCTTTGACTATGGCGGCACCTTCAACGGTCTCAAGAATGGTGAAATGCTGGCAATGTGTGGCATCGGGGATTGGATCACAGGTGTGCTCGAACGGGACGGTGCGCCGGTCGCATCGGTTATTCCCAAAGAGGGGGGCATCCAGTTCACCGAAAGCTATTGTATCGGCAAGGACAGCTCAAAGGCTGATCTGGTCAAGACATTCATCCAATACATGATGTCACCCGAAGGGCAGGTCAAATCCGCACAGATGCTCGCTTATCCGGGGTTCTGTGTGACAAAGGCCGGTCGTGCGATGTTGCAAGAGGTTGATCCGGCAGAAGCCAAGCGCAGCCATCAAATGGATGGAATGGCCAACGATCCGATTGCTTTGATCAATGAGGGGCGGATCCACTATCGCGATATTCCGCAGCAGCAAAGCCTCGAAGACTGGAACGATTTCTGGTCCGAATACAAGAACGCCTAAAGGCACAGTTGCGGGCGGTCGCCTTTGGCCGCCCGCGTCGGGGCAAGGACACCAGGTTTGAACGCGAAACGCAAAATCGATCTCTATGCGCTGACATGGCGGTTGCCGATCATCATCTGGCAATGCGTCTTTTTTGTTGGGCCGGTCCTCTTCATGATCGCGATTTCGTTTTTCGTGGTGAAGAACTATCGGATGACCGAAGCCTTTGAGTTTGTGAATTGGCAAAAGATGCTGACCCGGGGCTATTTTTGGGACAGCTATTGGTACACGCTATTCATTGCCTCCCTCAGCGCCAGCATTGCGATGCTTGTGGCCTTTCCAGCCGCTTGGGCACTTTCGTTTCGCGCGTCAGAGGGGGTGCGCCGATGGGCGTTGTTTTTGCTGATCATACCGTTCTTTACTTCCTACCTTGTCCGCACGTTTTCATGGTACGTCATTCTCGCTGAAAGCGGGGTTTTGAACGCCATGCTGGGCTATGTCGGGCTGGGTCCGTTCAAGATGCTGAACACCCATTTTGGCACCATCGTCGGGTATTTGACCCTGACTTTGCCGTTGGCGGTGATCCTGCAGACGGTCACGATGGCAAATATCGACAAGACATTGGTGGAGGCGGCGCGCAATCTGGGGTGCAAACCGCTGGCCACCATTTGGCGCGTGGTGTTGCCGCTCTCCAAAACGGGATTCATCGTGGCGGCTCTATTCTGTTTTATTCTGGCGTTTGGCGATTTTGTTGCGCCCTTCTACCTTGGTGGATCGCAGGAACCAACACTGCCGATCCTGATCCTTGATACCACGAAATCCGGCCAGCAATGGCCGCGTGCGGCCGTTGTCGCCATTATGATGATGCTAACACTCTTTACTGTCGCGTTTACCGCCATTGCGCTCGCCTACCGCAAACCCAAAGGGGCGCGGTGATGCAGGGGCGTGGACTGAACATTTTGTTGGCGCTCTATGTCGTGCTGATCTTTACCTTCGTCTTTGCGCCGATCCTCTTTAGTCTGGTGTTTTCGTTCAATTCGCAACGGTTCCCCACCATTCCACTGGGCGAGTTTTCAACACAGTGGTACGCCAAGGTGTTGGCGGACCCGGACGTCTGGCAGGCGGTGCGTAATTCGGTGATCGTTTCGACCAGCACTGCGGTGCTGGCCACGGTATTGGGGTTTTGCACGGCATATTCCGATTTTCGCTACAATTTCCGGTTCAAAGGGCCATACCTCGCGTTGATCCTGTTGCCGCCTACCATTCCCCTTATCATCATGGCTCTGGCGATGCTTGCGTGGTTGTCACGACTTGGTTTGTCGGGGCAGTTATGGAGCATCATCATGGCGCATTCGGTGCTCACGGCACCCTTCGCTATGGCGATCATCCGGCTGCGATTGCATCAGATGGACCCCGACCTTGAAGCCGCTGCCTGGAACCTTGGGGGGACAGAATGGCAAGCGATGCGCCACGTTATCTTGCCGTTTTGTGCGCCTGCGATCTTGTCATCATTGTTTCTGACGGCTGCGGTTTCCTTTGATGAATTTGCGGTTGCCTGGTTCGTCTCTGGCCTCAATAAAACTGTGCCGATCCTGATTTTGGAAATTGTTCAGGGCAACATTGACCCACAGGTTAACGCCATCGGGACATTCGTGTTCCTGACTTCCATGACGTTGGTGATCCTTGCGCAAGTGATCTTCATCAGCCGCCAGTTAAAGAGCCATTCCTGACATGACCGACCCGCTCGTCACTTTTCGCAATGTTGAAAAACGCTTTGATGATTTTACCGCCGTGCGGGACATGACGCTGGACATTCATGAGGGTGAATTTCTGGCCATCATGGGCTCGTCTGGCTGCGGCAAAACCACGACGCTGCGGATGCTGGCGGGGCTGGAAGCGCCAAGTGCGGGTGAAATACGCATTGGCGGCCAGCTGATGAACGACGTCAAACCGCACGAGCGGGACACGCCGCTTGTCTGGCAATCGCTGGCGCTTTTCCCGTTTCTGACGGCGCGCGGGAATGTCGAATTTGGCCTCAAAATGCGGGGAGTGGATGCCGCGGAACGCAAACGGCGTGCGCTCGATTGGTTGGACCGTATGCAAATCGGAGAGTTCGCTGAGCGCAACGTCGCCACCCTCTCAGGCGGACAAAAGCAGCGGGTGGCGTTGGCGCGTAGTCTGGTGATGGAGCCCAAGATGCTGCTTCTGGATGAGCCGCTTTCGGCATTGGATGCCAATCTAGTGATCCGAATGCAGGGTGTTCTGACCCGCTTGCAAAAGGAACTGGGGATCACCTTTGTCTATGTGACGCACTCTCAGTCCGAGGCTTTTGCAATGGCGGACAGAGTGGTCATCATGAGCCAGGGGGATATCGCGCAAATCGGCTCCCCGAAAGATATCTACCGCGCGCCCGCCAACAGGTTTGTGGCCGAATTTGTGGGCCGCAACAATATCCTGTCTGGCAAGGTCATTGCCGTCGAGGGCGCGGGCACACAAGTCACCACAGAGCAGGGGACATTTCTGGCCCAGACGCCGGAGACAACGGTGACAGGGGGGCAAGAGGTCAGCTTTGCAGTGTCAGCGGACCTTGTTTCCCTTTCAATGCAAGAGCCACAGGCCCAGAACAAGGCGGAGGCTACGTTGATCTCAGAAGAGTTTATCGGTTCCGTTGTGACGCTGTTTTTTGAAGGCGCGGGAGGGCAGGAATTCAAAGTGCAGATGCAGGAGCGGGCTTTGATGGAACTGGACCTTACACCCGGCACGTTCGCATGGCTTAGCTGGGAACCCCACAATGCCAACATTCTGAAAGACGGCTGACATGATCCGCAATCCTATCCCTTGGCCTAACGGGGCCAAATGCGCTGTGGCGATTACCTTTGACATGGACGCAGACAGCCTGATCCACGTGGCACGGCCCGACGACAGCCATCGCAGGCTTTATCCCATTTCGATGGGGCGTTACGGCCCAAATGTCGCGATCCCGCGCATTCTTGACACCTATGCACGCTTTGGTCTCCGACAATCGTTCTTCATCCCGGGATGGTGTCTTGAGCAATATCCCCAAGCGGTCGAGGGGATCCTTGGCGGTGGCCATGAAATCGGCCATCACGGTTGGATCCATGAGGATCCCATTGCGACCTATGGCGATCAGCGTGAACCTTTTGAGCGGGCATTGGAAGCGCACAAACGTATTTGCGGCAAAGTACCCGATGGCTACCGGGCACCCGTCTATAACATCACGGATGAAGTTGTGGACCTCATGCTGGAGCATGGCATGCGGTATGACAGCTCTTTGATGGGGGACGACATCCCGCATGTTTTGCAGTCGCCCAACGGACGGCTTTTTGAGATGCCGGTGCATTGGGGCACCGATGACTGGCCGCCGTTCGCGCACTATGATGAGATTGGCTATATGATGCCGGTCAAATCCCCCTCCGAGGGCCTTGCGGGGTTTTGGGAGGAGTTTGAGGCGCAATATCAGGCGGGCGGCTTTTTCATGTTGATCGTGCATCCGTTTTTGACGGGTAGATTGGCGCGCTGGCAGTTGGTTGAGAAATGGATCGAACACACCCTCAATACCAAGGATGTCTGGTTCACCACATTGGGTGGCATTGCCGATCACATGGAAGCGCTGGAGGCCGCGGGCAAATGGTCTGCGTCAATAGAAACACTGCCCTACTATGACACACCACCTTCACAACGATGAGGCCTGAAAATGATGACAGAAGATGACATTCGGTTGCTGCGGATTGCCTATGATGAGGCCAAAGCCGGTTTTGACGAAGGCGGATGTCCCATCGGATCGGTCCTTGCCCGCGCAGGTCAAGTTGTGAGCCGCGGTAGAAATCAGCGTGTTCAGGGCGGAGACCCGATTGCGCACGGCGAAATGGATGCCTTGCGCAAAGCAGGGCGGCAAAAGACATATCGCGATACGGTGCTTTATACGTCGTTGTCACCTTGCATGATGTGTTCAGGCACGATCGTGCAATTCGGGGTGCCGCGTGTCGTCATCGGAGACACGACCAACTTTGGTGGCAACGAAGAATTTCTGCGCGCGCGCGGTGTCGAAGTGGTGATCGCCGAAGATCCCGACTGCGTGGCGCTGATGAAGCGATTTATTGACGAAAAACCTGAGCTTTGGGCCGAAGACATCGCTGAATGAGCAACCGCTTGGGTGCATCGCATGGAGGTGACATGACCGACAGTTTCTTTCATCCCGTGTCCGGGTTTGAGGTGCCTCGTTTTGCCGGCGTGCCGACTTTCATGCGCCTCCCGCACCTTGATCTGGAGCATCCGCGCCTGTCAGAGGTAGATATCGGTTTGATCGGGGTGCCTTGGGACAGCGGCACAACCAACAGACCAGGCCCCCGTCATGGTCCCCGGCAATTGCGCGACATGTCGACGATGATCCGCGCACAGAACGGGGCCACGGGCGTGCGCCCTTTTGAACTGGCGCAATGTGCCGATCTGGGCGACGTGCCGCCCAATCCGGCTGATATACTGGACAGCATGGCGCGGATCACGGCGTTTTACGATCAGGTGACCGCAGCACAGATCAGACCGCTGACAGCGGGTGGTGATCATCTTTCCTCCCTTCCGATCCTGCACGCCTTGGCCAAGGACGCCCCCTTGGGCATGATCCATTTCGACAGCCACACGGATCTTTTCAACAGCTATTTTGGCGGTACAAAGTATACCCACGGCACCCCCTTTCGGCGCGCAGTCGAAGAAGGGTTGCTGGACCCCAAACGTGTCATACAGATTGGTATTCGCGGTACGGCCTACGACATGGAAGACCGCGACTTTGCCGCGTCCGTTGGCATCAGGATCGTCCCGATTGAGGAATACTTTGAACGCGGACCTGACGATGTGATGGCTGAGGCCCGTGATATCGCTGGGTCGCAGCCGACCTATGTCTCCTATGATATCGATTTTGTTGATCCGGCGTTTGCGCCGGGGACGGGCACGCCGGAGGTGGGCGGGCCAAACGCCTTTGAGGCGATCAAGGTCGCCCGTCTCTTGAAGGGCGTCGATATCGCAGGTGCCGATCTGGTAGAGGTTTCTCCGCCGTTTGATGCCTCGGGAGGGACTGCGTTTCTGGGGGTGTCCATCATGTTCGAGATATTGTGCTGCATGGCACAGCAGACCTGACCAACGGTCAGCAAAACATGCTACCTTTCAACGGCACCGCCGGGGGATGATGCGATGGGCACCTGCAAGAACGATCTGATTGTCCCGGCAGCGGTCGAGGCCGAAATTGTCGTTTGCGGGGAAGGTCTGAGTTTCTGGGGCGGAGTAGATCCCGAAAGCGGCACGGTCATTGACGCGCATCACGATCTGCACAGGCAATCCCTTGCGGGAAAGATCGTTCTCATGCCCACCAGCCGCGGCTCCTGCTCGGGCAGCGGTGTCCTGTTGCAACTGGCGCTCAACGGCAGTGCGCCTGCCGCGTTGATCTTTCGTGAGGCGGAGGAGGTTCTGACATTGGGCGCGGTAATCGCGGCGCGGATGTTTGATCGGACTGTCGGTGTGGCGCGGCTTGGCGCTGACGCATATGATCTGGTCAGGTCGTGGCGGTCGGCAAAGCTTGTCGGCGACAGGCTGTTGGGCGATGGCGCATGTGTTGAACTGCACAGGCTGACCCAGAACGATTTGCAGCTGTCTTCCGCTGACACGGCCATGCTGACAGGCGACATGGGCAGCCCCACAGCCGTTGCGATGGATGTCATCTGCGCGATGGCGACCTCTCAGGGGGCGACGCGTCTGATCGATGTAACGCGGGGCCACATAGATGGCTGTATCTACGCCCATGACGCCAACCTGATCTTTGCTGAAACGATGGCCCAAATGGGGGCAAAAGTTGCCATTCCAACCACGATCAATGCGATTTCGGTGGACCGGGAAAACTGGACAGCGCAAGACCTGCCGCCTGACTTCGGGAACGCGGCCAGTCGATTGGCGGATGCCTATGTCCAGATGGGCGCGCGTCCCACGTTCACCTGCGCCCCTTATCTTGCTGATGATGCGCCAAAGTTGGAAGAAAACATCGGTTGGTCAGAATCCAACGCTGTCATCTATGCCAATTCCGTGTTGGGCGCGCGCACAGCCAAACACCCAGATTACCTCGACCTTTTCATCGCGATGACAGGGCGCGCACCTCAGACTGGTGTGTATCTGGCTGAAAATCGCCGTCCTGATGTCGTGATTGACGTCGATCTGCCGGACAATCACGATGACGCGGTGTGGCCGTTGCTGGGCTGGGTGGCGGGCCGCTTGGCCCCTGACCGCGTGCCCGTGCTAAAGGGGCTGGACCATAGCGCGCCAAGCCGGGATGATCTCAGAGCGATATGTGCCGCCTTTGGCACAACGTCTGCCGCGCCCTTGCTGCATGTCGCGGGGGTGACACCCGAAGGGGACATCCAGCCAGTCAAAACTGCCGCAACCGCGCGCATCTCCATTCCTGATCTTGCCCAAGCGTGGCATGCGTTCAACGCTGGCCCTTCCAAGATTGACCTGATTGCGTTGGGAAGCCCTCATTTTTCGTTGGAGGAAACGCGAAGGTTTGCGGCCTTGATGAAAGGCCAAGAAGTACATCCAGATGTTTGCGTCGTCATCACGCTTGGCCGCGATGTTATGACCAAGGCAAAGGCAGAAGGAATGGTTGGACCGCTTCAGCGGGCCGGCGTGACGTTCTATTCAGACCTGTGCTGGTGCTCCATTGTCGAACCGCTCTTTCCTCCCAACGCGCAGACGCTGATGACCAACTCTGGCAAATACGCCCATTATGCCCCCGGTCTGAGTGGACGGAAGGTGCGGTTTGGAAGCCTGTCTGATTGCGCAGATGCCGCTGTAACTGGGCGCGCTCCAGCAGATCCTCCCGGTTGGGTGCGGTAACAACAACCTGTCGTGCGCGCACATCCTGAACGGGCAGGGTACCTGACAGCGACGGTACAGCGCGCCGTCGAAAGTGCTGCCAGATTGCATTTGTCACGCAACTGTCTGATCAAAGTTTACCCTCGGAGTTTCCTATCGTAGGCTGAGCGAAACCAAGCGCGGGTGCGCGCAGCTAAGGCTTGTAATGTCTGAACCTTCTTTACCTGAAAATCTGGATGTTTTGATCATCGGCGCGGGCATTTCCGGCATTGATGCGGCCTATCATCTGCAAAGGAATAGACCAGACGACAGTTTTGCGATCATCGAAGCTCAGGATGACATTGGCGGCACCTGGCATACCCACCGGTTTCCCGGCATCCGCTCCGATAGCGATCTGTTTACGTTCGGGTTCAAATGGAAGCCTTGGCTGGGCGTGCCCATCGCGACCGCAGAAGAGATCATGACCTATCTGACGGAGGCCGTCAGCGAACAGGATTTGGGACGACACATCCGTTTCAACCATCTGGTTACAGACGCGCAATGGTCCAGTGAAACGCAACGCTGGACAGTCAGCATGACGCAAGGCGAGGTGCAGCGCACGATCATCTGCAAGTTCTTGTGGATGTGTGCGGGGTACTATCGGCACACTCAGGGATATATGCCCGAGTATCCGGGGCGTGCGGCTTTTGAGGGTCCGGTCATCCACCCGCAAAGCTGGCCGGAGGGGTTGGACTACACCGACAAAACGGTTGTGGTGATTGGGTCAGGGGCAACCGCTGCAACACTTGTGCCCGCAATAGCAGGGACAGCCGCGCATGTCACAATGCTGCAAAGGTCCCCTACATATTTCTATGCCCGCCCGCAAAGCGATGACTTTACCGATACGCTACGTGCGCTGGATCTGCCGGATGATCAGTTTCACGACATCATGCGGCGACGCAATCTGTTTGAGTCGGAGAAGTTGCGCGCGCGCGCCTTGTCGGAGCCAGATGTGCTTGCCGACGAACTGATCAATGGCGCACGCAGCTATCTGGGTGAGGATTATGATGTTGAGACACATTTCACACCCCGCTATCGCCCGTGGGAACAGCGTCTCGCAATGGTCCCCGAAGGTGATTTCTTTCAAGCTATCGCAGCGGGGAAGGCGTCTGTTGTCACCGGGCATATCGCAGAGTTCACAAACACCGGTATCGTGCTGCAGAATGGTGAGACGCTGACTGCGGATATTATTGTCTCTGCCACCGGATTGGTGCTCAGCGCGCTGGGCGACATCGCGTTTGAAATTGATGGGACACCGCTGGACCTGAGCAAGAGCTTTACCCACCGTGGGATCATGTTTTCGGAAGTGCCCAATCTGGTCAATGTTTTCGGTTACTTGCGCTCAAGCTGGACCCTGCGTGCCGATCTGGTCTCAAACTACGTCTGCCGGTTGCTGGATCATATGGAGACCAAGGCGGTCCATTCTGTAACGCCCCGTCTGAAACCCGACGAACAGAATATGACCCCACGACCCTGGATCGAGAATGAGAACTTTAGCGCGGGTTACATTCAACGCCGCATGCACCTGTTGCCCAAACAGGGAGATCATGAACCTTGGATCATGACGCAAGACTATTTCATTGATCGCAAGACCCTGCCAGCAGCCGATCTGGAGGACGGCACGCTGGTCTATAGCTAAGGTCACTTACCCGCAAACAGCCGCTTTTTCCGGGCGCGGATGCGGGTTGTGGCTTCGGGTGTGCCGTCATGGAAGCTGCCAAACCAACGATCCAGCGGTATTTCCTCTGAGCCGTAGTTACATTCAAAATAACGGTGATGCAGCTGATGATGAAATGAGCCTGCCTTCATCGTTTCCTTTTCTTTGATCAGCAATTTGTCAAAGCCTGCATGCGAGAAAACAGCGCCGAGGCTCAATGCGAACATGTGGAACAGGACGTGGACCGGGTGGGTCGGCAGGACAAAGTGGATCAGGATACCGGAGAAATACAAAAAGCTCTCAACCGGGTGCATGGCGAGCCCCGACCAAGGCCCCACATTGATGTTTCGGTGATGCAAGTGGTGCACCTTTTTGAAGATCCACGGGATGTGAATCAGCCTGTGTATCCAGTAGAAATGAAACGACTGCCAAAACCGGATCACGAAGAAAAAGGCAACGAACCAGATCGGTGAGGTGCCAAAACTTTCGATCGTGGGCAGCCACCCATTCGCTGCAAGGTAGAAATAGAAAACCATCCAAGCCGACCAACAGATCGCAGAAGACGCAAGTGTCCAAAAGACGTTGTCCCAGACCTGATTGCCAAAGGTGAAACGTCGGGTTCGCTCCATCGGGCGGACATCGAATTTCAGCCGGGTTTGCTGGGCGGCAAACACGAACAGGTAGAGGTGCAGCGCGGTCGCAAACAAAATCACCGCACCAAAGTTGACGGCGAATATCTGCGTGATCCAGCTTGCGCTGAAGGTCTGCATCGTCGCCATCTCTGGCCACAGGAAAAGAAACACGATCACTGCGCAGGTCAGGTGGCTTACAGGTGGTGTGAGCTTTGTCCAGGTGCCCGCCACCCATGCAAGGGCGGCTTTGGGTTTGGGAGGGACATCGAAAACCGGTGACATCGCAATAGGCAGGTCAGGATGGAAATTCCATTCCCGTGATTTGCCCGCCGGCACGTCCACGGGAAGACCATCATCGGTATGTGCCATACGCAGTCCTTGCACAGAAAAAGTTTTGAATTGCGAAACTATGGTTTCATTTAGCCGAACGCGCAAATCTTCGTCAAGCGGTCACAGACTTTTGTCGGCCAAGAGGCTTTTGGGGCCAGTGTGTGAGACAAAAGGGCCGTGACCCTTGGGGCGCACAAGATGTCACCAACACTTCAACGCTGCGGTACGAAGGCAATTGGCTGCTCAATATAGCTGTTGCTGTGGCGGACCATTCAAGGTCAGATGCGCCACGAAAGTGATGGGTCAGGAATGCGGACATGGTGCGCGAAGTTCAGAGTTCTATTGTCGAGAAAAGTGTCGCTGTCATTGACCTCTTGGCACGCTCCAAAGGGCGATTGACACAGACAGAGATCGCGGCCGAAACCGGCTTTAACAAAAGCTCGACCCACCGCATCCTGTCGATCCTGATGGGGCAGGATTTGGTCCAGTATGATGACCGGGACCGCACCTATTCCACAGGGGACCGATTGGTCAGTTGGGCCCGCGCGGCATGGGAGAAAATGGACCTGAGCCTGATTGAGGATCAGGATCTGGTCGAATTGTCTGATCAGACCGGCATGAATGTCGCGCTGTCGGTGCGCAGTGAACACACGGCGACTTTCATCCGCACGCGCATCCCGCACCCTTACCGCCTTGCTGTGAAAACCGGCGGGCAGTCGGAACTGCACAACACGGCAGCAGGCAAGGTGTTCCTGGCACATATGAGAGTAGAAGAGCGGGAGGCGTATTTTCAAACCGCTGAGCTGGAGAAGTTCACTGAAACCACGTTGACCAGCCGTGCAGCCCTTGAGCGTGACATGGGGAATACCCTTGCGCGGGGATACGCGATTTCGGACCGAGAGGAATTCTATCAGGTGGTGGGCATTGCCGCTCCGATCCTCGATTTTGACCAGCGTATCCTTGCCGCAATTGGCCTTTGGATACCGTTGCGGGTCGCATCTCTGACGGAGCTGCTGGCCCACGCCCCCGCTCTTGTCGCCAAGGCCGAAGCAATATCGGCGCGTTTTGGGCGGATGGTTGCGAATGAAGATGCGTGTGATGACTAAAGAGTAATGCATTGCAGAACTCAGATTTCGCAATACAATACGTTTGGTGGGTGAATCTGGCTGAGAGTGACGCATGTGATCAACGAAGAAATCCATTGGCACCGGACGGCACCGGCGGCACCGACGTGCGATAGGTTGGATGGCGATACCAAGGCGGATGTGGTGATCGTAGGTGCCGGGCTGACGGGGTTGCGCACGGCGATCACGCTGGCTGAGGCGGGCACGGACACAATTGTCATTGATGCCGAAAAGATCGGCTTTGGGTCGTCGGGGCGCAGCGGCGGGCAGTGCAACCCGATATGGCGGGCCACGCCGGATGATCTGCGCAAGAAGTTCGGCGCGGAGCAGGGGGATCGGTTGATCCAGACCACGCTAACCGCGGCTGATGATCTGTTTGATGACATCCGCCGATACGCGATTGACTGCGGGGCGGAACAAAACGGCTGGATACAGGCGGCGCATACGCAAAACGCGGCGCTTGGACTGGAACGTTTGCGCGCCGGATGGGCCAGCGTGGGGGCGCCGATCACTGAATTGTCGAAGGCCGAGACACATCAAGGTGTCGGCTCAGACGCATATGATTTTGCCCTGCATCACGCCAAGGGTGGATTTGTGCAACCGATGGCCCTGACGCGCGGTTTTGCCAAAACGGCGCAAGCCGCCGGTGCGCGGCTTTTTGAACGGGCACCCGCAACAGGGATCAAAAAACAGGGCGCGTTCTGGGTTGTGACGACGCCAAAAGGTAAAATCACCTGTGACACGGTGATCCTGACGACCAATGCCTATACCGATGACCTTTGGCCCAATCTGCGCCAGACCTTGCTGCCGATGTACAGCATCTCGCTCGCCACAGCACCGCTGACGGAGGCGCAACAGGCCACCGTCTTGCCCGGTCGCAAGACCATCGCAGACACGCGGCTGGCCATTTACTATGCGCGGTATGACGCGGACAATCGGCTGATCTTTGGCTGTGTGGGCAGCAATGACAGCGCGCGGACGTTGGGCGGGGTCGGGCGCTTGCAGGCGGGATTACACACGGTCTTTCCTCAGTTGAAAGACATTGAGATCGAATGCACTTGGGCGGGCCGCATTGGCGTGACCCAAGACATGATGCCCCGCATGCATGCACCCGCCCCCGGCGTTCTGGCGGGGCTGGGCTTTAGTGGGCGCGGTATCGCGATGACCTCTGTGATGGGCCGCAGTCTGGCGCGCAAGGTACTGGGCGGGCGGAACGCTGATCTGCCCTTCCCGGTGTCTCAGATTGCGCCGATCCCGATGCATGAACTGTCGCGCCGCATGGTGCCGCTAATGGCACCGGTGATGTCGATGAAAGACAAGGCCAGCGTGGCCTGGGATCGCCTGCGGCATCCGAAATCCTGAAGGAAAGGCAAGCAATGAAATTCGTAAACTTTACCGAGCAAGACATCACACCGTTCAAAAAGGAATTTGCCGACGACATTATCGAGGGCACGCCAGAGCAGCACGTCTGGAGCCATTTTGTCGGCAACAACGACACTTTTAAATCAGGCATGTGGGACAGCACTGCTGGGGTGTTTCGGGGTCCGATGAACGACCAGATCGAGTTTTGTCACATCCTCGAAGGGGAAGCACGGATTGAGACCCAAGATGGCACGTCGCGGACGGTCAAGGCAGGAGATGCCTTTGTCATGGACAATGGGTTGCAGCCCGTGTGGCATGTAGAGAAATATGTCCGCAAACACTATGTCATCGTTGCGGTGCCGCCAAAGGGATAGCGCGGCAGCTGCGATAGGTCAGTCGGGGGCACCTGACAGGAACACCTCCAGCCCAAGACGGTCCGACAGGTTGAAAGCGCCCATACCTCCGTCGATTGGAATGTCGATCCCTTTCATCCAGTATGCCGCGCGCGAGAGGACAAAGGCCGCGATCTGTGCGACCTCATCGGGACGGCCGGGGCGGCCCGTGCGTTCGATGTTGCGCGCGACCTTATCGCCGAATGCGCGGTGGAAGTCGTCCAGAATCCCGGTTGAAATCCCTCCGGGCGACAGCGACACGGCTCTCAAATCCTGAGCAAACAACGGCTCTGTCATCGCTTGTGTCCACAAGATCATGGCCTCTTTGGACAGGTTATAGCAGCGTGTGGCATCGATCCCTTCGCGGGCAACGAAATCTGGCAATGCGTCACTGTCAGACACAGCAGCAAGGCGCTTGACCTGATCAATGTTATCCATCCAGCTGTGCCCCGCGCGGCTGGCCATGTTGACGATGGCCCCCCCCGCGGAAATGCGGGGAAACACCCTCTGGGTGAAGTCACGCTGGCCCAGGAAGTTGACCTGCAGGGTGAGCACCTCGGCATCTGGGATCGGTGGCACGCCAGCGTTGTTGCACAACCCGTCCACAGGCTCATCCAACGCGGTGGCCGCCTGCGCAATGGAGACGGGATCATTCAGATCAAGCGGGATGTAACGATCAACACTGTCGCTGGCGTCGGTCAGATCAAAGCCAATGACGCGATGCCCCGATGATTTGAGGAGCTGCGCAAGCTCAGCGCCGATCCCGCTGGCCACGCCTGTGATGGCGTAGGTTTGTGGGGTTGTCATTGAGCAGCACCCGCGGCGGCAAAGCCTGCGTCCAGAGCGTTGAGAATGGTTGTGCCTTCAGCCTCGGACAAGATCAGCGGCGGCGACAGGATTAGGTTCGGGCCGGACACGCGGATGATGGAACCGTTTTGGTAGGCCGTTTCCTGAACAAGGGTCGCAGTTGCCGCATCAATTGGCGTTTTGTTTGCGCGATCGCTGACCATTTCGATGGCCGTCATCAAACCGTGTCCACCTCGTACATCGCCAATGATGTCGTATTTCTCTTGCAGTTTGAGGCAGCCGTCAAAAAGCTGTGTGCCCCGTGCGGCTGCGTTAACTGTCACGTTCAGGCGCTGTGTCTCAGCAAGGCAGGCAAGGGCCGCAGCGGCCCCAACCGGGTGGCCGGAGTAGGTGTAGCCGTGTCCGATTTTGGCCGCGGGATTGTCCTCGAACGCCTCGACCATCCGCTCCCCCAACATAACGGCACCAAAGGGAAAGTAGCCGTTGGTGATCGCCTTGGCCGTTGCCATCATATCGGGCTGAATGCCCCAGAGCCGTGCGCCGGACCACGCCCCGGTGCGGCCATAAGCCGTGATCACTTCGTCAGTGATCAGCAAAATGCCATTGCGGTTGCAGATTTCCTGAACCATCGGTGCAAAACTCTTGTGCGGGGGGATCACGCCACCCGCGCCAAGGATCGGTTCCATGATCATTGCGGCGATTGTGTTTGCCCCCTGAAAGGCGATCTCATCTTCTAGTGCTGCGGCGCACAGCTGCGCAAGTTTGGCTGGGTCCGTCTCATTAAACGGATTGCGATAGGTATAGGGCGCGGGGATGTGAAAGCAGCCGGGCAAAAGCGGCTCATAAGCGGTGCGAAAATTCGCATTGCCGTTCACGGATGCCCCGCCAAAATGGGTGCCGTGATACCCTTTCTTGAGGCTCAGGAATTTGGTGCGCCCGGCCTCTCCGCGCAGCTTGTGATATTGGCGTGCAAGCCTCAGGGCCGTTTCAATGGAATCGGACCCGCCAGAGGTGAAGAATGCGCGCGACATGCCATCGGGGGCAAAGAACTGGCTCAGCTCATACGAGAGCTCAATCGCCACATCGTTGGAGGTGCCGCGGAACGTGGAGTAATACGGCAGTCTGTCCAGTTGCGCGGCCATCGCGTCTTTGACCGGTTGGCAGGAATACCCAAGGTTCACATTCCAAAGGCCGCCAACAGCGTCCACAACGCTATGGCCATCGATATCGGTGACGGACACGCCGCTTGCGCTTGTGATGATTTTCGGCGGCTGATCAATACTGTCTTGGGGCGACGTCATGGGGTGCCACATCAGGCGGCCGTTGTGTTCCTTGAGGAAGTTGGAGTCTTTCATGATGCGGGTTCCAATGCGGTTGATTGTGACAGAGAGATGACCCATGCGGCCTGAACCCGGGCGGGGACAGTGCCGCCCCAGTTGTGCGTGATTTCTCGGCTGGCGCGGATCAGGTTGGTCTTGATCACGGTTTCGAGTTGCTGGGTGAAGCGGGACGCGACGCTGGCGACAGATATTGTGCCCGCAAGCGATCCGGTCTGATCAAAAATTGGGGCAGAAATACCGTAGATTTCATCTTCAAAGGTTTTTTCCGCCACCCCAAATCCGGTTTGCCGTACCTTCTCAACGGTCGCTGCAAGGGCTTGCGGAGAGGTTGGCGTGTTTGCCGTGAAGCCATCAAGCGTTTTTAATGCCAGTTCAAAAAGCACCTCAGGTCCAAAGGCCAAAGTGCAGACCCCCGACGCGGTTGCGTGCAAAGGATGTGTGGTGATGTCGATGACGGCGCGCGTGGCGTGTTGTTGTGAGGCGCACGACATCAGCGAGTAGAGCGTCGTGCCAGACAGGACCGACACATGTGCGGTTTCTCCGGTGACATCTGCCAAGGTCCGCAGGGCCGCCTGCGCGCCGTCCTTGCGGGGCACTGTGGTCTCGCGGATCTGGGCCAGGTGCAGCAGTGCGGGGCCAAGGCGATACCCCTTGGTTTGTGGATTTTGTTCCACAAATCCAACACCTTCGAGGGCCTGAAGGTGGCGATAAGTCGTTGCCTTGTCACGTTTTGCAAGCCGGTAAAGCTGCGACAGGCCAATCTCAGGTCGCGTCGCGGAGAAATACGACAGCAATTCAAGGGATTTGGTGGCTGATGACATACCGAGCGGCACTTTCTTTGTGGTTGTGGACAGTTTGATCCAAAGAGATTAACAAGGCAATAGTATATCGATACTGTTGGTTCTCTATATGAACCAATAAAAAGAGGAAACCCCGGTGGATCAAAGCAAAATGGATGCCCAGTGTACGCATTCTTTCACCAACCTTGGCCTTCTGAACGGCTCAGAACATCGTGCGGTGTTGGATCGTGCCGCGCTGGGTGTTCTTTCACCCATCAACGGCCCCGTTTCGACCAAACCGGCCAAAGACACAAACGCCGCGATAGCCTTATATTCTGCAGATCGGTTGACCTATGCCAGCCAAAGTGGTCCGCCGATGACACCGAAAAAGCACTAAGCCTGCCAGAACTGAAAAAGGAAAACACCCCTGTGAGATTTGCAACCTACACCAGCCAAGGCGCGCGGCACTACGGTGCCGCAACAGATAACGGGATGATTGCACTGGATGGGGTTTTTCCGGAATGGCCCACTCTGCTTGATGCGGTGGCGGGAGGTGGGTTGGACAAGCTGACAGAGGCGGCCAACGGCAGACCTGTCTCCCACTCCGATTTTGAATATGACATGGTGCTGCCAAACGCACGGCGCATTCTTTGCGTTGGGGTCAATTTTCCGGACCGGAACGCTGAGTATAAGGACGGCAGTGAACAGCCCAAATTCATGTCTCTTTTTCCGCGGTTTGCCAGCGGCTTTACTGGCCATGACCGCGCGCTGATCCGCCCGCCCGAAAGTCATCAGCTCGACTACGAAGGGGAGGTTGCGATTGTTATCGGCAAGGGAGGGCGCCGCATTGCGCAGGACGATGCGTATGACCATATCGCCGCGCTGACGATCTGCAACGAAGGGACGATCCGCGATTGGGTTCGTCACGCCAAATTCAACGTGACCCAAGGCAAAAACTGGGACCGGTCTGCCGCACTGGGTCCGTGGCTGGTGCCCTTCACGGATGCCGCCCAATTGGACGATGCGCGCATCATCACCCGTGTGAATGGCGAGATCCGGCAGGACGATGTCCTGTCGCGCATGATGCATCCAATCCGGCGCGAAATCGAATATATCTCAACTTTCATGGCGCTACAGCCGGGCGATATTATTGTCACGGGCACGCCGACAGGTTCCGGCGCGCGGCTTGATCCACCCCAGTTCCTCAAACCCGGCGACGTTGTAGAGGTTGAGGTGAACACCATCGGCACGCTGCGCAACAGGATTGAGGATGAAAGCGTATGACGCCCGAAGATCACGCCGCCGCTGCACATGCCCTGTTGCAGGCCGAAAACTCGGGCGAGCAGATCGGCATACTGACGCTTGATCATCCCGACATGGGGATGGACGATGCCTATGCCATCCAAAACGCCATTTACCGCGCCAAGCTGGCGCAGGGGCGCAAAGTGGTGGGTTGGAAAATCGGCCTTACGTCCAAGTCGATGCAATATGCGCTGAACATCGACGTGCCCGACAGTGGTATCTTGTTTGATGACATGGTTTTTGATGATGGCGCGGTGGTACCCGACGGGCGTTTTATCCAGCCGAGGATTGAGGCGGAGATCGCCTTTGTGCTGAAGTCCCCACTGGGCGGGGCGGATGTGACACGTGCGGATGTTATCGCGGCCACAGACTATGTCGCCCCCTCCATTGAAATTCTCGATACTCGCATTTTTCGGGTAGATGCAGAGACAGGTAAAACCCGAACGGTATTTGATACCATCAGCGACAATGCGGCGAACGCCGGGGTGGTTCTGGGGCCTCAGCGCCATGCGATTGATGCCTTTGATCTGCGCTGGGTTGGTGCCATCACCTCCCGCAACGGCGAGGTTGAGGAAACCGGGCTTGGCGCCGGGGTGCTCAATGATCCGGTTGAAAGCGTGGTTTGGCTTGCACGCCGGATGGCTGGCTATGGTCAGAGTATCGAGCCGGGACAGATCATCTTGTCCGGCAGCTTCATCCGCCCGGTGGAGTGTCCCAGCGGGTCGGTGATCCGGGCAGATTTTGGATCCTTTGGGGACGTCAACATCGCTTTCGAGTAACCTAGAACTGTCTCACCTGCCTGTTCGCAACGCTCGTCTACGCGATGCGATCAGACTGCGGGCTTTCATCCATCTGCGCAATGAGGTGATGCACCAAACGCTCAGCTAGGTGCGCCCTTGTTTCTTGATGCGCCACGCTGTCCCACAGGTTCTCGGTCTCATCAGGATCGGTCTTGAGGTCATAAAGCTCACCCCAGTCCTGATCACGGTAAACAGTATAGCGCCAGTCCTGAGTGATCAGAGTACGCACGCGCGCAGGCTCCGCAAAACCCAGCCGTTTGCCGCCATCGTTGTATTCAATCAGCGCTTCTTCCCGCGGACCCTCCCGTCCTTGTGTCACAGGAAGAAAGCTCTGCCCTTGATTTCCATTGAACGGCTCCAGCCCCACCCGATCAAGGATCGTCGCGGCGAGGTCAACGGTTGAGCATAAAGCGTCACTGCTTGCTGCTGTGCGACGATCTGGGTCAGACCAGATGAAAGGGACCCGCGTGATCCCTTTGAAGGGCAGCGCCCCTTTGAGGATCATGTTGAAATCGCCCATATAATCCCCGTGGTCAGAGTTGTAGCAGACCACTGTGTTCTCCATCAGCCCTGTATCCTCCAGCGTCTGGAGGATGTCCCCCACCGCATCGTCAACAAAGGCCATCATCCCGGCAGAAAGCGCCATCGCCTCCTTGATCTGCTGCGTGTCCAGCATCATCGCGGTTTGTGGCGTGGATTGCCCGCCGTCGCCTTTCCAGTTGTCATGCAGCCACTTGAGCGGAGGCGGTGGGTTCTTGTGGGCCTCAAAGGGCAGGGCGACGTCAAAGTCGTCGGGGCTGTACATATCCCAATATTTGCCCGGAGGGTTGAACGGATGATGGGGGTCAGGAAAGCTGACGAAGGTAAAGAACGGCGCGTCTTCCTCTGCCCGTGCCGTCAGATAATCGATGGTGCGGTCGCGGATATATGCCGTGGGATAAAGCGCTTCGGGGATCGGCGTCCGGTAGGCCTGCGGGCAGGAGTAGTTATGCGCCAATTCGTTTGCCGGATCGTGCAGCGCCTCCCAATCCGGGGCTGTCTCCCGAAACCACTGCTGATAATGCCCACCGCAGCGATCCCCGTGAGACGTCACCATATCGACATGCTGGTAGCCGTAATAAGGGGTCTGGATGTCGTAGCGTTCCGCCGCTGCATACTTGGGCGGTTCTTCCTCATAAGTCTCCGGCCGGGCGACTTTCCACGCTTCTTGTCCGTCATGAATGTCTTTGGTGGATTTGCCCATCGGCGGCATACCGGTAAAGGGCTGTAGGTGGCTCTTGCCAATCGCGGCGGTCTGGTAACCCGCACCGGCAAGCACATCGACAAAGGTATTCGCGCTTTGCGGCAAGACACATCCATTATAGCGCAACCCATGCAGGCTCGGATACCGCCCGGTCAGCAAAGATGCCCTGTTCGGCATGCACACGGGTGAGGCGGTGTGAAAGTTGTCAAACCGCGTTCCGCGTTCCGCGATCCGGTCGATGTTGGGTGTCTTGAGCACCGGATGCCCATAGCACCCCAGCCAATCGGCCCTTTGTTGATCGGTGATCAGGAACAAAAAGTTCGGGCGTTTGGTCATCATCGTGCCCCTTCCGGCTATGCAGGTTGCGCCCGCCGCGCACTTATGTGGTGCATGGCAAGAAGTAAGATCGCCACCGCTATCGCGCTGAATTGAATGATCTCTGGGCGCATCAGAATGGCAGCGGCGGTTGCGAGGCGCAGGGCAATCCAAAGGATCGAGAGCGGCTTTGCGTCATGCCCTGCAAGCGCGCTGGCCACCAGATAAAGGGCGAGGATCAGCCGCGCCAGCAGCCACATCAATGATCCCAGCTGAATGCCGTTTTCATACCCCGGCAACGGGGCGTTGGACGGGCTGGCCGGATCAATGAGCGCCTGATCCACCAGCAACAACTCCGGGTAAAAGGCGAACACAAAGGGAATTGCAAACATCACAATCCCTGACCTCACCGCGCTGAACCCTGTCGCCATCGGCTCCGCCTTGGTGATGGTCGAGGCGGCAAAGGCCGCTAGCGCCACAGGGGGCGTGATGGCTGAGGCAATGGCAAAGTAGAAGATGAACATATGCGCGGTGAACGTCGCAATCCCCAGTCCGATGAGCAGGGGACCCATCAAAAGAGCCACGTTGATGTAGGCTGGCACCGCTGGCATCCCCATCCCCAGCAGGATGGCGAGCAGCATGGTGATGCTCAATGCAATGAACTGAAACAGGGCCGACCCGCCGCTGCCAAGCTCAAACGACAGCAGGAATTTGAGCACGTCGATGGCAACAAAATCAGACAGACCAGTGAAGTTCAGGCACACGTCAATCACGGTAACCGCCAACAGCATCAGATAAAGCGTCGAGATGGTAATCCCCGCCTCTGCCAGCGCGTCCAAGAGCTTGCGAGGGCGTGCGCGGAAATCCTGATCGAGGAACAACAACACCAGAACCAAGGCGGCCGCCCACCAGCCCGTGGCGCCGGCATCCCCCGCCGCGTTCTGAAAGATCTGCAAGACCCACGGCAGGGAGGTGACGACACACCGCTCCCCCTGCATGGCCGCATCCGCCCCCAGCATCCATGCAATGGTGCCACAGCCGACCATGTCCTTGGGCGTCAGCAGCAGCACAAGGATCAGCACGATGGGCAGGAAAATCTGCATCAGATGGAGGATGTCGCGTCCACTGACGCGCATGTCGTCCGTCAGCGTGCCAATGGCCTCAATCCCCTGCTTGCGCGACTGGAACGACGCGCTCAGGAACAGGCACAGGAAATAGGCGATGGCTGGCAATGTGGCCGCGATGATCACATCACGGTAAGGTACCCCGGTCATCGCAGCGAGGATGAACGCGGCCACACCCATCACCGGTGGCATGATTGATCCGCCGGAAGAGGCCGCAGCCTCCATTCCGCCAGCAAAGACTTTTGAAAAGCCGCGTTTGATCATCATCGGGATCGTCAACACACCGGTGGAAAGCACATTAACCACAGGCCCACCCGTGATTGTGCCAAACATCGCGGAGCTGACAATTGCTGCATGTGCCGGACCTCCGCGCAGATGACGGGTCCATCGAAAGGCCAGTTTGATGAGCGTCTGACCACCCGCGGACTTGCCAAAGAGCGCGCCAAGAATGATGTAGGGAAAGACGACGTTCATGATCACATTCATGAAGCGGCCAAGAATACCGGCACCGTTGTTGACCAGCGCGTCATGGACATTGGGCACGCCATCAAGAAAGGAGCGCGGCTCCCCCCCCATTTTGGTCATCAGATATTTGTTGATGTCATCCGGCCCGTGGAAATACCACACAAGCACGGTCGCAATGGTGTAGACCGCGATGGCGATAGAGACCGCGACCAGCGGCAGGCCCCAGACCTTGATGTTGTAGCCTAGAAAAATCAGGATTGAGGCCCCGACAATGGCCACCAGCCAGACCCCAGTTGTTGCCACGCATTTTGGGTCTTCGACCGTATCAGGGATCGGCAGGCCCATCGTCTCGGCGAACTCTTTTTCTGCCGCCAGCGTTTCAGCCATGATGCGCGCACGCTCGCCCGTGAAGCTGTCGATCAGGCATACACTGTCGATTTCGATGAGGTAGGTCAGCGAAATGGCCGCCGCCGCGACGACCAGGGCGACATCCATGAATGCGCCAAAACCTGCGCGCGCGGTGTCACGCCAACTGCGCCACATGGAATGTTTCAGAGCCACGATCAGCATCATCACAAAGAAGACAATGGGATAAAACCACTCAGTCGCAAAGGACCGCACCTTGAACTTTTCAACGCCTGTGATGCCACGCCACAGGTCCTCCCATCCCGGAATGACCGGGGTGCTGTTGATCAGACCCATGAACACAAAGATCAGGGCCAAAAGATAAACAGCCTTGTTGGGAAAGAGTGAGGCTGCTGCCTCGGGGTGAGAGGTCTCTGACATGTCTTGCCTGTGGATCAAGGGCGCGAAAGGCGCCGCCAGAGCTGGCGACGCCTGTTTGTTTAGACGCGGCGTTGCTTACTCAGCGACGGCGCAATCATCGAGCTCATAACCTGCTTCGCGCCAAGCCCGCGCGGCTGCCGGGTGATACTGCACCGGGTTTGCACCGCACATGCCCAACATCGGATTGTCAAAGTTCACGGTGTTGCCAAACGGTGCTTTGGCTTTCAATGCGTCCAGCGTTTCGATGTAGGCTGCGACCAGTTCATAAACCAAATCATAATCCATGTCCTTGTGCACGACATTGCCGCCAATGGTGGCAAAGGCGCGGAACGTGTCATCCTCAGAAACAAAGGTCCAATCCTCACCCATAAGCGCATCCAGCTCTGCCAGATTGAGCGTGACAGGTGCGCTGCCGGGAGCTTGCATATATTTCTGCATTGCCTCGCCCTCATAGGCTTCTTTGGGCATTGACCAACCGGTCATCTTACCCGCCGCAGTGGCAGAGGTCAGGCGGCTGCCGGGGAACAACTCTGGCAGGACGATCGCATCAGGTTCGCCCCCTGTGATCATCGCGGAGGATTGCCCCCAGTTGACCTGCATACCTTCGTAGTCTTCGCCATCTTTCAGCCCGGCAACGATCTGGATCATGCTGCGCGCGTTGGTCAAAGCACCGCCACGTGGGGGACCGTTATAGATTTTGCGCCCCTTGAGGTCATCCCAGCCGCCGATGCCCTTGGCGTCATAGGCAAACAGAAAGAAGATGCCGAGTGTGTAGGGGTTGATCGCGCGCAGGTTGCTGGCCAGCTCTGCACCCTTTTCCTTACCCAGTGAGCCATAGGGCCCAACGCCTCTGCTCATCAAAAAGGGCAGGATATGCGGTGTGCCCGCGATATCGGTTTTGCCTTCGGCGACGTTTTGAATTGAGTTGGTGAGCGTTTGACCATCGGCAAGCTGGATGTTCGCGATCCCGCGTGTGCCCGCAATCTCTGCCATATGGGCCGGAGACAAGTGCGTTGACCCGCCGGGGCTTGCCGTCTCGGCGGTTAGGTTGGCCTGCGCGAATGCGCTGGTTGAGATGATCATCGCGGCGGCCGTGGCCACCATCAGTTTCATTGGCTTCATTGTATCCTCCCTGAATTTGAAACCTTCATTGTGCTTCGGTTGTCCTGCCATCTCTTTTGGCTGAGTCCGAAACTTGGTCGATTATTGTGAGTGTGCTGCATATTCCTCTTTGGTCTTTTCCGGGGCAGCGCGTTGGCCTGGTGCTGAGTTGAGCGCTAGATCTTGGCTTGAAATGCCGTTCACCACATCGAGTAACCGTTTCAGTTCAGCCAGCTCTGCCTTGGTCAACAGATTGGTTTTGTCCGCTGTGATCTGGCGCGCTTTGGGCCAGATACGTTCAAAGGCCTTCACGCCACTGGCCGTCAACGAGACCAGCTTGCGTCGTCTGTTGTCAGGATCTTCGACACGCGAAATCAGCCCTTTCTTTTCAAGTGATGTCGCCGCTCTGCTGCCATGGGCGGGGTCAATAGACGTATGATTGGTGACATAGCCCACATGACAGCTGCCAAACCGGGCGATTGAAAACAGCAACTGCCATTCGAGCACGGTGAGGTCTTCGTCGTTCAGCACATTATGGGTAAGCTTGTGCCGCACATAGCTGGTGAACCTGCGGGCGCGCAAGATGATAAAATCGTCCACCTGTTCTGCTGGTACCAGTGACCCGTGCAAGTCTGCATCCCCCGAGATTCGATTGATACGTTAATTAATTTATTGGCAAAAGCAATATATGGCAGGTGCAATGTATTGACTTTAATGGGCTGGGATCTGCGCAGATGAAGGCTGCGACATTTGACTAAGTTGTCGTTGGAGGAGGCGCTGCCGGGTGTGTCCTTGCCGCGCGGCTTGCGGCTGAGAGCGATGGCACTGTCGCGTTTTTGGAGCGCGGGCGGACAGACCAAAATCGCTGGATTCATATTCCGGCCACGTTCTTCAAAGCCCTGCAAAGTCAGGATGGTGATGTCATCATGTCTGAGCTTGACCCGTCCTTGGGCAATCGGCCTTTTCCTGCGCCGCAAGGCATGGTGCTCGGAGGCGGCTCTTCGGTCAACGGTATGATCTATATGCGAGGCTAGCACCGCGACTATGATGATCGCAGACCGCGCGGCGGATTTCATTCTGTCGGGAATTGACCGCCCCGAACGCGTGTCTTGCAGCAACAGAAACCACAGAGACCTCTTTGCGGATATGCCGAGGCGCTGGACCATTTCCGGGGACGGGCATGACCAGTGATGGCGGAATTTTGCCTGTCTGGTTAGCCATCGTCCGCGATAGTCGCGCGGTTATGGTACTATTGCTTTGGCAGGACACCGGGGGAAGGGCGTTGCTATGGCAGGGGATGAGGCCAAGCGGATCAAGGCGATCCTTGCACAGGCGCGCAAGTCTCCGATCAATTTCGCCGCTTGCCTGACCCGCGACAGCGCGGTTCTCGAAGGGGATTTGCGCAAGACGCCTGCACAGCTTCAGAAAATTGCCCGCAAGGCTGCGGGGACGTCCAAAGGTGCCGCAGGGCTTATGCAGGTCAACGGAACTACGATGACGTTAACCTGCGAAGCCTCCCCCCCCAGCACCTTGGGAAAGTCGCTTCAGTCAATGCTGGCGCAGCATGGTCAGGCGATGTCTGTCCGGTTCGGTGATCTGGAACCCAGCCCGGACCCGGCACCCCAACAAGACGGTGCCGAGCCGGTTTCTGATCCCGACGCAGCCGACGAAGACGCGCTGGAAGAGGCCGCGCACCCGGATGATGACGAAGACGATATTGCAGCCGCCGCAGGTGACCTCGCGGCCCTGCTCAAGGCTGTGCGCAGAAAGACCTACCAGTTTGCATTTCTTTTCGGGGAGCCATCGGTCCTAAAGGGGCACAGGCGTGATCCGGCTACAAAACTGGTGCGCGAAGCCAAGGCGGAGGGGGCCGGGCCGCAAGGTGCCTGGGGGCAGTTGAGCCGCGAAGGCCGAATGCTGATCATGACTGTTGAAAACAAACCGCCCCCCGCAACTGCAAAAAGAGCACGTGTCCATCTGCACAACGCCGGGCACGCTTTGCAGGTGACGGTCCGGTCGCTTGATGGTGAGACCTTGGAAGAGGATGTTGCCGATGAGACGCAGGACACCGTTGCCGGCGGCGAGACTGATGAGATTGACGCGCGTTTTGCCTTTCAAAAGCAACGGTTTGAGGCGGCTTTGGCTGAGCTGTCGGACAAGGAAGCCAAACGCGCCCAGTCCATCGCGAGCCTGATCGCTGCCAAACTGGGTTCGGGCGATACCGCCAAAGTTATGCAGCTGCTTGGTATGCTGGATGATATTCTGGGTCCCACAGGGCAGAGCACACAAGACACGGCCCCATCCGGTGCAGCCCCTGACACCGGTGATCCACCGGGAACGCCGTCCGCTCCGCTGGAAGGGGGGGCGCCCGAAAACCCAGAAAGCGACGTCGGCGCATTGCCAGAGGAGTTGGATGCCGAAATTCTCGAGGCGTTTGCAAACGACGAAACCCACGCGATTGCCACGTTTCTGGAAGAGGAGGGCTATGCTTATACGGTGCGCAAACGTGGGTCGTTCTTTGTGGATGGCATCACCCGCGATATGTCGAATGACGCCCTTACCGATCATGCGTATGAGCAGTTTCTGCGCCGCAAACACGGTGACGAATATTACCACGGTATCCTCGAGAAGTTTCGGCAAGAAGCCGGGCCACTCCTGGATCTGACGACGCTGGACCTGCTGGTCATTGATGACCCCTATTGGGCTCAAATCAAGGCTGCGGGCGGGGCGTGGCTTCAGATTGTGCCGCTCGATATTCCGGTGCGAGACGATGAAAGTGCGGCATTCATTGACGGATATATTGACGATCTGGATGCCGAGAGCCTGAACGCACTCAACCAAGTGACGGACGATGCCTTCTTTGCTTCGATGGCGCGCAAGCCGGGCTACAAAATCCCGAGCAGCCAGCATCTGGAGGCGGATGCGTGGCTTGCCTTGCGTCGGGAGCACATGGCCAAAATCGTGCGCCTGTCCAACCTGCCGGAAAGTGTTTCTACGCTTTTCCAGCAGCTTATTCCGGGTATGCCGCTTGCACTGCCGGCACCGGGCCAAGAAGTATACCTCCTTGAAAACGCGGATCTGCTCATAGGTATGGCGAAGGATTTGCTGACCTTGACGGCGTCTGAGCGTGCAGGTTTCGCGGCTTTTGCTGGTCCCAATGGTACGGCAGATGATCTGCGCCGCAAGCTCGATGCGTATCTGGCTAACGTGGCAGACAGGGAGGAAGCGTCAGAGGACCGCTATGCCAAGGGCGAGAAGATCGCAGGCATGACCAAAGAATATGAGATGCTCAAAGTATACCTCGCCGGGGATCATGTCGCCCGGCCCATCTTGGCAGAACATCTGGGGCCACGATTGCAGGCTTGGGGGTACTCCGGTTCCGTGGACGAAATGGCAGCAGCGTTCAAGGCCGACATTGAGGCCTATAAAACGGCGTTCAAAAAAGAGGCGGAGCAGGTGGCGCTGCGCGGTATGGCGCAGTTTGAAACAGAGCTTGGCGAGGTATCGCATGCCATTTCGGATGATGCTGCATTTGCGGAAACGTATGAAGAATGCCGCAAAACCTGTGTGGCGTTCTTGGAAAAACACAACAACATGGGCGACAACGACTACCTCTTTCTGGAATTGCAGGCAAAGGCCCGTGGTAACCCGCTGCTGATGCAAATTCTGGACGGCCTTGGCGGAAACGAGCCTTTTGGTGGCAACCGTTCCGACGTGATGGGCATGTTCTACAAGTTTTTCTCCATGTTCGATCTGGATGATCCAGACGCCGCACGTAAATTCAAAACCGAAATTCAAAAGCTCATCTCTAAGCGCAAGCAGGGCATCAAAGACAGCCGTGGGTTTATCGAAGACGAAGATCCGGAGGATTTCATCTGGCGGACCGGTGCCGTGCAGCAAACATTGTCCGAGACGGGGGCAGCACCCGGATCCATTCATGCTTCAATTGTGGGCGACACGCTGAGCGAATTCGCGAACCAAGAGATCGCGGATGCAATCAAACTGGGGACTGCTGCTGTTGCTGCTGGGTTACTGACCATGGGGACGGGCACTGTGGCCGTTATCGGCGCGACCGCGTCCTTTGCGCTGAGCAGCTACGACGCCTGGGAGACGTACAACCGCTATCTTGAAGATGAGGCAGGCTCGAACGCAGGCTTGATACGGGCAGAGCCGAACTTTGCATGGGCTGTTATTGCAATGGTCAGCATTGCACCAGATGCCTTTGATGTCATCGGTGTTGCCAGCAAGGTTGCCAAAGCGCGGCGCATGAAAGCCATTGCAGAGCTGTTGGATGGAGGCGCAGGCGACGCGGTACGCGCCTTTAACAATGCAGATCCGGAGGACCTCCTTGAGCAAATTTAAACCCGGTCCCGCCCTCGCGGCATTTGACGCAGCGATTGAACCGGCTCTGATAAAGCCGCTCAAAACGGCGGGCGTCACTGCTGACCCTGCAAAACTTAAAAAGGCGTTGATCTCTGCGTCTCGGGTCGAAGCACGCCTGCGGGCGAGCTTTGAGATAGGGCTGGCGGCTCACAAGGCACCGCGTGCAGCCGCGTCAGTTGATGAATTTCACAAGGCGCTTTCCAGTTCAGCTTGCGCATGGGCGTTCTGGGGAACACGGGGTTTTGAGGCCTATGTGGGGACAAAGCACGCCTCGGCCTTGCTTGGCGGTATCGGGTCTGAAGATTTCATGGCTTTGGCAAATGCGCGCGCGGCATATGAGGCGGCGATGCGCGATTTCAAAGTGCTGGACGCTTATGTATCTGACTACAATTTGGATGCCGCACAGCTCAACCAAACGTTGATGTTCTGGATGGAACATCCCAACTTGTCAGTGGATGACATCATGGACCGAATGCGGTTCTATTTGCCGCCGGAGACTCCGGTGAGAGCACGTGTGCCAGCGCCCAACCCATCTATGACAGGCTCTATTGAGGTATCAGACGATGTGATCAAGGACTCGGATTCGCGCAAGTTGCTGAACCAGATATTCCAGTTTGGGGATGAGGTCGGGGGCACAGGTGCGATTGAGGACATAAGAGCCAAGGTGCTTCCCGAAGGCGGAGAAAGCGTTGCGCTTTTGATGGAACCCTTGCCCAACCGAATGACACGGGCGGCCAAAGGCAAGCTGCAACCGGGCCAATCCAAGGCACCTGATTTCAACAGGCAGGTCTCCCCTGCCATTGGTGAGCTTGATTTGATGGTGGACGGCAAACCGCTGGAGGTGGTCGACCCCCATACCGGAGAAGTTACCCGTGTTGTGCTCAGCGGAAAAGAGGGTGGTTGGAACCGCCTGCACCTTGTTGGGCCAGGTTTTGGGGATGAAGCAGGCGCGGGTCTTGCTCTTGGTCCTTATGAAGTCAATCACAAGTATCAAAATTCCGGGATTGAGAAGTTAATCCGAGAGCTTGCCGAACGTGTCGCGCCCCACCGCGCGGACAATCTGCACTTCAAGCTGCGGGCGGAAATGACGACATGGGGGAACCCGACACCAAAGGGGCTGACCACAGATTCCAAAGAGCCGCTTTTTCGAAGCGCCACATACACGATGGAACTGACAACGCCGTCAGGAACGGTTTCGCACAGCGTTACAATCAGGCTGAACAACGATCCTCTGGACATTGCCAAGGGGGCCGACCCGGACGTTTTCGTCACACCTGCAAGTGAGATAAAGGATGGCGCGGCTGCGTTGTATCGGGAGTTGGAACTCTGGGTGCCGACGTGAGCGCTGTGGCCTTTGCGCCGAATGGGCCGGAGCTTGTAAGCTTAGATGGATCAGCCTCGGTTTCAGATGCTTGCGAACCAGTCTTCTCAGAAGGGTTCGATGTGATCCGCTGACAGTGCATAGGCAATATCGGCCAGTTGGGTTGAGGTGGAGGCCGTGCCAAACATGCCAATGACATTGACCGCCTCAAACAAGCCAGAACTCTGGTAAGGTTTTTGGGTCGTGACAAAGACAAGTTGATTTGCAGGAGGCGGTGGCACGTGCACACAGGCTCCGACGAAGGGCACCAGAATAAAGGCGGTGACACCTGTGCCGGAAAAATCAATCGGAACGATGAAACCGGGCAAGCGTACAATTTCACCATTCCAGTCTGTGCGCACCCCCTGCGACGGAGGCTGCTGGTTGGCGAGGCTGGGACCATCATGCTGGATCAGCTCTTGGATAACAGGTGGTATCGCGACCTGACCTTCGGGGACAAGATCGGTCCATTCCAGATCGATGTATTCCTTGGCCCACGCCGTAGCGGGCAGAATGCTCAACGCACCAAATGCGGCCAGAATGGCCCTGCGGTCAGGTGGGCGCGTTACCATTCGTACACTTCTATCTGTTCAGCGGTGAGCGCATAACCGATGTCCGCAATTGTGGTTGATTGCAACTCGTGCCGCATCCGGCCGGTGACCCAAACCGGATCCCAAAGCTTGTCACTTGGCCAGGGTTTTGGGCTGTCGACGAAAACAAGCTGGTTGGCGGGCGGTGGCGGTGTGTGGATACAGGCCCCGACATAAGGTACCATGATAAAGCTCGTGACACCGGCGGTGGACATGTCAATCGGCAGCACATAACCGGGCATCTTGATATAGGCACCGTGCAGGTCTTTGTTCAGTTTGGTTGCGTTCTCATCGAACTCCGGCAGCCACGTGTCGTTGATTGCATCGATTTCGCCCGTGCCGATGATCTCTGCATAAGGAACGCCGGGGGGGATCAGGTCATCCCAACTGATCACGCGCGGCGTTGCGGCAAAACTGGTGCGAGGCATCGCAGCAAACGCAGCAGCAGCGGCAACAAGGTGGCGGCGGGAGAGTGTCATCGTGTTGAACCCCTTTGCTAGATCCTGATCATCATACCATCAGCAAGCGACATTCGGTAGGCCCGCAAGGCGGGAACCATGCTCACGATTGCGCCAGCAGCCACGACACCGCCTAAAACCCAAAGTTCCCGCAAGGAGGGCGGCTCAATCGGCAACCACAGACCAAAGGCGGCATCCACCAAAGGTTGAGCAACGAATAGCCCAAGATACAGCAGCCCAAGCCCGATCACTGCGCCAACAGCGGCCATCACCGCGGCTTCGAGCACGAGCAGGCTGAGGATCACACGGGGCCGTGCACCCATGGCACGGAAAATCGCCATCTCCCGCCGGCGTTCGTTCAAGCTGGAGAATATGGTGGCCATCATCCCGATGAGGGCCGTAACAACCACCATCCCGGAGACGGCGACCAGCGCGGTTTCTGCAATCCCGACAATCTGCCACAACTCTTGCAACGCAACACCCGGCAAGATCGCCAGCAAGGGCTCACTTGGGTATTCATTGATGGCGCGTTGCAGGCCAAAAACCTGTAATCGGCTTTTGACGCCGACAAGGGCCGCAGTCACGGCCTTTGGCTCAAGCTCCATCTGCCGGATCCGATCTGCAGGGGTGGATTGACCCGGTATCTTGGCCCCGCTTTGCCAATCCACATGGATGGCCTCAATCGCTTTCAGGCTCACGATCACGGTGCGGTCCACAGGTGTCCCGGTCTTTTTCAGAATACCCGAGACACGGAACGGCTGATTGTCATGTTCGACAAAGGACGCAAGCCCGTGGGCGACGACAATCGGATCCCCTGTCTCGTAGTTCAGCGTCGCCGCCACATCTGCGCCAATCACGGCGTCAAAGAGATCCTCCATCACTGCGCCAGTCTCAACCGCGAGTGATTGCCCGGCGCGGTACTTGTATCGGTCGAAAAACGCCGTTGTTGTTCCCATGACCCTGAATTGGCGGTGGCTGTCGCCTAGTGAGATCGGGACGATCCAGTCCACCTCGGGGCGCGCGGCAATGTCCTGGTAGCTTTCCCATGTCAGATTGTTGGTCGCGTTGCCGATGCGAAAAACCGAGTACAGCAGCAATTGCACGGAACCGGACCGCGCTCCTATGATCAAGTCGGTGCCAGAAATCGTATCAGCAAAGCTCGCCTTTGCCCCTGTGCGCACCTTCTCGACCCCAAGAAAAAGCGCAACTGACAAGGCAATCGCAAGGATTGTCATGCCAACCGTCAGCGCACGGGCGATCAGTGACGCCAAGGCAAGCCGCAGGATCATGCGACAGCCTGTGCGACATGTGTAATATCGGACATCCGGATAACCCGGTCGAAATGTGGTGCCAGACGTGCGTCATGGCTGACCATCAAAAGGGTGCTTCGGGCTTTGTGTACCTGATCAAAAAGCAAGTTTAGAAAAGTGGCTTGCGTGGCCGCATCCAAGGCTGACGTTGGCTCATCCGCGATAATCAACGGCGGCGCGCCGATCAACGCCCGTGCGGCCGCGACGCGTTGCTGTTGCCCCACACTGAGCGTTCCTGCCTGTGTCGAAAGGGCGTTTTGTGGCAAGCCCAACTGCGCGCAAAGCGCCCCTGCATTTTCATGTGGGTCAGACACGCGTGCCCTGCGCAGAGGCGCAAATCGCAACGGCAGCAGGATGTTGTCGCGTACACTTGCATAGGGCAACAGGTTAAACTGTTGAAATATCAAGCCAATCTGCTCTGCGCGAAACCTATCCCGTTTCCCTGCCGACAGCATCGCGATGTTTGTTCCCGCAACCGAGACCACCCCCGACGCCGGGGTGATCGTGCCGCAGATCAACGACAACAGTGTCGATTTGCCAGACCCGCTTTCGCCCAAAAGCAATACGCTTTCGGAGCGGGCAATTGAGAAAACCGGTATTTCCAACGCAAAAGATGTCCGCCCCGGCCATTGGTAGCGGACATCTTGCAATGACAGGATGGAAGCGGCCGGGTCCATGTTACGGTCCCTTGCTCAGAACATGTCGCGCAGATCGAGGGTGGGTGCATCACGCATCACTTCAAACGCGGTCGCGCCACGATCAGAGATGACCTGAACCTCCAGCTCCAGCGCGTTTGGGAATGTGTCAAAATATCCAAAAGTGATAAGCGTCGCCTGTGCAGGCTCAGCGCAGTTCAGCAGATACTCGGCATGAAATTCGGTGTGACCCGTTTCTTCGGCGTGATCCTCATGGTCGTGCTCTTCATCGTGCTCGGCATGGTCTTCTTCTTTGTGGTCGTCTTCTGCATGGTCATGATCGTCTTCTTCATTCTCGGCATGATCCTCATGTCCATCTTCATCATGGTCTTCTTCGCTCTCCAGCGACGCGCTTGCCTGCACCACGCTGCATCCTGCCGCCTCAGGCAGGGCAAACAAATCAAGTGGACGGGCAAGTGTTGCGACGGCTGCATCGACAGATGCGCGATCTTTGGCGCTTTCGGCGGCATATTCAAATCCGACAAGGTCCGCGCCCGGGGCATGCAACTCCATCGCGATCTGGCTACCATCGAAGGCGATGTCCAACTGGCCAACCCCATGTTCGTGGGCATCCAGTTGACGGGTTTCCTCTGCGCCGAGCGCGCTGGCAGACAGAACAAGGAGTGCGGTAGATAGGGGTCTGATCATCAGGAAGTTCCTTTATGAGGTACAGCGGGGTTCTATGTCACAGGTTTGGCAGAGGCCGTGGATTTCAACGATATGGCGGGTGGGCTGGAATGCAGATTTTTCTGCCAGAGCTTTGAGTTTTGGCAGGATTGCTGCGCCGTCATGTTCTTCAACTGCGCCGCATTCGTTGCAGATGGCAAGGACCGGAACTGACGCATCATGCGCACATCGACAGGCCACAAAGGCGTTCATCGATTCCAGTTTGTGCGCGCGTCCTTGTTCGGTCAATGCCGCAAGCGTTCGGTAGACCGTCGGTGCAGCAAGGCTCGGTTCTGCCGTCTTCATCTGATTGAGAATGGCATAGGCCGTCATCGGTTTTTCATGCCGTGTCAGCACATCCAGCACATCCAGTTGCCGTACTGCCGCTTGTTTTCGCATCGCAGATTCTCTTCTTTGGCTCCTAGGTTTGTTACTTTATAAAGTAACTTTGGCCGGGGCCGCAATGCTCATGGGGGCGTTGGAGGGTTGCGGTGCGCCAAGTCAGGTCATGCCCGCAGGCCTTCGTGAGGTTCAAACGTTGATCAGTTGCCGAAACGCCGGCGCACAACCGGAACGATGATCAGACCGGCAGCAACCAGCAACAGACCAAGCGTCATCGGCCGCTCAAGAATGAAGGAAATGCCCCCATAAAGCTGCATCGAGCGCGAAAAGTTGTCCTCCATCATGCCGCCCAGAATGAAACCGATCAGCAGCGGCGGCAGAGGATAGTTTGCGAATTTCAATGCAATGCCGCAAACCCCAAACCCGACCAGTATCAGCAGTTCGGTCGCATTGTTCTGACCGATGTAGGCACCCATGAGCGTAAAGAACAGGATGAACGGGATCAGGTAGTTGCGCGGGATTGCGAGCAGTTTGGCGATGTAAGGAATGAGCGGTAGGTTCAAAACGAGCAACACAAGATTGCCGATGAACATCGACATGATGACCGCCCAGAAAATCTGTGGGTCATCGACCATGAGGCGGGGGCCGGGCGTGACGTTCAATGCAATCAGCGCACCCAGAAGAATGGCGGTTGTGCCTGACCCGGGGATGCCCAATGTCAGCAATGGCACAAAAGAACCTGTGCAGGCTGCATTGTTGGCCGTTTCCGGTGCCGCGAGGCCCTTGACCGATCCCTTGCCAAACTCCTCTTGTTCAGCTTTCGGCGCGATGTTGCGTTCTACGGCATAGCCAAGGAACGACGCGATGGTAGCACCGGCACCCGGCAGAACGCCGATGAAGAACCCTTGGATCGACTGTCGCCCAATCACGGGCGCGATTGCACGGGCTTCCGTGCGCGTGATACGCAAATCCTTGATCTCGCCCCCGTCATCGCCAAGGTTCTTTGGTTTGAGCACCAGAAACACGGCCTCGGGCAGGGCAAACATCGCCATGGCCAGAGTGATGAACCCAAATCCCGATTGCAGGTCCATGATGCCTGCGGTGAAGCGTGGCATGTTGAACAATGCGCCTTCTCCGACCGTGGCCATGATCAAGCCCAGAACTGTCATCAACAGAGCCTTTGTGACCTGCCCCGGTCCTGCAAATGCGGCGATTGCGGACAGGCCAACGACCATAAGTGCAAAGTATTCAGCCGAGTGGAACAACAGCGCAACCGATGAGAGCAAGGGCGCAAAGATCATCAACAACACGGCGCCGATTGTCCCACCTGCAAAACTGGCGATGGCGGCAATTGTAAGGGCTTTGCCGGCTTTGCCCTGTTGCGCCATGGGATAGCCATCAAACGACGAGGCCACCGTTCCTGCAACACCCGGCGCATTCAGCAAAATGGAAGATGTCGACCCCCCAAAGATTGCGCCGTAGTAGACACCGGCCAGCAGGATCAGCGCGGCAGATGGATCGCCCATCGTGATTGCAACAGGGATCATGATCGCAATGATCGACATTGGTCCAAGGCCGGGCAGCATGCCGATGAACGTGCCGATTAGGCAGCCGCCAATGACCACTAGCAAGTTCTGAAGAGAAAGAGCCGTTTGCAGGCCAATCAGAATACCTTCAAGCATGTCAGCCTCCCCAGAACAGTGGCAAAGGTCGCAAGAAGATGCCCAGCACTTCTTGAACAAGATACCAGACAGACCCCGTTGCGATGAGGGCGACGGGGATCATCACATGCCACTCTCGCTCCCCTAGAATGAAGGATCCAATCATCAAAAACGCGGTTGTGGAGATCAAAAACCCAAGAGGACGCAGACAAAGGGCATACACGACCATAAGGCCCAAAAGCAGCAAGGCCTGTCCAAGAAAGTAGTCCCCCAGACGGCGGTGATCGATATCGCCGACCTTTTCCTCGCCTTTTTCAAACCCGAGAAGGATAACGAGCGAGGCAGCAATGCCCAAGACGGACAAAACCTTGGGGAATGTGCTGGGCCAAATTGGATTGCGGCGCATAAACGGAGCGAGGCTGCCGTCCATGGTGAACCACGCGGTATAGCCATAAACGATGCAGATGCCCAACAGAACAAGTGCGATCCAACGATCCAAGGCCATCGGCATATCCCCCCAAAATATGTGTCGCGCGTTGGCGGAGCAGCTGACCGCTCCGCCAGTGTCAGGTTTCCGACGGATGCTTAAAGAAAGCCTAGCTTTTTCATCAGATCACCAATGAGCGTTTCTTGTTGCTCAAGAAAGGCACGAAAATCATCGCCGGGGTTGTGGATGTTGACCCACCCGTTGCGGGCGCGCACGGCTTCCCACTCTGGCGTGTCATACATTGCCGCAATCGCTGCTTGATAGGCCTGGAGCTTGTCCTCAGGCAGGCCGGGTGCCGCGAAGAAACCGCGCCAGTTCACGAACGTCGTGTCGATGCCTTGTTCCTTGAGGGTCATTGCATCAGGGGCTGCCTCTACGCGGGCATCCGATGTGACGCCAATGATTTTGACCTCACCTTGGTTGGCCAGATCGACCGCTTCGGAGAAGCCGGTGGACAGCGCCTTGATCTCACCCGACAGGAGCGCGGCCATTGCAGTGCCGCCTGCATCGTAAGGGATGTAGTTCACGTCCAAAGCGTCGCGGCCGGAGGCTTCCATAATCATCGCAGCAACAAGGTGATCCATGCCACCGGGGACAGAGCCGCCACCGATGGGTGTGCCCGAAGGGTTCGCGTCATAGACCGCGAGGAAATCGTCCATTGTGCTGATATCGCTGCTTGCTGGCACAACAATCGCCGCAAAGTCACCAATGGTGCCTGCAACGAGGGTCAGGTCACGGAAGTTGTGCGGAAAGACGCCAGTCAAAGAGCGGATCACAATGGGCGTTGAGTTGACCATCAGCGTGCCGTGATTGCTCTCGGCGTTTTCGATCAGATACCCGATGGCAACGCCGCCGCCGCCGCCGGACATGTTTTCAAACGAGGCGTTCCCGATCAGCCCGGATGTCGTCAGCGCTTCGCCAACGCCGCGTGCCGTGCCGTCCCAACCACCGCCGGCACCGCCAGGGATGAGAAAGTGAATGTCGTCGAGCACTTTGTGCCCGTCTGCGAGGGCCGGCATTCCGAACCCCAGCGTTGCAACAGCCGCGGCAAGCAGGGCGCGGCGACCCATTGTCAAAGGTGTCATGTTCGTCTCCCATTTGGTAGCCGTTCTGCTTACGGCCCTGCGGCGGATAAAAGCATGGTAACCTGACACAGACCTGTCACGCGCCAAGAAAGGTGAGATGCCCGCGATGAAATACCTCCTTGTCGAAGACAATCTGGAATTGGCTGAAGCGATCTCATCGCGTATCCGCTTGGATGGGCACACCGTTGATCATGCAGCAAAAATTGCCGAAGCGACGGCCTTTGTCGATACCGGAGAATATGACATGATACTGCTGGATATCATGTTGCCGGATGGCGATGGGCGCAGCTTTCTGAGACAACATCGCGCCCGTCAGAACCTCACGCCGGTGATCGTTCTGACAGCCCGCAGTCAGGTATCAGATAGAATCGGCCTGCTCGATTCAGGGGCTGACGATTATCTCACCAAACCCTTTGATCACGCCGAATTGCAGGCCCGCTGTCGCGCCGTGTTGCGGCGCAATGCGGGCTCTGCCCAATCTGTCCAGACCATCGGAGATGTTGAGTTTGATACGGTGTCGGGTCATTTGCGGGTAAAGGGGCACAGCATAAATCTGCGCAACCGTGAGCTGCGCCTGCTGGAATTGCTCTTTGGTGCAAAGGGACAGGTCTTTTCCAAACAAAAGCTGGTCGACCGGTTGTTCTCTTATGATGATGACGTGTCGGAGAATGCGATTGAGGTCTATGTAGGGCGGCTTCGTAAACATCTGGAAGGATCAAAGGTGCGCATCACAACCTTGCGCGGTCTGGGGTACAGGTTGGATCATGACGCCTGATGTCAATGTCACCGGGTCGCTCCGCAACAGGCTGGCGGTCATCCTGACGGGGGGGGCTGCGGTGTTGGCGGTGATCCTCTACATTGTGGTCCGCAGCCTTGCGGCCCAGGTGGCACAACAGGGTCAGGACAATATCCTGAACGCATCCATGTCCTCAATGCTTGATACAGCGGTAATCCGCGATGGGCGCGTGACGCTAGATTTCCCCTATTCTGCATTGTCCATGCTCAACACCGCCGCTGATGACCGGGTGTTTTATGCCATTTATGAAAACAAGCACCTGTTGTCGGGGTATGAATGGCTGACGCATCCCGGAGAGCTTTCGCCGGACAGGCGGCAGTTTACCACAACGGTCTACAACGAAGATCAGGTGCGTGTGGCAACAGGCGCGCGCGTGCTGATCGGGTCTGACGGGCCACGTACCGTGTCTGTCTCAATTGCGCAGACCCAAGATGCCTTGTCCGATACGTTGAACGCGATCTCGCGCAATGTCGCTTTGCTGGGGCTCGGCTTTTTTGCATTGTCGTCAGCCCTCGCCATCTGGGCTGCCTCCACAACCAGCGGGCAAATGAGGCGTCTGACAACCTCCGTCACACGCCGCGGTCCCCAAGACCTCAGCCCGGTTACAAAACCCGTTCCATCAGAGATGGCACCGCTTGTCGGGTCACTGAACACGCTGATGTCGCGGCTGGATCATACCCTGAGCCAATCAGAGAATTTCATAGCAGAAGCTGCGCACCGCATACGCACCCCGCTTGCAACGGTCCGGTCCCACGCCGAAGCGACGTTGCAACGGGTCGAGCACCGTGAGAACCGCAAAGCATTGCAATCAATGGTCCGCGCGATTGATGAAAGCAGCCGTGCGGCAGGTCAGTTGCTTGACCACGCAATGGTAACATTTCGCGCTGAAAATCTGGAAATGTCTCATGTCGATCTGGCGGCGCTGTCGCGCGAGCTGGTTCAGCGCATGTCCCCTGTTGCAGAAATGAAGGACATCACGATCAAGACCCATGTTGATGGTCCCGCGACGCTGCACGGCGACGCCATCTTGTTGCAGAATGCCCTGCGCAATCTCATTGACAATGCGCTCAAATATGCGCCGGCCGAGACGCAGGTTGAGGTGAGTATCGCCAACACACCGGGCCCGTCCATCAGCGTGCGGGATGAGGGGCCGGGGTTTGCCCTTGATGAGATCGAAACGCTGTCTGGTCGGTTTGTGCGCGGCAGGAACATGGGCAACAAGGTCGGCTCCGGGTTGGGGTTGACCATTGCTCAGGAGGTCGCGGTGGCACACGGCGGTCATATGACACTGAACAACACGGCGGAGGGCGGCGCATGCGTTACCTTGCATTTCTGATCTGGTTTTTGATGCCCTGCGCTGTCGCCTCGCAAGACTGGGAGGACCGTCAGATATTTGGCAGCTCGGCCCAGCCACCGCTGCGCATCTTGTCCAGCACAGACACGTCCTTTTTTGCCCCGATCATCGAAGATTTTATCGCGACTGTACCGGCCTTGTCTGTTGAGTATCTGGTTACTGGAACAGCAGACCTCGACCGGGTTTTTCGCGCCGCACCAGAGCAGTTTGATGTTGTGATCTCCAGCGCAATGGATTTGCAGCTCAAGCTGGCCAATGATGGCTTTGCTGCGCCAGTGACGGATGTCAGTCATCCCAATTGGGCGCAGTGGCACAACCGTCTCTTTGCGTTCACCTCTGAGCCTGCTGCCATCGTTGTCAATCGCAGCACACTTTCCGATATGGCAATGCCAAGCAGCCGTCAGGATTTGATCCAGTTGATGCGTGACCACCCGACCCGGTTTCGGGACAAGGTCGGCACCTATGATATTCGGCAATCAGGACTGGGGTATTTGTTCGCCACTCAGGATGCCCGCGCGTCTGAGACCTATTGGCGATTGATGGAGGTTATGGGCCGCGTTGGCACTCAGCTCTACTGTTGCTCCGGGCAGATGATTGATGATTTGCAGGATGGCCAGCTGGTGATGGCCTACAATGTACTGGGGAGCTATGCCCGCGTGCGCGCAAAAACCTCTGACGATTTGTTGGTGATCCTGCCGTCCGAGTTTCCAACCACAATGATGCGGACAGTGTTGGTGTCTGCGCAGGCCAGGAACGTTCAGAGTGCTGAGCGTTTTGTGCGTCACTTGCTGGCGCTGCAAGCGCTTGGTGATCCGCTGACGTTCCCCTTACCTCCTGTCTCAGCAGCACCAGGCGGCGAGGGGCCGCGCACAATCCCGCTGAATCCTGCATTGATGACCTATCTGGACCAGATGAAGCGCGAGGCATTCCTTCGCGAATGGGAAGATGCTCTTGTGCAGGATGATGAGGGACGGGATGAATTGGCCCGTTGAACCGTCTCATCAATGCCATCCCGTGAGGTATCCAATCAAGGGCAGGCGTGACCCCAACGCGATGACCTCGCGTTGGGACCTGAGGTATGGGCCTTAGTGAGAGAACTTCTTGATCTCACCGCTTTGCAGGCGTGAGGCATAGGACGCCAACTCTGCTTTGACCAACTTCATCAGGAAGTAGAGGCAGAAGATGTTCACCACAGCCATGGCAAAGATCGCTGCATCAGAGAAGTCGATGACCGGGCCAAGCGATGCCGCCGCGCCAATCACGATAAACACGCAGAAGATCACCTTGAACACCAGTTCAGATGTCTTGCCTTCGCCAAAGAGATAGGTCCAGGCCTTGAGCCCGTAGTAGCTCCAGGAGATCATCGTGGAGAAGGCGAACAACACCACAGCGATGGCAAGGACATAAGGGAACCAGCTGATGCCAGAAGCAAACGCCGCAGAAGTCAGCGAAACGCCTGAGTTGCCGTCTACCGTTGCAATTGCCGTGCCTGCCTCATTCAGCATGTAGTTGCCCGTTGCCGGATCAATAATCAGCTGCTGCGAGATGACGATGACAAGCGCCGTCATGGTGCAGATGACCACCGTGTCGATCAAAGGCTCCAGCAAAGACACGAACCCTTCTGTGATCGGCTCTTTGGTTTTTACCGCTGAGTGCGCAATCGCTGCAGAGCCAACGCCCGCTTCGTTTGAGAACGCCGCCCGCTTGAAGCCCTGGATCAATGCGCCGACCATGCCGCCAGCAACCCCAAGACCCGTGAAGGCCCCTGCGAAGATCTGACCAAAGGCCCACCCGATCATGTCGTAGTTCACGATCAGGATGATCGCGGCAGCCCCAACATAGAGGATACCCATGAAAGGTACGACTTTCTCAGTCACGTTGGCGATGGACTTGATGCCACCGACGATGACGGCAAATACGACAGCCGCAAAGATGATCCCGGTGATCCAGCCCGGATAGTCACCCACAATGCCTGAGATTTGCGCATGTGCCTGATTGGCCTGGAACATGTTGCCACCACCAAGCGCACCGAGGATGCAAAAGACCGAGAACAAGACAGCCAGTATCTTACCCCCGGGCAGGCCAAGCTCGTTGAAGCCTTTGGAAATGTAATACATTGGGCCGCCCGAAACGGAACCGTCGGGGTATTCGTTGCGATATTTCACGCCCAGCGTACATTCAGTGAACTTTGACGCCATGCCCAAAAGGCCGGCCAAGATCATCCAGAATGTAGCCCCGGGCCCACCGATACCGACCGCCACGGCAACACCCGCGATGTTGCCAAGGCCAACGGTACCAGACAAAGCCGTCGCCAGCGCCTGAAAGTGGCTGACCTCGCCTGCATCATTGGGATCGGAGTAGTCGCCTTTGACCAGCTGGATGGAATGTCTGAAGAAGCGGAATTGAACAAACCCGAAGTAAAGCGTGAAGACAGAGGCCGCAACAACCAGCCACATCACGATCCATGGGAAGTTCGTTCCGGGGAACGACATAAAGATAAAGTTTACGAACCAGCCTGTTGAAGCTGCGAAGGCTTCGTTGACCTTCTGATCCAAAGTCATGGCTTCTTGTGCCCACGAAGACGTTGCCAAAGAAGACATCAGGCCGCCAAGGCCAAATAGCTTGAGTGTGTTGTTCATGGTGTTTCCCTATCCGACGACTGTGACAGGCACATCGGCGTGCATCACAAGGTTTTGGGTTGAGCTGCCAAACAGACGCTTTGCGAAACCGCTTGATGAGGCCCGCCCGACAATGATCTGCGAGCCGCCGTTTTCGACGGTCAGCGTGTTCAATGTCTCTGCCACATCCCCGTGGCGCACCATACCGCTTGCTGCAAAACCCGCTTCTTTGAGGGCAGCGACAGCCGGCTCAACGATCCGCGATGTCGCCAATGCGATCTCTTCTTCGCGGCGTTTGTGGCGTTTTTCGTTTTCTTCGGCTGTCTGGAATGTGAATGGTGACCATTCGATGACATATATCGCCAGCAGCTCACAATCGTCGATCTTGGACGCAAGGTCCTTTGCAAACGTAAGCGCACGTTCTCCCGTGTCAGCCCCGTCAAGCCCAATGACTATTTTGACTGTCATTTTGTCCTCCGTGTTGGTTGAGTTTGCACAAAGGAAAACAACGCTTTCCTTCCCGCAGAGACGCCAGAATCAACCACGCGTTGTTCCTTGCCTCCCTTTCGAGTATTAGTGATATTCACTAGAAATAGCGTCTAATTTTGGGATAAATGCAGGTGATATTCGTATATAACAGCCATTCAATAGGGATTATTACTAGTGAGTAGGGATATAGACGCAATCGACCGCCGTATCCTAAGCGAGCTGGAGCGGGACGGACGGCTGTCTATCGTTGAGCTTTCTGCGCGGGTGAACCTCACGAACACGCCTTGTTCCGAAAGGGTGAAACGGCTGGAGCGCTCAGGCTATATCAGTGGGTATCGCGCGACCTTGAACATGGACAAACTGGGGTTGGGGCACCTGACCGTTGTGCAGGTTTCTCTGGCGGCAACAGGGGGCGACAATTCGCTGGATGCTTTCAACGCCGCGGTGTGCCTTGTTCCTGAAATTGAAAGTTGCCTGATGCTCGCTGGCTCCTTTGATTATTTGCTGACCGTGCGCACACGCGACATCGTCCATTTTCGAGAGGTGCTGGGAGAGAAGATCAACAAGCTGCCCGGCATTCTTCAGACCAATTCGTTCGCTGTGATGGAAGTTGTCCGATAGCGCGCGCACCCAGACAGCTCGAAACTGACGGGTGTCAAAGAAACTGTGTCGGGCCGGGGTCAACCCGCGTTTGACAGTGAAGGTCCTTTGCTAGTGCACACAGAGCTTTTGTTCAGCCATCTTAAATCCGCCACATCGAGACATCTTTTGCAAAATTGTGAAGCTGCGTGATCTGGTCGCATTCGCCTGTTTATTGGCTGCCTTCGACCCATATGCAGTTCAACACACACTGAGTAAGGACCGCCCCGATGTTGGACACACTGCTGCTCTCGCGCATTCAGTTTGCAGCGAACATTTCCTTTCATATCCTGTTCCCGACGATCACCATCGCGTTGGGCTGGGTGCTGCTGTACTTCCGGGTCAGATATAACCGCAGCGGCGATGGTCGCTGGATGGAAGCCTACGGGTTCTGGGTGAAAATCTTTGCCTTGTCCTTTGCGATGGGCGTTGTGTCGGGCATTACGATGTCGTTCCAGTTTGGCACGAACTGGCCCGGTTTCATGGAGATTGTCGGCAACATTGCCGGACCACTGCTGGCCTATGAAATCATGACGGCCTTTTTCCTTGAGGCGGTGTTTTTGGGGATCATGCTCTTTGGGTTCAGCCGGGTCCCGCGTTGGATGCACACAGGGGCAACTTTCCTTGTGGCCTTCGGAACCACGATGTCCACTTTCTGGATCATTGTGCTGAACAGTTGGATGCACACTCCCCAAGGGTTTGAGATGATCGATGGGGTTGCCCATGCGACGGACTGGTGGGCCATCATCTTTAACCCGTCGATGCCGTACCGGTTTTTTCACATGATGCTGGCGAGCTTTCTGACGGTTAGTTTTCTGATCGCGGGCGTCAGCGCCTTTCGGTGGCTCATTGGCGGGCGCACCAAGGGCGTGCGTGTGGCGCTGCGGACCTCGCTCTTGATGGCCGCGCTGCTGATCCCGGTACAGATCTTCCTCGGTGACCTGCACGGTCTGAACACCAAGGAATATCAACCGGCAAAAGTTGCGGCGATGGAAGGCATCTGGGAGACCGAGCGTGGCGCGCCGCTATTGCTGTTTGCGGTTCCGGATGAGGACGCGCGGGAAAACAACTTTGAGCTGGGCATTCCCGGTCTTGCGTCTTTCATCCTGACCCATGATTGGGAAGGTGAAGTGAAAGGCCTGAACGAATTCGTTGCGGAAGATGGCACAGCGTTGCATCCGCGGGTCGCCCCTGTCTTTTGGTCTTTCCGGGTGATGGTCGGCACCGGTCTTTTGATGCTGCTGGTCAGTTGGGCCGCAGTTGTGATGATGCTGCGCAAACGGGCTGACGGTGTGGGACGGCGCGGAGTTGACGGGCTGCCCAAAGTATTCCTGTTTGGCCTTGTCGGTATGACGTTCAGCGGCTGGCTGGCGACCCTTGCGGGCTGGTACACCACTGAAATTGGGCGGCAACCGTGGTTGGTTCAGGGCGTGATGACCACCAAGGAAGCCGTGGCGGACGTGCCTGCGCCGATGGTTCTGTCGTCTCTGATTGCCTACCTTACAGTCTATGCGATCTTGTTGGGTGCCTATATCGGTGTGATTTTCTATCTGGCGCGGCGCGCATCGCTGGGCCAATCCATTGAACCGCGCGTTCCACAGGCAGGCGACGCGCAGGCCACAGCAATTCCGGCGGAGTAAGTCCAATGCATCTCTTTGGTGATCCAGCCCAATGGCTGCCTTTTGTATTTGCCGGGTTGATGGGGTTTTCAATCCTTGTCTACGTCATCCTTGATGGCTTTGACCTTGGGGTGGGTGTTCTGTTTCCGCTCGCTGACGCTGAGGAAAAGGACGCGATGATCGCTTCGATTGGTCCGTTTTGGGATGCAAACGAGACGTGGCTTGTGCTCGCAGTGGGGCTTTTGCTTGTTGCGTTTCCATCGGCACACGGTGAGATCCTCACGGCGCTTTATGCGCCCGTTGTGATCATGCTCATTGGGTTGATCCTGCGCGGTGTGGCGTTCGAGTTTCGGGTCAAGGCACCGGCGGCTTACAAGCGGTTGTGGAACAATGCGTTTTTTGCAGGCTCTTTGATGACGTCGCTCAGTCAGGGGTTCATGCTGGGGCTTTATGTCATGGGCCTCGATTGGACGCTGGGACATGTGGCTTTCGCATTGCTGACGGCCGTGTTTCTGACCGTTGGCTACTCCTTCATCGGTGCAACATGGATGATCCACAAGAACGCAGATGCGTTGCAAATGAAAGCCGTGCGCTGGGCAAGAGGCGGCATCTGGGGCCTTGTGCTTGGGATCGGAGCAATCTCTCTGGCGACACCCTTTGTAAGTGAGCGCATTTTTGACAAATGGTTCAGCTTTCCTCAGATGCTCTGGCTTGCTCCGCTGCCCATCGTTTCAGGTTTGCTGGTCGTGTGGCTGTGGTTCATGTTGCGGCGGATGCCGTTTCGCAACGATCATTGGAACTGGCTCCCGTTTTTGGCAGCAACCCTGCTTTGGACGACCGCCTATGGCGGCATAGCCTATAGCTTTTATCCCTACGTTGTGCCGGAAAAGACCACGATCTATGAGGCCGCAAGCGCGCCGGAACCGCTGTTTATCATCCTGATCGGCTCGTTGTTCGTGTTGCCTGCGATCATTGGGTACACCCTATTGTCCTACTGGATATTCAGGGGCAAGGCATTGGAGCTGAAGTATGACTGAGCGGGACTGCGCGGGGGGCGGTCCCTACGCATCTATCTTGGAAAAGAACATGCTGCCGAACCGTGATGCCAACGATTTGTCGTGATATTCCGGAACCTTAAGCTGGGATTGATCAATCGGGATGCCGTTTTCAACACAGCTGCACCGGCAGGGCCAACTGCTGTCCAAACGGCCGACCAAGCAGCCAGAATATCCAACGCATAGATAGTATTGCGAACGGACTGCGCAAAGGAACCGATCCTGTTATCTGCGCCAAGGCATACGCTTCAAACCGATTGATCGCCCAGTCAGATGCGCTGCCGATCAGCTGCCTGAGATATCCGCCCGGATCGCTGGAAAACCATGACTGTGGTGCTGATTTTCAGGCGCAACATCCCCTGTAAAAACAGATTTGGCACGTAACCCTGCAGGTTGACGTTAGGCAACCGCCTTATGTGGCCCGCCAATGCAGAAAGCGCATTGTGATCCTTTCACTTCACAGAGTAACGTGCCCTATCTGGTCTTAGGGGGCGCGCCGTGGATTTTCTGCAACTTATTATCAGCGGTCTAGCAAATGGCTGTGTCTATGGCCTGATCGCATTGGGGTTTGTGCTGATCTACAAGGCCACGGAAGCGGTGAATTTCGCGCAGGGCGACTTCATGATGTTGGGCGCTTTTGTGTGTATCGGATTTACCAACCACGAATACCTTGGCCTCAATTTCTGGCTCGCCGTTCCGCTTTCCATTCTTGTGATGGGGGTCTTTGGGTACCTCTTCAACTGGGGCATTCTGCGGCATATGTTTGGTCAATCCCAGACGTCTATTGTGATCCTGACGATTGCGATGGGTTTCATCATCCGCTTTTTCGCAGGGTCTACCTGGAGCCATGAGCCAACTTCACTGGAAACACCCTTTGCGGGGCAGGACATTCGCGCGGGCGGTCTGGTTCTTGGCATTGATGAAGTGATGATCGTGGTCGTGACGGCCGTACTTACACTCTTGTTCTATCTTTTCTTTTCGCGCAGCCGGATCGGTTTGGCGATGCAGGCGGCGTCGCAGAACCAACTGGCCGCGTACTATATGGGCATCCCCGTCAAACGTATCCACAGCCTTGTCTGGGGGCTGTCGGGTATGGTGGCCGCGGTGGCTGGGATTCTCTTTGCTTCAAAGGGCGCGATTGATCCGTCCACGGGACTGTTGGGGATCAAAGCGTTTGCAGCGGCTGCCATCGGCGGTTTTGGATCACTTCCCGGGGCGCTTTTAGGCGGATTGATTATCGGCTTGGTTGAACCTTTGGCCTCGCGCTATGGCCCCCCCGGTGTCAGCCAGATCGCACCATATGCTATTTTGCTGCTCATCCTGATCTTCCGCCCCGGCGGTATCTTTTCTCAGACGCAACGAAAGAAGGTGTAAGATGCGCTTTGTATTCAAAACCTCCTACGATGCGGATATTCGACTTTTCAAACATCGTGCACAGGCGGTCTGGTATGGGTTGCTCCTGTTGATGGTCCTGACAACGCCGCTATATTTTGTGGCCATCGGCGACCCATATCTGCTTGGAGAGATCACCGGCGTCTTGATCCTTGCCATTGCTGGTATGGGGTTGATGCTGTTGACCGGACACACCGGGTTGCCCAGCCTTGGGCATGCGACTTTCATGGCGCTGGGATGCTACCTGAACATCAATCTGCTCGGGGCAGGTGTGCCGTGGCTGATTGCTTTCCCGCTTTCCGGTCTGATTGCAGGGGCGCTGGGCACCATGATCGCTCTGCCTGTTTTGCGGTTGCACGGTGTCTATCTGGCGCTGGCAACGTTGGCGATGTCGATGCTGACCAGCGATTTTGTGGTGATGGCAGAGCCGTGGACAGGGGGGATTGCCGGCGCTGCGGTCCCTGATATCAGCCTGTTCGGGATCGAGGTGAACCGCTACGCAACGCCATACAAATTCTACTATCTTGTCCTGTTTGTTGCCATCCTCCTGGTCTGGTTCTATCGCAACCTTTTGCGCACGCCGACGGGCCGCAGCTTTACCGCAATCCGCGACAGTGAAATTTCGGCACGTGCAATGGGGATCAACCTGACCCGCACCAAAGCGATGTCGTTCTTCCTTTCGGCGACGGCCGCGGGGCTTGCGGGCGCGCTTTTTGGGCACTCGGCTGGATATGTGACCAATGAAACCTTTGACCTTGTCATGTCGATCACACTGCTTTTGATGATTGTGATCGGGGGACTTGGGTTCATCCACGGTGCATTCTTTGGGGCGATCATCGTGGGTATCATCCCTGTTGCCATCGCCAACGGACGGTCCTTTTTGGCCACAACATTTGACGTCAACATCAACGTACCCGGATTGGAAAGCGCCCTTTTCGCTTTCATCCTGATTTGTTTCATCCTGTTTGAACCGATGGGGCTTTATGGCCGATGGCTGAAAATCCGCACCTATTTTGAGCTGTTCCCGTTCTACCGCAAGGACATGTTCAAACGTCAGAAATCCTACCTCAAGACGGATCGTGTCCAATGAGCTTGCTTGAAATTGATAATGTCACGCTCCGGTTCGGCGGGCTTGTGGCGGTCGACAATGTGTCGCTCAAGGTCAACGAAGGCGAAGTGTTCGCGCTTGTCGGGCCAAACGGTGCGGGCAAATCAACGATCTTTAATCTGATCTCGCGCTTTTATGATCCCGCGGAGGGGCGCATCAAGTTCGACGGCACGGATCTGTTGGCGCACACGGCGGATCAAGTGCCGGGCTTTGGTATCGCGCGTACCTTTCAGAATATCGAGCTGTTTGAACAAGCGACGGTTTTGCAAAACCTTCTGGTCGGGCGGCATCGGCATCGCAAAACTGGCATGTTGTCCAACATCGTGTTCTCACCCAAAGCGTATCGCGAGGAACTGCGCCACCGTGAAGCTGTGGAGGAAGTGATCGACTTTCTGAACCTGCAGCCCTACCGCGACAAAATGATCGGCGGTCTGCCGTACGGCGTGCGCAAGGTGGTTGAGCTGGGGCGTGCGCTGGCATCCGAGCCAAAGCTGTTGCTGCTTGATGAACCTGCCTCGGGTCTTTCGGTGGAAGAGACGCAGGACATGGCGTTTTGGATTGAGGATATCCAGACGCAGATGGGAATTTCCGTTATGATGGTCGAACACGACATGGGTCTGGTCTCTGCTGTCTCGGGGCGGGTTATGGCGCTCTCTGATGGCAAGGAGCTGGCAACAGGCACTGCCGCAGAAGTGCAGTCGCACCCTGCTGTGATTGAGGCGTATCTGGGCACCGGAGAGATTTCCAAGACAGGGACATCACGCGCATGAGTACCGATGCCACAGCCTCAAAAGTCGTTTTGCAGATCGACAACCTCGAAAGTTATTATGGTCCGATTATGGCCATCCGGGGTGTCAGCCTGAAGGTCCATGAAGGGCAAATTGTGACCGTGCTCGGCGCGAATGGCGCAGGCAAAACCACATTGCTGAAGACCATCTCAGGGGTGATGGACCCTGAGAAAGGCAGCGTAAAGATGGAAGGCACTGACATTCAGTCGATGGAGCCGGACGCGATTGTGCGGCGCGGTATCGTCCATGTCCCGGAAGGGCGCGAAATTTTCCCCCTGATGACCGTGGCTGAGAACATCGCGATGGGGGCCTACACCCGCAAAGACCGCAGCACGATCGGGCAGGACGAGGAAATGGTGTATTCCTATTTCCCCATCCTCAAGGACAGGCGCAGCCAGCGTGCAGGCACGCTTTCGGGGGGGCAGCAACAGATGCTCGCCATTGGGCGGGGGTTGATGTCACACCCCAAGCTGATGCTGCTGGATGAGCCCAGCCTCGGTCTCTCCCCGCTGCTGACGCAGGAAATCTTTGAGATCATCGTGCGGCTGAACAAAGAACAAAAAGTCACCATGATGCTGGTTGAGCAAAACGCCAAAGTCGCGCTCGATGCGGCGGACTATGGCTATGTCATGGAATTGGGGCGCATCGTGATGAACGACAGCGCCGAGGTTCTGGCGGCCTCCAAGGACATTCAGGAATTCTATCTTGGCGTTAGTCAGGACGAAAATCAGCGCGGGCAACGGCGCTGGAAGCAACGCAAGACGTGGCGATAGGGATTGATCATGGCAGACACACTCCCCCCTCAGGAAAAAGTGCATGGGCTGATGATCAACGCTGATCTGTCGGCCGGGCCGTTCTACATCGATGGGATGGACACCACACCAAAGCTGTTTCGCTTGCGCTGCCAAACACTTGGCGCGCGCACCGCACACCGCGAAAAGACGTTCGGCATCTGGCGGTCGCATTCTTGGGATGACTATTTTACCCACGCTAAACATCTTGGTCTTGGGCTGGTGTCCCTTGGTCTGAAACGCGGCGAGGTAGTGTCGATCCTGTCAGAAGACAGCAAGGAATGGATGTACACGGATATGGGGGTGCAATCTGTGGGCGGTATCTGCTCTGGTGTCTACACCACTGATTCCGCAGTGCAGCTTGAGTATCTGGTCAACAACTCCGACAGCCGCTTTCTGCTTGTGGAAAACGATGAGCAGTTGGACAAGTTTTTGCAAGTCAGGGATAAAATGCCCGGACTGACAAAGGTGATCGTGATTGACCGCGAAGGGCTGCATGGGTTCACCGATCCTGACATCATCTTTCTTGATGAGCTTTATGAGATCGGTGCCGCTTATGACACGGCCAACCCGCAGGCCTTTGATGCGTCCATTGATGCAACATCGCCCGACGACACCGCAATTCTTGTCTATACGTCGGGCACCACCGGCAAGCCCAAGGGCGCGATGATCAGCCACAGCAACCTGATGTATTCCGTGTCCGCGGGTCTGCGTGACGGCCCGATATTTGACACTGACGATCAGCTTTGTTTCCTGCCCCTGTGTCACATTCTGGAGCGGGTGTTTTCCGTCAACGCGCCAATCGCTGCGGCCTCAACCATCAATTTCGCAGAAAGCCCCGAGACGGTTTTCGACAACCTCCAGGAGGTCAGCCCGCAAACATTTGTGGCCGTTCCACGCCTGTGGGAAAAGATCTATTCGCAGGTTGCCATTCGCATCGGTGATGCCACAGGCATGCAAAAGTGGGCCTATGCGCAAGCCTTGAAAGCTGGTGCCGCGCGTGCCGATTGTCTGGCCGAAGGCAAACCTGTGCCCTTTGCTACGAACCTTGCGTACCGCTTCTGGGATTTTGCCTTGCTGCAAAACCTGCGTCGCATGATCGGGATGGACCGGTTGCGCAGGGGCGGCTCTGGTGCGGCACCCATATCGCCAGATTTGCTGCAGTGGTATCATGCGATTGGTGTGCCTGTGCTTGAGGGATACGGCATGACCGAAAGCTCGGGCGTGATTTCGATCAACAGTGCGGACAACAACAAGATCGGGACAGTTGGCCCCGCCTTGCCGGGTGCGGAAATTCGCATCACACCTGAGGGCGAAGTGCAGTACAAGGCGGGCAATGTGTTTCAGGGGTATTGGAAGAACCCGGAAAAGACGGCCGAGACCTTTACCCAAGATGGATGGCTGCGCACCGGTGATGTTGGACTGCTGGACAATCAGGGTTTTCTGAAAATCACGGGACGGCTCAAGGACATCATCATCACCGCCGGCGGCAAGAACATCACGCCGGCTGAAATTGAGAACAAACTCAAATTCTCACCCTATATTTCAGACGTTGTGGTGATCGGGGACAAACGCAAGTTTTTGACCTGTCTGGTGATGATTGATCAGGAAAACGTCGAGAAATTTGCCCAGGACCGCCGCGTGCCCTTCTCAAACTACGCCTCTCTTTGTGCCGCAAAAGAGGTGCAGGAGTTGATCCGCGAAACGGTTGAGGAGGTGAACAAGGATTTCGCACGTGTCGAACAGATCAAGGATTTCCGCCTGATTGACGTGTTGTTGACCGCTGACGATGACGAACTTACGCCAACCATGAAGCTCAAGCGCAGCTTTGTGGAGACCAAACATGGAGAGCTGATCAGTAAGATGTATTGACATCGGCAGGCCACGCTTTTCACATAAAAACACAAAAGGGAGAATACCAATGAAGAAACTAACAACCACGCTGGCCTCAGCCGCTGTCGCCACCGCGATGGCCACAGTTCCGGCTGTTGCCGAACAAGGCATTACAGACACGGAAATCCTGATCGGGTCCAACAACGATCTCTCTGGCCCCTTCGCAGCCTTTGGCGCACCTGCCACCAAAGCTGCTCAGTTGGTCTTTGATGAGGTGAATGAAGCAGGCGGCATACATGGTCGCAAGATCCGATTCATCGTCGAAGATCACGCGTATCAGATGCCCAAAGCGATTCAGGGCATGAACAAGCTGATCAATGGCGACAAGGTGTTTGCCATGTTGCTGTCTCTTGGCACGCCGATGAACATCGCCGCGTTCAAGCTGCAGGACGCAAAGAATGTTCCCAACGTCTCACCTCTTTCCGCGGCGCGCCAGATGGCTGAGCCGTTCTCGCCCCTGCACTATGCGGGCACCGCAACCTACTACGAACAAATCCGCGTCGGTGTGACGTATCTGGCCGAGCAAAAGGGCGTCGGCAATGTCTGCGCGATGTACTTGCCCACCGACTTTGGCAAGGACATCAAGGAAGGGGCTGAGTCCATTTCCGCTGAGACTGAGAGCCTGAATTTTGTGTCGGAGACGACGCATAAACCAGACGATTCCGATTTTGTCGGCGCGCTGCAAAAGCTGAATGCAGACGGCTGCGAGATTGTGGCCCTGGCCCTTGGTGTACGTCAGGCCATCACCGTATCTGGTACCGCCAAAAAGCTGGGCCTGACGAATATGTCATTCTTGAACTCCTCCGCCGGGTTCCACACTGTTATGGCAAAAGTCCCCGGTGGCGTGACAGAGGGCATGTATGCCGCATCTGGCTGGGCGGATCTGCTGTCGCGGATGGACAAGCCTGAAGTGCAGAAGTTCTTTGCCCGCTACACCGAAGCAACGGGTGAGGAGTTGCCCGGTTCCGGCGCTTTGCTGGGACATTCTGCGGCTGAAACGATGGTGCGTGCATTGGAGGCGGCGGGGCCTGACCTTGATGCCAAGACATTCCAGATGGGCATGGAAAGCCTCAACTACGAAGATGTGGTGTCTGGCAACACCGTGACCTATTCCGCAACAGACCACCAAGGTGCGGACGAAGTTGTGATCTCCGTGATCAAAGACGGCAACTGGATGGAAATCGCGCGTCAGTAAGGCGTTTGATCAAGGCTCAGGCCTTTGGAAATTGAAGGGGCCGGTCACTGCGTGGACCGGCCCTTTTCTTTGGCGTTGGGCACGATTGCCAGTGCGATTGCTGCAAGCGTCTCTTGTCCTGATGCAAATGCTGGGCAAGACTGCGCACAGACAGACCAGACATCTGAGGAGCAATTGATGGCCAACCTGGGCACGACACCAATTCGGACCAAAGGCGACCTCGAACGGTTTGAAACGGAAATGACGCTTTCAGAGCGATTGCCAGAGCGGAGCATTCTGGATGTGTTTGTGGCAAGCGCTGCCAGAGACCCGGATGCCACGGCAATGACCATGCTGATGACCGGTGCGGCAGATGAAACACCGCGCCGCGTGAGCTATGGTGACCTGCTTGGGAAGGTCCGACGTGCGGCGAACATGTTTCATGATTTGGGCGGCCCCGCGCCGGGCGTTGCATTCATGCTGCCCACCCTGATTGAGACCCACGTGACCTTGTGGGGGGCGGAAACGGCTGGTTTTGCCGTGCCGATCAATTTCTTGCTGCAACCCGAAAGCATCGCAGAGTTGCTCAGGGCATCGGGGGCAAAGATCCTCGTGGCGCTGGGCCCACACCCGGCGCTCGATATCTGGGAAAAAGCGCTGCACCTGCGAGAGCAGATGCCCGATTTGACCTTGGTGCAGGTGTCGCCGCCGGGCACAGAAGCGGAAGCGGGTGTCGTTGATTTTAACGCGGCCCTGATGGCACAGCCCGAGAACCATCTGACCTTTGGGGCTGCCCGCAGCGGCGATGACATCGCGGCGTATTTTCACACGGGCGGCACAACCGGCGTGCCCAAGCTTGTTGCCCATACGCACCGCAGCCAGCTTGTCGCGACCTTTGGCGGGGCGGTCATGTGCGGTTATGCGCCGGGTGACGTGCTGACCGCGACCTTTCCGCTGTTTCATGTGGCAGGTACCATTGTTGCGGGGCTCAGTGGCTTTATGGCGGGGATCGAGTTGGTGATCATGTCTCCCTCCGGCCTGCGCAATCCGGCCATCACCGAAGGGTTTTGGCGTCTTGTAGCGAAGCACAAAGTCACTCTTGTGGCTGGCGTTCCAACCGCCCTCGGGGCCGTTCTGCAGATCCCGGTAGGGGCGCATGATATCAGTGCGGTGAGGGCCGGCCTGACGGGTGCGGCGCTCTTGCCACCGGCAGTTGGTCAGCGGTTCACCGACGTGACGGGTTCGACCTTGTTTGAGATTTTGGGCATGACCGAAGCCTCCGGTCTGATCAGCATTGATCCGGCGGCTGGTACAGGAACAGCGGGTTCAGTCGGATGGGCCTTGCCCTATACGCAGGTCGATGTTCTGCGCCAAGAGGCAGAAGGAGCCTTGGGAGAGGTGTGTGATGTGGAGGAGATCGGAGTGATCGCGATCCGGGGAGATCACCTGTCGCCGGGTTACCGTGATCCGAAACACAACAGCGGGGTGTTTGACGGCGGCCTGCTGAACTCCGGTGATCTTGGGTACAAGGACGCGCAGGGGCGGCTCTTTATCGCGGGGCGGTCCAAGGACTTGATCATTCGCAGCGGTCACAACATTGATCCCGCCATGATCGAAAACGCAATGGCCACGCACCCTGCTGTGGCACTTGCCGCTGCCGTGGGCCTGCCGGACGCCTATGCAGGTGAGCTGCCGATGTGTTTTGTTCAGTTGCACGAAGAACATCAAACCACTGAGGCTGACCTGAGAGCCCATGCCGAAAGCACCATCAATGAGCGTCCCGCCTGGCCCAAGATGATCGAAGTCATAGAGGCGATCCCGCTGACCACTGTCGGCAAGATCTACAAGCCCGGTTTGCGGTGCGATGCTGCCAAATTCAGGGTGACACAGGTGGTTCACGATGAGCTTGGTTTGCCGGGTGCCGACATTGATGTCGTTGACGGCGGCGCGCGCGGGCTGCGCGTCATGGTAACCTTGGATGCCGCTCAGGCGGCGTCTGTTCACGCGGTTGAGCAAGCCCTTGCGGCTTATTTGTTTGAGGCAGAAGTCAGTGCCGAATGAGCCGTCGCGCCGTCGCCGTCGAGTAAGGCCCAGATTTGCGGAAAGGAACATGGAATGATTGCCTATGTCACTGTCGGTGCTGATGACATCGCTCTGGCGAAACGGTTCTACTCAGCGTTTCTGCCAGCGCTTGACTATGGGCTGAAAGAGGGGGCCGAGGGCCTAAGCTACGTGCTGCCTGTGGTGTCGGGGCAGTCTCCGGTGTTGCCAGATTTCTATGTCAAGCCAACCTTCGATGGCGGGCCGGCCTCCGCTGGAAACGGGGCTATGATTGCGTTTGAGGCGCGCAGCCAACAGCAGGTGCGTGACCTTCATGCCAAAGCACTTGCCGCAGGCGGTGTTGATGAAGGCCAGCCGGGTTTCCGCGCAGACTACGGCCCGCATTTTTATGTGAGCTATCTGCGCGATCCACAGGGGAACAAAATCGCGTTGTTCTCCAGCGATCCCAATGAGCCGGGGCGGGATGATTAACGCTTTTGGCTTTCCCCTCTGACACTGCTGCCAAGAAGCGCGGTCCCGAGATTACAACGGGCGTTTAAGCCCCGGTGCTGCCCCGATTTGAGCAGTGCAGCACCAAAGGTTTGTCAGGCGAAGGCTATGCCGTCCTTTATCATCGGCAAAACGCTCACAACCGGCCCGGTCTGCGCAATGGCATTGGCGAGAGCCGGTGCTGACGGTGGTGTCCCGGGCTCACCAATGCCGGTCGGCGGCTCGGCGGAGGGAATGATATGCGTCTCAATTGCGCCTATGTCGCGCATCCGCAATGGCTCGTAGTCGGGAAAGTTTGATTGATCCACAACGCCGCCGGTCAATGTGATCTCATCGCGCATGACATGTCCGATGCCATACCCGACGCCTCCTTCGATCTGGGCTTTGATCACATCGGGGTTGACCGGAATGCCGCAATCGACGGCACAGGTTACCTTTTCGATCTGCACGCCTGCAACTGGATCGCCGGATATCTCCACAACCTCGGCCACAAAGCTGCCAAAGGATTTGTGCACGGCAATGCCTTGAGCGCGTCCGGCGGGGACATTGCCCCAGCCCGCTTTTTCAGCGGCAAGTTTGAGAACGGCAGCTTTGCGTTGCGCATCCGGGCTGTCACCAAGATGAGCAAGCCGAAACTCTACCGGATCGCGACCTGCTGCTGTTGCGGCCATATCCATCATCACTTCCATGGCGTAGGCCGTGTGCGTATGCCCAACAGAGCGCCACCACAATGTGCTGGTGGCCTTCTTTGTATCGGTCAAACCGACATGGAACCCCGGGATGGAGTAGGGCGTGTCTGAAACCCCCTCAACAGAAGAGTGATCAACTCCATCGTGTACTGAGAAAGCCTCAAACGGGGTGCCTTTCATGATGGATTGCCCGGCAACGCGGTGATCCCAGGCGACGATTTCACCTTCTGTAGAAAGACCTACTTTGACCTTGTGACCAAAGGCTGGGCGGTAGTATCCACCCCGCACGTCATCCTCACGGCTCCAGACCAGTTTAACGGGGCGGGTGCGATCGGTAATGACAAAGGCGAGTGCGGCTTCCACCTGATAATCTGCGGTCGGTGTCGCGCGCCTGCCAAAAGAGCCACCTGCCAGCATCGTGTTGATGCGGACTTTTTCCATTGGCAGCTCAAAGATTTGTGCCAGTGCCATATGTGGTCCCGTGGGCATTTGTGCGCCATCGTGCAGGGTGATCCCACCGTCGTCATTTGCCTCAATTGTGCAATTGAGCGGCTCCATCGGAGCATGGGCGAGCAATGGGAAATAGAAGGTTTTTTCAACCACCTGCGCGGCACCGTCCATTGGGCCAGCCTCGTTTTTCAGGACGTTGTATTCTGCCGCGCCTTCAAGTGCCGCAAGTATCTCGTCCTTGATCTGCGCGCTGTCGCGTGTCTCCGCGGCAGAAAGATCCCACTCAACGCCGAGCGCATCACGGGCCTGTAGCGCGGCCCATGTGTTTTCTGCATAGACGGCGACGGCCGCGTTGTTGGGCAGCGTGGCTGCGCGAATAAAGCCCTTGATCTCTTTGGCGTCAGTATCGTCAAAACCGGAGACCAGCCCCCCTGTCTGGGGGGGGCGTGCAAGCATCACAACCATCTGATTGGGCAGATGCACATCCATTGCAAACATTGCTGTGCCGTTGCCTTTGATCTTGCTGTCAAGGCGTCGCACATCCGGGTTGCCGATCAACCGCCATTGATCTGGCGCCTTCAGCGTTGGCTCTGCGGGTGCGTCCAATTGCGCAGCGGCCCCAACAAAATCTCCTAAGGGTGCTGAGTGTCCGGCACCTGTTACCATGCCGTCAACAATATCGAGGGACCCGACATCGGCACCAAGGGCTGCCGCTGCGGCCTCAAGCAAAACGGCCCGCGCTGCGGCACCCGCTGTGCGATACTGCATGAAAGAATTCGCCATCGCAGTTGATCCGCCAGTCCCCTGAAACGGACCGAACATGAGATTGGCATATAGTTCAGGATTGGAAGGCGCAAATTCGTAGTCGATTTGATCCATGCTCACACCGATCTCTTCGGCGATGAGGGTGGACAGCCCCGTGGCGGGCCCCTGACCTTTTTCGAAATGCTTGATGATCGCGATCACACGGCCATCTGTGCCAACTCTGACAAATGGATTGATCTGCGCGCCTGCATTTCCTGCGGCCAGAGCACCGTCAGGCCTGAGACCCACGACAAGCATGGCACCTGCGGCAGCGGCCCCTTTGAGAAAACCGCGACGTGATGTGTTGAGTGTCATTGATCAGCCCTCCATGATCTCGGAGGCGCGCTGAATGCCGGCGCGGATCCGTTGGTATGTTGCACAGCGGCAGGCATTCCCGTCCATGTAGTCGTGTATTTCCTCGACGTTTGGCTTGGGGTTTTCAGTCAGCAATCCGACGGCCGACATGATTTGCCCGGACTGACAATAGCCGCATTGTACGACGTCGAGTTCTGCCCATGCCTGCTGTACGGCGGCACCAGCTTTGGTTTCGGCAATCGCTTCGATCGTAGTGATCTCCGCCCCTTCAACATCTTCGACAAAGGTCTGACAGGACCGCATCGGTTCCCCATCGACATGGACGGTACAGGCCCCGCAGGAGGCGACACCGCAGCCAAACTTTGTGCCTGTCATCTTCAATTCGTCTCGAATTACCCAAAGCAGGGGCGTTCCCGGCTCGGCTTCAACGGTGTGTTCGGTGCCGTTTAATTTCAGTACAAGGCTCATGTCAGACCTCCTGTTGCTGTGATTCCCGATGTGGGTAAACTGGTGAGTTTACGGTAGCAGGGATTTGACTTGTGTAAACCCCTGCGTTTACCCATCATGCGGGGCAGGAACGACGGAAAAGAATTATGGAGCCGCAAACAGAGGCAACCGGGCAAAAGCGCGAGCAGATTTATCAGGCTGCGGTCGTCGAATTTCAGGAAAAAGGATTCACCGAGGCCAGCATGGACCGCATTTCAGCGCGTGCAGGTGCATCCAAACGCACAGTCTACAAGTACTTTGAAAGTAAGGAAAAACTGTTTCAGGAGTTGCTGCGCAGGCATTGGGGCCGGTTCGTTGCAAGCCTTGAGGTCACCTATCAAAGCGACAGGGACATCCGAGACCAACTGACCGCGCTTGGACGGGCAGAGGGGCGGCTTTTGACCGATCCTGATGTCATGGCCACAACGCGCCTTGTGATGAGCGAAGTTCTGCGAAGCCCGGGTCTCGTCGGAGAAAACCAGCAAAAGACTGACTTTCAAGGCGCGTTCGAGACGATGTTGCGGGAAGCGGATTGTAATGGTGTGCTCAGGATTGAGGATCCCAAAGTGGCGGCTGAGGAATTCATCGCGCTGATCAAAGGAAAAGCGTTTTGGCCTGTGGTGTTTGGTGCACCGGTGGTTTCAGTCAAAGAAATGGAACAGATCGTTGAGAGCAGCGTCTCAATGATCATGAGCCGATACGGCGCTTAGAGTTTCAGGCGGAGGTGTTGCTGCCGAGGACTTATTGGTCCCGGCCCTAGTTCGCGAGGCCCACAACTGCGGCCAGTTCTTCGAGGCTTTGCCGGGTTATCGTGATCATATCGGTCATTTCGGCAGCAGTGATGATCAGCGGCGGACAAAAGGCCATAGCGTCCATCATATTGCGCGATATCAGTCCATTCTTTTGCATTATGGCGTTCATATGCACCCCAAGCTTTCCCGGAGGAAAGGCGTCTTCACTCTGTGGTGGCGCGACCAGCTCAAGCGCTGCGATCAATCCAACGCCGCGTGCTTCACCCACAAGAGGATGATCTGTGAGTTGGGCCAGGCCAGCCTGAAGCTCGGCACCGCGCGCGGCGGCATTCGCGACCAAATCACGTTCTTCGATAATCTTGATGTTTTCCAGCGCAACCGCAGCCCCAACAGGATGACCACCACCAGTGTAGCCATGGCCAAGCACGCCAATCCGTCCACTCTCTTCTGCAATCGGTTCATAGACACGGTCGTTGATCATAAAGGCCGAAAACGGGAAATAAGATGACGTGATCTGCTTGGACATCGTCAGAATGTCAGGCTTCATGCCAAAGGTAGAAGAACCGAACATATTTCCAGTTCGGCCAAAACCGCAGATGACTTCATCCGCAATCAGCAAGATGTCGTACTTTGCCAAGACTGCCTGAATTTTCTCCCAATAGGTAGGGGGCGGCACAACAACGCCGCCGGCACCCATAACGGGCTCTGCGATAAATGCGGCGATGGTATCCGGGCCTTCGGCCTGGATCATATCATCAAGGTCCTTCGCGCAGCGTGATGCAAATGCGTCCTCTGTTTCGCCATCCCGGCCTTCGCGCCAATAGTGCGGGCAGGTGGTATGGAGAATGCCGTCGATAGGAAGATCGAAGGATTTGTGATTGTTCGGCAACCCCGTCATGGAGGCGGAGGCGACAGTCACCCCATGATATCCGCGCAAACGCGAGATGATTTTTTTCTTTTCCGGTTTGCCCAGCGCATTGGCGCGATACCAAACCATCTTGACGATTGTATCGTTCGCCTCTGAACCCGAGTTGGTAAAGAAGACTTTGCTCATCGGGACGGGCGCAATTTCAATCAGCTTTTCGGCCAGATCGATCGCCGGACCGTGGGAGCGGTGCGAGAAATTGTGGTAAAACGGCAGCTTTTGCATTTGCTGATGGGCGACATCGACCAATCGTTTTTCGTTGAAGCCAAGACCAACGCTCCAAAGGCCGGCCATGCCTTCGAGGTAACGGTTGCCATTGCTGTCAAAAATATAAATCCCTTCGCCGCCTTCGATGATCTGCGGACCAACTTCGGCATGTGCCTGTGCATTGGTGTAGCCGTGAAAATGGTACGCGATGTCGCGTGCTTCGTCAGAGTTTGGTCTCACGTCCATGGGTGGTACACCTTTCTGAATGGTTGCGGCGCGTTGAAAAGGGTGGCGCGTTCCCTATTTGCTAGCGTTCTTTTTGGCCACATAGCAAGCAGCTTTGGCGCGCGCAGTTTCTGGGCCGCACTGGTTTTCAGGGAATTCGGTATGACCTTGGCTACGGATTTGCGCTGTTTTTCTGCTGTTTGCTACAGACGTCATGGTCTTGAATCTCAATGTGTGGTTGCGTCGCAAGAATGCCGGTTCTCGTCGCTGTAACGTAGGTTTTGGCGGTGCCGACCTGTTCTTCTTCTCCCAAAGAGGAGGATCACCCATGCAGGATGCCAAACCACGCGCCAGCCGTTCAGGGGGGCGCTCTGCGCGCCGGGCCATACGGGAGGCGACAGATTTTTCCATGTTGCCGGGGCTGGTCAATCACCTGCCGTTTTGTGAGGTCATGGACGAGGAACAGGTGCGCCGGATCGATGACGCCTCCATGTCGATCCTTGAGAATGTTGGCATTGTGTTTCGTGATGAAACGGCGCTTGAAGACTGGCGGCGTGCAGGCGCGGATGTAGAGGGCGAGCTTGTGCGCCTTGATCGAGGATTGATCCGTGAGTTGATCAAGACCATCCCGTCTGATTTCACCTATCACGCCCGGAACCCAAAGCGAAACGTCAGGTTGGGCGGCCAGCATGGGATGTTTATACCGATGACGGGCGCGCCCTATTTGCGCGACCTTGAGGACGTGCACCGCAACCCGACGCTGGATGATCTGGCGATGTTTCACAAGCTGGCCCACATGATGCCCGCGCTGCATTCATCCGCGCACCACATTGTGGAACCTTATGATCACGCAATCAGTCAGCGGCATCTGCGGATCACTTACAGTTCGATGAAGTATTCCGACAAGACGTTCATGGGCATGACCACCAGCCCCAGGAATGCCGACGATGTGCTGGACATGTGTGCGATCCTGTTTGGGGCGGAGTTCATGGAAAAACACCCGGTTGTGACGGGCAATTGCAACGCCAACTCACCGCTTGTCTGGGATGAGACAATGCTGGGTGCAATGCGCGCTTTTAACAGGCGCAATCAGCCTGTCTTGTGTTCGCCTTTCGTGTTGGGTGGGGCGAATACGCCTGCATCCGTGGCCCCGACTGTGGCACAACTCAACGCCGAGGCGCTCAGCGCATTGGCCTATACCCAAGTGATCCGCAAAGGGTGCCCGGCGATCTATGGCCACTACCTTGCGACGGTTTCGATGAAATCCGGGGCACCGATGGCTGGCACGCCTGAGATCAGCATGATGAATTTCATGATCGGGCAGATGGCCCGGTTTTATGGCATTCCGTGGCGCAGCTCCACGACGCTGGGTGGATCCAAGGTGCTGGACGCACAGGCCGGATATGAGAGCGCCTCGACCCTGTCGGCGGTGGTGCATTCAGGCGCGAACTACATGTGGCATGCGGCGGGCTGGAACGAGGCGGGGATGCATTGCTCCACCGCGAAATTCATCGTCGACGCAGAGCAATGCGCGATGGCTTACCGCATGGCAGAAGGGCCGCGCTGGGATGATTTTGACGAAGGCATCGCGGCAGTGTCTGACGTTGGCCCGGGTGGTCACTATCTCGGTCATCCGCACACGTTGGAGAACTTTCAGCGCGCGTTTTTCATGCCTGACTTGCTGGACAATAACTCTATTGAGCAATGGCAGGCCGAAGGAAGTATTGAGATCACGGAGCGTGCCTTGAACCATGCCCGCAAGCTGCTGGCAGAGTATCAGGAACCGAAGCTGGACGTGGCAACAGATGAGGCTCTGCTGGCCTATATCGCAAAGCGTGAAAGTGAGATACCTCAGGCGGATGCGCTTAATCAGGAGTATTGACCTGAATCACGGCGTGCCACCTTGCGATCTCCCTACTGCGCAACCTGAAGCGGGGTAATTGTGCCATCAGGTCCATTCATGCCGCCCTTTATGATGCGTTACGGATTTGCAAAGGTAGCTGAGCAATTCTTGTTTGAGACCTGACGTGATACAAATGGCATCGGCCACAGCGCAACATTTCCAATTTCTCCTGGTTGAGAATTTTTCGCATATCGCGTTTTCCTGCGCGGTTGAGCCTTTGCGGATTGCCAATCATGTTGCGGGAGCGGCGCTCTATCGCTGGTCCTTTGCGTCTCAAGACGGCGCGTTTGCGCTTGCATCAAACGGCTCGGAAACCCGCGTTTCAAAGAGTTTTGAGAATGCGGGCAGCGCGGATTATGTTTTTGCGCTCTCTGGTCTTGGGGTGCAGGATGCCGCGACGGCTAGTCTGCTTGCCGCACTCCGACGCGCCCGTGCCCACGGTGCACGCATTGGTGCATTGTGTTCTGGGGCGTATATACTGGCTGAGGCTGGCCTGCTGGATCGGCAAAGGGCGGCGATCCACTGGGATTATCACGACAGCTTTATGGAGGAATTCCCCGAAGTGGGGCTGAGCCGGAATGTTTTTGTGGCCGACAGCCCCGTCATCACGGCCTCCGGTGGTACGGCAACCGCGGACCTGATGCTGTTTCTCATTGCACAAGATCACGGTGAAGACGTCGCAATCGAAGTCGCAGACCAGATGGTTTACAATGCCGTCCGTGACGCGGACGCGGCACAGCGCGTCTCCCTCCAATCCCGCCACGGTATTCGAAACGAACATCTGACGCGGGCCATTCAACTGATGAACGACAGCATCGATGAACCGCGCCCGCCATCGGTGATTGCCCGCGAAGTTGGGATTTCGGGACGCCAGATGGAGCGATTGTTCGGACGTTACCTGAGCTGCTCTCCCAAAAAATATTACGTCGATCTGAGATTGCAAAAGGCGCAAAGGCTCTTGGTGCAAACCGATATGTCCGTCACTGATGTCGCCTTTGCGACGGGCTTCAACTCGCCAACACACTTTTCAAAAACCTATCGGGCGCAGTACGGTGTTTCGCCGAAAGATCAAAAGACCAAGATTGAATAACCAGCCCATGGATGTCAGGCGCGCAAAATGTCGCAAAAGGCGGGTTGCGCGGTCAGGTGATTGCTACACTGCCGATATGGATTTGGAAGGATGACAATGAACCCCAGTTTGGACGATTTGCAGGCCGTGCGACGTGCGTTCCATCAACAACCGGAACTTGGGTTTGCCGAAGCGCGGACCAAGACAAAAGTTGCCGCCTATCTGCGCGACCTTGGTATAGAGGTGCATGAGGGTGTGGGGGTTGTTGGCGTGCTCAGGGCGGGGACAGGCAACCGTGCTATTGGCTTGCGCGCGGACATGGACGCGCCGCCCATCACCGAGATGAGCGCGCATGACTACCCCTCGCAAACGCCGGGTGTCATGCATGCCTGCGGGCATGATGGCCATATGACCATGCTGCTTGGTGCGGCACAGAAATTGGCGACCGCCCCGAACTTTGACGGCAGCGTCGTGTTTCTTTTTCAGCCGAATGAAGAACACGGGCTGGGCGCGCGCGCAATGATCGACGAAGGTGTGTTGGAGCGATTTCCCATTGAAGAGGTTTATGCGATCCACAATTTGCCGGGCGCGCCCTTGGGGCAGGTGTCGACCAGACCGGGCATGATCTGTTCCTCCGAAAGCCTGTTCGAGATCACGATCAACGGGCAGGGGGGACACGCGTCAATGCCACAAGTGGGACGCGATGCAATCACGATCGGCGCAGAAGCCGTGCTGGCCTTGCAAACGATCGTGGCACGCAAACTGGCCCCCGGCGCAGGTGCCGTTGTCTCTGTCACGGAATTCTTGACCGACGGTCAACGCAATGTCCTGCCCGGCACCGCCACGTTGAAAGGGGATGTACGCGCCCGTGCGCCCGCAGACAGGGTGGAAATCGAAGCCTTGATGCGCCAGATCGCGGGCGGGATCGCACAAGCGCATGGGGTCAACGCTGAGGTGCAGTTCCGCACCGAGTTTGTGGAAACCATAAACGCGCAAGAGCCAACCGAGGCTGTTGTGCGAACTGCGCAAGCGGCGGGGCTGGAGACGCTCCCAAACCGCGAACCAATGAGTTTTTCGGAGGATTTCGCGCATTTTGGCAACGAAGTGCCAGGCTGTTTTTTGCTGCTGGGCAATGGCGAAGAGGGGCCAAACGGGCAACCTTTGCATGCCAACGATTATGATTTCAATGATGCGCTCTTGCCGATTGGTGCCGATTTTTGGGCGCGGCTTGTCAAGGATCGTTTGCCGGTTCGTGGAAAGGAAACAACATGACACTTTTTGAGCATCGCTTGCAGACATTCCGTGCAGGTCTTGAAGCCGAAGGCATCGACGTGGCTTTGGTCACGGATGATGACAACGTCTACTACCTCACGGGCTACTATGACTATCTGCATATGGAGTTTGGACGCCCGACCGTTTTGGTTGTGAGCCGCGATGGGGAAAGCCTTTTGATTACGCCCAACCTGGATTTCAATGCGGCCAAGGGTGCTGCAAAGGTGGATAGGATTGCGCCCTGGAACGACGGGATGGGGGATGAATGGCGCACGGAATTGCCCGGTGTGTTAAAAGGGCAGGTGGCGATTGAGCCGGACCATATGCCTGCCGTCGTACGCAGCTATGTCGATGCCGAACTGCAAGGGCAGGTGCCGCGGGATGCCAGTGCGATCCTTGCGCGGATGCGGCGGGTCAAATCGCCTGAGGAACTACAGCTGGCACGGCACGCAGGCGCTGTGGCAGATGCCATGATGGCGGCAGGACGCGCGGCAATTGGTGATGGCGTGCCCGAATACGAGGTCGCCCTTGCCACATCCGCTGCGGGCACCCGCAAAGCGGCTGAGCTTTTGGCGGGCCACTATACTGATGCGGACATGTCGCCCAACACCCATTTCCTGCAAATTATGGCGTCGGGTGACGCAGTCACCAAGACCCACCACCGTGCCTCCACCCGGATCATGCGTCGGGGTGAGCCGGTGTTTCTGTGTTTTTGCGGGATGACCAACTTCCACCGCTTCAAGCTGGGTTTTGATCGTACGTTCTGGATCGACCATGTCGCTGACAGGTCGCAGATTGAGGTCTACGAGGTTGCGGTCGCAAGCCAGAAAGCGGCCCTTGATGCGCTGCGCCCGGGTGTGACCGCCGAAAGCGTACATGCAGCCTATGCTGCGGTGATCCAAGGCGCGGGATATGAATATCCTTTCCGCTGTGGCCGCTCCACCGGGTTCAGCTTCCTTGAAAGTCCGCAACTGGTCACAGGCGACACCACCATACTTGAGCCGGGTATGGTACTGGCGGTGGATGGGTCTGTGACCGTCGATACCTTTCGCGCGCAAGTGGGCGACAGTTTTATCATCACCGAAACCGGATGGGAGCCGCTTACGTCGCATCCAAAGTCTTTGGATGACGTTATTCTCTAGAACATAGAATTTTCCTGTCTGTTCTGCTTGATTTTAAAAATACATCTTGTATACAATTACTATGAATACGGTCACCCAATCTCCGAAGGACGCCCTGAGCGCCCATCTCAAAACGTCCATTCTGACGTTGGAGCTTCAACCGGGCGCTGATTTGGACGAGGCAGCGTTGAGCGAGACGTTTGGTTTGTCCCGTACGCCGCTGCGCGAGGTCTTTCGCGATCTGGCGGGCGCAGGATATGTTGAATTGCACGCGGGACGTGGTGCGCGCGTGGCAGAGCTTTCACATACCACCTTGCGTGATTTCTTTCTGGCAGCCCCGATGGTCTATGGGGCGATCACACGGCTTGCAGCCCAAAACGCGACGCCAGATCAGATTGATGCCCTGCGCGCCGCCCAAGATCAATTTCGCAACGCCCTGCGTGCAGGCGGTGCGGCCGAACGGACGCTGGCAAACAACAGGTTCCATGAAATCACCGGAGAGATGGCAGGCAACACCTATCTGCTGCCGTCCTTCCGCCGTCTGTTGATCGATCACGCGCGGATCGGGATGACGTTCTATCAGCCGACGCCTGATGAGCCGCCCGAAAACCTGACCAAGGCCAGCGCCCATCACGATGAGATCATCGAAGCCATCGTCGCCCGCAATGCAGACGCGGCCGCGCGGTTGGCCGATGATCATTGGCACCTCTCGCGGGATCAGATCGCGCGTTTTGTGATGCCCAGCCCGCTTGATGCCCGCTTGGGCGCACTTCCCGCATCCATTGCCCGAGGGGACAGATGACACCGATTTTCAAATTTGAGGGCATCTATACGCCCGTTGTGACGCCCTACCATGAGGACGGTACTGTCAATTGGGATGCCTTGACCAACGTCATAGAGTTTTTGATTGAGCGCGGCGTGCATGGCCTGATCTCTGGCGGGTCCACAGGTGAAAACTATGCGCAGACCGTTGCCGAACGGATAGAAGTGGCGCGGTTTACCAAGGATCGCGTCAAGGAACGCCTGCCATTGGTGATTGGCACGGGCGCGATGCTGACAGCGGATGCTGTGGCTTTGGCGACTGCGGCGAAGGAAATGAACGCCGATGCGATCTTGTTGGCGAGCCCGCCCTATTCGGTGCCAACAGACCGGGAAAATGCGCTCAATGCGCTTGCGATAGACAAGGCAGCAAACCTGCCGATCATGCTCTACAACTACCCGCACCGTACTGGCACGATGATGGGACCTGAGTTTTTGGATCGCGTGGGCCGCAGCCGGAATTTCTGTGGGATCAAGGAAAGTTCCGGCGATATCAACCGTGTGCACCTGCTGGCGCGGGATTATCCGCATATCCAGCTTGGGTGCGGAATGGACGATCAGGCACTAGAGTTTTTTGCGTGGGGCGCACCATTTTGGGTTTGTGGCGGGTCCAATTTTCTGCCGGCAGAACATGTGGCGCTCTATGACGCCTGTATCGTGCAGGGTGACTTTGCCAAGGGGCGGCGGATCATGTCTGCCCTTTTGCCGTTGATGCATGCCCTCGAACAGGGCGGCAAGTTCATCCAAACCATCAAGCATGGCGTTACGATGAATGGCATTGATGCAGGTGCGATGCGCCCGCCGCTCAAGGGGTTGAACAAGGACGACAAGCGCAGCCTTGAACAGGTGGTGCGCGTGCTGAAGAAGACCATTCAAGACATTCAGGCAGAGGGGTGAGGCCAATGGAATTGCTGACACAAGACGAATATCAATCCATCGCTTCCGGTCTGGATTTCCCCACGGCGGCCTACATCGACGGGGCGTATCGTCCGGCAGCATCCGGAAGGACCTTTGCCTCGGTAAACCCCGCAACGGGGGAGACGCTGGCGGACATTGCGGCGTGCGGGGCGGAGGATGTGGACTTTGCCGTCCTCAAAGCGCGCGAGGCGTTTGACGACGGTCGCTGGTCGCGGATGCATCCCGCGGACCGCAAGGACGTGCTGATCCGGTTGTGCAAGCTGATGACACGCAATGCGCAAGAACTGGCAGTCATGGAAAGTCTCGACAGTGGCAAGACAATCTATGACTGCGCGACGGTCGATGTACCCGAAACAATCAATTGCCTGAAATGGCATGCCGAAGCGATCGACAAGATCTATGATCAAGTCTCGCCGGCCTCTGACGATCACATTGCCATGGTGGTGCGTGAACCCATCGGCGTGGTTGGTTTGGTGCTGCCGTGGAATTTCCCACTGTTGATGCTGGCGTGGAAAATTGGTCCGGCTTTGGCGGCGGGCTGTTCGGTGATTGTCAAACCGGCGGCTGAAACATCGCTGACAGCTTTGCGTGTGGCTGAGCTCGCGATGGAGGCGGGCCTGCCGCGCGGTGTGCTGAACGTCGTGCCCGGCAGCGGCGAAGAGGTGGGCGCACCCATCGGTCGCCACATGGACATCGATGCGGTGTCCTTCACCGGCTCCACCGCGACTGGCAAGCGGTTCCTTACCTATGCCGCGGAAAGCAACGCCAAGGAAGTCACGCTTGAGATGGGCGGCAAGAACCCTGCAATCGTCATGGATGATGCCGAAAACCTGGACCGTGTGGCGCAGCATATCGTCAATGGCGCGTTCTGGAATATGGGCGAGAATTGCTCTGCGTCCTCTCGCCTGATCGTGCATAAGTCCGTGAAGGCTGATCTGCTGGGCCGTATCGCGCATCATGCCACACAGTGGAATATCGGTGATCCGCTGAACCCCGAAACCCGCATGGGTGCGCTTGTCAGCCAGGCGCATTTCGACAAGGTCAGCGGGTATCTCAAAGCAGCCGAGACAGTCGTGTTCGGAGGTGAAGCCAAAGATGGCTTTGTCGAAGCCACTGTTGTGGAGGTGCCGAACAATGACCATGTGCTGGCCCGGACAGAAATTTTTGGCCCTGTACTGGCGGTCATCGAAGTGTCCGGATTTGACGAAGCCATCAGCATCGCAAATGACACCGAATATGGCCTTTGCGCGTCAATATTCACTGCCAACATAAAACGCGCGGTCCGTGGTGCGCGCAGTTTGCGCGCAGGTACCGTCACCGTGAACAGCTTTGGTGAGGGGGATGCCACAACCCCCTTTGGCGGGTTCAAGCAATCGGGTTTTGGCGGGCGTGACAATGGCATCCACGCCCATGATCAATATACCCAGCTCAAAACGATCTGGATCGATCTGGCCGATGATGCCGACGAGGCCGTGGATTGACGCAATATCACGCACGTCGTTTGCCCCTGCATCGAGGGCCAGCGGCTTGGGATGCGATCCTGCCGCCGCGTATCGCTGGCCCCGCGCTAACTGAAGATACGGATGTCGATTTCGCCATTATTGGGGGCGGGTTTGCGGGTGTTGCCGCCGCGCGCCGCTTGGCACAGCTTGCGCCGGATGCCCGGATTGCAGTGCTTGAGGCCGGTCATGTGGCTCAGGGCGCGTCGGGGCGCAACTCTGGTTTCATGATTGATCTGCCGCATGATCTGAAGAGCGAAAACTACGCCGGACCGCAGGGGGACCTGGACGCAATCGGCCTGAACAGGCGCGCGATAGCCTTTGCGCGGGACGCCGTGGCGGACTACGAGATTGATCACAACTTCTTTGACCCGGTTGGCAAGATAAACGGCGCGGCAAGCCCCGCGGCGCATGCGAACAATGCCCAATATGCCGCGCATCTTGAGGGGCTGGGCGAAGTATTTGAACATCTGGACGCCCAGCAGATGCAAGAGATTACAGGCAGCACATATTATGTGTCAGGTCTGTTTTCACCAGGCACCGTCATGCTGCAGCCTGCAGGCTACATGCGTGGGATCGTTGATGGGTTGCGCCGCGATGGGGTGATGGTGTTTGAGAACACGCCCGTCACGGCATTCAAACAGGACCGATCAGGGTGGTGTGTGACCTCTCCACAGGGCAGCTTGCGCACGGACAAGATCATCCTCACGGTCAATGGACATCTTGAGAGTTTCGGGCATGCGCGTGGACGACTGATGCAGCTTTTCCTGTTCGCGACCATGACCCCGGATCTCGACCTTGATGCGGTGCGCGGGTTGGGGGGGCACAGCCGTTGGGGCATCACGCCCGCTGATCCCATGGGCACAACCTTGCGTCGCATTGATACGGGGCAGGGCGGAAACCGCATCGTCACACGCACCTGCGCTGCCCTGCGCTCAGGCACAGTTGCAAAACCGTCCGACCTGCGCCGCGCGGTCAAGATCATGCGACGGAAATTTGACAGCCGCTTTCCCCAGCTGGCCAAAGTGGAGATGGAACACGCTTGGGCCGGGCATCTGTGTTTGTCGATGAACGGTGCCTCGGTCACGCGGGAAATCGACAAGGGTGTTTACGCAGGCTGTGTTCAGAACGGATTGGGAACCGCACGTGGAACGCTTACCGGGATTGCGGCGGCGGAACTGGCGTGTGGTGTTCAGAGCGACATAACCAGACACTTTGTCAATGAACCAGCGCCAAGCCGTCTGCCCCCTCCAAGTGTTCGTGATCTTAGTGCAAACGCGGTTTTGCGCTGGAAAGAATGGAAAGCACGCGCTGAATAGCAAGCGAGGCGCGATGAGATATCTCTGCCGCTTACGGCTTTGCCGTAGATACTGAAGCACTTCAAAACGGGATCAGCACGTTTTGAGACAGGCCATGTCCAATATCCTGCGGTCAGATCCTTTGGCCCCGCGCTTTGGCGGATGATTGGTTTAGCCGCAGCTTTTGGGGCCCCGCAAGCATAGTGCAAATGCATCATGGACACGCAAAACAACAATCGCGTCTACTCAGCCCGTCAGTTTGGGGGAGAAAGATATGTTTGGGATCAACCGACGGAATTTTACGCTTTGTGTTTCTAGCGCTGCACTTGTTGCGGGATTGGGAGCGGTGGCAGCAACCGCTGAAAACATCATCATTGGTGTGCCGGCAGCTCAATCAGGGCCGGTTGGCGTGGCAGATCATCAGGACTGGACCAACGGTGTGAACCTCGCCATTGCGGAAATTAACGCAAATGGTGGCGTGCTTGGGCGGCAGCTCGAAGCGAAGATCATTGATCTCGATATGATGTCACCCGAAGGCAATGTCGCTGGTTTCCAAGCGTTGATCGAAGGCGGCAGCCATGCGATTGCATCGGCCTTTACGATTATTCCGCCCCCTGCAATGGACACAGCGGCACCGTCGGGCATTCCGTATCTTCATGGCAATACGTCCACACTCAACGTCGATCTTTTTAAGGGCGATCCCGAGAAGTATAAGAATGTTTTTCAAGTGGATGTCCCTGAATCATACTACGGCTCAGGCTTTGTGAAGTTCCTGCAAGACATGCAGAGTTCTGGACAATGGGAGCCAAAGAACAACAAGATCCATATCGTTCAGGGCCAGATCAGCTATACACAATTGATTTCCAAAGCCACGCAAGAAGCCGCAGCCGCCACCAACGGTGAGTGGGAGATTGCAGCGGTCACGGATATCCAGTTCCCGGTGCAAGATTGGGCTCCGGTGATCCGCGCGCTGCAGGATGCAGATGCCGCAGCCATCATGATTGACCATTGGGTTGCCGCAGAACTGGCAGCCTTTGCGCAGCAATACGCATATGATCCCGTGCCGGACTCCTTGGTGTACCTGCAATATGGCCCGTCGCAGCCCGAGTTTCTCGATCTGGCACAGGGTGCCGGTGAAGGAATGGTCTGGGGTACTGTTTACGGTGTTTACGCTGACGAGATGGGGACCGCCTTCCGCGAAAAGTACCGCGCAACATATCCCGGTACGATGGGCATGGTGTACACTGGCGGCGGTTATGACACGGTGAACATCTTGGCAAAAGCGTGGGAAACCGCCGGAGATCCGAGCGATTTCGCCGCTGTCGGGGACGCAATCCGCGCCATAGAGTATCGGGGGGTGAACGGGTTCTACAGGTTCGACCCTGAGACAAACTCTGGCATTTCCTATCCAAACATGACGGATGATCCCGAAGCAGGGCAGGCGCACCTCTTCTTTCAGGTGCAAAACAATGAGCATCGCATCATCGCGCCTTCGCCCTATGCCGAAGTAGACTTCGTTGCACCGCCTTGGTGGTAACACAGAGGCCTTGCGATGTTTTTTGGATGTGAAGGAATCGATCTGTCGCTTGGCGGCAGGGACATTCTGAAACAAGTCTCGCTGACCGCAAGGCCAGGGGAAATCCTTGGCCTTGTCGGACCGAATGGCGCTGGTAAGACATCCTTGTTCGAGGTTCTGTGCGGACGGTACACGGCCAATGCCGGCAAGGTCATGCTGGACGGAAAGGACATCACGGCCCTTCCTTTTCACAAACGCACCCGGCTTGGCTTGGGACGTACCTATCAAAGCCCGGTTGTGCCTACTTCTCTCACAATCGCAGAAACATTCGGGGCCACGCGCAAGGCCTATCGGCCTTATCTCAGCCGTCACGAAGCGGAATGGGCGGCCCGCCTTGTGCATCTGCACAGCCCTTGGGAGACACCGGCAGCAGCGCTTGGTGCGTTTGAGCGGCGTAAACTGTTGATTGCGTGTCTTATGCTACGCGGACCGCGTGTGATTTTGATGGATGAACCCGCCTCTGGCCTGATCAACGCGGAAATCGACGAGTTGGATTTGATCATGCGCACGCTGGTTGATGAGTACGACATTGCGCTGGTTTTGATCGAACACCGTCTGGAATTGCTGTCTGCCGTTGCGGATGCGTGCCTTGTTCTTGATCTGGGTGAGGTCATTGCGACAGGCACGCCTGAAACTGTCTTTGATGATCCGCGCGTAAAGGCAGCATACTTCGAGGGGCAGGATGCCTGAAGTATTGGAAATCACCAAGTTATCAGCAGGATATGGCCCGTTACGTGTGCTGCATGAGATTGACTTGACCGTCCGTGCAGGTGAGCGGATTGGTCTTGTCGGGTTGAACGGGCATGGCAAAACCACACTCATTCGGGCGCTCACTCATATGACAGGGTGGCAGCAAGGGTCCATAAAACTCAACGGCGAAGAGATTGGCGGCAGCCGTTCGCTTGGCGCGGGGCGGCGCACACCGGCCCTGGTGCGGATGGGCATTGGCGTTGCCCCCCAAGGTGATGCGATTTTCCCCGGATTATCGGTGCGCAAACATCTCGAATGCGGTGCCTATTCGAAACCTGCATGGAGAGAGCGCCGCCAACGTATTGATCGTGTCTTTGACATCTTTCCGCCCCTGCGTCCGCTGGAGCATGCTTTGGTGGGCAAGCTTTCTGGCGGCGAGCGGCGCATGGTTTCGATCGGCCGGATGCTGATGACCGAAGCCAAGCTCTATCTGGTCGATGAACCTTCGCTCGGCCTTGCGCCCAAAATCTCGCATCGTGTGATGGCAGCATTGTGGGATTTGCCGGTGACGGGTGCCATGATTATCGCTGAGCAGAATGTCACCCTCCTGACCGGACGTGCGGATCGCATGATTGGTATGCACGCAGGCCGGATGCGTGGCGATGTTGGCCATGTGACCTTGAACTGATGGATATGGGGTTGATCATCTACGCGCTGAATTTGTCAGCCATTTATGCGCTGATGGCGATTGGCATTTCGATCCTGTGGTCGAGCGTGGGCATCATCAACATGGCGCATGGGGCGACTTTCGCGGTTTCAGGCTACGCTGCGTGGTTGATCACGGGAGCCATGAAACCAGTGATCGCAGCCGTTTTCGGCACCGGCAGCATGGCAACTTTTGCGATGGCTGGAACGTTGGTGGGGGCTGCCATCGTTGCCGGCGCGCTTTGCGGTATCGTGATCTATCTGCTGGCGTTTTTGCCCATTCACGACAAGCCGAATTTCCCCGTACGCGCTTTGATCATCACGCTGGGCCTGAACATTGCAACCGTGCAGGGGCTGTTGTGGACTTTTGGCCCGCGCAACCAAGGGCTCCCCAAGATTTTCGGTTTTGGCCGTTGGGAGGTCTGGGGCACAAAAATCCGATACGATCAGGCTGGCACCATCCTCGGGGCTACCCTTGTCATGGCGCTGACCCTCGCTTGGCTGCGGTATTCGCGCCGCGGACTGGAAGTGCGTGCCATGATGCAAAATGCAGAAGGGGCCGCCTATTCCGGTATCTCGCGGCAAATAACTGCATTGCCCGTGCTGATGCTGACAGGGGCGTTGGCCGGCATGGCCGCCGCATTGTTGAGCCAAACAATTTTTGTGAGCCCCACCGCCGGCGTCATCCCTTTGGTCAAGGGGCTGACGATTGCTCTGCTTGGGGGATTGGGGTCCGTACCCGGTGCGGTGATCGGGGCGCTCTTGGTGGGTTTTCTCGAAGCAATTGTAGGGGCCATTCCGTTTCTGGGCCAGCGTTACGTTATGTTCGCCACCTTCCTGTTTATCATTGCCGTCTTGATCATCCGCCCGCGCGGCATCGGCGGCCTTTTGGATGATACCCGCGAATGAGCGGCCCGCGATTTCATAAAGTGGGTCGCAGACCCTATGAGCTGCGCTTAAAGCCTGATGGCAATGCTGCGCGCAGCCGTGGCCGGGTGCCGGGGACAAAACGACGCTGGCTGAAATGGCGCGATGTCCACAACCCCAAAACACTTGCCCGAGAGCGGGTGCTGGTCGACAAAAAACCGCTGTGGTGGTTGCTTGGTCTTGGATTGCTGGCGGTCGTGACGCCATTTCTACCGAACTCCATGATCTCGGTGGCGTCGGTCTTCTGCATCTATGCGTCGATCAATGTGCTTTGGACATTGATCATCGGGACGGCTGGTATCTTCTCGCTTGCGACCTTGGCCGTGGTTGGGGTTGCCGGATACGTCGCGGCGGCCGCGAACGTCTATTTAGGCGTGCCTTGGCCATTCATGCTACTGATCGGGCCGTTTGCCGGTCTCCTTTTTGGCGCGCTTCTGGCGGCGCCGTCGTCACGGCTTGATGGGCTGTACTATGCACTGTTGACCATGGGCGTCGCGGAAATCTGTCGCGTGTTCGTCATGCAGCTTCGTGCACTGACAGCCAGTGGGGGCGCCATCACAAATGTTGACAGCTTCATCCCGAAGGATTGGTTTTTACAACGCCCGGGCTTGCTGCTGGGTTTTGCTGGCGCTTTCGGGTTGTTGCTGGGAGCACTTTTGGTCTGGCGACTGGTCAATTCAGAGCGTCTGGGCATGCTGCTGCGCGTGGCTAGGACCAACCGCGAAGATGAAGCCTTTGCTGAGGCCGTTGGGATTGATTTCCGCCGCGCGCGGCTGATTGTGTTTATGATCTCTTCTGCTGCTCTGGGGGTCGTTGGCGCATTCTATGCGATGTACTATCGTTCGATCTCCCCACAGATTTTTTCCCTTGATCAACTCTTGTTGCTCTTTGCGATGATGGTCATTGGCGGGCTTGGCCGTGCTGAGGGGGCTGTGCTTGGGGCGGCTGTGGTTGTGTTGATCGACAAGGGGCTGATCAACCTTGGGCCGCCGCGCATCATACTGGTCGCGCTCATTATGATCGGTGTGACCATTTTTGCCCGCGAAGGGCTGACCGGTGTGCGGGATCAATTCCGAGACTTTAGAAACCGCAAGTCCGGCGAAGCCCGCGCAAAACGCACTGAAAAAGGAGGCGAGGCCATGCCTGAAGAAGCCACCGAAGTTCATGACAAACAAGAGCTCTACTATCGGCGTTTCAACAAGCGCCTGCGCGACCGGCTCAAGGGTATGATCACCCCTGACCTGATCGAGGAACACAAACGGGATCCGCTGGGGCATCACTCAGACGCGTTGGCTCGTGTGTTGAACTTCTTTAGGCGGGGAGAGATGGCTGACAAGTACGTCATCCACCGGATGATCCCTGCGCAAGAACGCTTTCGCATCATGGCGGTTTCAGGCCAACGCGGGATGCCGCCGCGGGTGGTGGATGATCGTGAATACGACAACATCAACGATGCCTATCACGCCGTCTTTCTGCTGCGCGTTAACGACCTTTTGGAAAGCTAATTCATGACTGATGTCCGCCTTTTCGGGTATTCCGATCCGCTGTCTGCACAAGCCGGGAAACCGATTGATTTTATGGTCTCCGCTGAAGGCACCACGACCGTAAATGCCGAATTGGTCAGGTTGGTCCATGGCGATTTCAACCCTGACGGTCCGGGGTTTATCGAAGAAACCGTGACCTCTGACATCCCTGTGACGCTTGATGTGACGCGGCAATACACCCAGAACGGATCCTTCGCACGGGTCGAGGACAAGAATGGTTCGCTTGCGCCAAAGAGCGCCTTTACGGTTTTTGCCTTTATCTGGCCTTCGCACCCCGGCGGGGTGCGCCAGACCATTCTGAGCCGCTGGTCTGTGAACACCTCCAAGGGATATGGTTTGGGGATCAATCCGGAAGGCAAGCTGGAGTTCTGGGTCGGCAACGGGGCAGAGGTAGATCAAATCACCTCTGATGCGCCCTTGATACCAAAGGTCTGGGTATTGGCCGCCGCCAGTTTCGATCCTGCGACAGGTGAAGCACGGTTGCGCCAGATTGATGTGCAAAACGCATGGAATTCTCACATTGGCCCTGTCACGCCCTACGATCACAACAGCCATGTTGTCGAGAAACTCAAATGTGCACCTGAGATCGCGCAAGCCCCCTTTTTGATCGCAGGTGCGCATGAGGAGAACCCAAAGCGCGGTGCATTCGTGTCCATGCTGTACAATGGCAAGATTGACCGCCCCGGCATGGTTGGACGCGCGCTGAGTGCTGATGAGATGGCGCAAATTGCGCAAGGTGAGGTGCCAGGTGATCCGCTCGCTTACTGGGATACGACGGATGGTTATGATGATCGCGGGATCGGGCCCGACATCAATGATACGGGTCCGCTTGCGCTGCATGCCATCGGGGTCAATCGGCCCATTCGGGCCATGACAGGTTGGAATTGGACGGGACGTGATGACAGTTTCCGCCTGAACCCGTCGCAGTACGGCGGTGTGGCTTTCCACGATGATGCATTAACCGATTGCAGGTGGACACCCACGGTCAGCTGGACCCCCCCGAACGATATCAAGTCCGGCGTCTATGCGTTGAAAATCACCAGCGGGGATGCTGTAGACCGGGTTCCTGTGATCGTCCGCCCCAGCGCGCCACGTGCCAAGATCGCGGTGATGATGTCGACCTTCACCTACCTCGCCTACGCCAATGAACACCTTAGCTTTGACGCGCAAATCGCGCAGGCAATTGTTGCCCATACCCCTGTTATTTCAGGAGAGGACATCGAGTATAACAAGTTGCAGGAGTTCGGGCTTTCTACCTATGATCACCATTCGGATGGCGCTGGAGTGTGCTATTCGACGTGGAAGCGCCCGATCATCAATATCCGACCCGGTTACCGGATGGCGGGGATGAATTTCCCATGGGCTTTGCCAGCCGACCTGTCGTTGCTTTGGTGGTTGGAGCATGCAGGTTTTGAATATGATCTGATCACAGATCATGATCTGGACCGGGAAGGCCAAGCAGCGCTGTCGCCATACAAGACAATCATCAACGTCACGCATCCTGAGTATTACTCCGAAGGTATGCTTGATGGCACCGAAGCATACCTCAGAAATGGGGGGCGCGTGATGTATTTGGGCGGCAACGGATACTATTGGGTCACGGCCGCTTGCCCGGATGATCCGGCCTGTATCGAAGTGCGCAAACTCGATGCGGGGTCGCGCGCGTGGCAGGCTGAGGCGGGCGAAGGGTATCTTGCGTCAACGGGTGAGCGCTCCGGCCTGTGGCGGTCTCGCGGCCGTGCGCCACAAAAGCTGGTGGGCTTGGGCTTTACCACCGAAGGGATGGACCGCGCAGAGCCCTTTGAGCGGATGCCAGACAGTTTTCACAAACGCGCTGCGTGGATTTTCGACGGCATCGGAGATGAGGAATTGATTGGAGACTTTGGCCTTGCTTTGGGCGGCGCTGCGGGCGTTGAACTGGACCGCTATGACCTTGCTCTGGGGACACCGCCGCACACGTTGCTGGTGGCGGCCTCCAGCAATCATACGGACAACTATCCGCTTGTTTCTGAGGAGGTTACATACGCTTTTCCGGGTCGCGGTGGGTCTCAAGACCCGCAGGTGCGCGGGGATATGATCTATTTTTCCACTGCCAATGATGGCGCGGTTTTTGCAGCTGGGTCTATCGGCTGGAGTCAGGCACTGCCCTGCTTTGGTGGTGAAAACAACGTGGGTACGATCATGCGCAATGTGTTGAACGCTTTTACAAAAGATGGCGCTTTGCCGGGTTCTGAATATACTGGTGCTGAAAAACACTGGAGATAAGCCCCGCAAAAGGACCTTTTTCAACCATGTTCTCGAAGATGAGCGAGCTCTCTGCTTTTGTGCTTGCGCTGAATGCGCAGGCCCGCACCTGCGACGTGTCGGACCTTGTGGATTGGGCCGTTTCTTCTCTGTCGGAAGTGATTGGTTTTGACAGTGCATGGTATGGTTGGGCGCAGGTGCAGCGGTCAGATACCGTGATCCACGGGAGCTCAACCTTCAATCTCCCCGATCATTATTACGACGCATGGACTGAGATTTCAGATCAGGATGTTTTGGCGGCACAATTCGTTGAAAACCCGGTCTGCGTTCCGACATATGACCGTTTGGGCGACATGCAATCAGACGGCATGGAAGCGCACGCCGATAGGTTCGGCCTCAAAAAGATGGCAACAGCAATGTGCCTGCGCGAAGCGCGATCAGCCTCGTTTTATGTGTCTGCGTATCGGGGTGGCCTGTCCGCGCGCGCCTGGCGTCAGGAAGAGAAAGAGTTTCTGCAATGTGCGGTTGATAATATCTCAGCGGCGACACAGCTGGCTGCACAAAACGGGCTGCTTGCCCGAGACGATGAGAGCGCTTCATTGTTGTTGAGCAGTCACGGCGCGACGCTCATTGGCCTTGAAGGCATGCGTGAGAGATTTGGCTATCTATGGGCGCGAAGCGACGGGGATAAGGTGCCAAGATGGCTGGCTGACTATATCGGTCAACCTGGCGAACATCTCCTTGTTGACCAAGAACTTGTCGCCAATTGTGAGCACATATCCACCAGTGACGGGCAAGGCTTGTACAAAATGTCACTCCGGCCGATGCGAAAAATGGATCTGCTTACCGCAAGGGAGCGCGATGTTGCCTATGCATTGTCGAGCGGTAAGAGCCACAAGGAGGTGGCCATCGTCCTGGGCGTCGCGCCTTCAACCATTCGCAATCAAACTCAGTCGATCTATGCCAAATTGGGGGTCGATAACCGGGTAAGTCTGGCGCGTCACGTGATCAGCTAAGCCTGCCCCCGGTTCTTTCGTTACCGATGAGAGGGGGTTGTTGCAAGCTCATAAACTGGATGTGGCTGGGGGGAAGACATTGGCACGGGCAATCGGCGTGACCCGCGCGCATCATCGGTATCCATTCTTGGCGCAACAAAGGTCGCGATGGGGTGCAGCCGGTTCGTCAGGGCGTCAGGAAACATCTTATAGACGCGTAAAGGGTTGCCCGATTGATGGCGGCTACGGCTTAACTCAATTGGTAAGAAGGGGTGTCAGAAATGCCAATCCCGACAAAAACAATCAGATGTAGTCAGGCGACCTGAATCGCGATAGGAACACGGCAAGAGATATTTCAGGGCCATCAGACTGACATGGATACAAAACTGATATCAGGCGTTGCCATGCTGGTCGCCGCAATCTGCATGTTGCCCTTGATCGGTGTTGTCGCGGCGGCCTACTTTGGCAGCTCTGACACGCTCGCACAGCTCGCCGAAACCGTTTTGTGGCGATACACTTGGACAACGCTTGTGCTTGTGACCCTCGTTTCTGTCGGCAGCATCCTTATTGGAACGGTGACGGCTTGGCTGGTTGTGACCTGTGACTTTCGGGGGCGACGGTTTCTTGAGGTGGCGCTGGTGATCCCACTGGCTTTCCCGGCCTATGTGCTGGCCTATGCTTACACGGATGTTCTGGACCATCCGGGAATCGTGCAAACTACTCTGCGCCACGTGATGGGGTGGGGGCCGCGTGACTATTGGTTTCCAGAAATCCGGTCCTTGGGCGGCGCGGCGCTCATGCTCACGCTTGTGCTTTATCCGTATGTTTATCTGCTGACGCGGGCTGCATTTCGTATGCAGGCAGCCACGCCATTTTACGCGGCACGTTCGTTGGGCTCCTCGCCGTTTGCGGCCTTTATGCGGGTGTCTTTGCCGATGGCGCGGCCTGCGATTGCGGCGGGCGCGCTTCTTGTGGTGATGGAGACCATTGCCGATTTTGGAACTGTTGCCCACTTCAGCGTGCAGACCTTTGCCACAGGCATTTACACCAGTTGGTTTGGCTTGGCTGATCGCGGTGCAGCGGCGCAACTTGCGTTAGGGTTGCTGGTGTTTGCTTTGTTGGTGGCGGCCCTTGAACATATCAACCGAGGGTCAGCCGCATTTGCCGTAAAGGGACGTCAGGAACCTTTTCGGCGGGTAGACCTGCGCGGACGACGGGCACTGTTTGCGCAGATGGCTTGCGGTTTGCCGATCTTGCTGGGTGTCATCATCCCTACGGTGACGTTGATCCTGATGGGGCTGAGATCAGAGCAGAACATCTTTAGCCCACGGTATCTCCGTTTCATCCAAAGCACTCTGACACTGGCCAGTGTCGCTGCGATTGTCACGGTTACTGCGGCGGTCCTGCTGGGCACCTTCAACCGGGTCTTTCAGAACCGAACCGCCATTTCGTCAATGTTCATTGGGCGGCTTGGGTATGCAGTGCCGGGGGGGGTGATTGCGGTTGGTTTGCTGGTGCCTTTTGCCAATTTCGACAATTGGCTTGATGCGCAGATGGAAGCATGGTTCGGGATCTCCACCGGGCTGCTGATCTCCGGTTCGATCTGGCTGCTGGTGATCGCGTATATGATCCGGTTTCTGGCGGCTGCCATCGGGGCCTACGACAGTGGCCTTTCAACGGTCACGCCCAACATGGATGCAGCCGCCCGGGTGCTTGGCCGTACCGCGTGGGGAACGGTGCGCAAAATCCATCTACCGGTTCTGCGGCCCAGTATCTTGACGGCGTTGGTTATTGTTTTTGTCGACACGGTAAAAGAGCTGCCGGCAACCTTGATCTTGCGCCCGTTCAACTACGATACGCTTGCGGTGCAGGCGTTCCGGCTTGCCTCTGATGAACGGCTCGAAGGGGCGGCAGTGCCGAGCCTGATGATTGCGGGGATTGGGCTTGTTCCGGTGATCCTGCTTTGCGCGCAGATCAGCGAGTGGCGCAAAGTTTCAGCATGAAAAAGGCGCACCGATCAGGGCGCGCCTTTGATCATTGAAAGGAGGCAAGGCTTACTTCCAGCCTGCCTCATTGAGGATTTTCTGAGCAGCACCAATGTTGTCTGCGATGTCTGACAGTGCAATGGCGTCGGGGCGGAAGATGCCCAAGGCGGCCACGGATGGGGCAAGGCCGATGCCCGGAACGGCCGGGTATTCGTCGTTGCCCGCCGAGAAATACTGCTGCGCCTGATCGGAGGCGAGGTATTCAAGGAACTTCACCGCATTGTCCTTGTTTGGCGCGTTCTTGGCCACGCCGCCGCCCGAGATGTTCATATGTGCGCCGATGTCGTCCTGATTTGGAAACACCCAACCGACCTGATCAATGCTGTCGGACAGACCCGACACATCCTTGCGCAGCGCCCGCGCGAAATAGTAGGTGTTTGACATCGCAATGTCGCACTCACCCGACACGATCCCGCGCAGCTGATCGGTGTCGCCGCCCTGCGGGTCCCGCGCAAAGTTGGCAACAACGGCTTTGGCCCAATCCCCAACCGCTTCTTCGCCCAAGTGCGCGGTAAGTGCTGCCGTGATGTTCTGCGTGTAGACGTTTGAGGACGACCGGATGCACACCATGCCTTTGTACTCCGGCTTGGCAAGGTCCTGATAGGTCGCGGGTGGGTTGGTCACCTCGTTTTTGTCATAAAACAGGATGCGCGCGCGCTGGGAAAAGGAGAACCACTGATTGTCAGTGTCCTGCAGGTAGGCGGGAATTTTTGCTTCCAAGACGTCACTGTCGATGGATTGTAGCAATCCCAGGTCCTTGGCGCGGGAGATGCGCACGGTGTCAACGGTCAGAAAAACATCCACCGGAGAGTTCGCGCCTTCGGCGTCCATCCGCGCGATCAGCTCATCCGCCTTGCCTTCGATGCGGTTGATCGTGATGCCGGTGGCTTCGGTGAAGTCGGAATAGAGCCGCTCATCAGTGTCATAATGGCGTGAGGAGTAGAGGTTCAGCTCACCTTCGGCATAGGCTGTCCCGGCCGTGGCGGCGACCATCAGCGCCAGAATTGATGTCTTGGTTTTCATGGGTCATTCCCTGTCAGTTTTAATCCTACTGTTTTTGTCAATTACAGGAAGGGGCGCACAAATCAACCCTTTCTGATAAAAATAGTCAGATTTATCCGCGCGATCCCGCAGCGCTGTTCATTGATGGGTTTGCTGGCTGCTTTTGCCTCTCCTTCACAAATCCGTGCTTCTCACTCCCAACCAGACACGTCCTCAACGCCCCAGTCTCCGTATCGTGCAAACCGAAACGCGCGTTCCACGCTGGGGGAGTACTTGCCCAGCTCAATAACGATGACGGTCTGGCGAAGGATGCGGTGAAAGGCGCTGCGGATATCGTTGCGCATCTCACCACAAAATGCTTGCCCGAAGTGATTTTTTGAGCAAAAACCCAGCCATGGGTCGGCGATGGCGTCGCCAGCACTTTGTGCAAACCCGAATTCACCATCCTGAACGCCGGGATCTTGCTTTGCCGTTTTGCGGTGAGGAAGGTCTGGGAACCTCCCTCAAAAGCAAACGGCTTGCGCTTTTGAAGGAGTCTATGATGGACCGTCCACAGAACTACCGTTTTCACCAAGGGGATCGCATCCTCCCTTTTGCATCCGCCGAATATGAGGGGCGGTTGACCAAGCTGCGCGCTGACATGGTCGCCGCTGGCGTTGACGCCTGTGTGTTCACCTCGATGCACAATGTCGCCTATTATTCCGGCTTTCTGTATTGCGCGTTCGGACGGCCCTACGCTTTGGTCGTGACGCCATCGGACAGTGTGACAATGAGTGCGGGCATTGATGCCGCGCAACCTTGGCGCCGCGGGTACGGAGATAACATCACCTATACCGATTGGCAGCGGAACAACTACTGGCGCACGATTGAAACCGTGACAGGCACCGGCAAGACAATCGGCTTTGAGGGCGATCATCTGAGCATTGCTCAAAAAGCGCTGCTTGATGAATTCCTGAAACCAAAAACCACATTGGACATTGCGCCGGCGACGATGCGCCAGCGGATGCATAAATCTGCGGCCGAGCTGGAGCTGATCCGAGCGGGTGCAAATGTTGCAGATGTTGGCGGATACGCGATCAAGGACGCCATCAAAGAAGGCGTGCGTGAAATTGACGTTGCGATGGCGGGGCGAGACGCAATGGAGCTGGAAATTGCCAGGCGCTTTCCCGCATCCGAGATCCGCGACAGCTGGGTTTGGTTCCAGTCCGGTATCAACACAGATGGGGCGCATAACCCGGTCACGACGCGCAAGCTTGAGCGCGGTGACATCCTGAGCCTGAATACCTTCCCGATGATTTCGGGGTACTACACGGCGCTTGAGCGTACGATGTTTGTGGGGGAAGTTGACGATGCCAGCCGCAAAATCTGGGAAGCAAATGTCGCCGCCCATGAGTACGGGATGAGCCTGCTTGTGCCGGGGGCCAAGTGCTCCGAGATTACGCACAAGATCAACGACTTTTTTGCCGAGCGCGATCTGCTGCAATACCGGACGTTCGGCTATGGCCACTCCTTTGGCGTGCTATCGCACTATTATGGTCGCGAAGCCGGGCTGGAACTGCGCGAAGATATCGACACGGTGCTTGAGCCGGGGATGGTCATCTCAATGGAGCCGATGCTGACGATTGCAGATGGCAAACCTGGTGCGGGTGGATACCGCGAGCATGACATTCTGATCATCAAAGAGGATGGCAACGAAAACATCACAGGCTATCCATACGGTCCTGATTTCAACGTGGTTGGCTGAAGCGTCAAACGCGAGCTTGTTCGAATAGCCCTTTGGTACAGCGTGACAACGCCACGCTGTACCAAAATATCAGGTATCTGTCCTATTCGTCGTAAGCGGCGTCGACGATTATCTCTACTTTCAGCTCAGGACGGGCAAGCTTGGCCTCGCCGCAGGCCCGTGCGGGCGCATATCCCTCTGGCACCCAAGCGTTCCAAACCTCGTTCAACCCGGCAAAGTCGCTCATATCCGCCAGCCAGATCGTGGCACGCAACATCTGCTCACGCGATGACCCCGCTTTGGTGAGCAAAGCATCCAGACGGCTCAAACATTCCGCGGTTTGGTCTTGGATCGTGGCCCCTTCGCCAACCTGCCCGGTGATATAGGCGACACCGCGATGTTTTACGATCTTGGAAGAGCGTGCGCCGGTTTCGATACGTTCAATCATGTTCTGTCCTTCTGATGATGGGGTGCAAAGTCTCTGGGACTAATGACGGTTTGGCCTTTTTGTGGCGGCGATGTCCATACGGGGGTTTCACAGTAGCGCTGTGAAATGGCGTGAAAAGACGTTGTCAGCGTTGAACCCCGCGGCCCTTGAGGCCTCCATCACACTCAGGTTCGTTTCCATGAGCAGCGTTCTTGCGCGGTCCAATCTGATGTTGCGATAGGTTTGCCAGTGCAGAGTGAGCGTCTTGCCCAAAGGTGCCAACGTGCACCGCAGCGACGCGGCATGGCGCACGCGGTAAGCAGACGCTGACGGTCGCAAGCCGATGTATCCCTATGCGCAGGTCTTTGCGTCAATATCGCGGACTATTCTGCCATTTGTCGATCAACCTGCTGCTCTTCGTTGATCATCGCCTGAAGCTGGCGTCGGAACCGAAGCTGGCCCCCATCAATCGGCAGATCAATATGCGGTGAGGTCTTGTTGCTCATGCCCTTTTGCACTTCGTTCAAAACCGCACGGTCCTCTTCAAAGGCGTGCTGCACGTCCTCGCTCATCATCCTCGAAAGGGCCTCATCATCGGGGCGGATATTGCGGAGCTGGAACCAGTAGTAACGTGTCTGCCCCTCGGTTGTCGGCGTCATGAAATTGTAGCTGTCCATGATGAAGGTCTTTTCATGCAGCGGGCCATCAGGGCCACCTGTTCCGGCAGGCGTGAACACTGCTTTGATCAAGGCATGGGACGGATAGCGCACCTCATAATGCTGGAGACGGTCGCAATTGCCCTCAAATTCCACGACTTTTTTGTAAAAGGGCGCTGGTTCGTGATCCATCATCCAACGGTGCACAATCACGCCTTGATCCGTTTTTGTGATGCGCAGCGGCGTGTCTTTGGTCGCATCTGTGGCAAAGCTGCTTTGGTGCACCCATGCGACATGGGTCGGGTCCAGCAGGTTGTCACACATCAACAGGTAGTTGCAGTCCAGTTCCATCGCCGCGCCGCGGTTGATGCCCCATGCGGGGTTGTCGTAGTTCTCAATCTCGAAGATCTCGGAGATGTCTGCGAGTGCCGGGTTGCCCATCCAGATCCAGACCAGCCCGTATTTCTCGTGGACCGGGTAGGCATGTACCTTGGCGTTGGAGGGGATGCCGTTTGCGCCCGGTGCCCAGACGCATTGTCCGGCGCAATTGAAGGTGAGGCCGTGGTATCCACATTCCACTGTATCCCCTTTGATGCGCCCTTTGCTGAGCGGCAGTTTGCGGTGGGGGCAGGCATCTTCGAGCGCGGTCAGTGCACCGCTTTCAGATCTGAACACGCAAATCTTCTCGCCCAAAACGATGATTTGCTGCAAATCACGGGTGATCTCATGGCCCCATGCGGCAACATACCAAGCATTTTTCAAAAACATCGGCGGGTTCCTTTTGATTATCGACCCAAAATACCAGGCAGATTCAAGCCATTCTCGCGGGCACAGTCGAGCGCATCAGCATACCCTGCATCGGCGTGCCGCATAACACCAGTTGCCGGATCATTCCAAAGCACGTTACTGATCCGCCGGTCGGCATCCTCAGAACCATCACAACAAATGACCATACCCGAATGCTGGGAAAAGCCCATGCCAACACCGCCGCCGTGATGCAGGGACACCCACGTGGCACCACCGGCAACATTCAGCATCGCGTTCAGCAGCGGCCAGTCCGACACCGCGTCAGAGCCGTCTTTCATTGCCTCCGTTTCGCGGTTGGGCGAGGCGACAGAGCCGCTGTCCAGATGGTCGCGGCCAATGACAACGGGCGCAGAAAGCTCGCCTGTGCGCACCATTTCGTTGAACGCCAGCCCCAGCTTGTCGCGCAGCCCCAGGCCGACCCAGCAGATGCGAGCAGGCAAGCCTTGGAAGGCGATCCGCTCACGCGCCATATCCAACCAGTTGTGCAGATGCGGATCGTCGATGAGTTCTTTGACCTTGGCGTCTGTTTTGTAGATGTCCTCAGGATCGCCGGACAAGGCGCACCAGCGGAACGGGCCAACACCGCGACAGAACAGTGGACGGATGTAGGCCGGCACGAAACCGGGAAAGGCAAAGGCGTTCTCCAGCCCTTCCTCTTGCGCGACCTGCCGAATGTTGTTGCCATAGTCCAGCGTCGGCACGCCTGCGTTCCAGAAATCCACCATCGCTTTGACCTGGATTTTCATCGAGGCGCGGGCCGCTTTCTCGACGGATTTGGGATCGCTTTCCTGTTGGGCGCGCCATTCCGCGACGCTCCAGCCTTGCGGCAGATAGCCGTGAACCGGATCATGGGCCGACGTCTGGTCCGTGACCATGTCTGGTTTCACGCCGCGCTTGACCAGTTCAGGAAAGACATCAGCGGCATTGCCAATCAGCGCCACCGACTTTGCTTCACCCGCCGCGGTCCAGCGCTCGATCAATGCCAAAGCGTCGTCCAGATCATGCGTCTTTTCGTCAACGTAGCGCGTGCGCAAACGGAAATCTGCCCGCGTCTCGTCACACTCAACAGCCAAGCAACAGGCCCCTGCCATCACAGCGGCAAGGGGCTGTGCGCCGCCCATGCCACCAAGTCCACCCGTCAAAATCCAGCGGCCCTTCAGGTCGCCCTCATAATGTTGACGCCCCGCCTCCATAAAGGTCTCATAGGTGCCCTGCACGATCCCTTGGGTGCCGATGTAAATCCACGAACCCGCCGTCATTTGACCGTACATTGCGAGGCCCTTTTTATCGAGCTCGTTAAAATGATCCCAGGTGGCCCAATGCGGCACGAGGTTCGAGTTTGCGATCAACACACGCGGCGCGTCTTTGTGGGTGTTGAACACGCCCACGGGCTTGCCCGACTGAACCAACAGTGTTTGCGTATCTTCCAAGTCCTTGAGCGCGGCAACAATCGCGTCAAAATCCTCCCATGTGCGTGCGGCGCGGCCTATGCCACCATAGACAACCAGCTCATGGGGGTTCTCGGCCACGTCAGGGTGCAGGTTGTTCATCAGCATCCGCATCGGTGCCTCAGTGAGCCAGCTTTTGGCCGTGATATCCGAACCAGTGGGCGGGTAAATGTCGCGCAGGTTATGGCGGGAAGAGGTCATGTCAGGTCTCCATTCAAGTCGATATGGGCGAGCTTTCCCAAGAGGCGGGACAGCGTGCGGCGCAGGCGGGTGGCTTTGGCGTCATCATAGGTCCAGGGTGGGGTCTCAGACGCAAGATAGGTGGACTGGGCCAGCTCCATCTGGATGGCATGGAACCCGTTCGCGGGCTGCCCGTAATGACGGGTTGTCCAGCCCCCTTTGAAACGGCCATTGAGGATTGTGGTGTACTGGTCCTCGGCACGACAAAGGCCGTATGTCGCGGTTTCCAGCGCGCGGTCGCAGGTGGTGCCAAGGTTGGTGCCCACGTTGAAATCCGGCAAGGTGCCTTCAAAAAGGTATGGGATTTTGCTGCGGATCGAATGGCAGTCATACAAGATCGCGACGCCGTGGATGGCATGAACGCGCTGCAACTCTGTCTTCAGCGCATCGTGATAGGGTGCGTGGTAGGCGTGGCGGCGGGCTTCGATGTCTTCTTTTGTCGGGGGTGTTTCCCAAATGTCTCGCCCCTCGAAATCCGTAACGGGCACTAAAGCCGTGGTGTTTTGGCCGGGATACAGGCTGGTGCCTTCGGGGTCGCGGTTGGCGTCAATGACGTAGCGGTGAAAATTTGCGGTCACTGTTGTGACATCCGGCAGTAACCCATCATAAAGGCGGTCAATGTGCCAATCCGTATCCGCAAGCTGTCGCCCAGTGTCGTTTAGCCCGGCAAGAATGCCGTTTGGTACATATGTTCCGGTATGCGGCAGGCCGAGGACAACGGGGCCGTGCCCTTTGACGACAGATACCGGTTTCATTCCATATGCCCTCTGACAAAGGCGGGCAGATTTACGGATGCCGCCAACGCACCCGTTTTCACCAACTGCGCTGCCGCCTCAATGCAAGGGGCCATGTAACGGTCTTGTGCCAGCGCAGGCACCTGCGCGCGCAGAACAGCCATCGCCGCTTTCAACGGTGTGCTGGTTTCCAGAGGCGCGCGGCACTCGATGCCCTGCGCGCTGCACATCGCCTCAACCCCCAAAATCACATTCAGGTTCGCGTTCATCCGCAACAGGCGGCGGGCGGCATGGGCGGCCATGCTGACGTGGTCCTCCTGGTTGGCCGATGTCGGCGTGCTGTCCGTTGTGCAAGGGTTGGCGAGGTGCTTGTTTTCGCTCATCAGCGCTGCGGTCGTGACTTCGGCAATCATCAGACCAGAGTTTAATCCCGGATCGGGGGTCAGGAACGGCGGCAAATCGAAAGATAGGGTCGGGTCCACCATCAAAGCGATGCGCCGCTGCGCAATCGCACCCAGTTCAGAGACCGCGATGGCGATTTGATCCGCAGCAAACCCCACAGGTTCAGCATGGAAGTTACCGCCAGATACGATCAGGTCCTCATCGACCAGCACAAGCGGGTTATCGGTGACGGCGTTTGCCTCAACCTCAAGGGTGCGACCGGCAAAGTGCAAAAGGTCCATCGCGGCCCCCGTTACCTGTGGTTGGCAACGGATGCAGTAGGGGTCCTGCACGCGCGTGTCACCGTCCACATGGCTTTCGCGGATCTGCGACCCTTCCATCAATGCACGTTGCGAGCGGGCCACCGCGATCTGTCCTGCATGACCGCGCAGGGTGTGGATTGCATCCTGCAAGGGCGCTGTGGATCCCATGATCGCATCCGTGGAAAGCGCACACGTCAGAACGCAGGTCGCTGCATTGCGCCACGCGCCCCAAAGCCCCACAAGCGCGCAGGCCGTTGAAAATTGGGTGCCATTGATCAGTGCGAGCCCTTCTTTTGGGCCAAGCACGATGGGGGTAATGCCCGCTTTTCTAAGCGCCTCGCCTGCTGGCATGCGGGCACCCTCATACACGGCCTCACCTTCGCCGATCATCGCGGCGGCCATATGGGCCAGCGGAGCCAGGTCCCCTGACGCCCCCACGGATCCTTGGCTGGGGATCACAGGTGTGACGCCCCGCGCTAGCATGTCCTGAATGCTCTGCACAGTTGTCATGGCCACACCAGATGCGCCGCGCCCAAGGGACAGCAGTTTTAAAACCATCATCAGACGGGTAGTGGCCGCGTCCAATGGCTCACCCACGCCGCAGCAATGCGACAAGATCAGGTTGCGTTGAAGCGTTGCCACGTCCTTTGCTGCAATCTTCACACTGGCAAGTTTGCCAAAGCCTGTGTTGACGCCATAGATCGCTCTGTCGCCATCTGCAGCCTTTGCAACAAGTGCTTGGGCGGCCTTGATCCCAGCATGTGCTGAGGTGTGGAGTGTCACAGCACGGTTTTGGGCCCAGAGGTCTTGTAACTGGGCCAAGGTCACGGTGCCGGGCGTGAGTGTGACCGTCATAGCGCGCCCCCGAAGATGCGTTGATGCAGTGGATTGAACCCGATGCGGTACGCAAGCTCTGACGGATGTTGTGCGTTCCAAACACACAGATCAGCGCGCGCACCTTGGGTGATGCGCCCGCGATCCTCTTCGCCCAAAGCTGTCGCGGCATGGGCGGTCATGCCCAAGAATGCTTCCAGCGGGGTCATGCGAAACAGCGTGCAGGCCATGTTCATCGCCAGCAAGGGCGAGGCCAGTGGGGACGAACCGGGATTGCAATCCGTGGCCAGAGCCATCGCTACATTGTGCCTGCGAAAAGACTGTATCGGCGGGCTTTGGGTCTCACGAAGCGTATAAAAAGCACCGGGCAGAACGACAGCAACTGTGCCCGCCTGTGCCAATGCCTGCGCGTCCGCGTCACTTGCATACTCTACGTGATCGGCGCTCTGTGCGCCGTACTTTGCCGCCAGTTGCGACCCGCCCGTGTTTGACAATTGTTCTGCATGCAGTTTGACAGGCAGGCCAAGTTCAAGTGCCACATCAAATACCCGGGCTATCTGATTGGTATCAAATGCGATTCCTTCGCAAAATCCATCGACCGCGTCGACCAAACCTTGCGCATGAGCAACACGGAGAGTGGGGATGCACACTTCGTCAATGTAAGCATCAGGCCGGCCCTTGAATTCAGGCGGCACAGCGTGCGCGCCCAGAAAACTTGTGCGGATATCAACCGGACGCTCCTGCGCGAGTGCGCGTGCCACCCGGAGCATCCTGAGTTCGGTGTTTTGATCCAATCCATAGCCGGATTTCACTTCGATCAGCGTGACACCTTCGGCGATCATCGCGTCCACGCGGGTCAAGGCATCCGCCAGCAGTTCCTTCTCAGACGCGTTGCGTGTGGCTGTTACGGTCGAAACGATGCCGCCACCGGCCCGTGCAACCTCTTCGTAGCTCGCCCCCTTCAGGCGCAACTCAAATTCTGCCGCACGGTTGCCGCCAAAAACAATGTGGGTATGGCAGTCGATCAGCGCAGGCGTGACCAGCTTGCCACCCAGATCATGTGTCGGCGCATCGCGGTAAGCATCGGGCAGATCGGCCTCGGCTCCGACCCACGCAATCCGCTCTCCTGCCACGGCAATTGCGCCGCGTTCGATCAAGCCCCAGTCATGATCGTTCTTCAGGGTCGCGATGTTCGCGTTTGTTAAAAGCATGGCCCGACTCACTTGCAAATAAACGTGCTTAATGTTTTTATGTACGTACATAATGGTATGTCAAGCGGGGTGATCCATGCAGACCATTTGGGCGCAAACGGCGTTGCTGCCATCCGGGTGGGCGTCTGATGTGCGTGTTGATATTGATCGGCAGGGGCGTATTTCCAAGGTGCAGTCAAATGCGCCCGAACATGGTTTGCGGGTGCCATTGTTACTGGCCGCCCCCGTTAACGTGCACAGCCATGCGTTCCAGCGGGCAATGGCGGGCCTGACAGAGCGGCGCGGCCCTGATCCAAGTGACAGCTTTTGGACGTGGCGGCAGTTGATGTTCCGCTTTCTGGATCGTCTGACGCCGGACCATATCCAAGCGATCACCGCCTTTGTGCAGATGGAAATGCTTGAGGCGGGCTATGCTGCGAGCGTTGAATTTCACTATCTGCATCATCAGCCGGGCGGGGCACCATACGACAACATCGCTGAGACATCTGAGCGGGTGGTTGCGGCGGCGGATCAGACGGGCATGGGTTTGTGCCTATTGCCGGTTCACTATCAATACGGCGGATGTGATCAGCGGGTGCTGACATCCGGCCAAATCCGTTTTGGAAACACATTTCAGCAGTTCCAGACCCTTCATGCTGCGGCATCGGCCAGCCTTGTCAACGGGCTGGCGGACAGCACCATTGGCGTGGCACCGCATTCCCTGCGGGCTGTGGGAAAAGGTGATCTCAAAACCTACACCACGGCCTTCCCGAGCGGCCCGATCCACATGCATCTGGCTGAGCAGGTCGCAGAGGTTGAGGAGGTGGCGCAGCATTGGGGAGCGCGGCCTGTGACATGGGCGCTGGAGAACATGGAGATTGATAACCGTTGGTGTTTGATCCACTGCACGCAGATGACGCCAGAGGAGACAACCGGCCTTGCCCGGTCAGGGGCAGTTGCAGGACTTTGTCCGATCACCGAAAGCAACTTGGGTGACGGGACATTTGATGCGGTGCGTTGGGTGGACAATGCGGGGGCTTTTGCCATCGGATCAGACAGCAACATTCGCATTTCCCTGAGCGAAGAGCTGCGGACGTTGGACTATTCCCAACGTCTGCGGGACGGGACACGTGCGGCACTGGCCTTGCCTGACAAATCTACGGGACGCCGGATGTATGATGGCATCCTGAAAGGTGGTGCGCAGGCATCGGGCCGGCAAACAGGACGGCTTGAGGTCGGATGCTGGGCGGATATGCTCGCACTTGATACTGGCTCAGAACACCTGTGGGGCAGGGCGCAGGACACTGCATTGGACGCCTGGATTTTCGCAGGTGATGACCGTTTGGTCACGGATGTTTGGTCTGCCGGGCGCCATATGGTAGAGCACGGCAAACACGTACAACGGGGCACGATTGTCTCTGCCTACAAACGAACAATTGACGCATTGAAAGACGCATTGTGAACACCCCTTCTTTCCGGAACTGGCAAAGCGTTCAGGATGAAGTCCTGCGCCGTATTCATGCGCGCGAGTGGTCGCCGGGCGACCTGATTCCGAACGAGGCTGATCTGGCGGTTGAATTTGGATGTGCCCGTTCCACGGTAAATCGTGCGCTGCGGTCCCTTGCTGACAGCGGGTTGCTGGACCGCAAGCGCAAGGCAGGGACGCGGGTCGCGGCAGAGCCAATCGCCAAAGCAACCTTGGATATCGCGGTGATCCGGCATGAAGTCGAGGAAAGTGGCCGCACATACGGCTATCAGTTGATCTCGCGCGAGATGTCGGTGCCACCTGTGAGTGTGAGCGGGTCGATGAAGACAAAGGCCACCGACGCCCTGTTGCATGTATGTGCGCTTCACCTTGCGGATGACGCGGCTTACGCGGTTGAGGATCGGTGGATCAATACAGATGTTGTGCCGGAGGCCAACGGCGAGGGATTTGACACCCTGAGCGCCAATGAATGGCTGATGAAACACGCCCCATATACGCATGGTGATATTGCCTTTTCCGCTGTTCAGGCCGACAAACCCAATGCAGATATTCTGGGTGTTCCACCGCAAAGCGCGTTGTTCGCAATCGACCGTGTGACGTGGGACAACGCGGCATCTGTAACGAAGGTCCAACTGCTTTATTCACCGGGGTACAAGCTGCGCACACAGCTTTGAGCCGCGTGGTGTCGCCAGATTTTGAGGAAACGTCCATGCAACAAATGCACCACTGGCAGGCGGCCCTACAGACCCATTGGGGGATTACCGCAGAGTTGAGCCAGTTGGACGGTGAATATGATCTGAACTTTCTCGCCACATCGGAAAGTGGCGATGGGTATGTCCTGAAAGTCATGCGCTCAGATTGCGAGGCTTGGTTGGTGGATATGCAGGTCAAAGCCTTTGAACATATCGCTGCCAGGCACTCCCATTTGCCCTGTCCAGATGTCATACGCACAAGGAACGATGAGGCGCTCGTTGCCCTGAACGATGAGAAGGGCGAGGAACGGCTTGTGTGGCTGCTGGGGCAGCTGCCCGGTCGATGTTACGCGCACAGTGAGCCAAAGCGCGATGCACTGATCCATGAGATTGGGCAGGTGCTGGGGGGAGCCGCATTTGCCTTGGCCGATTTTGAGCACGACGGACTGGTGCGCGATTTCAAATGGGATCTGATGCAAGCGGATTGGATTGAGACGGAACTGCGCTGCATCGCTGACCCTGACCGGCGCAGGATTGTTGAAGACATCCATGCACAATTTGCAGCTTTGAAACCCGATTTGGCCGCGCTGCCATTTCAGGCAATCCACAACGACGCCAATGACTACAACATCCTGATCACAGATGATTTGAACGGCGCGCATCGCGTGTCCGGCCTGATTGATTTGGGGGATATGTGCGCCGCGCCGCGCGTCTGTGATCTGGCGATTGCAGCGGCGTATATTGTGCTGGATCATGCAAAGCCCCAAGCCGCGCTTGCCGCTCTGGTCGCGGGCTATCATCAGGCCAATCCGTTGACGGCCGCCGAGGTTGATATGGTCTGGCCGCTGCTACGTACACGTCTCGCGGTAAGTGTGGTGAACTCAACCTTGATGGCCGCGGAGAACTCGGATGATCCCTACATCACGATCTCCCAGGCGCCGGCGTGGCGGTTTCTGGAGGGCTGCGCAATTCACAGTGGGCTGCTGACGGCCCGTCTGCGTGCGGCGTGTGGCCTGCCCGTTGTTGCAGGTGCCGACCGCATTCATACATGGCTGGAGCAGGAGCGTGGGAATTTTGCGCCCTTGATGGGATACGACATTTCAGACGCTCCTATGGGTTCTCTTTCGGTTGAAAACGCGGTGTGGCCGCAGAACCCTTTTCACATGGCCTTGGAAGAAGCGGCCAGAGTGGGCGAAGAATTCGAGGATGAGGGCCGCGTCTGGCTGGGCTACTACCATGAGCCGCGCCTGATTTATGCGGAAGCCGCTTTTCGCAATGGCCCGTGGAAAGCCAGTGACCGGCGCACGGTACACTTGGCCGTGGATGTGTTCACAAAAGCGGGCACACCTATGTTTGCCCCAATGCAGGGAGAGGTCTTTGTCGCGGAATATCGGGAAGGGCATCTGGACTATGGCGGGGTGATTATCCTGCGGCACAAAACGCCTCAGGGCGATCCGTTTTATACACTCTACGGGCATCTCGATCCGGAATTTCTGGACCGCCTCTGCGTCGGTCAGGTCATCGAAAAGGGCGAGGCTTTCTGCCGCTTGGGCGATCCGACGATGAACGGAGGCTGGGCACCGCATGTTCATTTTCAACTGGCGCTGACCACCGAAGGGATTGAAGCTGACTGGCCCGGTGTAGGTGATCCTGATGAGATGTATTTGTGGCGGGCGATATGCCCGAACCCTGCGGCAATGCTTAATCTATCAGAGGATAAGGTGCGGTATTTTCCAACCAGAAAAGCGGAGATCAGGCAGGGACGTGAAAGCCACTTTGGCGGCAATTTGAGCCTGACATATGATGACCCTGTGATGCTGGTACGCGGCTGGAAACACCATCTATTTGACGAATGGGGCCGCCCCTATCTCGACGCGTACAACAATGTCCCGCATGTGGGTCACGCCCATCCGCGCATTCAGGCTGTCGCCGCGGATCAACTCAAGCGGATCAATTCGAACACCCGTTATCTGCACCCAGCCCAGACCGCCTTTGCAGAGAAAATCCTGTCGAAAATGCCGGAGCATTTGCAGGTCTGCTACTTCGTCAACTCCGGATCAGAAGCGAACGAGCTGGCCATGCGGCTTGCCCGTGCACATACTGGTGCCAAGGGGATGGTAACACCGGATCATGGCTATCACGGGAACACGACGGGGGCTGTCGACATCTCCGCCTACAAGTTCAACAAACCCGGTGGGGTAGGGCAGTCCGATTGGGTTGAACTGGTGGAAATCGCTGACGACTATCGCGGGTCCTTTGGCCGTGATGACCCTGATCGCGCGCAAAAGTTCGCTGATCTTGTCGATCCTGCAATAGCATCCCTAAAGGGAAAAGGGCACCGGATCGCTGGTTTCATTGCGGAGACCTTTCCGTCTGTCGGCGGACAGATCATCCCACCTAAGGGCTACCTGACCGCGGTCTACGCAAAGGTGCGCGCGGCTGGTGGCATTTGCATCGCTGACGAAGTGCAAACGGGGCTGGGGCGATTGGGCGATTGCTACTTTGGCTTTGAGTACCAAGAGGTGTTGCCCGATGTCGTGGTTCTGGGCAAACCCATCGGGAATGGGCATCCTTTGGGCGTGGTGGTGACGACCAAAGAAATCGCCGAAAGCTTTGACAACGGGATCGAATTTTTCTCGACCTTTGGCGGCTCGACCCTGTCGTGCCGCATTGGGCATGAGGTTCTGGATATTGTCGACGAGGAGGGCCTGCAGGAAAACGCGCGGGTGGTCGGTGGTCAACTGATCGCGGGGTTGAAGGCGCTGCAAAGGAAACACGACTGCATCGGTGATGTGCGCGGTATGGGATTGTTTATCGGGGTTGAGCTTGTCCATGCAGATGGGTCCGAGGCCACCGGCATCTGCGCTTACGTCAAGAATCGGATGCGCGATCATCGCATTCTGATCGGAAGCGAGGGGCCAAAAGACAATGTGCTGAAGATACGGCCCCCGCTTACTATTGATGCTGAAGATGGTGCGATGATTGTCGCGGTGCTGGATCAAACTCTGGGGGAGGCCGCCTTATGCCGGCTACCTTAAAGCGCTTGATACAGATGGCAGGTGATGGGAGCCTGAGGTCAACCCAATGCTGTCCCAAGAGCCGATGAAACAGAAGGAAAAAAGCACGTGCATTATGACCCCAGATCAGAGAGTTGCCCGCTGCCGTACGCGCCCTTCAAGTCGTGTACTGTCCCCCGTCCTATTGGATGGCTCAGCACAATCAGCCGCGACGGTGTTGCAAACCTGGCCCCTTATTCGCAATGGCAAAACCTGACGTTTGATCCGCCGATGGTGATGTTTGCGGCCAATCAGTATTCCTCGGGGCAGCGCAAGCATACGGTCATAAATGCAGAAGAAACCGGCTGGTTTGTCTGGAACATGGCGACCTATGATTTGCGCGAAGCGGTTAACCTATCGGCCATGGAAGTTGAGGCAGAGGTGGATGAGTTTGTGCATGCGGGCGTCACTGCCGCGCCATGTATCGATGCGCCCGGCCCTCGCGTTGCCGAAAGCCCCGCCCAGTTCGAATGTAAGTATCTGAGCACACATCGTCTGCGTGGCAGCTCCAACCACGGCTGGGTGGATGTCGTTTATGGCGAAGTCGCGCGCATTCATGTGAAGGACGAGGTTGTTACGCCAGACGGCAAACTGGATATTCCGAGCATCCGGCCTTTGGCACGGCTGGGGTATTACGACTACACCTCCGTCACCGAGACATTTGAGATGAAAATCCCGGGCACCAACAGCATGACAAACGTGGGGCTTGAGGGAAAACAATAGGCGCGGCACATCAAATGAGATGATCAATGTGCCGGATCGCAGTTCGATAAGCCTCCAGCGCCAAGCGGCGGTTGATAGGAGGTTTTCCTCCGATCAATTAAAGGTCCGCGCCACCTGTTTCGCGGACTTCCGCAATCGTGGTCGCGGAGAGGCGCTGCACCAAGCTGCGTTCAACGTCTTCCAAGACGGACGCCACTTTCCTTTGTAAAACATGTTCTACCGAGCAAGATGATGCTGTTTCATTCCCGCTTGTGGCAACAAGGCTTTCATCCAGCGCCAGATAGACATCGGCCAGGGTGATTTGGGTCGGCGCACGCGCAAGCCGCCATCCGCCAGAATGGCCTTTCTCGGATTCAAGAAGGCCCGCTTTTCTGAGTTTCCCCAGAACGCGCCGAACGACCACAGGATTGGTGCCCGCGTGATCTGCAATGTCGGCAGAGGTTTGCATTCTGTCTGGGTGGCCAGCCATGTGACCAAGCGTGTGCAGAGCAAGTGAGAGACGCGAATTGCGTTTCATAGGTGGTTATCCTTCGAAGCCCAAAACACGTAACAATTGCTGTTGCATCTGTCTAGTAACTGGGTAGGTTGCATGACAAATGCGGCAGGTATCGGAACCGAGAATGTCAGAATCGTATTTTCCTCCCAACTTCATCCTAGATGGCATGTCCCAAGCGCGCCCGAAAGCTGATCCGGCCCGCGTTAAGGATCCGACATGACCTGCAACCTTGGTGCAACAAGCCTGCGGCGCAAGCGACGGCCGGGCGATCCGATGCAGAGCTATGATGCCCTGCCAGAACCATTGCGCAACTGGCTGTCCCAAGCAGCACTGCCTTGGTCGCCGACCTCAGCCCAACGCATCTGGAAGCGCGCCCTCGCCAAAGGGCAGAGCGCGCAAGATGCACTGCGTGCTTTGTCCCGCGCCGAAGCGCAAACGCTGGCGCGCGACCGGCAGTCTCTTTCCTGAAATTTTGACCTCCTAAGCCACGAAGGAACTCACTTATGTCACGTCTCAAACGCATCGCCGCTGCTGCGGTAATGGTGCTTGGCCTTAACAGCCCGGCCATAGCTCAGGACGGAAGCTTTGCCATTTCCGTGGTCTTTGGCCCAACCGCCGAAGTTCCCGATCCGCGTGCTGGTTACAACGGCTGGATGTCGAACCAAACTGGCGTGACCGAGACGTTGATGGGCATCGACTATGACCTCAATCTGTATCCGCGTTTGGCGAAAGGCATTGAACAGGTGTCGCCCACAACCTGGCGTGTGACATTGCGGGAGGACCTTAAATTCCACGATGGCACCCGCGTGACGCCCAAAGCTGTGATTGATGCGATTGCGCCCATCAGCCAGGAAGACCACCCAGCCTATAATGCCCGTGTCGCGCGCGTGCTTGATCTGGCGAGTATGACAGTAGATGGCGACACTGCGGTCCTGTTTGAGACAAAGAGCCCCAATGCCGCGTTCCGGTGGAGCCTGTCGGACCCCGCCGTTGCGATCCTTGGCGCAGCAACAGACGCGTTTCCGATCAATGCCACCGGCCCGTACATTTTTCGTGAAGCCGTGATAGATCAGCTCTACCGTGTTGAAGCGAATACCGATTACCGCCTTGGTGCACCGGGGTTTGAGGAGGTCCGTGTGGTTGCCTCCCCTGACCCTGCAGCGGCGGCTCTTGCGTTTGAAGCGGGTGAGGTTGATCTCGTGATCAACTATCCGGAAACTGATTTTGAACGCATTCAGGAAACCGGCGCGCTTGGCTTCACATCGCCTACCGCGCGGCTCTACTTCTATTCAATGAACACAGCCTCTGGGCCTATGGCCAACCCGCTGATCCGAAAGGCCGTCTCTCTGGCGATTGACCGCGATGGCATTGTTGAGGCGGTGTTGTCTGGTGTTGGTGGGGTGCCTGCAGGCACCATTTACCCTGCGGGGAAAAGCTGGGCTGCTGACATCACGCCGACCTATGATCCGGCCCGTGCCGAAGAACTGCTCGCTGAAGCAGGTGCTGTAAAACAAGGCGGTCAGTGGATGCTGGATGGGGAGCCCCTTGAGATCGAAATCCTGACGTATTCGTCGCGCGCAGCACTGCCGCCCACCGCCGAGATCACGCAGGCCTTCTTGCAGCAAATCGGCATCACGGCGCGTGTTCGGGTTGGCGAATATGGTGCGAGCAATGACGCACTGATGGCGGGTGAAGGCGATATGTTCCTGCAAGCTTGGGTGATGTTGCCGCAGGGCGACCCCGGTTCAATCCTTGGCTTCCTGCTGGCCAGTTACGGTGGCTCCAACGCGGGCCGCTATGCGAACCCGGCAATGGATCAGCTGTTGATTGATGGCCAGACAACGTTTGAGCAGACTGAACGTCAGCGGATCTACGACGAGGTTCAGCAGATTATTGCGAGTGATGTGCCCCTGATCCCGGTTTTCCACGTCAGCCAAGCCAATGTGGCGCGTGCGGGCCTGACCGGATATCAGGTGCATCCGACCGAGACCTATTGGATCACCCATGAGACAGCCTTGACCGAATGACGATTTCAACTTCGGGCCTGAGCGTTACCTGCTCAGGCCGCACCATTCTCCATCCGACATCTGTGTCGATCGAGCCCGGCGAACGCGTCGGGCTTGTTGGCGCTTCGGGGTCTGGCAAGTCAACGCTGGGCCATGCCCTGATCGATGCCCTGCGCGCCGACGCGCAAAGCGTGGCACATGTGCCGCAAAGCCCGGACGAGGCGCTGGATCCTTTGCGAAGCATGGCGTTTCATTGGCGCGAGGCAGAGCGGGCCTTGGGTCTGCCGTCGGATCCTGCACGTCAAAAGGAGGTGTTCTCGGTCCTGCGCATTGAGGGCGGCGATCTGCGCCAGCGACCTTGGGGATGGAGCCGGGGCATGCAGCAGCGCTTTGTCATCGCCATGGTTTTGATCGGCACACCTGACCTTTTGGTGATGGATGAACCGACATCTGCGCTTGATCCGGTCGTTGCAGCGGGCACGATGAACCTACTTGATACCTATCTATCTGATCGCAAGACCGCATTGCTGCTGATTACCCACGATCTTGGACTTGCCGCGCGACGCGTGTCGCGCCTGATCGTGATGGAGTGTGGCCGTGTCGTCGAGGACGCCCCAACCGAGCAATTCCTGCACGCACCCAAAACCCAAGCGGCCAAAGCACTTTGCGCGCACAGAAATTGGTTAGAATTGCCATGCTAGAGGTCCAAAAGGTCACCGTACAAAGGGGTAAGTCTGTCACGTTAGATAACATCAGCCTCTCCCTTGCCCCCGGCAAAACCCTGGCGGTTGTCGGGGAGAGTGGTGCGGGAAAATCAACCTTGATCAACGCGATTTTGGGGTTGGTGCGCTGTGCGTCCGGGCAGATAACATGGTCGGGCAAGCCTGTTCCGTTATGTCGTCCAGCTCTCGTGATGCAAGAACCGCGCAGTGCTTTTAATCCACGCCTGACCCTGCGCCGCTCGGTGATGGAGCCTCTTGTCGCTGCTCGACAAACCCTTGCGCCCGCGTATTTGGAAAGGCTCTGTCAGGGGTTGGAAATCGCACCCGATTTACTCGACCGTCTCCCAACAGAAGTCTCCATCGGCCAAGCACAACGGGTCGGTATCCTGCGCGCCTTGATCGCAGCGCCGCCGCTGGTTCTGTTCGATGAGCCACTCTCCGCACTTGATGCGGTCACGCAAAAACACACCGCGCGGCTGATCGCAGATCTTCAGGCACAGATTGGCTTTGCCGCACTTATTGTCACCCATGACCTTGGCTATGCGGCCGCTTTCGCTGATGACATAGCCGTGCTGCGGGCGGGGCGGATCGAGGAAATGACAGCCGCATCAGATTTCGTACAGGCACCGCAAACTGCCTATGGGCAATCCTTGCGGGATGCCGCGTTTGCACTTGGTGCATTGGAACAAGTTGCGTGATCAAAGTGATACCGGGATTGGTGCTGCGCGCGGTGGTTGTCTTGACGGGGACGGCCCTGGCCACCTTTGCGCTGCTCTGGCACGCCCCCGGTGATCCGGCGCTGGCGATTGCTTTAGCGCGCTTTGGGTCTCAGGTGCCCGCAGACGTCGTCGATGAAATCCGCGGCCAGGTCGGTCTGGACGGTGGGTTTTGGACGGCGTTTCTGGGCTGGGTCACGCCACTTTTGCAGGGAGACTTTGGCCAGTCATCGGTGACAGGTCGCGACGTTTGGCCTGACCTTGTTACGGCGGTGTCCTATTCTTTCCCGCTAGCGCTCTTTGGTCTGTTGATTGGTATCGCAGTATCGGTCCCGCTGGCCATTATCGCGACGCGCAACCCCGGCGGATGGAAGGATCGCTGCGCTGTGGCGCTCGCCTCTCTGGGGACGGCGATCCCGCAGTTTTGGATGGGCCTTTTGCTTATCCTGCTGTTTGCTGTCCATCTGGGCTGGCTGCCTGCGATGGGCGCGCGCACGCCAACACACGCTATCTTGCCCGCTTTCGCGCTGGGTCTGGGTGTGGCCGCTTCGTTCACGCGCATCCTCAGATCGGGGATACTTGAGGCCCGCAGCCAGCCGTTCCTGCCGGCAATCCGGCGGCGCGGGGTTACGGCGCGTGCTGTTGAGCGCGACCACATAGCCCCGCACGCCGCTGTTCCGGTCGTGACGGTCTTTGGTTTGGAACTGGCTTTCCTGCTGGAAGGGATTGTGGTTTTTGAGATTATCTTTGCGCGTCCCGGCCTCGGCAGCACGCTGATCAAAGCGATCCTCACGCGCGATTTCCCCACGATGCAGGCTGTGGTCCTGTTGACGGCCCTAGTGTTTGTGATCGTCAATTTGTCCGTCGATTTGATCTACCGCGCGCTTGATCCGCGGATTGGAGAGCATGATGCGTAGTGTTCTCACGCTGGCCGGTCTGCTTGTCATCTTGGCTGTGCTTGGCCCTCTGCTGGCACCACATGACCCCACCGCAATCAGTATTCCCAACCGGCTGAGCCCGCCAAGCGCCGATTGGTTGCTTGGCACTGACGCTCTGGGCCGCGATATCCTGTCAAGGCTACTGCACGGCGCACGCTGGTCCCTTGGCCTTGCGTTTCTGATATCGATCATGGGGCTTTGCATCGGCACATTTGCTGGGCTTTTGGCGGCGCAGGGTGGTCGGTTCGTGGATTGGGTCGTGATGCGCACCACGGATTCCTTTCTTGCCTTTCCTGAGCTTGTTGCCGCCGTTGTCATCGCAGGCATGCTTGGCGCGGGAACTGGCAGTCTAATCTTTGCGCTCACGGTGACTGGATGGATGCGCTACGCACGGGTCGCTCGCGGCATTGGGCTATCATTGCAAACGCGGGGCTACGTTGTGCAGGCGCATCTTGCCGGGCTTTCACCGCTCTACATCGCGCGGTGGCATTACCTGCCGTCGCTGTTGCCCTCGCTCACCGTGGTCTGGACCGGGATGTTCGCCCGCGCGATCCTTGGGATATCAGCCCTTGGTTTCCTTGGCTTTGGCGTGCAACCGCCGATGCCTGAATGGGGCACGATGCTGCTCGATGCGCGCATCCACATGCGCTCAACCCCGTTGCAGATGATCTGGCCGGGCCTCGCGGTGGTCCTTTGCGTCCTTGCTATCAACCTTGCCGGAGACGTTTTGCGCGACGCGCTCGCAGAAAGAGACAGCCGCGAATGATGGGTACTGAAAACCCGGGCCTTGCCATTGGATTGCGCATCCTGTCTGGCGTCCTGTTTGCTGGAATGCTGGTCTGTGCCAAAGCAGTCAGCGCGGACGTGCCATTGGGTGAAATCGTCTTTTATCGCTCGGCGTTTGCACTGATCCCGCTTGTGATATTTCTCTGGATCAGACGAGAGTTCCCCGGCGGATTGGCGACCAAACGCCCCGTCGCTCATCTGCTGCGGGCAAGTTTCGGGGCCGTCGCACTATTCGCATCTTTTGCAGCCATCGCCCGCCTGAACGTCGCCGAAGCCGTCTTGGTTGCGCAACTTTCTCCAATCCTGATGGCAATTTCGGCGGTTTTCATCCTGTCCGAGCGTCTGACACGCTGGCGTGTGGGCGGCCTTGCGCTTGGGTTTGCTGGCGTTGTTGTTTTGGTCTGGCCAGAACTTGGAGGATCGGCCCCGGACACGGCTCGCCTCATTGGTTTCGCAATCGGTTTGCTGGGGGCCGCCCTGTCGGCCTTTGCGTTGATCATGGTGCGGAGCCTGAACCGCACAGAAAGCCCCGGTTCCATCGCATTTTACTTTGCGCTGGCGTCAATGATCGGTGGGCTTTTGACGTTGCCTTGGGGCTGGGTGACACCTGACAGCGTGACGCTGGTCCTTTTGATTGGCGCAGGCTTGTTCGGTGGTTTTGCGCATATCGCCATGACACTTGCGTTTCGCTACGCCGAGGCCAGCCGGATCGCGCCGTTTGAATACGTGGCGCTGCTTTGGCCGGTGCTGGCTGATCTGCTGATCTTCAAAGTCGCGCTGTCCGCCAGCTTTCTACTCGCTTTGCCGCTGGTCTTGGGTGGGGCGGCCCTCGCCGCTGCTGAGAAGGAGCGGGTTAAGTGAAAGAACTGATTTTCAACGCACCACTGGCCCCTTCGAGGGGGTCTATCCAGCATAACCGAACCCCGGCTGTTTTGCGCTAGCCGGGGATACCTCTTCTCTTTCATCAATGTAATGTGCCCAGATGCCCGATATCGTCCGGGGTCCTTTGGGGGCATTGTTGCGTTAACCGCGCCGTCTTCAAAACAGACCAGACAGTTTGTATTCAGCCGATAACCGCAGCCGAAGCGTTCAAGTTGAGCATCGGTAGATTTTGCAGCGCTACATCCAACACCGAGATCTCTTCAAGGTTACGCAAACGGATCATCGAGCACACCCACCAACGGCATCAGGAATTCGCCCGTCGTCGCACTGAGCGCTGCTTGATGGAAGCCGTCGATTGCGGCAATCGCGGTGTTCAAGCTGTCCTGTGTGCCATCAAACAGGGCCATCGCTGCAGATGCATTGCCTACTTCAGACATCCCCTTGTGCACCGCATAGTAGGCACCAAGATCGGTTTTGTTCGCAAGATAGGCCTGATCGGCAAGCTGCTGAGTGATAAACTCAGCCGTCGCGCCATCCGGAGGAGCCGCCTTTGCACCGCCAAGGATTGCGAGAATGAACTGATCCCGTCCAACCGAGCCATCGTCCAGCACGCCAACCCAAAAGTCGTACCCAACCTGATCGGCCACACGGCCAAGTACATTGGCATAAACCGCAGTTGCAAAGTCAGCGTTGCTTAGCGAGCTGGGATAGGTCGCGCGGGTTTCATCCTGATCGATGAACAGGCTCGCCGTCGCCTCAAGCGATGTGCCGTTGGCAAAGGCAGTGCCCCAGAAGTTCAAGCCAATGGCGTCAGGGGCACGGTTGAAATAGGCGATGTAGAGTTCGATAAAGCTTTCGAATTGGGTCTCGGAGAGGCTGGTCGGCCCGCCGAAGATGCCCAGATTAAATCCGCCATCAAAGATGTTCGTATCGAAGTTCAGGAATTCGACATTGGAAAGCTGATCTGTGCCATTTCCACCCGTGCTTCGGTCGGACAGTGTGGTGCCATCCGCGCTCAGCGTCAGGGTGTAGGTGTTCTGATTGCCGGAATAGAGTGCGGTATCGGTTCCGCTGCCGCCGTCAATCGTGTCATTGCCAGCTTCACCCGCCAGAATGTCATCGCCCCCTTCGCCCAGCAGCATGTCGTCTTGTGATCCACCGTTGATCAGCTCTGCGCCATCGCCACCTCGAACAAAATCGTCACCTGCACCAGTGAAAATCCGGCTGTCGTTTTCGGTGCCGCCATTGGGGTTAATACGGACCACGGTGCCCGGCAGGGCGTCGACCACGATGATGTCATCGTTGCTGCCCGGCACCTCGGGCCAGCTTGCCAACAGGTCGCCGACTTCGGCAGGATCACGGGAATAATCGATGCTCAGCAGCAAGGTGCCGCTGGCGGAAAACACCTGCATCTCGGTCACAGCGCCGGAAAGATCGCTCAGCGCGCCTAGGTTTGATTTGTCAAAGGTGCCGGTCAGTTCAATCAGCAGATTGTCCCCGGTGACGCCTTCAAAGAACAGCGCAGAGGTGCCGGTTGCGTTGATCAGCGCCGTGTTTGCATCCGTCAATGCAGCACCGATGCCTGTGTCGGACAAGATGTTGGCGCGGGAATAGATCGTAGTGACACCGGGCGGGATGTCGTCCGCGTTATCCAGATCGGAAACCATGCGGCGTGCGACATCTGTCTGGTCAGAACTTCCAGAGAGCAGCGCGGTGATGTCTATGCGTGAGAGTGCGCCCCGAGGCAGGGAAAACGCATCCGCCGCGCCATAATCCACCTCATAGCCAAGGTCTTGCATCGCCGCGATGGTCAGCTCGCTGATCGGATTGTCAGACCGGCCCGCCGGAGCGGGGCCGTTCTCTGGCCAGCGCAATTCGACCCGCGGGGTCATAAGTTCGTTGTCGAGGTTATCTTCGTCCCAATACTCAGCAGCAAGGTCGCCATCAGCACCGTCCTCAAGGACGTTCTGACCATTCAGATCGTCCGACAGTTCCTGCATCTCGCGCAGCGCATTGGACCCGGTGTAGGTTGCGACACCGTCGATATCGCGGACCAAACCAAATTCTTCCCAGAGGGAGCCAAACCCAAGCGCGCGCCCAATGGTGTTTTGCGCAAGTTCATCAAGATTGAGAAGGGGGCCTATATCATCCGGATTCAGGACAATGCGCGAATGTGTCGGCAAGGCACCCGCGCCTGACGCGGCATCTGAGCGTTGGTCAAGCACAGATGAGATCGCCAGAATGGTCTGCTCGCCCCCCTCAAAGGTAAGGTCAATATCCTGCACCGAGACCTCAATCAGGATGTCGTCAACAAACCCGTGGCCTTCGACATATCCGTAATCCAGATCACCGGTGATAACCTCTTCCCAGCGTTCGACCGCATCCTCGAACGCAGTGATGTATTCATTGGGCACGTCGTTTGATGTGTATTCGATTGTGATGTCAAAGCTGTTGTCATCCAAGGGCCCCAGGTCATTAAGTTCCAGACGGTATTCGCCCGTCGCGTCACCAAAGGCGCCAGCGGCGAGATTGAATGTGCCAGCATCGTCAGTGACAAACTGAAGTTTGCTGCTGGTGTCTGAGCCGCTAACATCGTCGTTTTCGGTGTTCTGGATCAGCACGCCATTGCTGTCATACACCCCGCGAAAGTATGGATCGGAGAGGGCACTTGCACCTTCGACTGGCACAAGTTCGATTTCGTACAGCCGGTTGGCCGAAAGGTTGACCTCAAACCAGTCTTCGTCCTGCGCAAAGTCGATGCTCCCAACCGCACTCCCGCCAAGCATAATCGACCCGGTGGTGTTAATGTCAGCCGCAAAGTCATCGCGCACGCCGATGTTGTCGACAGCAACCGTGTAGGTCCCAGTGCCGCCAAATTCGTCCTGCACGCCGATGAAATATTCGCCCGCGGTTTGTGGAGTGAAAAAAGACACGCTGTCATCGCCGACAAACTGTGTGTTTAGCGTTTGAACGGACGTGATAGGTGTTCGATTGAAGTCGCTGGTTGAGAACATGCCAAACAAACTGGGGTCCATCAAAGATCCGTTGTTCGAATTGCTGCCAAGTATGCTGATTTCGTACGTCGTATCGGCCTGCAGAGACACAGCGAATCCATCAATGTCGCCTGAGGTTTCAATCTCGCCCGTTGTGCGGCCATTGATCGAGACCGTCCCAAGGCCGGATGCGGCACCGGGGAGATAATCATCGGCCAAAGCCCCAAAGACAATACTTTGTTCGCTGGATGTTATCGCTCCCCTTTCGTCGATGACATCAAACTGAACGGTAACAGTTTGTCCGGGCAGAGCGGTTGCATCCGTTATCAACAGGTCGCCATTCGCCAAAAGCTCGCCGACGATGGTGTTGTCAAAACTGAAAGGAACGGCGGCAAAGGATTCGTCCACCCCATCTTCAAAACTCGCAAGGACATTCCCAACGGTCTCCGGCTCGGTAAAGGTGTAATCCGCAATGCTGATTGGGTCGCCTTCTGGCGCGGAGTTGATTGTATAGGTGATTGAAATATCGATCAGGCCACGTTCGATCTCGCCTTCGATTGGCTCGTCCAAAAGATTTACGACAGTTGGGCCACCCGAGAGCGGCACAATCCAATCGATAAACCCGGTTACGTTTATGGTGACAGCTTCATCGTCTTCAATCACATCGTCATTGAGGGCGTCCAATCTGATAATGTGAGACGCCCCGGACTCGTAGGAGAACAAATAGTCCTCTGTCAGGGTCGCACCTAACGTAGTGGTGTTTATGTTCAGGCTGCGTGCCGCGATCAGCTCCTCAGGTGCGCCTGTTCCGGGGAATTCAAGGATTCCGTCTGGCAGATCGTAATCAATTGATATTGTTGTATTTGCACCCTCATTGATGTCTTCAAACCGGGTCACATTTGCCCCTAAGGGTTGCCTGACAACTGGACCAAGATCAACGTATTCGATCTGATAGAACCCTTGGTCCAGCACATCGGCAGATTGCGCAGCGACGTAGTGAAGGCCGGTGTAGGTAGCCGTGAAGACCGTCTCGGCATTGGACCCGGTCCCGCTGTTGTCGTCACCTGACCCCGGCTGAAAGACCCCAAGGTTATCGTAAACCCCGACCAGCAACGGATCGTCCAGCTCATCGATGAGATTGCCGATGTCAGTTCGAATCTCAATCTGGTATTGATTGCCCGCCACAAATGACGCTTCAAACCAGTCTTCATCGCCTGCAAATTCAATGCGGCCAAAGGAAGCCACGCTATCGAGAAGGCTGCCATGAAGAAGCGCGGTATTACCGGGCAAAAAGTCATCATCGGGTGTATTGCTCGCACCCAGCAACGTCACACTGGCACCGCCAATGGACACAACCCGGTTACCATCCTCATCCTCTGATACATCCTGCACGTCTATCTGAGACTGACTAAAGGCGCTCAGGTCCAGAACGTCCGTGCCTTCGACGAAGTCGGTGATCGTGTCATCCCCGCTTAACGCGTTGATGATGAAGCGGTCAGCCCCGCTGCCACCGGTCATCAGGTCATCGCCTGTGCCGCCGTCAATGGTGTCATTGCCCAAACCGCCAATGATCGTGTCATCACCGGCCAGCCCGTTCAGCGCGTTGTTGCCGCTGTTGCCGTTTAGGACGTTGCCCACCTCATTGGCGGTGCCGTCAATGCTATCGCTGCCCGTCAGCGTCAGGTTTTCAAGGTTGTAGTCCCCGTTGTTCCAGTCCGGCAGGACAAATGAAATGGAGGCACGCACTTCGTCAACATCGCCGGTCGCAGTGTTGCCAGGGCCATAGGTGTCATAGGTGAACTCCCCGAGGCTATCGCCGACATTGTCTACGATATAGACATCCGCGCCGCCTTGCCCCCACATAAGATCTGCACCCGTGCCGCCGTCTAAAGTGTCGTCCGAAGATCCGGGGCCACCATATAGGGAATCGTTGCCGATACCGCCTTCGGCATAGGTGTTATTGCCAAAGCCATTAATGGAATCGTCACCGGCACCACCGATCAACGTATCCGCCCCAATGGCAGAGGTCTCTACATCGGCGCTCAGGCCGGTGGTTCCTAGGATTGTGTCGTTGCCTGCGCCGCCATCAATGCTGTCCGCACCAAAGCCACCGATAAGGCTGTCCGCACCGTCCAGCCCGTCAATGGTATCATTGCCCCCGGCACCATCCAACGTATCCGCAAATTCGGACCCATCAAGAAACTCATTCGCGGACGTCCCAGTTTCGACAACCATATTTTTATTCCAAAATCTTATGTTAAAAATCCAATTGATGGACTGTGCGGGCAAAGGCGTATGGGAGTCGAGCTTTTTATGGGCGACTGTATATTTGACAAACCCGTGAGGTAAGCGCAGGCTCGGACTCTACTTTAAGGAGATTCGAGACATGGCTTACAATTTGTTCATTGCTTATGATTTGCTGTCACCGGGGCAAAACTACGATGCCGTTCGAGAGAAGATTGAGAGCCTTGGAAAATACCACCAATTCCAACTTTCACTTTACTATGTCAGCACCGAGCACAGCCCCCATGAGGCATTTGCCATCGTTAGCCCCACGATGGACGTTAACGATAAGTTGATCGTCATCGACGCTCATGCGGGGGTGGTGAGCACTTGGGACAATCCGCCCATCGACGCGATAAATGCCATCTGGACCCAGATGTAGCGCAAAGCGATCTACTGTGGAGGGGGCAATAGCTGTCATGAGTAATATGATACCCCATCTAAATGGGGTAATCAATTACCTCAATCGTCCTTCTTTGCGTCCGGCTTCTGCTTCACCAGCTTGCCCAGCTTTTCGTTGAACTTCGCTTCGTCGTCGTCCGTCTCTAACTCGCGGGCGGCTTCTTTGAAGCGGTCTAGTTGGGTTTTTTCTTTTTCCAAGTTGACTCTCGTCTTTCTTCGTTGGTCTTGTGTGAACCTATTATCACATAGGTATTTAGATGAAGATTTCACAGATCATCACCGCAAACAAGTCAGGCTTGACTTGGGGCAAGTGGTCTAACGCTAAGCCAAGAAAGCCAGATTTTCCAATGAGCCGCAAAAAAGGCGGATCATTTCCGCTGACGAGAAAATGGCGTTGGGCGACGGTTAAATTTTCCGCTTTATCATCCGATTTTGTGGTTCTTGTCGCGTACCACTCTGAGGTTCCAGAGTACCAAGCCGTGCTTGCGGAAAGGGTGCATAACGATACGAGGACGCTTTCACGGTATGAGTACCACGGGAACCATCCAGTCGTTGGCTGGCACCTACACGCGTGCTGCGGCGATATCAGCGCTTTGGAGACTGGCATCACAATGAGCTACTCCCCGTTTGTTGGACAGTATCTGTCGCAATTTAAGCTACTCTTTGCACCTGCTGATCGGGTTTTGTTGTTACAATTCCCTGCCAGTAGACCACGGCAGGTGGTTTGCCGCCAAGGGCAGAATGCGGTCGCTT
>JBGCDV010000007.1:0-356336 GCA_045105735.1 Sulfitobacter sp. | reverse complement strand
ATGGAGGAACCACTACAACACCAAACGACCCCATAGTGCTCTGGGCTATCGCCCACCCGCGCCAGAGGCCATCGTACCGATGGACCAAAGGCCGATCATGCACTAACTTTCAAACTGGACCACTCAAGTGGGGCTGCTCAACCCCTTTCTTATCTACAGCGCTTTGCGAAAGATGACCTTGTCATCCCCCTCAGCCCAGAAATCGCGAATGCGCGCTTCTTCAGTGTAGTTATTGCCCGCATAGAACGCCCGCGTCGCCGCGAAGTCTTCGGTGCCCGAGGTGTCAACGATCAGGATGCGCTGGCTTTTCGCCTTGAGCTGAGCCTCCAACGCCTGCGTCAGTGCCGTGCCTGCGCCTTGCCCCTGAAGGTCAGGATGCACCGCGATGGCCAGCATGTTCCAGGTGCCTTCGGTCAGCGCCTCCGCACGGGCGTAGCATAGCCCTTTGGGTGTCCCGTCCTGAACATAGGTGAGCCAAAGTTCCTCTGATGTATCCCCCGCCAAAAAGGGCCCGAGCATGTCAGGCAACATGTCTGAGGGAAAAAGCTCTGTTGCGTCCAGAACCCGTTGCAATGCGGGTATATCCGCGGCTGTCGTGTGTCGTATTGTCAATGTCTTGCTTTCTGTTGTGCCACTGCAAAGGTGGCTGAGTGTGTCATGCTCTGGGTTTTGCCGGGACACACAAAATAGGTCGGCTCCAACAGGGCCGATGCGAGGAAAGTTCCTGAAATGTCAGGACTTAACGCTGATCCGCAGACGCAGACATGAAAACTCCAACAGACCGGGCAACATGCCCGCTGCCCCATATTGGCAGCGCGTGGGCGCACAACGCAAGAGGCATGTGCAGCTGTCTGTCTCCGGCAGAGCTTAGCTGGCGCGTTTGAATTGCTGAACCGCGCCGCTGTCATCGGTCACGCAATTCCAGGTGGACCCGTCGTTGGCCTGATAGGTCAGCAAATGCGTGCCGTTGGCGAAAGACGTCACATCTGGCGAAACCTGGCCGCTCAACCCTGCGCGCGTGGCAGCGTGGCTTTGGCACCCTTCCGTGCGGCTGGTGGCTGCGCGTGCTTCGGGATCAAGCAGGTCACCGCCGCAGGCGCTCAATGTCAGGGCAGGCAGCAAGAACATCAGTCGCAGCAGCATAGGTCAGGTCCTTTCAGGGGATCGAAGCGTTTGGGGCCATCAGCCCGTTTGCCGTTCAACGATTTGCGTGGCCTTGCCGTTTTGATCGGTGACACAGGTCCACATGTTGGCGCCGGGCACGTCGATGATAAAGCGGTTCAACTCTACCACAGGCAGGGTTGTGTTCACAGCAACGCCGCTCGCCCCGGTCTGTTTGGAGACTGCCGCAATGCAGCTTTTTTGCCCACGCAGATCCGCCAGCGCCACAGGATCATTGGCCACAGCCAGTTCGTCACAGGCAGCCAAAGCAAGAAAAGGCAGGGCGAGGGCAGGGCGCAAAAATCGGGGCATGGCAGGTCCTTTGGGTCTTTCACTGCCTCGAATGCAGAACGGCAGCAGGATGGTGATTTCTGAGGTCAGATGAGCCTCAAGCGCACCGCGATGTCAAGCAACGCAGCGCTAATTGGCGTTTTGCAGACGCCATACAAGATTGCCCATTGTGTTTCACCGCGCAAAGCCCTTATCTAGTGGCAACGGCCTTTTGTCGCTTATTGGCGTCACCTGGACCGGATTGAGAGTTTCGCTGCACCGGGTTGCCCGAACAGGGGCCAGATGCAGACCGATTAGGCCGGAGATGGCCAGAGAACCGCTGACAGTCCAATGGGTTAGTCCCAAGGACCGCAGTATAAAACGGGCGCGACAGGGGAAAAACCTCGGTCCGCGTCGGAGAAGAACCGCGATGACGCGCGCAGATGCCAAGAGCAGGATAGGACGGGCCGGAACCGGCCCTGTTCTTGCGCCGTCAGCAATCGCCATGACAAGCCACACCGCAAAGTCATCTGGCCCCCCGGGGCGAAGTTTGGCGCATGCCGTGTGCACAGTGAGAACATGCCTAAAAAAATGCTTATCGATGCCACCCACGCGGAAGAAACCCGCGTTGTTGTGGTTGACGGAAACAAGGTTGAGGAATTTGACTTTGAATCCGAGAACAAACGCCAGCTTGCTGGCAACATCTATCTCGCCAAGGTAACGCGCGTTGAGCCGTCCTTGCAGGCGGCGTTTGTAGACTATGGCGGCAACCGTCATGGCTTCCTCGCCTTTTCAGAGATCCACCCGGATTATTATCAGATCCCCGTCGCGGACCGTCAGGCCCTGCTTGAGGAAGAGCGTGCCTATGCCGAAGCGCAGGCCGCCAAGGAAGACGAAGAGCCCAAGCCCAAGCGCCGCCGGTCGCGCAGCCGCTCCAAGCCGAAGGCGGAGGACACCAAGTCCGATGATGCCACAACCTCAGCAGAGATCGAGGGGATGGAGACGGTCGACCTGACAGACGAAGACGAGGTCGAGGTTGATGAAAACGAGGCGTCCTCTCCGATGGAGCGGGTGGCCGAGACACCGGTTGAGACGCCGGACAAAGACGAAGACGACAGCGATGAAGCGGCTGCCGATGAAGCGGCCGGTGAGGCTGTTGACGAGGCGGGCGAGGACGACGCCGATGCACCTGAGACCAAAGGTGCGAATGCGACAGACAAGGACGATTCTATCGAATCCGTCGCCGACGAAGACGACAGCGAAGATATCCGCCCGGCGCGCAAACCACGGCCCAAGCGGTATAAAATTCAAGAAGTCATCAAGGTGCGTCAAATCCTGCTGGTGCAGGTCGTCAAAGAAGAGCGCGGCAACAAGGGTGCCGCCCTGACCACGTACCTCAGCCTTGCAGGCCGGTATTGCGTCCTAATGCCCAACACCGCACGTGGGGGCGGGATCAGCCGCAAGATCACCAATGCCGCCGACCGCAAAAAGCTCAAGGAAATCGCCAATGAGATCAAGGTGCCACAGGGCGCTGGCCTCATCGTGCGGACCGCAGGGGCCAAACGCACCCGGGCTGAGATCAAGCGTGATTATGAGTACCTCCAGCGTTTGTGGGAGCAAATTCGCGAGCTGACGCTGAAATCCATCGCGCCTGCCAAGATCTACGAAGAGGGCGACCTGATCAAACGTTCGATCCGTGACCTTTATAACCGCGAGATCGACGAAGTGTTTGTCGAGGGCGAGCGCGGCTACCGCATTGCCAAGGACTTCATGAAAATGATCATGCCGTCCCATGCCAAAAACGTAAAACGTTACGAGGAAAATCTGCCGCTCTTTGCGCGCTATCAGGTTGAGGGATACCTCGCTGGGATGTTCAACCCGACGGTACAGTTGCCCTCGGGCGGCTACATCGTGATCGGCGTCACGGAGGCCTTGGTGGCTATCGACGTGAACTCGGGCCGCGCGACCAAAGAAGGCTCCATTGAGCAAACCGCGACCAAGACCAACCTGGAAGCGGCCGATGAAGTGGCGCGCCAATTGCGTCTGCGCGACCTTGCAGGTCTGATCGTCATTGACTTCATCGACATGGATGAGCGTAAGAACAACGCCGCCGTCGAAAAGCGGATGAAAGACAAGCTCAAGACGGACCGCGCGCGCATTCAAGTGGGCCGGATTTCGGGTTTTGGCCTGATGGAGATGTCGCGCCAGCGTTTGCGCCCCGGCATGATCGAAGCGACCACGCAGCCTTGTGGCGCATGCCATGGCACCGGTCTGATCCGCTCGGACGACAACCTTGCGCTGTCGATCATCCGCCAGATGGAAGAGGAAGGCACGCGCCGCCGCACCCGCGAAGTGCTGATCAAAGCGCCTGTGGGGATCGCCAACTTCCTGATGAACTCCAAACGCGAACACGTGGCCCAGATTGAGGCGCGCTACGGCATGGCCGTGCGCATCGAAGGGGATCCGCATCTGGTCAGCCCGGATTTCACCATGGAGAAATTCAAGACCGCGACCCGCAACATCAGTCAGGTGGGCGATGCCGTGGTCTCCGTGGACACGTCGCTCATGGATCAGATTGACGAGGACGACGCAGAAGCCGCAATCGCGGAAGAAAACGCAGCCGAGGCAAGTGACCAGCGCGACAATCGCGACAATCGTGACAATGCGGATGACGAGAACGGGGATGGCAAGCCCAAGCGCCGCCGCCGTCGTCGCCGCAGCCGCGGTGGACGTGGCCGAAACGGCAATGGTGAGAACCAGTCAGATGAGACGCAGAACGCCGATGGCTCAGAGCGCGAGGATGCGCCTGAGGTGAAGGATGAGGTGAAAGCCGAACCTGAGACGGCGGACACACAGCAGGTCTCCGAAGACGGCAAAGATACCGCTGATGAGAAGCCCAAGAAAAAGACAACTCGGAGCCGTTCGCGGACGTCAAAATCAAAGGCCGAAGCCGAAGACGCGGTGGATGCGGATGCAAAGGCATCTGAACCCGTAGAGGCTGCCGAGGGCGAAAAGCCCAAGGCCAAGCCAAAGCGGACATCTAAGCCCAAAAAGGCGGCTGCGGAGGATAAGACGCCTGACGCGGTGGCCGATGCGGCACCAGAGGCGGCAGCAGCTGAGGAGAAGCCAAAGCCGAAACGCACCCGTGCTCCTGCAAAGCCGAAGGCTGCTAAGAAGGCTGAAGAGGCCCCGGTCGCGGCTGCACCGGTTGAAGAAGCATCCGCGCCAGAAACGCCTGCGGCTGCCCCCGAGGCTGCTGTGGAAACGCCGGAGCCAGCAGCACCTGCGCCAGCCGAACCGGTTGTGGCAGAGCCCAAGCCCGAGCCCGCAGCGGAGAAGAAGCCAAAGCGCAAGGGATGGTGGTCACTGGGCCGCTAAAGTGGATACCAAGTAAACACAAAAGGCAGGTCCACCGGGCCTGCCTTCTTTGTTTTTGCCCGGTCCTCACGGCGGTTCAGCCGCCCTTTTTCACCAGATAGACCTGCGCGCCATCTTCCTCAGACGTCTCGATCAGCGCGTGTCCGGCTTCGGCGCAGAAATGCGGCACATCTACAATCGCGGCCGGATCATCAGCCCGCAGGCGCATCACGTCGCCGACCGCCACAGCCATCAGTCGTTTGCGCAGTTTCAGCACGGGCAGGGGGCACAGCAGCCCGGTCGCATCAAGGTCATGTATCGTCATGCCCTGCCAGATAGGCCAGTTATTACACCACGTCCACGGTGTTGTGACAATCCGGCAGGTGACGTGGTCCTCAATCGGGTCTAGATGTGGGACATGTTTGGAATTGAAATCATCGACGCGGGTCTTCTGCCTGCCATGCTGGTGGCGCTTGTCGCCGGTGTGATCAGCTTTCTCAGCCCCTGTGTGCTGCCGATCGTGCCGCCCTATCTGGCGTACATGAGCGGTGTGTCCCTCAATGACATGTCGAACCAGGCGGACGCGCGGCGAAGGGCCACGATAACGGCTCTGTTTTTCGTGCTGGGGCTGAGTACGGTTTTTCTGATCCTTGGTTTCACGGCCTCTGTTTTTGGCGCGTTTTTCCTGCAAAATCAGGTGCTTTTCGCGCAAATCTCAGGTGTTGTGATCATCGTGTTCGGTCTGCATTTTCTGGGTGTTTTCCGCATTCCGTTTCTGGATCAAGAGGCACGGCTGGATGCGGGCGACAAAGGTGGGTCAAGCTTTGGGGCTTACGTTCTGGGTCTTGCCTTTGCCTTCGGCTGGACGCCCTGCATCGGCCCGCAATTGGGCGCGATACTGTCCCTTGCAGCGTCTGAGGCCTCTGTCTCCAAGGGGACGCTTTTGCTGGGCATCTATGCCGCGGGCCTTGGCATTCCGTTCTTGCTGGCTGCGATGTTCATCACCCGCGCGATGGGCGTGATGAACCAGCTCAAGCGGCACATGAAGATGATTGAGCGTGTGATGGGGGGGCTGCTGGTGCTGGTGGGTGTCGCCATGCTGACGGGGGCGTTTACGTCGCTGGCGTTCTGGTTGCTCGAAACCTTCCCGGCGTTGGCGCTTCTGGGATAGCGCTGACGCCTTACTCTTGCCCAAAACCCGCGTTATGGTGCACCAAAGAGGGTGCGATGGGCAAACTTTCGGAAAATCGGGTCAAGACGCGCCGGGTGTTTTACATTCCCGGCTACGATCCGATTCATCCACGTCGCTACAGGGAGCTCTACCGCAAGGAAGGGGCCGCGCAGGCTGAGATTTCGGGCTATGACATCGCGTTGAAGCCTAAGGCCAAGGGGGGCACCAACTACGGTTGGAAGGTGCAGGCCGAGATCGAAGGGGCCAAGACCCGCACGGATGTCGAAGTGCTTGTCTGGTCGGATATCGTGCGCGACAGCATGAACCCGTCGATCCCCGCGACCTACCTGCAACTCATCCGCACCGCCTGGGTCTACATTGGGTCCGGCGCGCTGTGGCGGCTGATGAAGCTGCGCAAGGGTCCGGTGATCGCGGCGCTTTATCCCATCGGGATGCTGATCGCACAGCTTGTCCTTGCGGTGTTGATCGGCTGGGGCCTTGGAGCCTTGGCAGGCGGCCTCACTGAGCGGGCCATCGCGCTTGTGACCGGGCCAGAGGACGCAGCCCTTGGCGGTACGGCGGTGGCCGCGTCAGCCACTTTGCTAAGCGCGGTCGGCGTGTTGCGCTGGTTCAAAAAGAAAGATGGCAAGTTTTTTGCCTACTATCTGATGCATGATTACTCCTACTCCGCCTCGTCGCGCGGGGCCAATCCACCTGAGTTGGAAGCACGGATTGCCCAGTTCACCGATGCCATCGCCGATGCCCTGCGCACGGACGTGGATGAGGTGCTGGTCGTCGGCCACTCCTCCGGGGCCCACCTCGGCGTGTCGATCCTTGCCGATCTGATCCGCGCGGGCCGTGTGGCAAAGGGCGGTCCGGCCCTGTCTTTCCTCACCCTGGGGCAGGTCGTGCCGATGGTTTCGTTTCTGTCAGAAGCGCACCGCCTGCGGGCCGATCTGAGGTATCTGTCAGCGCGCGAAGAACTCACATGGGTTGATGTGACGGCACCCGGCGACGGCTGCGCCTTTGCGCTATGTGATCCGGTGTCGGTTTCAGGTGTGGCCCCTCGGGGCAAGAAATGGCCGCTGGTGTTTTCGGCCGCCTTTACCCAAACGCTGAGCCCTGCGCGCTGGAAAGAGCTGCGTTGGCGGTTCTTTCGGTTGCATTTCCAGTATCTGTGCGCCTTTGACCGGCCCAAGGATTACGACTATTTTCAGATCACCGCCGGGCCTTTCACGCTTGGCGACCGCTATGCAGACCGCGCGCCGTCTCGTTCGCGCATTGATCATGCGGTCAGCAAATACACGTCCATCGCCGCATGACGCAGCCGCCGAAACCGCCCAGCCGTCCGGATAAAGTGTCGCTGTGGAAATATGCGCGGCTTTTCCGGCAGGATATCCTGTCGGCCCAACCTGCGCGGCTCTACCGCGCGTGGATGGCGGAGTTCAAAACGCCGTTTTTCCGCAGCTATCTGATGAACCAGCCTGAGCTGGTGAAGACCGTGCTCAAGCACCGGCCGGGTGACTTCCCCAAATCCGACCGGATCAGCGAGGGGTTGCGCCCGCTTTTGGGGAACTCGGTCTTTTTGACCAATGGCGACGCGTGGAAACGGCAGCGCCGTATCATCGACCCCGCCTTTGAAGGGGGGCGTTTGCGCGAAACCTTTCCCGCAATGTGGGACGCGGCAGAGGCAGCGGCGACGCGGCTTGCCCCCCATGCTGGCAAGACGATTGAGATCGAGGCAGAAACCAGCCATGCCGCCGCCGACGTCATCTTTCGCACGCTTTTCTCAATTCCGATTGAGCATCATCTGGCGCGCGCTGTGTTTGATGAATTCCGGGTCTACCAGCGTTCTCAACCCCTGTTGAACATTGCGGCTTTTGTGCCGCTGCCACGCTGGTTGCCGCGGTTTTTTCGCCGGAATACCCGTGCGAGTGCAGCCAAAATTCGCGCATTGATCACCGAACTCACGCAGACCCGGATGCAGGCGATTGAGGCAGGCAAAGCGCCGGATGATCTGGCGACCAAGATCATGACAACCGCCGATCCCGTCACCGGGGAACGGTTTGATGCAGCCGAGATGGTTGATCAGGTCGCGATCTTCTTTCTGGCCGGGCATGAGACGAGCGCGTCTGCGCTTGCCTGGACGCTCTACCTCATGGCGACGCATCCAGAATGGCAAGAGCGTCTGGCAGAAGAGGCACAGGCGCTAGACACCTGCGACTTTGGGGTCATGTCCAAGCTGCGGCTGAGCCGTGATGTCTTTCGCGAGGCGCTGCGGCTCTATCCACCTGTTCCGATGATGGTGCGGGAGACAACCTGTCCGGAGCGGTTTCGTGACCGAGACGTGAAAACCGGCGCACAGGTGGTGATCAGCCCCTGGCATCTGCATCGGCAAGAGCGGCTGTGGGACAATCCAGATGGTTTTGACCCGACGCGCTGGCAAACTGAAAACGGCCAAAAATGTGCACGCGAGGCGTATATCCCGTTCTCTGCCGGGCCGCGCGTCTGTACAGGTGCGGGGTTTGCGATGGTTGAGGGACCGCTGATCCTGTCCCGTATCCTGCGCGATTTTCGCGTCATTGCGGACCCTGGCCGGGTGCCTGTCCCGGTGGCGCATCTGACCGTGCGTTCGGACGCGGGCATCTGGCTGCGGCTGGAACGTCGGTAGGTTCTACCATCCGGGCGGCGTTTGACCTAAAAGCAGGCAAAGAATCAAAACCGGGGATGGATCAATGAACGCAGCGCAGAGAAAGCAGATTGAAAGCGGTAAGGGCTTTATCGCGGCACTGGATCAATCAGGCGGATCAACACCCAAAGCGCTGAGCCTCTATGGTGTTGAACCAAAAGACTATTCTGGCGATGCAGAAATGTTTGCCGCCATGCATGCGATGCGCGCGCGGATCATTCTTGCGGATGCGTTTACATCCGATAAGGTGATCGGGGCGATCCTCTTTGAACGGACGATGGATGGTGAGATCAACGGCAAACCTGTGGCACAATTGCTGTGGGAAGACTGCGGCGTGGTGCCTTTCCTGAAGATTGACAAAGGCTTGGAAGAGCAGGCGCAGGGCGTCCAACTGCTCAAGCCGATGCCTGATTTGGGCGATTTGCTGGCGCGTGCGGGCCAAGCGGGTATTTTCGGGACCAAGGAGCGCTCGGTCATTCATGAGGCCAATGCCGATGGGATTGAGGCGGTTGTGGCCCAGCAGATCGAGGTTGCGCGCGCAGTATGCGCGGCGGGGCTTGTCCCGATCATTGAGCCGGAAGTGAACATTCATTCCGACACAAAAGCAGAGGCAGAGGTGCTTTTGGAAGCGGCCCTGATGCAGCATTTGAATGGGTTGGCGGCGGATGAACTGGTGATGCTGAAACTGACCTTGCCGGAGCAGATGGGTCTTTATGACGGTCTGGCGGATCATGGCAATGTGCTGCGGGTCGTGGCGCTTTCGGGCGGCTACTCCACGGATGAGGCGTCGGCCCGATTGGCGCGTCAGCCCAAGATGATCGCCAGCTTTAGCCGCGCGTTGACCGAAGGGCTGAATGTTTCAATGTCGGATGCGGTGTTCAACGACGCGCTAGGCGGGAACATCGGCAAGATTTACGACGCATCGGTGGCTTGAGGCGACGGAAACTTTCAAAGTTTCCGACCGTTTTCTTTGAAAGAAAACGATTAAATCAGCTTTCGTATGGGCTCCTGATTGCAGAAAATGACGATTTGTCCTGCATTCTCAACAGCGTGAAAGCCTCTTCTGGCGAGTTCATCAATGAATTCCGCCAGCCCAACATAGCGTTCGATGTCGCGCTTTTTGCGTCGCACGACCCCACCTGTCGCCGCGGCGCGCGATCCAAAGAGATCGATAAGCCATTCATGGGTCGTGAGCGGTGATGCTAGGTTTGACATGCTGTCACCCTATTCAGATCAAGGTAAACGATCCTTTAGAGCGTTCAGGACATACAGTCGGATGGCGGAGGCCAAGCCGATCTCGATTCCGCGTTTCGCATCAATTTCGGCCACCAAAGCATTGATCGGCTGACCTTTTTGCACAGCCAACGCCCGCAGCTCATTCCAAAATTCATCCTCCAGAGACACCGAAGTGCGGTGCCCTTTCAGCGTGACGGAGTGTTTGACGGGCCGCCGGCTCATGTCTCGCGCTTGTGGTTGTCCAGATTGCGCGCGATCTGTTCTGCGCGGGCTTTGAGGGCGGCTTTTTGCGCTTTTGTTTGACCAAAAGCCACGGCGTTCTCATCTGCCCGCGCCTTGCGAGAGGCGCGGTTGCGTTCTTTCTTGACCTTGTTGCGGTTGATGGGCGCTCTCATTTCGGTCCAATCATCTGTTCCGGACGCACAACCTTGTCAAAAGTTTCGGCATCTACAAACCCCAGCGCAATGGCTTCTTCCTTCAGGGTCGTGCCGTTTTTATGCGCGGTCTTGGCGACCTTGGTAGCGTTGTCATAGCCAATCGTGGGGGCCAGTGCCGTCACCAGCATCAGGCTCTCTTTCATCAACTTTTCGATGCGCGCCTCGTTGGCCTGGGTGCCTGCGACCATGTTGTCGGTAAAGCTGCTTGCGGCATCGCCGAGCAGTTGCATCGACTGGATCACGTTGTAGCTCATCATCGGATTATAGACGTTTAGCTCAAAATGGCCCTGCGACCCGGCGAACCCCACAGCGGCGTCATTGCCCATCACATGAGCGCAGACCATCGTGAGGGCTTCGGCCTGCGTTGGGTTCACCTTGCCCGGCATGATCGACGAGCCCGGTTCATTCTCGGGCAGGATCAACTCCCCCAGCCCCGAGCGGGGACCGGATCCCAGAAGGCGCATGTCGTTGGCGATTTTGAACATCGAAGCAGCCACGGTCTTCAATGCGCCCGAGAACATGACCATCGCGTCATGGGCTGCGAGCGCTTCAAATTTGTTGGGTGCCGTCACAAAGGGGAGGTCGGTGATCGCCGCGATCTCGGCGGCGACGCTCTCGGCAAAGCCCTTGCGGGTATTCAGCCCGGTGCCCACGGCCGTGCCGCCCTGCGCCAGCTCATAGATGTCGGGCAAACAGGCCTCGACCCGGGCGATCCCCTTGGCCATCTGGTGAGCATAGCCGCCAAATTCCTGCCCCAGCGTCAGCGGCGTCGCATCCTGCGTGTGGGTGCGGCCGATCTTGATGATGTCTTTAAACTCGTCGGATTTCGCGGCAAGGGCGGCGTGCAATTTGCGCAGACCCGGCAACAGCGTGTCGCGTGCCACCATGCCGATACCCACATGCATCGCCGTGGGGAAGGTGTCATTGGAGGATTGTCCCATATTGCAATGATCGTTGGGATGCACCGGAGATTTCGACGCCATCTGCCCGCCCATGATCTCAATTGCACGATTTGAGATCACTTCGTTGGCGTTCATATTGGATTGCGTGCCGGACCCGGTTTGCCAGACCACCAGCGGAAAGTTGTCATCAAACTTGCCGTCGATCACCTCTTGGGCGGCTTGCTGGATGGCGGGGGCAAGTGCGGCATCCAAGTCACCAAACTCAAGGTTGACTGTCGCGCAGGCCTTTTTGATGACCCCAAGCGCGCGGATGATCGCGACAGGCTGGCGTTCCCATCCAATCGGAAAATTCATGATTGAGCGTTGGGTCTGCGCGCCCCAGTATTTGTCGGCAGGGACCTCCAGAGGGCCAAAGCTGTCGGTTTCTGTACGGGTATCGGCCATGGTCAGGCTCCTTGGAAGGTCTGGTTTGTGACGGGGTGTAGCGAGGCATCGGGTGCAGCGCAATCGCGGTCCTGCTGGGCGTTGCAGACTATTTGCGGAAAGAATCGAGCGAGACGATTTCGGCGTCCTTGCTTTCTTCGATATCCCCATCGCTCTGTGTGTCGGTCTCTTCGGCTTTGACCTCAGGGGCTGGCAGATCACTCTGGCCCGCGTCTTCGCCCTCTTGTTGTTCAAACCTAAGACCAAATTCTACGGAAGGGTCCACAAAGGTTCGGATCGCATCGTAGGGGATATACAAAGGTTCCGGCGCGTCGCCAAAGTTCAGCGTGACGGAAAATCCTTCGTCGGTGACCTCAAGGCCATCATACCAATGCTGCATCACAACCGTCATCTCACCGGGATACCGGTCAGACAACCAATCGGCGAGTTCCGCATCAGGATGTGCTGTGTCGAAGGTGATAAAAAAGTGGTGGTTCCCCGGCAGACCGCGGTCTGCCACATCCAGCAAAACCTTGCGGATCAGCCCGCGCATGGCGTCATGCATCAGGTTACCATAGTCAATCTCGCGGCTCATCCCGTCCCCCGGATCGTCGGTTGCACGCGCATAGCATACCCCTTTTGCAGCCAAGGGAAAGGGGGATCAGATCAAAGCAGTGAAAGTGCCAATGCAGTGCCTGCCAGCAGGATCATCGTGCTCACAAATCCACGGTTGAAGACCAGCATCAGCACTGCAGCACCTGCCGTCAGAACTGCAGCAAGGAGGTTGAAAGTCCCCCATTCGGGGAGCGGCATTGCCAGAAAAAGACCCGGTGTGACGCGCTCAAAGAGCACATGCAGCGCGAACCAGATCGACAGGTTTGCAATCACCCCGACAACGGCGGCTGTGATCGCCTGCAAGGCCCCTGCAAGGCGTGGTTGGGCGGAAATACGCTCAAGATACGGACCGGCGAGGAAGATCCACAAAAAGCAGGGGGTAAAGGTGACCCAAAGCGCCAGCACCCCTGCTGCGATGGCCCCGCTCAGCCCGGAGTGCGCAAACCCGGCCAGAAGCGCCACAAATTCCGTGACGAGGATCAGCGGCCCGGGCGTTGTCTCTGCCAGTCCCAGCGCGTCGATCATCTGTGCGGTGGTGATCCAGCCATAATCCTGCACTACCGTCTGTGTCATGTAGGCCAGCACCGCATAGGCCCCGCCAAAGGTCACAACGGCGAGTTTGGAAAAGAAGAGGCCAAGCTGCACGAGGAAAGTCTGGTCCAACGCCCACAGGACGATCAAGGGCGCGGCCCAGAGCGCGCCCCAGATCAACAACGTACGTCCGGTGTGCGCAGCGCGGGCCGGGGCAGGGTCGGGGGGCAGGGCGTCTTTGGGATGGGCAAACATACCCCACAGACCTGCGGCCAGAATGATCAGGGGAAAGGGGAGACCGAAGGCAAACAAACCGCCAAAGGACAGCAGCGCAAGGCCCCAGCCTTGCAGCCCTTTCAGCGCCTTTGCCGCGACTTTGCGCAGCGCCTGAAAAACCACGATGATGACCGCCGCCTTGATCCCCAAAAACGCGGCCTGCACCAATGGCATCTGCCCGTAGGTTGCGTAGCCAAGCGCAAGAACCGCGATGATCACGGCACCCGGAACCACAAACAAAAGACCCGCCAACAAACCGCCCGCGACGCCGCGCAGCCGCCATCCCGCATATGTTGCAAGCTGCATCGCCTCGGGCCCCGGCAACAGCATGCAAAGCGACAACGCCCGCAAATACGTCGCTTCCGTCAACCACAGGCGGTTCTGAACCAATTCCCGGTGCATCAGCGCAATCTGTGCCGCTGGTCCGCCAAAGGATAAAAGCCCGATGCGTCCAAAGACCTGCCAGAGTGCGCCCCAGCTTGGCGCGCTCATGCCTTTCCTCCGGGCCAGTCGTGCCCTTCGCCCTGACCATCCCGCGCCCAGCGATAGAGCGCGTCATAGATCGCCATTCCGGCTTCCAATTGCGCCAGATCATCCTTGTATTGCCGCGACAATCCCACCGAGAGGGCAAGCAGCCCTGCTGCTTCCGGCGCGTCCCTGTGGGTGTTGGTATCAGCGGCGCGGATCACCGCCGCCAACCGGTCAAGCGGCTCTGTGTGCAGGCAGAATTCGTCCAGCATGGTGTCAAAGGTGCATCTGTCGCCCCGGTGGGACCAAAAGCCCCCCTCGATGTCGAAAGGCGTGGCACCATAGCGATCTGCCACGCCCTGAACCTCAGCCGGAGACACAAAGAGAAAGTCCGCCATCGGATCAACAAAGCGGCGGATCAGCCACGGACATGCGATGCGGTCAATCTTGGGCCGGTGGCGCGTGACCCAAAGCGTGCGCCCCTCAATGCGCGCCGGGATGGCCGCGGCTGGAATCCGCGGCGCGTCCTTATGATCCCGCCATGCGAAATTGCCCCCCTTGAGGTATTCCGCCTTGATCCCCTTGGTGCGCAGGAGTGCACACATCCCTTGGCTGAGCTTGATCCCCCTTTGGCAGGTAACGACGCAGGAACGCCCATCAAGTCGGTCCACCAGGCCAGCTATGTCTCCATGCGGATGGCGCACCATCCCGGGGATCAAAAAGGGGTCATCGTCAAAGTCAGGGTCAATGGAGATATCCACCAGCACAGGCGCATCGGGCGTGCCGATCAGGCGCAGCAGTTGTAGGACGGTGATTTCATTTGGGCCAGCCATGGCATGCATCCTTTGGTTGGAAACATGCGAACCTCTGGCCGGGGCCTCACGGGGCGTTCGCGGTTGATCCCCATAAGGTCAAAGAACACGCTGTTGGAGGGCGTGTCAAGGAAGGCTGCGGGCTGGCGCACTGCGCTGGCTTCTCATTCTGGGTCAAAGGTGGTGTAACACTCTGACCCTGGGATGCCTTAAATCCGCCTGACCGGAGACCGATATGACCATAGCTCTGACGTCTGCGCCTGTCCTTGAAACGGAACGCCTCATCCTGCGCGGACCCAAACGAAGCGACCTACCCGCATTTACCCGGTTCATGACCCGTTCCCCGAGGATGCAGACTCAGGAAGAAACGATCAGCGAAGAGCAGGCTTGGTTCGGCTTCCTGACAGGGATTGGCCATTGGCATTGGCACGGATTTGGCTTCTTCACTTTGCAAGTCCGTGGGCAGAGCCTTCCCATTGGTCGTGTCGGATTGCTCAAGCACTCAAACTGGCCGCAAGTTGAGTTGGCATGGCATCTGTTTGATGGGGCCGAGGGCAATGGATACGCAACCGAAGCTGGACAGGCGGTTCGGAGCTGGGCGCATCAGGCCCATGGTTTTGACCAGTTGGTCAGCTACATTGATGTCGAAAATCATCGCTCGCAGGCGGTCGCGCAACGTCTTGGTGCGCTCACCGATGGCACACGTGCTGACCACGAACCGGACGCTGAGGTTTGGACCCACCGACGTGAACCCATCTGAACGGATTTGGCTCTGAACTGACATAAACGCCTGCGGCGCGATGATGAGGCATCCGTGGGGCAGGTTTCTCGTGAAACCCAACTTTAGTAGAAACCAACGCGCGCCACGCTCACATCCGCCTGAAACGCTCGGCCAATGGCCAGAACACCAATGCGGCGCAGGCGGGCAGGGTCAAAAGTGACTTCGGTGCGGTGGGGTGTGAAATCGGTGAAGGGGATGCGCAGCCGCTGCCACTCGCGCGTTGCAGTGAACTCCGTGCGGAAGGAATGCCAGGGCCGGGTCAGCTCATCCGTGCGCAGGCGCACATCGTAGACCTCGCCGTTGCCGCGCACCTCGATCTCAACCCCGGTGAAGCGGGAGGCATCAAGAGTGCCGCTGTCCGATTTCAGATCAAACGCCATCTGGACAAAACCGCCATTGTTCTCAAGCGAGACGCTGCCGGTCAAGCGCGTGGCGGCACGGCCTTGGGACGTCGTCTTTTCAATCTGCCCGGCTGAGACACCGCCCATCACGGTATCTGCGACATATTCCCAATTGGGTGTCAGGATCATCGGGGCGTCCTCAGCTAAAACAGGGGTGGCGAGAGCCCAGAGGGCAAGTGCAAAGCGTTTCATCCCTCTGAAAGTAGAGCGAAAAAAATGGCGACAAGGGAGGGATAAATGCAGGTTTCTGTTGCCAGGTACCTGCGAACCCCGCCTTAGGTCGCTAAACCCAAGGAGTTAGATTTCAATAGTTCCGGTCGCTTACGCGGCCATCGCCATTGGAGCACGATTGTCATTTGCAATTGTACAGTTTTCGCCGATAACGGTGGCAGACAGCCGAAACAAAGCTAACCCCTTTAGACGTTCGTCGATCCTGTTTCGACCCCATGATCCCCAAATGAAGGATGTTTGGTGGAGTCGCCGGGTACCGCCCCCGGGTCCGAACCGCTTATTACGAGCGCGTTTATGTTCATAGTCCCGAAGGACAAAGAGAGAATAGGCTCTGGCCTCCCAAGTTTCAAGTATGACAGTTGTGAAACGTCAGTTCGCGGGCTGATTGAATGTATGCCGCGTGTCGATGGGATGTCGGCTTTGCTGCCTTTGTGCGCATGACGGCTACGTCCAATGAAGCAGTTATTCGACGAAGCTGTGAATTTCATGGCGCAGTCAATTCGTGACTGTGAAAACCAATGATTGCCGCCGTGAACGGCGTTGCGGCTGGCGGTGGTGTCGGCATTGCCTTGGGGCGCGATATCGTGCTGGCCAGCCAAAAGGCTGCGTTTGCCATGCCCTTTGTACCTGGTCTGGGCATCGTGCCCGATTGCAGGGCCAGCTGGCTGTTCACGCGGAAGATCGGCGCAGGTCGGGCGCTGCCTGCAATCGTGTTGGGTGATACACTTGCCATCTGCAAAGTCTGCCGATTGGGGGCTGGTGAGGGAGGTGACCACGCAGGATGAACTGATGGCAACCGCGCAGAAACTGGCAGGGTGGCTGGCCGCAGAGCTGATCCCCACATATCGCGATCTGCGTGCCGCGGTTGATGCGGCCACGATACAAAGCTTTAAGGACCATCTGCAGCTTGAGCGCGCGAGCAACACAGGTCTGGCGCAACTCTCGAACTTGACCGAAGGTGTGAACGCGTTCCTCGAAAAACGCCGCCCCGTTTACAGCGCCAAGCGCGACTGACCCAGAACAGAAAGACCATCATATGATTTTCTACGATTGCAAAACCGCCCCAAGCCCGCGCCGCGCCCGGATGTTTCTGGCTGAAAAAGGCATCGATATTGAAACGCGCGAGGTCAGTATCGGCAAAGGCGAACAGCTGTCGCCCGAATTCCTTGCCGTGAACCCCCGCGCCACAGTTCCGGTTCTGGTCACCGATGACGGCACGAAGGTGACGGAAAACGTGGCAATTGCCGCCTATCTTGAAGAGAAGTTTCCTGAAACGCCGTTGATGGGGACAACCGCAGAAGAACGCGCGCTGGTCCTGATGTGGAATGCGATCTGCGAATCTCAGGGTGGCCTGCCCATTGCCGATGCCCTGCGCAATTCCAACCCGCATATGAAAGGCCGGGCCACAACTGGGCCGGTGAATTTTGATCAGATCCCGGAACTTGCCGCGCGCGGCATGCAGCGTGCGGCGATGTTCTTCGATCTGCTGGAAGAACGCCTGAGCGAGAGCACCTTTCTCGCCGGTGACACGTTCACCATGGCCGACATTACCGGCTTTGTCTTTTGCGACTTCGCGCGGGTGATCAAGATGCCGATCCGGGAGAATTGCCCTGCCACGCAGAAATGGTTCGCGGGCATCAAGCAACGCGCCAGCGCCTCGGCGTGAATTCACCACGCAGCTTTCGAACAGGAGGCAAAATGACCTTTGAGATCAAATCCATCGCGGATACCTAGGAAATTGAGCAAACGCCTATCGAACAACGCTGTCGGGGCGAGACCGTGTCCGAAACGCTGCGTCAGGTTGTGGCAGAAATGGCGGACCGGGTCGCGACTACTGCGCTGACGCCGGGCCGCAAACATGTTCCGTGATCTGGGGCTTCAGCCACATCAGGCGGTGACAGACATGCCGCCCTTTGTCCCCGGAAGCGTCTTTGTAAAAAGTGCGGCCGAAATCCTTGGCATTGCCAATCCTGACATCCACACTGTGCTGGTGCTGGACAATCCTGTTCAGGCGTTCGCTCGGCTCGACCTGCTCAATCATGGAGTTTTCCTATTCAGCCGCGCCTTGTGTCGTGTCATTCATGGCCGCGAGTTCGCCCAGTGTCACCGGTTTCAGCGGCGCGCGAATACGGTAGTAGCCTGTCTCATCCGGGGTTTGCCCGTTCGCACCCGCCAGCAGCGCCGTGACCGTCAGCCCGCAATAGCGGCCTTGGCAAGGGCCCATGCCCGCACGACCAAACGCCTTGGCCTGGTTTGGACCGAGGCAGCCAAGTTTTGCATAGCCGCGGATATCACCTGCGGTGACCTCTTCACAGCGGCAGATCACAGTGCTGTCGGCAGGGTGCAACGCGGCACCATAGGGTGGATAGGCGGCATCCAAAAACGGACGCGCGGCGAGTTCCTGCGCCAGTGCCCGGCGCAGTGGCGCGGCCATGCGATTGCAATCCTCTGTCGACAAACGTTCAGCATCCTCAGCCCCTTTCAGCACAGCCAAACGCCCAGCATGTTCAGCCGCTTTTGCACCGCCAATCCCAGCCCCGTCGCCAGCGATGAAAACCCCTGCGACATCACTTTGGCCCCAATCGTCCAGCTCAGGCACAAATGCCCCTTGCGCCGCATCCCACTTGTGCGAAATGCCAAGTGATCGGGCCGCTTGCGTATTGGGAACAACGCCGTGATGCAAAAAGACGGTTTCGCAGGCGACCCGCCGCTTGCGGCCTTTGTGCGTGAATGTCACGGCCTCGGCCTTGCCTTCACCTTCAATCGCGATCTTGTTTGCTCCGGTGTAGCGGGGCACCTTGGCGCGCTTGATTTCCGCCAGCATTTTCAAACCTTTGACCATGTAAGGCCATCCCCGAACAGCCCCGCCTAGATGGCGCAGTGCGCCGATCATATCGCCCCGTGTCTGGGTTTCGATCATTGCAGCAGGAGGCGTGCCTGCCCGCACCATCTGGGCCGCAATCAGGTACAGCAGTGGGCCCGCACCCACCAGCACCGCGCCTTGCGCGACGACGCCGGATTGTTTCAGCAATATCTGCCCAGCCCCGGCGGTCATCACACCCGGCAAAGTCCAGCCCGGTATTGGCATCGGCCGTTCCAGCGCGCCAGTTGCCAGAAGAATGCGATCCGCCTCGATCTGCGCACCACGTCCTTCACAGGTGTAGGAAATGCGAAACCCTTCTTCGATGGCCCAGACCACTGCACCTGAGATATGCTCGACACCGCTTTTTCGTAAGCCTTCGGTCAACCGCGTGCCTTCGGTATAGTCTGCGCCAAGGATGTTTGCGCGCGATTTGGAAGCCTGATCCACATCGCGGTATATCTGCCCGCCCGCGCGGCGCTGTTCATCCAGCACTGCAACGCTCAGACCCAGCTCAGCGGCTTGTACGGCAGCGGCCATGCCAGCGGGGCCTGCGCCAATAATGGCGAGATCACGTTTCATCTGCAGGAGCCCCCATTTTCTGAGGGCGCGCAATGACCATGCCTTCGGCAACCTCGAGCATGCAGGCCTGACGGGTGACGCCATCAATCTCAATCAGGCAGTCAAAACAGGCCCCCATCATACAGAACGGGGCACGCGGCGCACCCGAAACGGGCGTATGGCGGAACACGTCGACCCCTGCGGTCAGCAAGGCTGCGGCGAGGTTCATGCCCTCAGGCAGGCTGAGCGTTGCGCCGTTCCAGGTCACCTCAACACAGAGGCCCCCTTCAAGCTCAAGAAACGGCGAAGCGGTTTTCACTGAAGACCTCCAGATCAGGCGCTGCATTGGTGCCTTCCAGCCACTCGGGCAGAAGCCTTGCATGGGCGGCGGCAAGCGTGATGCCGCTGTGACAGGTGACAAGATAAGCACCGGGCATCTCGGCGCTTTGTTGATAGATCGGCAACCCATCCGGTGACAGAATACGCAGCGCCCCCCAACTGCGGACCAGTTGCGCGCGGGCCAGTGCCGGATAGGCGGCGATGGCCTCAGCCGCGAGACCGGACAGCCCCGGTTGTGTCACGCGATCATCAAGGCCGACCTCTTCGTTGGTGGCACCAATCTGGATACCACCTTCGTCCACTTGCCGGGCAATCAGCGACGGACGGTTGACCAGTTTCGGTAGCTTTTCGGTGATCAGAACCTGCCCACGTTGGGGGCGAATTGGGGCTTTGAACCCCATTTTAGGGCCAAGCTGCGCGGCCCCTAGGCCTGCGGATAGAACCACTTTGTTTGATGTGACAGACGTGCCATCCGCGCAGGTGATGCGGAATGCATCAGGCTTGGTGATGTCGGTGACTGTTTTGCCGGTCAGCACGCGCCCGCCCAACCGACGCACATCTGCGGCAAGGGCAACCAGCAGCTTCAGTGGGTTTGCATGGCCATCCTGATGATGGAGAATGGCACCGACGACTTTTGGCCCGATATGCGGCTCTGCCTTGCGTAGCGCATTGTGGCCGAGCACCTCGTAGGGGTAGTTGCCGCCCAGCTGTGCTTTGAGTTTCTCGTACTTCTGGACGGTGGCATCCAGCGTTTCCTCGGAAAAATGCAGATCGAGACCGCCGTTCTGCTCCAGCGGAATGGGGTGTCCGGTGTTGTCGGTGATTTCGTTTGCAAAGTCACCCCAGATCGCGGCGGACTCTTGGGACCATTGGGCATAACGCGGTTGGTTCATGCCCTTGGATTGCACCCAGACGAGACCAAAATTCCCCCGGCTGGCGCGGAACGATCCATCATCGCCGTCCAGAACAGTCACGGATCGCCCGCGCCGGAGCAAACCCCATGCGACGGAAAGGCCAACAACGCCTCCTCCGATAATGGCATAATCGGTTTCCATGTCTCATTTCCGATGATGAAGGACAGTGCCAGGGCGACGCGCGTCGCCCTGGCTGTAAATGGCTCAGTTACCGGCAGCGGCAACTTTGTCGAGGATCGCCTGACCCCACTCGACGCCGACATCTTCCAGCACAGCAGGCCAGATCTTTTCGCGGGCGATGGCGGCCATGCCTGCAAGTTCAGCATCGCTCAGCTTGGCAACAGTGGCCCCCAGATCGTCCACAAGGCGCTGCTCGTTCTTGCCCTGATCCGCTTCGGCCACTTCCCAACGGGTTGCTTCAAACGCGGCGGCCTGTTCCTTCAGCGCGGCCTGATCTTCGTCCGATAACTCAGCCAAGCTGCCGTTGGAGATGATCATGTACCAGACTTCAAAGTGGGTGTTGGCCGGGATGTAGGTCTTGGTCACATCGCGGAACGAGGCATAGTAGCCCTCAGCCCCGGACCCGATCACCCCGTCAACCACGCCGGTTTGCACGGCTGTGAACGCTTCGGAGAATGGGATTGGGGCGGGGATATATCCCAAGGCTTCGCCGGTGAGCTGAAAGCTCTTGATGCCAGGGACACGGACCTTGATGCCGTTGGGATCAGTGGACCCCGGTTTGGCGTTTTCCACGTTCAGGGAAATGCCGCCAAAGTAGACCGGATAGGCGGCCAGCATGGTGATGTCCTGTTCGCCATAAAGCCCATCCATCGTTTCACGCACAATGCCGCCGGGGCCATAGACTGCACGGGCCTGCGCCCAGTTGCCCGCCAGATAGGGAAAGGAGCTGATCTGCATCCGGCGGTCCGCCGCAGTTGCAGCAGGCTGTGTCGCCATGTCGATGGCACCCACGCTGATACGTTCCTGCACCGTTGTATAGTCGCCAAGAGCGGAGGCCGGGAAGATGTTGATTTTCACATCACCACCTGTGGCCTCATCCACCGCAGCGGAAAAAGCGCGCAGTTCCACATCAATGGTGGCGTCCTGCGGGCGCACGTGGCTCATCTTCAGGTCAGCCGCAGCGGCGTAGCTGCCAAGCGCCATCAGGGCGGCGGTGGCTGTGGTCAGGAATGCATGTTTCATTTTAGGTTTCCTCCTTGTTGAGTTGCATTGAAGTGATCAGGGGGCCACGTCGTATCCAAAGAAACGCGGCAGATAGAGCGACAGGTCTGGCCAGAGCGAGGTCAGGAAAACCACCGGCACATAGCCAAACAGGATGAGTTTCATCGCGGGCGGGATGACCTTGGTCACCTTCACATTGCCGATGCGCGCGCCCAGATAGAGGATCGAGGCATAGGGCGGGGTCACGCCCCCCATGGCGGTATTCACGCCCATGATCGCGGCAAATTGCACGGGGCTGACACCAATCGCCTGCATCAAGGGCAGCAGCAGCGGAGCAATCAGGATGATTGCGGTTACGTCATTGACCACCATGCCCACAAGGAACAGCATGATGTTGATCATGATCAGCAGCAGCACCTTGTTTTCGGTGATCGAAAAGATGCCCTGCACGAGTTGCTGCGGGATGCTTTCATAGACAAACATCTGGCTGAGGATCATGGAAAACAGGATCATCATCATGATCGCGCCCACGGCTGTCGCGGCCTCTTTGCCGGCCGAAAGGAAATTGCTCCACCGCAGGCCTTTGTAGATCAGGAAACCCACAGGCACGGCATAGATCACCGCAACGGCGGCGGCCTCGGTTGGGGTCATCACGCCCCCATAGATGCCGCCAAGAATGATCACTGGCATCAGCAATGCTGGAAAGGCGTGAAACCCGCGCCGCGCGACTTCACCGGAAAGCTCCGAGAAGGACGGCTTGTCATCCAGGATCAGATCAAACTTGCGCGATATGAAGATGTTGATCACGGAAAACGAGGTCATGATCAGCAGGCCGGGGCCAAGCGTGGCAAGGAAACAGGCAAGGATTGAGGTGTCGGTCACCCAGCCATAGACGATCATCGTAACCGACGGCGGGATCAGCAGACCAAGGATGGATGAGTTGGCAATCAAGGCCGTGGCGTATTCACGCGGGTAGCCACGCGCCTCCATTTCAGGGATCAAGAGCGGGCCGATCGCGGCGATACCTGTCAGACCAGAGCCGGAAATCGCGCCAATCACCGCACAGGACACAGCCGCGACAACTCCCAAACCGCCGCGCACATGGCCGATAAATGCATTCACAAATCGAAGCAACGACGCGGCTATTCCGCTTTCTGACATAACCGTGCCCGCCAGTACAAACAGCGGAATGGCCAGCAGGACGGGGTTGCCCAACTGCTGCACACCCCAGAGCATCATGCCCTTCATGGTCACGTCGCCCATGAAATACATCACCATCAAGGCGGACCCGAAACAATACGGCAGAGGCACGCCAAGGGTCAGCGTGATGACCAGCAGGGAAATGGCAAGAAGGGCAATCTCAATCATGCGGGTTCTCCGGTGCGCAGGGCGCGAATGTGGCGCACCAGATGCAAGGCAGTGTAAAACATCATCAGGGCCAGACCCATGACAAGCGCCACATCAGAATAGAATGTCGGGATATAAAGCGTCGGGCTTTCACGCCACACGCGCCATGCGTACTGCGTATACTCCCAGGCCCAGGACAGCAGCCAAAGTCCCACGATCAGGCTTATGATCTCGCCGATGATCGCCAGAATGGTGTGGCCGCGATTTGTCTTGATGAAAATCTCAAGCACATTGGCCCGGATATGCGTGTTCTCGCGCGAGGCGTTGACAGAGCCGAGGATGTAGAGCCACACCGTCGGATAGGCCATCGTTTCCTCCAGCCCCATCACCGGGACTTGCAAAACATAGCGGGTGATGACCTGCACAAACTGTCCCAAAGCCACCGATATGATCAGCGCCGTCAGCAGATATTTGGCGAATGTGTCCATGTGTCCCCCGCACCCAGAGGTCAATACCTCTGGTTTGTCGCTCCATCACACTGGACATCCGGTATAAAATCAATTTGATAATATCTCTAACTTCATAAATTGGATTTATGGCTTATGCAGCTTTCCCTGCGCCAACTTGCAACCTTTCGGGAGGTCATGCGCTCCGGCTCGATCAGCCAGGCCGCGCGGACCGTTGGGCGCACCCAACCGGCTGTCTCAACGATGATCCAGACATTGGAAGATCAGCTTGGCTTTGCGCTGTTCCTGCGTTCCCATGGCAAATTGTCCCCGACCCCTGAGGCGCAATTTTTCCTTGAGGAATGCGAAGACATCCTTGGCAGGGTGGAGCGCACAGAACGCACATTGGAAAGCATCAGCGCGCTCCAGTCCGGCAAGCTCAAGATCGCCTGTCACCCGGCGGCGTCCAGTGTGTTTCTGCCCCGGCTCTTAACCCGCTTTCTGCAAGGGCGGGATGATCTTGAGGTGTCGCTGATCATGCGCTCCTCCGGAGTGATCGAAGATTTGATCGCCTCCCAGCAATATGATGTGGGGTTTTCTGAGACGCCCACGCCGCGCGCCTCGATCAGGCAGTCTGACTATGACATGGAATGTGTCTGCGTCCTGCCCTCCGATGACCCGCTGGCAACGGCAGGCGTGGTGACACCGGATGATCTGGATGGGCGCCCGCTGGCCGTGTTGTTTGAGGAACATGAGACGGCCATCCAGACCGAAGCTGCCTTTCGCGCTGCAGGGCGACGGTTCAACAAGCGGCTGGAATTGCGGACATTTCTGCCGGGTCTGCAATTCGTGGCGGCAGGCACCTGCGTCATGGTCTGCGATATGATCACGGCCTACAGTCACGTTGTTCAGGCTTCCGAAAACACGGGCCTTACCATTCGCCGGTTTGTGCCGAGAATCTCCAGCAATGTTTCTATCCTGACACCAGGATACGCAACACAATCCATGGCAGCGCTTGCCTTCATTTCAGAATTGAAGATCGTGGTTGATGCCGTACAGGAGGAAGTTGCAGAACTGCTGGAAGCGTCGTGAGCGCCGGCCTCTTTCCGGATGTTTGTGACAGGGCTGGTTTACATGATTTGCGTGCCACGCCGCGTGCGTCGCGACAAAACCGAATTTACACATTTGGCTCAAACCAGCCACATCACCTCTTGCCGCAGAAACAGGCAGGGCAGTCAGGCCTTCACGGCTTGCCGTGCTGCGAAGGCACTGAGGGCCAGTGCCTGGGTCTCTTTTTCCAGCGCGGTCAGTCCCGCTTCGACCTGTGCCCCATCCTGCCGCTCAACCGCGTCCGCGATATTGGTATGCATTTCAACAATGCGGGCGCGGTCCCGTGCGGTGAAGGTTATCATGTTCATCAACGGCTGCATCGCCTCGACCGCACCGGCAAGCTGATACGACATCACCGGATTGTCCGCCCCGTCGACCAGCGCCCGGTGAAACGCCACGTCTGAGGCGCAGAAGGCCTCATCTGTCAGGCCCGGCTGGCTTTGGCGGTGAATCTCTGCGCGCATGGTCGCCAGATGGTCGGCACTGCGCCGCTTGGCACTCAGCGCCGCACAGGCACGCTCAAGGGCGTAGCGGGCCTCGCAGGCGGTTTCAAAGCTGACCGCGTTCATCGAAAGCAGCAAGGTGGAGGTGGTGATCTGCTGCGAGTAGGCCTCCTCAAAACTGATGCGGTTCACAAAGGCACCGCCCGTCGCGCCGCGTTGCGTGCGGATAAGCGATTGTGCGGCAAGCCGTTTGAGCGCTTCGCGGACCGTGGGGCGGGACACGTCGAATTGCTCGGAAAGCTCTGCCTCGGATGGCAACCGCTGGTCCACAATCAGGTCGCCCGAGACGATGGCGTCGCGGATTGCGCTGGCGATTTGCACGGACAGGTCGGCGGTGCTTTGCGGATCAATTTTCATATGTCTTACATTTAATGTTTGCGAGGGCCATAATTGTCTGACATTAAATTGTCAGGAATGCGAGTCGCGGAGGGCTCTTTTCATGCAGTCTGTTGTCCGTACATCGCTTTGGCTGGGGTTTTTTGGCCTCGTGCTGGCCGCGTGGGCCATGATGTACATGATGGCCGTGGACATGGACCTTGATCTGCTGGGGCGTCCCGGTGAAATGGGCGAGCGCATGCGCGCGATGGATCCCCGCATGCCGATGTACATGCCGATGGCCAATTTCGGCCCGCTTTTTGTGATGTGGGGGGCCATGATGGCGGCGATGATGCTGCCCACACTGGTGCCGACCCTGCGCAGCTACGAAGACCTGATGATCAGCGCGGATGGCACGCGCGCGGGGTGGCTGGGCGTGCTGCTGGGGTATTTCGCGGTTTGGCTGGCCTTTGCCGCCTTGATTGCAGCGGTGCAACTGGCGCTGCTTTTTGGCGGTGTCGTCGACATGCTGGGGATCGCGAAATCACGTTGGTTTGCCGTTGGTCTGCTGCTCGCTGTGGGATTGTTCCAATTCACCCGCACCAAAGAGATCTGCCACGGCGTGTGCCATTCCCCGATGATGTATTTTATGGGCCGCTGGCGCACTGGCTTTGGTGGCGGGCTGCGCATGGGGCTTGGCCTCGGAGCCTATTGCGCGGTGTGCTGCTGGGGTTTCATGGCGCTGGGATTTGCCGGCGGGGTGATGAACCTTGCCTGGATGGGGGTTGCGACGCTGTTCATGGTGATTGAAAAGCTCCCTCAAATCGGACATCACGTTACAAAACCAATGGGTTTTGCCTTGATCATCGGCGCGGGCGTCGTTGCGGGCTGGCCCCTTATCACAGGAGGATAAGATGCCCCCCAAGAAGAAACCCGACGCAGATCGGTTGCCGATTTCGCAGCGCATCGATCAGCGCATGCCAAATCCGGGCCGCCGCGACAGCAACCCAACGGATTGGGCGATCAAAGGGGAGTTGTTTCTGAACTGCTCTTGCACAGTGTTCTGCCCTTGCGTGGTCAGCCTTGGGGCGCATCCTCCGACCGAAGGGCATTGCCACGCATGGATGGCCATCGCGATTGACGAGGGCCACTATGAGGGCGAAGATCTTGGCGGGCTGAATGTTGGTCTGCTGGTCGACATTCCGGGCCGCATGGGCGAGGGCAACTGGAAAGTTGCCGCCTATGTGGATGAGCGCGCCAGCGGCAAGGCCTACAACGGTATCCTGCAGATCTTCAGCGGTGCGGCTGGGGGGACAACGGGCCTCTTTACCATGCTGGTCTCAGAGATCATCGGCGCAGAGCGTGCCCCGGTTGAGATCATCCGCGACGGCACCAAACGCTCCATCCAGATCGGTCGCAAGATCCAGGGAGAGATTGAGATGATCGCGGGCAAAACACCCGAGCATCCCGTCATGGTCTCCAATTCCAAATATTGGATGGGACCTGACATTATTGCCGCCCAAGGCCTCAAGAGCCGGGTGCGTGACTATGGCCGTGTCTGGGATTTCGGCGGGAAATCCGCTGAGATCTGCCCGATCGACTGGAAAGGTCCACGTGCGTGATCGACACCGCTCATGTTCTGATGATGGCACGCTACAATGCGTGGCAGAACAAGCAGATCATGGACGTTGTTAAAGTAATGGATGAAGATGATTTGCGCGCCGATAAAGGCGCGTTCTTTGGCTCCATCCTTGCGACGCTCAATCATATCTTGTGGGGCGATACGATCTGGATGAGCCGTTGGTGCGATGACATTGCGGCCCCGGCCAGAGACTTCGACGACTGGTGCGATTTCACCAAAACGCCGGGCAACTGGGATGCAGAGCGTTTTGCCATGGACGGGCGCATGCGCATCTGGGCGCAAACGCTGTCGAACCTTGATCTGACGGGAGACTTGATCTGGACTTCCATGATGACCGGTGAAGTGCTCCGTCAGTCCAAAGCGATGTGCATCACCCACATGTTTAACCACCAAACCCACCACCGGGGTCAGGTACACGCCATGCTCACTGCATGCGGGCAGGCGGCCCCTACCACAGACCTCGTATTCATGCCGGAGAACAGCTGATGGTGCTTTTGTCCCCCTCCCGCCGCTTGCGCCGCACCCCTTTTTCCGAAGGGGTCGAGGCCGCGGGCGTCAAAGCCTATACCATTTACAACCACATGCTGCTGCCCACGATGTTCCGCAGTGTGGAGGAAGATTATCATCACCTCAAAGAGGCGGTGCAAATCTGGGACGTCGCAGTCGAGCGGCAGGTCGAGCTGCGTGGGCCGGACGCGGCCAAGCTGATGCAGATGCTGACACCGCGTGACCTGCGGTCCATGCTGCCGGGGCGGTGTTTTTACGTGCCGATTGTGGATGAAACAGGCGGAATGTTGAACGATCCGGTAGCGGTCAAGCTGTCTGACGATCGCTGGTGGATTTCCATTGCGGACAGCGATTTGTTGTTCTGGGTCAAAGGTATCGCCAATGGCTACCGGCTGGATGTGCTGGTGGATGAACCGGACGTCAGCCCGTTGGCCGTGCAAGGGCCCAAGGCCGAAGAACTGATGGCACGGGTGTTTGGACAAGCCGTGCGCGACGTGCGGTTCTTCCGCTTTGGCCTGTTTGAGTTTCAGGGCAAGTACCTTGTTGTTGCGCGCTCTGGCTATTCCAAGCAAGGCGGGTTCGAGATCTATGTCGAAGGCGCACATCTGGGGATGCCGTTGTGGCATGCTCTGATGGAAGCGGGCCGCGACCTGGATGTGCATGCGGGCTGTCCCAACGGGATTGAGCGGATTGAGGGGGGATTGCTGAGCTATGGCAATGACATGACGGATGACAATACCCCCCATGAATGTGGGTTGGGGCGGTTTTGTGATACGCAGACCGCGATTGGCTGTATGGGGCGTGACGCCTTGTTGCGGGTGTCCAAGGAAGGCCCGGTGCAGCAAATCCGCGCGATTGAAATCTCTGGTGACGCGGTGCCCGGCTGTGATCGGGTATGGCCCGTGATGGCCGGTGACAAACGTGTGGGGCAGGTGACCTCTGCCGCCTGGTCGCCGGACTTTAAGACAAACGTCGCGATTGGTATGGTGCGCATGACCCATTGGGATGATCGCACGGCGGTGCAGGTTGAAACGCCGCAAGGGCGCCGGGACGCGGTTGTTTATGAGAAGTTTTGGGCGTAACCCCTGAGCTGAAATCGCGCGCATTTCGGGGCTCTGCCCCGGACCCCGCGGTATTTAAGGCCAAAAAGAGGAGGGGCGTTGGCCCCCGGAATGGAGAAGTTGGATGTTTAATGCACTTGTGGTGAACAAGGACGACGAAGGCAAAACCTCAGCTGCGGTGACGCAGATCGGTTTGGATGATTTGCCAGCCGGTGATGTGACTGTTGCTGTCGAATATTCCACGGTGAACTACAAGGATGGATTGTGCATTGGGCCGGGTGGCGGTTTGGTGCGGCAGTATCCGCATGTGCCGGGCATCGACTTTGCCGGAACGGTCGAGGCGTCTGAGGATGCGCGCTACAAGCCGGGTGACAAGGTTGTGTTGACGGGCTGGCGTGTCGGTGAGGCGCATTGGGGAGGCTATGCGCAAAAGGCGCGGGTCAAGGCGGACTGGCTGGTGCCGCTGCCCGATGGGTTGGACACGCGTGCGGCAATGGCAGTGGGCACGGCGGGCTTTACCGCGATGCTGTCGGTCATGGCGCTTGAGGATCACGGGATCAAGGATGGTCCGGTTTTGGTGACCGGTGCGGCGGGCGGTGTTGGCTCCGTTGCGACGGCGATCCTTGCCAATCTGGGTCATCAGGTTGCCGGTGTGACTGGTCGGCCGGAGACAGCTGACTACCTCAAGAGCCTCGGTGCGACCCAGATTGTGGCGCGCGAAGAGATCAACGAGACCACCAAACGCCCGCTGGAGGGTGAAACCTGGGGGGGCTGTATCGACGCGGTGGGCGGTGCGATGCTCGCGCGGGTGTTGGGGCAGATGCAATATGGTGCAAGTGTTGCTGCTGTTGGGCTTGCGGGGGGGGCAGGGCTGCCTGCAACTGTCATTCCGTTTCTGTTGCGGGGGGTGAACCTTTTGGGGATCGACTCTGTGATGCAGCCTTATGACAACCGTCTGCGTGCCTGGGAACGGATCGCAAAGGATCTGCCGATGGACAAGCTGGAGGCGATGGTTCAACCCGCGACACTGTCAGACTTGCCGCAATTGGGTGCCGACATTCTGAAAGGTCAGGTCAAGGGCCGCGTTGTTGTTGATGTAAACGCATGATTGCGCGCGCCTGTCCTGTGCCGCGTGACGCGTTTTTGGCGCGCTACGTGGATCAGGGGGCGACGTATACCGACTGCTTTGAGGTCATGCATCCCGGCGCTGTTGCTTTGCCGGAGTTTGTCGAAGCGTTCTACACCACATGGCTCTTTCGACTGGAGCGATTGGTGTTGAGCGTTTCACAAAGACGGCTGATCCGGGACAGCGATGCAGCGGCTCTGGCGTCAGGTGCGGCAGACAGCTTTGCCGTCTGGGACGTCGAAGACCGCGGCACCACTCAGGTGTTGTTGCGCGATGTCAGCGGGCATACGCTGTCGTATCTTGCTGTGGCCCCCAAGGACGGCGGCGTCACGCGGTTGCTCTTTGGCTCGGTTGTTGTTCCAGCACCCGGTGCGGCATTGCCCGGTTGGGTGCGCCTCACGATCCCGTTGCACCGGTTCTATTCAAAACTGTTGCTGCGTGCGGCGGAACGCAAAATGCGGTACGGCTGACCCTCGACCTTTGCGCGGCGTTTTCTTAACAATGGACCAACACTTAGGGGAGCATGTGCGATGACGGCCTATGACAACGAGAACATTTTTGCCAAAATACTGCGGGGGGAAATCCCCTGTTTCAAGGTGTTCGAAGACGACGAAACCCTGTGTTTCATGGACATTAATCCGCGGACTGACGGGCATTGTCTGGTGATCCCGAAAACGCCGTGCCGCAACATGCTGGTTGCGACACCTCAGCAGCTTGCGGCTTGTATGAACACGGTGAACCGCGTGGCCAATGCTGCCAAAGCGGCGTTTGAGGCGGATGGCATCACGCTTTTTCAGTTCAACGAAGCCGCAGGCGGGCAAGAGGTGTTCCATCTGCATTTCCACATTCATCCGCGCCATAATGGTGTCCCTGTCCGGCCGCCGGGCGTGCAGGGGGACATGGACGCGATCAAAGTGCATGCAGAGCGGATCGCGGCAGCCCTTGGAAAATAAATTCGCGCATGGCGGGAATGTGTGTGCTTGAAGACAGGGCCTTGATGCAGTTTTTTCAAGCAACAGCCAACCTCCATGCGCGGAAGGGTTTTGAGCGCTTTCGATAAATTAGTTACAAATTCGTATCAAAACTTACATAGCCATCAAAACTTCACATAAAGCGTTGTTTTTAATATATTTAATTTACTTCCCTGCGACAGTCTGTCCGCTTAGGCTGGCACCCATACAAACAACAGGGACACAACCAATGGCTTTAAAACCCCCTCTTACGGAGTTGCCGATCAATACGGCAGACTCCGGATTTTATGGTGGCTTCAGTATCAGCGTGACGGTCATCAGTAAGATAATCATCTCCTGTCTTGTGGTCTGGGCGATCGTCTGGCCCGAATGGGCTGGCGAAGTGCTCACCGCATGGAACACCGTTATTCTGGCTAACTTTGCCGCATGGTATATCTGGACCGTGGCGTTTTTCGTCCTTGTGTGTCTGGGCCTCGCGCTCTGGCCCACGGCGGGTCGGCTCAATCTGGGCAAAGATGGCGAAGGACCGGAGTTTTCGAACTTTTCCTGGTTCTCGATGATGTTTGGTGCCGGCATCGGTGTTGGAATGTTGACTTGGGCCGTGGCTGAGCCGGTGGCGCATTTCAAAAACAACCCTTCTGTCATTCAGGGCGTCACGACGGCGCTTGAAATGGACAATGTGCGCACCGCCTATGTGTGGTCCTATCTGCACTGGGGTCTTGGGGCTTGGGCATGTTATGCGGTTGCGGGTCTGGCACTGGCGTTTTTCAGCTATCGCCGCGGTTTGCCATTGACCATTCGGTCCTCTCTGACGCCGCTCTTTGGCAAGTCATTGTCAGGGACATTGGGACATATCATCGATATTGTCGCTGTTGTGGCGACGATCCTTGGTGTGGCGCAAACGCTCGGCTTTGGTGTAGAGCAATTCGTTGCCGGCCTTACCCGGATCGGCATTGGCGGCCTTGCACTGGATGACGGCTCTGCCACATCGCTTGGTATTGTCGTGGCGCTTTTGGTGATCATGGGGGCTTCGACACTTTCGGCGCTGTCCGGGGTCGGCAAAGGCATCAAATGGCTGTCAAATATCAACATGGTGCTTTCAATCGTTTTGTTGAGCTTCTTCATCATATTTGGTGCGACGTTCTTTGGTGCTTCGGCCTTCTTTATCGGCATCTGGGACTACCTGATGGCGCTGCCAGGGCTGAGCTTTAACGTCTTTAGGTCTGACGGTGTCGAAGGGTCGGAAGCGTTCAAGCTGGCGCAATGGCAGGGCTGGTGGCCCGTGTTCTATTGGGCATGGTGGATTGCATTTGCACCCTTCGTGGGCCTGTTCCTTGCGCGTATCTCGCGGGGGCGGACCATCCGCGAATTCGTCTTGGGTGCGATGATCGTGCCATCGCTGATGTGCTTTGTCTGGTTCGCCTGGGCCGGTGGCACAGCGATTGATCTGGAGCTGAACGGGGACGCAAACGGGTTGATCCTTGACGCGGCCAACGGGGACAAGATCTTTGCAATGACGGAATTCATGCTGTCACCGATTTCTCAGGCCCTGTCGTGGGGCTTTGCGGTGATGATCGTGGTTTTGTTGATGACGTTTCTTGTGACCTCCGCTGACTCTGCGGTTTTGATTGTGAACACGATCAATGCTGCGGGTGATGAAGGGCCAAAGGCGCGTCCTCACATCCTGTTCTGGGGTGCCGCGTTGGCGCTGGTGGTTGGCGGATTGCTGATCTCTGGCGGCACGGGGGCCATCCAGACTGCGATGGTGATCGGGGCTTTGCCGTTTTCCATTGTGATGGTGCTGATGTGCATTGCGCTGATCAAAGCGATTTACAACGATGGTCGCAGAGAAGCAGCAGGCATCGCAACCCTTGCCGATGATGTGCGCGGCGTCCCGGCTGAATAGCCACCCGCCTCATAGAAGTTAAAATCAGGCCCCGGTGCAGCGCTGCACCGGGGCCTTTTTGCATTTGACCTAAGCGGCGTTTCGGCGGACGGTGCGGGCATGACACATACACATCTTGATACCGACTGGGTCCGCGCCCAATTCCCCGCTTTCGCTGAACCTTCTTTGCAAGGTCAGGCTTTTTTTGAGAACGCCGGCGGGTCTTATACCTGCAAGCCGGTGATTGATCGATTGTTTCGGTTTTACACCCAACGCAAGGTGCAGCCTTATGCACCTTATGAGGCAAGCACGCTGGGCGGTCAGGAGATGGATGAGGCGCGCACGCGCATGTCTGCAATCCTTGGGGTGGCCCCGGATGAGCTGAGCTTTGGCCCGTCCACAACGCAGAACACCTATGTGCTTGCACAGGCCTTTGGCCAGATGTTGCAAGAGGGGGAGGCCATTGTTGTCACCAATCAGGACCATGAGGCCAACTCTGGCCCTTGGCGCAGATTGGCAGAGCGCGGCATCGACGTGCGCGAATGGCAGGTTGATCCGGAGACCGGGCATCTGGACCCTGACACGCTGGAGCCGTTGCTGGATGAGAAGGTGCGGCTGGTGTGCTTTCCCCATTGCTCCAACGTGGTCGGAGAGGTCAATCCGGTGGTTGAGATTACCGCGCTTGCCCATGCGGCGGGTGCCTTTGTCTGTGTTGACGGGGTATCCTATGCGCCGCACGGTTTTGCGGATGTGGGGGCGCTGGGGCCGGATATTTATCTGTTTTCCGCCTACAAGACCTTTGGGCCGCATCAAGGCTTGATGGTGATCCGCCGCGCATTGGGAGAGCTGCTGCCCAATCAGGGGCATGTTTTCAACGCGGATAGCCTCTACAAGCGCTTCACACCTGCAGGGCCGGATCATGCGCAGGTCGCGGCCTGTGCGGGCATGGCTGACTATATCGATGCGGCCTATGCCCACCACATTGGCGGGGATGCGGGGCCGGCGGCGCGGGGCGCTGCGGTCCACGATCTGATGCGCGCGCATGAGACGGCGCTGCTGCAACCGCTGCTGGACGCGGTCAAGACCCGCAATTCTGTCCGCCTTATCGGCCCGTCAGAGGCGGAGGGGCGCGCGCCGACTGTGGCACTTGCCCTGAACCGGGACGGTGAGGAGGTCGCGGCAGAGCTTGCCAATCACGGCATCATGGCCGGCGGCGGCGATTTCTATGCCGGGCGGGCGCTCTCTGCGATGGGGGTCGACATGGACAAAGGCGTGCTGCGGCTCAGCTTTACCCATTACACCACCAAGGCCGAGATTGATCAGCTTTTGAGCGCTCTCGATTCAGTTTTGTGAAACCTTTGCCTTGATTGCGCCTGAGGGGTTCTAAGTCCTGTCAGGACCAAACAAGCAAGAGCCCAAGATGACCAACACCCCTCCGATTTTGATGTGGTTCCGCCGCGACCTGCGTCTGTCTGATCACGCGGCGCTGACCGCGGCCTGCGCGTCGGGCCATCCGGTGATCCCCGTCTTTGTACATGATCCTTTGGTGGACAAGCTGGGGGCTGCTCCAAAATGGCGGCTGGGGCTGGGTGTGGAGACGCTGGCACAAAGCCTGGAAAGCAAGGGCAGCCGTTTGATCTTGCGGCGGGGTGCCGATGCGTTGGACGTGTTGCAGACACTGATCAAAGAGACGGGCGCGCAGGCTGTCTACTGGTCGCGGCTGTACGATCCTGAAACGGTGGCGCGCGACAGCAAGATCAAGGAGGCCCTTAAGGCCGATGGCATCGAGGCGCGCTCTTTTGGTGGGCATCTGATGTTTGAGCCCTGGACAGTGCAGACCAAGACCGGCGGCTACTACAAGGTGTACACGCCTTTTTGGAACTCCGTGCGTAACACGCCGGTCGATCCCCCGCGGCCCGTCCCTGCGACATTTCCAGCGCCGGATGCCTGGCCGCCCAGCGATGCGCTGGATGGCTGGCAGATGGGGGCCGCCATGAATCGCGGCGCTGCTGTTGTCCGGCCTTTCGTGCAACTGGGAGAGAGTGCGGCGCAAAACCGGCTGGAGCATTTTATCGAGCAAGGTGTCGCAGACTATCAAAAGAACCGCGACATCCCCGGCACCGATGGGACGTCTAACCTGTCGGAGAATTTGGCGGTGGGAGAGATCAGCCCGCACCAATGCTGGCACGCCGGTCAGCGCGCGCTGCAAGAGGGCAAAGCCGGGGCGGAAACCTTTCTCAAAGAGCTGGTCTGGCGGGAATTTGCCTATCATCTGATGCACCACACACCGCGCATTCTGGACCAGAGCTGGCGCGAGGAATGGGCGGCCTTTCCCTGGAAGGATGATGCCCGCGCTGCTGAAGTTTGGGCATGGAAAAAAGGATGCACGGGCATCCCCTTTATCGATGCGGCCATGCGGGAGCTTTATGTGACGGGCCGAATGCACAATCGCGGCCGGATGATCGTGGCGAGCTATCTGACCAAGCATTTGCTGACCCATTGGCGCATCGGGATGGACTGGTTTGAAGAGTGTCTGATAGACTGGGACCCAGCCAGCAATGCGATGGGATGGCAATGGTCTGCGGGGTCCGGGCCGGATGCGACGCCGTATTTTCGGGTTTTCAACCCTGAAACGCAGCTCGACAAGTTCGACAAGGACCGCCGGTATGCAACGCGCTGGATTGCGGAGCGTAAGGCGCAGCCACATGCCGACGCGCTGAAGTTCTTTGACGCGATTCCAGTGCACTGGGGGTTGGCACCAGATGACGCCTATCCGCAGCCCATTGTCACCCCGGCAGAGGGCCGCAAGCGCGCGTTGGAAGCCTATGAAAACCGAGGGTTTTAGGCATTGTCCAATGCGTCTGACAGTCTAAAGTAATGCAAAATCACCACGGGGAGTGGGACATGATCTTAACCAGTACAGAAGGGCAGAAAAACCTGCCCCGTTACTTCACCAACGTCTTTGCCATGGCGCAACAGATGCAAAACGGCCGCTGCGATTTTGTGCTGCCGGACGGGCGGGTGTTTCGCGCGGAAGGGGCAAAGCCCGGCTATGTGGCGGAGCTGGATATCCACAGCAACGACCTTTTTGCGCGGTTGATCCGGGAGGGTGATCTGGGATTTTGTGATGCATATCTGGATGGGGATTGGTCCACGCCGGATTTGCAGGCCTTTATGGATCTGGTGCACCACGGCAATGAAAACGTCTATGATGGCTTTCCCGGTATGGGACTTGTGCGCCGGTTTGAGCAGTTGCGCTTTTGGCTGCAACGCAATTCCAAATCGCAGGCGCGCAAGAATATCAGCTATCACTATGATCTGGGCAATGACTTTTACGGCCTCTGGCTTGATGACACGATGACCTATTCCTCCGCGCTTTTTGAGAAAGACGCACAGCAATCGCTGGAGGCGGCGCAGACTGCGAAATACAAGAGTATGGTGGATCAGATGGGCGTGCAGCCGGGCGACCATGTGCTTGAGATCGGGTGCGGCTGGGGTGGTTTTGCCGAATACGCCGCAAAGGAGCGGGGATTGAAGGTCACGGGCCTGACGATCTCAGAGGAGCAGTTCAAATTTGCGCAAGAACGCATAGAAAAAGCGGGGCTCTCCGATCTGGTGAGCTTCAAGCTGCAAGACTACCGCGATGAAACAGGCCACTATGACGGCATTGCCAGCATCGAAATGTTCGAGGCTGTGGGTGAGAAATACTGGCCCGTGTACTTCGACACCGTCCGTGATCGTCTCAAACCCGGCAAGGCTGCGACATTGCAGATCATCACCGTTGATCATGCCCGCTGGGATGTCTACAAACGTGGTGTTGATTTCATCCAAAAGTACATATTTCCCGGGGGGATGCTGCCTTCTCCTAAGGTGTTACGTGAACAAGTGGAGCGCGCGGGACTGGTGGTCGACAAGTCGATTGAATTTGGCAAAAGCTATGACATCACGCTGCGGCGCTGGCATGAGACATTCAATGACAAATGGGACCAGATCACAGCGCTTGGCTTTGATGATCGCTTTCGCCGGATGTGGAATTTTTACCTCACTTCTTGTGCGGCGACATTTGACAGTGGAAATTGTGATGTGACGCAGATTACCATACGCAAACCCGCCTGACGGGTCACGTAAGGGAGCCTCTTGATGCCCACCGCCGCGCGATTGATGGCCTCTGTCTGTTTGGCAGTGGTCGCGTATATCATTTCGACCATGGTGATGCCGCTGATGCCGGACAGCACCGATTTTGGCTATTTCATCCCGGTGAACGTCGTTCTGGGCCTGTGTTCGGGATGGTTTGTGATGGGACCGAGGGCAGGGCGCGGCCCGACCTCTGCGATCAACAATGGCCTCACTGGCGTGTTCGTTCTGATGCTTTGGGGTGTCGGCGTGCAGGCCATCAATGAGATGATCCGCCTTGCCATGCGCAACCGCTACGATGGGCCGTTTGAGGCGATCACAGCCGTGTTTCAGATCGGGGCAGAGTTTGCGGTGATCATTGCGACCGTACCGATTGGCGTGGCGTTGGTGGTTTCGGCGGTTGTCTCGGGGCTTTTGACGGAAGCTGTCGGAAACCGCTGGCGCTGAGGGCATGCGCAGTCTGTTCTTCTTTGGTACGATGCGGCACCGTCCTTTGCTGGAGCTGGTGCTTGGGCGGTCTGGTGACCAGCAAGATGTGTCAGACGCCACGCTTGAGGGGTACCGCGTCAGCGCCGTGGCCGAAGGGCCGTTTCCCATGATTGCTGTGGCACCAGACGCGCAGGCAACCGGCATTGTTGTGGGCAATCTATCGGCGGAAGACATCGACCGATTGGATTTTTACGAAGGCAGCTTTGCCTATGATCTGCATGCGGTCACCCTTGCTGATGGGCGCGCCGCGGAAGTCTATGTCCCGCAACCGGGGCGCTGGACGCCGGACGGCCCTTGGGACCTCACGGCGTGGGAAGCCGCGTGGGGACCGCTGAGCGTGACGGCGGCTGCAGAAGTCATGAGCTACCGAGGCAACCGGAGCCGTGATGAGGTGGCCCGGATGTTCCCGGTGATCCGCGCCCGCGCCGATGCCACCCTGCGCGCCGCCAACTCCCGCCACGGAGCTGATACGTTCAAAGGTCGCATTGAGATCGACACACGCACACGGGCCTATTCCCAATTCTTTGCCTTGGACGACATCGTTTTGCGTCATGAGCATTTCGACGGGACCATGTCCGAAACACTGGATCGCGCGGCATTTGTGGGCGTCGATGCGGCACTGGTCCTGCCTTACGACCCGGTGCGGGACCGGGTTCTGGTGGTTGAGCAAATTCGCATCGGTCCGATTTTACGCGGTGATCCGACCGCCTGGCAGTGGGAGCCGATTGCGGGGCGTGTGGACCCCGGCGAAGACCCCAAAGACACTGCACGTCGTGAAGCGGTGGAGGAGGCTGGCTTGACCCTGCTGGGGATGGAAACCATTTCGGAATCTTATCCGTCACCGGGCACCTCATCGGAATTTTACTATTTGTATCTGGGTATTGCGGATTTGCCGGATGGGATTACCGGGACCGGCGGGCTTGCCTCCGAGGGCGAAAACATTCGCTCGCACGTGGTCTCTTTTGACGATCTGATGGCGCGTGTGGGCCGGTTTGACGTCGCCAATGGCCCGCTTGCGCTGGCCGCTTATTACCTGAGCCATCACAGGGATCGCTTGAGGTCTGAAAAGGCGGGCGATACACCGGAGGGGTAACAATAGAATTCCACTCTGGGGGCATGCATGCACGTCGCATCCGATCTGGCCAAATCCATTGGCAAAACACCACTTATCAAGCTGCGCGGCCCGTCAGAGGCCACGGGGTGTGAGATTTTGGGCAAGGCGGAGTTCATGAACCCCGGCCAGTCGGTCAAGGACCGCGCGGCGCTCTTTATCATTCAAGACGCGGTTGAGAAGGGTCTGCTGAAGCCCGGCGGCACAATTGTTGAGGGCACGGCAGGCAACACCGGCATCGGGCTGGCATTGGTTGGCGCGTCGATGGGTTTCAAGACTGTCATTGTCATTCCCGAGACACAGTCAGAGGAAAAGAAAGACATGCTGCGCCTTGCAGGGGCAGAACTGGTGCAGGTGCCTGCGGCCCCCTACCGCAACCCCAACAACTTCGTGCGGTACTCTGAACGGCTGGCGAACGAGCTGGCGCGGACAACAAACGAAGGTGTTATCTGGGCCAATCAGTTCGACAATGTCGCCAACCGGCAGGCCCATATTGAGACTACCGGGCCAGAGATCTGGGAGCAGACGGACGGCAAAGTCGACGGCTTTAGCTGCGCTGTTGGTTCTGGCGGCACGCTTGCGGGGATTGCGCAGGTCCTGCAACCCAAAGGGGTCAAGATCGCGTTGGCCGATCCTGATGGCGCAGCACTGCACAGCTACTACACCACCGGGGAGCTTGCCTCCGAAGGCGGGTCCATCGCCGAAGGCATCGGGCAGGTACGGATCACCAAGAACCTTGAAGGGCTCAAGCCTGACTTCAGCTACAACATCCCCGATGCCGAAGCCCTGCCAATCGTGTTTAATTTGCTGGAGCATGAGGGCCTTTGCCTTGGCGCGTCCTCTGGCGTGAACGTGGCGGGCTCTATGCGGCTTGCCCGTGAATTGGGGCCCGGACATACCATTGTGACGATCCTGTGCGATTTTGGCACGCGCTATCAGTCCAAGCTCTTTAACCCTGCCTTCCTGCGAGAAAAGGGACTGCCGATCCCCGAATGGCTTGACCGGGCACCGGCAACACTGCCCAGCATGTTCGAAGACGTCTGATGCACGTCATCGCACGCTTCCTTGCGGCACTCTTGTGTGCGTTGTGGTTCGGTGTCGGGGCCACATGGGCGCAAAGCGCGTCAGACATCGACTTTGATCGGTGGGAGGGGCTGGCCACACGCGCAGAGGCCTCCATCGATTTGGGGCAAGGCAGTGAAAGCGTTTTTGAGGCGCTGCGGACCTCTGTTGCGACGTACCGCGCGGCATTTGATGCAGCCCGGTCAGAAGACAGCGCGCGCATCGCCACGCTGCGTGAGCAGATCGCAGCCCTTGGGGCCGCACCCGCAGAGGACGCGCCACCGGAGGCGGCGGACGTTGCCGGCCAGCGGGCCGATCTGACCCAACAGTTGAACGCGGCACTGGTGCCCATACAAAGGGCAGAAGCCGCCTATGTGCGGGCGGACGCCCTGATCCGGCAAATCGACACCATCCTGCGCACCCGGCAAACCGACGCGTTGATGGAGGTGTCTCCGACCCCGCTGAACCCGGTGTACTGGCGCCCGGCGGTGGCTGATTTCTTCACTTCCGTTGATGTGCTTTGGCTGGAGCGCCCGATGCGCGAAGACGCCATGAGCGTGGATGGCCTGCGAGAGACACTGCCCACTGCCATTGTGCTTGCCGCGGTTGGGCTGTTGCTCATTCTGCGGGGCAGGCGGTGGTCGCACCGGATCGTCAATCGCCTTCAGCGCTATGGGGCGCGGGGATTTGGCATTTGGCGATTTGTCGTGTCGCTCCTGCGGATCATCCTGCCATTCTTCGGGCTTTTGCTGCTGGCCATCGCTGTGATCTCCACTGATTTGTTCGGACCGAAAGGCTCTGAGATTTTTCTGACCCTCGCTGTTCTGGGTGGCATCATGCTGGGCGTGCGGTGGGTGTCGGAGCGTGTTTTTGCCCGCGATGATGATGAGGCGTTGATCACGCTGCCCGGACCGGAACGCGCAAAGGCACGCTTCTTTGTCAGTTTGATCACAGTCACGATCATCCTGTCAGAGCTGGTCAGCCAGGTTCTGGATGCAGGCTACCCGCTGGCCGCATCAGAATCAGTCCTGACGCTGCCGTTCTTTGTGGTTTCATGCCTCGCACTTTTCCGGATTGGCGGCATCCTGCGCGGCTATGTTGAACCAGAACAAGACGACACCGCCGGGGCAGGGGAAGTGCGTGCGTCAACCCTGCGCCGGATGATCAGGGGGCTGGGCACAGGTGCCGTTGTGGTGGCCTGCGTGACGCCGCTGTTGCTGGTTGCGGGATATTACAACGCGGCTGATGCGCTCTTGCCGCCCTATATCATGACGCTTGTGATCCTGGGGTTGGTCATGGCGTTGCAGCGGTTTTGCGCGGACATCTATGTCGCGGTTACTGGCCAAGGCGCTGAAGCACGCGAGGCGCTGGTCCCAGTGTTGCTTGGGATGCTGCTGATCGTTGCTGTGCTGCCGGTGCTTGCGCTTGTCTGGGGCACACGGCTGACAGATTTGACGGAGCTTTGGGCCGCCTTCGGGCGGGGGTTTGCGATAGGAGACAGCCGCATCTCCCCGGGAGATTTCATCGCTTTTGCCGTGATTTTCATCATCGGCTATGCGCTGACACGGCTCATTCAATCGGCGCTACGGACCAATGTGCTGCCCAAGACGCGCATCGACGCTGGCGGACAAAACGCCATTGTGTCGGGTCTTGGCTATGTTGGTCTGTTCCTTGCGGCACTGGCTGCGATCACCGGGGCGGGCATTGATCTCAGCTCAATCGCGATTGTTGCAGGTGCGTTGTCCGTGGGCATCGGCTTTGGTCTGCAAAACATCGTGAGCAACTTTGTCTCCGGCATCATTCTGCTGATCGAGCGCCCGATTTCCGAAGGAGATTGGATCGAGGTTGGCGGCCAGATGGGATATGTGCGCGACATCTCTGTGCGTTCGACCCGGATTGAGACGTTCGACAAGACCGATGTGATCGTGCCCAACGGTGATCTGGTGAGCGGAACGGTCACCAACTACACGCGCGGCAACACGGTTGGCCGGGTGATCATTCCTGTGGGTGTGGCCTATGGCACTGATACAAGACAGGTGGAGAGTATCCTGCGCGAGATTGCAGAGGCGCAGCCGATGGTGCTGGCCAGTCCGCCGCCCTCCGTTCTGTTCCTGAACTTTGGCGCGGACGCCCTTGAATTCGAGGTGCGCTGTTTCCTGCGGGATGTGAACTGGATGCTGGCGGTCAAGAGCAACGTCAATCACCAGATTGCAGAACGGTTTGCGCAGGAAGGAATTGAGATACCCTTTGCCCAACGTGACGTGTGGCTGCGCAATCCAGAGGTGCTGCACCCGCAGCAAGAGCAGCAAGACTTGCCTGAGACAAAAGGAACGCCCGCATGACCCGGCCCTTGTTTCGTGATGACACCTACGCCCGTGAAGGGAGCGCGGTGGTGCAGGCACTGACACCAGAGGGCGGTATCGTTCTGGATCAAAGCGTATTTTATCCAACGGGCGGTGGTCAGCCGGGTGACGCAGGCTGGTTGCGATGGGACGGAATGGAGCTTCCGATTGCAACAGCGGTCAAGGGCGAGGGCGATGCGATTGTTCTGGTGCCCGCCGAGGCCGCCAGCCTGCCGCCCTTGGGCGCGCATCTGACGCAAGAGCTGGATTGGGACAGGCGGCACAAACACATGCGTGTGCACACCGCATTGCACTTGCTGTCAGTGGTCATTCCCTTTGGGGTAACAGGCGGGCAAATCTCCGCGACCTACGGACGGCTTGATTTCGATATGCCGGACGCGCCGCACAACCGTGATGAAATCGAAGAGACCCTAAACGAATATGTCGGAATGGACCTGCGCGTCAGCGAAGGATGGATCACCGGCGCAGAACTGGATGCAAACCCGCATCTGGTCAAGACGATGGCAGTCAAACCACCCAAGGGTGCAGGCGACGTGCGGTTGATCCGGATCGGAGAAGAAGACGATTGGATTGATCTGCAACCCTGCGGTGGCACGCATGTGGCCCGCACCGGAGAGATCGGAACCCTGCGTCTGGGCAAAATCCAAAAGAAGGGCAAGATGAACCGCCGCGTCTATATTCATCTGGACGCTTAAAGCGTCGGATCTTTGGCCTGAGATTTCGCCATAGGTTTTTTGCGATTGAGCCGCAGGCGAAGGGCAGGGAACAGGCTTTTCAATGTCAATTGCCTGCGCTCCGGAGCGAAATCGGATTAATCCGCCATGAAAAGCATCCCTTTACGCGCTGAAATCTCTGATTTCAGTCAGATGTAAGGGGTTCAGGTTGTCCAATTCCAACTTTTAGCGCTCAGATCAGGCGGGATTTGCCCGCTTGTGTGACAAAGCTGCTGTTCTGCTCAAATCGGGTGATTTCTCTCTTGCAACTGGCATCCCGGCCAAGCTAAACCCCGCCTCACGGAGCGGTGGCCGAGTGGTCGAAGGCGCACGCCTGGAAAGTGTGTAGGCGGGAGACCGTCTCCAGGGTTCGAATCCCTGTCGCTCCGCCATCTACCCATTTGCATATTAGACTAGTGTTGGTCAGCCAGGTTCCCTGAACTGGTCAAGCCGGTGGCCGATCTGCGGCCAAGGATGAGCTGCGTGGCGCAGGGGGTACGTGCATGTCACCTGCGGTCAAATAACCCAAGCCCGCTGTCCATAAAAAAAGCGCCCGAAGGCGCTTTGATCGTCGGGATTATCAAGGGGCGTTAGCCGCCCCAGCTGCGCACCACGCCGCAATCCATATGCACAAAGTTCGACCCGGAATAGCGGCCAACACCGCCACCCTGACAGGCAATCGCGGCCCGCGCCATCTGGCTCACGCTGCGTGATGACAACCGCAAGTCGGCGGCCTGGCCCCGCATATGCAGCGAGTTCTTGGCCACACCGCGCGAGCGGGAGCGCAGCATCGCGTTTGTTTTAGGGCTGCGGTAACCCGACAGGAGCATGTAAGGCTCATTCACGTCGAGAAGGTTGTGCGCCGCCGCCATGATGTCGACCGTGCGCAGGTCCATGCTTTTGACGCCATTGGTGCGCCAGTCGCGCATGAAATAATTCACCTCTTTGACCGCGTCCTTGATGTACTGACCTTCGATCCAGTAAATCATGTCGATGCGTTCGCCGGTGCGGCCAGAGTACATCTTGATCCGGCGGATATCACCGCCGCCGCGCAGAAAGCCTGCTGCATTGGAATATGTCGGAGCTGCCGTTACTGCTGTTGCTGCGAATGCGCCAAGGAGCGCGCGCCGGGTCATGCCGGTAGAGCTAATGCCAGTCATGTGTCGTCTGTCCCGTGTTCTGCCTGTGAGGCTTCTGCCTGTGACCATGATGTTACATGGGCGTTCAAAGTGCATTCCCGTATGCCACCCCTGTATGGCATACCGCGAATCGTGAACCAACCCCTTAATCCATAGGGTTCCATTCACCTTCAACTTTAGGCAATTTTCTGCTCAAAGTCTGACCACTTGAAGGAATTCGTCAGGGAATAAGGTGTTTTATCTGCACCAGATGGTGATTTCCTGCGGTGAAAACGCGTTTGTTATTGGACTTGCCAAAGGCTGTTTTGGGAAAAGAACAGAACAAATACAAAATCCGGCGGGGGAAGCTTATGGCGCGTGCAGGTGTACTATCGAAAGTTCTGGCGGTCGCATTGACCTTTGCGGCACCTGCGGCCGTTGTGTCTGTGCCGACTGTCTCATATGCGCAGGTGACGGCGTTCAAACAGGCCGTTGCCGAGGCGGCATCGAGAGATGAGGACATCGCGGCATTTTATCGTCAGAACGGCTATGGTGCGATCTGGACCGGGGCAGGGGATGCCGACCGGGCGCGCCGGGCACAATTGATTCATGCCATTCTAAATGCGGATGACCATGGATTGCCCGTTGCGCGCTACGAAGCTGAGGCGCTGATGGACATGCTGGCGGCGGTCCGAACCCCACGTGACAGAGGCATGGCCGAAGTGGAGATGAGCCGCGTGTTTCTGAAATACGCACGTGACATTCAGACCGGTATGCTGATCCCTAGCCGTATTGATCCTTCGATGGTGCGTGACGTGCCGTACCGTGACAGAACCGCTTACCTGACGGATCTCAGCACCGCGAAACCCGCTGCGTTTTTCCGCGCGTTGCCGCCCACCAGCATGGAATACAACGCCCTGATCAAAGAGAAAGTCGCGATGGAGCGGCTGCTCGTTTCTGGCGGTTGGGGCGCGAGCGTGCCTGCCAAGTCGCTGAAACCTGGTGATACGGGGCCAGCTGTCATTGCGCTGCGTAACCGTTTGATCGCGATGGATTATCTTGAGCGCACCAACAAACGCACCTACGACACGGGCATGCAAGCTGCGGTGCAGCAGTTTCAGATTGACCACGGCCTGAACGATGATGGCGTGGCCGGGGCGGCGACCATGCGACAGATCAATGTCGGCGTGGAGAAACGCCTGCAATCGGTCATGGTCGCACTTGAGCGGGAGCGGTGGTTCAACACTGAGCGCGGCAAGCGGCACATTCTGGTCAACATCCCCGATTTTTCGGCCAAGATCATGGATGATGGCAAGATCACCTTCCGCACGCGGTCGGTCGTCGGGGCCACACAAACCGACCGCCACACGCCTGAATTTTCGGATGTGATGGAGCATATGGTGATCAATCCAAGCTGGTATGTCCCGCGCTCGATCATCACCAAGGAATATCTGCCTGCGCTCAAGCGCAACCGCAACGCGGCCAGCCATATTCAGATCACCGACCGACGGGGCCGGGTCGTCAACCGCAGCTCTGTAAATTTCGCCGCCTACACCGAACGCAACTTCCCGTTTTCGATTCGTCAGCCGCCCAGCCGGTCAAATGCGTTGGGGCTGGTCAAGTTCATGTTCCCCAATAAATACATCATCTATTTGCATGACACCCCCGCCAAGAGCCTGTTCGCCCGTGATGTACGCGCGTTCAGCCATGGCTGTGTCCGCCTCGCACAACCGTTTGATTTTGCCTATGAACTGCTGAGCAAGCAAGAGGGCGACCCCAAGGGATACTTCCAGAGCATTCTGCGGTCCGGATCAGAGACCAAGGTTGTGCTGAACGAACCTGTGCCGGTGCATCTGATTTATCGCACTGCGGTGACCAATGCGCGTGGCCACACGGAGTACCGCGCAGACATCTATGGCCGTGATGCCAAGATCTGGTCAGCACTCAGCCGCGCAGGGGTGGTCTTGGGCGGTGTTCAGGGGTAAGTCTGCGGCTCGCCACAAAGAGGTGTGCCGGGATGTCCTATACTGTTGCTGAGATTGCCAAAGCGTTGGGGGCAAAAGCCGCTGGCGATACATCGCTTGTGATTGCCCGCGCGGCTGAACCACAGGGCGCAGGACCCGATGATCTGGCCCTCGCCATGAGCCCGAAGTACGCCGAAGGATTGTCGGATGGGCAGGCGCGGGCTGCGATGCTATGGCCTGACGCGGATTGGCAGGCGCTGGGTCTGCAAGCGGCGATTTTTCCGGGCCGTCCGCGGTACGCCATGGCGGGCATGACACGGATGCTGGATGCAGGCCAAGGCTTTGCGCCGGGTATCCATCCGTCCGCCATCATCGATCCCACCGCAGAGCTTGGCGATGATGTGCGCGTTGGTCCCCTCGCGATAATCTCTGCCGGTGCCCGGATCGGGGCGGGTTCCGTGATCGGTCCGCATTGTTTTATTGGCGTGGATGTCACGTTGGGCCAGAACGCCTATCTGCGCGAGCAGGTGAGCATCGGCGCACGGGTCACCATTGGGGAACGCTGCATCATCCAGCCCGGCGCGCGCATCGGGGGCGATGGGTTTTCCTTTGTCACCGCTGAACCCTCCACAGTGGAAAGCGCGCGCAAAACACTGGGCGATCAGGGGGAGGCGGCGGCACAACCCTGGATACGCATTCATTCGCTGGGGTCTGTCACGATTGGGGATGACGTCGAGATTGGCATGGGGTGCACCATTGATTGCGGCACCATCCGGGACACGACGATCGGCAACAACACCAAACTCGATAATCAGGTGCACATGGGGCACAACGTCTCCATCGGGGACAATTCGCTGATCTGTGGACAGGTGGGCATCGCCGGATCAGCCAGAATTGGCAACAACGTGGTGATGGCCGGGCAATGCGGTGTGAATGACAACATCTTTGTCGGGGACGGCGTCATCGCTGGAGGGGGCACAAAACTCATGTCCAATGTTCCAGCCGGGCGCACGATGCTGGGCTATCCGGCGACACAGATGGACAAGCAGGTGGACCAGTACAAAGCGCTGCGCCGACTGCCGCGCCTGCTGCGCGAGGTCGCGGAACTGCGAAAGGCGGTTTTCAAATCCGGCAAGGATGACTAAATCACCCTCAACCCCCACGAGGATGGACCCATGAGCATTCAGGACCAAGTCATCGCGATCATTGCTGAACAAGCCGTGCTGGAACCTGAGGACGTGACCTTGGACAGCACGCTGGAAAGCCTTGGCATCGACAGTCTGGGGCTGGTGGAAAGCATCTTTGCCATCGAGGAAGCCTTTGACATCACGGTCCCTTTCAACGCCAACAACCCCACAGAGTCCGATTTCGACATCTCCACCGTTGAGAGCATTGTCGCAGGTATTCAACGGCTGAAAGCCGAGCAGGGATAGCGCGATGAGACGTGTGGTGATCACCGGGGCCGGCACCATCAACGCGCTGGGGCTGTCGGTCCCTGAAACGCTCAAGGCCATGCGCGAGGGGGTCTGCGGCATTGGTCCGCTCGACATTCGCGACGTGGAGCGGTTGCAGATCCAGATCGGTGGGCAGGTGCGCGGCTTTGAAGCCGAAGCGCGCTACAACCGTCAGCAAATCTCGCTCTATGATCGGTTCACGCAATTCACCCTTGCCGCCGCGCGGGAGGCGATTGAGCAGTCAGGTCTGACCTTCTCTGGTGAGCTGGCGTCGCTGTCGGGTGTGGTGCTTGGCACGGCAGGCGGTGGGGTGTCCACCTGGGATGACAACTACCGCGCGGTGTATGAAGAAGGTAAAAACCGGGTGCATCCCTTTGTTGTGCCTAAGTTGATGAACAACGCCGCAGCAAGCCACGTGAGCATGGAGTGGAACCTGAAGGGGCCGTCTTTTACCGTCTCGACCGCCTGCGCGTCCTCCAATCACGCGATGGCACAGGCGTTTTCGATGGTACGTTCCGGCATGGCCCCGGCGATGATCACGGGGGGCTCGGAATCCATGCTGTGCTTTGGTGGGGTCAAAGCATGGGAAGGGCTGCGCGTGATGAGCCGCGATGCCTGCCGCCCCTTTTCCGCCAATCGCAACGGGATGGTGCAGGGCGAAGGCGCGGGGATATTTGTGTTTGAAGACTTTGAGCACGCACGCGCACGCGGCGCCGACATCCTATGCGAAGTGGTGGGCTTTGCCATGTCGTCTGATGCCAGCGACATCGTCATGCCGTCCAAGGCCGGGGCCGCGCGCGCCATGTCAGGTGCATTGCGCGACGCCAAGCTGAACCGTGAAGACGTCTGCTATATTAACGCGCATGGCACCGGCACAGCGGCGAACGACAAGACCGAATGCGCGGCCGTGGCGGATGTGTTTGGGCCCCATGCGGACAATCTCATGATCAGTTCCACCAAATCAATGCATGGGCATCTGATCGGTGGCACGGGCGCGGTTGAGCTGTTGGCCTGTATCATGGCGGTGCGCGACGGTGTGATTGCGCCAACCATCGGATACGAAGAAGCGGACCCCGAATGCGCGCTTGATGTTGTGCCGAACGAAGCGCGGGAAGCGTCAGTGAACGTTGCGCTCAGCAATGCCTTTGCCTTTGGCGGCATGAACGCGGTGCTGGCCCTCAAGAAGATTTGACGCGTGGCGCAACCGCTTGCTTCATAAAAAAAGCCGCCCCCGAAAGTGACGGCCTTTGGATCACAAATGCACGATGATTACTGTTCAATCACCGACACTTTGTCATAGCTCGCGGTGAAACCCGACAGGGATAGGCTCAGCTTGACCTGCTGGTCGGGTGCTAGTGCTGGAATGATCGTGATCACCGCCTCATTGCCACGTTTGAACGCATTCACATCAGCGTCTGTCAGTCCAAGGCGCGCGTAGCACCCAACAGGGTTGCAAAACGCATAAGGATAGCGCCGTGCATTGCCACCATCCACAGAGATGGTCAGCTGTTGGGGCAGGGACGTCTCAAGCGGGACAACCACGGTTGCACCTGCTTTGGCCTTGCCAGACCCGGGCAGACGGAACAGCGAAATCTCCGCAACCGGCGCACCCTGACCATCATCCAAAAGCTGATACATCTGGCAGGGGTCTTCTTCGGCTTCGGTCTTGATGCAGCGCATCTCCCAGGCACCAATTGTTTCTTTGGTATAGGGTTTGCCCAAATCCGGGTCCTTGCTGGCATCCTCGCCAAGGCTCAGCGCTTCTTCAATCTGGGCGGCCTGTCCGGTCTGTTCACCGTCTTCTTCGGTGGCGGCTGCCGTCTGGGCAAATGCACCCACCGGGGCCATCAACGCCAGCGCCGAGCACAGCGGCATTGCGGTCAAAAACTTGCTCATGTCAAATCCACATTTGTTGCTTTGCAGCCCTCTACCACGCCGCTGCGGTGATGTCAGTGTCGAAGCACAACTTTTTGAAGCAGATGGCGCGCGGAGATGGCAATTCACCGCCGAACGGCCCTGACACCCCAAAAAGCGAAAAAGAGGACGCAACGCATCCTCTTTTCCAAACTTCTCTCCCCGTCGAACTGGGCCGACTTATGACGCCAAGGTACGCAAGCCTAGGGGTTCGGTCAACTGGAAAATATGAAATGTTTTCAATGGTATAATGTGCAAATTGTGCACATTTCAACCCTACCGGGAAAAAGGGCCGCACCCGAGGGCGCGGCCAGTCTAACAGGGAGGAAGTGTTCTGGCACAAAAGGACTTATGCGCCCTGAACAGATTGACTATGGCATGCAAAGGTTAACTTTGTATGTTCAATGCAATGACAAGTTGACAGCCCTGAGAGGACCACGCGTGACAACAGATATCTTTATCGGCGGCGGCGGCGAAGATTACGCCGAAAAACAATACCTCACGATCGGATATGCCAACCGTCACGGTTTGGTGGCCGGGGCCACCGGTACGGGCAAGACGGTGACCTTGCAGATCCTCGCCGAAGGGTTTGCCGCCCAGGGCGTGCCCGTCTTTCTGTCTGACGTAAAAGGCGACCTCTCCGGCCTCGCCAAATCCGGTACAGCCGACCACAAACTGCACGAGCCCTTCATGAGCCGCGCCGAAAAGATCGGGTTCTCCGACTATGTCTATGAGTCGTTTCCCGTCACTTTTTGGGATCTCTACGGCAAACAAGGTCATCCGGTGCGCACAACCGTGTCCGAGATGGGGCCCCTGTTGCTGGCGCAATTGTTGGAGCTGACTGAGGCCCAGGAGGGCATTCTCAACATCGCGTTCCGTGTTGCGGATGAGGACGGCCTGCCGCTTCTGGATCTCAAAGATCTGCAAGCGCTGCTGGTCTGGATCGGAGAGAATGCCAAGGCGCTGTCGCTGCGCTACGGCAATGTCTCCAGCGCGTCTGTCGGCGCAATTCAACGGCGTTTGCTGGTGCTGGAAAATCAGGGCGCAAGCGACCTCTTCGGGGAGCCTGCGCTGGCGCTTGATGACATGATGCGCACCGACGCGGACGGGCGGGGGATGATCAACATCCTTGCGGCAGATCAGCTCATGGGCGCGCCCAAACTCTACGCTACCTTCCTGCTCTGGCTCTTGTCTGAGCTTTTTGAAGAACTGCCAGAGGTCGGCGACCCTGACAAACCCAAATTGGTGTTTTTCTTTGATGAGGCGCACCTGCTCTTTGATGACGCCCCCAAGGCCTTGGTGGACAAGGTCGAACAGGTCGCGCGGCTTATCCGTTCCAAAGGGGTCGGTGTCTATTTCATCACGCAAAACCCCGCCGACGTGCCCGAAGACATTCTGGGGCAATTGGGCAACCGGGTGCAGCACGCCCTGCGCGCGTTCACCGCCAAGGACCGCAAGGAATTGCGCATGGCGGCCGAGACCTATCGTGAGAACCCCCGATTTGAGACCGAAGAAGCGATCCGCGAAGTGGGCGTTGGTGAAGCGGTGACATCCTTATTACAAAAGAAAGGTGTGCCGGGCATCGTGGAGCGGACGTTGATCCGCCCGCCATCGTCGCAACTAGGCCCGATCACTGTGGCTGAACGCAAGGCCGTGATGGCCGCCTCGCCGATGTCTGGCAAATACGACGATCGCCTCGACCGTAAAAGCGCGTTTGAAATCCTGCGCGCCCGTGCAGACAAAGCCGCCGCTGACGCCGCAAAGGCCGAAGAGGAGGCCGAAGAAGCGCCCACGCCAATGCTGCGCGAGTTTAACAACGCGCGCCGTTATGCCGGCAAAGGTGTGGCGCGGTCCTCTTCGCGCGCGCCGCGGCGCAAGTCGCAAGAAGGGTTCGGCGCAGCTGTGGCCCAGGTCGTCATCAAAGAACTCAAAGGCACCACAGGCCGCCGCATTGTACGCGGCATCCTCGGCGGGCTCTTCAAAGGGCGCTGAACGCGAAAACGACCAAGAGGGGCCACCACGCAGCCCCTCTTTTTGGCCTTATATACCGTCCGAACTCTCCACTCCCACCCAACGGGTGTGGGGCACGGGGGGTCACTTCTCAGGGATCAACCCGCGCGGGCTGAACCGCAGGACCAGCAACAACACCAGACCCATGGTGAGCAGCCGCATATGCGCCGCACTCTCGATCAGATGCGCCTTAAGTGCCGATCCCTCAGCCATGCCTGCCGTGATGGTGTTCATCAGCCAAAGCCCCATCGGCTCCACCTGTACCCAAAGGAACCAGATCAGGAACCCGCCCAGCACCGCGCCCAGATTGTTGCCCGACCCGCCCACGATCACCATCACCCAAACGAGAAAGGTAAAGCGCAGCGGCTGATAGGTGCCGGGCGTCAACTGGCTGTCCATCGTGGTCATCATCGCGCCGGCAATCCCACATATCGCGGAGCCCAGAATGAACACCTGCAAATGCCGTGCGGTAACGTCCTTGCCCATGGCTTCGGCCGCCACTTCGTTATCCCGGATCGCGCGCAGCATGCGCCCCCAGGGCGAATGCAAGGCACGCTGCGCCATCCACATCAGGATCAGCAGAACAGCCCCGAAGAGCAGAATGTAGAGCAGTTTCACATAAAGCGTTGAGCCTTCGACAGGATTAAAGCCAAGACCGGCGGCACGCTCCACAAAGGCCGGGTTGTTTTGCAGATCAATTTCATAGGGCACCGGTCGCGGCACTCCGATCACGTTTTTTACACCGCGCGTCAGCCAGTCCTCATTCTTCAGCACAGCAATGATGATCTCTGCGATGCCAAGTGTCGCGATGGCAAGGTAGTCAGACCGCAGGCCCAGTGCGGTCTTTCCGATGACCCACGCCGCCGCTGCCGCGAAGAGCCCGCCGACAGGCCAGGCGATGAGCACCGGCAGGCCAAGCCCGCCCAGATAGCCTGTTTGCGCCGGATTGATCTCTTCAATGCGCTCAACGGAGGGGTCAAGCAGCCCGCGGAAGAGGAAGAAACCGGCAATAAGAACCGCGATGACCGCCAGATTGCGCAGCCATCCCGCCGCCATCCGGCGGTAAACTGCAATTGTCAGGATAATCGTGCCCGCCCCAAGCAACAGCGCACCAATCACACCCAGACCACCCGCGGCAAAGGCCCCTTCGGTAGGGGGCATGCCGACCAGTACGGCCGCAAGTCCGCCCAAAGCCACAAATCCCATGATCCCAACATTAAAGAGCCCCGCAAACCCCCATTGCAGGTTCACACCCAACGCCATGATGCTCGAAATCAGCCCCATCGCGATGATGAGCAAAGCAGAGTTCCAACTTTGTTGAAAACCGACTGACATGATCAGCAGTGCCACGACCCCAAAAAGCAGCGTGTTTTTCATCGTGTCGCTCATACCGATTGCCCCTTGAACAGACCCGTGGGTTTAAACAGCAGCACAATCAACAGGATCACAAAGCTGACAGCGAATTTGTAGTCTGTGCTCAGCAGTTGCACGAGACCGCTGGGTTCCAGATTGTCGGGCATCAGATAAACGAGGATTTTCTTCCACGCATAGGTGATGGTGACTTCTGAGAAGGCAATCACAAAACCCCCGGCGATGGCCCCCAGTGGATTGCCCAGACCTCCCACAATGGCACTGGCAAAGATCGGCAACAGCAGCTGGAAATAGGTGAACGGCTTGAAGCTCTTGTCGAGGCCATAGAGCACACCCGCAATCGTCGCCAGGGTCGCCACGATCATCCAAGTGATCATCACCACCCGTTCGGGATTGATGCCGGACAAGAGTGCCAGGTCCTCATTATCGGAATAGGCCCGCATGGATTTGCCCGCGCGCGTCTTGTTCAGGAACCAAAACAGCAGCGCCACGACAATGATGGCCGTGACAATGGTGATGCCTTGGGTCGTCTTGAACGACAGCCCTTCTGCAAGTCCGGTGGCTTTTTTGAAGTCCCGCGCCGAGATGATGAACCGTTCGCCATCAAAGAAATTCTGATCGTCCGCTCCGATAATAAAACGGGTCACGCCGTTGTAGATAAAGGTGATGCCCAGCGACACAATCACGAGGATCACCGGTTTTGCCTTTTTGACTCGGTAGAATTTGTAGACGGTCCTGTCGGTAAAGAGCAGCAGCCCAATTGCAAAGGCAATCCCAAAGGGCAGGGCGAGCAGGGCGGTGGGCAAAGGCCCGAGGCTCAACCCCCAGCTTTGAAACAGCCATGTCACCAGCACCGTCGCCATCGCCCCCAGAGCCATCGTGTCGCCATGGGCAAAGTTCGAGAACCGCAAGATGCCGTAAACCAGCGTGACCCCAAGCGCGCCAAGGGCAAGCTGCGAGCCATAGGCAACACCGGGCACAAAGACGTAGTTGAGGAAAGCGATGAGTGCGTTGAGAAAATCCATGGCTCAGCCTCCCAAAAACGATTTACGAACTTCCGGGTCGGCCAGCAATTCCTTGCCCGTCCCGGAATAGGCGTTGCGCCCCTGCACCAGAACATAGCCTTTGTCAGCAATCTCAAGCGCTTGGCGGGCGTTTTGTTCGACCATCAGGATCGGGATGCCGGTGCGCGCGACCTCAATAATCCGGTCGAACAGCTCATCCATCACAATCGGCGAAACCCCCGCCGTCGGTTCATCCAGCATCAGCACCTTGGGTTGCGTCATCAGCGCGCGCCCCACCGCAACCTGCTGGCGTTGTCCGCCAGACAGTTCGCCCGCCGCCTGCAACCGCTTTTCCTTGAGGATCGGAAACAGGTCATAGACCTGCGCCATGGTATCGGAGAAATCATCAGTGCGGATGAAAGCACCCATCTCAAGGTTTTCCTCTACCGACATGGACGTAAAAATGTTTGAGGTCTGCGGCACAAAGCCCATCCCTTTGGCCACGCGGTCTTGGGGGGACAGATCGGTGATGTCCTCACCGTCCAGCCGTACGCTCCCCTGCCGCATGTCGAGCATGCCGAAAACCGCCTTCATCCCTGTCGATTTGCCGGCACCATTGGGGCCCACGATCACGGCAATCTCGCCCTGATCCACCGCGATGGTGCAGTCATGCAAAATGTCCGGTCCGTTGCCATACCCCGCCGTCATGTTGTCACCAATCAGGAAGGGGCCACCGGGGGAGGCATGGCTTTTGCCGCCGCGCTCAGGGATGACACTGCCCATGCCTTTGGGATTGCCAATCGACAGGTCCTTGTTGCCCCGGTCGCTGTAAGGGTCGCTCATTTCAGGTCTCTTTTCTTCATTCTGTCGCCCATAGGCTTTGCGTCGGGCTGGCGCAGGTGTCGGTATCGGCGCAGGTGGCGCGGAGCATCTGCATAATGGCGCGGGAGTCGCGGTCTAGCGTGCCCCAGTTTGAGGTGCTCCCGGCGTCAAGATAGATCACGATGCGTGTCGCGCCGATCTCTGCAAGCATCAGCGCCGTAAAGGAAGGAGTAGTGCCCTCGAACTTGTCGAATTGCAGTGATCGAAAGACGGTGCCCGCCGGGATCTCCATCAATTCCCGGCTATGAACTTCAAGCACCTCCGCCCCGTCCTCGGCTGCTTCCGTCGCAAGGTAAGTGGTGAGTTGCTCTTCGAGCGTGGTCAGGTCATCCCGCACGTCGTGGCCATAAAAATCATCCTCGAAGCCCAGGTTGTAGTCTTCCAGCAGGAGCACGCCGCCGTCGCCGTAGGGGTCCCATTCCGCTTCGGCCCAGGCGGTTCCGCCCGCGCAGAGCCAGACCTGCGCTGCAAGCTGGTGACAGGCCTGCGCCGTCTGGGGCACGGCCAACGCAGCAAGAAGGGGCAGCGCCAGCGCCTTCATGCGCCCACCTTGTCCTTGTTCTTGAGGCCGGTGCCGAGATAGGCCTCGATCACCTGCTCATTCGCCTTGATCTCGTCCAGCGTGCCAGTGGCCAGCACGCGGCCTTCGGCCATACAGATCACCGGGTCACACAGCCGCCCGATGAAATCCATGTCATGCTCGATCACCACGAAGGTATAACCGCGTTCCTTGTTCAGCCGGATGATCGCGTCGCCGATGGTATTGAGCAACGTGCGGTTCACGCCTGCGCCGACCTCGTCGAGAAAGACGATCTTGGCGTCCACCATCATGGTGCGCCCCAGCTCCAGCAGCTTTTTCTGTCCGCCCGAGATTTGTCCGGCCTTTTGCTCCGCCAGATGCTCGACTGTCAGAAACTCCAAGACCTCATCGGCCTTTGCACGCAGGGCGCGTTCCTCGTCAGCGATGCGTTTGCGGCCAAACCATGTGTTCCACAGCGTCTCACCCGACTGGCCGCCGGGCACCATCATCAGGTTTTCGCGGCACGACATCGAATGGAACTCATGTGCGATCTGAAATGTGCGCAGCAGACCTTTGTGAAACAGATCATGCGGCGGGATGCCGGTGATGTTTTCGCCGTCCATGAAAACTTGGCCGGAGGTAGGTTTAAGAACGCCCGCGATCACATTGAAAAGTGTCGTTTTTCCCGCGCCATTTGGCCCGATCAGCCCGGTGATGGAGCCCCGATCAATCGTCAGGCTGGCCCCATCCACCGCGTGAAAGCCGCCGAAATGCTTGTGCAGATCGTCCACAACGATCATGTGCTCGTCCGAGTGCACCATCTTCAATCCCCGTTTGCGCCCTTTTGGGCTGCGTGATCTTTGCGATCTTATGCAACACGTCTCGGAATGCCTGATATGTCTGTTTTCATCCGACCCGTTGAAATCTTTGATTTCAGGCAGGGTGAGTTGCTTCAGGCTTTTCCGACAGTGCTATAGTAAAATGCAGCCCCCATGACCGAGGGCTGCATCTTTTCTTCTTGTCAGGTCTTACTTGAAACCAATGGTTTCGTTCTTGCCGTCTTTGACTTCGATCATACGGTATGTGCCCGCAGATTCGCCGGGTCCGATCAGCTCAACAGCGGAGGCACCGACATAGTCGACATCCGTGCCCGCTTTGATCAGCTCAAACGCCTTGGCCAGCTCACCGGGATAGATTTTTTCACCTGGCGCGTTGGCGACATCAAGGATTTTGTCCTTGTAATCGGCGGGGTCTGTGCTGTCCGCTGCCTGCATCGCCATCATCAGCAGCGCTGCTGCATCATAGGCCTCAGGCGTGTAAGGGGACGTGCCGTCAAAGCCAGCTTCCTCGGCCATCTTCTGGAACGTCTCGATGCCGTTGCCCTGCGAACCCGCGATCTGACCATAAGAACCGTTGAGATCCGGGCCGATGGTCTTGGGCAGGTTTTCACCGATCATGCCGCCGGGCAGGCCAAACTGCTCCCATGCGCCAGCGTCCAGTGCGGATTTGATGATGCCTGCACCACCTTGGTCAAGGTAACCCGCAACAACAAGCAGATCACCACCGGCAGAGGCCAGCGCGCCAACTTCGGCAGAGTAATCCGCCTTGCCGTCTTCATGGGCCGCCACAATGGTCACTTCACCACCGACAGCTTTGAAAGAGCTTTCAATCGCGTCCGCGAGGCCCTTGCCATAGTCGTTGTTGGTATAGGTCAGCGCGATGGATTTCACGCCACGCTCCTGCAGGATCTCCGCCATCACTTCGCCTTCACGGGCGTCAGAAGGAGAGGTGCGGAAGAACAGGCCGTTGTCTTCCATTGTTGTCAGGCCGGGGGATGTCGCGGAAGGCGAGATCATAACCATGCCGTTTGGAATTGCGACGTTCTGCAACACCGCGCCGGTCACGCCGGAGCAATCCGCACCGATCATGCCGTTGATGCCTTCGGCAATCTGGCGTTCAGCAGAAGCAACAGCAACGCCGTTGTCGATGCACGCACTGTCCGCGCGGATCGATGTGACCTTTGCCGCGTCCAGCAACATGCCGCTATCTGTGGCTTCTTTCATCGCCAGTTCAGCGCCCGCAGCCATCGGCCCGGTCAGCGATTCAATGGGGCCGGTAAAGCCGAACAGAACGCCGAGTTTCACTTCTTTGGCATGGCCGCCCGCAAGCGCGCCAGATGCCATCAATGCAGTGGCCGCAGTGGCCATAAGCAGGTGTTTCATGGATATCTCCCTTGTTGGAACATGATGTTCGCCGGGGAGCGTAAGCGGCAGGTTGCCAAAAGAAAAGGAGTTTCTCGGCCCCAAAATACGCGTTTTGAGCGTGAAAGACGCCGGTTTGATCGCGTGGATATGGCAATTGAGCGCCCAAAGGTTAGTTTTCCTGATATGGCCAAGCTTTGCAGGAGGAATGACATGCTCAAACGGACCAACTTTCCAAAAGTCCTGCGCGCCGTTGTGGCCGCGGTTTTGATGGCGTCACCGACAGTTGCGCAAGAAACCATGCGCATTCAACCCATGGTTACTGATCTCGATGCGCCTTGGGCTGTTGCGGTTCTGCCAGAAGGCGATGTTCTGGTCACTGAGCGGGACGGTGCATTGGTCCTGCAACGAGGAACCGCGCGGATCAAGGTCGGTGGCGTTCCAAAGGTTGCGGCGCGCGGGCAGGGCGGGCTCCTTGATATTACATTGGCGCGTGATTTTGCGCGCACCCGCGTTCTCTACCTGACATACGCAAAGCCGCAACAAGGTGGTTCCGGCACCGCGCTTGCCCGCGCCGTTTTTGCGCAAGGGGCCAATGCGCTGCAAAACGTGCAGGAAATCTTTGCCATGAAACCGGGCAGCAGTGGCGGGCGGCACTTTGGCAGCCGGGTGGTCGAAGCACCTGATGGCACGCTCTTTGTCACCATTGGTGACCGGGGCGACAGGCCGTCCGCGCAGGATAAGACGCGCCATAACGGCAGCGTTGTGCGCATCAACCCCGATGGCAGCGTTCCGCGGGACAACCCGTTTGTGCAAGGCGGGGGTCTGCCGGAGATCTGGTCATTCGGGCACCGCAATCCGCAAGGTGCGGGCCTCGACCTGAAAGGCAATCTTTGGGTCGCGGAACATGGCGCACGCGGCGGGGATGAGGTGAACGCGGTGCGCAAAGGGGCCAACTATGGCTGGCCGGTTATCTCGTATGGGCGTCACTATTCTGGTGGCAAAATCGGAGAAGGCACCGCGAAGGAAGGGATGGAGCAGCCCGAGTTTTATTGGGACCCGTCGATGGCACCCTCTGGCTTGCTGGTCTATTCGGGCAAGATGTTTCCCAAGTGGCGCGGTGATATCTTGGTTGGCTCGCTGAAATTCGACTACATCGCGCGTCTGTCGGGTACCCCACTGCAGGAAGTGCAACAGATCAAATTGCCGCAAACGTCCCGTGTCCGCGACATCATCGAAGCGCCGGACGGCAGCATCTGGTTTATCTCAGTGGGCGACGGGACGGTTTACAAACTGACCCGTTGAGGTGGGCAGCCGCGACAAGGCGAAAACCTCAAACCAACCCGGCGCGCTTGGCAAAGGGATCACGGCCCGCATCCTTGTGCCATTCATATTCACTGCCAAGCGCAAGCCGATCCGCCATGTCCATGCCGAACAACTTGGCCATCACCGCAAGCGCCATGTCCATCCCGGCCGACACGCCCGATGAGGTGAAAAACTTGCCGTCTTCAACCCATCTGGCTTCCTTGACCCAATTCACTTCCGGTGCCAGCGGCACTGTTTCAAGGAAATCCATCTTGTTGGTTGTGGCCCGGCGCCCGTCTAACACCCCAGACATGCCCAACAAAATGGTCCCGGTACAGACGCCCATCACGCATTCTGCATGCGCCGACGTGGTTCTGAGCCAAGCCAAAAGCGCCTCATCTTTGGCAGCGTCAAGCGCCGCATCACCTCCTGGGATCAACACCATGTCATAGTCGGCCTTCTCCGAGATCGTCTTGTCGATAACGATTTTCTGGCCATGAACGCTTCGCACCGGATCGCTGGTCTGCGCGACTGTGATGATCTCGGTTTCTTGCCCATAGCCGCCCAGCATTTCAATCGGGCCAAAGTAGTCGAGCGTTTCAAATCCGGGAAAGACGAAGGCGGCGAGAGTTTTCATAAGGCTTCCTTTGGGTGACGGCACAGGCGTGCTTCTTGTCGCAACTTAGGGCCAGATCCGTGGTGTGCCACCGCCACGGAGAGATTTACACGTTTGCCTGTTTACGCGCCGGGGGAAGCACCGGGTGTTAAATCGATAACCGCGCTGCGTGAGATCCGCGCTCGCGGTAGGGGGTGGTTTCATAATGCGCACGGTAGCATTTGGAAAAATGCGAGGGGGAGGCAAAGCCGCAGGCCAGTGCCACGTTGATCACACTCATGTCCGTCTGCATCAGCAGGTTGCGCGCCTTTTGCAGCCGCAGCTCCATGTAATACCGCTTGGGACTGCGGTTGAGGTAGCGGCGGAAAAGCCGCTCAAGCTGGCGGGTGGACATGCCCACTTCTTTCGCCAGCAAAGACGGGCTGATCGGCTCTTCGATGTTGTTCTCCATCATCTGGATCACCCGCGACAGTTTCGGATGGCGCACCCCGATGCGCGTCGGCACGCTTAGCCGCTGGGTGTCCTGATCTGTTCGGATGGAGGAATAGATCAGCTGATCGGCCACAGCATTGGCAAGCTCTTCGCCCTGATCATCCGCGATGAGTTTCAGCATCAAATCAATCGACGACGTCCCGCCCGCCGTCGTCAGCCGGTTGCCATCAACGACAAAGACCGACTTTGTCAGGTCCACTTCCTGAAATTCCTCGGCAAAGCTGTCCTGATTTTCCCAGTGGATCGTCGCCTTTTTCCCGTCAAGCAACCCGGCCTTGGCCAGCGTATAGGCGGCCGTGCACAGCCCGCCGATCACCAAACCCTTGCGCGCCTCACGGCGCAGCCAACCCAGAACCTTCTTTGTTGTGGCGTCCTGCACGTCGATGCCGCCGCAGACCATAATTGTGTCATCACGGTTCAGCTCACCCAGCTCCGCGTCAAGCTTGAACGTCGTACCGGCAGAGCATGAAACGATATCCCCGCCTTCGCCCATCGTGCTCCAGGTATAGATGGTTTTGCCAGCCATCCGGTTTGCGATGCGCAGGCTATCCAACGCTGTGGCAAAGCATAAAAGGCTGAATTGATCCATCAGCACAAAGACAAAGCGACGGGGTTTGTCGGTGTCCAATGGAACGCGTGTGGCCGGGCGCTGAGACGACATCGCGACGTCCTTCAATCGATGGTGGTCGTTGCGGTCAAAGGGGCGTTGCCTCCAAAACCTGATCCGGACCTTGCTCATGCAGTTGCGGCTACGTCAAGGGGGAGGAAAAGGGTTCTGGTCACCTCCGCTCGGCTTTTGTATAGAAAGGCTTCTGATAGCGCTGACAACCGGCGCCCCCGACCGGAGAAAACGACCATGAGCACTTGGAGCAAATCAAGCTGGCGCGCAAAACCGCGAATCCAGATGCCTGATTACCCTGATGTGGCCGCCCTGAACGCGGTAGAGGCCCAACTCGCACGATATCCGGTGTTGGTTTTTGGGGGCGAAGCGGAACGCCTCAAGACCCATCTGGCCGCGGCCAGCCGTGGAGAGGCGTTTTTGCTGCAAGGCGGTGACTGCGCCGAAAGCTTTGAGCAGTTCAGCTCTGATGCGATTCGCGACACCTTCAAAGTGATGCTGCAGATGGCGATTGTGTTGACGCATGGTGCCAAGGTGCCTGTGATTAAACTGGGACGCATGGCTGGACAGTTTGCCAAGCCGCGGTCCGCCCCGACTGAGGTCGTCGATGGTGTAGAGCTGCCAAGCTACCGCGGTGACATCATCAACGAGCTGGATTTTACGTCCGATGCGCGTATCCCCAACCCTGACAAGATGCTGCGCGCCTACACACAGGCGGCGGCGACGCTGAACCTGCTGCGGGCCTTTTCGACAGGCGGATATGCGGACGTCAATCAGGTTCACGGCTGGACGCTGGGCTTTACCGATGGTGAGAAAGCGGCAAAGTACCGTGAAGTGGCGAACCGCATCTCGGACACGTTGGATTTCATGGCTGCTGCGGGTGTGAACGCGGATACCGCGCATACGCTGCAATCGGTGGAATTCTACACCAGCCATGAATCGCTGTTGTTGGAGTATGAAGAGGCGCTTTGCCGTCAGGACAGCCTGACGGGCAAATGGCTTGCCGGCTCCGGGCACATGATCTGGATTGGGGACCGCACGCGCCAGCCTGACGGCGCGCATGTGGACTTTGCCAGCGGTGTGATGAACCCCATCGGGTTGAAGTGTGGTCCTTCCATGACGAGCGAGGATCTGAAACTCCTGATGGCCAAGCTGAACCCGCAGAACGAAGCAGGCCGTCTGACGCTGATTGCACGCTTTGGGGCTGGCTCCGTTGGCGAACATCTGCCGCGCCTGATCAAGACGGTGCAGGAAGAGGGGGCCAATGTGGTCTGGACCTGCGATGCGATGCACGGCAACACGATCAAGTCGACCACAGGCTACAAGACACGCCCCTTCGACAGTGTGCTGCGCGAAGTGCGCGAGTTCTTTGGCGTGCATGCCGCAGAGGGGACCATCCCCGGTGGTGTGCATTTTGAAATGACAGGTCAGGACGTCACCGAATGCACAGGCGGCGTGCGCGCGGTGTCGGACGAAGACTTGTCAGATCGCTACCACACAGCCTGTGACCCGCGCCTGAACGCCAGCCAATCGCTTGAGTTGGCCTTCCTTGTTGCGGAAGAGCTGAGCGCGCGGCGGGAGCAGCAGGCGGCACAAGCCGCAGGTTGATCTCTACCGGTTGAAAACAGAGCGCCGCTCGGATTGATCCGGGCGGCGCTGTTCGTTTGTGATGCTCAGATTGAGATCAATCGTCGGATTTGACCAGCCTCAGGTAAGGGGGCCGTTTCTTGTTGTCTTGATGGTCAAATTCAGCAGCCGTTTCCGCGAGCCCTTTGCGCGGCTCCAGAACGGGGTCCGGCAGGCTGGGCAAGTTCGGTTTTTTGGGGGCGACAGGGGCGGGCACCGGTGCGCTGCCCGCGGTGATCTGTCTGATCTCTTGTGAGACAATCTCAAATCGGCGCGGAGCCAGCCCCATGTCGCCTTGACTGACCAGACAGCCCAGAACCCTGCTCACATCGCCCAGATCGCTTTTGAGCGGGAGCAGAAGCAGTCGCGCTTCGATCGATGGGCGGCTGGCACTGGCGGGTGAGATCAACTTGAGCGTGGAAATCGCCGGCGTTTGAAAAACAACCTCCAACAGCTCGGACACAGCGGCGCGTGTGTCTGACGCAAAGAAGGCCGTCAGCGGCATGCCGCGTACTTCCATTCCCATCAGCGTATTGAGGTGATTGCCCGCGATGCGCAGCCGCGCGATGCCCGGTGCAATCCGCTCAAGAATAAAAGCGTTTTCCAGCGCCAGTTCAATGCCGCGTGGATCAATGTCTGAGCGTTTGGGCAACAGCCGCGTTCCGCGAATGGCCTCCCAATAGGCTTCGACCTGCGCGATGGCAGCATATCCGGTTTCTAGGTGATAGTCTGACATAGCAACTACATTCTGCGCGTTCCGAGGTGACTTGTCCATCTGCCTTGGTCCTCATAATATACGACGACCCCTCTGCGCTGACCGATAGCACGGGTCGACATCCAAGTTCGCACCTCATTGCGGGCCGAACCATTTCCACCACACAAGTATCTCATTTTTGCCGCAATTGGTGCCGTTTCTTAAGCATTGGTTAATCAGCACGGGACATGATTACAGGCGGCAGCGCGCAAATTGTGGCGCAGTTGGTAGGTGACCTTCTACCGGGTGCCATTTGGGGACAGGCCGAAATCTGACATCCCCCCGCGGCTTTTCTCATCCGCGCGAGGAGCCTTCAACCACAGCGGGGTCTATCTGTTTATAAGATCGTCGATGAGGTCGAGCATTTCCGGCGGCAGTTGGGTCTCATCAAGCTGAAACTGATGCGCGCCGTCGTCATCGACTACTTTGATCTCATACGTGATGGTATCCGCGCGCCCTTGCGGCGTTTCTGTTTCGGCCAGTGCAGCAAGCGCTGTTGGTGCAAAGGCTTCGCAATATGTTGCGGCTTGAGCAGTGGGCAGGTCGCTGAGCGACGCGCTTGTATGCGCGCCGCCCGTTGCCAAGCCGCCAAATCCGCCAGACGTTGTTATCTCAATCATCACAACAAGGCATCCCGCTGACAGTAGCTCCATTCACGTATCCCAAACTTAGACGTCAATACCAACAAGGTTCCATGCGCGCCTGAGCATCAACATCTCATAACTGCCGGCACCGTAAAGGGCGATGCAGGCATCAAGTGTTTCCGCAGCCCAATCACCAAACGTCGCATGAGGATTGTTGATTTGCTGCAAGGCCTTGTACCGGATTTGACCGGGGGTGTCCCAAGAATTGCCCCCCATGTACATACAGTAGAGGTAGAAAGCATGGTTCGGAATGCCTGAGTTGATATGCACACCGCCATTATCGGCGTTGGTATTGACGTAAAAATCCATGTGGTAGGGTTGGGGGTCCTTCCCCAAAAGCGCATCAGAATAGGCCGTGCCGGGGGCCTTTATTGATCTCAGGGCGATCCCGTTGATGTTGGGACCCAGCCAGAATGCCTTTGCCCACCAGCCAATCGGCCTCGTACACCGACTGACCCAAGGCGCGCTGCTGGGTCATCGCACCAAAAACGTCCGCATAGCTTTCGTTCAGCGCGCCGGATTGCCCTTGATAGATCAGCCCGCCAGAGTGTTGCACAACGCCATGTGATATCTCATGTGCGATGACCGACAGCTCGGTGAAAGTTCGGAAAATTTCACCGTCTCCATCGCCGTAGGCCATCTGAGCGCCGTTCCAGAATGCGTTGTTGTACTTGCGCCGATGGTGCACCGTCTGAACCATTGTCATGCCGAAACCGTCGATGGAATTGCGATTGAACTCCTCTGAGTAGAGGTCAAAGACATCACCTGCACCATCATAGGCGCGGTCCACCTCTTCGTCACCGGTGGCAGCATCACCCTCAGCACGGACCAATGTACCCGGCAGTGCAGCTCTGTTCTCGCCGTCATAGACCTCGCGGTTGCAGGTATGGACGTCTGAAGCTCCCATTGCCATCGCCCGCGAGACAAAGGTGCCCGCACCCTCGGCCGTTGGAACAACACCTGAGCCGCTGCTGGCGGCGCGATCCTCGCGTACGCTCTCGCCTACTTTCATCAGGCTTTCGGCCATCTTTCGGACGGATTTATCTCCGCGCAAAATCATAACCTCGAGCATATAAGGTGGAACAATACAGTTAATGGGATTGTGACAGACACACATCGGGGCGTTCCTTCTTGTAAAAATTTTTCTAAGAAAGACTTCAACCATAGCGCGAATCTCGGCTTTTTGGAAGTTTCTGCGCTCTCAGAACGTGGAGGGATGCTGGCGACATCGAGAGGTGTAGCCGGCCCGTTCGTGTTTACGCCCGGTCTGGTCGGCTGGGCGAAAACCTGCGCACCTGCGTTGGAATTTGACCGACCGCTAGACCGAGCCGTGCCATGCGCAGGGCTTGCAGGTATCCGGTGTTTCGCCCTATTGCAGTGCGCAGCAGCAGTGAGGGATGCAGGGCAATGATCAAATCGATGACAGGTTTCGCGTCCGCAAATGCGGCAGAACCGCCCTTTTCCTGGAGCTGGGAGCTGCGCAGTGTCAATGGTCGCGGCCTTGATCTGCGGCTGCGTGTACCGGATTGGATCGATGGGCTTGAGGCAGGGTTGCGCAAGAAACTGGGCGCAGCAGCGGCGCGGGGCAACATCACCTGCAATCTGCGGCTGAGCCGGGACGAGGCGGGCGGCGGGCTGGCGGTGAATGCAGAGCAGCTTGATACCGTCTTGCAGGCCTTGCACGAGATCGAAGCGCGCGCGATGGATGCAGGCGTGTCGCTTGCCCCGTCCAAGGCAACCGACATCGTGACCATGCGTGGTGTGCTCGAGCAGAGCAATGCCGAGGAAGACCACACAGCGCTTGGTGCCGCTTTGCTGGCTGATTTCGATGCCGTGCTTGCGGATTTTGATGCAATGCGTCGCCGAGAGGGGGACGCGCTTGCGCAGGTCTTGTCGGATCAGCTGGACGAGGTCGCGCGCCTGACCGAAGAGGCCGCGGGCCTGATCTCGCAACGGCGCGATGACATGGCGGCCACGCTGCGCGCCAATCTGGCCCGGATCATGGAGAACGCCGATGGAGCCGATACCGATCGCGTGACACAAGAGCTGGCCTTGATTGCCGTCAAGGCCGACATCACCGAAGAGATTGACCGCCTGCGCGCGCATGTCACGGCTGCGCGCGAGCATCTGGCGGCAGGCGGCTCTGTTGGGCGCAAGTTGGATTTCCTGATGCAGGAATTCAACCGCGAGGCCAACACGCTGTGCTCCAAAGCGCAGCACAAGGACCTGACTGCCGTGGGCCTTGCCATGAAAGCGGTGATCGATCAGATGCGCGAACAGGTTCAGAATGTGGAGTAAGCCCAATGAATGACCGCAAGGGCCTTTTGATCATCCTCAGCTCGCCATCGGGGGCGGGTAAATCCACGCTGGCCAAGCGGCTGATGGTTTGGGACGAAACGCTCAGCTTTTCGGTGTCCGCCACAACCCGCACCCCGAGGGCAGGCGAAGTGGACGGCAAGGATTACCTTTTTGTCGATGAACCGCAGTTTCGCAAATGGGTGGCTGAGGGCGACATGCTGGAACATGCGCATGTCTTTGGGAATTTTTATGGCTCCCCGCGCCCTCCGGTCGAGGCCGCGATTGATACCGGGCACGACGTGCTCTTTGATATTGACTGGCAGGGTGCCCAGCAAATTCGCAATTCCGCACTTGGCCTTTACACCCTGTCGATTTTCATCCTGCCACCCTCCATTCAGGAGCTGCACCGCAGGTTGGTCTCTCGGGGGCAGGACGACGCAGAGACCATCGCCAAGCGCATGCAGAAAAGCTGGGATGAGATCAGCCATTGGGACGGCTATGATTACGTGTTGATCAACGACGATCTCGATACGACCGAAGAGAAACTCAAAACCATCATCAAGGCTGAGCGGCTCAAGTTCGCTCAGCAACCGCGCCTGTCTGATCATGTGCGCGCCCTGCAATCAGAATTTGAGGACCTGCCATGACAGTTTACGCACTGGGCGATCTGCGCCCCACCATTGATGAAAGCGCATGGGTTGCCCCGGATGCCAATGTGATCGGCAACATCGTCCTCGAGGCGAAGTCTTCTATCTGGTTCTGTTCAACCTTGCGGGGGGACAATGAGGTGATCCATGTCGGTGCGGGATCAAATGTGCAGGAAAATTGCGTGTTTCACACCGATCTGGGGTTTCCCCTCACGATTGGCGAAAACTGCACCATCGGACACAAGGTCATGCTGCACGGCTGCGCGATTGGGAACAACACGCTTATCGGGATGGGGGCGACGATTCTGAACGGGGCGAAGATCGGCAAGAATTGTCTGATTGGGGCGGGGGCGCTGATCACGGAAAACAAGGTGATCCCGGACGGATCCCTGGTGATGGGCGCACCGGGCAAGGTGGTGCGGCAGCTTGACGATCAGGCGATCAAGATGCTGACGGGGAGTGCGCTGCACTATGCTGAAAACGCCGAACGGTTCCGCCGCGACCTCAAACCCGTTTGAACATGTCGGACCGCGCGGTGCTGTCTGGTGTCATCGGGGCGCTGCCATTGCCCACGCTGGCGATTGATCAAGACGAACGCATTTTGGCGCTGAATGACGCCGCACAACAGCTTGTTGCGACGGAGGCTGAGGGCCGTCACTTTGGCACTGTGCTGCGCCATCCGGCGCTGGTGGCTGCGGTTGAGCATTCCCTGCAGGATGGCAAACCGCGCGAAACTCCGTTTCTGACTGGCGAGATTGGCAAAGAGCGCCGCTTTGAAGTGGTGGTCCGCCGGGTTGCGGCCATCGACGCGCTCATCGTCAGCTTTCAGGATGTGACCAGCGAAACCCAAGCGAGCCAGATGCGCCGCGATTTTGTCGCCAATGTCAGCCACGAGCTGCGCACGCCGCTCACCGCGCTGATGGGGTTTATCGAAACGCTGAGCGGTCCGGCGCGCGATGATCCTGCGGCACGGGACCGCTTTCTCGGGATCATGTCGGACGAAGCGGGCCGCATGAACCGGTTGGTCGGCGACTTGCTGTCTCTCAGTCGGGTAGAGGCCGACGAAAGGGTCAAACCAGAGGGGCAGGTGAACCTGCGTGATGTGTTGCAAACCGCGGTTCGCAATCTTGAACCCCTGGCGACAGACGGGGGCGTCGCGCTGAAGGAGGGGTTTGGCGATGATCTCTTGCCGGTGCTTGCGGACGCAGATCAGCTTTTGCAGGTCTTTACCAACCTCATCGAGAACGCCATCAAGTATGGCGGTACAGGTCAGATGGTTGAGGTGACCGCGCAAACCATGCCCCGAGACGTGATACTGCGCGGCCCGTCTGTGCGCATCACCGTGCGCGATGACGGACCGGGGATTGATTCGATCCACCTGCCGCGCCTGACAGAACGATTCTACCGCGCCGACAGCCACCGCAGCCGGGCGTTGGGGGGCACGGGGCTTGGCCTTGCGATCGTCAAACACATCCTCAACCGCCACAACGGACGGCTCAAGATCACGTCCGAATTGGGTGCGGGTGCGGCGTTTACTGTGATCTTGCCACTTTTGCGCAAAACCCCCTGAGAAATCGTGCGGATTTTGCCGTGATTTTCGCGGCTGTCACAAAACCGTAACAAAACTTACACAAAAGCTCAGCATCGGCGGCTTAAGCCCGGCCGCAAGGTCACCACGGGGGTGATCAGACCAATCGGACAGGAGACATCATGTCTTTGACAAAACTCACCACATCCGCGCTGGCGATTGCCGCATTGTCTTCAACCGCCGCTGCCGCACGCGATCAGGTGCAGGTCGCGGGTTCTTCTACTGTGCTGCCCTATGCGGCCATCGTTGCCGAAGCCTTTGGCGAGAACTTTGACTTTCCAACACCTGTGGTCGAATCAGGTGGATCGTCTGCCGGTCTCAAGCGGTTCTGCGACGGGGTGGGTGAGAACACCATCGACGTGGCCAATGCATCCCGTCAGATCAAGGCCGGCGAGATCGAAGTATGCGCGGCCAACGGTGTGACCGACATCATTGAGGTGCGCATCGGCTATGACGGGATCGTCTTTGCCTCCGACATTGACGGCAATTCATTTGAGTTCACCCCATCGGATTGGTACCGCGCCATATCTGACCAAGTGGTCGTGGACGGGGCGCTGGTCGATAACCCTTACACCACTTGGGATCAGGTCAACCCCGACTTCCCCGCACAGCCCATTCAGGCGTTTGTGCCCGGTACTAAACACGGCACACGCGAAGTGTTTGAGGACAAGGTGATCCTTGCCGGATGTGAAGCGACAGGTGATTTTGACGTGATCAAAGCGGCCGTCAACGACGACAAGAAAGCAGCGGAGAAAGCCTGCATCAAGCTGCGCACAGACGGCAAATCCGTTGATATCGACGGGGACTATACCGAAACGCTTGCGCGGATCGACAGCAACAAGGACGGCATTGGCGTGTTTGGTCTGGCGTTTTACGAGAACAACACAGACAGGCTTCAGGTTGCGACCATGTCCGGTGTCGTCCCGTCCACACAGAGCATCGCGACCGGCGACTACCCGGTGTCCCGTCCGCTGTTCTTCTACGTCAAGAAAGCACATATCGGGGTGATACCGGGCCTCAAGGAATTCGCTGAATTCTTTGTCGCCGATGAAATCGCGGGGCCAGATGGCCCGCTGGCGGAATACGGTCTGGTGTCTGACCCTGAGTTGACCGACACACAAGAAGCGGTCGCAGATGAAACAGTGATCGGCGCTGGATCCTGATCTGAACGAAACGAGAGAACGGGCTGCGGTGGACGCGGCCCGTTTTGGTGCAATGCGGCGTGACCTCAACAGGCAAAAGGCAGGCTTTCGGTGGCAGAGCTGATCAACACATTCTCGGTGCTGGCCCTCGCACTTTTTGTGCTTGGGCTGGGCGCGCTTGGCTATGGGATGGCACGCAGCCGGGCGATCCGGTCCGCCGAAGGTGACGCGCGCAGGCTGCACTCCTTGCCAAGCTACTACGGTGCCAACGCGCTAATGCTTGTCACAGTGCCCGCTTTGCTTGTGCTCGCGCTTTGGCTGCTGATCCAGCCGATGCTCATTCAAAATGCAACGCTGGGCCTCATTCCCGAAAGCATGATCGCGGAAGGCTCCTCGGTCGGTCTGGTGATGAGTGACGTGCGTCGGGTGGCAGACGGGCTCGATACAGCTGTTGCCGCAGGTGCGATGACGGCGAGCGAAGCGGCGGCCCTTGAGGTGGAGCAGACCGATATACGCGCGCGTTTGGCGGACGTAGGCGTGGCCCTTGGCTCGGATGTGCAGGCCCCCATCCTTGCGGCAGCACAGGAATACCGGGAGATGAGCGCCTCTGGCTCGGCGTGGATGAAGATTGTCGTGCTGGTACTTGCATTGGTGGGCCTTGCGGCGGCGCGGCACCTGACACAGCCCCGGTTTCGCGCGCGCAATGCTGTTGAAACAGGGATCAAGGCGTTGCTGATCCTTGCGGCCTCGCTTGCCATCCTGACAACCGTCGGCATCGTCTTGTCCATGTTGTTTGAGACGGTCAACTTCTTTCGCCTGCACCCCTGGACGGACTTCTTTTTTGGTGGGTCCTGGGCACCGAACTTTCGCGGCGACAGTGATCTGTCGATCCTGCCGCTGCTGTGGGGCACGCTTTACATCTCGATCATCGCCTTGCTGGTTGCTGTGCCCATCGGTCTTTTTGCGGCCATCTACCTGAGCGAATATGCAAGCCCCAAGGTGCGCGCGGCAGCCAAGCCGCTGCTGGAGATCCTCGCGGGTATTCCGACCATTGTCTATGGTCTGTTCGCGCTGCTGACGGTTGGTCCGTTCCTCGTCAATGTCTTTGGGCGTGGCGACGCAGGTGTGCTGGGTGTCGAATGGATGAGCGGTGCCACGGCCGTGCTGACCGCTGGTCTGGTGATGGGGATCATGCTGATCCCCTTTGTCTCATCATTGTCCGATGACATCATCAACGCGGTGCCGCAATCGTTGCGCGATGGCTCATACGGTCTTGGGGCCACGCATTCGGAGACGATCCGTCAAGTGGTGCTGCCCGCCGCCTTGCCGGGCATCGTGGGGGCGGTTTTGCTCGCGGCGTCGCGCGCGATTGGGGAGACGATGATCGTGGTGTTGGGGGCAGGGGCCATTGCTCGCATCTCCGGCAATCCGTTTGAGGCGATGACCACCATCACCACCCGCATCGTGAGCCAGCTTACGGGCGACACTGACTTTGCTTCCGCTGAGACCCTCGTGGCCTTTGCGCTGGGGCTCACGCTCTTTGTGTTGACGTTGGGGCTGAATGTGCTCGCGCTCTTAATCGTGCGCAAATACCGGGAGCAGTACGAATGACCGATACATCCGTTTCAGAGCCAAAATCGCGCCACGGCTCCTTGTTGCAAAAGGACGCACGCACGCTCCGGCGCAACCGGTCGGAGGCGCGGTTCAAGATGTACGGCATCGCTGCAATCTCCGTTGGTCTGCTGATGCTTGTGATCCTGCTGACCACGATCATCGGGCGCGGCACGGGGGCGTTTCAACAGAGCTTTCTGACGGTTGAGGTCCCTTTGCTGGCTGACAAGCTCGACAAAAAGGGCGCGCGCAACATCGAGGACATCAAAAAGGTCTCAACCTTTGGCTATGCACCCTTGCTGCGGCAGGCGGTTGAGAAAAAAGTCGCCGAGATTGGTTTTGAGACGGACCTCAAGCCCAAGGCCATGGCGGGTATCTTGTCAAAAAACGCGGCTGCGACCCTGCGCAATCATGTGCTGGCAAACCCGGATCAGATTGGCCAGACAGTCACGTTTGAGCTGCTCGTGCAATCCCGCGTGGATGGATATCTCAAAGGGCGCGTCACCCGTGACAGCATCGCAAATGACAAGAACATCACAGCAGCCCAGCTTGATCTTGTGGATGCCCTGGTGGCTGAGGGCAGCCTTGTGAAACGCTTCAACCTTGATTTCATCACCGGCGCTGATGCCTCTGACGCGCGGCCAGAGGCGGCGGGGATGGGCGTGTCGATGATGGGGTCCTTCTTTATGATGCTGGTCGTGCTGGCGCTGGCGCTTCCAATTGGCGTGGCGGCGTCCATCTACCTCGAAGAATTTGCACCCAAAAACTGGATCACGGACATCATAGAGGTCAACATCGCGAACCTCGCCGCGGTGCCGTCGATTGTGTTCGGCATTCTGGGGCTTGCTGTTTTTATCAACTACATGCACCTGCCAAATTCTGCGCCGCTGGTCGGCGGGTTGGTGCTGACGCTAATGACCCTGCCCACAATCATCATTTCCACCCGTGCCTCGCTCAAGGCGGCGCCGCCGTCGATCCGGGATGCGGCGCTGGGGGTTGGCGCGTCCAAGATGCAATCGGTGTTTCACCATGTGCTGCCGCTGGCCGCTCCGGGTATCCTCACGGGCACGATCATCGGGCTGGCGCAGGCGCTGGGGGAAACCGCACCGCTGCTGCTCATTGGTATGGTTGGCTTTATCGCCTCCAACCCACCCGACAGCATTGCGGCGGGGCTGATGTCGCCAAACTCTGCGATGCCTGCGCAAATCTACGAATGGGCCAAACGGGCGGACCCGGCTTTTTACGAACGTGCATGGGGGGGCATCATCATCCTGCTGGTGTTCCTGATCACCATGAATGCCATCGCAGTGCTGCTGCGCCGTCGGTTTGAGCGGCGCTGGTAAGGAGACGACCAATGAAAGACAACGTGAACACGCAAAACGCGACCGTGGGTACAGCCAGCGTGAAAATCGCAGCGCGCGACGTGCAGGTTTACTATGGCGATAACCATGCCATCAAGGACGTGAATGTCGATATTGAGGACAAAACGGTGACTGCCTTCATCGGCCCCTCCGGCTGTGGCAAATCCACCTTTCTGCGTTGCATCAACCGGATGAATGATACCATCGATATTTGCCGGGTGCAGGGCGATATCCGCATCGACGGCGAAGACATCTATGACCGTGCGGTAGATCCGGTGCAGCTGCGCGCCAAGGTTGGAATGGTGTTCCAAAAACCCAACCCCTTTCCCAAATCGATCTACGACAACGTCGCCTACGGCCCGCGCATTCACGGGCTTGCGCGCAACAAGGCGGAACTGGACCATATCGTGGAGCGTGCGTTGAAGCGCGGCGCAATCTGGAATGAGGTCAAGGATCGGCTGCATGAACCGGGCACTGGATTGTCGGGGGGACAGCAGCAGCGGTTGTGCATCGCGCGGGCGGTGGCGACGGAACCTGAGGTTCTCTTGATGGATGAGCCGTGTTCGGCGCTTGACCCGATTGCCACGGCACAGGTTGAGGAATTGATTGACGAGCTGCGCCAAAACTACTCGGTTGTGATTGTCACCCACTCCATGCAGCAGGCCGCGCGGGTGAGCCAGAAGACCGCGTTCTTCCATCTTGGTCATTTGGTGGAATACGGTGAGACGGACAAGATTTTCACCGCGCCAGAAGATGAGCGGACAGAGAGCTACATTACAGGACGGATCGGATAATATCATGCAAGATCAACATATTGCATCTGCCTTTGACCGCGATCTTGAAGGTGTTCAGGCACAGATCATGAAAATGGGCGGCATGGTCGAGGACGCCATTCGCCAAAGTGCGCAATCGCTGGCCACCCGAGATGAAGAGCTGGCCGAACAGGTGCGCGCTGCGGACCGCGCGATTGATGATCTGGAGACCTTGATCAACGAGAGTGCGGCGCGCGTGATTGCCCTCAGGGCACCCACGGCGATTGATCTGCGACTGGTGCTGAGCGTGATCAAGATCAGTGGCAATCTGGAGCGTATCGGCGACTACGCCAAGAACATGGCGAAGCGCACCAGTATTCTGGCGCAACATCCCCCCGTCAACGACAGCACGGCATCGATCCGGCGCATGGCGCGCGCCGTCGAAGGCATGCTCAAGGACGCACTGGACGCCTATATTCGACGAGATGCGGAGCTGGCGCTGGATGTCATCAGCCGGGATGAGGAAGTCGACCAGATGTACAATGGGCTCTTCCGCGAATTTCTGACATTTATGATGGAAGACCCGCGCAACATCACTGCGTGTATGCATTTGCATTTCATCGCAAAGAACACGGAGCGGATGGGCGATCATGTGACCTCAATCGCGGAGCAGGTGGTGTACCTTGTGACAGGCGAACACCCTGATGAAGGGCGGCCCAAAGCCGACCAAACCTCTGTTGCGACACAGGAATAGGCGTCATGTCGGTCACCCAACCCCATGTCCTTTTGGTAGAGGATGAGCCCGCTCAACGTGAGGTGCTCGCCTACAACCTGGAAGCCGAAGGTTATGCGGTGAGCCGTGCAGCCGACGGCGAAGAGGCCATGCAGCAGGTGGCCGACATCAATCCCGATCTGGTGATCCTCGATTGGATGATGCCTCTGATGAGCGGGATTGAGGTGTGTCGACAGCTCAAACGGCGAGAGGATACACGGCACATCCCGGTGATCATGCTCTCGGCGCGGTCCGAAGAAGTGGATACTGTGCGGGGGCTTGAGACGGGGGCCGATGACTATGTGATCAAACCCTATTCCCTGCGCGAGCTGATGGCACGCGTGCGCACGCAATTGCGCCGTTCTCGGCCCGGTGCCGCCGGGACAACCCTGACCTATCAGGATATTACGCTGGATCCTGAAAGCCACCGCGTGATGCGGGCTGATGTTGAGTTGAAACTGGGTCCTACTGAGTACCGTTTGCTGGTCACGCTGCTTGAGAAACCCGGTCGGGTGCTGAGCCGCGATCAACTGCTCGATCTGGTCTGGGGCCGTGACATCTATGTGGATAACCGAACCGTTGACGTTCACATCGCGCGGCTGCGCAAGGTGCTGACGGCAGGGGGTGGGGACGACCCGATCCGCACGGTGCGCGGCGCGGGCTATTCGCTGGGCTGAGGCCGGTAGCGTCCCAACCCATCCAACAAAGCGGCACCTGTGCGAATGCCATCCATAAACCGCACAACCTCAAGGTTTTCATTGGGCGCATGGTTGGCCTGATCCGCATTCGCGTAGGGCAGGACAAAGGACGGCTTGTTCAGGATCTTTGTCCAGACGTATTCAGGCAGGCTGCCGCCCATGCTGGGATACATGAGCGGCGCGGTGCCTCGGGCGGTTTGCACCGCTTCTGACAACACTTTGGTAAAGGGTGAGGACATAGGGGTTTTCGATGGCAACATGCCGCCATGCGGGATCACTTCGACATCTGGCGCGTGCCGTGCGACATGCGCCTCAAGCCGCGCAAACACATGGTCCGGCGTCAGCGGCTCCACCAGTCGAATATCGCATTTGGCGATCGCCGCATTCGGCAAAACCGTTTTGCTCCCCGGGCCATCGTATCCACCATGAATGCCGTTGATTGTAAGCGTTGGGTGGAACATCAACCGGTCCCAATAGGCGCGCGCCACAGGACCGTCGAGCGTGTCAAAACCAAGCTCCGCCATCACCTGCGGTAGATCAAGCGGCAGGCGGGCCATCGCCTCACGTTCAAGGTTGGTGGCAGGGGTCGCCACCTCGGGTATGCCTTCGATCGTGATCGTGCCATCTGCGTCCTTCATGGTCGCCAGCAGGTGAACAAGGGTCCAGATCGGGTTGGGCACCACGCCGCCAAAATTGCCCGAATGCACATCGCGCGCGGCACCTTTGGCCACAAGATCAAAGCTCGCGACACCGCGGACCCCAAAGTAGATCACCGGCTGCCCGCTTTCATGCAGCGTACCGTCAGAGGTGACCACCAAATCAGCGTTCAGTTGATCGGCATGATCACGGACAAAATCGGCAATCTGGGGGGAGCCGATTTCCTCTTCTCCCTCAAGCAGGAAGATCACATTGCAGGGCAGGGTGCCTGTCACTTTCAGATGCGCCTCAATGGCCAGAAGTTGCGCAAAATGCTGCCCTTTGTTGTCGCCAATGCCGCGCGCCCAGATACGACCGTCCCGCAATGCCGGCTCAAATGGAGGGCTGTCCCATGCCTCCAGCGGCTCCGGGGGTTGCACGTCATAGTGTCCATAAAACAGCACGGTAGGCTTGGACGGATCAACGGTTTTGCGCCCAAGAACAAAGGGATGACCCGCGCTCTCAATGAGATCAGCCTTAAAGGTCAGAGATTTCAAATGCGCCACAAGCATCTCCGCCACGTCTCTGATCCCTACGTTTTGCGCCGATATGCTGGGATGGCTGGCATAGGCCATCACACGCGCGACATAGCTGTCTTCGTTCGCGGTGATATGATCAAAGATGGCGTCGATTGCGGGCACGAGGTTTCCTTTCAACATCGGTGATTGTCTATCGAAGGGTGATGTGGCTGGGCTGTCAAGCGGCGCTGCCGATGTTCTTTGAGCGGCTTAAGACAGAATTCATTCTTTTGACCCAGTAAGAACCCTGCGGTTGGATTGACGGGCCAAGGTGTTCCGCAGGCAGCAAAGTGAGGCCAATACATGCAGCATGGGCGCGATGCCTCTGATGGAATTGCCGCGTTTTATACGCGCAAACGCGTCGTGATTGTTGACGACTCACAGACCTTGCGGGGCTGGCTGCGCGTCGTCCTCGAACAGGACCCCCGGCTGGAAATCGTTGGCGAGGCCGCAAACGCGGAGGAGGCCCGCGAAGTGATCAAGCAACTAAACCCCGATGTTATCACCCTTGATATCGAAATGCCGGGGATGAGCGGGCTGGAGTTCCTTGGCCGCATTATGAAGCTGCGGCCGATGCCTGTGGTGATGATTTCCGGTGCAACCGAAAGCAATTCGGAGGCGACGATCACAGCGCTTTCGTTGGGGGCGATTGATTGCATTTTGAAGCCAACTGGCCAAGCCGACCAGAAAGTGTGCCGCGACATCGCGCGCCGCGTGTTTTCGGCGGCCTGCAGCACGGTCCAGCTTGCCGTCAAAAAACCACCAGCCCCCCCCGCGCTAGGTATCGGCGGGAAGGCTGAAAACTTGCCGATTATCCTGATTGGTGCATCGACGGGCGGTGTTGCCGCGCTGGAAACGGTCTTGGCTGACCTGCATGCGGATGCGCCACCGGTGCTGATTGTGCAACATATGCCGGGTGCGTTCTTGGTCAGCTTCTCGCGTATGTTGGACAGCCATCTGCCGCATGATGTTGGTATCGCCCGGGCGGATGAACTCCTTGGGTCAGGTCAGATCCGGCTGGCCCCTGCGGCCGGTCAACACACCCATGTTCAGCGCCGGGGCAATGCCTGGTACTGCCAATTCAGCCCCGAGCCCGCCGAGGCTCTGCATCGGCCTTCTGTTGATGCGCTGTTTCACTCGGCAATCCGTTCGGCCGAGGATGTGATCGCATTGATACTGACCGGATTGGGCAGGGATGGTGCGCTCGGGATACAGGCGCTGCATACGGCCGGGGCAACAACCATAGGGCAGGATGCCGACAGCAGTGTTGTCTATGGTATGCCACGCGCCGCATTCGACCTTGGAGCGATCCAACAGCAGCTCCCCCTTTCCGAAATTGGTGAGGCGACAAATCGTGCTGTTGCAGCGCACGCAATCCGAACGGGAGGGCGCAGATAGTCATGTCAGGCAAATTTGTTATTACTCAGGGCGAATACCACGTCAGCAATGACCCCACTGCCACGATATCCACCCTTTTGGGGTCTTGTGTGTCTTGCTGTCTTTGGGACCCGGTGGCTGGTGTCGGCGGGATGAACCACATCCTGTTGGCCAGTCATTCCCAGCAATCGCTGAACGTCGATGATCTTGCAGGTGCAAATGCGATGGAACTGTTGATCAATGATATGCTCAAACTGGGCGGGCAACGCAGCAGGTTTCAGGCCAAGGCCTTTGGTGGGGCACAAATGGTTAGCGGATTGTCGAACATTGGCCCAACAAACTCTACGTTCTTGCTCGACTATCTCGATCGGGAAAATATCCCGTGTGTATCGCACTCTTTGGGAGGCGAAATCGCACGGCAGGTCGTTTTTGTACCCGTCACGGGTGCCGCCCGGATAAAAGCGCGTCATCAAGCACCAGTGGAAGAAGTGGTTCAGCCCGCCGCGCCCGTCGGGAATGACCTGGAACTGTTTTGAATGCCTGACCGAACACTCAGAATGTAACATCGCACCAGACCTGGAAACCAACGTGGGTCACACCGCTTCCGGCGGAGCCCGGATAGCCACAATCGACTGCAGTGCTTTCTGGAAAATGTGTTGGGCCACCCAATTTGAATGGCGGTCCGAAACAACCACGACGCTGTGGTCATACTGAGTCAAGAGAGAGGTGCCTGTTTTGAAAGGTGGCGATCCCTTAGAACAAATCGACGTCGCCGGCCGCTTCATCTGCTTGAACGGGTGCGGTTGGTGTGATCGCACTCCTGAAAACCGTGCGGGTTGCTTCAAGTCGCAATTTTTGAGCCATGTCGTTTGGCAATTCACCTTGGGTGTGCTTCGACAGGATCAGTGTCAGCAAAGCCATGTCCTCCAGAGATTGCCGTAAGAAGTCGAGCCGTTGCAATCGCGTGATATTGCGTGGGATCGTGGTGCGGTCACCGGCCAGCTCTTCTGCAATGGCATGCTCAATCTGATGTGTTTCATCGGCAAGAAGATCAAAATGCTTTGCCATTCTTTCCAAAATGTCTTGCGCATTTTGATGGTCGCAGGACACCTCCATCAGAGGCGCCCGACGACAGCCTCAATGCAATTACGCAATTCATCAGGCTGAAATGGTTTTTTCAGATAATTGTTCATGCCCAGCTTCTTACCATGATCAATAATCTGTTGTTCAGCGCGACCGGTAATCAACACAAAACCGATCCCCTTGGTCTTTGGTGTCGCACGCAGGTAGTGCAGCAACTGAAGCCCGTCCATTTCCGGCATATTGTAATCCGAGATAACGAGGTGCGCAGGTTTTGAAGCAAGGACTTGAAGCGCCTGCTTGCCATTTTCAGCGGTTGATACGTTCCGCACACCAAAGGCGTCCAGCGCCTGGGTGATCAGACCGCGACTTGTCGACATATCGTCTACCACCATAATCCGAATTTGATCGCGCAATGCCATGGTTCAGCCTCTCTCTTGTTTTTTGGTCTCTTGGTGCCCGCGTGTGGCGATCAAGAGGTGGTAGGGCGGTAAGTTGTGGGTCCCGTGCAATCGAACCCGTATGCTTGAGGGTCGGCGATGCGTTCAGAATGGCCGAGAAACAAAACCCCGTCCGGCGCGAGAGTTTTCTTCATCCTCGGCCACAACGTTGTCTGTGTCTTAAGATCAAAATAGATGACGACGTTTCGGCAAAAAACAATGTCGAAGCGTCTTGTCATTGGCCATTCACCTAACAGATTCAACTGGTTGACCCGGATCAGATTTCGCAAAGCAGGTTTGGCTGCGAAAAATGGTTCACCCGCTTTGCTGTCATCCCGATCAAAGTATTTACTCAGCAGTGTTTCAGATACCCCGCGAATCATTCGTTCGGGATAGACACCTTCACGTGCAAAACCCACCACTTCGGGGTCGATATCCGTGGCCAAAATTCGAACGTCTAACTGTCCGGCGTCCGCGCTATGCTCAAGCAGCGTAATGGCCGTGGACATTGCCTCTTGGCCATTGGAACAGCCAGCAGACCAGATGCGCATTTGACCACCAGAGCGCAGACCGGGCAGGCGTTTTGCAAACTCTTCCCGCAGAGTGTCGAAGTGATGCATTTCGCGAAAGAAATGAGAAACATTTGTTGTTAGCGCTGAAATGAGGTGGCGGCGTTCTTTCGCACCGTCATCTGATTTCAGCAGAGCTGTGTATGCGGAGAAGTTTTGCAATCCAAGGTCCCGCAATCGATGGCGCAGGCGAGAGCAAATCATCGAACTCTTTTCCTCGACTAGCGTTAGACCGCTTTCGCGATAAGCGAGATCGGCGATCGCGCGAAAGCTCTCAGGGTCCAAGTCGGTCGAGGGGTGTTGCATGGCGTTCATGCAGCCATGCTTTCGATGCCGCTCACCGTGGCTGCGAGATCTAGAACTCGGATCATACGTTCATCAATCAGTGTAAGAGCGCTCACGACTGCTTCGACACTGTCAGAGGAGAGATCAGGCGGTGGCTGCATGTCTTCCGGTGACAATGCAATAATGTCCGAAACCGCGTCTACCAATAGTCCGGTCATCGACTCTTCGAGTTTCACGACAATAATGACATTCCGCTCGTTCTGCTGGCGTTGTGGCAGTCCCAGACGCGCAGAGAGATCCATGACCGGCAGAACTGTTCCGCGCAAATTGATGACGCCTTTCATATAGTGAGGGGCGTGCGGCAGGGGGGTTGCATGGGTCCATCCGCGGATCTCACGCACAGACATAATATCAAGAGCATACTCTTGATCTGCAATGCGGAATGTCAAAAGTTCAATACTGGCGGGGCTGGTTTTCGATGTCATGCGGACAGACTTTCCTGAGCGGTTGAGGCGGAAACAGCACCCAAGGCACCTGAACTGGTGATGATGTCGGACGGATCAAGGATCAATGCAATCTGTCCGTCTCCGAGTATGGTTGCTGCGGCGATGCCGGGGGCACGATGAAAGCCATCATCCAACCCTTTGATAACGACCTGGCGTTGATCCAGAATGTTGTCGATCACGAGTGCTGCGGTACTTTCATCATCCTGGGCAATCAGCAGGACGACAGAACCTTCAAAGTTTTCAACAGGTCCGCGATAGCCCAGTGCTTCACCAAGATCAAAAAGAGGCACAAATCCACTGCGGACTTCGATTACGTTTTGGCCCGGGCGCACCATCTGGACCTGGTTCTTTTCCAGGGTGAGGGTTTCAATGACAAGATTCAGCGGAAGAACGAGGGTTTCCCCTGCAACTTTTACTACCATCCCATCCAACACCGCGAGCGTCAGCGGCAGAGAGATTGAGAACGATGTCCCCTTTCCGGGTTCGGATGTGGTTGTGATCCGCCCCCCTAACGCCTGAATTGCTGTGCGTACAACATCCATTCCGACCCCACGGCCAGACAGATCGGACACAACGCTGGCGGTTGAAAAACCTGGTAAGAACAACAAGTTGTCAATCTCAGTGTCACTCAGATTTGCATCTGCCGGTATCAGCCCCTTGTCGATGGCAAGCTGGAGCACTTTGGGCCGGTTGATACCAGCGCCATCATCAGAGATTTCTATCACAACGCGACCAGAGCGATGTGCGGCGGTCAGGTTCACACGGCCCTGCGGTTCTTTGCCAGCTTCGATCCGCTTTTCTGGTGTCTCCAAGCCATGATCAACAGCATTTCGGATCATATGCGTCAACGGGTCAGCAAGCCGTTCGATCACCGTTTTGTCAACCTCAGTGGCTTCGCCAAAGGTATGCAGGCGCACATCCTTGTTGACGGCGGCCGAGGCCTCCCGGACGATCCTCGACATGCGCTGGAACAGCGATTTGACAGGCTGCGCGCGGATCATCATGACACTGTCTTGTATGTCCCGGGTAAGGCGTTGAAACTCCTCAAGACCGCTCATCGCATCTGAGTGGGGGGATATCCCCGATTTTTCAAGGCTTTGGCTTAACATGGCCTGGTTGATGACAAGCTCACCAACAAGGTTCACCAAACGCTCGATCCGATCCAAATCAACCCGAACGACAGACTTTGCTGCCGCAGACGCATTTGATTTACCACTTGGTTCCCTGGCAGGTTTTGGAGGCGGGCTTGATGATTGTGCATCGGCCTCTTCGAGTGCTGGAGGTGCCGCCATCGGTGCAACATCGGCGTCTTCGGCCGGGGGCAGGGCAATGTCAGAACTTTGTGCATCTGGTGTCGACAAAGGCAGCGCAGGAACATCCATCTCAACCGCTGGATCGTTCGACAGGATCTCAAGTTCAGGGCTCGTGTCTTTCGATGCTGGATTGTCATCACTGGTGCGTGTGATCTCAAGCGTGCAGAGCCCTTCGACAAACTCAAAAATCGATGCGATTTCGCTCTCATCGACATCGGTCTGCAACATTACTGTCCAACTCAGATGAGGGACTTCTGGTGACAACTTGGAAAGCGGCGGGAGGTCTTCGGCAGAACACACGACATCCGCCTGACCAAGTTCCAACAGGTTTCTCAGCAGCAGAGCGGGCTCGTTTCCAGTGTCAAACAACTCCCCCTGAGGGGTGAATTTGATCAAATAGGTCGCGGGCCCTGCATCAACGGCTGCACCGAAATCAGGGGGTGGCGGAAGGTCATCCAATGAAGGGAGATCGCCCGTCCCGTCACCGTCGTCATCCCCAAAATCCATATCCAGCGAAAGGCCCATTGGCTTGAAATCGATGGCTTCTTCGGCTTCTTCTTCCTCTGCGGCGCTTTCTGGCAGAAAGTGATCCAATGCCTCCAGAAGTCGTGCTGTTTCTGCCTCAGGCAGGTCTTCGCCATCACGGCTGATGCGTACAAGGTCCGACAGATGGTCAGCCGCCTGAAAAAAGACTTTGAGCGCATCAGGACCGACTTGCAGATTGCCGGCGCGCACTTCATCCAGAACTGTCTCGTAGCGATGCGCAAATCGGACCAACCCTTCGAGGCCAAAAGCACCTGCACCACCCTTGATGGAGTGGACCGCACGGAACACGATATTGATGGTTTCGCTATCGTCGTCTCCGTCGTCCATGATTTGCAAGCCGTCTTGCAACGCTTCCAGCAATTCCTCGCATTCGATGAAGAACGAGGCGCGGATTTCGGCCATTGGGTCCGTGCTCATAAAACTGCTCCTATCCAGCGACCATTTGGAGCGCTTTAACAAGCTTGGCGGGATCAAAGGGTTTGACGATCCAGCCGGTCGCGCCAGCGTCCCTTGCGCGCTTTTTCAGTTCAGGTGCGGCCTCTGTGGTGAGGACCAGAATGGGCGTTGCGCGATGGCGGTCTTGCTCCCGGACCGCATCGATAAATCCGAACCCATCCATGCGGGGCATATTGATGTCCGTGATGATTGCGTCAGGTTCAATCCCGTCAAGCACCTCAATACCGTGGACACCATCATCGGCGGTATGGACGGTAAAGCCCGACGGAAGCAGGGCCATCCGGATCATGTCACGCATTGTTCGGCTATCATCGACCGCCAGAATCTCAAGGCTCATAACGTCCCCTCCGCCAATTTTTCGATTGTAAGTCCCATGCTGCAAATCTGTGCTTCAACGACCTCAGGTACATTGACGATCTCAAAAGACTGGCCAGCAGCGCGCGTGTCTTTGGCCGCGGCGAGACAGGTTTGCAGACAAAGCGCGCCCATCTGCGTCACGTGTCCAAGGTCCAGGACGATGTCCTGTCCCAGCTGGCTCAATAGCGCCTGGTGCAGGGCAGGGATTGCGGACAGGTCCAGCTTACCCTCTGGGGTCAGCGGCTCAGTCATCCGGCTGGCCTGCTTTGTGGGATCGAACACTTGTCATAATTGCGCTCCACATCTTGTTGGGTGAAGCACTCTTACGGCGTGGTCTGTTAATTCCGCGTTACCACATGCAATGTGATGTCAGATTCTTCAAATGAGCCCCTAAAATGCAAAAAGCCCAGCGGTCAGCCGGGCTTTTTACATGTGCAAATCTGGTCTGGATCAACCGCGGCGACGACCGCCTTTGCGCCCCGCACGTCCCCGGCCTTCCTGACCCGCTTTTGGCGCGGTCTTGTTGAATTTAATCCATTCGCCGCCGTGTGGGTCGCGGTCAAAGAGGAAGTTCGCGGCCCTTATGGCTTCCATCTCTTTGCCCGGACGGGGCAGGGTAGAGCCAAGGCCAAAGAGCTGGACAAATGCCTCGTCATCCATCCCTTCGGGCAGGACAACACCCAACGCGGCAAGCTCTGCCTTCTTTTCCTCAATCTTGTTGGCATTCACCGGCAGTGCCACGGGGTTCATGATCGCTGAGGTCATGCCAGCGCCCATCGCCATCGGCAAAAACGCATTGTTGATGCCGTGGCGGTTTGGCAGGCCAAAGGAGATGTTGGAGGCACCGCAGGTGGTGTTCACGCCAAGCTCTTCGCGCAGGCGCCGCACCAGCGTAAAGACCTGATGACCAGCCGTTGCCATGGCCCCAATGGGCATCACCAGCGGGTCCACGACGATGTCATGTGCGGGGATGCCGTGATCTGCTGCACGCTCTACAATCATCTTGGCCACGGCAAAGCGCACATCCGGATCCTCGGAAATGCCTGTGTCATCGTTGGAGATCGCGACAACCGGCACGTTGTATTTCTTGACCAGCGGCAACACCATCTCAAGGCGCTCTTCCTCACCTGTGACGGAGTTCAACAGCGGCCGCCCCTCGCAAGCTTCAAGCCCCGCTTCCAGCGCGCCGGGCACGGAGCTGTCGATACAGATCGGGACATCTGTCACCGCCTGCACCCGTTTGATCAGCTCGGGCATAAGCGTTGGCTCAACAAAGTTGTTGTCGGCGTATCGCGGGTCTTCGGCCATCTTGTTGGAAAAGACCGCGCCGGAGTTCACGTCGAGCACGGTGGCACCCGCATTGGCCTGTGCCACGGCATCCGCTTCCACGCGGGAATAGTCGCCGCGCTCAAGCTCTTCGGACAGGACCTTGCGCCCGGTGGGGTTGATCCGCTCACCGATCACGCAGAACGGTTCATCAAAGCCGATGACGGCTGTTTTTGTTTTGGATTCGACAATGGTGCGTGTCATGGATCGTTCCTTATCGCGCGCAGTAAGAGGGGTGAAGGCAAGGCACACCAGTGGCAACAGCCAGTGAGGCAGCCCGCGGGTCAGTTGTGTTGTCGGTTGTTGGTCTCAGCCGAAGCGTTGGCAGCTGGTCTCCGTGGTGCCCCCGGTCTGCGGATTGCGCCACAGATTGTAGAGCCCGTTTGGCGCGCCGGTTGGTCGCGCGTAGATCGAAAAGATCGCATGATTGCCATCCATCGGTTGCAGCTGAAAGGTATAGAGATACTCGGGCGAGGAAGCGTCGGGCGGTGCCAGCAACCAGCGCCCCGGGCCGCGCACATTGTAGATGCGATTGGTCTGCACGTAGACGATGCTGCCCTCGCCATAGAGCGACCTGTCGGGGTTGATCTGTAACTGCAGGTCGATGGACACCACGCCTGAATTTGAGATGCAGCGCCAGAAGCCTGCGATATTGCTGGGCTGTGCTTGCGCCAGCAATGGCAGCGGACCCAACAGGATTAGGAGGGCAATCAAAACCTGAAACAAGCGCATGTGAAACACCGATCTGAGACGCAGGATACGTCGCAGAGTACATCAGGTGCACATATTTCAAAGGGTTTTTCACCACGCTCTCCCTTGGTCTGCCAGACACGCGGAACATCTGGCAGAGTGACTTTGTCGGTTGGGTTTCTCAGGCGTTGGCTGGTTTGCCAGCTTCACCACCGTTTTCAATTGCCCAATTTGCATTGGTCTTTATCCCACCAAGCGGAAAGAAATGCACATGGCTGATGTTGAAATCAGGGTGCGCGGCCTTGTGCAGCGCCAGATCACGCAGGACTTCGGTTGGCTCATAGGGCAAAAGCAGTTTGGTCACATCCATCGCCCGCTTTTGCAGCACCTTGAGCGAGGGACCGACGCCACAGGCAATGGCAAACTTGATCAAGGTCTGGAGCTTGGCAGGGCCAGCGATGCCGATGTGCACGGGCAGGGTGATGCCAGCATCCCGCAGGCTGTCGGCCCAGGCAATGATCGGTTTTGCGTCAAAGGCAAATTGGGTGGCGATCGCCATCTCCGCATCTGTACGGGTCTGGAAATCATTCTTCCATTTGAGAGCCGCATCGACGTTTGCCGTGCCTTTGGCATCAATATCGCGGTTGCCTTCGGGGTGGCCTGCAACGTGCAACCGCTTGAAACCCGCCTGATCAAAAAGGCCAGTTTCCATCAACTGCATCGAGTCGCTGAAATCCCCATGCGGGTCCGCCACACCACCGGCGAGCAGCAGGGCCTGATCGACATCTGCCTCACCTTGATAGCGGGCAATCCAATCGCCCAGCGTCGCCTTGTCCTTGATGATGCGCGCGGGAAAATGCGGCATCACTTTGAACCCGTCGCTGTTCAGGCGTTTTGCAGTTGCGACCATATCGTCAATCGGCGTGCCTTCGATATGGGCGATGTAGACACGGGTCCCTGCTGGCAGCAGGGCGCGGAAATCCTCAACCTTCTCGGCGGTGCGTGGCATCACCTCGATGGAGTAGTCTTGCAAAAACGCCTCGACCTCTGCGCCGGCTGTGGGTGCGTCGGCTGCTTCTTTGCGGCGGAAATTCAACAAAGCCATGATGGTGTCCTTTATCATGAGGGTGCGGGCGTCATGCCCAGCCGTCGTTTGCGATCAGCGCTTTGATGCGCTCCCGGTCGTATTCTGCGTCAATGCGTGCAGCTTCAGCATCTGCGACAGCATCTGCGTCACCTTCAACGGTAAAGGGGTCGGCCTTGCGCCACTCAGCAAGGTAGGCATCGGTGTCCTCGGCCCCGATTTTCATCGCAGCGCGGTCGATGGCCTGTTCAAACCGCTCAGGCAGGGGACGTTTTGACCCGCGCCGCCCTTTGCCCACGATCACCTGGGCCGGAATGTCGCGCCAATATACAATGGTGACGTCAGGCATGATGTGATTCCCCCCTCGCTCTCTCAAATTCGGTTCTAGCGGTTTGCAGGTTTCCCGCGACGCCGTTTTTCGACACGCCGCGCGTCATCCGCGACGTCACTCAAGCTAGCAGTTGACGCGCCGTGGGACGAGAGGCGCGCATCATCGAAATCTTCATCATCTACATGAGGGAACGGAACGCCAATCAGTGCCACGCATTGCTTGCCCCAAGGGCCAGCAGGGCGCAGATGCCAATCAACACAAGGAAAGGCCAGCCGACGTGTTTGCCCTTGCTCGCCACAAGGTCGAACAGACCGACAAGCCCAAAGACCAGACCAACCGTCCCAAGTGTCACAGCGATCACATCACCGGGCCGGAACGCGACAGCATAGAGGATCACAGCAAGCACCGCCCAGCTCAGAGAGGTCACATGCCATGCAAACCGCAAGATCATGCGGGCCAATGGGTTCTCCAAGACCTTGTTGCCGCGCTTTCGAAACAAGGGGCGCAGCAGATAAACCTCTCCTCCGACAGAATGGATGACGGCCGTCACCAGCAAAAGGGCGATGCAAAGTGATATCCAAATCGGGAACATGATTTCGGTTTCCCTTTTTCCGCTGACAGGCCTGCAGAAACAGGGCCCGGCCCAGCCTATGCCATTCAGAACACAGTTTGCCCGTTCTTGCCGCTTGCGTGAAGGGCATTCCGGGACTACCTTTGAGGCAACTCGATATGAAAGGCGCAACTCATGGCGCCACAGCGTCCAAAAGGTGCGGGCGCGCTCGATAAGGACACCAGACCGGCTCTGAGCCCCGCGCCAGTTCCGCCCAGATCGTCCGAGCTGTATGCGGCCCTTGATCTGGGCACAAATAGCTGCCGAATGTTGATCGCTGAACCCAGGGGCAGCGGTTTTCATGTGGTGGACAGTTTTTCCAAGTCTGTCCAATTGGGCGCAGGGCTGGAAAAGACCGGGCGCTTGTCGCGCGGATCTATGGCACGCACGGTGCAGGCGCTGCGCATCTGTCAGCAAAAACTCAAGCGTAACAAGGTGCGTCGCATGCGGCTGGTGGCCACCGAAGCCTGCCGCCGGGCCCTGAACGGTGCGGAGTTTATGCGGCGTATCCAGCGCGAGACCGGGCTGCGGCTTGATATCATCAAGCCACAGGAAGAGGCACAGCTTGCCGCGATCTCCTGTGCGCCGCTGGTCAATCACAAGACGCAGAACCTGCTTGTTGTGGACATCGGCGGCGGCTCGACTGAGCTTGTCTGGATCGACATCTCGCAGGTGCCGCGCAAGGAGCGCGCGCAATCCATCATGCGGCTGCATTCGGGGTTTGAACAGGTGAAGTCTGAGGTGCCTGCGGCCAAGGTCGTGGATTGGATTTCCGTGCCGCTTGGGGTGGCCACATTGCGCGATCAGTTTAACGACGTCGAAGACGACGCCGCGCGGTTTGCCCTGATGAGTTGGTTTTTTGAGGAAAATCTTCAGGACTTTACCCCCTACCAGTCCGCCCAGCCTCAGGAGCGGTTTCAGATTGTGGGGACCTCAGGCACGGTCACAACTGTCGCCGCCAGCCACCTTGGGTTAAAGCGGTATGACCGGACCAAGATTGACGGGCTGCGCATGACCTCTGCTCAGATCGACAAGGTCATCCATTCCTATCTGGCGATGGGCCCGACGGGGCGGCGCGCTGACCCGCGGATCGGCTCAGACCGCGCAGCTTTGATCATGTCGGGGGCGGCGATTTTGCAGGCCTTGATGCGCTGCTGGCCCACCGATCGGCTGAGCGTTGCGGATCGGGGACTGCGCGAAGGATTGCTCTATGCGCAAATGAGCGCGGATGGCGTATTGGAAAAGGGGCCCTATTGATGGCCAAAACACCGACGGGCAAAAACACATCAGGGCGCGGGCAACGTGAGCTGAAGGTCAAGGTCAAATCCGCACGCGGACGCACGACCAGCTCTACCCGCTGGCTGCAACGGCAGCTCAACGATCCTTATGTCAAACGTGCGCAGGCCGAAGGCTATCGCGGACGTGCGGCCTATAAGATCATGGAATTGGACGACAAATATCGTTTTTTGGTGCCCGGTGCGCGGATTGTCGATCTGGGGGCAGCGCCTGGCGGGTGGTGTCAGGTCGCGGTCAAACGCTGTAATGTGCTGGGCGAACGGGGCGGCAAGGCTGTGGGCACGATCCTTGGCATTGATCTGCAGGAAATGGAGCCGATTGCGGGGTGTGAATTGCACCAACTGGATTTCATGGAAGACGATGCCGATATTCAGGTTAAGGAGTGGCTGGGTGGCAAGGCGGATGTGGTGATGTCGGACATGGCGGCCTCGTCCTCTGGTCACAAACAAACCGACCATCTGCGCATCATTGCGCTGTGTGAGGCGGCGGCTTACTTCGCCTTTGATGTCTTGGAAGAGGGCGGCACATTTGTCGCCAAAGTGCTGGCGGGTGGCGCGGAGGGGGACCTGCAAAAGATCCTCAAGCAACGGTTCACCAAAGTGGCCAACATCAAACCCCCCGCGAGCCGATCTGACAGTTCTGAGAAGTTTGTCGTGGCAACAGGATTTCGTGGCACCCCCACAGCGGACTGATTTACCGGACCTTAAATGGTGTGACCCTAAGGTGACGCGCACGCGGCATGCCCGCATTTGTCTTACCAATTGAGGATCACACATGTTCAGATCAACCCTTACCGCTCTTTCCCTGCTTGTCGCACCCGCCGCCTTTGCCACTGAGGTGCCGCCTGCCATGTCGCAATATATCTATGATGACTTGATGGCCTGGGTGAACGACGCCCAGATTGTCGCGGCCGTCCGCGCGCAGAATGAAGAAACGCGCGGGATGAGCGAAAGCGACATTCTTGCCCGCGACACCGCATGGCGCGAAGAGGTTGGAAAGCCCAGCCAGCCGATGATCGACGATGTCCTGAACGCCCCGCTGTCTGCTTTCCTGCGTGAGCATCTCAATCAATCCGGCGGTCGCATCACAGAGGTTTTTGTGATGGATAGTGTCGGCCTGAACGTCGCGTCCAGCGGCATCACATCGGACTACTGGCAAGGCGACGAGGCCAAGTTCCTTGAGACCTATCCAAAGGGGGCCGGCACTGTCTTTATCGATCAGATTGAGCTGGATGAAAGCACGCAGACCTATCAGGGTCAGGTGTCCTTTGCCGTCACAGACCCCGACAGCGGTGCGGTTGTGGGTGCCATTACCGTAGGGCTGGACGCGGGCGCTTTCTTTTGAGGACTTGAACGAATTCGGAATCGCCTCAAACAGCAAGCATCACTTAACGCATTGATATCTTTGATGTCAGGAAGTGCTAAGTGTTGCTGACCTTCCGAATTCTGCGTTAGTCTATTTGGCGATTTCGAAAAAAGGCGGCCCGCGTGGTCGCCTTTTTTAGGGTCTGTTTCCCAGCGAGGGGGGGGTGCATCGACGACAGGCAATGCGACAGGATTTGATCGGCTGTTGTGTCATCCAGATACCGTTCCGCTGCGGCCTGCGCACGGGCGGCGGGCCGTTTGCTCTGCTCTGACTGGTGCAACAGCGCAAAGATTTTTGCGTGGCGGTTCTTTGGATCGTTCGTCATGGTGCTTTGATCTTTGGTCTGTTCCTGGGCATCATACTACAGATGCAAATGCGGCCCGCCCAAGACCGTACCGGGACCATTTATGGATTTCCATGGTTTCCGGCTGAGGCAAGGGCGGCTTGTCTAAGGGGGGACATCCATATTAGGCGCTGCGCGCCATCTGGAAGTTGCCAAGGATCAGTGAATTTTCTGTGAAGTCGTCCAGAGTGACGTCTTCAACAAACAGCGTTGCATGTCCATTCAGGCTCAGCGTCACACCTCCGCGCGCTTCGTCCTCGTCCAGATGCATGTCCGCAGCAAAGAGGTCATCGCGGCTGATCAGCGTGCCGTCTTCATCACGCAACCAGATCGTTTCGATTTCAGTGCTGGTAGCAGGGAGGCCGCTGTCGTCATCCTCTGCCACGTCAAAGAGGTTTTGAATAACCGTCTCAGGATCACCCTGTTCGCCGACTGTCACGTCAAAGCTGTCAAGCGCCGGCCCACCAACAAGCGTATCACCGGGCCCGCCCGCAACCACATTTGAGGGCGCGTCAGTGGCTTCATCATCAGATGCCAGATCGTCCGAGGGTTCATCCTCCTCAGACATGTCATCATCATCTGATGCGTCTTCGGCGACTGGGCCATCAAACTCGGCCGCATCATCGCCGCCGGTCCCGGCGTTTGCGTCTTCCTCCATTGACGGTTCAACCTGCGGCTCGTCCGGATCCTCAAGATCAGCCGTCGAGGGCGCGCCGTCGATGAATTCATCAAGCGGCACGATCTCAAGATCGTCTTCCGGCATATCTTCCAGATTTTCCTCCGTGTCCTCGGAGGCGGTGTTCATTGTGTCATCTTCGTCGTCGCCCGGCATAAGCACAAAGCCAACCCCCAGCAAAGCGAGAAATGCAGCAGATGCAGCTAACATGATTCAAATCCTTCCGATGTCGTACCAATACAACCCAAATGAGGGCTGCTGCCACGTTTAAGGGGCCAAGTGGTTAATGGGGCAGGGCGGCACGCACCGCGCCGAGGTGCCGCTTCAAAAGACAAAGTCATTCTCATCCAGCTCCTCGATGATGGCGTCCTGTATCCGTATGGAACTGCGGCCATCGGTGGTGATCACCACATCTGCGTTTTCCTGCCGCATGGATTGTTGCAGATTGGCAAAGCTGGAGAAGGCAGAGACACCGCGCAGGTCAATCCGCTCCGCCATGTTCGACGCCTCAAAGTCATGGATCACGTCGTGGCCATGGCCGTCCGCAAAGACAAAGGTATCGGCGTTAAAATCACCATAGAGCGCATCATTTCCGTCGCCGCCTGTGATCGTGTCAAACCCCGCTCCGGCGTAGACGGTATCGTTGCCAGTACCGCCGTCGATGGCGTCATTGCCTGTGCCGCCCAGAATGCGATCATTGTCGCCCCCGCCAAGCACCGTGTCATCGCCATGCCCACCGATCACCGTATCAGCACCCGCGCCCCCATCGACAAAGTCGTCCTGATTGCCTGCAAAAAGGTAATCAACGCCGTTTTCGCCCATCATCGTGTCATTGCCAGCACCGCCGGTCATACGATCGGCTTCATTGCCGCCATAAAGTTCGTCGTTGCCTTCTTCGCCCTCAAGGAAGTCAAATCCGGCACCGCCCAGCAGTGTGTCATTGCCGTCGCCGCCGCGCAGGCGGTCATTGTGCACGCCACCGTCCAGCAAATCATCGCCGCTATCTCCGCGCAGCTGGTCCACCCCGGACCCACCATAAAGCGCGTCATTGCCAGTGCCACCAGACAACACATCGGCCTGGCCTTCGCCCATCAGGGTGTCGTCGCCGGCATCCCCGTTGAGCGTGTCAAATCCAGCGCCGCCCATCAGCCGGTCGTTGTCATCCCCGCCAAAGAGCGCGTCATTGCCGATCCCTCCAAAAAGACCATCGGTGCTGCCCCCTCCATCAAGCACATCATCGCCGTCACCAGCCTCCAACCGGTCAAAACCTTCGGCACCGCTTAATGTGTCATTGCCGGCACCTCCAATCAGGTGGTCCGCATTGTTGCCGCCATAAAGCCGATCTGCACCGTTGCCCCCTTCGAGGGTGTCAAACCCCGCAGAACCAAAAAGCAAGTCGTTGCCATCGTCGCCGCGCAGGTGATCATTGCCGACATTGCCATCGATGTGATCATCCCCCTGATATCCGAAGAGGGAGTCGTTTCCGTTGCCGCCATAGAGCGTGTCATTCCCGCCCCATCCGCTCAGAAAATCATTGCCGTTTTCGCCATAGCCAAGGTCATTGCCTGCACCCAGCACAATGTGATCATCCCCGTTGCCGCCATAAACGGTGTCCGCTTCCTGACCGACATCCACCGTGTCGTTGCCATCAAGCGAACGGATGAACTGTTCTCCTGCATTAAAGATCTGGCGATCATTTGCTGCGGTGCCGATCATGCTGGACCCACCTGACAGCGAATAGGTCAATTCCATCACCTGATAGGGGAGCAATTCAAAGTCGAAGCTGCCGGTCCGGTCGGCGTTGGTCAGTCCAAGTTCGGTCAGGGAGGCGTTCGCGTCATGTTCATCTAGGTAGTACCGTTGTCCATCAATGATCGTGAATTGCGATTCAACAAACCGGCCCTCAGGCTGGAACCAATGCACACCATCGGAGCTGTCTGGGCCGCTGTCATAGCCAATCAACGTCGCTGAGGCGAGCACGGCACCTTCAAAAGCCGCACCCGTGCTGAAGGAGACCGTCTCGGTTTCTTCGGAGCGCGAGGCGACATAGACCGTCAGCTCATAGTCGCTGGCATAGCCGTGGGTGGAGATGTATTCGTAAGCGCCGCCTACATCCATATCCATCAGGCTCTTGCCCACAAGGTGCGAGGACATCAAATCAAACGTCGCCCCCGTCACGGTGTTCTTGACCACGCCGGTGGCCTCATCCACGATCACATTGTCCGCCCCGGCAAGGTCTGTGGCGGTATTGTGTTGCGGTGACCAGACGTGCATTTCATCTGCGCCCAATTGCACCAGATTGCCAAAATGGTGCAGCAGGCTGGAGGCGGCCTTTACCCCAAGCTGGTCCTCGTTTGTGGTGCGGATGTTCCATTCGGTCAGGGCAAGGTCATAGTCACGCCCGGTATGGTCGCGCCATGTTTCGACATCGAGCCAAAGCATGTTTGTGGCGTCAATCTCATCACCCAAAAGCTGGTTTGTGTCGCGCAAGTACGAATGCTCAACCACAGCATCGATGGTATCAAGCGCCTGCGCGCTGAGTTGGTCGATGATGGTTTTGTTGGCCTCAATCGTGCGGTCCACCCATCCCAAGGTCGGGTGGTTTTTGAAATCGCTCCCGGCACCGCTGGCATTGGCCATCTGCACCCAGATGTTTGCATCCACGCCCGTCGCATTCATCGCGCGGGTGATCGCGAGCACGCTGTCATTGGCGATTGCCCCGTATTCGGCTTCACCCTGATACTGCCAATATTCATTTCCGATCTCAAAGGATCGCACCTGCGGGCCATATTCCCGCAGGATCAACTCGGCAAAGCGCTCAAGCTCAGCCGGGCCGCCATAAGACGTGAACGTCGGCGTCACCACCACGACCTGACCATCGCGGTCCTCAACTGAGGTAAAGAAGCGGTGCACATGCTCAGGCAATTGCCCATTGATGAGCAACCCGTCGGCATAGACAACATCGGGCTGTCCGGCGGGATACCTCAGATCAGAGATGTCCAGCTCATCAACCGCCTCACGAAAAGAGTTCAGAGTACGCCCGTCGTCGGTGTATCTGGTGGCGATGATGTTCCCGCCAAAGTGTCTTTCCGTTATTTCAAAACCTGTATCTTGCGCGCCATTCAGCGTTAGAGTTCTCATCACCCAAGCCTCGTCACGCCCCCATGGGTTTTGTTGCAGTAAGGGATTAACAGAGACCTAAGAGGGCTGGCAGGAAGCGGTTTCCAGAGCAGGAAAGAACTTTCAAAATGATGAAAGCTTAACTCAACTGATTAACTGCATCCCCGCCGCATCCGCAAATTTGGATTAATGTCATGCTGCAAGGCATTGATAAATATATGATCCGCTGTGCGCTTGGATCGACTTCACCCTCAGGAGACCTTTCCGACCAAGACGTAAGCCTGACACAACGCACCTGGTGATCGGTATCTGCCCACCCAAAGGTAGCAGCAAGCCGAGCCTATGCTGCGGCGTGCTGGGGGGTGCGTGATACAGGCGGTGCTATGGGGCTCACTATCCCGAACGGGGCCGATGTTCCCGATTTTACCAAGCGTGCCCTCATGTCCAAGCAAAACACCCACTTGGTTCGCCTGAGCCAAAGGTCATATCCATATGGTGTTTTCTGGTGGAGCGGGTAACGAGAATCGAACTCGTAACTAAAGCTTGGGAAGCTGCCGTGATACCTTTTCACCATACCCGCGCGCTCTTGTTTGGGATAGGGTGTCCCCCATCTGACGTCAAGATGCGATTGGAGCAAGGTGATGCGATACAAACCAAAAGGCTATACGTCCCTGGCCCCATATCTCCTTGTGAGGGACGCTGAGGCCACCATGACATTTCTCGAAGCAGCTTTTGCGGGCGAACGGCTGCGCGTCATACCAAGAGACGGCGGAGGCATCATGCACGCAGAGGTTCGCATTGATGATACGGTCGTGATGCTGGGCGAGGCACAGGCGGCCACCGCCGCACATCTTCATCTCTATGTGGCCGATCCCGAAGCTTGTTTTGAGCGCGCTCTGGCAGCCGGAGCCACCACCGTTCAACCGCTCAAATCCTCCGGCGACGGAGACCTCAGAGGCGGTGTGGAGGCCCCTGATGGTACCGTCTGGTGGATCGCCAAAGAACTCTAGGGTTTGCGCGCCTCAAACAGATTGATCACGGCGGGCAGCCGGATGCCATCCGTGGTCTGATAAGGGGCAAGCGCCTGCGCGAGCGCCTCGGTCAGCTTGGCGCGGTCCGTTGCGTCAGCTTCAAAAAAGCTCAGCGCGCGCTGTGCCGGTCCGATCTCACACATAAGGTCTGCCACCTCCTGTGTGCTGCCCGGCGGTGTCAGCAGCATCGACGTGGCCTCACCGTTGATCTTGTCAAACCCGGCTTGTTCCAGAATATCCAACACACGTGGGATTTCCCGAAACGCAAACGGGCCGGGCGCGTCTGGATCAGACTTGGGAACCGGCCCCAGCAGGTCCTTGGCGATCCGTGCAGGCAGGGTAAAATAAGGGTTCTCAGGTATCGCTCCCCACGTGGCAAAGGCCATGCGCCCCCCGGGTTTCAACGCCCGGGCCATGTTGGCAAACGCTGCGACACTATCCTCAAAAAACATAACGCCAAAGCGTGACATCAGAAGATCAAATTGATCCGGCGCAAACCCATGTGACTGCGCATCCGCCAGCAAAAAGCGGGCAGGGCGCGCCCCGGTGTTGCGCGTCTCAGCCGCGTCAAGCAATGTCTGAGAGATATCGACGCCACACACGTGACCATTGGCACCAGCCAGGGCCGCCGCTGCAAAGGTACTGGTGCCCGCGCCGCAGCCAACATCAAGAACATGGTCCCCTTCAGACACAGCCGCGCGGGCCAAGACGGCTGTCAGAACAGGGGCAAGGGCCGCATCCATCGCGTCCATCTGCGCGACCCAGGTAGGTCCGGCCTGATCTGTCCAGAATTCCGCCTGATCGGTGTTTGCGGTGCTCATCCCCGTCTCCTTCTGCGGCGCCCGCCACCTTCGCCAGCGCTGTCGCCACCGGTGTTAAACGTCTCTGTGGGCAGCGTGACGATGGTGTTAAGGATCGGGAATGGCTCCACCGCATTGGGGATCGCTGAGGCATTGACAAAATGCTCCTGAAACCGCGGCTCAATTGCGGTCTCGATCTTGTGGATCGCCCGCACCGTCGCCTCGATCTCGCTGCGCGCCTCCGTGTTCAAAAGCGCAATACGCGCCCCGGTGCCGGCGGCATTGCCAGCCGAGGTGACCTTGTCCAGATCGCAATCAGGGATCATCCCCAACACCATCGCGTGTTTGGTCGAGATATGCGCCCCAAAGGCCCCAGCCAGCACCACGCGGTCGACCTTTTCCACGCCAAACTTGTCCATCAACAACCGCGCCCCGGAATAAAGCGCCGCCTTTGCCATCTGAATTTCACGGATGTCACGGTTGGTCACGGTGATGCGCGGCCCACCTTTTTCAGTGCCGTCATAAACCAGATAGGAGTTCGTGCGCCCGTCGGCAAAAACCGAAGCGGAGTTGGTCTGACCTGCCGTGCCAATCAGCCCCGGCGCATCAACGATGCCATGAATGCGCATCTCGGCCACCATCTCAATGATGCCAGAGCCACAGATGCCAGTCACACCGGTGGTTGCAATGGCCGCCTCAAAACCTTCCTCATCCGACCACAAATCGCATCCGATCACCTTGAACCGCGCCACCTTGCTCATTGGATCAATCTCGACCCGCTCAATCGCACCGGGGGCCGCGCGCTGACCTGAACTGATCTGCGCCCCTTCAAAGGCGGGGCCCGTGGGGGAGGAACAGGCCAGCACCTTGTCGCGGTTGCCCAGTAAAATCTCCGCATTGGTGCCCACATCCACAACCAGCACCAGGTCGTCTGACTTGTTCGGTGCCTCGCTCAGTGCCACGGCGGCAGCATCGGCACCCACATGCCCCGCGATACAAGGCAGCAAGTACACATGTGCCGACGGATGGATGTTAAGCTCGAGATCGCTGGCCCTGAGCCGCAGCTCATTGGAGGTGGCCAGGGCAAAGGGCGCTTGCCCCAGCTCAAACGGATCAATGCCAAGAAAGAGATGGTGCATCACCGGATTGCAGACAAAGACCGCGTCAACAATCAATTGCTTGTCAATGCCACCCTCTGCTGAGATCTGGCTGAAAAGCCCGTTCATCCCTTCGCGCACAGCCTGGGTCATTTCCTCGGCACCCGACGCGTTCATCATGGAATAGCTGACCCGGCTCATCAGATCCTCACCAAAGCGAATTTGCGGGTTCATCACACCAGATGACGCCACAACTTCGCCGGTCAGCAGGTCACACAGATGCGCCGCAATGGTGGTGGAGCCAAGATCCACCGCAAGCCCATAAAGTGTGCCGTCATAATACCCCGGCCAGATGTGCATGATGCGGTGCGGGTTCTCCTCATCCCCTAAATGCACGGCAACGGTGACCTTCCACGCCCCTTTGCGCAAAATGGGCTGCATCTTTTGCAATATCCCCAGATCGGCAGAGACATCCTCAAACTCCCACTGGTCTTTCAAAGCGGCCTGCAACCGCTCAAAATCACCCGATGGGTCATGCATGTCAGGCTCCGCAACCTCAACGTAGTAAAGCTTGGTGGAGGGGTTCAAAACGATATCGCGGGCTTCCGCCCGTTTGCGCACCACCTGCTTGTGGACCTGGCTTTCGGGCGGCACATCGATCACCACATCCGCCTGAACCGTCGCCTGACATCCCAGCCGCCGCCCTGGCTTTAGTCCGCGCTTGTCCTCATAGCGCTGCTCCACCGTATTCCACTTGGACAACGCGTCATCCTGCACAGTCACCCCGTGTTTGGAAAACTCGCCATAGCTTGGCGTAATCTGACACTTGGAACAAATGCCGCGCCCGCCACAAACAGAATCCAGGTCCACACCCAATTGCCGCGCAGCCGTCAACACAGGCGTGCCAACGGGAAAATGTCCCCGCTTGCCAGAAGGTGTAAAGATCACAAGGGGATCACTGCTCATTATTGCACTCCAGCGCTGTTTGCGCAGACCATAGCGCACGTACGGGGAGGCGAAAGCCACTTCGCGGCAAAAACCATCTCAACACCGTCATAGAAAGGCAATTGGTTGGCAAAGTGCGCGCCAATGCGCCCCTCTTTTTGGCCCTAAATACCGCGGGGAATCGATCTTTGATCGATGGGGCAGAGCCCCTGAAAAATGTCGTGCCGCTTCAGCGGCGCCTTTGGGTCACAGCTGACTGCGTGCATGAAAGATGAACCCCAGAAAGTTCAGCAATATCTGCGCGGCCAGCACAGAAGTTGATCCGGTTGGGTCGTAGTCCGGTGCCACTTCAACCAGATCAATGCCCACGATCTCATGGCGTTCTGCCGCCATCTGCAACAACTCCAACACTTCATAGTATAGAAACCCACCGTGCGACGGAGTGCCCGTACCGGGCGCAATCGACGGACAAAAAGCATCAATGTCGATCGTCACATAAAGCCGCGCTCCCGCCGGAACATGGCCCAGCACATCGCGGGGACCCATCTGGCGGGCCTGCCTTACTGAGATGATATCTGAGCCCATCGCGCGGGCATCCTCATATCCTTCCTTGGCGGTGGAACTGACATTGCGAATGCCCACCTGCGTCAACCCGGTGACATAGTCTTTTTCAGCTGCCCGTCGCATCGGGTTGCCGTGACCATGACGCACCCCGTGACGCACATCCACAAAATCCAGATGTGCGTCAATTTGCAGGATATGAATGTCGCCTTTCCCCTCAAAGGCGCGGATGCAAGGGATGTTGACCGAATGATCGCCGCCGATCACCACAGGCAGCGCACCTGCCTCAAGGATCGCGCGCACGCCGCGTTCGATATTGGCGTGACTGGCTTCGGTATCCGTGTGCACGATATCTGCATCACCAATATCCACGATGTTCACGTCACCGGGCAGATACGTCACGTCGTCTTCGTGATCATAAGCGCCGGCATGGCCAAAGCTGAAAAGGGTAGAGGCCTCGCGCACCCCGCGCGGGCCGAACCGCGCGCCGGCCCGCCATTGCGTCCCTGCGTCAAAAGGCGCCCCAAGAATCGCCACATCCGCGTCCAAGGCGGACCAATCCGGCTCGTAGGGCCGTTTGCCAAAGGTTGAAATCCCAACAAACGGCAGGTTCAGCCGCCCTGCATCATATCCATGATCTGCCATCTTTCTCTCCCTTTGGTGTCATCTTGCCCATGAGGCCAGCCAATACAAGCGTACCGCTCAAATCGCTCTTTCCATCGCCTTGTGTCCATGAGATAGGGACATGCCAAATGAACCCCCGCAAACGAGGTGCGATGATGGAGATTCGTGAGGCCCTTACCTTTGATGATGTGTTGCTGGTGCCGGGGGCATCGTCGGTGCTGCCTTCTACGGCCGACACCCGCACCCATGTGACCAAATCCATTGCATTGAACATCCCGCTGCTGAGTTCTGCCATGGATACCGTGACCGAAGGGCGCATGGCGATTGCGATGGCGCAGGCCGGTGGCATGGGAGTGATCCACCGAAATCTCAACACCGAGGAACAGGCCCGCGAAGTGCGCCGCGTCAAACGTTTTGAAAGCGGGATTGTCTACAACCCCATCACGCTGACGCCAGATCAAACACTGGCGGACGCCAAAGCGCTGCAGGACCGCTATAATGTCTCCGGCTTTCCGGTGGTGGATGACAAGGGTCGTGTCTTGGGCATTGTGACCAACCGCGACATGCGCTTTGCCTCTGATGACAAGACCCCGGTCAGTGTGATGATGACCTCCCAAGACCTCGCAATCCTGCATGAACCAGCGGACCGGGGCGAAGCGCTCAGCCTGATGAAATCCCGCCGGATCGAAAAGCTGCTGGTTACGGACGGGCAGGGCGTGTTGACGGGGCTTTTGACCCTCAAAGACAGTGAACAATCGGTGCTGAACCCGACCGCCTGCAAAGATAATCTGGGCCGCTTGCGTGTCGCGGCGGCGTCCACCGTGGGTGACGCCGGATTTGAACGCAGTCAGGCGCTGGTTGAGGCAGGCGTTGATATGGTGGTGATCGACACAGCCCACGGTCATTCCCAAAGCGTTGCAGAGGCAGTGCGCCGCGCTAAGACAATCTCAAACGAAGTACAGATCGTGGTCGGCAATGTTGTCACGGCAGAAGCCACGCGCGCTTTGATCGACGCGGGCGCTGACAGCATCAAGGTGGGTATCGGCCCCGGTTCAATTTGCACAACACGCATGGTGGCAGGTGTCGGCATGCCGCAGCTGACAGCGATCCGGGATTGCGCAGCAGCCGCGGGAGATATCCCGGTGATCGCGGATGGCGGCATTAAGTTTTCAGGTGATTTTGCCAAAGCCATCGCAGCCGGGGCGTCTTGCGCTATGGTTGGCTCCATGATCGCTGGAACGGATGAAAGCCCCGGCGAAGTGATCCTGTATCAGGGCCGCAGCTTCAAAAGCTATCGTGGCATGGGGTCGTTGGGTGCGATGGCCCGTGGCTCGGCGGATCGGTATTTTCAAAAGGACGCTGCCAGCGACAAGCTGGTGCCCGAAGGCATTGAAGGTCAGGTGCCCTATAAGGGCAGTGCGGGCACGGTTGTGCATCAGTTGGTTGGTGGCCTGCGGGCCGCGATGGGGTATACCGGATGCGCTACGGTCCCCGAGATGCGCAAAAACTGTCAATTTGTGAAAATCACGGGTGCCGGATTGAAAGAAAGCCATGTCCACGATGTTCAGATCACGCGTGAGAGTCCGAACTACAGGATCGGATAACTTACTTTTATCAAGCCGCTAATCGACGTACTTAATTATATAGGTGAAGTATGACTCCTGGCGCTCGTGTTGCTGCTGCGATCGAAATCCTGCATGATATGGAGGAAGGTCTTGCCGCGGAGCAGGCCTTGACGCGTTGGGCGCGGCGCAGCCGTTTCGCCGGATCGAAAGACCGCGCCGCGATCCGGGATCATGTGTTTGATGTGCTTCGCCAGCGCAACTTGGCTGTTCACTACGGGAAGTCCACAACACCGCGCGCACTTTTGATTGGAATGTTATACGTTCAAGACGCTGATCTTGCTACACTTTTCACGGGTGAAGGCCATGCCCCGCCCCCTTTGAGTGAAGCGGAACAGCAGTTTCCTGATGCGCCTTTGGATCAATCAACGCGTTGGAATCTCCCTGATTGGCTGATCCCCCATTTTGCGCAGAGCCTTGGAGAAGCAGCAGAAAAGACCGCGCTGTCCTTGCAATCCCGCGCGCCTGTTTTTCTCAGGGTGAATACGTCCAAGTCCACCCGTCCGCAGGCGATTGCGCAGCTGGCAGAAGAAGGCATCACGACGGCCGAAAACCCACTCAGCGATACCGCGTTGACGGTGTTAGAAGGTGCGCGCAAGATACGGAATTCAAACACTTATCTGACAGGTTTGGTAGAGTTGCAGGATGGCGCAAGTCAGGCGGTTGTTTCTAACCTGCCTGCGGGCGGGCGCGTGCTGGACTATTGCGCCGGCGGAGGGGGCAAGGCGCTCGCACTGGCTGCAGATCAAAGCCGCGCGGTTTTTGCACATGATATTGATCCCCGGCGCATGTCAGATTTGCCGCAACGGGCGATGCGCGCGGGCGCAAGGATCACGCAGTTGTCCACCCAGCACATTGAAGACTCTACACCTTTTGATGTCGTCTTGTGCGATGCTCCTTGTTCCGGTTCAGGTGCGTGGCGCCGTTCGGCTGAGGGGAAATGGACACTCACACCAGAGCGTTTGCAGGCGCTCACCGACCTACAAGACAGCATTCTGGACAAGGCCGTTCGGTTTGTTGCACCGGGTGGCCTGCTTTGTTTTGCGACCTGTTCAGTGCTCCAGGTTGAGAACGAGGACAGACTAGATGCGTTCGTTTCGCGCCATCCAGATTGGCGGGTTTCCCTGCAAAAGAGATTTGACGTCGGCCCGGATGGGGACGGATTTTTTACGGCACACTTGATGCGAGACCCCTAAGGTGCATACTCAATTTAGGCGTGCATACGTGTGTTGGTTAAAGACTGCTTAACCCTTCATGCGCGTAATGGAGGACGATTCGCGCGAAAAGGGAGCTTCTTTTGCAGGACGGTAGCACTGCCTCTTTGACCACTCCGGTTGCAGTGACGGTCGGCGTCAAGCAGGCCAGTTGGTGTATGGCTGTTGGCGTTTTGCTGGCCACTTTGGCTGTGATTGCGCCGATCAAGCTGATTTCGCTGGGCCTCGCGGCCGGGGCCGCAACGCTGGTTCTGCTGGCGTTTGGCCTGTTTGTGCGCCACCTTCGACAAACCAAACGCCAAGGCAATCAGCTGGATGTCATTAGTGAATTCATCAAATGTGATGCGACCCCCAGCCTTGTCGCAGATGCTGACGGCAAGATCCGCGTGGGCAATCCCGCCGCCCAGAAACGCTTTGATTTCGATGCCCATATGACCTTGGCAGGTATCCTCAAAAACGTGTTGGCCAACCCCAGCGGCATACTCTTTCGGTTGCAAACGCGGGCTGGTGCATCTGGTGCAGCACAAGAGGATATATTTGCCCGGGATGGTCACTTGCGGGTAAGCGTTCATGCCGTTTCCGCAGAGAGTTTTGTCTGGCGAATAGAGCGTATTGCAGAACGGGCCGCCCCCAAATCTGCCCTCGACAGCCAACAACTGCCGATGCTCATGATCGGCCGCACGGACGCGATCTTGTTCATGAACGATGCTGCACGCGCCTTGGTCGGCAGCCGCGCCAAGGGGCTGGACCGCTTGTTCAATAAATTGCCGGTGGTTTCGGGCCAAATCACGGAACTCAGCACGGCGGAAGGCACGTGCGATGTCCTTGTCGCGGAAACCCAGGCAGGTGCCGGGCGTCGGGCGCTCTATCTTTTGCCGCCTCCAGAGCAAGCTCCTCAGGGGGAGGGATGGCAAGCATTTCAGGATCTCCCGGTGCCCTTGATCAAGGTCGCGCCTGACGGCACGGTGCAATCCTATAACACAATGGCCGCCGGTCTGATCGGCGTTTCGCTCAGCCAGGATGTTCATCTCAGCAAGTTGATGGAAGGGTTGGGACGGTCCATCACTGACTGGATCAATGATACGTTGACCAATAAGGTCGTCCAGAAGTCCGAATTCTTGCGCCTGAAACGCACCGATAAGGAGGTTTTTGTTCAGGTTGTTCTCAACCGGATCACTGAGGCTGGGGAACCTACGCTCATTGCCGTTTTGCACGATGCGACAGAACTCAAAACGCTTGAGGCGCAATTCGTCCAGAGCCAAAAAATGCAAGCAATTGGGCAACTTGCCGGTGGGGTCGCGCATGATTTCAACAATCTGCTCACTGCCATCTCCGGTCATTGCGATCTGATGCTCTTGCGCCATGATCAAAGTGACCCGGACTATGGCGATCTTGTGCAGATCAACCAAAACGCCAATCGGGCAGCTTCGCTTGTCGGGCAGCTTCTGGCCTTTTCGCGCAAGCAGACATTGCGGCTTGAGACTATCGACATGCGAGATACGCTTGCAGATCTTACACATCTGCTGAACCGTCTGGTCGGTGAAAAGATTACGCTGACGCTCAACCATGATCCGGTCCTCAAACCCGTGCGGGCCGACAAACGACAACTCGAGCAGGTGTTGATGAACCTTGTGGTGAATGCACGGGACGCCATGCCCGCCGGCGGGGAGATTCGCATTCAAACCGAATACACGCAACTCACAACACCGTTGGAGCGGGACCGTGTGGCAGTGCCGCCGGGCGACTATGTGACAGTACGTGTGAGCGACGATGGAACGGGTATCCCGGCTGATAAACTCGGCAAGGTGTTCGAGCCATTTTTTACCACCAAGAGGCCGGGTGAGGGCACGGGCCTCGGCCTCTCCACTGCTTATGGAATCATCAAACAAAGCAGCGGTTTTATCTTTGTTGATTCAGTACCGGATCAAGGCACGACTTTTATCCTGTACCTTCCGGTGTTCGACACCCGATCGACCAAGGTCGCCAAGCCTCGCAATGCTGCCGAACCTTTCGCAAAAAACGCAGCCGAAGAGGGGGTCATTCTGCTTGTCGAAGATGAAGCACCTGTGCGCGCTTTTGCCAGCCGTGCGCTGAGGCTGCGGGGCTACACGGTGCTGGAGGCAGACTCAGCCGAAGTGGCCCTCAAAACACTGGAAGATCAATCGCTTAACATCGATGTGTTTGTCACCGATGTGGTGATGCCTGGCATGGACGGGCCGAGCTGGGTGCGTGAGGCCCTTAAGAAACGTCCCGATGTGCGGGTCGTTTTTGTCTCTGGCTACGCGGAGGACAGCTTTGGGGAGGAACAGACAAAGATCCCTAATTCGGTGTTTTTGCCGAAACCGTTCTCACTGACCGATTTGACCAATACGGTACAAAGTCAGCTTCACTAACATCTGGTGTCGTCACGAGACGCATCGCTTGGCGGTGGGGTCAAAAGTAGCAACACGTCAGAACGTGAACAGGGTCACCTGAGCTGACGGCCACTCAGCTGGGGGAAGCGACATCATTGAATTGAGGCATAAAGATCGAACTCTTCCGCACATTTCCGCCGAAACCGCTGCTCCACGTCGGGTGAAAGCGTCAAAGGCATTTGAGGGGATACATTTTCCCGCGTCAGCTCAAGCGTGACACCAAGCCGTTCTTCTAGAAATGACACCAGACGCGGTTGATCTTCGTACCGAAAGGTATGGGTGAGGCCAGTTCCATTTGGCTGGGTTTTCATAAATTGAAACTGGCTGCCGACATCTGCGAAACCCGGTTTGTTGCCTTTCATATAGGCCAGCACAAAATCGTCAAAGCTGATGCCTTCTGTGCTGTTTGGTTTGCCTTGCATAAACGGCCTGCGCCGATAGCGATACCAACTGCCCAACCACGAAACGGGCTCCCGCATCACGGCCATCAGCTCCATCTCGGCGTCACAAACGCGCTCAAACATTGGGCGGATGAATCGGTTGTAGCGATAAACCGGTGCATGTTTCAGCATCGGTGGCTCAGAGATGACCATATCAGCGCGCGGAGCAAGTGCTGCCTCATATGCGGTTGTCCCGGTCTTGGGCACAGATAAAAACGCGAGGCGTTCCTTATAAAAAACAAGCATCTAGCCGGTCCATTTCAGCTTTAGAGATCAATTCATACAAGCGTAAACTACTTTTTAATCAAGTCAGTAAAAAGATAAGACATGAAGAATTTTATTGAAATGTTCTCATTTTGGTCCCATACGGAACATTAGCAGAACATAAATGATCAAAGGTGAGCGATTGCCGATGGTCTGACACTATGACACTAAGGGAACAGGCACATGGCAACGGCAGATCTTTTGACAATGGACAACAAGAAAACAGCAGAAAAGCAAAAGGCGCTCGACAGCGCGCTGGCGCAGATTGAGCGACAGTTCGGCAAGGGCTCCATCATGAAACTGGGGGCCGAAGGGGCCATTCAGGACATCAAGGCCAGCTCAACCGGGTCTCTGGGACTGGACATCGCGCTTGGTATTGGCGGTTTGCCGATGGGCCGCATCATTGAGATTTACGGGCCTGAAAGCTCCGGCAAAACCACGCTGACGCTGCATTGCGTGGCAGAACAGCAAAAAGCCGGCGGTGTTTGCGCTTTTGTGGATGCGGAACATGCGCTTGATCCGCAATACGCTCGCAAGTTGGGCGTGGACATCGATGAGCTGCTGATTTCCCAACCCGATACAGGCGAACAGGCGCTTGAGATCACCGATACGCTGGTGCGCTCCGGTGCAGTGAACATGGTCGTCGTGGACTCCGTGGCGGCGCTGACGCCGAAGTCCGAACTCGAAGGGGACATGGGCGACAGCTCCGTTGGTGTTCAGGCCCGTCTGATGAGCCAGGCGATGCGCAAACTGACGGGCTCGATCTCCCGCTCCAATTGCATGGTGATCTTTATCAACCAGATCAGGATGAAGATCGGCGTGATGTTTGGCTCGCCCGAAACGACGACGGGCGGCAATGCCCTCAAATTCTACTCATCCGTTCGCCTGGATATACGCCGCATTGGCGCTCTCAAGGACCGCGATGAAGTTGTCGGCAACGCGACCCGTGTCAAAGTTGTCAAAAACAAAGTTGCGCCGCCTTTCAAGCAGGTCGAATTTGACATCATGTACGGCGAAGGCATCTCCAAGATGGGGGAACTGCTGGACCTTGGCGTTAAAGCAGGCGTCGTTGACAAATCCGGCTCGTGGTTTTCTTATGGGGATGAACGTATCGGGCAGGGGCGTGAAAACGCCAAGCAATTCCTCAAGGACAACGATGCCATGGCGATGGAGATCGAAGACAAGATCCGCGCGGCGCATGGCCTCGATTTTGAAGGTTCCGAGAATGACGATATCGACATTCTGGAAGCCTGACTTCCACCTTTGTCGGGGTAGAATGCCAAAAAGGGGTGCGGAGACAATCCGCGCCCCTTTGTCATTGCGCGTTTGATTGCGCGGCACCTGTGGACACCCTCCGCAGGGGGGGCTATTTCATGCCGACACACCCGCAAAGGCCTGACCCCATGAAAACGCTTAATGACATCCGCTCCACCTTCCTGTCCTACTTTGGCAAGCAGGGTCACGAGATCGTCGCCTCTGGCCCTCTGGTGCCGCGCAACGATCCGACGCTGATGTTCGCCAACTCCGGTATGGTACAGTTCAAAAACCTGTTTACCGGGATTGAGACGCGCGACTATGTCCGTGCGACCACCGCACAAAAATGCGTGCGGGCAGGGGGCAAGCACAACGATCTTGACAACGTCGGCTACACCGCGCGCCACCACACCTTCTTTGAAATGCTGGGAAACTTCAGCTTCGGGGATTACTTCAAGGCTGACGCCATTGCCTTTGCATGGGAGCTGCTGACCAAGGATTTCGGCATCGACGCCTCTCGCTTGCTGGTCACGGTCTACCACACCGATGATGAGGCCGCCGCCATCTGGAAAAAGGTCGCGGGCCTGCCGGAAGAGCGGATCATCCGCATTGCGACAGACGATAATTTCTGGCGGATGGGGCCAACCGGCCCCTGTGGTCCGTGCACAGAGATTTTCTATGACCACGGTGATCACATTCCCGGCGGCCCCCCCGGCACGCCAGAAGAAGACGGTGATCGCTTCATTGAAATCTGGAACATCGTGTTCATGCAGAATGAACAGTTCGAAGACGGCAGCATGAAACCGCTGGAGATACAGTCGATTGATACCGGCATGGGGCTCGAACGCATCGGCGCGTTGTTGCAGGGCCAGCACGACAACTATGAGACCGACACAATGCGCGCGCTGATTGAGGCTAGCGGTCATGCGCTACATCTCGATCCGTTTGGGACCGGCAACGTGCACCACCGGGTGATTGCCGATCATCTGCGCTCCACCTCATTCCTGATTGCTGATGGTGTGATGCCCTCCAACGACGGGCGCGGCTATGTTCTGCGCCGGATCATGCGCCGCGCGATGCGCCATGCGCATCTGCTGGGGGCCAAGGATCCGCTGATGTACCAGCTTGTCCCCGCATTGGTGCAACAGATGGGCAGCGCCTATCCCGAGCTGGGACAGGCCCAGGCCCTCATCACAGAGACCCTGCACCTCGAAGAAACCCGTTTCAAACAAACGCTGGAACGCGGTCTGAAGCTGCTTGAAGATGAGGTTTCGGGCTTGCCAGATCAGGCAGATTTGCCCGGTGCGGCGGCCTTCAAACTCTATGACACCTACGGCTTCCCGCTTGATCTGACGCAGGACGCGCTGCGCGAGCAGGGGCGCGGCGTGGACACAGAAGGGTTCGACGCGGCAATGGCAGAACAAAAAGCCAAGGCACGCGCGGCATGGTCCGGTTCAGGCGAGGCGGCGGATGCAACCATCTGGTTTGACGTGGCCGATCAGCATGGCACAACCGATTTCCTTGGCTACGAGCTTGAGACAGCCGAAGGACAGATCGCGGCCGTCATCAAAGAGGGTGCGCAAAGTGATGCCGCGACAAGCGGCGAGGCGGTTCAGATCGCGTTGAACCAGACGCCATTCTATGCTGAATCTGGTGGTCAGGTTGGCGACAAAGGCACGATCCGCACCGAAACCGGAACAATTGCGGTGACGGACACGCGCAAGACCGCCGACGTCTTTGCCCATATCGGAACAGTGACGGAAGGCCGGGTGGAGCCCGGACAAGCTGCGATCCTTGAGGTGGACCACGTGCGGCGGACGGGCATCCGTGCCAACCACTCCGCGACCCACCTGCTGCATGAGGCATTGCGGGGCGCGCTGGGGGATCATGTGTCTCAACGCGGCTCGCTGAATGCGGCTGATCGGCTGCGCTTTGATTTCAGTCACGCCAAAGCCCTCAGCGCAGCGGAGCTGTCGCAGGTTGAACATGAGGTCAACGCCTACATCCGTCAGAACACAGCCGTTGAGACGCGGATCATGACACCTGATGACGCCCGTGCACTGGGTGCCCAAGCCCTCTTTGGTGAGAAATACGGTGATGAAGTCCGCGTGGTGTCGATGGGGCGGCAGGAAAAGTCTGGCAAAGGCACAGATCAAAATACCTATTCGCTTGAGCTTTGCGGCGGCACCCATGTGCGTCAAACCGGTGACATCGGCGCTTTTGTGCTGCTTGGGGACAGCGCCAGCAGCGCCGGTGTGCGCCGTGTGGAAGCTCTGACAGGTGCCGAAGCGCTCGACTGGCTTCGGACGCAACAAACTGCGCTCGCGGGTGTGGCGGAGACATTGAAAACATCAAGCGTAGATGTCCCTGACCGTGTCACCGCGTTGATGGAAGAACGCAAAACGCTCGCAAATGAAGTTGCGCAATTGCGCCGTGAGCTAGCAATGGCAGGCGGCGGTGCAGCAGCCCCAGAGGCCAGAGAAATCGGCGGCGTCAAATTCCTGGCGCAAGTGCTGCAGGGCGTGACAGGCAAGGATTTGCCCGCGCTCGTAGATGAACACAAGGCCAACCTCGGATCCGGCGCTGTGCTGTTGATCGCTGATACAGGCGGCAAGGCAGCGATTGCCGGTGGTGTCACCGCTGATCTCACCGCAAAGCTCTCGGCTGTGGACATCGTCAAAGCGGCCGTCGCCGAACTGGGCGGCAAGGGCGGCGGTGGTCGGCCTGATATGGCGCAGGGCGGCGGTGCTTCAGCCGAAAATGCCGACGCCGCGATCGCTGCGGCAGAAAATGTAGTGAAAGGATAATATCATGGGCGCACTTTGGATTGCACATGTGACGGTAACCGATGAGGAAGCCTACAAGAAATACGCAGCTGGCGCGACCGTCGCGATTGCGGCGCACGGCGGCGAATTCATCGCGCGCGGTGGCCGCTTTGTTCAGCTTGAAGGCAAGGAACGCCCCCGCAATGTGGTGGCGCGCTTTCCGGATGTGGAAACAGCCGAAAAATGCTACCACTCCGACGCCTATCAAGCGGCACTCGAACACGCCCGTGGCGCGTCCGAACGTGAATTGCTGATTGTCGAGACAACGGACTAACCGCCCCTCTTTTTGGCCTAAAATACCGCGGGGAGTCGATCTGTGATCGACGGGGCAGAGCCCCTCCCTTTAGTATTGTCGATCTGTGGTCGACGGGGCAGAGCACCCCCAAAATCGAATCGCGCGTCAGCGCGGTCTTTGGATCAGGTTCAGCCGGCTTTCGCCATCCGCTTGCGTTCATGCGGGTCCAGATAGCGTTTGCGCAACCGGATCGCGTTGGGCGTGACTTCAACCAGTTCGTCATCATCGATATAAGCAATCGCCTCTTCCAACGACAGGATCGTCGGCGTGGTCAGACGCACAGCTTCGTCCGTCCCGGAGGCGCGCACGTTGGTCAGCTTTTTCCCTTTAAGTGGGTTCACCTCAAGATCGTTCTCGCGGCTGTGCTCCCCGATGATCATGCCGGTATAGACGTCCGCCTGTGCCCCGATCATCATCTTGCCGCGCTCTTTAAGGTTCCAAAGCGCCAAGGCCACCGAAGACCCGTTTTCCATTGAAATCAACACACCAGCGCGGCGCCCGGGGATCTTGCCCTTGTGCGGTGCCCAGTCATGAAACACGCGGTTGAGCACACCTGTGCCACGTGTGTCCGTCAGAAACTCGCCATGGTAGCCGATCAAACCGCGCGACGGCACATGCGCCACGATGCGGGTCTTGCCTGCACCAGCCGGTTTCATCTCAACCAGCTCCCCTTTGCGCGTACCTGTGATCTTTTCAATCACGGCGCCGGAATATTCGTCATCCACATCAATGGTGGCTTCTTCGATGGGTTCATGACGCACCCCGTCGATGTCCTGAAACAGAACCTGTGGACGCGAAATGCTCAGCTCAAACCCCTCACGGCGCATGTTTTCAATCAACACGCCCATCTGCAATTCACCGCGACCAGCCACTTCAAAGGCATCACCACCCGGCGTGTCGCTGATCTTGATCGCGACGTTTGATTCCGCTTCCTTGTGCAGGCGTTCCCGGATCACGCGGGATTGCACTTTCTTGCCGTCACGCCCGGCCAATGGGCTGTCGTTGATGCCGAAAGTCACGGTGATGGTGGGAGGATCAATCGGTTGCGCAGGGATCGCTTCGCTCACCGATTGGTCGGCCAGCGTGTCGGCGACCGTCGCCTTGGTCATGCCGGCGATTGAGACGATGTCACCGGCTTCGGCCACATCAATCGCGGTCTGCTCCAACCCACGAAAGGCGAGGATCTTGGTGCAGCGGAAATTCTCAATCAGCGCACCGTCGCGTGACATCGCCTTGATGGTCTGCCCTGCCTTGAGCGAACCGCTCTCTACCCGACCCGTCAGCAGACGGCCCAGAAATGGATCACCACCCAGCGTGGTGGCCAACATCGTGAAAGGCTCATCTGCGCGGCTCAGCTGTGCGGGGGCAGGGACATGGTCAATGATCAGATCAAAGAGCGCATCCAGGCCATTCCGCTTGCCGTCCAATTCGTGATCTGCCCAACCAGCGCGGCCAGAGGCATACATCGTCGGGAAATCCAACTGCTCATCAGTCGCATCAAGGTTGGCAAAAAGATCAAAGCACTCATCAAGCGCCCGATCCGGTTCCCCATCGGGTTTGTCCACCTTGTTGACCACAACAATAGGGCGCAGGCCGAGCTTCAGCGCTTTGGAGGTCACGAACTTTGTCTGTGGCATTGGCCCTTCGGCCGCATCAACCAGCAGCACAACACCGTCAACCATCGACAGGATCCGCTCCACCTCGCCACCGAAATCGGCGTGGCCGGGCGTGTCCACGATGTTGATCCGGGTGCCTTTCCATTCAACCGACGTTGGCTTGGCAAAGATCGTGATGCCGCGTTCCCGCTCCAGATCGTTGCTGTCCATGGCGCGCTCAGTGGTCGCCTGATTTTCGCGGTAGGTGCCCGATTGCTTGAGCAATTCGTCCACCAGCGTTGTCTTGCCGTGGTCAACGTGAGCGATGATTGCGATGTTACGCAGGTCCATGAGATCAGCCTTTGTCTGGGAGTTGCGCGGCACTTATCGTGCAGGCGCAGCAAAGGCCACCCCCTATTGCACTTTCACAAAAAATCCCCAGCCCCTTGGCGCTGCCGGAAATCAAAGATTTCGACCAGCTAAGGCGTATCTGGCGCGCGGGAGATTTGGTTGGGGTATTAGTGTGTGTTCGCGGTGGAAAAGAGATGAATGATCAGAATGCCCGCAATGATCAGCCCCAGCCCCAGAACCGCCGCCAGATCAAGCTTTTGCCCAAAGAGCACAAAGCCAATGCCCGCGATCAGCACAATGCCCAAGCCCGACCAGATTGCATAGACAATGCCCACAGGCATGTATTTCAGCGCAAAGGACATGAAGTAAAACGACATGCCGTAACAAATGACCACAGCCACCGACGGCCACAGACGTGTAAACTGCTGCGATGCTTGCAGGGCCGTTGTTCCCAGCGTCTCAGTCAGAATGGCAAAAAACAGCCAGATGTAATGCGCAGGCATCGTAGATCCTTTCACAAGGGGAGAACGGTGGTTTCCTTGATCTCTTCCATCACGAAACTGGCGGAAACGTCAGAGAGGTCAACCTTGCTGATCAGTCTTTGATACAGCCTGTCATACCCCGCCATATCCGCCACTTGCGCGCGGATCAGATAGTCGAGGTCGCCCGACATCCGGTAGACGCCCACGATCTCAGGAAGCGCCTGCGTTGCAGCGGAAAAAGCCTTGAGCCAATCCGCAGAATGCTCCGACGTTCGAACTTGAATAAACACAGTAAGGCCGAGACCGAGTGCGTTTGCATCAAGAAGCGTCACGCGCCCTTTGATAACGCCCGCCTTCTCCAGCGTGCCGATGCGACGCCAGCATGCGTTGCGTGACAGACCAACACTTTCCCCGATCGCATCCAGCGATTGCGCTGCATCGCGTTGCAATTCCGCAAGGATGCGGCGGTCGATAGTGTCTAGTTCTCTCATGAACTGGGTCAATAGTGTGAAATAATCCCAACATCAATCTACAAGACACCCAGTTTGGGAATAAATCCTCCGATGCTGCCGTTAGCCTGTTCAGAGAAACAAAACATCTCCAACAAGGAAAACAGCCTCATGTTTGCACGCGTCTTCCTGGATCACCCGGCCAAGGTCGATGAAACCTTCTTTGAACACATGTTCTTCGCTCTCAAGTTTGCGGGCTTGCTCTTTGCAGCGGCCTTTGCCGCGCTGGTGCATGCCGTGATCCCCTGTCTTTTTGAAAAAACAGCCAGCACCATCATCGCGCGGCTGTATGAGCGCACGCACAATCGGGGACAATAGGGCGGATGTGCAGATGGGCCGCTTGGCAAGGCACGCCGATTTTCCTCAGCCAGATTTTGACCGCACCTGAGCATTCCCTGATCCATCAGGCGCGCGACGCGAGCGAATGCAAAACCGCGATCAACGCCGATGGCTTTGGCCTCGCGTGGTATGGCGAAAAGCCGACACCCGGTCTGTACCGCGATGTCTATCCGGCGTGGTCTGACACCAATCTGCGATCTTTGGCCGATCAGGTGCAATCCCGGCTTTTCATGGCGCATGTGCGCGCCTCAACCGGAACGGCGACCAGCCGCAACAACTGTCATCCCTTTGTGCAGGGGCGTTGGACTTTCATGCATAACGGCCAGATTGGCGGATTTGAGAGGTTTCGCAAACAGGCGGACATGATGATCCCGGATCACCTCTACGAGGACCGCAAGGGCGCCACCGACAGCGAAGCGTTGTTTTTGGTGGCCTGTGGTGCGGGCCTGAACGAGGATCCGCTGGCGGCCATGGCCCGGGCCACTGCTCGATTTGAGGATAGGGCGAGGCGATCCGGGGCGGCCCCTTTCATGCGCATGGCTGCCGCTCTGAGCGACGGCGAGACGCTCTACGCCATCCGCTATGCGTCAGACGATCTCGCGCCGTCGCTTTATTATCAGTGGAATGAGGAATGGCAGGGCTGGTCCGTGGTCTCCGAACCCTATGAGGCCGAAGGGATGGGGTGGAAGGAAGTGCCCAAGAACAGCTTTTGCACCTTTACCCCGTCCGGGGTGGAAATTGCGCCGTTTGTCCCCGCATCAGTGCCCATGCTTGACCTTGCAGCCGCCTCCTAACGCGTCCGACCTGGCAAGGGGGCCACACCATTTGTGGCCCCCATACCTTTATCCCGCCAGTGCTTTGTTCAGGTTCTCGTCAATCTTCTCAAGGAAGCCCATGGTGGTCAGCCACCCCTGATCCGGGCCGACCAGCAGGGCCAGATCCTTGGTCATGTGACCGCTTTCCACCGTGTCCACGATGACTTTTTCCAGCGTCTCGGCAAATTCCTTGAGCTTGGCATTCTCGTCCAGCTTGGCGCGATGCTTGAGCCCGCCGGTCCAAGCGTAGATCGAGGCGATCGAGTTGGTCGAGGTTTCCTCCCCTGCCTGATGCTGCCGGTAATGGCGCGTGACGGTGCCGTGCGCGGCCTCGGCCTCCACGATCTTGCCATCTGGCGTCATCAGTTGCGACGTCATCAGGCCCAATGATCCAAAGCCCTGCGCAACCGTGTCCGACTGCACATCACCGTCATAGTTCTTGCAGGCCCAGACAAATCCACCGTTCCACTTCATCGCGCAGGCGACCATGTCGTCGATCAACCGGTGCTGATACTCGATGCCCTTTTCGTTGAATTGCTCTTCAAATTCGGCCTCGAAAATCTCTTGGAAAATCTCCAGAAAACGCCCGTCATATTGCTTGAGGATCGTGTTTTTGGTGGACAGATACACTGGCCAGCCAAGGTTGAGGCCGTAGTTGAGCGAGGCGCGCGCAAAGTCGCGGATGCTGTCATCAAGGTTGTACATCGCCATGAACACGCCCGCTTCCGGCGCGTCATAGACCTCATGTTCGATCACCTGACCGTCCGCCCCCTCAAACTTCATCGTCAGTTTGCCGGGGCCGGGAAATTTCATGTCCGTGGCCTTGTACTGATCGCCAAAGGCGTGGCGGCCAACGACAATAGGCTGGGTCCAGCCGGGCACAAGGCGGGGCACGTTTTTGCAGATGATCGGCTGGCGAAAGATCACGCCGCCCAGAATGTTGCGGATCGTCCCATTGGGCGAGCGCCACATCTCTTTCAGGCCAAATTCCTCAACCCGTGCTTCATCTGGTGTAATGGTGGCGCATTTCACACCGACGCCATATTTCTTGATCGCCTCTGCGCTGTCGATGGTGATCTGGTCGTTCGTGTCATCGCGCGCCTGAATGCCAAGGTCATAGTATTTCAGGTCAATGTCGAGATAGGGCAGGATCAGCTTTTTCTTGATGAAATCCCAGATGATGCGGGTCATCTCATCCCCGTCGAGCTCAACAACGGGGTTTTCTACCTTGATCTTGGACATATGGGGTTCCTTCAGGATGTTTGGCTGAGGGCGGCGTACCTGATCGACGTTAAAAAAGGAAGCAGAAGCCGGTCTATTTTGTCGGAGGCGGCACTGCGCGGGACAAGACGATCAGGCCAACGAGCCAGAAAACACATCCAATAACGATCTGCATCAGGATGGCGGGACTGCGCAGCCCGCTGTCATCGCAGGGCAGACCATTTGTGCTGAGCACGGTCCAGCCGGTGCCGACGGCAAGCAAAATCATGGGGCCAAGAGCACCGATTGTCCGCGCGGTACTATGCTCGGGCAACCGGAAAGGCAGCACCGCCACCAATGCTCCAAGTGCGGCGATTGTGATCAGGGCAGGGACAAACAGCAAGGGCCGCTGCGGTACAAAGAGCAACGTTTGATAGAAACCACGCCAGGACCGAAGGCCCCCATCAATTTCGGGAAACTCCGGCAGACACCGATAGTCGATGTTCGCCAGTAGCGTGGCAAGTAAAAGCGCTGTGGCACCAACAACCATGGCAGCGTTAAGGAGTGCCGAGCGGGGTTCAGCATCGCTCAAGGGGCGGCTCTTTTCTCAAAGAACAGCGCGATGCGCCGCTTTGCATAGTCCCACAAGGCTGGTGCGCCGATCTTGATCTTGGACCCAACACGGTCATGGATCTGCTGTTCTGTCACATCGCAATCGATCCAGCTGTCCCCGCCCGAAACAAGGTTCTGCATTGGGGGCTGAAACCGGTCCAAGGACTTCGCAAATTGCGCCGACGGGCTTTCTGCGGCTTCGAATTCTTCCCAAACCGTGCGAAGATCATCGCGCAAGTCCTTGGGAAGGAGGCCAAATATCCGATCCGCTGCTGCGCGCTCCTGCGCTTCGATTGCGGCATGGTCGAGATCACCAAAGATCGGGTTGTCACCTGCGTCAATCTCGACCAGATCATGCAGGATCAGCATTTTGATCACCAGATTGATGTCGACGCCCGGTCCCGCCTGATCCGACAACACCAACGCATAAAGCGTCAAGTGCCACGAATGCTCAGCCGAGTTTTCGTACCGTGAATTGTCACACAGCTCTGTTGCGCGGATGGTGTTCTTGAGCTTGTCCGCCTCAACCAGAAAGGCAATCTGCTGATCGAGGCGGGTCAGTGTTGTGTCACTCACCGGCACCGCCTTGGGTGCGGTGGGCATTGAGGGTCTGCGCGAGGAATTTGCGCCCCTGATCGTTGGCCATTCGGGTGCGCACCGCCGTCAGGAAGGCTTCTTCCAACGTCTGTGAGGACGCCCCAAGCACATCGCCCACCTTCATAAACAAGCGGTCTTCGCCGATCTCATCCTGAACGGCGAGGCATTCTTCGGCCAGTTTGTTGGCCATCTCGACAACAACAGGATCAGCCATCAGCGTGAGGTCTCCGTCAGGCGGCGTTTCACGTAATCGGTGGTTGACCCGATCAGCGTGTCCATGTGCGGCTCTTCAAAAAAGTGGCCCGCGCCTTCAACTTCCTGATGGGTGATCGTGATGCCCTTTTGCTCATGCAGCTTGTTCACAAGGCTGACCGTATCGGCGGGCGGTGCCACGCGATCTGCGGTGCCGTTGATGATCAACCCCGAAGACGGGCAGGGGGCGAGAAAGCTAAAGTCATACATGTTGGCGGGAGGGGATACCGATATGAACCCGGTGATCTCTGGTCGGCGCATCAGCAATTGCATGCCGATCCACGCGCCAAAGGAGAACCCCGCAACCCAGCAATGCTTGGAGTTGTTGTTCATCGATTGCAGGTAATCAAGTGCGGAGGCCGCATCAGACAGCTCTCCGATGCCCTGATCATATTCACCCTGAGAGCGCCCGACACCGCGGAAATTGAACCGCAGCACGGTAAAGCCCATGTTGTAGAACGCATAATGCAGGTTGTAGACGACCTTGTGGTTCATGGTGCCACCAAACTGCGGATGCGGATGCAGCACAATGGCAATGGGTGCGTCACGCTCTTTTTGGGGGTGATAGCGGCCTTCGAGGCGGCCTTCGGGTCCGGGGAAGATGACCTCTGGCATGGGTATCCCTGTCTGGAGGTCCCAAAGCGGACACGAAGAGTTGACGGCTTCGCGCGGGCGCTTTAGAACGGTTCTAATCTTGCTGACGCACTGACTGCGCGCCGGTATTTTCGTTTATGCGGATCGGCGCGCCGCGTCAATCAATGCCGTTGTTTGGCATCATTGATCACTGTGGGGTTTTCGGATGAAGCTTTCAACTAAGGGACGATATGCGATGGTCGCCCTTGCCGATATTGCGCTGCATCCCGGTGATACGCTGGTCACGTTGGGCGACATCGCGGAGCGGCAGTCGATCTCCTTGCCTTATCTGGAACAATTGTTCGTCAAGCTGCGGCGCGCTGATCTGGTGGCTTCGGTGCGCGGACCGGGCGGCGGCTACAGGCTGGCGCGGCCCGCTTCGGACATTCGTGTGGTCGATGTCTTGAGCGCGGTGGATGAAACCGTGGACGCGATGCACAAGGGGGCAGGGGCCTCGGGTGGTGCATCGGGGAGCCGGGCGCAGTCGCTGACCAACCGTCTGTGGGAAGGTTTGAGCGCACATGTCTATGTGTTTTTGCACCAGACGCGGTTGTCGGACGTAATCGCAAATGAGCTGGCTCCTTGTCCGGCTGTGCCGCACCTCTTTGACGTTGTGGATGAGGCATGAGGTGTGATGCAAAGGACGCGCTGACGCGCGACACGATTATTTTGTTGGAGGCTCTGCCTCCAAACCTCCGCGGTATTTGAGGCCAAAAAGAGATGGACAGGGTTTATCTGGATCATAATGCGACAACACCTTTGCGCGCCGAGGCCCGGGCCGCGATGTGTGGGGCCATGGATGTGGCTGGGAACCCATCGTCTGTGCATGCGGAAGGGCGCGCGGCCAAAATGATGGTGGAGCGCGCGCGCGGGCAGGTGGCCGTACTGGTTGGGTGTTTGCCGCAGCAGGTTGTTTTTACATCGAGTGCAACGGAAGCGGCGGCCCTGGCGGTCGCGCAGAAGGACCGGCACGGGGGAGTGTTTGCGGCGCTGCCAACGGAGCATGATTGTCTGGGCGTTTGGAGCGACCAGGTTCTGCAGGCGGCATATGATGTTTCGGGCGCCTTTCAGGCACCAGCGGCCTTGCCTGCGCGAGGTCTCTTTGCGGTGTCTGCTGCAAATAGTGAAACGGGCATCATGCCCGCCAAGGAGGTTCTGCGGGTATACTCAGAAGGGGACCGGGCGTTGGTGTGTGACATCACGCAGGTGGCTGGTAAAATGCCAATCGCTTTTGGCGAGGCAAAGCCTTCCTACGCTATTCTTTCTGCTCACAAGATCGGTGGGCCCAAAGGAGTTGGCGCATTCATCAATTTCACGGCGGATGATCCCGAACCGATCCTGCGCGGGGGCGGGCAGGAGATGAACCGCCGCTCCGGTACGGAAAACACCATTGGCATTGCCGGATTTGGGGCCGCGGCAGAGGCGGCAGCGCGTGACGTTGCGGCGGGCCGTTGGGATGAGATTGCAGAATTTAGAAATATTCTAGAAACAGCACTTGAGGCTGGATCAAACAAGACTATTTTTGTCGGGAAAGAGATGCCGCGCCTGCCCAACACGTCCAGCATCATTGCGGATGGCTGGAAGGGGGAGACGCAAGTCATGCAGATGGACCTGGCCGGGTTCGCCATTTCGGCGGGATCGGCGTGTTCCAGCGGCAAGGTCAATGCCAGCACGGTTTTGCAGGCGATGGGGTACAGCACGGCGCAGGCGAGCAGCGCGATCCGCGTCTCATTGGGGCTGGAGACAACAAAAGAAGACGTTTTGCGCTTTGCGGATGCATGGTTGGCAAAACGACATAAACACGAGCAACGGGCCGCCTGAGGGGCTCAGTGAAAAAGGGAACGAGATCTTGGATAATGTGATCGTTAAGGAAAACGACGGCGTCAAAGAAGGCGTTGATCAGGACACCGTTGATGCCGTGCGCGAGGTTGGCGGCAAGTACAAATACGGCTGGTCCACAGATATCGAGATGGAATATGCGCCCAAGGGGCTGACACCTGACATCGTGCGCCTGATCTCTGAGAAAAACGAGGAACCCGCGTGGATGACCGAATGGCGGCTGGAGGCCTATGCGCGCTGGCTGACAAAGGAGGAGCCCGATTGGGCGATGGTGGATTATCCTGAGATCGATTTTCAGGATCAGTATTATTACGCGCGTCCCAAGAGCATGGCCGTTAAGCCAAAGTCATTGGATGAGGTTGATCCCAAGCTGTTGGAAACGTACAAGAAACTTGGTATTCCGCTGAAAGAGCAGGCGATCCTTGCCGGTGTTGAAGGGGCCGAGGAGATGTCAGAAGAGCCGCGCAAGGTTGCGGTGGATGCGGTGTTTGATTCTGTCTCGGTTGGCACGACATTTCAGGATGAGCTGAAGAAAGCGGGCGTGATCTTTTGTTCGATCTCAGAAGCGATCAAGGATCACCCCGACCTGGTTAAAAAATACCTCGGATCGGTTGTGCCAGTGTCTGACAATTTCTACGCGACGCTGAATTCGGCGGTGTTTTCGGACGGATCCTTTGTTTATGTCCCTCCCGGTGTGCGCTGCCCGATGGAGCTGAGCACCTATTTCCGGATCAATGCGGAGAACACAGGCCAGTTTGAACGCACGCTGATCATCGCTGACAAGAGGTCCTATGTCTCCTATCTTGAGGGCTGCACCGCACCGCAGCGGGATGAGAGCCAGCTGCACGCGGCGGTTGTTGAGATCATCATCGAAGAAGATGCTGAGGTGAAATATTCCACCGTGCAGAACTGGTATCCCGGCGATGAGGACGGCAAGGGCGGCATCTATAACTTCGTCACCAAACGCGCAGATTGTCGTGGCGACCGGGCCAAGGTCATGTGGACGCAGGTTGAAACCGGGTCGGCGGTGACGTGGAAGTATCCGTCCTGCATTCTGCGCGGCGACGACAGTCAGGGTGAGTTTTACTCCATCGCGATCGCCAACAACATGCAGCAGGCCGATACCGGCACCAAGATGGTGCATCTGGGCAAGCGCACGAAATCGCGGATCGTGTCCAAGGGGATCAGCGCCGGCAAGGCGCAAAACACCTATCGCGGGTTGGTGTCGATGCATCCCAAGGCCAAGGAATCGCGGAACTATTCGCAATGCGACAGCCTGTTGATTGGTGACAAATGCGGGGCCCACACGGTGCCCTACATCGAGGTCAAGAACAACAGCAGCCGGGTGGAGCATGAGGCAACAACCTCCAAGGTAGACGACGATCAGATGTTCTATTGCCGCTCTCGGGGGATGGACGAAGAAGAAGCCGTCGCGTTGGTGGTGAATGGTTTCTGCAAGGACGTGCTGCAGGCGTTACCGATGGAATTTGCGATGGAAGCGCAGGCGCTTGTGGCGATTTCTCTGGAAGGTTCTGTCGGCTGATGGCCCGTAACAATCGCGCCTCCATTGATCTTGACGCGGTGCGCCGTGCCATCAAACGTGGCATGCCTGTTGTGATCCCTGACGTTGATGTCTCAACGGCCACGATCCACGGGCGGCACTTTGTCTTTGCAGGGGACCGGATCAATGATCCGATCCAGCGCGCCAACCGCAAGGGCCAGTTCTACGAAGAGCCTGAGCTGGCGGTGATCAAAGCGCATTTCCCGCAGGGCGGCACATTCGTCGATATCGGCTCAAACATTGGCAACCACAGCCTTTTTGTCGCTGGATTTTGCCAGCCCAAAGTGATCGTGCCGTTTGAGCCCAATCCGCTGGCCTACAAATTGCTGCTGGCCAATGTCGCGCTGAACGGTTTTGGCGATCTCTTTGATTTGCGGCACGTCGGCCTTGGCCTGTCAGACGAAAAGGCCAGCGGCTTTGCGATGAGCAAGCAGGACCGCAACCTTGGCGGGGCCAAGATGCAGGCGGGCGAGGGCGATATTGAGACCATTACCGGGGATGAGGCGCTTGGCCATGTCACGCCCGATTTCCTCAAGATCGACGTTGAAGGCATGGAGATGATGGCGCTGCGCGGGCTTGAAGAAACCATTGCGCGCTGCAGCCCCACGATATTGATCGAGGTGGATGAACATAATTACGAGGCCTTTGACGCCTGGGTTGCCGAGAAAGAATACGACACGCTCGATACGTTTCAGCGGTACAAGACCAACAAGAACTTCTTGCTGCGCCGTCAGGACAAAACCTGATGCCAAATCTGACCCGAAATGTGGCGATTGCCGGTGCGGTGTTTTTCGTTCTCACCCTTGTGCTGCGGGGCGACGGTTTTGGCGCGGATGCACTGATGGGTGCCGGGTTCAGGACGTTGATCTTCGCCTTGATCTATGCGGCGATTTCGGTTGCCCTGATCATGTTTCGCGGACCGAAAGAATAACAAGTTACTGCGCCGGGCTGACGGCGCGACACCAATAAACAGATACAAATGCCTCAACGGGCACGCAGAACAAAGGACAATGACATGCTGAGCATCAAGAACCTGAACGTGAAGCTGGAAGAAGAGGACAAGCAAATCCTCAAAGGCGTCAATCTCGAAGTGGAGGCGGGCAAGGTGCACGCCATCATGGGGCCAAACGGTTCTGGCAAGTCTACGCTTTCGTATGTCCTGTCGGGCAAGGACGGTTATGAAGTCACCGAAGGTGCTGCCACGCTGAAGGGGGATAACCTTTTGGACATGGAGCCGGAGGAGCGTGCCGCAGCTGGTCTTTTCCTTGCATTTCAATACCCTGTTGAGATCCCCGGCGTGGGCAACATGACATTTCTGCGTACCGCTGTGAACGCGCAGCGCAAAGCCCGTGGCGACGAGGAAATGTCAGCGGCGGAGTTTCTCAAAGTGGTGCGCGCCAAGGCGAAAGACCTCAAGATCAACGCCGATATGTTGAAGCGTCCCGTGAACATGGGGTTCTCTGGTGGTGAGAAAAAGCGCAATGAAATCCTGCAGATGGCCATGCTTGAGCCAAAGATGTGCATTCTGGATGAGACGGATTCCGGGCTTGATGTTGATGCGATGAAATTGGTGGCCGAAGGGGTGAATGCCCTGCGTTCCGAGGGCCGCGGCTTTCTCGTCATCACGCACTACCAACGCTTGCTGGATCACATCAAGCCGGATGTCGTGCACATCATGGCGGATGGTCGCATCGTGAAAACCGGCGGGCCAGAACTGGCGCTGGAAGTGGAAAACAATGGCTACGCCGACATCCTTGCCGAGGTGGCGTAATGGCTGACGCTGCTGCGAAACTGAACCCGACTGAGGCGCTGATTGCGGGCCGTGAGGTGTCTGCCAAAGGCTGGTCCAAGACTGCGCGCGAAGATGCGCTGTCGCGGTTGCGCGCGATGGGTGTGCCAGAGCGGCGCGATGAGTATTGGAAGTTTACACGCCCGGACACATTGACCCAACCGGACGCTCCTGCAGCGGCGGTGTTCGACAACGATGAGGCACCGCTTTTCAGCGAGATAGACCGTTTGAAAGTTGTCTTTGTGGATGGTGTCTTTGATGCGGAAGCCTCTGATGATCTGAGCCTTGAAGGGGTCAGCATTGAGCGTCTTGCGGCGTCTGAGGCTGATCTGCACTGGGCGCGCGACATCTATGGTGTGCTGGAGCAGCGCGGGCAGGACCCGGTGGCACGGCCCTTGGCGGCGCTCAACACGGCTTGTGCAACAGATGGCGTATTGCTTCATGTCACTGGCAAGGTGAGTAAGCCCGTAAGCCTGATTTATCGACATATATCAGATAGTTCTGATGCGATTATACACCACTGCATTAAGCTTGAAAAAGGCGCTGAGCTGACTGTCCTTGAAAACGGGCCCGCTGCGGCGCGCTTTAACAAGGCGATGGAAATTGACGTGGCCGATGGTGCGTCATTTCACCATGTGCGCGCTCAAGGCCGCGACCATGAGCGTCGTGCGGCAACCCATATGTTTGCGCGGCTCGGAACCGAGTCCAGTTTCAAGTCCTTCACGCTGACCGTTAATGGCGTGCTGACCCGCAACGAAGTGGTACTGGAACTTACCGGTGATGATGCCTCTGCCCATGTGGCGGGTGCCTGCGTGGGGGATGGCGCGTTTCATCACGACGACACCGTGTTCATCACCCATGACGGTGTGAATTGCGAGAGCCGTCAGGTGTTCAAAAAGGTGCTGCGCAACGGGGCCGTTGGTGTATTTCAGGGCAAAATTCTGGTGAAACCAGACGCCCAGAAGACAGACGGCTATCAGATCAGCCAGTCCTTGCTGTTGGATGGTGACAGCCAGTTCCTCGCCAAGCCGGAGCTTGAGATTTACGCCGATGATGTGGCCTGTTCGCATGGCTCCACGTCCGGGGCCATTGATGAGGACGCGTTGTTTTACCTGCGTGCCCGCGGCGTCCCAAAGGGTGAGGCGACGGATATGCTGACACTGTCGTTCTTGGCCGAAGCCGTGGATGAGATCGCCTCTGACTACCTCAAGGAAGAGCTGATGACGCGCCTTGAATCCTGGCTCAGCCGCCGCCGCAGCTGATGTCTGCGACACAGGATATCGTGGCCACCTACCGGGGGCCTGGCAAAGTCATGCGCCGGTTGCTCGGGCAGGGGGTGCGCGAGGATCGTGCGCTGATCTACCTGATGATCGGGTGCCTGATGGTCTTTGTGGCCCAGACCCCGCGTCTGGCGCGGCAAGCGTTTGAGACAGGCGAAGACTTGCAAATGCTGCTGGGGGCATCGTTGATGGCCTGGCTCTTTATTGCGCCTTTGCTGCTTTATCTCATTGCAGCGATCACCGGGCTGATTGCGCGTGTCCTGCCCGGCGGGCTCAGCAGTTACGGCGCGCGCATGGCGCTGTTCTGGGCGCTCTTGGCCTCGGGGCCGATCATGCTTTTGTGGGGGTTGACCGCAGGGTTTATCGGACCGGGGGTTGAACTGACCCTTGTGGGCAGTGTTTGGGCTGCGGCCTTTTTCTGGTTCTGGATCGGGGGCCTGATCGCCGCCAGCAAAGAAGGCACGTAACGATGCAAGCGGCTCTTGGTCCCCTGATTGCTCTGTCCATTCGCGACCCGCGCACAGCCGCCCGCAATGTGCTTGACCTGACGCTGGGGCGCGATGCGCTGTGGACGGGGCTGGCGCTTGTGGCGATTGTGAACACGTTTCTGGTATTGGGTGTCTTACAGATTTCGCCATCGCCCATGCCGTTGCCAAGCTACTTTGACAATCCACTGGTGCTGTATGTGCTGATCACCGGTCTGACGGTTGTTTATGTCCACGCAATGTATTGGGCCGGGCTGACCATTGGTGGCAAGGGAGAGTTGCGGGATGTTCTGGCGCTGGTGGTCTGGTTTCAGGTCCTGCGTGCTGCGGCACAGGTGGCGCTCATTGTGCTGTCATTTGCGGTGCCGGGCCTTGGTGCGTTGGCTTCCTTGGTGGTTGCTGTCTGGGGCATCTGGATTTTTATGAATTTTATCGCCACAGCGCTCAACCTCGCCTCACCCTGGCACGCCATCGCGGTGCTTCTGGTCGCCTTTGTCGGGCTGGTACTGGGACTGGGCGTTTTGATGGCGTTGATCGGGGGCTTGGCCCAAGGAGTTGCAGGCTGATGTTTGATATTGAAAAGGTTCGGGCAGATTTCCCCATTCTCGCGCGCGAGGTCAACGGCAAGCCGCTGGTCTACCTCGACAGCGGGGCTTCGGCGCAAAAGCCGCAGGTGGTGATCGACGCCATCACGCAGGCCTATGCAATGGAATACGCCAATGTGCACCGTGGGCTGCACTACCTGTCCAACCTTGCCACCGATAAATACGAGGCGGTGCGCGGCACGGTGGCCAAATTCCTCAATGCCGGGTCCGAGGGTGAAATCGTCTTTAACTCCGGAACCACCGAAGGGATCAACACGGTTGCTTACGGCTGGGCCATGCCGCTCATGCAGGCTGGTGACGAAATCATCCTCAGCGTGATGGAACACCACGCCAACATTGTGCCCTGGCACTTTTTGCGCGAACGCATGGGCGTGGTGCTGAAATGGGTCGATGTGGACGCAACCGGCGCGCTGGACCCCCAAGCGGTGATTGACGCCATCACGCCCAAGACAAAGCTGATTGCGGTGACGCATCTGTCCAACGTGCTGGGCACCAAGGTGGATATCAAATCGATCACCCAAGGTGCCCATGCTCGCGGTGTTGCCGTGCTTGTAGATGGGTCGCAAGCCGCGGTGCATATGCCGGTCGACATGCAGGACCTTGGCTGTGATTTCTATGCGATCACAGGGCACAAGCTTTATGGCCCCTCAGGCTCCGGCGCGATTTACATCAAGGCGGACCGCATGAAAGAGATGCGCCCCTTCATGGGCGGCGGCGATATGATCAAGGAAGTCGCCAAAGATGCGATCACCTACAATGATCCGCCCATGATGTTTGAGGCCGGGACCCCCGGCATCGTGCAAACCATCGGGCTGGGCGTGGCGCTGGAGTATATGATGGAGCTGGGGATGGAGAACATCGCCGCCCATGAGGATCGCCTGCGCGACTATGCTGTTGATCGCCTTGGTGGCCTGAACTGGTTGCAGGTACAGGGTAATACTCCGGACAAAGGCGCCATCTTCAGCTTCACGCTGGACGGTGCGGCCCATGCCCATGACATCTCAACCATCCTCGATAAAAAAGGCGTTGCTGTGCGGGCAGGGCACCACTGCGCCGGACCGTTGATGGATCATCTGGGCGTGACTGCCACCTGCCGCGCGTCCATGGGGATGTATAACACCGAAGGCGAGATTGACGTGCTGGTCGACGCGCTTGAACTGGCGCATGATCTCTTTGCCTGATTTAGATTGCAGGGGCCGCAGGCTCTGGCTATACCGCCCCTTGTGGACCATTAGCTCAGCTGGATAGAGCGCTGCCCTCCGAAGGCAGAGGCCAGAGGTTCGAATCCTCTATGGTCCGCCACTTGCAAAAATACCGCATCAATAACAATAGGTTAAACCCGAAAGCCGTTCAGGATTTAGAGGCCTAAACAATCTTCGTTCCCGGTTCGCCTGCAGTCAACAGCGCTCAGAAGCTAACTTCCTTGGTATAACCTTCGATTTGGGAAAGCGATTCATGTCCTGTCCATGCGCCGATCTGGTGGGTGGTCGCGCCCCTCTCGGCCAAACTCCCTCTCAACATGCTCGACGCCCTGCGCGAATACGACAAGGACAAAGGCCTCAAAGCCGCCATGGGAGAGGCGTTCTCTGCCGCACCCCTAAAGATGAAAATGCAGGAATGGAACGATTTTAAATCCCACTTCAACCAATGGGAAAAAACAACACGCTTGATATCTGACGGAGGGTAGAGGCACATCCCAAGTCATTGAAGGGTCAAATAGTAAAAGCTAAAGTGATACCTTCATAAACACGCGTATCAAATTGTTACTATGAGAAAGTTTTAATTTTCTCGATACCGAATCCTAGCCGTGAAAAGGTCGCATCCGCGATCTCTGCAATCTCATCTTCGGCATAGGCTTCGGTGTCGTATCTGAACTGCAGCGCGCTGCCCGTGGGCTGAAATTCGGCCCGCAGAACCAATTCATCAAAGTCGCCCGGTTCATGCGGCATCTTGATCTCACTCAGCTCCATTGACAGGATCTGAATAGGCTTGTCCGCGGAGGGGGTCTCAGCCACCTCATCAAGGGACTGTCGCGCACCGTTTATCGGCATACGGCTCCCGGTCATGATCTGGCGCGGATAGCTGCCGGCCGCAACCAACCTGTCATCCCAGGGGCCGCCCTTCCGTGCAGCAAGGGCAGGCAGATGATCCAAGGTTGCCTGCCAGTCCTGCGCATGGACCAGCGCCGCATCGAGCAAACCCAACCCTGAGACATTGCGAAACCGCATCAGAGGATGCAGCGCGTGGTGGCCAGCGTATTGAAACAAACGCCTGTCATGGCGACCCAAGGTGAGGGAATACAACACATCATCGGTATCGCCCAACTGCGCCACTGTCTGAAGGAACGCTGTGTTTACCAACATAAAGGCCGTTGTTCCCGCAGCTTTTGCCCGTTGATGTAGCTGCCGGGCATGATCCTCGCCCACATCACACACAAAATCCGCGGCCCTTTGCCATGTCAGCCCGCTCTCCAGGATCGGCAATCCCCGTTTGATCCGCCCGATCCGAGGAGGCGACGGGGGCGCGCGCAGATTGTCTTCCCAAAACTCAACTGTCTTGGCGTCGCTCATGGCCCTGTCACTGCCCCAGCCAGAGTAGTACGCCCCATAAGAGAGTGCCCTGGTGGGGATCGGCACCCGAAAATAGAACTTCATCAGATCATCGCGCATCAAGGTCATGCCAAAACCATCCGTCAGGCACGCATGCACGCGAAACACCACCACATCGCCAAGATCTCCAAACCGCAACAGATCAAGGCGCACCATTTCTTGTCCGACCAGTGGCAGCAGGTCGCGCGCATGGCTGTGCGTGATCGCTTCGATCTCGGATTCTGGTGATCCGGCGTAGTCATACACGCCCATTCCCGTCATGCGGTCATCCAGAATGCAGCACTTGGGCTTCGCGCCATCCAGATCGATCACCATCCGCGTGACGTCATGGCGCGCGCAAAGCTCCGCAAATGCCCGCCGCAACCGCCGTTCGCTCAACTGAGGTGTGACCCGCATCGCGATCGAATGCGACGTATGGGTCATGAAATTCGGGCTGGCCTTTGGGTGCTGTGCGAGCAAAACGCTAAATTGCTGCCACGCCGTCAGAGGAAAAGTCTGCATGCGGTGCCTGGTTAGAAATCAATTGGCCCTAAAGCTACGTGCAAAAAACCGATAACACCACCATTTTGCTGCCAATATCTGTTTTTTCAAGCGGCTATCACAGATATCGGTTCACCAGGTTTTCAAGCCGTTCCTGCCGTCCGGACCGCGGTTCAGGGTTGATGCTTTCGCTGCGCACCCGCGCCTCGATGCTGGCCAGATCACTGTCCATCAGCGCCTTGCCATCTGCCGTCTCCCACCCCGCATAGCGTGCGTCGCGTGCCGCTTCCAGTTTGCCATCCTCAAGCATCGCCGCTGCCGCCTTGAGGCCCGCCGCACAGGCGTCCATCCCGCCCACATGGGCAAGGATCAGGTCTTCGGGGTCCAGAGACTGACGCCGCAGCTTGGCATCAAAATTTGTGCCACCCGTGGTAAAGCCGCCCGCGCGCAGGATTTCGTAAAACGCCAGCGTCATCTCAGGCACGTTGTTGGGAAACTGGTCCGTATCCCAGCCCGACTGATAGTCATTGCGGTTCATGTCGACAGACCCGAAAATCCCCAACGCCCGCGCCAGCGCCAGCTCATGTTCAAAGCTGTGGCCCGCCAGGATCGCATGACCCTGTTCGATGTTGACCTTCACCTCGCTTTCAAGTCCGAAGTCCTTGAGAAAGCCATATACCGTCGCCACATCGTAATCGTATTGATGTTTCGTGGGTTCCTGCGGCTTGGGCTCTATCAAAATCGTGCCGTCAAAACCGATCTTGTGTTTGTATTCCACCACCATCTGCAACATGCGGCCCGCCTGTGCGCGCTCGCGGCCCATGTCGGTGTTCAGGAGCGTCTCATACCCTTCACGCCCGCCCCAAAGGACATAGTTCTGCCCGCCCAGTTTGTGTGTTGCATCCATGCAGGTTTTGATCGTTGCCGCCGAAAAAGCAAAGACATCCGGGTCGGGATTGGTCGCCGCACCTCCCATGAACCGCCGATGGGAGAACAGGTTCGCCGTGCCCCACAAAAGCTGCATGCCCGAGGCGTCCATCTTTTCGCCAAAGACATCGACGATCTCTTCGAGGTTGCGGGTATTCTCAGCAAAATCAGCACCTTCTGGTCGCACATCCGCGTCATGAAAACAAAAGAACGGCACGTCCAGCAGCTCAAACATCTCAAACGCGACATCCGCCTTGAGCCGGGCAAGCGCCATCGTGTCGCCGAACCACGGCCGCTCAAATGTCTGCCCGCCAAAAGGGTCACCGCCAGGCCAGGCAAAGCTGTGCCAATAGGCGCAGGCAAAGCGCAGATGCTCCTTCATCGTCTTGCCCATCACGATTTCGGTCGCGTCGTAGTGGCGAAACGCGAATTCGTTTTCGCTCTGCGGCCCTTCGAAGCGGATGGCGGGAATGCCTTTGAAAAAATCTGTCATGGGTCAAAGGTCCTTTAATACTTGGTAGGCGTGTTTGTAACGGTGCTGCCCCTCGGCCATAGCATCGGTGAGCCGTGGATCAGGGTCAACCGAGCGGGCGAGGGGAGGCTGCGTTGCGCTTTCAACACCAGCCTCAGTGCTGGCCATCATGCCAAGCCGCGCGGCCCCAAGGGCAGCCCCGAAATCGCCAGCTTCTGGCACATCAAGGGTGATGTTGAGGGTGCTGGCCAGCATATGCAGCCAATGATCGGATTTGGCACCGCCCCCGATGGCAAGTGCGCGTGTCAACGTCGTGCCTGTCTGCGCCAGCGCATCGCGGCAATCGGCAAAGGCAAAGCTGACACCTTGCAGCACCGCGCGGGCAGCTTCCGCGGCATCGGTCGCATGATCAAGATGCAGAAACTGCCCCCGGATAGCGGCGTCATTGTATGGCGTGCGTTCGCCGCCAAGATAGGGCAGGAACAGCGTTTTGCCGGGCGCGCGGACATCGCCGAGCCCCTGCGTTAATGTGTGTGCAGTCTGCCCCGTCAGCCGCGCCAACCACTCCAGCGCATCTGTCGCGGCAAGGATCACGCCCATCTGGTGCCACGTATCAGGCACCGCATGGCAGAACGTATGCACAGCAGATGCAGGATCAGGCCGGTAGCTGTCATTGGCCGCGAAAAGCACTCCAGATGTGCCGAGCGACAAAAAAGCGGTCCCGGATGTGACCACACCCGCGCCAATTGCCGCGGCGGCATTGTCACCCGCGCCGCCCGCGACGACGCATTGCGGCAGACCAAGTTCCTGCGCAAGGGCGGGGCGCAACCGGCCCGAAACGGCAGAGCCTTCTACCAGTCGGGGCATGTGATCGCGGGTCAGGTGGCACGCAGACAGCAGGTCATCAGACCAATCCCGCGCGCCAGTGTCCAACCAAGCCGTGCCCGCCGCATCCGACATGTCAGACACATGTTCGCCCGTCAGGAAGAGACGCAAGTAATCCTTTGGAAGCAGTATCTTGGAGGCCTTCGCAACTGTATCACCTTCATTATTCCGTACCCAAGCCACTTTCGGGGCCGTGAACCCCGGAAACACGATATTCCCGGTGATTTGACGGAACCGGGGGTTGGCATCCATCTGCGCCGCCTCAGCGTGGCTGCGCGTGTCGTTCCACAACATACAAGGTCGCAATGGGGTATCATCAGACCCCAAAATCGTTGCCCCATGCATGTGACCAGACAGGCCAATGCCTTGAACGCCGTCGCAATTCTCTATCTGTGCCAGTGCCTTAAGGGCGACTGTTGCAGCGTCACACCAGCTTTGCGGATCCTGTTCGGACCAACCGTCATTCGGGCGCTGCACAGACAGCGGCACAACGTGTTCTGCCAGCACCTTTTGCCCTTCGTCGATCAGGATCGCCTTGAGCGATGAGGTCCCCAGATCGAGGCCGATGAACATCAGGCCGCCGCCTTGGGATTCTTGCCCAGAATGATCATCGACAGGATGTCGTCTTCGGTCACGTCCTCGACCCGCTCGGTGCCGACCATCTGGCCGTTTTTCATGACCGCCACGCGGTCGCAAAGCTCCATCATCTCGCGCGTGTCATGGCTGATCAGGAAGATACCCAGCCCTTGCTTTTTCAACTCCTGAATAAGCTCCGCCACCATCGCCGTCTCATGCACGCCAAGGGCTGCCGTGGGTTCATCCATGATCAGGATTTTCGCGTTGAAGTAGACAGCGCGTGCAATCGCGACCGATTGCCTTTGACCACCCGAAAGGGCCGAAACCGGTTCTTTCAGCTTTCTAAAATTCGGATTTAGCCGCGCCATGATCTTGCGCGTCTCGGCCTCCATCCGGTCATCGTCCACAAAGCCAAGACCGGTCGTCAGCTCGCGCCCCAAAAACAGGTTCGACGCCGCATCAAGGTTATCCGCCAGCGCCAGCGTTTGATAAATCGTCTCAATGTTGTGGTCACGCGCATCGCGGGGGGAGGTGATGCTGGCCTTGTTGCCGTTGATCCAAATCTCGCCGGAGTCCATCTTGTAGGCCCCCGACAGCATCTTGATCAGTGTGGATTTCCCGGCACCATTGTGCCCCAAAAGGCCCACGACCTCGCCTGCGTGCAGCTCAATGCTGACGTTGTCCACCGCCTGCACACCGCCAAAGGCGATGGAGACGTCTTTCATTTCAACCAAAGCTGTCATCTATTTCGCTCCCACACGCTTGCGATACTGAATGTCGATGAACACGGCCACGACCAGCACGCTGCCGACAACAATGTTCTGCAAGGGCGCATCTACGCCCACCATCGCCATACCTGATTGCAGCGACTGCATGATCAGTGCGCCTAGGATCGCGCCATAGATTGTCCCGATCCCACCTGAGAGAGCGGTCCCCCCGATGACTGCCGCGGCAATCACGCGTAATTCGTCCAGGGTGCCCAGATCGTTGGAGTGATTGGCAAGGCGGGAAGAGGCGACAACGGCGGCCAACGCACAAAGCACGCCCATCAGCATGAAAATCTTGACCGTCAGCATTCGCGTGTTGATCCCTGACAGCTCCGCGGCATCCGGGTTGCCCCCGGTGGCAAAGATATAGCGGCCAAAGCGGGTCTTGCGCGCGATCACTGTCATAATGGCCGCAATCGCGATGAGCAGCAGGACGGAGATAGGCAGGCCATAGACAGGCGCGCAGCCCTCTGCGACCTCGCAACCGTATTTTGACGGGTCCCGCGCCACAACGCGCTCCGGCACGCTATAGCTGGTCAGGATGCCGATGAAGCCCGCGATGGCGCCGGTTGCGATGGCGGCCATGGTCACTTCGGCCCACATCGGTTTGACCGGAAAACCATGCGCCGTTTTTGTTCGCCGCGCGTTAAAGATGGCAAATACTGTCACCAGAATTGCAATCACTCCGATCACCCAGCTCACCGTGCCGCCCAGCGTGCCGTTGATCCCGCCGAACATCATAAAGGTCTGGTCCAATGGGCCAATCGTCTGACCGCCGGTCTGATACCAGCCCACGTTGCGCCAGATCAGGAAACCGCCAAGGGTCACGATAAACGCAGGGATGCCCTGATACCCGACAAGCCAGCCATTAAACGCCCCGATGAGCGCACCCAGCGCGATACCCACCGCGATGGTGATCCAGGGGATCGCCCAGTGCCCGATCTCAAGCCCCATGGTGCCAGGCAGGAAACGCACCTGTGTCATGGCCATCAGCGCCGAGCAGGCCGCAAGCACCGCGCCCACCGACAGATCAATGTGGCGGGTGACAATGACAAACACCATCCCCGTCGCCATAATCGCGACGCTCACGGTTTGAATGGTGAGGTTGAAAATATTGCGCGGCGTCAAAAAACGCCCATCCGTCAGGATGTTAAAAACCAGAGCGACCAGAATAAAGGCACCGATCATACCCAACAGGCGCGTGTCCAGTTCCAGCACATCAACAAGCCTGCGCTTGGGCGGCGATTGCGGGGGTGAGGTGGTCTCTGCGGACATAAGACGGCTCCTGTCGTGTCAGCGGCACTGCCGACCCGTTAAACGATAACCAAATTTGCGAAAAATGCGAAAGGTTCTGGCCCGCCAAGTGTGACGGGCCAGAAAGAGGGAGATCAGTTACAGGGAGCGGGGCCGCCGCTGACACCCTGGCAGAGGGCTTCCTTGGTGATCCAACCTGCGTCAACCACCGCAGAAAGGTTTGCGGCTGTGATGGGCACAGGGTTCAGGAAACGTGCTGTCATTTTGGTGCCAGCGGGGCTTTCCCACTCGATCGCACCATCAACGGCTTTCATGTCGCCATCGCTGCCGGCCAGAGACACGGCAATCTCGCCCGCTGCTTTGCCCAGATCGCGCGCGTCTTTCCACACCGACACGGTCTGCGTGCCAAGTGCTACGCGGTTTAGCGCGGCATGGTCGCCGTCCTGACCTGAAACCGGGATGCCTTCCATGCCCTGCGCGGTGAGGGCGGCCACAACACCACCTGCGGTGCCGTCGTTGGAGGCCACAACCGCGTCAACGCCGTTGTCATTGGCGGTCAGGATCTGCTCCATGTTGCGCTGCGCGTTCGCGGGCAGCCAGCCATCGGTGTAGGCTTCGTCCACGATTGTCACGTCGCCCGCGTCAATCGCGGCTTGCAGCACCTCTTGCTGACCACCGCGCAGGAAATCCGCGTTGGGGTCGGTGGGGGAGCCTTTGATCATGACGTACCGGCCCTTGGGGGCCGCTTCGAGTACGGCGCGTGCCTGCATCCGGCCCACTTCGACGTTGTCAAACGTGAGGTAGAACGCGCGGTTGTCTTCGATCAGGCGGTCATAGCCCACAACGGGGATGCCTTCGGCTGCCGCGGCATCCACAGCCGGGCCAATCGCTGCACTGTCTTGTGCCAGAATGATCAGCGCATCCACGCCTTGCGCGATCAGGCTCTCAACGTCTGACAATTGTTTGGCCGAAGAGGATTGCGCATCTGCTGACAGGTACTTTGCGCCAGCCGCTTCCAGAGCCGCCTTGATCGCTGCTTCATCTGTCTTCCAGCGCTCTTCCTGAAAGTTGGACCAGCTGACGCCCACGGTCATGCCGTGCCCGTCCGCAAATACAGTTGTGCCAAGTGATGTCGTCGCCAATGCAACGGCCAATGCCAGTTTTTTCATGTCTCTCTCCCTGATGATCCGCCGCGTTTGAGGGCGGTGCCGAGTCATTTGATCGGTCCAGCCTAATGTCTCTCAATTTATTTTAGCTGTCAAAATAAAAAACCGTCGAAACGGATAATTTTTGCTCGCAAACGTAGAAATTGCGTCTTAGGGTGAGGAAAATCAGCGGAATCTCGTCCATCTAGCGGGTATTTAACTTTGGAAGTAAAATTAATAGACGAAGATCAGGGGAAGGCCACAGGCAGCGGGCCACTTTTGCGTGCCCCTCAAGATACGCCGCGCCCTTTGCGCCAGCAAGTCTTTGAGTTTGTGCGCGCACAGGGACAAGCCGCGCGCGCCGACATCACACATGCATTGGGCATCAGTGCAGGCTCCGCCACAACGCTGACCGCTGACCTGATTGCGGCGGGGTATCTGCGTGAGTTTGAACATCAGGCCAAGGGTACCGGGCGCGGACGGCCCAAGGTGGCGCTTGAGGTTGTGCCGGAGGCCGCTTTTGTCATCGGCATCAAACTGGCCTTTAAACGTCACACGGCGGTCCTTGTGGACTTTGTGGGCAATGTTGTGGCCTCAGCCGCGCTCACGGTCTCGGACCACCGCAAATCTATGGATGATCTGCTTGAGGAAACCGAACGCCTGACGGCGCGGCTTTTGCACACCAGCGGCAAACAACGGACGGACATACGTTCCATCGGGATCGGCATGCCAGGGATCATTGATCATCACACGGGCCGTGTTGTCTGGTCCTCGCTGCTCACAACGCGAGATGAGAACCTCAACACCGTTTTCGCAGAGCGTTTTGGCGTGCCTGTTTCGCTCGACAATGACGCCAATATGCTGACCCTCGCCGAGCTTTGGTTCGGAGAAGGGCGCGCGATCTCTGATTTTGCGGTTGTTACGGTTGAGGCCGGTGTCGGCATGGGGTTGGTGCTGGGCAATCAGCTTTATCGCGGGGCGCATGGGATGGGGCTGGAGCTGGGCCACACCAAGGTGCAGCTTGATGGTGCGCTGTGCCAATGTGGGCAGCGCGGCTGTCTGGAGGCCTATCTGGCAGATTATGCCCTGATGCGGGAGGCGGCAACGGCGCTGGGTCACAGTTATGACCGAACCGACAGCCCCGAAGAGGTCCTTGCAACCCTGTTTGACAAGGCCAAGGCGGGCCATCCGGCGGCAGAGACGATCTTTCGCAGGGCAGGGCGGTTTCTGTCACTCGGCCTGTCAAATGTGGTGCAGCTTTTTGATCCGGCGCTGATCATTCTGTCGGGCGAGCGGCTGCAATACGCACAGCTTTATGCGGATGAGGTCATGGACGGCATGCGCAAGCTGACCCTGAACGAGGGGCGCAGGCCGTGCCGTGTGGTGATCAGCGCCTGGGATGATCTGGTGTGGGCGCGCGGGGCGTCCGCTCTGGCGCTTTCCGACATGACAACGCGCCTTATCGGGGCGGAGGCCCGCGCGGCGTGAGGCCGATTGTGGCGCTGGCGATGGTGCTGGTGCTGGGGCAGGGGGCCGCAGCAGGGCCCTTGTTCGAAGATCGCTCGGGTGGATTGCCGCCGCATGAATACGGTGGCGGATGGGAACACTTCGTTGGCGGTGGAATTGCAGTGCTGGATTGCAATGCCGACGGCCTGCCCGACCTTTTCGCCGCCGGAGGCGAGAACCCCGCGCAGCTGATGGTCAACAGGGGCGCATTTTCCTTCGCAGCGTCGCCCATCCCGGAAATGACAGCCGTCACAGGCGCTTACCCCATCGACATGAACGCCGACGGGATCAAAGACCTCTTTGTCTTGCGCGCCGGAGCCAACATAGCGCTCAAAGGCGGGCCATCCTGCACCTTCACCGACGCGACAGTCATGTGGGGCCTGCCACAGGACGATCGCTGGAGCACAGCGTTCAGCGCATGGTGGGAGGAGGGGGCCGACAGACCCACAATGGCCATCGGGAACTACGTTGACCGTACGGACCCCGATGGCCCGTTTGAGGCTTGCGATGATAACATGATCCTGCACCCGAGCTCTGACGGCTACACCGCCGAACCGCTTACACCGGGGTTTTGCCCGCTCTCGATCCTGGCCGCCCAGGATGCGCGGGGGCGGCACAGCCTGCGGCTCTCCAACGACCGTCATTATTATGTCAAAGGCGGGTTTGAGCAGATGTGGGACATCACGGAGCAGCGGTTTCTAGGTGCTGATGACGGTTGGAAAAACGTAGCCCTTTGGGGCATGGGGATCGCAAGCCGTGACCTCAATGGGGATGGCCGCGATGAGGTGATGCTGACCTCGATGGGGGATCAACTGCTGCAACTGGCGCAACCGGATGGCACCTATCGCGCCGCCCCCTATGACATCGGCAGCTATGCGCAGCGGCCCCATACGGGGGGGGATGGACGGCCCTCAACCGGGTGGCATGCGGAGTTTGGCGATGTGGACAATGATGGGCGCGCGGACCTGTTCATCGCCAAAGGCAATGTCGATCAGATGCCCGGCATGGCAACACGAGACCCGAACAACATGTTGATGCAGCAGGCGGACGGCACCTTTGTCGAGACGGCGCAGGACGCCGGGGTTGCGACGATGGCACGGTCGCGTGGTGCTGCTTTGGCCGATTTTGACAATGACGGGCGGCTTGATCTGGTGGTGGTCAACCGCCGCGCGCCGATGGAGCTTTACCGCAATGTGACCCCTCAGACGGGCCAATGGCTGCGGATTGCGCTGGTGCAGGAAGGCCCAAACCGCGATGCCATCGGCGCGCGGATCACAGTTGCAGGGCCAGCGGGCAGGGCCTCTGTGCAGCAGGTGATTGGCGGAGGCCATGCCGGCGGGCAGCTCTTGCCACGCCATTTCGGGCTGGGTGGTGTGCTGGAGGCAGAGGTGCGTGTCGACTGGCCGGACGGAACGCTATCGCGGCATGTATTGCGGGCAGGAGCGACCCATGTGCTTCGAAAGCCTTAGGGAACGGGCAATCCGCTGGGCACATGGCTCGGCACACCAAGCCTGCCGCTGATCGCAATCGGGTCAGTCAACGCCTCTAAAAATGCAATGATTTCAAGGATATTCTGATCTGAGAGCGTTACAGGCTTTGCCCTGACTGCACCCGCAATGTCTGCAACTTGACGAGCATCCTGCATCACCGCGAAGTCCGCAGCATCCGGTGCATTCAGGGTCGCCTGTTCGGGGTCGTATCCAGAGAGTGCAGCCGCTGGTTCTGCATGATCTGCGACAAAGGCAGCAAGGTCTTTATGACTGCCCGCATGGCCATAAGGTCCTGTTAACGCGACATTCCTCAGCGATGGCGTCCGAAAGGCAAAGCGATCCTCAACCGCGCCTGTGACCCGAAATCGGCCCTCATCGCGCTGGTGGCTCTCAAAATCGGCAGCCTTTCCAGGGCCGATTTGTGGGGCTGCCATTGCGTGAAAGCCGTGATCGGTCTGAAAGGGGCCGCTGTGACACGCAGCGCACCCCGCCGCGCCGTAAAACAGCGATAGCCCTGCCATCGCCTGAGGTTCCAACGGCGTGCCATTGCGCAAATACGCATCAAACGGTGCCGTGTCAGAGCGCCATTCATGCGCCATGAAGGCCGCAATCGCGTTGGAGATGTCGGTGAACGCAATGTCCTGTGAAGCCGTGATATGGGGATAGACGTTCTGGAACGCAACGGCGTAGCCCGGCACCCCAGCGACCCGTCGCGACAGCAAATCCCATGCACCGCCTTGTCCGGTGATGCGGCCAGCGCGCACCGCTTTGGCCACATCGTTTTCGTCGTATGAACCGGCCATTTCATCCCGGCTCAGTACCGGAAACATCGTCTGAGCCGACAGCACGGAGGCAAAGCCAGCCATCATATCCGCATCCATCGGAGAGCGCAGACCGCCCGGATGATCGCTGGCCGCCTCTAGCCGACCATCTTGGAACATCACCGTGAATTCTGACGCGCCAAGGTTAAAGAGCGCAGGTGCATTGCGCGGGATGCGTTTCTCCGGCGGGTCCTCAGGATTGCTCCGGCGGGCCGGACCCAGACCAATACCACCATCTCCAAAAGACAACGACACACCGTCACTGGTGCCGAACTTGGGGTGATGGCAGGTCGCACAGGCAACTGTGCGGTTGCCTGACAGGATCGGATCATAAAACAAATCACGGCCCAGCAGCGCTTCATCATGGCGCAACGGCGCGTAATCCGCGTCGCTGGGTGGCGCTGGCAACAACGGCTCCGCAAGAGAGGTTGACCCAAGAAGCAGGCCACACAAAACCAGATGAAAGAGCCGCATGATTTTTCGTTCCCGCCGGGCGCACCAATGACACGGCGATGGTGCGCTGCATCATCCGACCTTACCGCATGACGCCATTCTTCAACCAGCCCAAACTTGTACAACCCGGATGGTTCAGCAAGTTGTCGTAGCTGAGCTTTTGTGAGAGCTCATGCCAGTGAGCTGGTAGAGCTGAAGTTCTAAGACAGGGCCTGAAACGCAAAGGCAGAGCGTTGCGCATAGGGCGGTAGTGAGCTTCGCTGCGATGATCATATTAATTACATAATACTGATTATCGCGTTTCTGTATCGCCCAAATGCGCAAGTGCCCTACGCAAACACCCATGCGGTACAACGCTGGACAGTGACACCCCCCGCAATCTAACGTGGCCCCAACCAACCTATGAGCTTGATATGCCTTCTGTTTTGATTCTGAACGGTCCAAACCTCAACCTGCTGGGCACCCGGCAACCTGAGGTCTATGGGACCACAACCTTGGCTGACGTGGAACAAATCTGCGCAGATGCCGGCCAGCGGCTTGGTCTTGGCATTACCTGCGTGCAAAGCAATCACGAAGGAATGCTGATAGATCAGATACATGCAGCCAAAGGTTCATGTGATGGCATTGTTCTCAACGCTGGCGCTTACACGCATACCTCTATCGCATTGATGGACGCAATTGCCTCAGTTGAGCTGCCTCTGGTCGAGGTCCACCTGAGCAACATTCACGCGCGTGAAGCGTTCCGGCACAAGTCTTACATTGCGCCGGTTGCGATCGGCCAGATTTGTGGGTTTGGTGCCAAGGGGTATGTCCTTGCGCTCGAAGCACTTGCAGAACGGCTGGTAATCCCATGAGTTTACGTGATTATCTGCAAACAGTTGCCCGCTGCCCCTCAATCGAGGAATTGTGGGAAGCCCATTGCGAGAAGATGGGCAGCTATGGCTTTGACCGCCTGATCTATGGCTTTACCCGCTACCGCACGTCCACGTCGTTGGGTGATCCCGAAGATTTTGTGATCCTGACGAACCACAGTCTCGCATACACGGATGAATTTTTGGGTGGCGGGCTTTATTATCACGCGCCGATGGTGCGTTGGGCCCTGACCCATGACGGCGCGTGCAGCTGGACGGTATTGCACGACATGGCGCAACAACGCGCGATGACCCCCGCAGAAGAACGTGTCTTGGAATTCAACAAACGCATGAACGTGTTGGCGGGCTACACCGTGAGTTTCAAGGCGATCTCGGCCCGGTCCAAAGGCGCGATTGCGCTGACCGCCCGTGAGGGGATGAGCCAGGCAGATGTGGATGCCGTCTGGGCTGAGCATGGCGATGACATCAAACTTATGAATGATATCGCGCACCTCAAAATCCTCACCCTGCCCTATTCTGCCCCCAACCGCGCTTTGACCAAACGCCAGCGAGAGGCGTTGGAGTGGGTGGGCGATGGCAAAACGATGCAGGATATTGCGCTTTTGATGGGCCTGACCTCAGCCACCGTGGAAAAACACCTCCGCCTCGCGCGGGAGGCGCTGTCGGTTGAAACCACCGCGCAGGCCGTGCTCAAGGCGGCGTTTGCCAATCAGATGTTTGTGCTGGAGGCTTAGATCTTTGCGACCTTAACCGCTCGCACCTGCATTGCGACCCGCAAGCCGGGCGGCAAGCACAGCGAGTGCCAGACCAATGGCGGATGAGACCAGCATCATCACCAAGAGCGTGCGCGGCCCCGGATAGGCGGTCATCACCATCCCGGTTCCGGCTGTCACCATAGCACCCAGCCCGACGATCATCGCCCCCATCAGGCCTGCCGCACTGCCTGCCAGCGAAGGACGCACCGACATAACACCTGTGTTACTGCCCGGCATGGTGAAGCCGTTGCCAAGCCCGACGCAGATCGTGCTGGCAAAGAACACCGCAGGTGACGTGAAGCCGAGGCTGAACAGCAGCAGACCCAGACTGAGCCCACCACAGGCGATCACGCGGCCCAAGATCATCGTCGTGCTCACCCGGTAGCGCGCGCCATAGCGCCCCGTGAGGAACCCGCCAAGCATGAAACCGATGGTGATCGTGCCAATGAAAAAGCCCAGCTCAGCGGTGGAAACCCCAAAGGTCGAGGCCGCAACCAACGGCACACCCGTCAGGAAGATATAGAACGCCCCAACCGAGAATGCCCCGCAGAGCGCATAAGCCCAAAACAACGGTTCGCGGAGCAAGGCCCCTGCCCTCAGCGGCTTCGTCCCTGCCGCAACCTCTTGCCGTTGTCGTGTTTCGCCCAGATCAATCCAGCACATCACCAGCAGAAAGAAGCCGGCCATGGCGTAGAATATGAACGTCGCCCGCCAGCCAAAGACGGTATCAAGCACACCGCCCAGCATTGGCCCCAACATCGGGGCTACAGCCATCGACATGCCGATATACCCAATGAGGCTGATCGCCTCGCGCTCTGATTTGGTGTCGCGCACAATCGCCATCGACAGCGTGTAGCCGGCGGTCATGCCGCCCTGAAGCATGCGGAACATCAAAAATGTCTCAATGTTCTGGGCCATCACGCATCCGACAGAGGCAGCCGAAAAGGTGGCCAGTGCCAGCAGCAACACGGGCCGCCGCCCGATCCGGTCAGACAGCGGCCCGACGATCAACTGGATCCCCGCCGTGATCGCCAGATACCCCGAGACAGCCCAGCTGACCGTGGCATAATCCGTCTCAAACTCGGCCGCGATGTTGGCCAATGACGGCAGAAACATATTGAGCGCGAGCGGAGAAATCCCGGCCAGCAGGATGAGCGTGATCAAATGGGGCGGCGCTTTGGTCTGTGACATGGAGAGGTACCTGAGAGCGGATACAAAAAAGCCCCCGAACTTGGTCGGGGGCGCATGGCAGCGGATATGGAGAACCCTTACCGGACCATGCACCTGCTGCGGACGACGACTGTGAATACTGTGTGCATGTGTTTCTCCTTGAGGTCGGAAGGTAAGCAGAATGCCGGTGTCACACAACACAAAGCTGGTGGGTTGGGAAAATTCGTCTCAGGCGGTCAAAACCTCAGATATGACGCAAATCACATATCCTTCCCCTTGTTTTATCCCAAAGGTAAGGAATCCCTGACTGTTGATCCCGCGCCAAATGACGCAAGGTTAAGACGTTGCCATTGATTGGTTAGACCAAGGGAACAACGGCTCATAAAACCTTGTGATTGCAAGGCTCTTTAGGGTCCCGGGAAGCAGTTGGGTGTATTGGTCCGCTCTGGCTTCCTGGATCAGAATAAGCTTGGGGACCTCGGCCCCGGGCCGGAGGGTGGGTCACGTGGCAGCGTGATCTGCCCTTTTTTGGTGGCCTCACCTTAACACCGAAAAAGGCGGCGCAATTGCTTGCACCGCCTTTGAATTGTCTGTGGGGCCAGTGTTAGCCCTGAGCGGCTTTTGCCACCTCAGCTGCGAAGTCTTCTTTCACAACTTCGATGCCTTCGCCCACTTCAAGACGGACGAAACCGGTGATGGTTGCGCCTGCCTCTTTTGCGGCTTCAGCCACTGTAACGTCCGGGTTCACCACGAATGCCTGATTAACCAACGTGACTTCGGACATGTATTTCTTCATCCGACCAACGATCATCTTTTCGATGACCTGCTCTGGCTTGCCGGATTCGCGGGCGATGTCCATCTGGACCTGCTTTTCCTTTTCAACCACAGCCGGGTCGAGATCATCCTCAGACAGGGACGCAGGGTTGGTGGCCGCGATGTGCATCGCAACCTGCTTGCCAAAGGCCTCATCCCCACCGGAAAGCGCGACAAGCACGCCGATGTTCCCCATGCCGGGGGCCGCCGCATTGTGGACGTAAGACACGACGGTGTCGCCATCGATGGCAGACATCCGGCGCACGGACATGTTTTCACCGATCACAGCAACCGCGTCTGTCACCGTCTGCTCAACGGTCTTGCCGCCCATGTCAGCCGCTTTCAGCGCGTCAATGTCGCCCGCACCCAATGCAACGTCTGCAATGCCTGCAACCATCTTCTGGAAGTCCGCGTTCTTGCCAACGAAGTCTGTCTCAGAGTTCACTTCAACGGCAACGCCGTGGCCACCGTCAACTTTGACCGCAACCAGACCTTCCGCCGCTGTACGGCCGGATTTCTTGGCCGCTTTGGCCAGACCTTTGGTCCGCAGCCAATCAACGGCTGCTTCCATGTCACCGTCATTCTCGGTCAACGCCTTCTTGGCGTCCATCATGCCTGCGCCGGTCGCATCGCGCAATTCTTTCACCATAGATGCTGTAATCGCCATCTCTTGGTTCTCCTCAATATACAGATCGATGGAGGCAGGCACACCCTGCCCCCGTTTCAAGCGCACAATCTGTGCGTCTTATTCGGCTGTTGCCTCGGCTTCCGCCTCAGCGGGGGCGTCCGCTGCTGCTTCTGTCAGGGCTTCTTCTGCCGGTGCTTCTTCCATCGCACCGAGGTCAACACCTGCGGCACCAAGCTGAGCGGACATACCGTCGAGTGCTGCGCGTGCGGCCAGATCGCAATAAAGCGAGATGGCACGTGCGGCGTCGTCGTTGCCCGGAATGATGTAGTCAATGCCGTCTGGCGGGCAGTTGGTGTCAACCACGGCCACAACCGGAATGCCCAGCTTGTTGGCTTCTGCCACGGCCAGCGCCTCTTTTTTGACGTCGATCACAAAGATCAGGTCAGGGCGGCCGCCCATTTCGCGGATACCGCCAAGAGACGCCTGCAGTTTGCCCTGATCACGCTCCATGCCGAGGCGCTCTTTCTTGGTCAGACCTTCAAAGCCGCGCTCTGACTGCTCGTCGATGTTCTTGAGACGCTGGATGGACTTGGACACGGTCTGCCAGTTGGTCAGCGTGCCACCGAGCCAGCGGTGGTTCATGTAATACTGTGCGCATTTCTCTGCCGCCTCAGCGATGGGTGTTGCCGCCTGACGCTTGGTGCCGACAAACAGGATGCTGCCACCCTTGGCGACAGTGTCACGGATGACGTTCAGTGCCTGATCCAGCATTGGAACAGTCTGTGTCAGGTCCATGATGTGAATGCCGTTGCGCGCGCCGTAGATGAACGGACCCATGCGAGGGTTCCAGCGCTGCGTCTGGTGGCCAAAGTGTACGCCTGCTTCGAGCAGCTGACGCATGGAGAACTCAGGAAGAGCCATGTCTTTATACCTTTCCGGTTTAGCCTTATCGGGGGTATGACAGGGGATCCTGCCAACCGGCGGACATTTTGGGATTTCTCCCCAAAAGGCCCAACCCCGACTGCGGGTTTAAGTGAGCGCCTTCTAGGCCAGTGATGCCTGTGGCACAAGGACAAATCGACATCAGATCGCGCCTGTGCGGACTGCCGCACCCCTGATGTTGTCTGTGATTGCCGCACTGGTGCGAATTTCATTGGACAGAATGACCCGGCTTGGGTCAAAGTCCTTGGCGAATCGATTGTTTTCAAGGATTTTTTATGCTCATGCGTACATTGCCCATTGTGGCGCTCTTGCTGGCCGCACCTGCGGTCGCTGACCCTGTGACCCTGACCCCGGCTGATCCTCAGCCAAGTGCCGGTGATCTCTCTCCCGGTTTGGCGGTTTCATATGCCTATCCCGGCGAGGTGCGGACATTGCAGGCCGCCACGTCCGCCCTGAAAAAATCGCGCTCCGGCCCTGCCCTGCGCGGATTGTCCTATGAGGACAACAACGACGGTGATCTGACCCTGACCTCCAAGAAGGGCAAGAAAGTCGCTGCCGCCATCACAGGATACATTCGGTTTGATGCGCCCGGCACCTATACGGTTGATGTGATCAGCAATGATGGCGTCTCTGCCAGCATCGGCGGACAACCCGTCGCACTCTATGATGGGGTCCATGCCTGTGAGCCTGCCGGCGAGCAGGAGGTCGTGGTGCCAGAGGCTGGCTGGTACGACGTTGACGTGACCTATTTCCAGCGCAAGGGCACCGCCTGTCTGATCATGGACTGGAATGTGGGCGGAGAAATGGGCCCCGTCCCAGACGCGGCCTTTGCCTACGCCAAGTGATCTGACCCGATCTGCAATTTGGCATGGCCTGCGCGCACAGCTTCCTCGCACGCGCGGGCCAGCGCCTTTCTATCTGCATGTGCCGCAACCTGCAGCGGCGGATGATACATAACGTCAATGGCACCCTGCCTTACCGGGGCTAGCGTCACCAAAAGATGCGCTCCGAACGATGTATCCCCCCACCAGCCATAAAACCGATGCTCTGCGCCGGGTGGTGCATGATAGACAACCGACACCGGCTGAACTGAGATTACATCCCTGATCCCATCTGCATAAAACGCCTCAAAGAGTGTTGTTTTGAAGGGTAGGACCTGAAGCCCATCTGTGCTGGTGCCTTCGGGAAAGAACAAAAGCTTGTGCCCCGCCAACAGACGTTCCTGAAACATCTCAGTGTGCCTGCGCGCATGTGCCCGTTTACGTTCGAGAAAGACCGTACCCGTGGCACGGGCCAGCCAACCAATGCCGGGCCAGCCCGCGACCTCAGACTTTGAGACGAAATAGATCCGTTTGGCCGCGTTGAGCGAAAAGATATCAAGCCACGACGAATGGTTTGCGACAATTGCCCCCCGTTCGATCATGGGCCGACCTGTCACGCGAAACCTGATGCCCAAGAGCCAAAGCGCGCCGCGACAGACCCCTTGGGTGATGTAGGGCGTGATGGGCCGATGCAGGCCAAAGAAAGGGAGTTCGATCAGGCGGACCACCAGCAACAAAGCCAGCCCGCCAAAGACAAGCACCGCCAAAGGGACCGCGCGCAAAAGCGCCAATATCCATCCCACCGCTGTCGTCTTGGGATAGTCCGGCGGGTCCACGCTTTGCCAGGTCTGTGTCATATGCTGCGCCCCTGATAGATCCGCGCCTGCCGCTCTGACAGCCGCGCTGTGTCCATGATCAGGCAAACGTCGGTGGTGTTAAAGGCATGATCGACAAAAGCCCCCTCGCCCACCATGCCACCAAGACGCAAATAGGCTTTGATCAGGCTTGGGGTCTGCATCATGGCTGCTTTGCGGTCCAACTGCGCCTCCGGCATCAGGTTCATCGGCTGAAACGATGCGGCACGCGCTTTGACACGCAGCTCGGGCGGTGCAAGGTGGCGATGATGCAGGAGCGACAAGGGCTGCGCCAGCTTTGCGACATCGGTACCATGAAAGCTGGCCACGCCAAAAAGCACCTCAATCCGGTGCTGTGCAACATATTCGGCCAGCGCCGACCAAAGGTGATACATGCCGACACCGCCACGATACTGCGCATGCAGGCACGAACGCCCCAGCTCAAGTACCCGCCGCCCCGACGTTAGCAAGGGCGCAAGATCATATTCCGTTTCCGAATAATACCGTCCGGCCTGCGCTGCCTGTTCCGGCCGCATCAGCCGGTAAACGCCAACAACCGTCTGGCTGGCTTGATCGATCAGCAGCAGATGGTCAAAGAACGGGTCGAGCGCATCTTGCTCCAGCTCTGCGTCATGATCCACCATCGCACCGCCACCGCCCAGCTCTTTGACAAAGACCTCATACCGCAACCGCTGCGCCGCACGCAGGTCTTGCGGTGTTTGCGCAAGCCGCACGGTAAAGGTGTTTGCCTCTGCCTGAACCATCAGGTGCACCTCTCTTGGCGCACGCCTGACCGCGGCCCACAGCGCAAATATCGCAATATGCACGTTAGACGACGTTGACACATCTTAAAGTTGTTTTACCTTGATCATGGAGCGTTAACCATTTGACAACCATCTTTAGCCATCAAAGACAGGCAAAAGACCAATCCGAAAGCTATCGATGACGATCTTACCCTCATCCCGAAAATTCACCGTGACCTTACCGGCTATGTTGCTTTGCACCTGTCCTACGCCCCAATCAGGTTGGGACGGATGGCGCACCAGCATACCGGGTGTCAAAATCGCGTTCAAATCATCCAAAGCACGCCTCCTTTCCAAGATGAGGTCCGCATGAGCACGCTCGCCACCAACCTCGCCGCCCTCATCGGCAGCCGCATCTGCCATGACCTGATATCGCCGATTGGCGCCATCAACAATGGTCTGGAACTGCTGAGCATGTCTGGCGACCCGTCCGGGCCTGAAATCGGGTTGATCGGGGAAAGCGTTGACAGCGCCAGCGCCCGTATCCGGTTCTTTCGCATCGCCTTTGGGGCGGCGGGGGATCAAATGGTCGGCCCGACAGAGGTTCAATCGATCCTGCGCGACCTTTACGGCGAAGGACGGCTGAACATCGCCTGGACGGTTCCGGCACCTGTGCAACGCTCCGAAGTGCGGATGGCATTTCTGGCAATCCTCTGCGCGGAAACGGCGATGCCATATGGGGGCAACATCAAGGTCAGCGTAGACGATAGCCGTTGCCGCCTTGAGGGAACCGCAGATCGCATCAACGTGGACCCGCCCTTGTGGAGTGTGCTTTCGGGTGCCCCCGCACAAGCGGATGTGCAGCCCTCACAGGTGCAGTTCATGCTGTTGCCGGTGATTGCAAAAGACGCGGGCCGCCGGGTGATCTGTCAGTCCGACGACACGAGCGTCAGAATTGAGATTTAGAGCGAAATCGAATTGATCTGCAAACAAAGCATCACTCAACGCGTTGAAATATTTGACTTCAGTCAGCGTTAAGTGATCCAGGTTGTCCGGTTTCCGCGCTAGCCACGCACCGTGCCGTCGCCGGTGACCTGATACTTGAAACTGGTCAGTTGAGCGGCCCCGACCGGTCCGCGTGCGTGCATCTTGCCCGTCGCAATGCCGATCTCTGCGCCCATGCCAAACTCACCGCCATCGGCAAACTGGGTGGACACATTGTGCATCAAAATCGCGGAATCAAGCGTGTTGAGAAAGGTCTCTGCCACGCCTGCGTCTTCGGTGATCACGCAATCAGTGTGGTTGGAGCCGTAGGCGCGAATATGGTCAATCGCGTCTTGCACCCCTGAAACGGTCTTGGCCGAAATGATCATGTCGAGAAATTCACAGCCCCAATCCGCATCCGTCGCAGGTGTGACACCTTCAATGTGCTGCATTTTTTCATCACCACGCACCTCTACGCCGGCATCAATCAAAGCACGAATGACCCCCTGCCCGATCGTCTGGATCAGGCTTTCGTGGATCAGCAGGCATTCCGCAGCGCCACAAATTCCGGTCCGCCTCGTTTTGGCATTCAACACAATGCTCAACGCCTTTTCCGGATCGGCCGCGGCGTCAATATAAATGTGCACGATCCCTTCGAGGTGGGCAAAGACAGGCACGCGCGCCTCGCGTTGAACCAGCCCGACAAGCCCCTTGCCGCCACGCGGTACGATCACGTCGATGGTTTCTGTCATGCTGAGCATTTCGCTCACGGCGGCGCGGTCGCGGGTGGGAACAAGCTGCACCGCATCTTCGGGCAGATTCGCGTCGCGCAGCCCCTGTTGCAAGCAGGCATGGATCGCACGGGACGAGTGAAAACTCTCTGACCCCCCGCGCAGGATCACAGCATTCCCTGATTTCAGGCACAACGCGCCCGCATCCGCTGTCACATTTGGGCGGCTTTCATAGATCACACCGATCACACCCAAGGGCGTGCGCACACGCTTGATATGCAATCCAGTCGGTTGATCCCATTCGGCCATCACCTCACCCACAGGATCGGTCTGTTCTGCGACGCTGCGCAGCCCGTCCACCATGCCCTGTATGCGCGCCTCGTCCAGCATGAGCCGGTCCATCATCGCGTCGCTCAGGCCTTTGGTGCGACCAAAGTCGAGATCTTTGGCGTTCGCTTCAAGGATGTCGCCGCGGCTGGCCCGCACCGCCTCCGCCGCACTGATGAGCGCGGCGTGTTTGCGCTCTGCGCTGGCTGTGGCAAGCACCGCCGCCGCCGCTTTTGCGCGCGCGCCCAGATCGGTCATCATCTCGGGGATATTATCGATATCTTTCATGCCTCTATGCCCGCCTCTTGATCTATCTAATTCAGTTTTTCTCGTGATTGCTTCAAAGTGCCATATCGTCTCGGTGAATCAAAGCAGCACGTCCCGGATAGCCCAAAAGCTGCTCAATCTCCGCACTTTGGTGACCTGCGATCTGCTCCGCTTCGGCGGCTGCATAACGGGTCAACCCGCTGCCAATGGTCCGCCCTGAGGGGTCCAGCAGTGCAACGCTGTCGCCGCGTTCAAAGGGCCCTGTCACCTGCGTGATGCCTGCTGGCAAAAGCGACGTGCCCCGCGACAGTGCGGCCACCGCACCGGCGTCCAACGTCACCGATCCGCGCGGCTTCATCGCCGCAATCCAGCGTTTGCGCGCCGCCCGGGGGTCGGTTTGCGCGGTAAACCATGTTGCATTGGCGCCATCTTTTAACGCCTGTAGCGGGCGCTGCGCTGAGCCCTCGGTGATGGCCATCGCACAGCCTGCCGCCGTTGCCGTTTTCGCCGCCATCAGTTTGGTTTTCATCCCGCCCTTGCTCAGACCGGAGCCCGCATCCCCCGCCATCGCCTCAATCTCTGCCGTAATCGTTTCAATCACGTCATATCGCTTGGCCGTTGCATCCTCAGCCGGATTGGCGCTGTAGAACCCATCCACATCGGACAGCAGGATCAGTTGATCGGCACCTACGGTGACAGCAATTTGCGCTGCAAGGCGGTCATTGTCGCCAAAGCGGATTTCGTCGGTGGCCACCGTGTCGTTTTCGTTCACAATCGGGACAACACCGTAGCTGAGCAATTGTTCAAGGGTCGCGCGGCTGTTGAGGTAGCGCCGCCGGTCCGATGAATCCTCCAGAGTGACCAAAACCTGCGCGGTTTTGATGTCATGCGGTGCCAAGGCTTCTTCGTATGCCCGCGCAAGCCTGATTTGACCAACTGCCGCCGCCGCTTGCGATTGTTCAAGCGCTAAGGAGGTATCAGGCAACCCCAAAACACCACGACCCAAGGCGATTGAGCCGGAAGAAACCAGAACAACGTCGCAGCCTAAGCCCTTGAGCCAATGCACATCTTCGGCAAGCGATCGGAGCCAGGTGTTGCGCAGCGCGCCGCTGGCCCGATCGACAAGAAGTGCCGAGCCGATTTTGACAACAATGCGTTTTGCAGCGGTTAGGGATGCCATGGCTCAGCTTCTTGTGCAGGTTTGTGGCGCAGGCGGTCCTCATCGATTTGCCCGCGGAGGGTGCGCAGCACCTCTGTTACCCCGTCACGTGCAACCCCGGACATGAGCATCACAGGGCCGCCGCAGGCATTTTCCAAATCTTTCTTGATGGTTATGCGTTCTTCTTCATCTAAGGCGTCGATTTTGTTCAGCACTGTCACGCGCGGTTTCTCAGCCAGATCACCGCCATAGGCCTCAAGCTCTGTGATGATTGTTTGAAAGTCTTCCGCCACGGTCTCAGAGGTGCCATCCACCAGATGAAGCAATACGGCACAGCGTTCCACATGCCCCAGAAACAAATCGCCCAGACCACGCCCCTCTGACGCCCCCTCGATCAAACCGGGAATGTCGGCCACGACAAATTCCGTGTTGTCTACACCAACAACCCCAAGGTTGGGGTGCAGCGTGGTAAAGGGATAGTCCGCAATTTTGGGCCGAGCATTGGACGTTGCCGCCAGAAACGTCGACTTGCCCGCGTTTGGCAAGCCAAGAAGCCCTACATCCGCGATCAGCTTGAGCCGCAGCCACAGCGTGCGTTCGACGCCATCCTGCCCCGGATTGGAGCGGCGCGGGGCCTGATTGGTGGCGGACTTGAAGTGCAGGTTGCCCCAGCCACCGTTGCCACCGCGCGCCAGTTGCACGCGCTGGCCCACTTCCGTGATGTCGCAGATCACCGTTTCCTGATCCTCATCCAGAATTTCGGTGCCCACCGGCACGCGCAACACGATGTCGTCGCCGTCCTTGCCGGTGCGCTGCTTGCCCATACCTGGCTGGCCGTTCTTGGCAAAGAAATGCTGTTGGTAGCGAAAGTCGATCAGCGTGTTCAACCCGTCCACGGCCTCCGCCCAGACAGAGCCACCTCCGCCACCGTCACCGCCATCCGGGCCACCATATTCGATGTATTTTTCCCGCCGGAACGAGATGCATCCGCCCCCGCCCGCACCGGAGCGGATGTAGACTTTGCACAGGTCAAGGAACTTCATGGTGTGGCCTTTCGAGGCGGATCTAGAGCTTGCGGCTATAGGTCCATGTGGGTACGGCAGCGTCGCGCGCCAGACAATAGGTTTCCGCATCGCCCAGATAGACAAATCCCGCGTTGGTCAGCACTTTGGCCGATGCCGGGTTGTCATGGAATACGGAGGCGAACATCGTGTCATTGCGCAGTGGGTTCGCTTCTACCAAGGCGGCAACGGCATCTGTGGCCAAATGGGTGTTCCAGAACGCAGGTGCCACCCAATAGCCGACCTCAGACTGGTTGCGGTCAAGCCGGGAGAGCGAGATCACGCCCATCACTTCGGCACCCTGAGATTTGCTGCCGTCCATGACCCAGACGTCCTCATCACGCGGCTCTGACATACCGCGCGTGACAAAGGCCTCGATGACGCCGGGAGGCAACGGATGCGGGATCGTGGTGGTGGTCATCGCCACACGCGCGTCCCCCGCATACATCTCAATGAGCCCCTGATCCGAACGGCGCAGGGGCCGCAGATCAAAGCGGGGTGTGTCAATCACGGGCTGATTGATGATCGGTTCCATTTGCATGTGTTTATCCTCCTCCGAATAACACAAAAAGCACGGACGCGACGGTCAGAGCCGCCAGTGTCCACATCAGGTAAGGTTCCGCGCGGGTGCCCGCAACGGTTCTGGCAATTGCATCACCGGCAAGTGTCCAGATCGGGTGCAACATGATCTGGCAAGATAACAGAACGATTGCGATGGTTGCGGTCGCCGTCAGGCTGGGCGTGCCGGGGGCCACAAAGGCGGTAAAGCTCCCCACGATCATGGCCCAGGCCTTGGGGTTGAGCGGATGCACGATAAGGCCTGCTTTGAAACCGGGGGCTGTGCCGGTCTCACGACCCTGCCCCAAGCGCAGGTTCGCAACCTTCCACGCCAGCCAGATGATGTAGGCGGCAGAGATGTATTTGAGGGCCTGAAAGACCCACGGCGCGCGGTCTGCCAGCTCCATCAGGCCAAAGCCGATGGGCCAGATGATCAGTTGTTTGCCAAGCGCTACGCCCGCGACAAACGGCAGCGCCGCGCGAAATCCAAAGCGCGCGCCTGTGGCCATAAGCGCCATGTTGGCCGGACCCGGCGTGCCGATTTGCGAGGCTGCAAAAATGATCAAAGGCGAAAGCGCGATGCTCATGTCCGTGCTTCCCAGTCCTGAGCCGTCAACGTGACCCGCTGAAGGGTGACGTCGCATTTCAGCGGCTTGCTATAGATAGTTTCTTGCACGGTCGAGACAAAACCAAGTTTTGTCAGCACGTTGCACGACCCGCGGTTGCCCAAATGGTATCCTGACTGAATGTCACGGGTGCCATGGTCAAAACGGTGGGTTATCAGCGCTTGGGCTGCCTCGGTCGCATACCCCTTGCCCCAAAAAGGCTCGGCAATCCAATATCCCAACATGTCGCCATGCGACACGGCACCAATGAAAGCGCCGTCCAGATCGAGTGCGAATGTCACGCCCGGGGCCTTGAGCTCTTTCTCGATGAACCACTGTGCATCTGCCAATGCATAGGGATGCGGCACATGGGTGAGCCAGCGCGACACATCAAGATTGCCGATAAAACGCGTGACGGGTTCCGCGTCGTCTTCGCGGAACGGACGCAAGACAAGGCGGTCACTTTGCAAAGTAAGCGTCATGCTGCCCGTGCCTCCGCATATTCCGGTGCAAGCAGACCCATGACGATGTCATCATGCCATGCACTGCCGACGCGGGCTGATTGGCGCTCACGTCCTTCGATGACAAACCCGACCTTTTGGTAAGCGGCGATGGCGCGCGCGTTGAAGTCGATCACCCGCAGGCTGACGCGGTGCAGGCGCATCGCGCCAAAGGCGTGCGCCAGAAGCAGGTTCAGCACCCGCGTGCCAAGGCCCTGCCCCAACCGGGCAGGATCAAGGATGCCAAGTGCCAGCGAGGCACGGCGGTCGTGCGGGGTGATGGTGTGGAAGAACGCATCGCCGATCAACTGGCCCTGATGTTCGATCACCCAGCACTTTGGTGTCGCCATGCGCGATTTGACCCAGTTTTCCGCACCCGCCTGTGTCAGGGGCGCGCAGTCGTCAGGGAGGACGCCAAACATCTTTTGGATTTCAGGCTCGTTGCCCAAGGCAAGCCGCCCTTGGATGTCGTCCAGCCCTGGGGCGCGCAGCCGTATGTCACCCTCTGTCAGAATGGGCAAATCAGCTTGGGTCATCTCACCACTCCTTTCTGGCTGGTGGGGTACGGTTTGGCACCGGGGGGATGCACAACGAGAAAGGGACCGGCGTTTCCGCCGATCCCTTTGAATTTTCATCAAACCTTTTGGGTACGGCTTATTCTGCGGCCTCCGCCGCCGGCATGACAGAAATGAACGTGCGGTTTTTCAGGCCCTTGTGGAACTGAACATTGCCGTCAACAGTTGCAAAGATCGTGTGATCTTTGCCCATGCCCACGCCATTGGCTGGCCAGAACTTGGTGCCGCGCTGGCGCACGATGATGTTGCCGGGAACGACAACTTCGCCGCCGTATTTCTTGACGCCAAGACGACGACCAGCTGAGTCGCGTCCGTTACGGGATGAGCCGCCTGCTTTTTTATGTGCCATGTGCTCTCTCCTTAGCCTTTAGCTTTTTCTTTGGCCTGGTCGATCCAGCCTTCACGCTCGATCCGGCCTTTGAACGACAGTTTCTCGTCCATAGCAGCTACGTCCTCTGGGGTCCATGCTGCGATCTGGGCGAATGTTGTCACACCTGCTGCGTGCAGTTTCTTCTCAAGCGCCGGGCCAACGCCGCTCAGCTCTTTGAGATCATCGGCACCCGCATCTGCTTTGGCGGCTTTCTTGGCGGCCTTGGGTGCTTCGGCTTTCGCCTCTGCCTTCGGCGCGGCTTTCTTCTCAGCCTTGGGCGCTGCGGCATTCTTGGCTTTGGCTGGCTTTGCAGCGGTTTCGGCGTCTGCACCGGAAATCGCGGCCACAGCAGCAGCGGAAACGGAGCCTGTGCCCACGGCCGCCATCACTTTGGATTTGCCTGCACCGGAGGCCATGATGTCTGTGATCTTGACCAGTGTCAGCTTCTGACGGTGGCCCTTCGTGCGCTTGGAAGAGTGCTTCCGGCGACGCTTGACGAAGTTGATGACCTTTTCGCCTTTGATCTGATCAACGACCTCGGCCTGCACAGCCGCATCTTCGATCAGGGGTGCGCCCACCTGCGGGGTGTCGCCACCCAGCATCAGCACATCATTGAATTGAACTTTCTCACCGGCACTTGCCGCAATACGTTCCACCCGAAGCATATCGCCTGAGGCTACCTTGTATTGCTTACCGCCAGTCTTGATGACTGCGAACATCGCGTCTTCCTTTGTCTTGCCGCGTCTTTCGGTCCCCGTCTCCGGGTGTTTTGGACCGACCCGCAGGTCGCATCCACCTCAAACAGCGCGCCCCTTGGGCGTCATTGAAAATGGTCCCGAACACAGGATAGCCTGTCGGGATGCGGGCTTATCAGGGCATTGCAGGTTCAAGTCAAGCGGGTTTGAGCAGAAAGTCGCGGCCGTACCGGGTTACGTTCCTGAGCTCAAAGCTCTTCTGCAGTCATGTTGAGCGCAACGGCACGCCCCAGCGCATATGAAATGTCCTCATATGCCTTGCCAAACCCCTCAAACAGCGCGCGATTTAAGGCTTGTCCGGCGGTGGATTCTGAGAACGCGATATAGTCGCGCAAATCATCGTCAGAGAGCGGATGATACGCCAGCAGCAGATATCCAAACAGCCAGCCTTTTGTGTCTTCGGTACTTTCGACAATATCGGAGGCGACATCCTTCAAAATCTCCTCCTCCGACATCTCAATCGCGCCGCCCTCGACCAAACCGCGCATAAACTGAAAGTTGGAGTTCATCGCAGAGGTGACGTTGCGGGTGATCATGTCGCCGCTGGCAATGTAGTCCGTGATCAACGCCAGCCGCGCATCATCGCTGCCTTCAAGTGCGGCAAACCGGCCTCGCGCCGCTTCTTCGATCTCGGGGTCCTGAATGGCGACGCGGGCGGCGTTTTCCAGCTCAACAATCTCGGTGCCCTTGTCGCTGGCAAAAAAGGTGATGACCTGTTCCAGCGTCTCCCCCTCAAGCTCTTTTTCCAGTTCGGCGCGCACAAGTTCGACCATCAGCGCGGGCTCATAGATCCGCGCCACCTGCATGGACCAGCCCGCCCCTCCCTGCCCGCCCAACATCTCTTCGTTGAGACCCTGCGCATGGGTCTGCCCTTCGTCGCTGAGAATACGTGCGGCCTGCGGGAGCTTGAGCACGTCGACAAGCACGCTCATCCGCGCGTCTGCCAAAACGCTGACCGCGCTGAACAGAAAAATCAAAGGCCAAAGAGCAAGCGCGCGCATCACAAATCCTGACTTGGCTGCATCGAGGACAAACGCTGTGCGACCTCTTCAAACCGGTTGGCCATGATCTCATATTGCACCGCATTCATCAGCGCATAGACCTCTTGCATCGTAGGATTGGCCAGCGCATCGGCATAGTCTGACACTTCGTCATCTGAAAACGCCTGATAGGTATAGGCCGCATTCGCCAGCGCATTGGCCTTGATCGAGGTGCGCATGTCTGCTTCCTGACTGCGCAAGGCTTCGCGCAAATCAGGCTCATCCATCCGCAGCTCAATCACACCGGCCGCGGCGGCCGCCATCAAAAAACGGACCTGTACTTCTTGAATGGCCTGCACCGCGTTGTCTTCGACGTCGCTGGCGCTGTTCAGCCGGGTCAGAATTTCCACCCGAGGGGAGCCGATGCGCACCAGCCCGTCAATGATCGCGGTGCCGCTTTCGGATTTGAGATCATCATCCTCATGCATATGGGAGGCGTTTTCAGCGATCACCAGCCGCGCGCCGAGATCGGAGGCATAGAAATCCGCGGCATAGGTAAGCTGTTCATCGCTGAGCGTCTTGCCGAGGATCTCCAGTGCCATATCGTGCATCAGATCAGTCTCAAACACCTCCCTCACCAGCCGGGACCATTCGGAGCCAAAATCATCGGCCTGCATGCCCAGCATCTGCGGGGCTGAATCAGCGGACAGCCGGATGCTCTCCAACGCGACATCAAAGCCCGTTACTTCGAGGAACGCCTCAAGCCGTTCGGGATTGGCGGCACGGGCGGGCGCGGTGTGCAGATGCAAGGCGAGCAGCAGGATGAGTGACAACGCCCTTACAGGCGCACGCAAAAAGTTGGTCATAGGTGTGATCCTTTCCACTCAAGGACATGTAGGGCACAAGACTACGCCATCCAAGCCGCACCGCAATCAAATTGCTTGGGTCAGGTTCGGTGCCGCGCGCAAACCGCTTGCCCCGCCGCGCATCCTTGGCTATTTGCCGCCCACGATCCTTCGCGGAGAGGTGCCGGAGTGGTCGAACGGGGCGGTCTCGAAAACCGTTGTGGGTGCAAGCCTACCCAGGGTTCGAATCCCTGTCTCTCCGCCAATGGTCTGCACGTGGTTTCTTGATGCGCGGCATGCAAAGTGTTTTTTCCATGTGAAAATTGGGAAGCAGATTGGTTTTGGCTGAATAAGTCGAAACACATAAGATTTTTCCATAGAAATTTCTCTGTCCGAGCAAGATGACGTCTGCCGCAATAGAGCGCGTCGCCAAAGCAGCTTTTGCGCGTCGGGCTCAGGGGACCAACCCAAAACACACAACCGTATTAGACAAATCCTGTGGGCGCGTTGGCGTCTGCCGGGTCTCCGCCGATTGGGATGGACGACACAGATTGTCGACGCAGCTAAGTGCAGTCCAAAGCAACGATCAGAAGGCTGCAGAGACACCCCTGTTAAAACCTCAAGAAGACGCTTTCCGCCCCGCGACGACGGGCAGACGGCGATGTGCCCATCGAAAACCGATGCAGGCGAAATTCAAACAACTCAGAAAGATACACCCATGAAGAAACTCCTCCTTCTCGCAGCTCTGGGCCTAAGTGCCTGCGAAACACCTGCTGAAATCTCCGCACGTGAGCAGCTTGACGCAGCCTGTATGGCAGGCAACCTGCAGGCCTGCGCCGCCGTTCAGCAGCGTGTTGCGGCAGAAAATCAGGCGCTGGCGACGAGCTTGCAAGGATTGTGACCATCGTGAGCAAATCACCGCAATCAGGTCTCGCGCGGCTTGGGAAAATGTAGTTTGCCCCACAGAACCTTTGGGCGGCAGTGCACAAACCGACACCCTTCGTTTGTGTCGCCCAAGGGTGTTGTGGGGGCAATTGCATCGTGATTGACTTTGCAAATCACCCAACGCGCTTGGAGAGCAGGGACACGGACGCATGACGTTGGAGATTTCCATCAACATTGTCACAACCGGCATTTGTGTGTTTTGCGCGCATTTGTTGTTGCTGAGGCGCCGCGACCCCGGGGTTTACCTGCCCCTTGCCCTGCTCTTTTTGTTCCAAGGGCTATCGACTGGTGTGGCTGTCCTCGAGCACGTCTATGACCCCAACAGTTTGGGCGCATTGTTCCGCATCAGCCTGATCCTTGCTGGCCTGGAAATCGCGATCCCGTTTCTGTTCTGGAGCTATGTCCGTGCCCTCACCACCGAAGGTGAGCCACAACGCATCCCAAAACTCTGGCGGCATATGGCACCGATCCTTGTGGTCGTTGTCTGCTTTTGGACGCTCCTGTTCCTACCGCCCGGCTTTCAAGAGCGGGACCTGGCACCGGATGACCCGCGCCTCATGGGTCTGGTGATTGTCTCACTGTTGGTTCTGGTTGCTGACGTGGTCTTCACCGGGATGATCGCAACATATGTCTACCTCACCATCCGCCGTCTGCTCGCATATCGGGCCCGTCTGAAGGACGTGTTTGCCAGCACGGAGAACAGAGAGCTGACGTGGATCTGGGTCATCATGGTCTTTTTGGTGTTCTATCTGTGCGTGAATGTTGCATTCAGTGTGTCTGTCGTTGCTGGCGCGTTTACGGAAAAGGAAATCAATGCATGGATGCCAACCCTGAACAGTGCTGCGGTGTTGGCTGTGTTCTGGGTCATCGGCGTTTGGGGGTTGCGTCAGCGTCCCGGATTGATGCGTGCACCCATTGTTGAGACCCCCGATCCAGATCCGGCACCTGTGCGGAAATATGAGAAATCCGCGCTTGATGAGGATCGTTTGAAGCGTATCGCCCGCAAGATTGACAGGGCGATGTCGCAAGACATGCTCTACCGCGATCCAAACCTGTCCTTGTGGGACTTGGCAAAGCATATCGGGGTGACGTCGCATTATGTGTCGCAGGCGCTGAACACACAGCTGAACAAGAGCTTCTTTGATTTGATCAACGGGTGGCGGATCAAAGATGCCGTGACACAGTTGAATTCGACAGATGAAACGATCCTGATGATCGCTTACGATGTTGGCTTCAACTCACGCTCCGCATTCTACAAAGCGTTCAAGCGCGAAACCGGCAAAACCCCTTCTGACATTCGAAAATAGCGCCTGTTCTGCTTGGGTGGGCCGTACAAACATGTGCCCTTCCGGCTTGGGCGAGCTTGGGCGAGGCCGTTTTTCGGAAAGCCCCCGCTCCGTCAGTCCTTTCAGGCTTAGTTGTCTGATGTGGTCTGACGGGCGGAGCCGAAATTGAATGCATTTGATCGCAAAATGCTGCTGGCAACGCTGGAGGCTGAGCGGGCAAACCACCTGCTGCGTGATGCACCCCGCGAAATACGCCCACCACCATAGAGGCAAAGTCTCAGATTGGGTTACAGATCAGCATTGATGCAGTATCCCCAGATGAATCCCGCCCCCTAAGGTTTTGCGATATCATGTTTTTAGGTGGAGGCCCGCATCGACCAACATCAGCTCTCCGGTGATGTGCCGTGACGCGTCGGACAAAAAGAACAAAGCTGCATCCGCGATGTCGTCCGGGCCCGAGGCGACGCCAAGCGGTGTTTTGGCCGCGACCATGCGCACCTTTTCTTCAAAGGCATCCTCGTCCATCGCATCTTTGAACCAACGGGTCCCGATGAACCCCGGGCAGATAGCGTTTACCCTGATTGCCGGGGCCAAGGCCCGCGCCAGAGAGAGGGTCATCGTGTTCAGGGCACCTTTTGATGCGGCATAGGCAACGGAAGATCCGATGCCCTTGATGCCCGCAATCGACGATGTGTTTACCACAGCACTTGCCCGCCCTGTGGTGTGGTGCGCCGCGACCAACAGCGCCTTGGTCGCCTGAAGCATCAGGTACGGGCCCACAACGTTAACCTCATAGGTGTCCATGAAATCGGCTTTGCTCAAAGCATCGAGATCGCTGTGGTTGCTGGCGTGACGGGTGATGCCGGCGTTGTTGACCAGCATGTCCAACCGACCCCGGCGCGCTGCTGCATTTGCCAGCGCCCTGCACCCTTCGGGGTCCGCGACATTCGCTTTGACCACCTCTACCTGCGCACCTGCGGCACGGCACAGATCGGCCGCCTCCTCTGCCTCAGTTGCGGAACGCGCATAGTTGATGATGACATCGGCACCACGCTCCGCGAGCTTCACCGCCATTGAACGGCCCAGACCGGTGGCGGAACCGGTGACCAGTGCGATGCGGCCTTCGAAATCAGTCATGTTGCCTTCCTTTCACATAAAATCAGGAGACGTCGATGTTTGAGATGCGTTCGGGCACACCAAACTCGCGGTGACAAACCGCGGCAAGGCGCGCGATCCCCTCGCGAATGTCGGCCTCCTCAGGGTGGCCAAAGCACAAGCGCATCCGGCGGCGGTTTTCGGGCCCGTTGACGGTCCATTCCGCGCCCGGATTGATGGCGATGCCCTCTTTGAGCGCGGCTGCTTCAAGGCGTTTTGTGTCGACCTCTTCGGGCAAGGTGACCCATATGAATATCCCGCCCAAAGGTGCCGTGAATTCAGCCGCTGTGCCAAAGTGCTCTTCGAGCGCCTGAAGGGCCGTGTCACATTTCGCCTTGAGCCGCGCACGCAGGCCGATGAGGTGATCGGCAAAGTGGTCTTTGCAAAACGCCGCCAGCACCATCTGTTCCAGCGCACCGGTGCCCGCATCCGTTTTGAGCGGCAGGATCTGGGCCAGAACGGGCCAATCGGCCATGATGAACCCAACACGCAAGGCGGGCGCGACAGATTTGGAAAAAGAACCGCAATAGATGACGCGATTGGGGCGGCCCTCCGCCTTTGCGGCGGGCGCGTCCAAGGCCCGGATCGAAGGCGGGCGGTTGCCTGACCACATCAGATCGGCATAGCAATCATCCTCAAAAATCAGGCAATCGTACTTTGCTGCCAGATCGAGCAGTTGATGACGGCGTGCCAAGGGCATGACCCCACCGGTGGGATTTTGCACGGTTGGGATCGTGTAGATGAACTTGACCCGGTTGCCCGCGCGGCTTTGCTGTTCCAACACCTCTTCGAGGTGGATGGGATCGATCCCGTCATCGTCGAGCCGCACCCCGACATAAGGCACGCCCAGCTTTGCCAACCGCGTCAACGCACCGCCATAGGTGGCTTCTTCGGCAATCACCATGTCATCCGGGCCGACCAACAACTGGTTCACCAAATCCAGCGCCTGCAAGGAGCCGGAGGTGATCAGAACATCATCGGCGCTGTCGTGCATCTGGGCGCATTGTGCCATCCAGTTGGCAATGAATTCACGCAAGGGGCGATACCCCTGCGGTCCACTGTTGAGCCCATAGGTCGCCAATGTAGCGCCTTCACGGGTCAGAACCTGCGTTGCCGCTTCGGTCAGCGCGGCGACAGGCACGCTTGCCGCGTCGTTGTGACCGCCAACAAAGTTGTATTTTGGAAACGCTTTGAAAGGGGCCGCAGCCGGGGCGGGCAAATTGGGACGGAACAGGCGAGAGACATCAAATGGCATGATCTTGGGGTCCTTTGGAAAGCGCGTTGGGGAGAGCGGTTGTCATATCAAAAATGCGGCCCCGATTGAGGATGTTCTTGGGGTCCATCGCCTGCTTTAATGTACGCATCATGGCAATCTCAGGCGCAGATCGGCTTTGCCCCAGATGGTCGCGCTTGAGCGTTCCGATGCCGTGCTCTGCTGAGATGGAGCCGCCAACCTCGCCCACCCAACCATAGACGATGTCTTGGATTTGTTCTCTGGGCTGAGGGCCATCACCCAATGCTTTGGCCACCAGATGCAGGTTCCCGTCAGCCAGATGCCCGCCAACAAACAGACGGGTTTTGCCCAATGCGGCCTCTAGACGCGCGTGCAATTCACCTTCGATGTTGCGCATGTCAGGAATGCGCAGGCTGATGTCGAACCCAACAGCGGGTTGTTGTTTGCCCATCGCATGGGCCATGCCGTCGCGCACATCCCAAAACGCGTCCACCTCCGCCTGAGAGCGTGACAGGACGGCGCCTGTGATCATGTCGCGCTCAAGCGCATGGCCCAGTGTGGTTTCAAATTTCTCCGCGTCGCCGGCGGGCTCAGATCCCATCATCTCAACCAACACGTAAAATGCATGTCCGGTTGGCATTGGAGCCTTGACCCCGGCAACATCCGTCAGGATCGCTTCATAGGTTTTGGCCCAGATCACTTCAAACGCGCTCAGCTCTGCGCCAAGGGTCGTTTGCATATGGGCCATCAGTTCAGTCACCGCATCAAAGCTGTCCGCGGCGCAAAAGGCGACCATCTGGGACTTTGGCTTGGGATAGAGCCGGAGGGTGGCACGGGTGATCAGCCCCAAAGTACCTTCGCTGCCGATGAAGAGCTGCTTGAGGTCATAGCCCGTGTTGTTCTTGAGAAAGCCATTCAGGCTGTTGATGATGGTGCCGTCGGCCAGGACCGCCTCAACCCCCAGCGTCAGATCGCGGGTCATGCCATAGCGGATCACCCGGTTGCCCCCCGCATTTGTGGCGAGGTTGCCGCCAATGCTGCAGGACCCGCGCGCGCCCAGATCAAGCGGATAGACCATGCCATGTGCATCGGCGCTTTCCTGCACCACTTGCAACGGCGTGCCTGCCTGAACCGTCATTGTCCCTGCTTGCGGGTCGATCTGCTCAATCTTGTTCATACGCTGAAGAGAGATCACAATCTCACCCTGTTGGGGCAGTGCCCCGACGACAAGACCCGTCAGCCCCCCTTGCACCACAACGGGTTGCCCGGCGGCATGGCACAGAGCCATGATCTGCGACAGGTCCTTGGTCGTGGCGGGGCGCGTCACGATCTCTGGCTGGATGTCCCCTGTCCCACGTGGGTCGGAGTAAAACCCGCTGTGTACATCCTTGCCACGCACCAGCCCCTTGTCGCCAAGGATGCGATGGAGTTCTTCAACAAGGTCGCTTTGCATGGCGATCAGGCACTTTCTGGTTTGATGATTGTCCTACATTCGGCCTGTTTTTGCGGGTTGGCAAGGCTTGCTCTGCGCGCCCGAGGTTTGCAGATTTGGATCATTGCCCAAGGCCGAAATCATCCATTTCACCCTTTGGCACACCCGCCGCCCGCGCAGCCTCCAATAATTGTGCGAGGGTCCCTTCATCCACAAAGATGCCTTTGGCCGATCGCGCCTTGGCGGTGCTGCGTTCGGGATCGCCGGGCACCTGAACGGCCTCATGGCCCGGCGCGGGCGGCGAGGCTTTGACCCAATCGGTGTATTTATCAACGTCGATGCCAAAGCTGTCGGCTGTGCCAAAGACATCTGGATCGATCAATATCGCCATCATGTTGTTGGTGATGCTCGCCTCGACTTCGCGTTCCGGCAGGTACGCCCCTCCGCCACTGAACGCGCCGCCCAGAATATCCCCCAACAGGGCGAGGCCGAACCCTTTGTGTTGTCCGAACGTCGTCAAGGCACCGCCCGCGTCGTTGAACATCACAGAAGGGTCCGTTGTCGGGTTTCCCGTAGCGTCAATCACCGCGCCTTCAGGAACCTGTTTGCCGCTCAAATCCGCAACCCGCGCCTTGCCCATCGCGATGGTGCTGGTTGCCATATCGAGCAGGAACATCGGATGTTTGTCTGTTGCCGGAATGGCCGTGCAATAAGGGTTGGTGACAAAGCGCGCGTCACTGCCGCCAAAGGGGGCCACGATCGGGCGGGACGACTGTACGTTTGCGTACAGAATGCAGATAAACCCATCCTCAGCCGCCATCGCGCCCCAATCCCCCAGACGCCCAAGGTGGAAACTGTTGCGCAGCGACAAAACCGCAAAATGGCTGGTCTTGGCGCGGTTGATTGCCAGCTCCATCGCCTGTTCAGCAACGATGTGGCCAAATCCCGTGTGACCCTCCACCAGCAAAAACGGCCCCTTGTCCTGGGCGACTTCGGCGTCTGCCTCGGGGTTTAGGTGCCCCGCTTGGATCCCTTCGACGTAGGCCGGGATCATCCCGACACCGTGGCTGTCATGTCCCGTCAAGTTGGCATGCACCAGACGTTTTGCCACTTTGGCGGCCTTTTCGGGCTGGCCGCTGGCATGGCTCAGGATGGATGTTGCCAGCTTGGTCAGGTCATTGGCAGAAATTTTCATCGGTCATGGCTTTCTTTTGGGATCATTGGGGCCATCGGGGTGTTCAGGGCACTTTGCGATAGATTTCGCCGCGCGCCCGCACCGGGTCGAGCAAGCTGACGTCATTTGGCTGTTGTTGATACCCGTCAGGAAACGGTGCGCGTACCTCGATGTTCAGGGCACGCATGACCCGTTCGTCCCGGTAATAACATTGCACCGTAAGGGTCTGGATGATCTCTGCCTCATCGGGATAGGCCTGCCTGAAAGCCCCGGCCTTTGCGGCATCAATCGTGCCGCCGTCTGCCAAAGATGCCAGTGCAGCGGCGAGCTTGGGTTGCATCTGCGTGCCGCTGCGCAGGATGTCATCCAGTATTTCTGCATCATCCGCGCCGGGCTGATTGAATGTCTCAGAGGCCGGAATGATCTGCGCCACCAATGCGGCAAGGGTCGATTGTTCCTCAGGCGTGAACGCGGTCTGGGTCATAGCATCCTGCTTTCAGTCAAAGAGAGTGGCCAGACGCTGCTTCATCTGGTCCGCGATATAAAGCGCCAGAGCCTGCAGCGTGCTTGTCGGGTTCGCAGCCCCGCTGGTGACGAAAACACTGCCATCGACGATGAACAGATTGCGCACGTCGTGGCTGCGGCCCCAATCATTGACCACCGATTGTGCCGGATCTTTGCCCATCCGGGCGGTGCCAAGCAAGTGCCAGCCCGCAAGCGGTATCGGTGCAGCCGTGATCACCTCTTTGGCACCTGCCGCTTGCATCACTTCCGTGCCGCGCGCGATGGCATGGGCCATCATCTGTTTGCTGTTTTCGCTCAAGGTATAGGTGATGCGGGGTGCCGCGATGCCATGCGCGTCGGTCAGCGTGGGGTCCAGCGTGACGCGGTTGTGTTCTTCGGGCAGGTCTTCGCAGATAGCAAACAGGCTGGTGACCCGGTCCTGCAGGCTGCGAAACGCGCTGTGATGATCCGCGCCCCAGGGTATCTTCCCGGCAGCCATCCCGTTTAACGCCGTGCCAACGGGCCCCATCCCCCGCGATGTTTCAAAGGTATAGCCCCGCACAAACCCCCGCGCGGGATCGGTCTCATAGAATTGCTGGCTCAGAATGCTTTTGTGCGGCCCATTGTGCCCATCCAGCGGCGCGTCAAATACCCCCTGAATGCTAGCGTAGGGATGAAACATCAGGTTCTTGCCCACCAGCCCGGAGCTGTTGGCAAGCCCGTCGGGAAACTGCTTTGACGTGGAATTTAGCAACAGCCGCGGGGTGCCGATACCGTTGGACGCCATGACAACAACATGGGCCGCCTGAAACTGCTCAACGCCAGCCTCATCAAAGTAGCCCGCACCCGTCGCCATCCCTGCGTCATCCACCGTAATCTCGCGCACCCGGCAGCGGGTCCGCAATTCCACGCCCTTGCGCAACGCCTCTGGCCAATAGGTCAGATCAACGGACCCTTTCGCGCCTTGCGCGCAACCACTGATGCAGGCCCCTAGGTTGATGCACTTGGCACGTCCTTCGTAGTTTTCCGTTGCAATCGCCAGATCGCAAGGCCACCAATGCCAGCCCTTTGCATTGAACCCCTGCGCCAATTTGCGCCCCGATCGCCCCATCGGCACGGGCGGCATGGGCGGTGATTTTCCTGCGGGATAGGCCGGATCGCCGGGCAAACCAGAGACCCCCATCATCCGGTCATTTTCAGCAAAAAAAGGCTCAAGCGTTTGATAATCAACCGGCCAGTCCTCTGCGACCCCATCAAGGGTGCGGACCCGGAAATCAGAGGGGTGAAGGCGCGGAAAGTGGGCGGCATAAAGGACGGTGCCGCCCCCTACCCCATTGTAGTTTGTCACCTTGATCGGTGAAGCGTCGTCATTGATCGGATAGTCCTCGGGCAGGCGCCGGGTGTTCGGGCTGAGTGCAAAATCCCCAAGACGTCGTGCTTCCCAGTCCCGCCCGGTGGTTGGAAAGCGTTGCTGGTCGGGCGTTCCGCCCTGCTCAAGGCACAGGATGCGCATGCGCGTGTCTGCAAGGCTCCATGCCACAGCGGCACCGGAGGCCCCTGCCCCAATGATCAATACGTCAACCGGATCATGCGTCATCGAAAGTTTCATCCTCGCAAGTTGGACCCCGTGTTGCGCATCAGCTTTGCGCATCCGCAGCCGGTGACACAATGGCCTGTTTTCTCTGTCTCTCCCTGTAGGCGATCAAAAGGCCGGACAGAAAGATAACGGCCGCACCGATCCAGGTGAACACATCCGGGATTTCAGCAAAGAACCACGCACCGATGATGGCCGTCCAGATGAGCTTTAGAAAGTCGAACGGCATCAAGGCGGTCGGATTGGTTTCCTTTAACGCCTGAGACAGCGTCATCTGCGCAATCGTTCCGAACAGACCGATGAGAACCAGCCAATACAGTGTCTGCATCCCAAAAGGCTGCCAGACCCAAATCGCCGGAAGGATTGAAAAGATGCCGAGGAAGATCCCCATGTAAGCAACAATCGTGACGCTTGATTCTGTGCGCGACAGGATTTTGATAATCACCATCGCCACAGCCCAAAGTGCAGCGGATCCGGTCACGAGCAAGGCACCTGTGTCGATCGCAACAATGCCCGGCCTGAGGATGATCAGCATGCCGGCAAAGCCAAAGAAGATGGCAAGCCAGCGATAGATGCGAAACCGTTCCCCCAAAAACAACACCGCCAGGATTGCGAGAAAAATGGGTGCCGTGAAACTTAACGCGGTCACCTTGGCCAAGGGTGAGATCGAAAGCGCGGTAAAGAACATCAGCATGGCACCAATGTTGACCACCCCGCGCAATGCGTGCAGCCCGATCCGTTGCGTGCGCAGGATGGCAAACCGCGAGCGGAAGAGAAGTGGCAGGAGAAACGCCAATCCAAAGACGTTCCGAAAGAAAGCGATCTGAAACGGCGGAAGCGCTTCAGACACAAACCGAACCAGTCCATGCATGATCGAAAAGGTCACGGTTGAGAGACACATCAACAAGATCCCGCGCATCGCGGGTGTTTGCCGCCCCCAGAACCCACGCCACACAACCATGCTGGAGCCCGGTGTCCTCATCGAGATGCGATCGAGGTGCTTTGTCCCTGCGGGGTCATTCTACCAGTGTTTGTGATGCTAAGGCTGCGGGTCATAGAAGTCCGACGTTTTTTGCCGTGCGGCAAGCCACCAGCCTGACTGCTGTGGCCACATGTCGAATTGACTGTCAGCACCAAGCGTTTGCGCCGCGTGCAGCGCCCACATCGGGTTGACCAGAGCTTCGCGGCCAATCGCAATCAGGTCCGCGCGCCCTTGCGCCAGGATCTCTTCAGCTTGGCGGGGATGCGTGATCAGGCCAACGGCCATCGTGGTCATGTCAACATCGTGCCGCACCCGTTCGGCATAGCCGACCTGAAATCCGGGTTGGCGCTTTTTGGGAACGTTTGCTGTTGCTGATCCGGCAATGCCGCTGGACGAGCAATCCATCACGTCAACGCCAATGCGTTTGAGTTCACCCGCCAGAACCACCGTGTCATCAAGGCTCCAGCCCTCTGGCGTGCCATCAACAGCGGAGGTGCGAAAAAACAGCGGCAAATCACTGGGCCACACCGCGCGCACCGCTTCGGTCACTTCGAGCGCAAGCCGCATCCGCCCAGAGAGATCACCGCCGTATCCGTCTGTCCGTTTGTTGGACAAAGGCGATAGAAAACTGTGCAGGAGATAGCCGTGGGCACCGTGGACTTCTGCGATTTTGTACCCGGCCGCCAGTGCACGTTTTGCGGCTGATACAAAGTCCAGAATGAGCGCATCAATATCGTCCTGAGACAGCGCGTGTGGCATCGGCCAGCCCGCCGCGACCGGGATCGCAGAGGGGCCAACCGGCGTCCAGGGCATGTCGCCCCGAACGGTATCAGCGTCCGCCAAAGGTCCGTTTCCAAACCACGGTCTTTGCATCCCGCTTTTGCGGCCCGCATGGGCCAGCTGGATCGCGGGTATCGCGCCATTGCGCAGGGCATATTCAGCGATGCGGGCATGGCCGGGGATTTGACTGTCAGACCACAGGCCCGGACAGCCATGTGTAATCCGCCCCGCTTTCTGCACGGCTGTCGCTTCGGTAAAGACAATACCGGCACCACCCATCGCAAAACGGCCCAGATGGACCGCGTGCCAGTCATCCATATGCCCTTCGTGTGCGGAGTATTGGCACATGGGCGAAATGACGATGCGGTTGCGGCTGGTAAGGCCGCGCAGGTCGAGCGGTTGAAAGAGGTGGGGAATGGCGGTCATGCTGTGTCCTGATCGTGATCAGGCTCACGCTATCTCAGCGATCAGGAAGTCACAACAACCGGCTGCGGCCGCGGGCTCTTGCGTATGGAACCCACGCGCCCAATTCTGATTTGGCTGCAATCAGAGGCTTAAAGACCGGTGTCCATCAGCGCCTTGATCTGGCTTTCCGATGTCCCCGCGACGACGCGGCCAAGCTCTTCTTCGCCCCGCAAAACGATGAGTGTTGAACGACGGGGGATCTCACGGAAAATCGTCACTTCGTGGCTCTTGTAGGTGTCCCAGTCGACCTTGATGAAGGTCAGTTTTTCATCATAAACCGGGTCGGCTGCGCGCAGCGCGTTGATCACCCGTGCCTGACGCTTGCAGGTGCCGCACCAGGTTGCTGAATAATCGACCAGCACGGTTTTGCCCGCGTCCAGAGCCGTCTGAATCGCGCCGGGGGTGTAATCGATAAACTGTGCAGCATTTGCGAAAGCTGGAACACAAAGGGTTGTGGCAGCACCGGTAAGAAAGAAACGACGGTTCATTTGGGTTCTCCAGTAATTAAAGTGCAACAGACAAGTCTTGAAGCCAGATCGGCATCACGTCCAACGCCCAGGCTTCGATGTAGTGGTTGAGGTTAAAATAAAGCATCAGCCCTACAGCAATAAAGGTTACGCCCAAAATCGGCTTGGAACGCTCTGCCAGACCCCGAAGCGCTTGGGCGCGGCGGCGGATGGCCTCACGTGCGCCCAGCCCAAGACTGATGATCAACGTGGACACCCCCAGCGCAAAGAAAACCATGATCACGCCCGCATAGAACAGGCTTTCGCCTTGCGACGCCAAGGCAATTGCCCCGCCTAACGTGGGACCAATACAGGGTGACCAGACCGCGCCAAGCAACAGCCCCCCAAGGAACTGACCTTGAAGGCCAGAATCCTCAATCTTGTTCATCTGCTGATCTGCCCCGGATGCGACGCCCGCCGTGGCCATTTCAAAGCCGCGCGCGAATTTCGGCACCACCAGAACAATTCCGAATGCGATCATCAAAACCGCCCCGATTTGCGCAAAGCGGTCCTGCGTCAGTCCGATAGAGGCACCGAAGGCGGTGATCAGCAAGCCAAACATCACAAATGAAACGCTCATCCCCGCGGCAAGTGCCACCGGACCGTAGCGATTGGCGTTGAGTGCGCTGACCAGCACAATCGGGAGCACAGGCAACACGCAGGGGTTTATCAGCGTCAAAAGCCCGGCGATGTAGGCAAACACAAATTCCATGTTCGGGATATGAAAGGTGCCCGCCGAAAGAGCAATACAATATCCGCGGAGCAACTTCACGTTGTTGTCAGAAACCGCCAGCCGGCCCGCAACCAAGGGCTTGCCGCAGTCAAAACAATTCGTCATATTCTGATAAAAGAATTTATCGGGAGCAATTGGATGAAACCGTCACGAAGAGCGTTTCTTGCCGCTGGCAGCGCTGCGGCCTTGGTCGGACTGTCACCAAGGTTTGCACATGCCCAGCTGACCCTCGGCGATGTCCGGCTTGATGTTGTCAGTGATGGGTCCCTCACCCTGCCGGGGGGCTTCATTTTTGACCCGATGCCAAAGGATGAACTGGCGCCGATCCTGAGCAAGTTTGACTTGTCCGCAGACGTGCTTGAGCCGCCCTGCAACGTCACCCTGATGCGGCATGGCGATCGGACTGTTCTGTTCGATGTGGGGTCAGGCCCGGATTTTGCGCCCAATTCAGGGGTCCTGCTGGACTCGCTCGAGGCTTTGGGCGTCACACCCGAAGATGTCACGGACGTGGTTTTCACACATGCGCACCCGGACCACCTGTGGGGGCTCTTGGATGACTTTGACGACCCGCTGTTCACGCAAGCCACTTATATGATTGGGAAAACGGAGTGGGACTACTGGATGGATCCCAATACGGTTGATGCCATCGGAGAGGCCCGCGCGTCCTTTGCGGTGGGGGCAAAACGGCGGCTTGAGATGATCGAAGACAACATCACGTTCTTCACCGATGGAGAGGAGATCATGCCCGGTGTTGCGGCACGTGCCACCTTTGGGCACACGCCCGGTCACATGGCTCTTGAGGTGCGGCAGGGAAGCGACGCTGTGATGATCCTGGGGGATAGCATCGGCAATCACCACGTCGCCTTTGAGAAACCGGAATGGAACTCGGGGTCGGATCAGGATCAGGAGATGGCCGCAGAGACGCGGGTGGCTCTCATGGATCAGCTTGCGGCGGAAAAGACCCGGATCATCGGGTTTCATCTGGCGGGCAACGGCATTGGTTTTGTCGATAAGACCGCGTCGGGCTATGCTTTTGTGGCTGAGGATACGTGATGAAAAACCTTGCCCTCATTTTTTGCCTGATCGCCCTGCCCTGCTTTGCCAGCGAGGACATTCCCGATCAGTATCCCGCCTCTGTGCTTTATTCCAAACCGGTCGAAGTCATTCCCGGCGTCTTTTCCGCGATTGGCGCTACGGCACCGCCCACATATGAGAATGCAGGCCACAACAACAACCTCAGCTTTGTCGTCACAGACGAAGGCGTGGTGGTCATCAACGCCGGAGCCTCTTTTGAACTGGCGCAGGCCCTGCACGCAGAAATCAAAGCCATAACGGATCAGCCGGTCAAACTGGTGTTTAACGAAAATGGTCAGGGTCACGCGATGCTGGGCAATTCCTACTGGGCGTCGCAAGGGGTCGAGATCGTCGCGCACAGCGATGCCGCCCATGAGTTTGAGGAATACGGCGACAGATCACTTCAGGCGGCCCTTGCGCGGGTTAGGGAAAGGGCAGCCCAGACATCCGTGGTTCTGCCCACCACGACTTTCGATGACACATATGCTGTCACCTTGGGCGGTGTTGAGATTGAAGCCCGGTATCTGGGGCCTGCACACAGTCCCGGTGATATTGTTGTCTGGCTGCCGCAGCAAAGTCTGGTGATCTCGGGGGATATGGCGTTTCACGAACGCTTGCTCCCGATTTTTGACCATACGATGACGGCGGATTGGATCACCACATGGGAGACAGCATTTGAGCCTTTGGGTGCCACCTATGTGATCCCCGGTCACGGTCACCCAACGAATATGGCCCAAGTGCGCAGGTATACGCATGATTATCTGGTCTACTTGCGCAAGCAGGTGGGTGCCCATCTGGACGCAGGCGGTGACCTGGCCGATGCCTACTACGTTGATCAAACCCCCTTTGCGCATCTTGATACATTTGAAGAGCTTGCCACCAAAAATGCAGGCCGCGTCTATGAACAGATGGAGTTTGAGTAGCAGCGGCACAGGTGTGCAGCGCACGCAAGTCGATCCACACGTTGACCTAAATCAAGGTCGTAGAGCGCCAATGCTGCCAAGCTCTGTTCATTAGCGGCGGGTGCACATTTTGGAACAGTTACTGGACAGGTTTGGCGAAGGTGTGGTGCTTTTTGCGATTGCATTGGCTGTTGGTGCTGTCTTTGGCGCGGCGGCACAGCACTCCCGGTTCTGTCTCAGATCCGCAACGATAGAGTTCACAACCCGCGCGTGGGGCCAGAGCCTTTCGATTTGGCTGATTGCTTTCAGCTGTGCTGTTCTGGGCGTTCAGTCCATGATCGCCCTTGGATATCTCGACGTTTCTCAAGCGCGCCAACTCGCCTCAACCGGGAGCATGTCCGGGGCGGTGATCGGTGGTCTGCTGTTTGGGGTTGGCATGATACTGGCCCGCGGATGCGCGAGCCGTCTTCTGGTCTTGTCTGCAACGGGCAACCTGCGCGCAGTTGTCACCGGGCTGGTTCTGACGCTGACGGCGCAGGCTGCATTGCGCGGCGGTTTGGCTCCTTTGCGCGAGACCCTGAGCAGTGTTTGGACAGTGCCGGGTGGTGCTGGTCGTAACATGCTGGCGCTTTTTGATGTTTCACCCACAACAGCCGCTTCGATCTCGGCGGCTGCTTTGTTGACCTCCCTTTGGTTCGCGCAGACCAAGGGCACCCAAGCCTCTCGCATGATTGCCGCCTTGATTGTCGGTGTCGCTGTCGCCTTGGGATGGCTTGGCACCTATGCGGTTTCGCAAGCCTCTTTTGACGTTGTTGCGGTCTCGTCTGTGACCTTCACGGGCCCTTCGGCGGATACGCTTATGGGATTGGTCAATGAACGCACACTGCCGCTGAGCTTTGGGTCGGGGTTGGTGCCGGGCGTGTTTATCGGGGCGATGATCATGGCAATGATCACCCGCGAGGCCAGAATTCAGAGGTTTGAGCCGGACATGCCGATGGAGCGATACCTGCTTGGGGGTGTCTTGATGGGATTTGGCAGCATGCTTGCAGGCGGTTGTGCAGTGGGTGCGGGCATGTCTGGTGGGTCTGTCTTTGCGGTGACCGCGTGGCTCGCTCTGTTCTCCATGTGGATCGGGGCGGCGGTGGCACAGCTGACACTTGTCCGCCTGCCCCATCGGAACGCCGCCGCCTGAGGAAGGTGCAGCCTTTGGCAGGTGCGCAACCTAACTGACTGATTGCAATATCCAACAGTGCGCAGGTCCGTCAGCGCAGTGTTGAGACGTCTTGATCGGGGATCAGAAGCCCACGGCCTCATTTACAATTTCGTCCAGAAGCGCCTGCACTTCTTGCATTGGACCCTCGGGATAGTGGCGATACCCAACGACCACCTCGCCTCCACGATCCGCCACAAAGATACCGTATGGGCAATGCGCGATGTTCATGGGGTCCGCCTCCATCACCTTTCGGGACAAAACCGCAGAGCAGAAAACAAAGATGTCCGCCTCTTTGAAGAGCTCAACGTTGCTGCCAACGTCGCCGCCTGTGCGGTTCAGCATTTCGCCCACATGGCTGACGTAATCGATGACCAGACCCTTGCCGATGATGGCGCTTTTCACGCTGAACGCCGCATCCTCAAAGGTGCCATCGTAGGGATAAGTCGTCGAGGTGTCCTGTGCCGATGCCAGTGTCACAGCCCCCGCAATCAACAAACCGCCCAAAAGAATAGATTTCAACATAGTCGCATCCTCCTGCTGGGCAGCTTTCATCACTCAGCGCGGCGGGCCTTGATCTACCTCAAGGCCCGCCCACTTTTTATCAGCCGAACATGTCGGAGGTGATGCCCGCGTACCACCCTTCGGATTCCTCATAGGTCGCCTTGCGCAGCTCCGCGCTTTCGCCCGTGGCAGAGATGATGCCATCAACCTTGGAGATCTTCTCCTCAGTGGCCTCATAGGTCGCGCCGACTTTGACGCCGTCGTTGGTGTCAATCAGCGACCAGCAGGTGTTCGAGAACTTCGCCGGGAACACTTTGGACCCGGTCAGCGCACCGCGTACCGCGTTGGCGCAGACTTTGGCCTGACTGTTGGCGGAAAAGCCTGACTTTGGCATGTCACCCTGGCTTGACGCGTCGCCCAGAACGTAGACATCCGCATCCGCTTTGGTCGACATATCGACCGCGTTTACAGGGGCCCAGTTGCCATCCGTGACGCCCGCAAGCTCTGCAATCCGGCCCGCTTTCATGGCGGGGATCACGTTGCATGCGTCCACGTTGGTGACTTCGCCGTCGATTGTGACCGTCATCGCCGCAGGGTCGACTGAGACGTCACCCCCGCCAAAGTCTTCGCCGATCCAGTCGATCATCCCGTCGTAGTGATCGGCCCAGCCCTCCTGAAAGAGGGCCATCTTGGAGAATTTCGGCTTGGGGTCAGCCACGATGATTTTGGCTGTGGGATTGTTCGCCTTGAGGTAATGCGCCACCATCGACACCCGCTCATATGGTCCGGGCGGGCAGCGGAAAGGGTTTGGTGGTGCAACCATCGCAAACGTGCCGCCTTCGGGCATTGCCGCGATCTTGGCCTTGAGCAATTCGGTCTGAGACCCCCCTTTGTAGGCGTGCGGCATGGCGTTTTGTGCCGACAGGTCCCAGCCTTCAACCGCCTCTTCGACAAAGTCGATGCCGGGGCTCAGGATCAGCTTGTCGTAGGGCACCGTTGCGCCCCCCGCCAGCGACACGGTTTTGGCGTCACGGTCAACGCCAACGGCCCAGTCGTGCACGACATTCACGCCGCCCGCGGCCAGCTTGCCGTAGGAATGGCCCAGATCGTCAATCTCCTTCACGCCACCGATGTAGAGGTTTGAAAAGAAGCAGGTGTAATACATCCGCGTGGGTTCGATCAGCGTCACGTCGATCTCGCCCTTGCTGTCTTTAGCGATGTAGCGGGCTGCGGTCGCCCCGCCGGCACCGCCGCCAACCACCACCACGCGTGGTTTGCCGTGGCCGTCAGCAAAAACCGTCGGTGCGGCAAGTGTCGCAGCAGCTGCTGCACCAGTTCCGATAAACAGGCGTCTATTGAGTGTCATGTTTTCTCCTCCCAGAGTGCGGCCTCTATTCGAGGTCCTTAAAATATGCAGCCAGCGCTGCAATCTCTTCGTCGTTCAATCGACCGGCCATCATTTGCATGACGGGATGTGGTCTGAGTTTACGCTTGTAGGCATACATAGCGATCACAAAATCTTCGGTGTCCCATAACGTGATCGAGGGAATGCCCTCGGCAGTGCCATCCGCCTTGTGGCAGGTCAGACATTCGCTCGCGAGGTATTCGCCGTATTCTGCATCCCCTTCGAGGGCGAGTATGGCCGGATCGATGTCATGATCAGTTGGCAGCGCGGTGGGTTCAGCTTCGGGAATGTCGGAGGGGTTGTCCGAGAATGTGCGCAGGTACGCCAGCACATTGGCCCGGTCCGCCGGGTCTTTGAGGCCGCGAAAGCTCATCCGCGTTTTGGAAACAAGCGCACGGGGGTTTTCAAGGTAAGCCTCCAGTGTCTCAGCCGTCCAGATCAACCCGTCATTGCCTGCGCGCGCCATGGATTTGGAGTAGCGGTAGCCGTCATGCGCGGCAGCAATCCGGCCAAAGATCCCGTTCAAATGCGGCCCGACCTTGTCCACGGCCCCCTTGCCAACCTCATGGCAACCGCTGCACTTTTTGAAAACCGCTGCCCCCGCCTTGGCGTCGCCAATCTGCTCGGCTCCGGCTGCGCTGGCGGCACAAAGCGCCAGCAGCGCGGCACGCAGAGAGCCAAGTACAGCGCCCCTCACTTTGGAAAGCTCGCCAGATAGGCTGCGATCGCGTCAAGGTCGCTGTCCTTTTTCAGGCCCGGAAAGCTCATCTTGGTGCCTTTCATGAAAGCCTTGGGTTTGGCAAGAAAGGCGCGCAGGGCTGCGTCGTCCCAGACCAAACCATCGCTGGCCATTGCCTTGAGGGCTTTGGAGTACTTGAACCCCTCAACACTGCCCGCCGCACGTCCGACAATCCCGTTCAGAATAGGACCGGAGCGGTTTTTTGCACCATCGCCGACCTGATGGCAGGCCTTGCATTTCCGAAAGACCTTTTCGCCCGCTTTGATCAGTTCGGGATCAACCACCGCGACTTCAACCACTTCTTCTTCTGTGGCTTGCGGGGCAGCAGGCTCAGCGCCTTCTTCCTGGGGCGTGACGTCCAGCACCATGGCACGCATGGTCACTTTCACCTCGCCGTCTTTGCAGTTCTGCATACAAGGTTCACCCGTCCACTGGGCATACTCGGTTTCTGCCCGGTCATCGATGATGAACCCGTCTGCATTGGGCATCTCGACCTCAAAGAAGGTCTCATTCGAGAGCACAAAATCATCTTCGATCAGATCATTGGAGTACAGAATATAGGCCACAATCGCATAGACTTCATCATCCGATAACGTGCCCGCATTGCCGTATGGCATCGAGCGTTTGATGTAGTCATATGCGGTGCTCAGGTGGGGCCAGTATGATCCCACTGTTTTCAACGGGTCCTCATGGTCCAGTGTATCCGCGCCGCCCGCAAGTTTTGGCCAGTTGTCGATGCCTTCGGCAAAATCGCCGTGACAGACTGCGCATTGCTCAGCAAAGATTTCCTCGCCGTCAATCGCATCGCCGGAGCCAACGGGCAGGCCCGTGCCATCGGGGCTGATGTCTCCATCCCATGCCGCAATCTCTTCTGGAAGGGCCGCGCGGCCCAGACCGAATTTGTCAGCCAAGGCGGGGCCTGCGATCAGCCCGAGGGCAGCCACTAAGGCTGTGGATTTAAGAAACTTCGACATTTTCCGCTTCCCCGTTTGAGCGCACCAACCATGTCTGGATGCAGTTGTTGTGGTAGATTGAATTCAGCCCACGCACGGCACGCAATTGCGTTTTGGTCGGCTGAACATATCCCGTGTCATCCATCGCGCGGCTTTGCAGCATCATTTCCGATCCGTCCCAGTCGGTATCGAGATAAAAGCGCGTCAGCGCCATCTTCTCACCCGGCTTGGCGAGCCTTGCGGTCTCCCAGGTCATGCCGCCGTCTTTGGACACATCCACGCGCGTGATCGCACCACGCCCGGACCAAGCCAGCCCGGTGATGACCAGCGGTCCTTTGCCATGTGTGATCGGGGCCTGCGGGCTGGGGCTGGTCACGACGGATTTGGTATCCATCGCCCATGTCCATTTGCGCGCGATGCCGTTCTCAAGCACGTCCGTGTATTTGCTGGTTTCTTCGCGGCTCTCGACCGGGCCATCCGTGACTTCGATGCGGCGGATCCACTTGACCCACATATTGCCTTCCCAACCGGGCACGACGAGGCGTACTGGATACCCGTGCTCTTTACGCAAAGCCTCGCCGTTTGCCTTGAACGCGACAAGCACATCGTCCAACGCTTTTTCCATAGGAATAGACCGCCCGTTTGAAGACGCATCAGCACCTTCAACAAACACCCATTTGTCTTTCAGATCGCCAGCGGCGTCTAACCCGGCCTCTTCCAACAACGTGCGCAGGGGCACACCTGTGTATTCCATGTTGTGGATCATGCCATGCGTAAACTGCGCGCCGTTCAGTTGCGCGCCGGCCCACTCCATCCCGGTATTCGCAGCGCATTCGCAGAAATAAACGTGATTTTCGCGCGGGAAGCGTTCCAGATCAGCGTAGGAAAACACCAACGAAGTATCGACCAGCCCGTTGATCATCAGGCGGTAGTCTTCCTTGCGCAACTCAATCGCGCCCGAATGATGCCGCTCAAACGCACAGCCCTGGGGCGTGATTGTACCGTCGAGCGCGTGAATGGGGGTAAAGTTGATGGAGCTGACCGTATCCGCCGTCAGCCATTCCACATTGCGGCGCACAACGTCACCTTCGAACTCTATCGGCAAGCCGTAAGGGGTGGCATCTACCCCATCGCCAAAGCCTTGCGCCCAGGGCTGAACGTCGGTGATCAGCGGATCAGGGGTGGCCGCCCGCGCCCCTGCTGCTGCCACAGCACCAGCACCCGCTGCCGCTGCACCGCGCAGAAACGCACGGCGCGAGGGGCTGTTTCCTTTTTCGTTCTCTGACATGGCAAATGCCTCCTCTGACGGATCGGGCGCTACGCGCCGACCACTTTCACACTGTTGTTGGGATCAAGCGAGATGGTGCCCTGTTTGGCGATATGAGCCTCAACAACGTCCCAGATCTGCGGCCCTTCGGTGCCTTCGTTGACCGACGCCCAGCCCGCGACCTGATAGGTCTTGGCCGGATCAATCGCCTCGCCCGTTTTGAGCAAGGTCATTTCGGTGATCCGGTCGCCCTGCGCCTTGGTCACGTCAATGCGGTAGCCAAGGCCACCAACCCGCACCATGTCCCCGCCCTGTTGGTAATAGGGATCGGGGTTAAAGAGGTTGTCGGCCACGTCTTCCAGCACCACATGCAGGAATTCTCCTGTCATCTCAGTACGGTAGGCCTTGCCATAGCTCATCGAAGTGACATTCCAGATGTCTTCTCGGGTGATGTCCTGCCCGGGCAGAATGGAGGGGCCCCACCGCACGCCCGGCGACAGGGCAATGTCCGCCTCCCGCTCCGAGATCAGCGCATCGCAGATCAAATCGTCCCATGTGCCGTTGAAATTGCCGCGCCGATACAACGTTTGATCGTCGCCCGTCCGGCCAATCACCTCTTGCAGGGTATCAATATAGGGCGCGCGCTGTGCGTCAATCAAAGCGCTGACCTCGGCATCGGGCGTGATGACATCAGAAAAAATCGGGATCAGCTTGTGACGGAAACCCATCATCCGTCCGTCACGCACATCCAGATCGACGCGGCTGACGAATTTCCCGTTTGAACCGGATGCGACGATGATCGTCTCACCCACCAACACGGGTTCGGGCAAGGCATCATGGGTGTGGCCGGACAGGATCACGTCGATCCCCGTCACCTTGCCCGCCATCTGCTTGTCCACGTCAAAGCCGTTGTGGCTGAGGCAGACAACAAGCTCGGCCCCTTCCGCGCGCACTTCGTCCACCATCTCCTGCATGCGTTCATCACGAATGCCAAAGGAATACTCCGGGAACATCCAGCCCGGATTGGCAATGGGCATATAGGGAAACGCCTGCCCGATCACCGCGATCTTTACCCCACCCCGCTCAAAGAACTTGTAGGGGGGGAACAGCTCGGCCGGCTCATCCCATTCTGCATCAAAGATGTTTTGACCAAGGGCTGCAAAAGGCAACCCTTCCACGATCTCGGCCACGCGGTCAGAGCCCAGGGTGAATTCCCAGTGGAACGTCATCGCATCAGGCTTGAGCGCGTTCATCACATTGACCATGTCCTGCCCCTGCGTCTGGTGACAGGTATAGCTGCCGTGCCATGTGTCACCGCCATCAAGGAGCAGGGCGTCAGGGCGCGCGGCACGGATCGCGTTGATCACTGTTGCGACCCGGTCAAGGCCGCCGACGCGGCCATACCCTTTGGCCAGCGCGCTGAAATCATCATGGGTCAGCGCGTAGGCGGAAGGGCTGCCATCTGCAATGCCGTAAAGTTTGCGAAAATCTGCCCCGGTGAGATGGGGCACGGCACCCTTGTTGTTGCCCACGCCGATGTTCACGGATGGCTCACGGAAATAGATCGGTTTGAGCTGGGCGTGAATGTCCGTGACATGGATCAGAGAGACGTTGCCAAAGGTGTCAAAGTCCAGCAGCTGATCCTGTGTCAGAGCCTGCTGCGCCGCGAGTTTGGCCCAGTTGCCGACCCCTGACGCCCCAAAGAGCGCGGCAGCGGCCATGCTGGTTTGCAGAAAATCGCGGCGAGAAATCATGTGAGGCTCCTGATCATGCGCACGTATGCGCATTTATGAATTGATTTGGGAGAAAAACGGCCCCGCCTTGAGATTAAGGCAGGGCCGCTGAAGCGTTAGTTTCGGATGGACGGGCCTTCCACGCTAAGCCCGTTGCCGCGCGAGGCGACATAAAGCTCAAGTGCAATGAATTCAGCACTTCCCGGCTTGTAAGTTTCCGCACGCGTATCCCGCACACACCCTTTGAACCGCGAATGTGCGCCGTTCAGTTTGGTGTTTTTCAGGCGGTACACCGGAAAGCCGTTGATCTGTCCCTGGCTCAGGTGGTCTGCACGGATCATCATGCCGTAGCTGTCTTCGTGGCAATTGGCGCAGGACAACTCAAGCTGACCCGTGCGGGTGTAGTACATCTCCTTGCCCAACTCCCAGGTCGACTGGGCGGGACCGTCGATGGCGACGTTGACAGGCATGCCGCGAGACACTGACGAAAGTGCAGCTTCCATGTTGATCGCGTCACTCTTGTCGTATTTCCACGCTTCGGCACCCATGCGCTCTGTCCGGCATTCGTTCATCTGCATCTGCAAAGTCTGAACACCCCCGGCTTTTGCGTCCCATTTGGGATAGGTCGGTTTTACACCTGCCATGCTGTCGATGTCGTTGTGGCACGAAGAACAGGATTTACCCTCAGTGCCGTCAACGGCCTCCCATGTTTCCATGGCCTGCTCCACAAAGATCATGCCGGGATTGTCGAAATCATCCGCTTGCATCGCCCGTGTTTCCGTTCCGCGAAACAGCCAGCCTGACATCACCTCGTCTACCACATCTGCCATGTGCGCAGGTGCAGCGGTCCGTGTGACGATCGGGGTTTCTTCGTTCAGTACCAGCTTGTCATCCACCGGATCAGCTGAAGCCACAGTCGTTGTGAGCAATGTCGCCAGAATGGCGCCCGTCAATTTCTTCATCGTGTCCCTCCCAAGACTGTTTCGCTTAACCGATCGCGATTTTTTTGGATGTGTCATAGACGGACCCATCGTCGTCGTACCATGTAAAGGTGAATTCACCCGCCTCCGGTACGATAGCTTCGAATTCGAAGTAAGGATTGGTCGAAATCGCAGGTTCCAGCGTCACATCGATGACGTTCTCACCGTTGAAATCGCAGGTAAAGCGATTGATGATCGAGCGCGGAATGACGTTGCCCTCTTTGTCCTTGCGCTGGCCTGACTCCATTTTGTGGCTGATCAACGTCTTGATTGTGATCGCCTCGCCAGCAGCAGCCTTCTTTGGAACTTTGACGCGGGGTTTTACACCAGATGCCATAATCGTATCTCCTTGATGCTATTAGCCGCCGCAGCCGCCGATTGTTACTTTTACCGTGCTGGACGCCTGCACAAATGACCCATCGTCAAGCTTGGCGATTGCCACGACATCCTGTGTCCCGGCCAGCCGGATCCGCGTGGAGGCCGCGCGCGAGGCGGCCAGTTTGCCGAACTTGAATGTGGCCACGCTGGGTGTGGGGTTGCCCAAAGCAAGCACCATGATCTCAGCCGCGGTGTCCGAAGAAACCTCGATCGGAACCGTGTTCCCGTTCTCCGCAATCTCAGGCGCGGTCAGCTTTATATCGCCGCTGCCGACGTCAGCGCCGCCCGTAAAGGCTGCGATGACCTCCTCACTTGTAACCGCAGCAGCGCCCTGCTTGGGCAACCCCGCGACCAAAAGCGCACCGGCCCCCAGAATGATTGCATTGCGTCTTGTCAGTTCCATGAACGTATCTCCTTCGCTTCCCTTTTGAGGGATCGATTACTCTTTGAGCGTGACGAGGTACGCCACGACATCTTCAATCTGCTGGGCGCTGAGCAGTGGGCCAAAGGTGTCGTCGGCGGCCTCACCTGTGTAGGCATTGCCGGGCCGGATGAACCCTTCTGTTTTGTAAAAGGACGGCATCATGCTGTCCTCGAACATGATCTTGGCATTGGCCACGATCCCGCGCAGCTCCGCCTCTGTCCAACGCTCGCCTGCGCCATCCAGCGCCGGGCCAATCTCACCTTGAAACGGCACATCCGCCAAATCGGTGACCTGATGGCAGGCAACACAATTGCCCTGACCCTTGTCACCAACAATGATCCGCCCGTTCGCCGCGTCACCCGCTGTGCCGGACAAGGACTGCGCAACGGCACCGTCGTCATACGCGACGTTTGTTGGCAGAACCTCTTCGGCGTGCAAACCAGTCGCGGCGACCATCGCGGCCGCGGCGGCAAAAATTGAATTCTTCATGCGTCCTCCCAAACACTAAGCTTTGCATACCGTAGCGCACAAAAACGTGATTGCGCAATATCAAATTCACTTAGTTGAATTATATTATTTGATGTCCGGTGGCTGCGTGCTGGCACGCTCATTTGGATTGCTCTGCGAATTTACGGGCATGATATTTCTGGAAACTTTCGTCTGCGTCATAGCCTTTTTCGACAACCCAGTTCAGCATATTAAACGTGGTGTGCTGACCAAAAGCACCGGGCATCGTCGCCACCGCCGCCTCCGAGGCCGTTTGATCCTCCGCCACGGTTTCGGGGAAAAACAGAATCATGGGCGTGAACAGGGCACCCCATTTTTTGACCATGTCCTTTTCCGGCAACGTGGTGCCATCAAAGTCTGTGACCTCCACATCCCCGAACATGTTGATCTGAACAACAAAGTAATTCTCGTCGATGAAGCTGGCGATGTTCTCAACCGGGAACACCTCTTCATGCATCTTTTTACAATAGATGCAGCCGCGTTGTTCAATCATCACCATCAGCCTTTTGCCTTCGGCGGTGGCCTCTTGCAGATCTTCGGAAAGATCTTTGAAGGTGTCGCGCATCCACGGCGCTTTGTGCAGGCCGTCATCGCCCAGCTCCGCAGCAAAGGCCCCTGCCCCGATGGCGACCAGCATGGCCCATGCAAAAACCAATTGTCTCATTTCAAGTCCTCCAAGTTAGCGCAGAACCCCGATGTCCGGTCCAACCTCAAGCATCCACTGCGCGATGATGTTCATAGAGTTGGTTGCGATCAGGAGGCCGAATATGATCAACAGCCCCCCCATGATTTTCTCCACCAGCCCCAGATGGCGGCGAAACCCCGACATCCACCGCATGAACGGCCCAATGAACAGAGCGGCCAACACAAACGGTGCGGTCATGCCAAGCCCGTAGACAAACAGCAGCAGTGCCCCATGCGACGCCGTATCAGAGCCCGCCGCGGTAAACAGGATGGCCGCCAGCACCGGGCCAACGCAGGGCGTCCAGCCAAAGGCAAAGGCCAGACCAATCACATAGGCCCCGGCAAGGCTGACGTTTGACGTGCCCCCGGCATCGGCGCGCAGCTGACGGTAGAGAATGCCAATTCTGATGACGCCGAGGAAATGCAGCCCCATGGCTATGATGATTGCGGCTGCGATCCATCGCAGAATATCAAAATACTCCCGAACGACCTGACCAAAAACCGTGGCGGCGGCCCCCAACCCCATAAAGATCGTGATGACACCCGCGGCGAAAAAGCATGCAGCCACCACCGCACGCAGGCGGACGTTGGTGTCAATCTCAGCGTCGGCGGTGATCTGGTTCATGCCAACGCCAGCAAGATAGCTGAGGTAGAACGGGACAATCGGCAGAATGCACGGCGACAAGAAGGACAGCAAACCTGCAAACGCGGCACCCGCAAAGGTGATCTCCATCATGGTCGTGATGCCCTCTTGTGTAATTCACATATTCATATTAGGTTATCTGATACCCTAAGGTCAAACGCCCATGTTTTTCCATCGCCTTTTCCTGAGCCTTTTCCTGCTGGTCGCCATGACCATCAGCGCAATGGCTGACACCATGCTGGTCATGGTCGAGGAAAAGGGATGTATCTGGTGCGCACGCTGGAACGATGAGATTTCAGAAATTTATCCAAAGACCGAAGAAGGGGCCGCCGCCCCCCTCAGGCGTATGGATATCCACGCCACACGCCCCGACGACATCACCTTTGCGCGGTCGTTGACCTTTACTCCGACATTTGTGCTGGTCGTCGACGGGTTTGAGGTATCGCGGATCGAAGGCTATCCGGGGGAAGATTTCTTTTGGGGGCTGTTGGGCAAGATGCTCTCGCAGGCCCAAGTTGATGTCTCAGGATAAGGTCCGTATATGAGCACTCCAAATCAGATCAACACAAACCTTCCATCGATACACAGCGAGAAACCAATGGGCCTGCCAGTATTTGACGTCAACATGTGTGCCGAAGACATGGACAAGATGGCTGCAAACGCCATGGAAGCCTCAAACTTTCTCAAGGCAATCAGCCACGAAGGGCGCCTGATGATCTTGTGTCATCTCGCTTCTGGGGAAAAGTCGGTCACCGAGTTGGAAGAATTGCTGTCCGCTCGGCAGGCTGCCGTGTCACAGCAATTGTCCCGGCTGCGACTTGAGGGGTTGGTCGTGCCCCGGCGTGAGGGCAAGGCGATCTATTACAGCTTGGCGGATGACCGTCCCAAGCAAATCATGGAAGTGGTCTATGATTTGTTCTGCCGCGACGCGTAACCGAAGCGACCGCGACCGCAGGTGTCGCAGTATCGGACCGGGTTCATGGATGAGGTGATCTCGGACGCATGGCTTGTCGCACTTGTCGGGATGTTTGGCGGTGTCCTTTTGGGTCTGGCTGCGCGCATCGGACGGTTTTGCACGCTGGGTGCCATCGAAGACCTCTACTACGGCGAGAACACATTGCGCCTGCGCATGTGGGGCATTGCAATTGGTGTTTCGATCGTCGGCACCTTCGGGCTCTCGCTTGCAGGGCTGCTGGATCTGCACCAAACGCTCTATCTTGGTCAAAGCTGGAATCCTTTGGGCAGCATCTTCGGTGGCCTTCTGTTTGGCTATGGCATGGCGCTGGCGGGGAACTGTGGGTATGGGGCCTTGGCCCGTGTTGGCGGGGGTGATCTGCGGTCTCTACTCATCGTGCTGATCATGGGGATTTTTGCCTACATCACGTTGGGGGGCCCCCTTTCAGGAGTGCGGCTTTGGGCATTTGGCAGTGCTGAGGAAACCAATCAGGTTGCGACGTTTGCACATTCATTGTCGGGCGTGACGGGGATCGGTGTCGAACTTTGCGGGATGGCCATTGGCCTTTGCATCCTATGCCTGACCCTGTTGAGCCGCAGCCTGCGCCGCGCCCCAACGTACATCTTGTGGGGTGCTGTTGCGGGGGTGGCGATTGTGACAGGCTGGGCTGGTACCCAATGGGTTGCAAGCAACGGTTTTGATGCAACACCTGTGGTGACGCATACGTTCTCAGCCCCGATTGGTGAAACGGTGCTGTATGCCATGACGTCATCGGGCAATTCGATCAGCTTTGGCACAGGCTCGGTTGTCGGCGTGATCCTTGGTGCCTTTTTCGGGAGCCTGATCAAAGGGCATTTTCGGTGGGAAGCCTGCGATGATCCCCGCGAGCTGCGCCGACAGATTTTGGGTGCCGCACTTATGGGAATTGGCGCGGTTGTTGCGGTTGGGTGCAGCGTGGGTCAGGGGCTATCTGCGTTTTCTGTCCTGACGTTCAGCGCGCCTGTGACACTTGGGTGCATTTTGTTGGGGGCCGCCTTGGGCTTGCGTCAACTGATCCTCGGTTTCGCGCCTTCTGTCTAAGGTTCTGAGCCCAGATATCTCACAGTAAAAAGCGCCTCAAAGACCCATCGCTCGTGGTTCTGCGCCCACCAACCTCAAACACGACCCATCTATCCCGCGTCACTGCGCACCTGAGGCGTCGATCAGCCTTCCCGCTGATAGGTGATGGCCCCATCAAAGACAGTCGCCACGGCATGCGCCTGCGTTATGTTAATGGGTTCCAGCGTCGTCAAGTCGTGGCTCAACACTGCGATGTCCGCAGCCATGCCGGGCCGCAACTGGCCTTTGATGTCCTCGTTGAATTCGGACCAGGCGTTGTCACGGGTGTAGCTGGCCAATGTGTCCTGCAGGGATTGTGTCTGGTCGGTCCACCCTTCGCCAAGGTCCAGCGGTGCAATCGCGGCCTTGATGTTGGGCATCACGTCCACGGGGATCACCGGCCAGTCGGTGGAAAAGATCAGCCGCGTGCCCAAGTCGCGCAGCGTTTGCCATGGGTAGGCCCCCTCAATCTGATCGGGATGCAGGTATTGGCCCACCGCACCGGGGGGAAAGATGTGGCCTGTGGGCGAATGCCCCGGCTGGAACGATGCAACAATGCCAAGCTGAACCATGCGCGGAATATCATCCGGGTGGATCACTTCGATATGTTCAATCCGGTGGCGGCTGTCGCGTTTGCCATTGGCTTTTTGCGCCGCCTCAAAGGCATCGATGGTGCGCCGGACGCCCGCGTCACCAATCGCGTGGACGGCAATCTGGAAACCCAGACGGTCCGCCTCAATACAGCACGCCTCAAAGTGGTCTTGGGTGAACACCTCATCGCCCATGTTGCCGCCTGCCCCCATCTCACCGGGATAGGGCCGCAGCATGAGGGCGGTGCCGCTTTCGACCACACCGTCGATGAACATCTTGACGTGGCTGCACTTGACCTTGTCCCCCTGAAAACGCGCGCGCATCGCTGGCGCTTCGGCGCTCATCCTCTCAAGCGGGTCTGTTCCTTTCATGTGAAACGGCACATGACACCGGCACAGCAACCGGCCTTCGGCCTCAAGCTCGCTCAGCAATTCCAATTGGTACGTGTTCCCGTCCATCAGATGCAGCCCGGTGATCCCTTGTGCGGCACAATGGGCCAGACCACGGGCGATCACATCCTTGTCCATCTCGCGCTCTGCTTTGGTGGCGGGCGGCTCCGGGTCGCGGCCCGTGGTCAGCCCCATCATCTCGCGCCCGCCATGGCGGGTGAGATCCAGTACGGGGCCGTATGCACCCGGCTCCAGCAGTTCGCCGTTGGCTTTGCCGTCCGGCCCCATCATGATCTCGGAGCCTGCGTCCACTTCACCGCCTTCAAAAAGGCCAGCGGCCTTGAGGGCTGCGGTATTCGCCCAGATGGTGTGGTGATCAGCCGCAAACATCGCCAGCGGGCGGTCCGCGATCACCGCGTCCAGATCATGCCGCGTGAGCGTGCGACCGGTGCCCAGAATATCGTAGTCCGCCATCACGCAAAACACGAGCGCATCGTCAGGATTGGCCGCGGCATAGGGGCGGATCTTTTCGTTCATGGCGTCGATGCCTTTGACGCCGTAAAGGTCGAGCAGGTCAAGCTCCACCGAGCCGCCAAAGAGGTGGACATGGCTGTCGATGAACCCCGGCAGCACGGTGCCGCCCTGCGCGTCAATCTTGGTGGTATCCGGCCCAGCCAGCGCCAGCACCTCCGTGTCGGTCCCCACTGCGGTGATCTTGCCAGCGGTGATTGCGACGGCCTCAGCCTGGGGCATGTCCTCATCAAAGGTGATAAGGGTACCGTTGTGGATGATGATATCGGCGGACATGGGCGGGCTCCTTTGGGTCGTTGGAACGGCCCCGCCAAAGCGGAGCCGCCATTTGCGTCAGGTCTTACTTTTGCAACTCAGTCCAGATCGCAGTGTAAAGTTTGGTTGCCGCGGGCGAGCAGGTTTTGGCCACATAAGCCGCCGCCTTGAGATCATCGGGGATGATCACCTCAGGTGCGGTTTTCATGTCCTCAGGCATAAAGGCGTCCGACCCTTTGATCCCGTTGGCATAGCGCGCAAAGGACGACAGCATCGCGGCATTCTCGGGGTCCATGATGAAGTTGAGGAAGGTTTTGGCCTGCTCCACGTTTTTGGCGTCACTCAGGATCGCGGCATTGTCCATCCAGACCGGATACCCCTCTTGCGGATAGCCAAAGGCGATATCGGCGTTCTGGTTGCGCGCGCGGAAGGATGCGCCGTTCCAGTTTACCCCGGCAGACAGGTCATTTTTGGCGTATTTCTCGATGTTGCCATAATCCATCGACAGCCAGTGTGGTTTGGCAGCCTGCAGGATATCGCGCACTTTCTTGAGCGTATCACGGTCTTCGGTGCATTGCTCGCCGCCGGCATAGTGAATGGCAAGGCCCATCACATCGTTCATCTCAGGCACAACGTTGATCTTACCCTTCAGCTCTGCGGGTGGATCAAAAATCACCGCAGCGGTGTTGATGTCACCGCCATAAACAGACGTGTTCACGGTGATGCCCACGGTGCCCCACTGCCACGGCACGGTGTAGTTGCGGCCCGGATCAAAGGCCACATCGACCCACTGCGGGTCAATATGTTTGAAGTTTTCCATCTCGTTGGGCTTGCTTTCCATCAGCAGCCCTTCACCGACAAAGATCGGGATGTAGGTGCCCGAGGGCACCACGATGTCAAAGCCGTGCCCGCCTGCCTTGATCTTGGCCAGCGCGGTGTCGTTGCTGTCGTAATCGGTGATGGATACCTTGATGCCGGTTTCGGCCTCAAATTTCTCAATCATCTCTGGGCTGGTATAGTTGCCCCAGTTGTAGATGTTCAGCTCCCCTTCGGCGAGGGCCGGGCCCGCCAGAACGAGGGCCAGTGCTGTGAGTGATTTTTTCATGGTCGTCTCCCTTTAGTTTCTAAATTTACTCAGCAGTGTGTAGGCGATCACCATGGTGATCGAGATGCCCAGAAGGGCCGTTGAAATGGCGTTGATCTCTGGTGTGACGACGCGGCGCAACTGGCCCAGCATGTAGGTGGGCAGCGTGTCCTGACCGGCGGATTTCACAAACTCAGTGATCACCACATCGTCCAGCGAGATCACAAAGGCCAACATCGCTCCGGCAAGGATACCCGGCCAAAGCTGCGGCAGGGTGATGCGGCGAAAGATTTGAAACGGGGTCGCGTAGAGGTCGGCCGCGGCCTGCTCCAGCGTCAGGTCCATGCCCTGCAATCGTGCGCGGATCGGCAGATAGGCAAAGGGAATGCAAAACGCCGAATGCGCGATGATCAGATAGAAAAGCCCGGTGTAGCCTGTTGCAACCTTGATCATCGCAAAGAAGATCAGGAGCGCGACCGCCGTCACAATCTCAGGCACCATCAGCGGCTGGTTGATCATGGCGAACACCGCCGTCTGCCCTTTGAATTTGCGCGTGCGTGTGGTGGCAAGCGCGGCAAGGACCGCCACAGTGGTGGAGATGGCGGAGGCCCAAAGCGCGATGACCAGCGATCTGATCGTGGCCTCCTGCACCTGCTCATTTGCCCATGCGGACGTGTACCACCGCCAGGAGAACCCTTCCCATATCGCGATGGAGGTGCCTGCGTTGAATGAATAGATCACCAGCAGGATGATCGGCATATAGAGCATGACAAAGCACGCGATGGCGATGGGGGTGAACCCGGTCTGCTTGCGAATGTCGAAGGCGCGATCAGCCATGGCGCACCTCCTCTTGGCCCGCGGCACGCACGTAAGCCAACAGCGCAATCATCACGATGGCCAAAAGCGTGATCGACAGGGCAGCCCCCAAAGGCCAGTTGCGCCCCTGCCCGAACTGCAACTCAATCAGGTTCCCGATCATCAGCTGGTTGCCGCCTCCCATGACGCGCGGTGTCACGTAAGCGCCCAGCGACGGCACAAACACAAGGATCGACCCGGCGATGACCCCCGGTTTGACCAACGGCAATATCACCCGCCGCAACACCTGCAGCCGCGTCGCATAAAGGTCATAGCCAGCCTCAACCAGATTGAAATCCAACCGCTCAAGCGAGGCATAGACCGGCAGCACCATCAGCGGCAGATAGACGTAAAACATCCCCAGAATGATCGAAAACTCGGTAAAGAGCATCTGGATCGGCTCATCAATCACGCCCAGAGCGATGAGGATCGTGTTGATCGTGCCCTCGTTGCGGATCAGCTCAAGGATGGCAAAGGTGCGGATCAGCAGGTTTGTCCAAAACGGGATAATGATCAGCAACATCCACAGATCACGCTGCTTTTTCGGCCGTGTCGCGATGAAATAGGCAGTTGGAAAACCAAAGATCAGGCAGGCCAGCGTTGTCAGCATCGAGAGTTTTACGGAACGCCAGAAGATGCTCAGGTGCGCGTCCGACCAGCCCAAAGTCTCATCAAATATGTCGCGCTGCATGGCAACGTTGAACCACGCGTCGGTGGAAAATTGCCATTCAACGCCGCCATAATCCCCCGGCGTCAGAAAGGAATAGACCAAGGTGATCAGCAACGGACCGCTGGCCGCAAAAATCAGGATCACCAGCGCCGGGGCCAGCAACAGCCAGCGGGTGCGCGCGGCTTTGCGCTGGAGCGTATCAGAGAGACCTGCCACCGCCCTCAGTCCCTCAAGACCTGCGCCACCGCAGACGGAAAGTGCACGCCGACACGCGCGCCCTGACTGAGGTCGCTTTGAACATTCGGGGCGTTTTGCTGGCGCATGACAAATGCGGTGCCATCGTCAAGGGTCACGTGGAAATGGGTGTCCGTGCCGATATAGACAATGTTGCTCAACTCTCCTGACAGCAGCCCATCGGCTTCAGTGGTCAGGCGCGCATGTTCGGGCCGGACGGCCAGCGTCACCTTGCCCGCCGCATGCTGGCCTTCTGTGTCAATCTCCTGACCCGAGGAGAGACGCAGCTTGTCGCCAACGACGTCCGCCGACAGAAAATTCGTATCCCCGATGAAATCCGCCACAAACCGATCCGCCGGATGATCGTAAATGTCGCGCGGCCCGCCGATCTGGCGGATGGCACCATCCGACATCACGGCGATGCGGTCCGACATGGTCAGCGCCTCTTCCTGATCGTGGGTCACGAAGATAAAGGTGATGCCGGTTTCCGTCTGCAAGCGTTTGAGCTCCAGTTGCATGCTTTTGCGCAACTTGAAATCCAGCGCGCTCAATGGCTCATCCAGCAACAGCACTTTGGGTCTGGGGGCCAGCGCCCTTGCCAGTGCGACGCGTTGCTGCTGCCCGCCCGAGATCTGGCTGGTCTGACGATCGGCCATCTGGGTCATCTGCACCAGTTCCATCATTTCGCCAACGGTGCGCTGAACCTCTGCCTTGGGCTTGCCCAACATCTCCAGCCCAAAGCCAATGTTCTGAGCGACGGTCATATGCGGGAAAAGCGCGTAGTTTTGAAAAACCGTATTGATCTGGCGCTTGTGCGGCGGCGCATCCAGCAGGCTTTCGCCAAACATCTCAAGCGTGCCGGAGGTTGGATGCTCAAACCCTGCGATCAAGCGCAAGAGCGTGGTCTTACCGCAGCCTGATGGGCCAAGAAGCGTAAAGAACTCATTGTCCTGAATGTCGATCTCAATCCCGCCGAGCGCCTCTACCGGGGGCTGGCCGGGATACACTTTGCGCAGGTCACGTGCGCGAATTGCTGTCGTCAAATGCTGTCCCCCATGGTGGCAACGGCTGACCCGAACGGGCAATACCACCCCGGCGATGATTGCGTTAATCGGCCACAAAGAATATAACCCCTTTGGGTTAGTTATTGTTGAAATATCTACTGATATCGGGGGTACATCGCCCATTTTACTTGGCACCCGAGACATCCAGCGGCTGCGCAGGGCCATGGCAAATGTCGGAACTCCTGCGTTTTTTGCGGCCTACCGTGCGCTTTTTCGGGCACGTATGCGCTTTGGCACCTTCCTGATCATCCGCTTTGATCCGGGCAAGCCACCGCTTTTGATCGACACATGGATGGATCACGCCAAATTGCCTGCGTCCGCGTTGTCAGACTATGTTGAAAACACCTATCCCTTTGATCCGTTTTTCCAGCACCGCGACCTGCCTCAAGGCGGAGGGTTCTTTCGTCTCGAAGACATCGCCCCGGATCGTTTCTTTTTCAGCGAATACTATCTCAAATATTATCGCCGCACGGGGCTGTGCGATGAGTTGGGGATGCTGGTTCCGCTGCCATCGGGTGCCACCGCGCATCTCTCCATCAGCAGGCTGGATGAAACAGGGCCGTTCAAACGCCGCGAAATTCGATGTCTGAGGCATCAGGCGCCGATCTTGCTGGAGCTTTTGAGCCAGCATTGCGCCGCCATCCCCCCACAGCAAAGCGTGCCGAGCGCCAGTGCCCTGCCCCCTTTGGCGGATCTGATCCGCCACCATATCAGCGCGGCACATGGCACCGACCTGACGCGCCGCGAATGCCAGATTGCCGGGCTGGTGCTCCAAGGACACTCAAACGCCTCAGCGGGTCTGACGCTTGGCATCTCGCGCGAGACCTGCAAGGTCCACCGCCGCAATCTTTACCGCAAGCTGGAGATCACCTCGCAACATGACCTCTTTGGTGTGTTGAAACACCTCTTGTGATGGATGCGGATGTGCTGGTCGTTCCCACGGCCATCGGGTCTGAGCCGCAGGATGCGTCGCTTGTTGCAAAGGGACATTGACAGCCACGGCCGTGGTGGCGGCCAGCAACCACATTGGGACCGAAGCCGTGAGTGAAGAGCTTACGTTCTGGCCTTGCAGATATCGCTAAACGCGGTGCGGCGTGGGGGATTGTCAGAGACAGTAGACCGCAGACCGCAGACCTATGGTGAGATCACGTCTTAGGCTTTGCTTTCGAAGCGCTGTCGGTGCTGACCTCATCTAACCCATCTTGCGGCGCGCGCGCCAAGGCTGCCTGGGTCTGGCGCAACAACTCCAGAAACCGCTGACTGGCGTCTATGCGCGCAGCGATCTCGGCTTCTTTTTGCGCCAAAAATCCATCGATCCCATCAGCCGTGCCATCCTGCGCCATGAATTGCCCCATGAACACGGTGATCTCTGCAATGCTCAACCCCGCCGCCTGTGCGTCCTTGATCACCTCCAGTGTGAGCACGGCATCCTCAGGGTAAATGCGGTAATTGTTGTCGGCCAAGGGGTCGGTGCCGGACGCAATCAGCCCGTGACGTTCATAAAACCGGATCGTATCGCGGCTGACCTCTGTCCGCTTGGCCAATTCACCTATGCGCATCATTCCTCAAAACCATTGACTATGGTCCATGGTTTATACATCATGTTGGCTGTACTCACAATAAAAAAGAGGAGGCCCCTATGGCCAAGTCATGTCAGAGTTGCGGTATGCCGCTCAGCAAAGACCCGCAGGGCGGAGGAACAGAACAGGACGGCAGACTGAGCGCGACCTATTGTTCGATCTGCTACGACGCCGGGGCGTTTCGGCACCCGGATGTCAGCGTCAGCGAATTCCAACACCACTGTGTTGAGGCGCTGATGCGCTCGGGCATGCCAAAGGTCATGGCGTGGCTGTTTACGCGCGGCATCCCGCGACTAGGACGCTGGAAGAACACCTAGAGCGAAATCGGACCTATCTGTAACAGAGCGCATCAGCTAACCTCTTGAAATATTTGACTTCGGGCGGCGATGCTGATTCAGGTTTTTCGATTTCTGCTCTAAGTGCCCATATGCCGGGGGCTGGCCGGACGCGGTCCAGGACGTGTTACATGCACCGCGCGGGCATGGCGCAGATCAGGCACGCGCCCCCTTGCGCGCCCCTGAAAAACAGCCCGGACCTTGTTAAAACGCAGAGCGCCAAGGCAGATATGAAGCCGTGGACACCAGCCCCGCCTGCCCTGTCCGCGATCCGGGATCTGACGACATCAGGTGCCGATCAGCACCTCGCCGAACTCTTCGCGCAGGTTCCGCTTGAGCACTTTGCCAGTCGCATTGCGCGGCAGCTCCGCCGTAAAGACAACGCAGTCAGGAATTTGCCACTTGGCGATCTTGCCATCAAAAACTTCAAGAATTTCAGCCTCTGACGGCTCCTGCCCCTCAGCCTTCACCGCAACCAAAACGGGGCGTTCGTCCCATTTCTCATGCCGCGCCCCAATGACGGCCGCATCGGCAAGGGCCGGATGGGCAATGGCGATGTTCTCAAGCTCAACAGAGCTGATCCATTCGCCGCCTGACTTGATGATGTCCTTGGACCGATCCTTGATCGTGACATAGCCATCAGGGTCCATTGTCGCCACATCGCCGGTATCAAACCAGCCATTGGTGAGCGTCTCTTCGGTCGTGGATTTGAAATACGCATCCAATATCCAGTGCCCACGTGTAACCAGATCGCCTTGCGCTTGCCCGTCATGCGGCAGCGGATTGCCGTCGTCATCAAGGATCTCCAGCTCTACCCCAAAGACGGGCCGCCCCTGGTTCTCGCGCAGCGCATGTTGCTCTTCGATGGGCAGGTTCTTGTGTTTGGCCAGCGGTTGATTGACGGAACCCAGCGGCGACATTTCTGTCATTCCCCAGGCGTGGATTGTGTCGACACCGTATTCCTCACGGAAAGCGGTGATCATGGAGGGCGGACAGGCGGACCCCCCCACAACCGTGCGCCTCAGGCTTTCCAGCTTGGAGCCGATTTTCTTGGCCTCGCCCAGCAGACCCAGCCAGATCGTCGGCACGCCAAGCGCCAGCGTCACCTTGTAGGTGTCAATCAACCCCACGAGCGACGGTCCGTCCAGCCCCGGCCCCGGCATCACCATCCGCGCCCCGGCCATCGCACAGCCGTAGGGTGAGCCCCAGGCGTTGACGTGGAACATGGGCACCACAGGCAGCACCACCTCAGAGGCAGAGATGCTCACGCTGTCGGCCATGTTGATGCCAAACGAATGCAAAACCGTGGATCGGTGGGAGTAAAGAACGCCCTTGGGATTTCCAGTGGTTCCTGATGTATAACAGAGGCTTGAAGCTGTATATTCATCCAGATTTGGCCATTCATATACGTCGTCGCCCGTGGCAATCAGATCATCATACGCGATGATGCCAGGGACCTTATCTGCCGCATCACCAACGCCCGCCTCCATCAGAACGACGTGCTCCAGATGCTCCAGCTTGTCGCGAATCGCGGCTACCAAGGGCACAAAGGTTGCGTCGATGAACAACACTTTGTCTTCTGCGTGGTTGAGGATGTACACAAGCTGTTCGGGAAAGAGCCGCGGGTTGATCGTGTGGCACACAAAGCCACCTCCCGAGACACCAAAATAGATCTCAAGGTGGCGGCGGTTGTTCCAGGCGATTGTGCCGCACCGCGCCTGCGGATCGAGGCCCAGTTTGGTTAGGGCAGAGGCCAGCTTGCGTGCATTTTGCGCCACCTGCCCCCATGTGGTTTCCTCAACGCCGCCGCCGGTGTTGACCGAGTATATCTCAGCCCCCGAATGGTAGCGTTCCGCGTGGGTAATCAGGCTGGAAATCAGCAGCGGCTGGGACATCATTTGGCCAAGCATCGGGGTCCTCCTCAAGACATTTTGGGCAATGTGGACAATGCGGTGCCGTCTTGCAAGCGCGCGATGATGGACCTAACGTCATCGCCCGGGAGGGCCCGATGTCATTGATCTACAACACGCCGCTTTCAGCGGCACAACAAGCCGTCGCCGGGATCGATCCGGTGCAGCCTTTGGCGATGGCCGACCGTGTGCGGTTTTCGGAACTAGATGTCCTCAACCACGTCAACAACGCGGTCTATATGGAATGGTTTGAACGTCTGCGCGTGCGGTATTCGCAGGATTGGGGCATCTCGAACTACAGCCCTGACGGGGACAACCCGCGCATCGTGATCCGGTCCGGTAGGATCCATTATGTCCGCGAGATGCGCATGGATGAGGATTACATCGTAACCTGCGCCTGTGCCGCGTATCGCACAAGTTCCTACACCCTTGCACAGCAGCTTTGGGCGGGTGGCACGCTGCGTGCGACGTTTGACTGTGTGATGGTAAATCTGCAGCAGGACGGATCAGGCAAGCGCCCGTTGCCTGAAAAGCTCTGTGCGCGATTTGAAAGCGTCGATGGCGCAAAACAAGAAGGATAGCGAAATGTCAGTGACGATCAGACCTTTGGAGGCGTCAGACAGAGCGGCCTGGGACGTGCTATATCAAGGCTATGCGACGTTTTACAAAGTCGAACAGACGCCCGACATGCGCGACACCGTTTTTGGCTGGCTGATGGACACCCAGCACGGCAGCAACGGATTGGTTGCTGCGGACGAAAGCGGCACGCTCATCGGGCTGACGCACTACCGGCCCTTTGTGAGCTGTCTCAAGGCGGTGACGAACTGCTTTCTCGATGATCTTTTCGTGGACCCTGCCGCGCGTGGGTCCGGGGCTGCGGAGGCGCTGATTGCCGGAGTTGAGGACGTGGCAAAGCGCAACGGCTGGCCCGTCGTGCGCTGGATCACGGCGGATGACAATTACCGCGGCCGGGGCGTCTACGACAAGGTCGCCAACCGCACGATGTGGATCACCTACGACCTGCCTGTTTGAGCTGCGGTGCCGTGACACTGCACCTTACGGTCTCCCCCGATTAGGTGGGCATCTTGCCCACCCTGCCCGATCAGTCGCGGTGCGTTTTGAGATAGGCCACCAAGGCAGCTGTTGAGCTGTCTTTGCCTTCGGCGCTCTGCGTGCCTTCAATGACCGGCTGCAAGGACGTTGCCAGCTCTTTGCCCAGCTCGACCCCCCATTGGTCGTAGGAATTGATGCCAAGGATCACCCCTTCGACAAACACCCGGTGCTCATAAAGCGTGATGATCTGGCCCAGCATAAAAGGATCCAGCCGTTCATAGACCAGGATGGTCGAGGGGCGGTTGCCCGGAAACACCCGGTGCGCAGCCTGCCGCTCCAGCTCATCGCCGGACAAGCCTTTCTCTTCCATCAAGCGCCGCGCCTGCACCAGCGAGCGGCCCTGCATCAGCGCCTCCGACTGCGCCAGACAATTGGCCATCAGCAAGTGATGATGATGCGCAAGCTCCGGCTCATGGCCATTGGCCGCAACCATGAACTCACACGGGATCACGCGGGTGCCTTGGTGGATCAGTTGATAAAAAGCGTGCTGTCCGTTCGTGCCTGCCGCCCCCCAGACCACGGGCCCGGTGTGATGGGTACATTCCGCCCCGTCCATACGCACGCGTTTGCCGTTTGATTCCATCTCAAGCTGCTGAAAGTAATCGGGTAACAGCGACAAGCGCTCATCATAGGGCAGCACCGCACGGGTGGCATAGCCGCAAATCTGGTTGTGCCAGATGCCCACAAGCGCCAGCATCATCGGCACGTTTTCCAGCGGATCAGCCGCCTGAAAATGCTGGTCCATCGCCTGCCCACCGCGCAGGAATGCGTCAAAGCCGTCCGGCCCGATGGCGATCATCAGCGACAGCCCAATCGGGCCCCAGACGGAGTAGCGCCCACCGACCCAGTCCTCAAAGCCAAAGACCTGTGCGGGATCAATGCCGAAGTCACCGGTTTTGTCTTCTGCGGTGCTGAGGGCTGCAAACTGTGTCGCAGGATCGCCCCCATGATCGACCATCCATGCCCGCGCGGTGCGCGCATTGGTCATGGTCTCAATCGTCGTGAACGTCTTGGAGGCCACGATGATCAGCGTGCGTTTCGCATCAAGGCCCCGCAGCGTGTCCGCAATATGCGCGCCATCCACGTTGGAGACAAAGTGGCAGCGCGGCCCGTCGTGGTAGGGGGCAAGTGCAGCAACGGCCATGGCCGGGCCAAGGTCAGAGCCGCCAATGCCAATGTTGACCACATCCGTGATGTCGCTGTCGCGCACTTTGCGGGCGAAATCGCCCATGCGCTTGAGCGTGACGCGCACGCCCGGCATCACGTCAGCGCCGTCTACGATCACCGGTTCACCATCAAGGTTGCGCAACGCGGTGTGCAAAACCGCGCGCCCTTCGGTATCGTTGATCTTGTCGCCCCGAAACAGCGCATCGCGTTTTTCAGCAACGCCCGTGACTTCGGCCAGGGCGATCAGATCGGCACGCGTGTCCCGGTCAATATTGGTCTTGGCGTAGTCAAAGCGCAGGTGTTGCGTTTGAATGCTGAAGTCGTCTGCGCGAAGCGGTTCCTCAAAGAGCGCGAGAATCGGACGTTCGCCAATGGCTTCGTGACGTGTGCGCAGGGTGTCCCAAATCTCCATCATGCGGCCCAGTGGACGGTGCCACCGCCCATGACTGCGGCAATCGGGGCCTCTTCTGGTGGCAAAGACTGCGCCTTTTCCAATGCGGCACGTTTGTCCTCACCGAAAATAACCAGATGGGTGGACATCGCCCCCTTGAGCGCGTGGGCCGGCAGTGTCACCCGCGTCATGTCCTGATTGACAGGCTCAATCGGGCACAACAGCGGCGCGCCATTGGCCAATGCCGCACCCAGCCCCGTGGCACCGGGAAAGAGCGACGCGGTATGCATATCCGCGCCCATGCCCAGCATCAAAAGCGAGATCGGCAACTCGCTTGCCAGCGTCGGTGCCACGTCGGCACAGCCTTCTGCCGCGCTCATGCCGGCGCGGTAGAACGGCAAAAGCTGTGCCGCCGCTGCGTGCCCCGTCAACAAATGCCGTTTCACGAGGCGGGCGTTTGAATGTGAATTGTCCTCTCCGACCCAGCGTTCATCGGTCAGCATCACATGCACCCGGTCCCAATCCAGATCGGTGGCGCTCATCATCTCGAAAATCGGACCCGGTGTCGTGCCTCCGGGCACGGCAAAGGAGGCAAACTCATGGGTTGCCAGGCATTTGCGCAATTCACTGGCCAGCACATTGGCGACGCTCATCGCAAGCATTTCTCGGTCGGCGTAGTCGATGATATTCATGGGGAAACCTCCCGCCATTGGCGGCCATCACGCCGCATCAGTTCATGGGAATCGGTGGTGCCGTCGGTCCCGCTCTCGTAGGGCTTGGGCACTTCGCCGCGCGCCTCCCACCCTTTGATGATCGGGTCGGTCCAGGCCCATGCGGCCTCAACCTCGTCGCCGCGCATAAACAGGGTCTGGTTGCCCCGGATCACATCCATGATCAGCCGCTCATAGGCGTCTACATTGGCTGCATCCTCGCCCAAAGCCTCGGCAAAAGTCATATCGAGCGGCACGTCGATCAGGCGCATCCCCCCCGGTCCCGGCTCCTTGATCGTCACGCCCAGCGTGATCCCTTCATTGGGTTGCAGCCGGATCGACAGAACGTTGCGGTGGCGCCCCGCATCAGCGGCAAAGATCGAATGCGGCGTTTCCTTGAACACCACCGTGATCTCAGAGGAGCGCGCGGACATGCGTTTGCCGGTACGCAGATAAAATGGCGTACCCGACCAGCGCCAATTGCTGATCTGCGTCTTGAGCGCGATGAAGCTCTCGGTTTTTGACCGCGGATCCCCCACCGCATCGCGGTAGCTGGGATGTTCCTCCGCGTCGCCGCTTGAGGCTTCGTATTGCCCGCGCATCATGTGGTAGGGTGCCACCGGATCAAGCGCGCGGATCACCTTGAGCTTTTCATCGCGCACCGCATCAGGGTCAAAGCGCGCAGGCGGCTCCATCGCGATCAGGCACAAAAGCTGCATCAGGTGGTTTTGCACCATATCCCGCATGGCACCTGATTTGTCGTAGTATTCCCCCCTGCCCCCGACACCAACGGTTTCGGCCACAGTGATCTGAATGTGATCGACGTATTGCGCATTCCACAGCGGCTCAAACAGCATATTGCCAAAGCGCACAGCCATCAGGTTTTGCACAGTCTCTTTGCCCAGATAGTGATCAATCCGGTAAATCTGTCCTTCGTCAAAATACTTGGCCAGCGTCGCATTCAGCGCGCGCGCTGTTTCAAGATCCCGACCAAAGGGCTTTTCGACAACGATGCGTGCCTTTGCGTCGGCCATACCCCAGTGTTGCAGACGTTCGGCCAGATCGCCAAACAAGGACGGCGAAACGGAGAAGTAATAGGCCTCGACCTTGTCGGTGCCTTTCATGATCTCTTGCAGAGCCGCCCAGCCATTTTCCCCGCGTGCGTCGATCGGGACATACAAAATCTGCCCCAGAAAACCTTCCAGCTTGCTGTTGTCCACAGCCGTGCCGCCAAACTCAGAAATCGCGTCTTTCACCATCTCTCGGTAACCGGCGCTGTCTATATCGCTGCGTGCGGCACCAACGATTCTGGAAGTGGGCGGCATTTGGCCTGCACAATAACGCCGGTACAGTCCCGGCAAAATCTTGCGCCGCGCCAAATCTCCGGTACCGCCAAAGATCACCAAATCAAAGGGATCGACCGGGATCACCCGGGATGCGATGTGCGGCATTCTTTCCTGTGCGTTGGTCATTTCATCCTCATTTTGGGTGGTTCGCGGCATTGTTAGCGCTACCATACGCATAAACGCCCCTTTCACAAGGCCGTGCGTGAAGGTGCTGTGCCCCTTTTCATGACCGGCCCAATGACGTAGCACACTGGACAACATGCAACGCCATCAGACAAGCATCAATCCAGCGGAGCACCGATGAAAGACCTCGACGCACAGATCCCAAAAGCCAATTTGGGTAAGTTCCAAGATCCGCAGCTCACGGCCAAGGGAGAGGCGCGCGCGACCGTAGCGCTCACCAACCCTCAAACGCTGTGGTTCAACACCGGAACACTGTGCAACATCGAATGCGTCAACTGCTACATTGAATCGAGCCCGAAGAACGACGCGTTGGTCTATATCACCGCTGATGAAGTGCGCGATTATCTTGATCAGCTTGAGGCGCGCAACTGGGGTGTGTCCGAGATCGCGTTTACGGGTGGTGAGCCGTTTATGAATCCCCAGATGATTGAGATCACAGACGCCGCATTGTCGCGGGGGTTTGACGTGCTCATCCTCACCAATGCGATGCGGCCAATGATGCGCAAAACCATGCAGGTGGGGCTACAACGGCTCAACGCGGCCCACCCCGGCAAGCTGACGCTGCGCATCTCGGTGGATCACCACAGACCCGATCTGCACGATGCTGAGCGCGGGGAAGGTGCTTTTGAGAAAACGCTCAGAGGCATGGAATGGCTGCGCGACAACGGCGTTCGAATGGCTGTGGCGGGGCGGTCAATCTTTGGCGACAGCGATGCGGAAAGCCGCGCAGGATATGCTGCCTTTTTTGAGACCCATGGCTTTGACATTGACGCGCATGATCCCGGCATGACGGTGCTATTCCCTGAGATGGATGAACGTATCGAAGTGCCGGAAATCACCACGGCCTGCTGGGGTATCCTCGACAAATCCCCCGATGCGGTGATGTGCGCGTCTTCACGTATGGTCGTGAAACGCAAAGGGGCGGCAAAGCCTGCGGTGCTCGCCTGCACGCTGTTGCCCTATTCACCAGAGTATGAATTGGGCACCACGCTTGAGGAGGCCGAGCGCGACGTCGCACTCAACCATCCCCATTGTGCCAAATTCTGTGTGCTGGGCGGGGCGAGCTGTTCTGCCTAGGGCACCAGCCGGATCACATGCCCTTCTTTCGGATTGGCCCTGCCCTGCGCCAAAGCGCCGTAAACCTCCGGGACAGCGTCCAATCCCTGGTGCACCTTTACATCCAACCAGCTTGACGCTTCGGTTGCGATCCGCATGAATGCCTCGCCAATCCGGCGGTCAATCTCGCCCGGTCCCCATTCTTTACGGCGTTTGGCGATCTGTGCGGGGGCGAAAAAGAACTCTGGTTTCACGCCTTCCAACTCCACAGCCGGGTTAAACTGATCCCAATGGCTGATCCCCACAGCGGCGGAGTGTTTCATATGCTCTTTGAGGTGGGCATGTAACGTCGCCTTGACCTGCGCATTGCCGGCCATGTCCACATAGACAGATGCGACCTGTGGCACCTCACCTATCTCGTCATAACTCAGCACTTTGTCACAGGCCCCCAACCCTTCGACAAAGGTGCGGTTGCCCTCAGACGTCAGGCCGATGATCTTGAAATCGCGGTCCTTGTCTTCGGCGAGGTACTTGCACAGGCCCAGCCCGGTTTTTGAGGACGCACTGCCCACGATGACCTGCTGTGCACCAAAGCGTGCGTTGTCCTCAAGCCAGTCGGCCAGAAGGTAGGATGTCGCCAAAAGCGGTTGCAGCAAAGCGCGCATGTGGTCTTGGTCGGGCGATGTTGCACCGACGGGAATGTAGGCGTTGTAGACCGCTGGCAGCTCCAGCCGGTGGGCAGCCACATCGGTGACATTCCCGCGCGAGGAAACCTCTGGCGTGATCACCAGCTCTTCTGCCATCGGATAAAAGCCATAAAGCCGCGTGCCCTCAGCCAAATCCGGCGCGGTGCTTTCCACGACCTTGGCAATGCCCCACACAGGGACCAGCCCCTGACCCGGTTCATCGGTTGGGAAAAACTTCCAATAGCCGATGGCAAACCCGGACGCGGCATAGGTCACGTTGTTGGCGGTGAGCGCAAAGCTCTCCAAAACAAGCCGCGCTTGGCCCGGCTCAAGGGCGCGGTTCGCTACGTCATCCGCTTTGGTCTGCGTGATTTTCTGCTGATCTACCAGTATTCTGTGCATGGTTCATCCTCCCATCATTTGGGTCAGGATAAACTGTTATCCGTGCAACATGCGCGGGCTAAATGATCCGACGTTGCGGCACAGCGTTCAATGCAGCGTAAATTCGCCCACCTGATTGCGCCACTCCTGAGGGCCAATCATCTTGCGGTGGGTAAAGCGCACCGAATGCAACGGCCCTTCAATCTCAGCCTGCCAAAATTCAACAAATTCAAAGAGTTTGGGGTGATCGGGTGCCAGATCATAACCTTGCCAGACATAGCTGTTGAGCACATGGGTATAGTCGGGCATGTGGTAGAAAAACTCAGCCGTGGTCAGCCCGTACCCCTTGAGCATCAGTTCGGTTTCAGATGGGGTCATTTTTGCCTCCTTTTTTCCGCTCTGAACCCAGCCTGCCACAGAACATTTACTTTTCAATGAAAACAATATGTTGGCACTCTTCCACGGCGGCTGCCATAGCGTTTGAGCCACAGGCATTGCACCCTATATGCGCCCGGTGCTATACTTTCCCACAAGATATAGAGTGCCCCAGAGAGCAGAGCGGACAACGTGAGCGACACGCCAGAAACCCCTGAAAACGAAGATGAAAACCGCCCCGAACGCCCCGTGTTCGACGGTCCGTCTGTGACAATCGAAGACGAGATGCGGACGTCCTATCTGGACTACGCGATGAGCGTCATCGTCTCCCGTGCGATCCCCGACCTGCGTGACGGGTTGAAGCCAGTGCACCGCCGCATCCTCTATGGCATGCACGAGGCGGGCAACACGCATGACAAATCCTACCGCAAGTCGGTGCGGCCCGTATCAGACGCGATGGGCAAATATCACCCGCATGGCGACAGCGCGATTTATGACGCGCTTGTGCGCATGGCGCAGGATTTTTCCATGTCGCTGCCGCTGCTGGATCCGCAGGGTAACTTTGGCTCCATGGACGGGGACAACCCTGCCGCGATGCGCTACACCGAAGTGCGGATGGCCAAGCCCGCCGCCTATCTGTTGGCGGACATCGACATGGAAACTGTTGATTTCCAACCAAACTATGATGGCAAGGACCAGGAGCCCACCGTCCTGCCCGCACGCTTTCCCAATATGCTGGTCAATGGCGCGGGTGGCATCGCGGTCGGCATGGCGACCAACATCCCGCCGCATAACCTTGGCGAGGTTGTGGACGCCTGCCTTGCCTTGATCGAAGAGCCTGATCTGACATCAGAGCAGCTGATTGACTATGTGCCCGGCCCCGATTTCCCAACCGGGGGGATCATGCTGGGCCGTTCTGGCGCGCGCAAAGCCTACCTTGAAGGGCGCGGCAGTGTTGTCATTCGTGCCAGAACCCGGGTGGAAGAGATCCGCAAGGACCGCTGGGCCATCATTCTGGATCAAATCCCCTATCAGGTGAACAAGGCCACGATGATTGAGCGCATCGCAGAAGCTGCGCGCGACAAAAAGATCGAAGGCATCGCCCATGTTCAGGACGAATCCGACCGCAACGGTGTGCGGGTTGTGGTTGAGTTGAAGCGTGATGCGACGGCAGAAGTCGTGATGAACCAGCTGTTCCGGTTCACGCCGATGCAGACCTCTTTTGGGTGCAACATGCTGGCGCTCAATGGCGGACGCCCCGAAACGCTGACCCTGCGCGGCTTCCTCACCGCCTTTATTGATTTCCGCGAAGAAGTTGTTGCCCGCCGCACCGCGCATCTGCTGCGCAAGGCCCGTGACCGCAGTCATATCCTGTGTGGTCTGGCCGTCGCGGTCACCAATATCGACGAAGTCGTCGCGACCATCCGGTCTTCGGCTGATGCGGCTGAGGCGCGGCATAAACTTATGACGCGGCGCTGGCCCGCGCAGGACATCCTGCCCTATATCGCGCTGATCGACGACCCGACCCATACGGCAAATGTCGATGGCACCTACAACCTCTCGGAAACACAGGCCCGTGCGATTCTGGAATTGCGCCTGCAACGTCTGACCCAGATTGGTGTGAAAGAAGTCACCGACGAGTTGGAAGAACTGGCAGGCAAGATCAAGGAATACCTCGAAATCCTCGGCTCCCGTGAGCGGATCATGTCGATCATCCGGGATGAGCTGGCAGAGGTCAAAGACCTCTTTGCCGTGCCGCGCCGCACGGAGATCGTCGATTGGTCCGGCGACATGGAAGACGAAGATCTGATCGCGCGGGAAGATATGGTCGTGACCGTCACTTCGGGCGGTTACATCAAACGCACGCCTTTGGTCGATTTCCGCAGCCAGCGGCGCGGCGGCAAGGGTGTGAGCGGCATGGCAACCAAAGAAGAGGATGTCGTCACGACCCTCTTTGTCGCCAATACCCATACGCAATTGCTGTTCTTCACCACGGACGGCATGGTCTACAAGCTCAAGACCTGGCGCCTGCCGCAAGGGGGGCGCACATCCAAGGGCAAGGCGATAGTCAACATCCTGCCGATCCCAACTGGTGTTTCCATCGCCGCGATAATGCCGGTGGACCGTGATGAGGATGAGTGGGACGATTTGCAGGTCGTGTTCTCAACCTCCGCCGGGACCGTTCGCCGCAACAAGCTGTCAGACTTCACCAACGTCATGCGCAACGGCAAGATTGCGATGAAGTTTGAGGACGAGCATGCGGAGACAACGCTGATCAATGCGCGTATCGCATCAAACGATGACGATGTGATGTTGGTGACAAACTCTGGCCGCGCGATCCGCTTCCCTGCAACTGATGTGCGTGTCTTTAACTCGCGTAACTCTGTGGGCGTGCGGGGGATCAAGCTGGGTGGCGATGACAAGGTTGTGTCCATGTCCATCATCCGCCACTTTGATGCCTCCAGCGATGAGCGTGCCGCCTATCTCAAGATGCGCCGGGCGATGGCGGGCCTTGTGGATGAGGCCGAGGCGAATGACGAGGATGCGGATCCGAACGCAACCATTGATCAGGCACGCTATGCCGAGATGTCTGCGGCGGAAAACCTGATCCTGACGATCACCGAGCAAGGGTCAGGCAAGTTGAGCTCCAGCCATGACTATCCAATCCGTGGTCGCGGTGGCCTTGGCGTGACGGCCATGGACAAGGCAATGCGCGGTGGTGACATCGTGGCCTCCTTCCCGGTGGAGATGGATGATCAGATCATGCTCGCCACCTCAAAGGGTCAGTCGATCCGCGTGCCTGTCGATGGCATTTCCTTCCGCTCGCGCAGCGCCGGCGGCGTCAAAGTGTTCGACACGGGCAAGGGCGAAGTCGTCGTGAGCGTGGCATGGATCGCGGATCAAGGTGATGAGGATGAAGCAGAGGTCCAGGCGGAGTAAACCGCCAGCCCTTCGGGGTCACATGCCATCAGACCCGGTGTGCACAAGAGCGGACTGGCCCATTGTGCCAATCCGCGATCCGCTTTTCGTGCCAACATTCCGCCCGCACTGAAGCGTCAGCTCCCAAAAACAAAAAAGCTCCCCTCAGGGAGCCTTCTTAAATTCATCGCACAGCGCTCGATACTCTAGCCGATGGCGCACCAAACAGATGTTGGTGCGCTACGGTGTTTCAGCAGGCGCGCGCTAACCTGAACGGTTCAGTTGGTGCCGTTTGTGCTATCGTCATCATCGTCGATGGCTGCACTGATCACGACCAGTGTCAGAATACCCAGACCAACCAGGCCTGTTGTGCTCAGACCGCCAGCGAATACGTTGCCACCGCCGGATGTTGCACCGGTTTTGGGACGCAGGCACTTGCGCGTGGGCTGACCGTTGCGTGTCACAATCTCAGCAGAGCAGCTGTAGGTGATGCCGTTCTGCACAACTTGCACAGGATAGTTCGCATTTGCGAAAGCGGCAGTGGCAGCAACAGAGATTGCAGCGGCGAGGGACAGAACTTTTTTCATGTGGGCTACTCCTAAGACGAAAACCATTTACTCTGGTATGGCATGCCATGTTTGACACGAAAAGCCAATACTGGGAATTTCGGTAATTTCAGCGAAAAAACTTTCGAAAATTGGTTCTAACTGCAAAATCTGGTGGGTAAATGGTTAATTTTCTACCCGATATCGTAAATATCGGAGAACTTACGGTTGAGGTACAACAGCAAGGGCGACTCGTTTGGTGCCTGTCCACTGGCCCGCTCGATCACTTCACGCGGCTCATAAAGTCCGCCGTGCGCCTGCAGATTGTCGCGCAACCACGTTGTCGCAGCAACGGTATCACCCTGCGCCAATTGATCATCCAGATCGGGAACGGCCGCGCGCAAGGCGTCGTTCAGGCACCCGGCGTATACATTGCCCAACGAATAGGTCGGGAAATAACCGATCAGCCCCACAGACCAATGCACGTCCTGCAGCACTCCGTTTGAAGCCTTGTCCACCGGATACCCGAAATCGGCCTCGAACCGGTCGTTCCAGGCCGCCTCAAGATCAGCAACCTGCAAATCGTGGCTGACCAGCGCGCGCTCCAGATCAAATCGCAACAACACGTGCAGGTTATATTGCAGTTCATCGGCCTCGGTGCGGATAAACCCATCAGAAACGCGGTTCACGATCCGGTAAAAGGTCTCAGCATCCGGCACGCCAAAGTCACCAAAAGCATCGGTCATCTGGGCAAAGAGCCAGCCAGTAAACGCGCGGCTGCGCCCGATCTGGTTCTCATAAATCCGGCTCTGGCTTTCATGCACCCCCATCGACACCCCCTGCCCCAGCGATGTGAGCAGATAGTCGCGGTTGATCCCCTGTTCATAAGCGGCATGGCCAACCTCATGAATGGTCGAATAAAAACAGTTGAACGGATCCCGTTCGCTTGTGCGGGTGGTGATCCGCACGTCCAGACCGGAGCCTGAGGAAAAAGGATGCACCGCCTTGTCCACCCGGCCATGGCTCATGTCATAGCCAAACGTCCGGGCAAGCTGGCGGGTGAGTTTCATTTGAGCCGCTTCATCAAACGTCCCGCTCAGCTGCGGTGGTGCTTCGGCCTCACGCACGGCGGCGCGCAGCTTTGATAGCTCAGGGCGCAACGCCCCGAACATCGCCTCAAGCTCGGCACCGGTGGTGCCGGGTTCATAATCGGCCAGCATCGCATCATACACATCGCCACCCGCCGCGAGCGCCTGCCCTTCTTCGCGTTTCAGGGCAAGCACCTCTGTGAGGGTTGGCGCAAAGGCTGCAAAGTCATCATTGCTGCGCGCTTCTGCCCAGGTCCCCTGCGCCTCCGATGTCACACGTGCAATCCGCGCCGCAAGAGCGGCTGGCACCTTGCTGGCCCGATCATGACTGCGACGGATGTGGCGCAGGTTCGCCCGCCCCACATCATCCAGCGCCGCCGCGTCAATCGCTTCCAGCCAATCGGCAACCTGCGGGTCCGTGCGCCGGGCATGCAAGACCCCCTCGAGGGCCGCCATTTCCTCGGCCCGCTGCGGCGCCGCCCCGCGTGGCATCATGGTTTCCTGATCCCATCCCAAACGCCCCATCACCTGTGACAGGGCTTGGGTTTCTCGCTGGTGTGCCATCAGATCGTCAAAAGCCGTCATGTCAGGCACCTCTCAGGGATGTTGCAATGGGATAAGCGCTCAAGAACCGCGCCCGCAGGATCAACACCCAAAGGATCACGGCCAGCGCCTGATGCACTAGTGCTATATGAACAGGCGCAGCATAAAGGACCGTTGTGATGCCCCAGACCACCTGCAAGCTCAGCACGGCCATCACCGCATTAAACGCAAAACGTGTCTGTGGATGGACCGAAGCACGCCCCCTGAGCCAGACAATGATCCCAAAAGCAAAAAGCGCATAGCCCGTGACCCGGTGCATGAACTGCACAAGTCCGGGGTTCTCAAAGAAATTGCGCCAGCCGGGATCAATGCTGAACGCATCAGGCGGAAAGAATTGCCCTTGCATCAGCGGCCAGTCCACAAAAAACCGCCCCGCGTCAATGCCTGCGACCAAGGCACCAAGCAGGATTTGCAGGAAGGAGAAATGCAGCAATCCCGTGGCCAGGCCAAACTGTCTGCTCTCCTTGGCGCGCCGCGCCTGCATCAAATCGCGTTCTTCACGGCCAAGCATCAGGGCGTACCAGGTGATGAACCCTAAAATCACAAAGGCGAGCCCCAGATGCGTCGCCAACCGGTAGCTCTTGACGTCCAGCGTCCCCTCGCCCGACGTCACACCAGAGGCCACCATCCACCAGCCACTCGCCCCTTGCAGGCCGCCAAGCCCGCCCAAGAGCAGCAAACGCGGCGTCCAGCCAACAGGTATTTGACGGCGCAAGAGAAACCAAAAAAAACCCACAGCCCAGACAAGCCCAATCACCCGCCCCAACTGTCGGTGGCCCCATTCCCACCAGTAGATGACCTTGAAGTCTGCAAGCGTCATCCAGGAGTTTTGCAACTGAAACTCATCAATGGCCTGATATTTTTCAAACTCGGACGCCCAGTCCGCCGGGTTCAACGGCGGAATCGCCCCAGTCAAAGGACGCCATTCGGTGATCGACAACCCGCTGTCCGTCAGCCGTGTCATCCCACCCACGGCAATCATCACAAACACCAGTGCAAACAGGATCATCAACCAAACCCGTATCGCCCCCCGCGCCGTGCTGCGGCCGCGGTCAATCACACCGGTCTGCGCCACCGGTCTGGCAGCCTCAGGCGTGCCGACTTCCTCAAACAGCTTGCGTTTCTCAGCCATCTTTTGCCTCTTCTTCTTTCGAAAGGGAGAGGTAAGCCAAGCGCCCCCAAACGTCTAGAGCGTGCGCACCACCCGCCAAGAATGTCGCAGCCGCCCATGTCGCAGGTGCCTGATGGCGCAGAACCACCTCTCGCCCACCCTCTTTTTGGCCTGAAATACCGCAGAGCGCGAGACAGCGTCTCGCAAAACCGATTTGGCCGGGGCCAAATCAATAAAATCAAATGCGGGCTTGCCCGCGCCGCTCTGCCAGACCTTACCGGGCCGCTAACCGCGGTCCTTCCAGCGCACCATTTGCCGCATCATCCCATGCAACATCTGCACATCCGCCCGCGTCAATGGCATGCGCGACCACATGTTGCGCAGGTTCACCTTCATGGAAACGGCCTTGTGTTCGGGATAAAAGAACCCGGCCTCCTCCATGCGCTCCTCATAATGCCCCGCAAGGTGCTCTACCTCGGCACCGCTGGCCCACGCAGTCCCCGCCAACCCGGCATCTCGCGCCACAACCTCACCGGTCTGGCGCATCCATTCATAGCCAATCAGCAAGACACATTGTGCAAGGTTCAGCGACGCAAATCCGGGGTTCACGGGAACCGAGACAATTGCATTGGCGCGGGCAATATCGTCGTTTTCCAGACCGGCGCGCTCGGGCCCGAATAACACTGCCACCCGCTGACCCGCTGCAATCCGCCCAGCGGCCTCAGCCATGGCAGCTTCCGGGCTGAACACCGGCTTTGTCAGATCACGGTCCCGCGCTGTCGTGGCAAAAACAAAATCCGCATCTGCCAGCGCGTCAGGCAGGTCCGCGCAGTGGCGTGCTTCATCCAGAAGCCGCCCCGCACCGGAGGCCATCGCAACCGCCGCCGGATTGGGCCAGCCATCGCGCGGCGCCACAACGCGCATGTGATCAAGGCCAAAGTTCCACATCGCACGGGCGGCCGCACCAATGTTCTCGCCCATTTGTGGACGCACCAGCACGATGGCCGGGATTGCGGGGTTTTGAACGGGGTCAGACATGCGCGCCTGATACGCCGCCCCCGCCAACACTGCAAGCAGTGCCGGTGCGTGCAGATCAGGGAGTTTTCATTTGCCCTATGCTGGGGTAGTCACCTCACAGAATTGAGCAAGGAACGCACCATGGACACGCCGGAACAGCCGCAGGTTTATCTGATCACGCCACCGGAGATCGAGCTGAGCCGCTTCCCTGCTGATCTGGCCCGCGTGCTCGACACACATGAGATCGCCTGCGTGCGCCTTGCGTTGTCCACCAAGGACGAAGACCGCCTGTCCCGCGCCGCTGATGCCCTGCGTGAGGTGACGCACGCCCGTGACGTTGCTCTGGTAATCTGCGATCACATGTTGCTTGTCGAACGGCTTGGCCTGGATGGCGTACACCTCAGTGACGCTGCCAAAACCGTGCGTTATGCCCGCAAGGAACTGGGCGAAGATGCCATTGTCGGTGCCTTTTGCGGACCCTCAAAACACGATGGCATGGCCGCAGGCGAAGCGGGCGCGGATTACGTCAGCTTTGGACCTGTGCAGGCCGGAACTCTTGGTGACGGATCCTTTGCGCCAGCGGATCTTTTTCAATGGTGGTCCGAAGTGATCGAAGTGCCCGTGGTGGCCGAAGGCACGCTGGACACCGCAATGGTCGCAGCCCTTGCCCCCTTCACCGATTTCTTCGGCATCGGGGATGAGATTTGGGCGCAGGAGGACCCTGTCGCGGCGCTTGGCACTCTCATCAAAGCGATTGGCTAAAGAAACACCCGCTCGATCACCCACCAGACGCCAATGATCGCAATGATCAGCGACCCGGTGACCGATACTGCCCGGAACATTACCGGATATTCGCGTACTTCCTCTTCCAACCCGTCAAGCGGTGCGGCCCGCGCGGCCATAACCGCAAGCCAGATCAACAGGGCGGCCATGGCAATCACCGCCAACTGGCCCAGTTCCACACCGACGTTAAAGCCGATAAGCGCGGGGATGAACTGCCCCTCGGGCAGGCCAAAATCCCCAAGCACAGAGGCAAAGCCAAGCCCGTGCAGCAGGCCAAACCCAAAGACTACCAGCGGGCGCCAACGGCTCAAGCCAGAGTTGAAGATATTCTCAACCGCGACATAAACAATGGACGCGGCAATCAAAGGCTCAACGATAGATCCGGGAATGTTCACCAACCCCAGCGCCCCCAACGCCAAGGTCACCGTATGCGCAAGCGTAAAGGCAGAGACCTGCCACAGCAGCGGCCCCAACTGTGTGGACAGCAAAAACAGCCCCAGCACAAAGAGGATATGGTCCAATCCTTGCGGCAGAATATGGTCAAACCCCACGGGGATATAGCTGCCAAAAGCACCCCAGCCGCTTTGCGCGCCGCCGCCGCCCAATGCGATCTCCGGACTGGCCTCACCCCCTGCCAGATAGCCGGTGTAGGGCGCGTCAACCCCTTGCTGACGCAGCACCATCGCACCGCCCCCTGCAGGCCATGCCACAACAACGCTCTGCGCGCCGTCAGGCACATCACCCGTCAAAGTCCATTCCGCGATGCGCGCCAGTTCGATATCAACGTCCTGTGGCATCACCACATCGCCACTGCGCAACGCGACCGGCGCGCCGTCTGCTGACAAAAGAGGCAGCGCATTCCAACTGCTCAGCAGTTCCGGGGCCCGCGCCGCAATCTCTGCTTCTGACAAGGCGCGCAGTGCATCGTAATCGCCTGCATTCTCGGCCTCATCGGTATCTTCCACAGCATCCAGATCAATTCCGGCCAGCAGCGCTTCGAGATTAACGCGCAGCACGAGCTTGGCTGTACCCTCCGACACCGTGAGATCCCCAATCGTCGGTTGCAGCTCATGCGCCCTCAGCCCGCTTGCAAAGCTGCCCAGCAGCGTTGACAATGTGACCGCAAGCAACAGCTTGCTCAATCTCCAAGCGAGAGTGTTTGCCATGTTTCTATCCCGTTTCTTTGCCGCCGTTTTGCTGGTTGCCCCGCTGGGTGCCACCGCCCATGAATTCTGGATCGAACCAGAGCAATTTCAAGCACAATCCGGCGCGACGCTAAAGGGCAAATTCAAGAACGGGCAGGAATTCAAAGGCACGACCCTTTCGTTTTTTGACCGCAGCTCCGCCCGGTTTGAAATGAGTGCAGGGGGTGAGGTCATTCAGATCACGCCGCGCGCGGGCGATTCCCCGGCCCTGAACGTCACGGCCCCGGTAAAAAATGGTCTGGTCAGCGTGGTGCATGAGACCACCCCATCCTTTGTGACGTACCGGGAATGGGCCAAATTTGAGAAGTTCGTCGCCCACAAGGATTTCAAAACCGCGCTTGCAGATCATCAGTCTGCTGGCTGGTCAGAGGTGCGCTTTCGCGAACGCTACACACGACATGCCAAAGCGTTAATCGCTGTAGGGACTGGCGAAGGGGCGGATGTGGCATCCGGAATGGAGACCGAATTTGTCGCCCTTACAAACCCTTACAAGGTGAACTTCACCAATCAGATGAAGGTGTCTTTGTTGTATCAGGGGGCACCACGCCCCGATGCCCAAGTGGAAGTGTTCGAGCGCGCACCAGACAAGACCGTCACCATCACTTTGCACCGTACCGACGCGGCAGGCATGGCGAGCATCCCCGTGAAACCCGGCCACAGTTATCTCTTTGATGCAGTTGTTTTGCGCCCGGCCCCGGATGCCACCGCCGAAGAAAACGCCGTTGTCTGGGAAACGTTTTGGGCCGCCCTTACATTTGCTGTGCCGCAATAGGCCGCTTGGCCTTGGGCTGCGGAACGGCTAGAGGACGCTCATGAAGCAGACTGCTGATATTTTGTGCATCGGATCGGTGCTGTGGGACATTATTGGCCGGTCCGAGACGGCCATGCGGCAAGGGTCCGATATGCCCGGGCGGATCACGCAGTTGCCGGGCGGCGTTGCGCTGAACATCGCGATGGCGCTGGCGCGCTTTGGTCTGAGCCCTGCACTGTTGAGTGCTGTGGGCCGCGATGCCGAAGGCGACGCGCTTATCACGGCGTGTCAGGCTCGCGGGTTGATCACCGACCATATTTACCGCTCCGATGATTTGCCGACCGACAGTTACATGGCGGTCGAAGGGTCCAATGGATTGATTGCGGCCATTGCCGACGCGCATTCGCTTGAGGCGGCGGGGGATAAGATCCTGCGCCCATTTGAGGACGGTGGCCTGCCGGCCCCATATACAGGGGCTGTGGCGCTGGATGGAAATCTCACCGTTGATCTGCTGGGCCATATGGCCCAAAGCCCGCTGCTGGCGCAGGCTGATTTGCGTGTGGCCCCGGCATCACCGGGCAAGGCATTGCGGTTGAGCCCCTTCATTCAGGCACGGCGTGGGACGCTTTACGTGAATCTCGAAGAGGCCGGGCTGCTGTGCCAGGCCAGCTTTGACAGCTCTCGCGATGCGGCCCAGGGGTTGCTGGACCGAGGTGCCGTGCGCGCCGTGGTGACAGACGGTGGTCAGCCCGCAACGATCGCAGGTGCCACCGGTTTGATCACTCAAACCCCGCCGAATGTGCATGTGGCCCGTGTCACAGGTGCCGGTGATACGTTCATGGCGGCGCATATCTCTGCCGAGCTCAAAGGCCGCGCCGCTGATGACGCGCTTGCCGATGCCCTACAAGCCGCCGCCCTCTACGTCTCAGGAGAGACCAAAATATGACCGATTTTCCCCTGACCCTCAGTGCCGAGGTTGCCAAAGCCCGCCAAAGCGGCACGCCCCTTGTTGCACTTGAAAGCACGATCATCACGCATGGCATGCCCTATCCGCAAAACCTTGAGGTGGCACGTCAGGTTGAGGCGGACGTGCGCGAGGCCGGGGCCACTCCCGCCACCATCGCGGTGATCGACGGAACGCTGCACATCGGGCTGGAGGCAGATCAGCTTGAGACGCTGGCACAGGCCAAAGGCGTGGCCAAGCTCAGCCGTGCCGATATGGCAGTGTGCATCGCAGCGGGGCGTACAGGTGCCACGACCGTTGCCGCCACGATGATTGCCGCGCATCTGGCGGGTATCGACGTGTTCGCCACAGGGGGCATTGGCGGGGTGCACAAGGGAGCAGAGGACAGTTTTGATATCTCAGCTGACCTGATGGAACTTGCGCAAACCCCTGTCACGGTGGTCGCTGCGGGGGCCAAAGCCATCCTTGATGTGGCAAAAACGCTCGAAGTGCTGGAGACCCAGGGTGTGCCCGTCATTGCATATGGCCAAGACAGCTTTCCCGCTTTCTGGTCGGCCACCTCGCCGCTCAAGGCACCATTGCGGCTTGACGATCCGGCTGCCATCGCGCGGGCGCATCAGACCCGCGCAGCCATGGGCCTGCCGGGGGGACAACTGATCGCCAATCCCATCCCCAGCAAGGATGAAATCCCCGCCGCAGAACTCGCTCCCGTGATCGCGCAGGCGCAGGGGGACGCAATTCATCATGCGATCACCGGCAAGGCTGTTACACCTTACCTTTTACAGCGGATTTTTGAGCTGACCGAAGGCCGCTCGCTGCATGCAAACATCGCATTGGTGCGCAACAATGCACGGCTTGCCGCCCGCATTGCCGCAGCGCTCTGAACAACCACTGCTCAATTCGGTGTCATCGCCGGCATTATTCCACGTCAGAAGGCCTCAGGGCATTGTAGCCCCTTGCGTTAACGCATAGCTATATCAGGCGAAAAGCTGGACCGACGCCCTCATGAACACACCTTTCGATGTTGACCCCCCTCCGAAACGCGGCAGCCTGATCGGATCGCTGCGCGCGTCGTTTCTGACCGGTCTTGTCGTGATTGCACCGGTGGGTTTGACGATCTGGTTGATTTGGTCTGTTGTGGGCTGGATCGACGGGTTTGTCCTGCCGCTGGTGCCGCAGGCCTATCACCCTGACCGGATGTTGCAGGACTTCTTTGGCCTCGACCCTGAAGTGCAGATCAACGTGCGCGGCCTTGGCGTGGTGATCTTTTTGATCTTCACCATCATCGTTGGATGGATCGCCAAGGGTTTCATCGGTCGGTCCCTGATCCGGTTTGCAGAAAGCCTTGTTGAACGCACACCCGTGGTGCGGACAATCTATTCAGGGATCAAGCAAATCTCCGAGACGATCTTTGCCCAGTCAGAGCGCAGCTTTGAAAAGGCCTGTCTGATCGAATATCCGCGCCGGGGCATTTGGGCGCTTGGGTTCATCTCAACCGATGCCAAGGGCGAAGTAATGGCGAAAACGGGCGAACCAGAGGAGCCGATGGTCTCCGTCTTTTTGCCAACGACACCAAACCCGACCTCCGGTTTTTTGCTGTTCTTTCCGAAATCCGACATCATCGAGCTGGATATGAGTGTGGAGGACGCAGCCAAGCTGGTGATCTCCGCGGGGCTGGTCTATCCGGCGGAAAAAACAGATGAGAACGGCGACAACGGCGATCTGATCGAGATTTCACAAAAAAAGACCCGCAAGAAGGGCTGAAGTTCAGCCAAACATCTGGCGCAGATCGACACTGCTTTGCTTGCCCAGTTTATCTTTGTGCGCGGCCAGAAACTTTTCAGCCGCGTTCATCCCGGCATCTTTCAGCGCACCGATGACGGTGGGGTTGGGCACCAGCTTGGTCGCCACAGAAAGCTGCGCCATCAGCTCATCATCAGCAATCATATGCACCCGCACGCGGCTCATCCGACCTTCCGACAGCGCGCCTTCATCCAGCAAACGCTGCACAAAATCAATTGCGCGCAACTCCCGCAGGAGGCTTGAGTTAAAGCTGATCTCATTGATCCGGTTCTGAATTTGTTTGGGTGTCACGGGCAGGCTGTCGCGTTCCAGCGGGTTGATGTTGATGATCACCACATCATCAGGCAGGTCCGTATCATAAAGCGGAAAGAGCGCGGGGTTGCCTGTAAATCCACCATCCCAGAAGGCCTCAAGCCGTCCGGTCTCAGGATCATGCAATTCAATCGCCTTGAACACCGTTGGCAAGCAGGCCGACGCCATTATTGCTTCAGCTGAGATCTCATCGCCTGAGAACACCTTGATCTTGCCGTTGCGCACCCGTGTGGCGCAGATATAGAGCCTTGGGTCAACGCCGTTGCAGACCCGATCATAGTCCAGCTTTTGCACGATGTCGGTCAGCGGATTGCGATAAAACGGGCCATAGCTATAGGGCGAGGTCATGCTTGAGACCGCATCCGAAAACAAGACACCGGGGCTGTATTCCAACGCCTGAGAAATTGCACCGACGCCGAAGGGGGCCATCCATTGCGTCATGCCGAAATCGGACGTGCCTGCGACCTGTTCCCAGAGCCACGCGAGGTTTTCCCGCGCGCCCTCTCGGCCATTCATCACCCAACCGGATTTGAGTGCGGCCCCGTTCAGCGCGCCAGCAGAGGTTCCGCTGATCCCGCTGATCTCGATATCCTCTTCTTGCAACAAACGGTCAAGCACACCCCAGGTGAAGGCCCCGTGCGCCCCACCGCCTTGCAGGGCGAGGTTGATCTTGAGTTTCTTTGCCATGCCCCCGCGCCCTGTCAGAGCGCGGTCCAGCCGCCATCGACGCTGATCGTGGTGCCGGTGATCTGTGCTGCTGCGTCTGAACACAGGAATGTCGCGGTGCCGCCCATCTGCTCAACGGTTGCGAACTCTTTGGAAGGCTGGCGGGTGAGCATCACGTTCTCGATGACCTCCTCGCGCGTCATGTCGTATTCTTTCATGGTATCGGGGATCTGTTTTTCCACGATCGGGGTCAGCACATAGCCCGGACAAATCGCATTGGCGGTAATGTCTTCTTTTGCGGTCTCCAGCGCTGTGGTTTTGGTCAGGCCGACAATGCCATGCTTTGCCGCGATATAGGCCGCTTTGAACGGGGACGCCGTCAGACCATGGGCGGAGGCGATGTTGATCACCCTGCCCCACCCGGCCTTGCGCATCATCGGCAAAGCGACGGCAGTGGTGTGAAAAGCCGAGGACATGTTGATCGCAATGATCGCATCCCATTTCTCAACCGGAAACTCCGGGATCGGGGCGACGTGTTGAATGCCCGCGTTGTTGATCAGGATATCGCAAACCCCTGCGTCCTCAATCAACCGACGGCATTGATCCCCTTTTGACATATCCGCCTGAATATAGCGCGCCTTTGTCCCGGTTTCAGCGGAGATTTCCTTGGCGATGGCATGATCTTCGTCGTTATTAGTGAACGAGTTCAGCACAACATCCGCGCCCGCGCGTGCCAGTTCCCATGCAATGCCAAGGCCAATGCCGGAATTGGACCCGGTGATCACTGCCGTTTTGCCCGAAAGATCAATTGTGAAAGCCATGCCCATCTCCTTACCTTCTTGCTGCGGGTGCATCATGCCGTGCCGCAACGCGGAAGGAAACGCACAATCGTGATAGTTGTTCCGTCATCCTGCCCCAATGCCAAAAAAAAACGCCAGCACGAAGCTGGCGTTAAGTTATTGAGGCAGGTTTCATACAGGCAAGAAACCTATCGAGCAGTGACACCTTTATAAGAGATGATCCGCCGCAGGCCAAGTCTAAAGTTTGATCTCGACCTGCGCGCGGATTAACCATATGCCCAATAAAACAAGGGCAGAGCGGGATTGTTGCGAATATGGGGATGGTTATTTTCCAAAAGCTACGGGGCGTTGCGGCGATTTCTTCACTGATTCTCTGTGCGGGGTTCACACAGGCAGAACCGCAACACGGGCTGGCAATGTATGGTGATCCGGCATTGCCTGCCGATTTCACATCCCTGCCCTACGTCAACCCTGATGCGCCCAAGGGCGGCACGATAACGCTGGGCAATTCGGGGGGCTTTGACAGCCTCAATCCGTTTGTGCGCAAAGGGAATGTGCCCTGGCAGCTGCGCCACTTCACCCACGAAAGCCTGATGGGCCGGTCCTGGGACGAACCTTTCACGCTTTATGGGCTGCTCGCCGAATCGATTGAAGTGCCTGAGGACCGAGCGTGGGTCGCGTTCACGCTGAGGCCAGAGGCGGCCTTTTCCGACGGCACGCCGGTCACCGTGGACGATGTGATCTTTTCTTACCAAACGCTCGGCACCGAAGGGCATCCGCGGTATCACGGTCTCTATCGCCAGATTGAGAGCATTGAGGGCACGGGCCCGCGCACTGTCCGCATCACTTTCAACGCAGACAACCGAGAACTTGCCCTGATCGCAGGCTTGCGTCCAATCCTCAGCCGCGCCCAATGGGAGGGCCGCGATTTTGCCAATGCGCCGCTCGCGGATATTCCCTTGGGCACAGGGCCTTATACAATCAGCGATTACGATGCAGGCCGTCAGGTCACGCTGACGCGCAATCCTGAGTATTGGGGCGCGGATGTCCCATTCCGGCGCGGTACGCATAATTTTGATGAGATCACGATCGACTTTTACGCCGATGCCTTTGTCCTGCTCGAAGCCTTCAAGGCGGGCGAAATCTCAGCCGCGCGGGAATTCAATATTGAGGTCTGGAACACGCAATACGACTTTCCCTCAATCACCCGGGGCGATGTGATCAAATCCACCTTCCCGCACCAAAAACCTTCTGGCATGACGGGCTTTGTGATGAACACCCGCCGTGCGCCCTTTGATGACTGGCGCCTGCGTGAGGCGCTGATACAGGCGTTCAACTTTGAGTTCATAAATGAGACGCTGACCGGAAGCGCCCTGCCCCGGATCACCTCGTATTTCTCAAACTCGATCCTCGCGATGCAGCCCGGTCCAGCCCCCAAGGACGTCGCGGCCCTGCTGGAGCCGTTTGCCGATACGCTGCTGCCCGGCACCCTCGAAGGGTACACCCTGCCCGTTGCCGATGGCTCTGCACGCAATCGCGCGGGCATCCGCGCCGCGATGAAGCAATTGCAGGCTGCCGGATACTCCGCCGAAGGGGGCACCATGCGCGGGCCCGATGGCACGCCGCTGGCCTTCAACATCTTGCTGTCCAAAGGCAACGCCGAACATGGCAAGATCGCGGGGCTTTTTGTGCAGGCCCTCACCCGGCTTGGCATCGACGCGCGGGTTGAGACGGTGGATGAGGCGCAGCTGACCCAACGCATCAATGCTTTCGATTTTGATATGGCCCATTTTCGCCGCGCACTCTCGCTCTCACCCGGCAATGAGCAGCGGTTTTACTGGGGGGCGCAGGCCGCGACGCAAGAAGGGTCGCGCAACCTGATGGGGATGCAAAGCGCCGCCGCGGACGCGATGATCGATCATATGCTGACCACGACATCGGCGGCGGAGTTTACCGCGGCGACACGTGCGCTGGATCGGGTTTTGACCGCCGGGCGCTATGTGATCCCGTTCTGGCGTTTCAGCGAAGGGTTGATCGCCCATCGCGCAGAGATGAAATATCCCGCAACCCTTCCGCTTTATGGCGATGGCCCAAACTACATGCCTGAAGTCTGGTGGTATGAGGAGTAACCCTGCGCCCGCTTCGCTGTGTCCAATCTCAATATTATGGTAAAATTCCACTAAAAGTGGTATGCCACTCTCATTATCATGACATGGGAGTAAGACGATGGAGACCGCCAAAGCGCCACACTTCGACCCTTTTATGGTGCAATTTTGCAAAAGATCACTGACGCTGATCGACAATGGGAACGGGCCGAGGGTGGCCATTGAACCTGACGCGGCCGACGTCGCGCGCATTTCTGAAATCGGTTTGACCCAGCTTGCTCAACGGGTAGACGCGATCAATCATGGGCTGGCTGACAAGACGTTGAGCCTTGTGACCGGCACCTCCAGCCTTCACATGCGCGACGCGGCAGAAGGGTTGGAAATTCTGGCCCCCGGATTGCTGAACATTGAGCTTTATCAGGAACGACATCGCGGTGGGGTTGATATGCCGCTGCTTGTGAAAGAGGGGCAATGGATTCCGCCGGGCATTCAGCTTAGCCTCACATCGCAGGAAACGGATGCCCTTATTGCGGCCTTGTTGAGCGGATCACATTTGGCAGTGAGAACGCTGTTTGAAACCTATGGCGTGGTGGCCGAAATTGCCGGGCCGCTTGCGATTGCGTTGCTGGTGCTTGCTGCTGAGGTTGCCATCATGCGCGCCGTTTCCCCCAAAGGGGCCGTCGGCTTCAAGATATGCTTGGCACCACTTTTGGTTGTCGGCTACCCGCGTTTCTGAGGTTTGTTCAAGTGGGAGAGGCGCACCGTTGACCCCGCCCTCCATTATCGACCATTTTGGCTCGAGCCTCGGGATCCGATCGTGTCTTGCGCCATTCGTAAGGATTTTCGCGGCGGGAGTTGGAGAGGTGTCTTGAAACTGAAACATTAGCCGACTATCGCGATCCCATGAACATTCTTGTCCTTTGCACTGGGAACTCCGCCCGCTCGATCCTTTTGGAATCGCTTTTCACCCACTTGGGGTCCGGACGTGTCTGTGCTTTTTCGGCAGGCAGCGAGCCGGCGGGCAAGGTCAACCCCTACGCCATTGCCCTGCTCACCGAGGAAGGACACAACGTCAGCGACTTTCGCTCAAAAAGCTGGGATGAATTCGGGCAGACGGACGCACCCCAAATGGACATCGTGATCACAGTCTGCGGCTCCGCTGCGGCAGAGACTTGCCCGATCTGGCCCGGCACGCCCCTGCGTGCGCATTGGGGCGTCGAAGACCCCGCCGCGTCCCCCGATGACAAAGCGCCCGCCGCTTTTGCCGAAAGCTACGACATCCTGCGCCGTCGGGCAGAAGCGTTCCTGGGCCAAACGGTCGAAACCATGACACCAGAGATGCTGGCCGCTCACCTGAAGACCTGCGGAGCCCTATTATGATGCGTTTACTTGCAGCAGAAACACTGGGCACTGCGCTCTTGCTGATTTCCGTGATCGGGTCCGGCATCATGGGCGTGAACCTTGCAGGTGGGAACGTCGCCATTGCGCTGTTGGCCAATGCCATCGCCACCGGCTGCATGCTTTATGCCATTATCACCGTGTTGGGCCCCATTTCCGGCGCGCATTTCAATCCCGCAGTCAGCCTTGCGTTCTTTCTGCGGGGCGAACTCAGCGCAGCGGCACTTGCCAGCTTTGTCGTGGCTCAAATTGTCGGCGGTATTCTGGGGGTATGGGCGGCACACGTCATGTTCGACCTACCTGTGCTGCAACTCTCTGAAACGATGCACCGCAGTGGTACGGCACAATGGTTCTCTGAAGGCATCGCGACCTTTGGGCTGCTCTTTGTGATCTTTGGCGGGATCAAAGCACGCCCCGACGCGGTGCCCACGCTTGTGGCGTTCTACATCACAGGGGCTTACTGGTTCACGTCCTCCACCAGTTTTGCAAACCCCGCTGTCACAATTGCACGCGGATTTTCAGACACGTTTGCGGGCATCTATCCCGGCCATATCGCGATGTTTGTGGGGGTCCAGCTGATCACCGTGGGGATTGCGCATGTGACGCTGCGCCCGCTGCTGCGGGACTGAGCGTTCCGCGTTCCGGCCGTCGCATTCTCAGCGATGTCATGGGTAGTGTGTCGTCATCCTGTGCGATCAGGCGCGACCAACAGATCCCCTCTTCGCGTGCCACCAATCACACCAGCGACGTCACCCATAGCACCATCGCATCATCCGCACTGACCGAGACAACGTTGTGCCCCATCGTCGCATCGTAATAGGCGCTGTCGCCGCGGCGCAGCTCTACAGGTTCGTAAAACTCTGTAAAAAGCGTCACGACACCCGTCAGCACATAGAGAAATTCTTCGCCGTCATGGCGCACCCAACCCTCAAACTCCTCCATTTTGCGCGCCCGGATGCGTGCGCGATAGGGCAGCATGTTCTTTTTGGTCAGCGCATCACCCAGCAACTCATGCTCATAGGTGGTCGTTGCCTTGGCTGTCCCATCGCCGCTTTTGTTCACCGCCATACGCCCGTTGATCTTTTCAGCGGCAGGCGGGGTAAAAAGCTGTGGCACGGAGATTTCCAGCCCCACGGCCAGCTTCTTGAGCGCAGCGTAGGTCGGCGACATCTGCCCGTTTTCGATCTTGCTCAGTGTTGATCGTGCAAGCCCGGCCTGCCCGGCGGCCTGCTCCAGTGTCCAACCGCGCGCCTTACGCAATTCGCGCACGCGCGCGCCCAGATCAACGGGTGGTACAGCCTCGTTGCCGCTGCTTTCTCGGGCAACCTGTATCATGTTGGGGGCATTCTCTTGGCTCATAAGCGCGATATATCCTGCGCGTCGGGGCCTTGCAACGGATCAGTCGCTAAGCTAGCGCATGAGGATGAGCGCATTTGCCCCCTGCCCCCGCCCCTTCAATCTGGCCGCCTATGTGTTGCAGGCTGGTGCCGCGCGGCCCGATGCGGTGGCCCTGTCGGTTTTGTCAGCAACCTCCAGTGAAGACTGGACCTATGCGCAGGTGATCCAATCCGTGCGCGGCACAGCGACGGGGCTGCTGGATCAAGGGGTGGTGCCCGGTGATATTGTGCTGATGCGGTTGGGCAATACGCCCGATTTTCCGCTGGCCTATCTTGGCGCACTTGCAGCCGGGCTGGTGCCCGTGCCGACCGCCGCCGCCCTGACCGAGGCCGAAGTGGCCAAGATCATTGCGGATCTGTCGCCAGCGCTGATCTTGCATGACGCTGATGTTCCCTGCCCGGATCATCCGCGCATCCTCCCGCTTGACCAGCTGCGCGCCATGCGCAGCCTGCCCGCTGCGGCATACCACATGGGTGATCCTGACCGCTTGGGCTACATCATCTATACCTCTGGCACCTCGGGCAAACCCTCTGCTGTGATGCATGCACACCGCGCCATCTGGGCCAGACGCATGATGTTTGACGGCTGGTATGGCCTGACGCCGGAGGACCGGTTGCTGCACGCGGGCGCGTTCAACTGGACCTACACGCTGGGCACCGGGCTTATGGACCCCTGGACCATGGGGGCGACCGCGCTGATCCCCACCCCCGGCACGCCGTCAGACCAGCTCCCCGAGTTGATTGCGGCCCACAAGGCCAGCATGTTCGCCGCCGCGCCGGGGGTGTTTCGCCAGATGCTCAAGGGCCTTGATCCGGTCTATTTGCCAGATCTACGGCACGGGCTGAGCGCGGGGGAAAAGATGACCGCCGCTGTCCGCGACACGTGGAACGAGGTGACGGATACGCCGGTCTTTGAAGCCTTCGGCATGTCAGAATGCTCCACCTTCATATCGGGCTGCCCCACGACACCGGCCAAGGACGGCGCCATCGGCACGGCGCAACCGGGCCGCGCGGTCGCTCTGTTGACGCCCAAAGGCCCCGCGCGCGCAAATACGCCCGGCACAATTGCCGTGCACCGTGGTGATCCGGGTCTGGCCCTAGGATACCGCAATGCGCCAAAAGACTGGGCCGCCAAGTTTGAGGGCGAGTGGTTTTTGACCGGGGACCAGGGGATCATGGACGAAGACGGCCAGATATCCTATCTGGGCCGCACCGATGACATGATGAATGCAGGCGGCTTTCGCGTCTCTCCGCTTGAGGTAGAAGAGGCACTGTTGCAGATGCCCGGCATTGCCAGCGTCGGCGTAACGGAGGTTGAGGTCAAAAAAGGCACGCGGGTGATCGCGGCATTTTATACAGGCCCCGCAGAACTGAACGAATACAAACTCACCGATTTCGCAAAAGAGACCCTTGCGCGCTACAAGCAGCCGCGCCTCTATATCCACATTGACGCCTTGCCCAGCAGCGCCAATGGCAAACTCATGCGCGCGGCGTTGCGTGCCCAATTTGAGGCTTCCAAGAAATGACGATCAAGCTCGATATCATGTCCGACCCCATCTGCCCCTGGTGCTACATTGGCAAACGTCACCTTGATGTGGCGCTGGCCGATCATCCCGACCATCCGTTCACAATCGAATGGCATCCGTTCCAGCTCAACCCCGACATGCCTCCCGAAGGCATGGACCGCCGCGCCTATCTCGAAGGCAAGTTTGGTGGCAAAGAAGGGGCCGTGCGCGCCTATGCGCCTGTTGTGCAGCATGCCGAGGCTGCCGGGCTGAACATCAACTTTGAGGCGATGCAGCGCACACCCAACACCCTCAATGCGCACCGGCTGATCCATTGGGCGGGCATCGAAGGACGGCAGACCGCCGCTGTTTCTGCCCTCTTTCAAGCCTATTTTGTTGATGCGCGCGACATTGGCGACACCGAAGTGCTGGCAGATATTGCCGACGGGATTGAGATGGACGCCGCCGTTGTCACCCGTCTGCTTGCATCCGATGTGGACGCAGAAGACATTCGCAAACGTGACGCGCACAGCCGTCAAATGGGCATCTCTTCTGTGCCGACGTTCATTGTCGCAGGCCAGCATGCCGTGCCCGGTGCGCAACCGCCAGAGCTTTGGACCAAAGTCATTGCCGAATTGACCGCACAGCCGCAGGCGTCCTGACCCGTGACTATGGCAAACGCGCCACAGCATGTGACGCAAGGGGAACATCCCTTTGCCAAGGGCATCCCGCCCGCCTAGTCTGTTCAGATAATCGGGGCAAAAGACCCCATGAGGCAGAACGAGCGGGCATATGGCAGATACACAAACACCACCGGCACCGGTGAAAACACCCTCTATTGCAACGATAAAATGTGACCTTTTGGCGGGACCCAAGCGGTGCATGGTGCATTTTGCAACCGGAGCATCCCCCAAAGGGATCAAGGCGATTTGGCGCAATGAAGTGGGTCGCGCAAAAGTGACCGGGCCGAGGGTGCCCTCATGATCAACCTCACCCGCCGCCCCACGCGCGTTGTGCTGACCTATGGTCGGTTTGACCTTTTTCATCAAGGCCACGTGAATTTCCTGCGCCGTCTGGCCCAAACGGGTGATGAGCTGATTGTGGGCTGCACCACGGACGCATTGGCCGTGCAGATGCAGGCCCCATGCCAAATGAGTTTCGATACCCGCCGCGCGCTTTTGGAAAGCTGCCGGTTCGTCAGCCGGGTGATCCCGGAAACCGATCTCAATCAAAAGCGCACGGACATTGTGAATTACAACGCCTGCGCATTGGCGATGGGCGAAGACCGTTTCGGCGCATTTGACAGCTTGCAGGATATTGCACAGGTGCTCTATTTACCGCGACATGCAGGCAGGCAAGCGCCTAAAAACGCGGCACAAAAACAACCTCAGGCCGCTTTGGGCTGAGTTTTTCTCGCCAAGGGATTGCAGCTTTCTCAACCATGGGTTAGCCCTGACGCTAGAGCGCGTCACTGCCCACCGGGCAGCGTTCGTCCCCGGTTGGAGCTTTGCGTGTCATCTCATCCCCCTGCATTTGCCATGAGCCGGCTGGAGTTTGTGGCTCTCATTGCGATGATGTTCGCGACAATTGCCTTTTCTATCGATGCGATGTTGCCTGCTCTGCCAGAAATCGCGGCAGAGCTGTCACCGGAAGAGCCAAACCGCGCCTCTTTGATCCTGACCTCCTTTGTGCTTGGCATGGGGGTCGGTACCTTTATCGCGGGGCCGCTTTCTGACGCTTATGGGCGTCGGCGCGTCATGTTTTGTGGCGCTGTGCTTTATGTTGTTGCGGCCGCAGTGGCCTGGGCCAGTTCATCGCTTGAGGTCATGCTTGTCGCGCGCATTTTTCAGGGGCTTGGGGCTGCTGCCCCGCGCATCGTTTCTGTTGCCGTGGTTCGGGACCTTTATGCCGGGCGCGAAATGGCCAAGATTACATCTATCGTGATGATGATCTTTACGCTGGTCCCCGCCATTGCGCCGCTGGTGGGGTCGATCATCATCGCGGGTTTCGGCTGGCGCGGCATCTTTGTGGCGTTTGTCATCTTCATCACAATCGGCATGATCTGGATGGGCGCACGCCTGCCCGAAACGCTGGCAGTGGAAAACCGGCGTCCCCTGCGCCTGCCGCTCATGGCGGCCGCAATCAGGGAGATTTTTTCCCATCCTTCGGTCCGCATCTCGATCCTTGTGCAGTCTCTTGCGATGGCGATGCTCTTCAGCATGCTGATGCTCATACAGCCGATCTATTATGAGGTGTATGACCGGGCCGAGAGTTTTCCCTATTGGTTCGGGGCCGTGGCGATTTTTGCAGGCAGCGCGAGCCTGCTGAACGCGGTCCTTGTGGTCCGGTTTGGAATGCGGACCCTGGTGACTGTCACCCTCGCGGTGCAGATTGTTCTTTCTGCGTTAATGCTCATCTTTGATCTCGGCGCGATGGCGGAACCCTACGGCTTTGCCGCATTTGTCCTGTTCCAGACCTGTTTGTTTTTTCAGGCGGGGCTGACCCTGGGCAATCTGAACGCCATCGCGATGGAGCCTATGGGCCATATCGCCGGGATCGCCGCCTCCGTGGTGGCGGCACTATCCACGGTACTGGCCGCTGCCATCGCCTCGCCTGTCGGCTTGATGTTCAATGGCACCATCACCCCGCTGGTGCTGGCAATCCTGATCATGGCTGCCATGGGGCTGGCGATGATGCTTTATATTGCGCGGATCGAGCGGCGATTGGCCGTGGCTGAGTAAATCTCTCACCCCTCCATCAATATCATTAAGTGCCGCCACTGAACGATTATTGCCAAGACCAGCAACAGGCACAGCACAATAATCATACACAAAAACAGGATCATTTTGTTGCTGATATGCCCCTTGATCCAAGGCGTCCTTATGTCAAATCCGCCCCTGTTTTGCCTGTCCTCATTCATGGTGCAAACTCCCCAGTTTCACTGATTCTGGGTTATCGGATGCGCCTCAAAAAGGAGAGTCATTGAGTCTTACATATTGGGATGCTTTAGCGCGAAGGAAAACTTACATATCGAGATTTCATACCATTCATTTTTGAATGACCCGCATCAAAATATTGTTTTTGCTAGGCAATCTTCTTCTTCGCCGCCTTCTCTTTCGCAATCACATGTTCGGCCAGATCACGGGCGATGGCAAAGGCCCCCTTGATCTTGTCCGCGTCCTTTTTCCAGTCGCGCCGCACGACGATCTTGTTGTCGCGCACCTTGGCCAGCCCCCGCTGATCCTGAATGAAGGCCACCAGCCCCTCGGGCGAGGCAAACTTGTCGTTGTGAAACTGGATCGTGGCCCCCTTGGGTCCGCCATCGAGCTTGGCGATGCCGGCGCGTTTGCACATCGCCTTGATCCGCACCACCAACATCAGCGTGTTGACCTCCTTTGGCAGCTTGCCAAAACGGTCGATCAGCTCTGCGGCGAATCCTTCCAGCTCCACCTTGGTAGAGAGGCTCGACAGCCGCCGATAGAGGCCGAGCCGCACATCGAGGTCCGGCACAAAATCTTCTGGGATCAGCACAGGCACGCCTAGGTTGATCTGCGGCGCCCATTGCGCATCCGCCTCCGAAAGGCCCTCCATCTCGCCGGCTTTGATCTTGGCAATCGCCTCTTCCAGCATGGATTGATAAAGCTCAAACCCCACATCGCGCATCTGGCCCGATTGCTCTTCGCCCAGCAGGTTGCCTGCCCCGCGAATATCGAGGTCCTGAGAGGCCAGCGTGAAGCCCGCCCCCAGCGTGTCGAGGGAACCAAGCACGCGCAGGCGTTTCTCGGCAAGTGCGGTTAGCTTGGTGCGCGGCTTGGTGGTCAGATAGGCATAGGCCCGCGTTTTGGAGCGGCCCACGCGGCCCCGGATCTGATAAAGCTGCGCCAGACCAAACATATCGGCCCGGTGCACCACCATGGTGTTGGCGGTTGGAATATCGAGGCCGCTTTCCACAATGGTGGTCGCAAGCAACACGTCGAACTTGCCATCGTAAAAGGCATTCATGCGGTCGTCCAACTCTCCCGCCGCCATCTGGCCGTGGGCGACGACATAGGTCAGCTCGGGCAGTTGATCGGTCAGAAACGCCTCAATCTCCGGCAGGTCGCTGATGCGCGGCACCACGTAGAAGGATTGCCCGCCGCGATAGTGTTCGCGCAAAAGCGCCTCGCGCAGCGTAACTGTATCAAATTCGCTCACATAGGTGCGGATCGCCAGACGGTCCACGGGTGGCGTCCCGATGATACTGAGGTCCCGCACGCCCGTCAGGCTCAGCTGCAAGGTGCGCGGGATCGGCGTTGCGGTCAGGGTGAGCACGTGAATGTCGGTGCGCAGCTGTTTCAGGCGCTCCTTGTGCTGTACTCCAAAGTGTTGTTCCTCATCGATCAACAAAAGGCCGAGGTTCTGAAAACGGATGCCTTTGGCCAAGAGCGCATGGGTGCCAATCACAATGTCCACGGTGCCCTTGGCCATACCGTCTTTTGTCAAAGCCGCATCTTTGGTGCTTACAAAGCGGCTGAGCTGGCGCACGTTGATCGGAAAGCCGCGGAAGCGTTCTGAGAAGCTTTTATAGTGCTGCCGTGCGAGCAATGTCGTCGGCGCGATCACCGCGACCTGCACGCCGGACATGGCCGCAACAAATGCCGCGCGCATGGCCACTTCGGTCTTGCCAAAGCCCACGTCGCCACAGACCAGCCGGTCCATTGGATTGCCGCTGGTCAGATCGTCGATCACATCGCCAATCGCCCGCAGCTGGTCATCGGTCTCTGCGTACGGGAAACGCGCGGCAAAAGCGTCCCACATGCCCGGCGGCGGCTCCAGCACGGGGGCTTTGCGCAAGGCGCGTTCGGCGGCGATGCGGATCAGCTTGTCCGCCATCTCGCGGATGCGCTCTTTCAGCTTTGCCTTCTTGGACTGCCACGCCCCGCCGCCCAGTTTGTCGAGCAATCCTTCTTCGTGGCCGTACTTTGACAGCAGTTCGATGTTTTCAACTGGCAGGTAAAGCTTCGCCCGTTCCGCATATTCCAGCACGAGACATTCATGGGCGGCACCGGCGGCGGTGACAACCTCCATCCCGTGATAGCGCCCGATGCCGTGGTCCACATGCACCACCAGATCGCCGGGCGTGAGGCTTTGCGTCTCGGTCAGGAAGTTTTCCGCCCGCCGTTTCCGTTTCGGCGCACGGATGAGCCGGTCACCCAGCACGTCCTGTTCAGAGATCACCGTGAGGCGTCCCTCACCCAGCGGCGCTTCAAACCCATGCTCAAGTGCCCAGACGGCCAGATGCAACCCACGTTTGCCAATCCGGGTGGCATTGGTGATCGGGATGGCCTCGGCCAGACCTTCGTCCTCGATCAACCCAGTCAGACGTTCCCGCGCGCCTTCTGAATAGCTGGCGATCAGGACCGGTCCTTCTTGAAGCTTTGCTTTCACATGCGACGCCAAAGCCCCGAAAAGGCTTATGGATTCTTGTTGGCGCTCCGGCGCAAAACTCCGCCCAATCCGTCCCCCAGCGTCAAGGGCACCCGGCCCCGTGGGCTGTGGCAGCGACATGAACTGCACCACCCGCATTTCAGCCGTGGCCAGCAACCAACCCTCATCATCCAGATACAACCCCTCAGGTGGTGCGGGTTTATAGACGCTGTCCATCTTGGAGCGGTTCGCCATTGCCAACCGCCGCGTCTCGTACTGATCCTCGATGCTCTCCCACCGTGACAATCGTGCCGCTGTCAGCTGATCATCCAGCGTCACAGCGGCCTCTGGCAGGTAATCAAAAAGCGTCTCCATTTCTTCATGGAAGAACGCCAGCCAATGCTCTGCCCCTTGATGCTTGCGCCCGGCACTTATCGCCTCATAAAGCGGATCATCCGTGCCCGCCGCGCCAAATTCGATGCGGTAGTTCTGGCGAAACCGGGTGATCGCCGCTTCGTCCAGAATGACCTCGCTCACCGGGGCAAGCTCCACCAGATCCAGCTTTTCGGTGGTCCGTTGGGTGGCAGGATCAAACCGCCGCGCCCCATCCAGCACGTCACCAAAGAGATCAAGCCGCACCGGCCCCAGATCACCGGGTGGGTAAATGTCGATGATCCCGCCGCGGATTGCGTAGTCCCCCGGCTCCATCACGGTCGGGCTTTGCACAAACCCCATGCGCACCAGAAATGCACGCAACGCGCCCTCATCAATGCGGCTGCCCACCTGGGCTGAGAACGCCGCATCACGCAGCACCGAGCGCGCAGGCACCCGTTGTGTGGCCCCATTGAGCGTTGTGAGCAGGATAAACTTTGGCGGCATCCCATGCACCAACCCCGCCAGCGTCGCCATACGCTGGGCTGAGATGTCGGCGTTGGGCGAGACCCGGTCATATGGCAGGCAATCCCAACCGGGAAAGGTCACTACCGGCATATCAGGCGCAAAGAATGCCAACGCCGCCTGCATCGCTGCCATACGTTTGTCATCGAGTGCAACATGGATCACGGCACCACCGCGCGCGACCTCGTCCAACAGCGCTTTTGCGTCGTATCCTTCAGGAACGCCGGAAAGGGTGATTTTGCTCTGCTCGCTCATGGCGTCTCAATTGGGGCTTGCGCCCCCCTTGTCAACCGCCGAGTGGGCCAAGATTGACGTTCTGGTACATCCCCCAAAGCGCCGTCACAAAGATCGAGATCATGCCGATGATCTGCGTATAGAGCCGGTGCCGGTTGAGCCGCTTATAGAGCAACTCGCCGCCCTCATTGTCCGCTTGAATGAGCCGCGCAGTGGACAGGCTCAGCGCGCCGACCATCGACAGCGGAAAGGCAAGAAGGAAGACCGCCTGCGCGAACTCCATGCCATAGACGAAACCCAACAGCACCAGCATCGTCAGGAAAAAGCAGGCGAAGCCCGCCAGCCACAAGCCCGACACCTGACCAATATAGAGCAGACGGTTGACGTTGATGCGTACCATGTCTTCCAGATCGATCTGCGCCTGATCGCCCTGCCGTTTTGCGCGCAGCACCATGTCAAATGGCACACCCAGCACCCAATGGCTTGCGGTCGACCACACCACCGCCAGCACGATCCAGAACCAAAGGTTCGAAAACGACCGCATGTCGATGAGTTCAAAAAGGGTTTGATACCAGTCCAACGGGACGCCTCGTCAGGTTGTCAGTTCGCCGCTCATACCCAAGGTTGCAGACAATTCCTACCCTTGAGCGGGCAGATTTTTCATGGGAAAGGTTGTGACAGCCAACCTGAGGTATTTTTGCATGAACCCTGTCCAAGCCCCCTTCCCGCTCACCCGTTTGCGCCGCACCCGCCAAAGCCCTGCCTTACGTGCGCTGGTCCGTGAGAATGCGCTGGAGCTGGGGGATCTGATCTGGCCGGTTTTTGTCCGCTCTGGTGAGGGGATCGAGGAGCCTGTCGCGTCCATGCCCGGCGTGATGCGCCGCTCTGTTGACAAGGTGTTGGAGGCCGCAGGCGAGGCCCATGCGATGGGCATCCGTGCGATGTGCATATTTCCCTACACAGGGATTGAGGAACGCACCGAGGATTGCGCAGGCGCGTGGGATCCGCAAAACCACGCCAACCGGGCGATTGCTGCCATCAAATCCAAATACCCCGACATTGCACTGATGAGCGATGTGGCCTTGGACACATACAACATCAACGGCCACGATGGCTTTGTCGAAGACGGCATCATCGTCAACGACCGCACGGTAGAGGCGCTGGTCAAAATGGCGCTGGCGCAGGCCGAGGCGGGCGCGGACATCATTGGCCCGTCTGATATGATGGATGGCCGCATCGGCGCGATCCGCAAAGCGTTGGAAGAAACCGGCCATTCCGATGTGATGATCCTGAGCTACGCCGCCAAATACGCCTCTGCCTTTTATGGCCCTTTCCGTGATGCGGTCGGGGCCTCTGGCGCGCTGACGGGTGACAAGAAGACCTATCAAATGGACCCGGCCAACTCCGACGAGGCCTTGCGGCTGGTGGCACGTGATCTCTCCGAAGGGGCGGATATGGTCATGGTCAAACCCGGCCTGCCCTATCTGGATATTTGCCGCCGCGTCAAAGACAGCTTTGGTGCGCCCACCTTTGCCTATCAGGTCTCGGGTGAGTTTGCGATGGTCAAGGCCGCCGCACAAAACGGCTGGATCGACGAAGAACGGGTGATGATGGAAAGCCTCATGGCGTTCAAACGTGCCGGATGTGATGGCGTCCTGACCTATTTCGCGCCTGCAGTTGCGCAGCTTTTGAATGGCTGACGCTTTGCCCTTTTTAGCGCCACCTTCTGGCGCAGGTGAACGGGCGTACGCCCCCCGCAACAGCACCATTCCGCTCACCTGCGCAAACCCCATGACAAGGCGCGAAAAACCGCCTATGCTCGCGTCCAAGTCGGGACAAACCGGCAACAGGCAACATTTACGGGCAGATACCATGACAAAACCACCCTACACACGGCGGGCCTTTGGCCTTGGCGCATTGGCGGCCGCCGGTACCACTCTTGCGGCATGCGGGAACGGCGTCGGCGGACGTGGCTCGCAGCTGATCGATGCGCGCGTCACCGCCACCTTGGATGAGATGTACCGCAGCTACCCCAATACGGTGCAACTGGCGCAAAAAGCCAACGGCATGCTGGTCATGCCACTGGTGACCGAGGCGGGGCTTGGCTTTGGCGGTGCCTACGGGCGCGGCGCGCTGTTGGTCGACAACATCACCGTGGACTACTACTCGGTGCTCAAAGGGTCCGGGGGTTTGCAAATCGGTGCCCAGCAATACGCGCATGTGCTCTTTTTCATGACCGAAAACGCTCTGATGGAGTTTCGCCGCTCGCCCGGCTGGGCCGCAGGCGCGGATCTGGAATATGTCATCTCAGACCGGGGCGACAGTGTCGCTGCAGACACCACAACTGTTCTGGCACCTGTCTTGGCAGCGGTATTTGGCCGTGCCGGATTGCGCGTCGGGGCAACCCTGGAGGGGACAAAATACACCCGCATCATTCCCTGATAAACTTGCCACTAGAATGGCACCAGGGCCTCGCAGAGCACCGATCAGCCTGCGGGGCACCGTCCCTGCACCCTTCTTGCTTCTCTTTTTGGCCTTAAATACCGCGGGGGTCCGGGGGCAGCGCCCCCGAAATTCCCCGACCTCTCAACCCAATGCAGGTCTTAGAGCGCCGGGCCTTAGACTTTCATCAAATCAAAGGTCGGACAGTTTAGCCCATCGCGCGCAAACGTTTGATCAGGCTCGAGGTGTCCCAACGCCCGCCGCCCAGCTTTTGCACATCCTTGTAGAACTGATCGACCAGCGCCGTCACCGGCAGGCTCGCCCCGGTCTCATCGGCTGTATCAAGGCAAATCCCCAGATCCTTGCGCATCCAGTCAACGGCAAAACCGTGCTCAAAATGGTCATCCAGCATCGTCTCATAGCGGTTGGCCATCTGCCAGGACCCTGCGGCCCCCTGGCTGATCACCTCCACCACGGCCCGCCCGTCCAGATTGGCTTTCTCGGCAAAGTGCAGCGCTTCCGACAGACCTTGCACCAACCCGGCAATCGCAATCTGGTTGCACATCTTGGTCATCTGTCCGGCACCGCTCTCACCGATCCGCCGGCAGATTTTGGAATAAACCTCCATCACCGGCAGCGCACGCTCAAACGCCCCGTCATCCCCGCCGCACATGATCGACAGAACTGCGTTTTCCGCGCCCGCCTGCCCGCCCGAAATCGGCGCATCAACAAAGCTGATCTGCGCGGCATCTGCAACCTCATATAACGCGCGTGTCACGGCTGCGGACACCGTTGTGTGATCGACAAAGACCGATCCGGCCGCCATCCCGGCAAAGGCACCGTCTTCTCCCAGACAGACTGAGCGCAGATCGTCATCGTTGCCCACGCAGGCCATCACATACTCTGCGCCCTCGGCCGCCGCCCGTGGCGTGGCGGCATGTGCGCCCCCATGTTCCTTGGCCCAGCTTTCCGCCTTGGCGCTTGTGCGGTTGTACACCGTCACATCATGACCTGCCTTTTGCAGATGACCCGCCATTGGCCCTCCCATGACGCCTAATCCCAAAAATGCGAGCTTTGCCATCTGCTTTTCCTTACTGCTGAGTTACGCTATGCCCGGCAACACCTAACATCCTGCGCGCGCTGGTCAATCTGGGACACAGCGCGCCTGCCCTCGGAGCGTCCCATGGCCATTGTTTTTCGTTGGTTGATCCGCCTTGCTGCGGCATTGGTTGTGCTCAGCGTGCTGGCCGTTGTGACGGTCTATTGGCTCGCCTCACGGTCCTTGCCCGATTACACCGATGACGTCACCGTGCGCGGCATCACTGCACCGGTCGAGATCGTGCGCGACAACGCCAATGTGCCGCATATCTTTGGGACTGCTGACGCGGACGTGTTCTTTGGGCTTGGCTTTGCCCATGCGCAGGACCGGATGTGGCAGATGATCACCCTGCGCCGCACCGCGCAAGGACGGCTGAGCGAAGTTTTTGGCGCAGCAACGCTGAACGTGGACCGATTGCTGCGGCGCTTTGATATCTACACACTATCGGTGCAATCGGCAGAAATACTGGACGCGCGCAGCAAATCCGCTCTTGAGGCCTATGCCGCAGGTGTGAATGCGCGGCTGGAACAGATCAACTCCGAAGCATTGGGGCGCGGCGCACCTGAAATGCTGCTGTTTAATGCGCCCATGGCGCCGTGGCGGCCCGCGGATTCCATCGCCATCAGCAAGCTCATGGGTGTGCAGCTTTCGGGACATCTGGCCGCCGAAGTGACCCGGGCGCGCACCTCGCTGGCCTTGCCCGATCAACAACGGCTCAATGACATCCTGCCCACCAGCCCCGGCACCGGCATTGCGGCCCTGCCGGAATATGCAGCACTTGTGCCGGGCGTGCGCAGGCATGCTGAAAACATCCCTCTTGATCCACATCCCCTTTCTCCTTTCAAACCGCAGGGTCTGGCCGGGGCCTCGAACGCCTGGGCCGCAGCCCCTTCGCGGTCGGCCTCCGGCGGCACACTTTTGGCAAATGATCCGCATCTGGGCTTCACAGCTCCGGCAATCTGGTACCTCGCGCGGTTGGAACTGCAGTCGGGTGGCGTGATCGGCGGCACGATCCCCGGTGTTCCGGTGGTTCTGACGGGCCGCTCTGATGCCTTGGGCTGGGGGCTGACATCCTCCTATCTGGATGATCAGGATGTCTTCATCGAAGAGCTCAATCCCGACAACCCGCAGCAATACCGCACGCCTGAGGGGTGGAAAGACTTCCGCACCCGCCCGTCGATCATCACCATCAAGGATGCCGATCCCGTCACCCTGACCCTGCGCTGGACCGACAATGGCCCGGTATTGCCCGGCACACATTACAACCTTGCCAGCATCACACCTGCGGGCCATGTGACCACGCTCAGCTGGACAAACCTCAGCGCGCAGGACACCTCGCTTGCCGCAGCCCTCAGGTTGATGGAAGCCAAGTCCGTTGAAGACGCACTTGCCGCGGCACAGGACTATGTCGCGCCTTCCCAAAACCTCACACTGGTAGACCGCCGCAACATCGCGATGAAAACCATCGGGGCCATGCCGCGCCGGGACGCAAACCACCAAAGTCAGGGACGGTTGCCCACCCCCGGCTGGATCGCGGCAAACCGGTGGGACGGGATGCTGCCCTATACCGCCAACCCTGAGTTTGTCGCCCCAAAAGGTGGCATTCTGGGCAACACCAACAACAAGACGGTGGAGCGTCCTTTCCCCAACCATGTCTCCTTTGTCTGGGGCGACACGCAGCGCGTGCAGCGCTGGCAACGGCTGATGCAGACCCGGCAGGTCCACACCCGCGACAGCTTTATCGAAGCGCAGCTTGATACCGTCAGCTTTACCGCGCGATCGCTTTTGCCGCTCATTGGCGCGGAGCTTTGGTTCACCGGGGAGGCCGCCCCCGATGGCACTCCAGAGCGACAGCGGCAGCGGGCGCTGATCCTGTTGGCGGGCTGGTCGGGGGAAATGAACGAACATTTGCCGGAACCACTGATCTATGCCGCCTGGCTGCGCAGCCTGCAGGCGCGGCTCGTTCAGGATGAGCTTGGCCCGCTGGCAGAGGAATTCGACCACGTCCAGCCGCTTTTTGTGGAGCGGGTTTTCCGTGATGTGGACGGGGCAAGCATCTGGTGCGATGTGGTCCAGTCCAGCCGGGTTGAGACCTGCCCCGAGATGGCGCAACTGGCGTTGGATGACGCCTTGTTGTGGATTAATGAAACATGGGGCGACCAGCTTGAGAGCCTGCGCTGGGGCGATGCACACCAAGCGACGCATGACCATCCGGTGCTGGGTGACGTGCCGGTGTTGCGGTATTTCGTGAACATTCGCCAGTCTACCAGCGGCGGTGACAATACGCTCTTGCGTGGCCGGACCAAAGGCACCCTGCCCGATCCGTTCCACAACGTACATGGTGCGGGCTATCGCGGCGTGTACGATTTTGCCGATCCGAATTCGTCGGTCTTTGTCACTTCAACAGGGCAATCAGGGCACTTCCTGTCGCGGCACTATGATGACATGGCGCAGCTGTGGCGGCGCGGGGAGTATATCCCGATGTCACTGGACGCTGATCTGGCGCGCGCGGCGGCAGTCGGGGTGACAACATTGACGCCCGCGGTGCCATGAACCGCGTCATTTTGTTAAACAAACCTTACGGCGTGCTGTCGCAGTTTACGGACAAGGGCACGGAGGGGTCTGCGCGTCCCACCCTCTCAGCTTTCATCGATCAGCCGGGGTTTTATCCTGCAGGCAGGCTCGACAAGGACAGCGAAGGCTTGATGGTGTTGACGGACAACGGGGCCTTGCAGGCACGCATTGCCCATCCAAAATATAAACGCCCCAAGACCTATTGGGTGCAGGTCGAAGGCACGCCGGAGGCAGAGGCGCTCGCCGCGTTGCGCAAAGGCGTGGCGTTGAAGGACGGCATGACCAAACCCGCCGAGGTTGCGGTGATGGCGCCACCCGAGGCTCTGTGGGAGCGCGACCCGCCTGTGCGTTTTCGCAAAACGGTCCCGGATGCGTGGCTGCGTATCACGATCCGCGAAGGCCGCAACCGGCAGGTGCGGCGCATGACCGCGCATGTGGGCCTGCCGACGCTGCGGCTGATCCGTGCAGGGATTGGCGATTGGCAGTTGAACAACCTGCGCCCGGGCGCATGGCGGTGGGCTTCTGAGACCGGGGCATAAACTGGGGGAGCTTGCCAGAGCAGGCAACGCAGGCTTAAATGACTTAGCAATTCAAAAGATTTTTCATTCCTGTGAAACGCATTCCGGTCCTTCTTCTTTGCCTGCTTTGCCTAATCCTCGGATTTGCGCTGAGTGCCGTTTGGGGCACCGACACCGTAATGGCCTTCGTGCGCGCATCTATGCCACAGGTCGCAATCATTGCCCTGGTGGTGCTGTTGCTGGTGATCCTGGCGGCATGGGTGGCCTATCTCTTGGTGCGCCGCTGGGTTGGCAAGGTGCTGTCGGCGGACGCGCAGATGACGGAAACGGAGATGGTGCACGGACTTGTGGATCATTTCACCACGCCGCAGGGCGTAAGCGACCCCGGCCCGGAGGACCGCAAACGCGCAGCAATGATCAACCTCGGCCTGTGGCTTGCCCGGCGCGAGGCAATCCAGTTTTCGTTCAACGCAACGGTGACGGTTGTCGGAGGGCTGGTTGGAGCTGCGACCGTGTTCCTGCTTTATGAGCAGAACCAAAAGCTGGATTTGCAGAACGAACGGCTGGTCTTGCAGACGGATGCGAATATTGCGGAGAGTATTCTGCTGGAGGGTGCACGGCGGGCGGCTTTGTCAGGGGAAGGTGAGGCGTTGTTTGATGCGATAAGACGGCAGGTTGCGGAAACCACACGAACCTGCGGAGCGCTTGAAGAAGAGTGTTGGACAAAACCGGGCACACCAGACCGTCTGTTTCATCTATCTTCGGAGCTGGGCGCGCGTACCGTTTCTTTTTCGCGCCGCAATGAGCCATACCGGATCGCCATTCCATTGGATGCGAAACTGGATTTCGATACACCGCTACGTAAACAGTACCATTTCCATAATACCTCACCGGAACGAGGAGCGCTCCTTCTTGCACTGGTGCAACAAAGAGTGTCTGTACATACAATGGAGTTTTCGGCCGCCCAGATGACAGGAGCAAATCTGGAGAATGCATATCTCTCTGGGGCGAGGCTCACTACTGCGGACTTTGACGGTGCCAAAATCGTTGGTGGGGTATTCCGCTGGGCGGATTTATCGGGGGCTTTCCTGACAAATGCATTTCTTGATGATGTTGATGCGTCCAATGCCACGTTGGACGCTGCGGATTTGCAAAACATTATCTTTCGCGGAGGCTCGCTTGAATGGACAAGCCTGCTAAGGGCAAACCTCCGGAACGCCGTTTTTGACTATACAACTTTCGATGGGGCGGATTTGTCTGGGGCATATGTGGGCAACGTTGGGTTTCTGGAAACGTCGATGAAACTCGCAGATGGTTTCACCTTCGTCTGGATGTGGTCGGATGACAGGCCACCCGAAGGATGGCCAGAAAACCTCCGCCTCCTGTCGTGCGACTTCGACGAAACCCGTCACGACCGTCTGAAATTCCCCGAAGACTGCCTGCCTGAACGCACCCCCATTAAGTAACCACCATCCGCGTCACCCAGACGCCCAGCGTGGCCGATGCTCCGGTCAATGCCGTGCCCCAAAGCCCGTCGATCCAGACCATTTCCCATGTCCAGTCCTTGAGGATCGCATAGTTCGTGAACTCATAGGTGCCGTACCCCAGCGCGCCGATCAGGGCCGCGTTGCCAAAGACCCACAACAGGCTCTTGTCCCCGACCATCGCAGGCCATGACACGAACCACAGCAGGACGCCGAGGAAAAACGCGTAAAAGGCAAAGGCGGGCAGCACGCGGAAGTTTTCCAGCATCAAGGGACCGATGTTGCGGGTAAAGACCGGTTTGACCACATAGCTGAGGCCCAGATAGTCGATGCTTAGGAAAATGACAAAGGTGATGAGGTAAAGGGCGACGACGGTCATGGGCGGCTCCGGTTGTGGTCTGCTACATATGCGGCAGGCAACGGAAAATTCGAATTTTCCGGGCCAGAATTTTGCAAAATTCTGATCTCACAACTTCTGAAACTGCGCCTCTTGTTTCGCCGACCAACGCACGGTCAGGGCAAAACCTTCTTCGGTCTGGTCTTCTTGGACCACCACATCCTGATCAAAAAGCCACGCGCGTTTCTTGCCATCGGCAAAGCTCAGCTTGAGATCAGCCTCACGCACCGCACCTTGCAGGGCCAGCGCCACAGCCGATTGCAAACCGTCCAGCCCTTCGCCCGTGATCGCGGAGATTGCCAGCACGTCATCCTCACGCGCGGCTCGGGCGCGGCGCGCTTCGGCGATGTCATCGGGCAGCAGGTCAACCTTGTTCCAGATCTCAAAACGGCGCGTGTCCTCTGGCACACCCAGCGAGGTGAGGATATCGGCCACATCCTTGGCCTGTTCTTCGGTCTCTGCATGGCTGATGTCGCGCACATGCAGGATGATGTCCGCGGCCAGCACCTCTTCAAGTGTGGCCCGAAACGCCGCAACCAATTCGGTGGGCAGGTCCGAGATAAACCCCACCGTGTCACTCAGGATGATCTCAGGCCCATCGGGCAGAACAAGGCTGCGCATGGTGGGGTCGAGCGTGGCAAAGAGCATGTCCTTTGCCATCACTTCAGCGCCGGTCAACCGGTTGAAAAGCGTGGACTTGCCAGCGTTGGTGTAGCCCACGAGGGCCACAATCGGGTAAGGCACCTTGGCCCGCGCGGCACGGTGCAGGGCGCGGGTTTTGACGACCTTCTCCAACTGGCGGCGCAGGCGGACAAGCTGTTCATCAATGGCCCGGCGGTCTGCCTCGATCTGGGTCTCCCCCGGCCCGCCGACAAACCCCAACCCGCCCCGCTGTCGCTCAAGGTGGGTCCAGGCGCGCACAAGGCGGGTGCGTTGATAGTTGAGGGCGGCCATCTCAACCTGCAGCACACCCTCGCGGGTGGCGGCACGGTCTGAGAAAATTTCCAAAATCAGCCCAGTCCGGTCGAGCAATTTGACGCCCCAGACTTTCTCAAGATTGCGTTGCTGCACAGGCGTGACCGGGCCATCGACCAGCACCAGCTCCACCTCATTGTCATGCAAGAGCGTCTTGATCTCTTCGATCTTGCCTTTGCCGAATAGCTTGCCCGCATCGACGCTGCGCAGCTGCACCACATCGGCCCCTACCACCTCAAGCGCAGGCAGCGCGCGCGCCAGCGACACTGCCTCGGCCAGCGCTGGCTCAGGATCGCGGCGCTCCGGGTTGGAACGGATGTCAGGATGCAGCACCCACGCGCGTGTGACGCGGGGCCCTTCGGTTTCATCGATTTGAAATGGCGCTTTGCTCAAGAAGCGTCTTCGCCCTCATAAAGGCTGATCGGCTGGCTCGGCATGATGGTCGAAATGGCATGCTTATAGACAAGCTGGGATTGGCCATCGCGGCGCAGCAGAACACAGAAGTTGTCAAACCAGGTGATCACACCTTGCAGTTTGACGCCGTTGATCAGGAAGATTGTGACCGGAACTTTGGTCTTGCGTACATGGTTCAGGAACGCATCCTGAAGGTTCTGTCTGTCAGACGCCATCGGTGTTCTCGCTTCTTTTTTTCTTGCTGGCACCCGCATATCGGGCCCCCCCACGCACGTGACTATGTCGTGACGCGGGGTGAGTTTCCAGCCCAAATTTTAGACAGATAGCAATATTGACGCCAACCAGTATCAGTGCTGCATCACTTCGCCTGTCAGGCGCGCCACAGTTCGGGTGTCAAAAGCGCAATGATCGCCAGTGTTTCAAGGCGTCCCAGCACCATTGCGGCGCATAGGATGCCTTTGGCTGTGCTGCTCAGTTCAATCAGGCGGATCGGCACATCGGCGCCATACTCTGTCAGTGGACCGGTGGTCGAAAGGCTGGCAATGGACAAAACCACAGCTTCGTCAAAGGGGCTGCCCGTCAGGGTGAGCGCGAGGGTGATTCCGGCCAGTGATATCGCAAAGAGCATGAAAAATATCCACGCGATGAAGGCCCCGTTGCTCTGAAGACGCCGTCCCGCCGCCCCTGCCCCGCTGACCGAACTGGGATGAACCAGCCGCTCCATCTCCCGTGTGCCATTGAGATAGAGCGCAAAGACGCGCAGCAATTTGACCCCGCCCGCCGTTGTCGCAACCCCGCCTCCAATCAGCGCCAAGCCCATCAGGATCAAGCCAGGTGTGCTGAGGCCAGACCAGTCTTGCGAGGCGGCCCAGTGTTCCGACACAAAACCCGTGGTTGTCAGAAACGACAATACGGTAAAAACCGATCCCCAAAAGGCATAGCCCGCGTCCGACAGGCTCTCCATTGCCGCCACATCGTAGGCCCCAAGAAAATGCCGCGCAAAGATAAAGATCGGCACGGCGAACATCACAACAATGCCGATGCGAAACTCGGGATCGGTTCTCAGCCCCCCTTGGGTCGCGGTTATAGTGTCTTTGGAAAATGTCAGGCGCGACAGGGCAAACAGCATAAAGAGCAACATCACAGCCTCGCCTGTCACCCCGATGGGAGAGGCCTGCACACCGCCAATGGGTGAAATGCCGGAGGTCGCCATCACGGACATTGCATGGCACAGCGCGACCAGCGGTGTCTCTCCGCCGCCCAGCAGCAACAGCCACAAGAGCAACGTCAGGCCTGTGTAGATCGGAAAAAGCGCGTTGAAAGACCGGATCAGCCGGGCGCGGGGCTGCATCGGTGCCATGCGATTGCCAAGTCCGGTATCGCGGCGCCCTGGCTCCGCCTGTGCGGTCACTTCAAAGCCACCCAGGTGCAGCGGGGCCAGAATGGCGGAAGCAGAGACCCACATCAAAAGGCCTCCCATCCACCCGACCTGCGCGCGCCACAGATGCAGCGTTTCGCTGAGCCTTTCTGGATCGCGGAACATCGCCGCACCCGTGGTGGTCAGGGCGCTGACCATCTCAAAATAGGCATTCAGAAAGCGGGTTGTCGGCAAGGCCTCAACAAAGGGAATGGCATAAAAAACCGGCAAAAAAACGAATGCAGAGAAAAGCGACAAGAGCGGGCCCAGTGCATCCGTTGTGGGGCTGCGCCCCCGAAACACAACGGCAAGCATCAAAAACAGCACCCCCCCCAGAAGTGCCGCGTAAAGGAAGGCCCGCGCCCCATCGTGGTCATTCACCACCAGCCCGTACCCCGCAGGCACCAACATTCCGGCTGCTGAAATACCAAAAAGTTGCAGGAACAAGGGCAGGTCCAGCAGAGCGCGACGCATGTAGTGTTGGCGGCTCACCCCGGCCCCTCAGAAAAAGTCGATGGAGACTTGCAACAGCTGCTCAACCTGCGGCACGTCCTTGGCCAGCGCAAACACCGCGATCACATCCCCCTCATCGATGCGGGTCTTGCCCATTGGGCGCGTGATCTTGTCACCCTTGCGGATCATCCCGATCAGCGCACCTTCGGGAAAGTCGATCTCTGACACTTGTTTGCCTGCTATGGGCGACGTGGACAGGACCTCAGCCTCGATCACTTCCGCCTCCGCATCCCCGATGGAGTAGACCGAGCGCACGCGGCCATGTCGGATGTGGCGCAAGATGGATGATACCGTGGTGGAGCGCGGGTTGATATAGGCGTCAATGCCCAAAGGCGTCATCAGCGGCACAAGGGTCGGATCGTTGATCAACGCAATCACATAGTCGCAGCCTTCGGCTTTGGCGCGCACGCAAGCAAGCATGTTGGTCTTGTCATCATCCGTGACCGCCAGCATCGCATCGGCGCGGGCAATCCCCGCCTCCGCCAGCAAGGCGGCGTCCAATCCGTCGCCATTAAGAACAATCGTCCGTTCCAGCCCTTCGGCGGCTTTTTCAGCGCAAATGCGGCTCTTTTCAATCACCTTGGTCCGGATGCGGCGGGCATCACTTTCAAGATGCTGCGCCACCGCAAGGCCGACATTACCACCGCCCACCAGCACCACACGTTCCTGCTTGCTGGCTTTCTTGCCAAAAATCTCCATCGTGCGTGCAATGTCATCGCGGTGACAAAAGACATAACAATCGTCGCCAACAAAAAGCTGGTCCTTGGCCTCGGGTGCAAAGAGCGTGCCATCCCGGCGCACGCCAACCACCACGGCGCGCAGGGTCGAAAACAGATCCGTAAGTTGCCGCAAAGGGGTGTTCACCACCGGGCATTCGTCCTCAATGGTGATGCCAAGCAAATGCGCCTTCCCGTCCATGAAAACCTCGGTGTCAAAGGACGCCGGGGCCGAGAGCCGTTGCAGCGCCGCGGAGGCCACTTCTTTTTCAGGAGAGATCACCACATCAATGGGCATGTGGTCGCGCCGATAAAGGTCAGAGTAGATCGCATCGAGGTAGGATTGGCTGCGCAGGCGCGCGATCTTGCGGTTGATGCCAAAGACGGAATGCGCCACCTGACAGGTGACCATGTTGACCTCATCCGAATGGGTGGCGGCGATGATCATCTCTGCATCGCGCGCCCCTGCCCGGTCCAGCACGTCGGGATAGCTCGCAAAACCCGCGATGCCCTGCACATCCAACGTCTCTGTGGCGCGGCGCACCAGATCGGCATTGTTGTCCACCACGGTAACGTCATTCCGCTCACCGCTCAGGTGGCGTGCAATTTGCCAGCCCACCTGCCCTGCACCGCAAATGATAACCTTCATACGTGTCCTTGTCCGTCAACGTGCGGGGGCTGCGCCGCGCGCGCCCCTCTCGGGTCTCATTTGTTAGAGGGCATGCGCGCGCTTATGGCAAGGGTGAAATGCGTTGCCAGTACCTTGGATTGGGGGCATCATCGTGCCATGAAACAGCAGATTTTTCGGATCATACCTGTGCTTTTCCTGCTCGCGGCCTGCGCACCGCTTGAGACGTACTACAAGCCGGGGGCATCTGTGACAGCGCTCAATCGGGACACAACCGCCTGCCAGGTGCAGGCGTTGCGCGATGTGCCACCCTCCACGTTGACCCGGCGCAAGCCGCCTGTGTTTGTGCCGGGCAATCGCGTGTGTGATGCACAAGGCAAATGTACGGGCACACCGGGATACTATGTGCCCGGCGGCATAGAAACCTATGATCCCAACGACGGGCTGCGGGTGCGGGTGGAACGCCAATGTATGGCCGACAAAGGGTATGCCCCTGTATCGATCCCCGTCTGCCCGGACAGCGTCGCCTCCGCAGCGCCTGCGGGTGTCACGACGCGGCTGCCTGCTTTGACAGAGAATTCCTGTGTGATCCGCAATTCCAACGGGAGTTTCCAGATCGTGACACGCGGCGGGTAAGTTTAGGCAGATGAGGGCTGGTGCACACGTGTGCAGCGGAGTAGCGTCGCCGCTGAAGCCCACAATTTCGAGTCTCCCCATGTCCCAGACCCAAGACGCCAAGGCCCTTGTGCAGGCCCATTATGCAGCCCTTGAAAATGCCGCGCCATCGACCGTCGCGTCGGTCCTGGCACAGCGTATGCAGGCCGATAGCATCTGGCGCGGCGTGCATCCGTTCAACATGCAAAGCGGCCCGGCGGGCGCGGCAGACGCGTTCTGGCATCCGTTTCTGAGCGCGTTTTCGCACGTGCAACGGCGTGAGGACATCTTTTTCGCGGCAGACAACGGGTTGGAAGCGGGCGGTGTCTGGACGATGTCGATGGGCCATCTGATGGGGCTTTTTGATGCGCCTTTCCTCAACATTCCCCCCACCCGCAAGATCGCGATGCTGCGCTATGCGGAATTCAACCGCGTGGAAAACGGGCAGATCGTCGAAACGGCGTTCTTTTGCGATATTCTTCATCTGATGACGCAAGCCGGGATGCCCCGTTTTCCCAACCAGACCGCCGCGCATCTGATCCAGCCCGGACCGCGCACCCATGATGGGCTGCTCCACGCCCCCCAGGACCCCGCAGAAGGGACCAAAACAATCGATGTGATCGAGGCCATGATCGGGGCGATTGATGCGGCAAACGCCAATCCCAAGGCGCGCACCCCACGGGAGGAACTGCTTGAAACATGGACCGACAAACTGATCTGGTGGGGACCCGAAGGAATCGGGGCCACATACACGATTGATCGCTATATTGAGCAACATCAGGCCCCCTTTCGCCACCATATGAAGGACCGCGTGTTCAACGGGCACATCTGCCGCATGGCTGAAGGGCACTACGGCGCGTTCTTTGGCTGGCCAAACCTGACATTGACAAACCACAACGGTTTTTTGGGTCTGCCCCCCAATGACCTGCGCGCGGATATGCGGGTGGTGGATGTCTATCGCCGCGAGGGCGACAAGTTGGTCGAGAACTGGATTTTTATCGACATGCTGCACTTTTTGCTGATGCAGGGCGTGGATGTGTTGGGCGAATTGGCGCAGGGGTAGCCCCGTTTCAGGATTGTGTCCCATACGCGGGCCATGTGTCTGACAATCGGTACCCCTCAGGCCACGGATCGTCTGGATCAAGCATGTGTTGATGTGTTCCCGTGATCCAGCCACGCCCGGTAATCTCTGGCACAATCGCCGGTGTGGCCCCGACTGTTGTTGTATGTGCAATGCGCCCGTGAAACTCCGAGCCGATGATTGAACGCGCTGTAAAACGATCCCCCAGCGCCATCTCACCAGAAGCATGGAGCAACGCCATACGGGCCGACGCGGCTGTGCCTGTTGGTGAGCGGTCTATTTTGCCCGGCTGGATCGACACCGCGGCATTGGCAGTCAGGTGACTGCCTTTGCGGGTGACGGGTCCGGCAAAGAGGCAAAAGGAAAAATGATCCCACTCGGCATTTTCGGGATGATCAAACCGCAGTTGCGCGTTGGCTGCATTGGTGATGCGCACGCCAAGTTCGGCCAAGTGCCCCGCCTCAGATGCTTTAAGCGCAAAACCCAAGGACTGCGCATCCACAACAACAAAGCTGTCGCCCCCATACGCCGTATCAACACTCAGCTTGCCCAGTCCCGGCACATCAAGCACTGCACCGACCTGCCCTGCAAAAGAGGGCACATTCTGTACCGTGATATTTTGCGCCTTGCCGTCACGACACAGCGCGCGCACCCGGATCAACCCGCCCGGCGCTTCGAGCACCATCTCGGTCACGGGTTCGACCATCGGGATGATCCCGCTGTCCAACAATACGGTTGCGACACAAATGGAGTTTGAACCCGACATGGGCGGCGTATGTTCCGGCTCCATGATGATAAAGCCCATCTGCGCCTCTGGATGCTTGGGCGGCACCAAAAGGTTTACGTGCCGAAAAACGCCGCCGCGCGGTTCATTAAGCACGAAATTGCGCAAGGTCTGATCCTGTGCGATCCAGGTGCGCTGTTGCCAGATCGTATCGCCCGGCGGGGGTGCGACGCCACCGACGATGACGTCGCCAACCTCACCCTCCGCATGGCAAGAGACAACGTGTAGGGTCTTGATGCTGCGCATTGCTCACCTGCCTGTGCGGTTTGGTCGCTTTGGTCCGGGGCTAGCCTTCGGCCGCCTCGCCTTCTTCGTCCACATGCGCGATGCGCACACCGGACTTGGCGGATGTGACAACACCCAGCGACTTGAGCTTGCGGTGCAAAGCGGAGCGTTCCATTCCGACAAAGTTCGCAGTCCGGGAGATGTTGCCGCCAAAACGGTTGATCTGGGTCAGCAGGTATTCGCGCTCAAACGCCTCGCGCGCCTCGCGCAGAGGCAGTGTCGCCAGTGCGGAGGACAGCACCACACGGCCATCTTCCTCGCCGCGGTCCTCTTCTCCGGGCAGTTCACGTGCCTCAATCGGGTCAGTGCCTTCGCCAAGGATCAGCACACGCTCCACGAGGTTCTTCAACTGCCGCACGTTGCCGGGCCAGACCATCGTCTGCATCAAGGCAATCGCATCCTCTGAAAGGTCGCGCTGCGGCAGGCCCTGCGTGCTGTGACATTCTTCAATAAAGTGTTCCGCAAGCAGCGGAATGTCTTCGCGCCGTTCCTCCAGTGAGGGCACGGGGATCGGCACCACATTCAGGCGATGAAAGAGCTCCTGACGAAAAGTTTCCGCCTCAATCGCTTCCTCAAGGTTCTTGTTGGTCGAGGAAATGACACGCAAGTCGACGCGCACCTTGTCATTGCCCCCCACACGGGTGAATTGTTGGTCGACCAGCACACGCAGGATCTTGGACTGTGTGCCCAGCGGCATATCGGCAACCTCATCGAAATAGACAACACCCCCATGCGCCTGCTCAAGCAGACCCGGCTCAACCCCGCGATCCGCACTTTCGCGGCCAAAGAGCACCTCTTCGACGCGGTCAGGTTCCACTCCTGCGCAGTTCACGGTGACAAAGGGGGCTGACGCGCGGTTGGAATTGGAGTGGATGTAGCGCGCGGCGACCTCTTTGCCGGACCCGGCTGGCCCGGTCAGCATCACGCGACCATTGGATTTGGTGACCTTGTCAAGCTGGCTGACCAGCGCGCGGAAAGCCGCGGATTGGCCCAGCATTTCGGCACTGCTGACATCGCGGCGTTTCAGGCTGAGGTTCTCACGGCGCAATCGCGAGGTTTCCATGGCGCGCCGGATCACCACCATCAGTTGATCAATGTTGAACGGCTTTTCTATGAAATCATACGCCCCCTGCCGGATGGCCGCGACCGCGATCTCAATGTTGCCGTGCCCAGAGATGATGACCACAGGCACATCCGGGTTGTCGCGTTTCGTAGCCTTGAGAATGTCGATGCCGTCCATGCGGCTGTCCTTGAGCCAGATGTCGAGGATCATCAGCGCGGGGGGCTCTGCGTTGATGGCGGCCATCGCGTCGTCAGAGTTGCCCGCAAGCCGGGTCGCGAACCCTTCGTCTTCCAGAATATCGGAAATCAACTCACGAATATCGCGTTCGTCGTCTACAATCAGAATGTCACTCATCCACTGTCTCCACTCGTTTTTCTGGTGTTGTTGCCGGCGAAATTGGCAGGTTGATCACCGCCATCGCGCCGAAATGGTTCTGCCCCTCAAACACCGGGGCATTGTCGAGGGTCAGCGTGCCGCTGTGTTCCTCAATAATCTTTTTGACGATGGGCAGGCCCAAACCCGTCCCCTCGCTTCGGGTTGTCACGTAAGGCTCAAAGAGCCGCGCGCGGTCTTCTGGCAGGCCGATACCGTTGTCCGCAATCGTCAGCGTCGCCTGTGCACTATCGCGGTGCAGGATTACGGCGATCTGCGGAACCAAGTTGTCCGGGGCATCCTTTTTCTGCAGGCTTTCAATTGCTTCCCCTGCGTTCTTAATCAGGTTTGTCAGAGCCTGAGAGATCATCGTGGCGTCCACATCGGCCATCACCGGGGTGTCGGGCAGGTCTGAGGTGATCTTGACCTCGGGTTGGCCCGCTTGTTGCAAAAACACCGCGTCGCGCACCAACTGGGTGAGGTCCTGCTCAGAGGTTTCAGGCTCTGGCATGCGGGCGAATTTGGAAAACTCGTCAACGATGCGCCGCAAATCCCCGGTCTGGCGGATGATCACACCGGTCATCTGCTCCAGCTTGTCGCTGTCTTCTGGCAGCTTGGGCGCAAATTTGCGGCGGATGCGCTCAGCGCTGAGTTGGATGGGCGTGAGCGGGTTCTTGATCTCATGCGCGATGCGGCGCGCCACGTCACCCCAGGCGGCCATCCGCTGTGCGCTCACCAGATCGGTGACATCGTCAAAGGCGACAACGTACCCTTCAAGCCGCCCATCATCCGCCCGCCGCGTGGCCATGCGCACCAGCAGGTTCTCCATTGCCCCCTGACGGGAAACCTTGATCTCGCCCTGCGCCACCTCGCCCGGCCCGCTCGCAATCGTCTCAAACAAGGGCCCAAACTCAGGGATCGCCACGGCAAGGGCCAGCGATTGTTGCTCCTCTGACCAGTTCAGCAGGCGCATCGCGGAGCGATTCACAAAGGTCACACGCCCCTCGGGGTCCAGGCCGACAACGCCGGACGTCACGGAGCTGAGCACGGAATCAAACAGGCGTCGGCGGCGTTCAATCTGGCGCGTGTTGTCCAGCAATGTCTCACGCTGGCCCTGCAATTGCTTGGTCATCTGGTTGAAATAGCGGCTCAGCATCGCGATCTCATCGTCGCCGTCTTCTTCGCGCACCTGCACGTTGAGGTTGCCCGCGCCGACCTGCTGTGCCGCACCGGTGAGCCGCCCCACAGGACCAGACAGGCGTTCGGCAAACCAAAGCCCCAACCAGACAGCTGCAAGGATCAGGATCACGGCAAAGCCAAGATACAAAAGCCCGAAGTTAAAAAGCAGCCGACCCCGTTCAGATTCGAGCTGTTGATAGAGCCGCACTGTTTCTGTCGTTTCGTCCAGCAGGGACAGGATTTCGCCATCCACATCGCGGCTGACATACAAGAACCGGTCCACGAATGTGCTCATCGGCACAAGCGCGCGGAATTCGTTGTTGGACCAATCCTCGATCACCACCAGCCCGGTTTCACGGGCTTGCGCCATCTGGGCCTCGCTTGGGGCCTCATAATCAAAGAGGTAGGACCGATCCCCACGCGCACGGATTTGTGCCGTGCCATCAATCAGATACGCCTCGCGCAGCCCCCGTTGGATCTGGCGTTGCCCTTCGCCCAAAAGCGCGCTGTCAGACAGCGCAATGCCTTGATTGCGCGCGCTGTCGAGGTTGCGCGCGAGGGTCTGCGCGTCTGCAATCAAATCCTGACGCTGCTCTGCCTCATAGGCCTGCGCCGCCGCAAGAGAGGAGCCGACAACCCCGCGCACCCGATCCGAAAACCATCCTTCAAGCCCCACGTTGACCGTAAGGCCCGCAAAAACCGCGACCGTTACGGTCGGGATGAGGGCCATCAGCGCAAAAACACCCGTCAGGCGCAGGTGCAAACGGGAGCCTGCGGATTTCGCGCGCCGTGCCGCAATCAGGCGCGCGACCTGGCTCAGCACAAGGGCAGCGACCAACAGGACATAGACCAGATCAGCAAGAAGGATCAGCCGCAGCGACAGTGTTTCCGCGCCCTGCCCCAAAGGACCAAGCACCAGATAGGTTGCCATCGCAAGCACCGGGCCCAGCACCACCAGACCCAGCGTCGCCATATTGCGCACACGCTTAATGCGCCGCAGACGGCCCAAACGCTCAATCGAAAAACTGCGTGACCGGGTTGCCACCCGCTGTCCTCACCGATGATGTGGTGCCGCACCGCACCAACCGCCATATTTTGTGGTCCTGAACGCGCTCAGAGCTTACCTGATACACGATGGCCACGGTTATGTGGCGCTTTTACATCATTTTACGACCCCTTGTCACCTCAATATCCAAATCGGTGATCTTCTTGCGCAACGTATTGCGGTTGATGCCCAGAAGTTCGGCGCATTTCGCCTGATTTCCAGAGGTAGCCCCCAGTGCAATTTCGATCAGCGGGATCTCAATCTCCCGCAGCATCCGGGCATAAAGGCCGGGCGGCGGCAGCAAAGCACCGTGTTGGTCAAAATACCGGCGCAGGTGCCGCTCAACACTGGCCCCAAGCCGTTCGGTATTGGCTTGGGCATGGACAGGTTCCGGCGCGGGTTGGGCGCCCAGGACCTGTTCAGCCTCCGTCTGGCTGATCTCGCTAGCCCGGCTGGTCAGTGCCAATTGCCGCATCGCATGTTCCAGTTGGCGGACATTGCCGGGCCAGGAATAGTTGCCGAAAATCTTTGCTGCCCCCTCAGAGAGCCGCCGAGTGGGGGTGCCACTGGGGTCTGACCCTTCGAGAAAGTGATAGGCCAAAAGTTCAATGTCATCGACCCGGTCACGCAACGCAGGAACATGGACCGTGGCCCCCGACAGGCGGTAAAACAGATCCCGGCGCAGATCGCCTTTCTGCATCGCTTCGGCCAGATCGGACTGGCTGGTCGCGAGAAACCGTGGCGTGTATTCTCCGGGCGCGTCCATCATGCGGGCGATGCGGGCCTGCACCTCCTGGCTGATGTCCGCAATCTCATCAATCAACAGCGATCCGCCCCGCACGCGCGCCAACACCCGCGCGGGCCCCTCTATGTCCTGCAGGTCCGCGCCGGTTACCGTCACAAAGGGCAAGGTACGTCTGTCTGAAAAATCGTGAACCGCTTTCGCAATCAGTGACTTGCCCGTCACGCTTTCGCCCCCGATCAGCACTGGTAAATCAGTGTTCATCACCCGCGCCACCAGCCGGTACAGCGCCTGCATCACGGGGGTGCGCCCCACGAGCGGCAGATCATCGCGCTCGGTATCGGTGCTGGTTGCCGCTGGAGCCACACGCAACGGTTGCTTTCGGTTGAGCGCGCGCGCGGTGCGTTTCATCAGGTCGGGCAAATCGAAAGGTTTGGGCAGATAATCAAAAGCCTCCGCCTCTTCGGCCTTGATCGCGGTCATGATTGTGTTCTGCGCTGAGATCACGATCACGGGCAAATTGGGCCGATCTTGCGCAATTTTTGGCAACATCTCCAACCCGTTACCGTCCGGCATGGCGACATCCGTGATCACCGCATCCCCGCGCCCTTCGGCGACCCAGCGCATCAGCGTGGTCAGGCTGGAGGTTGCATGGACCTTGCAGCCCGCCCGCGTCAGCGCCTGGGTGAGAACCGTGCGGATTGTGCGATCGTCATCTGCGACCAGAACAGTGCCATCCATAACTCAACTCTCCTTTTTCAATTTCGGTTTTGCTGCCGGTGCGCGCGGCAGCGATATGCGAAAGGCCGTGTGCCTCGGCGTGCTGTCCACCGATATCCAGCCGTCGTGTTCTGAAATGATCTTGCTGACCAGCGCGAGGCCAAGGCCAGTGCCGTTTTCCCGCCCTGAGACAAAGGGGTCAAAAACATCACCGCGGATGTGATCCGGCAGACCGGGGCCATCGTCGATGATTTCAATCTGTAGCGGCAAAGACTGGCCGGACCCATCGGCGCGCCGCATGCGGAAAGAATGCTCAAAGTAGGTATGCAAACGGATCGTCCCCCCCTGCTCGCCCGCCGCCTCTGACGCGTTCTTGAGCAGGTTCAGCACGACTTGCAGCAGTTGATCCTTGTCCCCGAGGGCAGCGGGCAGCGAGGGGTCGTAGTCTTCGACAATCTTCATCTGCGCGCCAAAGCCCAAGAGCGCAGAGCGCCGCGCACGGTCAAGCACGTCGTGCAGGTTCACAGGGCTGCGCACTGGCTCTGACAGGTTGCCAAACTGCTCCACCTGCCCCAGCAGCTTCACGATCCGACGGCTTTCCGCCACAATGAGATCGGTCAGCTCCAGCTCTTCTGCGTCAAGGTTCATTGACAAAAGCTGCGCCGCCCCTGTGATCCCGGCCAGCGGGTTCTTGATCTCATGGGCCAGCATTTCAGCCATGCCAATGGCGGACTTTGCTGCGGACTTCACAGAATGGTTTTGGGTCATCCGGCCCGACAGCTCGCGCGCGGAGATCATCATGAGCATATGCCCCGGCATGCCCTGCAACGGCGCGATCTGTAACGCTGATTTCTGCGGGGCGCGTTGACCGGAGCCGACATCGACATCGTTCACAAACAGCGCGGTTGAACTTTCACGGGCGCGCTCAAAAGCATCCTCCAGCGGATAGTCGACCGCAACCATATCCCAGACCGGGACCCCCATGATGGCCTTCGCCGATGCATTGAAAAAGCCTTCGCCGGCTGGATTGACGTCTTCTATCGTGTCGTCCGGTGCGATCAGCAGCGTGGGGGTCGGCAAAGAGGCCCAGATGCGTCGGTCAGAGTTCATGCCGCGACCTCAGCCCCATGCAAATGCATGGCCTGACGGATCAGGTGATGGGCGTCCTGTGGTGTGGCTGCGGTCAAAAGCGCGCGGCGCAGATCGGGCGGCGTGCCTGCGGTGTCCATGTACCAGCCCAGATGTTTGCGCGCCACACGCGCGCCAAGCTCCGTGCCATAAAAGCGCAACATCTCTTCATAGTGCTGGCCCACCAACTCAGCAAAGGCCGCTCCTTGCGGCACCTCGGGCGCGGGCGTTCCGTATAGCGCATGTGCCACCTCAGCCAGCACCCAGGGCCGCCCCTGCGCACCGCGCCCGATCATGACCCCATCCGCACCCGAATGGGCGAGAGCCGTCCGCGCCGCCGAGGACGAGGTGATGTCACCATTGGCGATCACCGGGATGTGCACCGCAGATTTGACCCGCGCAATCGCGCGCCAGTTGGCACGGCCTTTGTAAAACTGGCAACGCGTGCGGCCGTGGATTGTGATCATCTGGATGCCTGCCGCTTCGGCGCGTTTGGCAATCATCGGTGCGTTCAACATCTCTTCGTCCCAGCCAAGGCGGGTTTTGAGCGTGACGGGGACATCAACCGCGCCCACGACCGCCTCAATCAAGCGCAGCGCGTGGTCTGGTGTTTTCATCAGCGCAGAACCGGAGGCCCCTTGGGTGACCTTTTTCGCAGGGCAGCCCATGTTGATGTCGATGATACGCGCGCCCTGACCTGCAATGATCCGCGCGGCCTCTGCCATCGGTCCCGCTTCACGCCCGGCGATCTGAACGGATGTGCCTTCGACCCCGATGCCAAGCTCCGCTTTTTCACGGGTGCCGGGACGCTGCGAGAGCAGTTCCTGGCTTGCAACCATTTCAGACACAACAAGCCCCGCCCCAAAGCGCGCGACGAGCGTGCGGTAGGGCAAATCAGTGATTCCAGCCATCGGAGCCAGTAAAACCGGGGGCGTCAGATCATTCGGCAGGGCCAAAGCGGTCACATGCTTAATCCTTGTGCAATTGCCCTTGGTCTAGCCAGAAGCGTCCAAAACAACAATGATTCAAGGGGTAAGTTCGGTGTCACAACATGCAATTGCCCAAAAAATAGGCATGTCTTGGGGGTGATTGCGCGCATCCGCTCCAACCCCTAGACAGAGGGGCAAGCGCCCGCGACCAAGGAGACAGGCATGGATATCCGCACCGGCAATGGCTTTGACGTGCACGCCTTTGGGCCCGGTGATGCCGTGATCCTGTGTGGCGTCTCGCTCCCTCATACGCAGGGGTTGGTCGGCCATTCGGATGCGGATGTCGGCATGCACACAGTAACAGATGCGATTTATGGCGCACTGGCGCGCGGTGACATCGGGCAGCATTTCCCGCCTTCTGATCCACAGTGGAAAGGCGCGCCAAGCGACATTTTCCTGCGCCATGCGGTCGAGATGGCAACACAGATGGGGTTTGCGATTTCCAACGTGGATTGCACGTTGATTTGTGAGCACCCCAAGATTGGCCCCCATGCCCCGGACATGCGCGCCAAAATGGCGGCGCTGATGGGAATTGAGGTGGACCGCATGTCAGTCAAAGCCACCACATCGGAACGTCTGGGCTTTACCGGTCGGGGTGAGGGCATCGCCTGTCTGGCCACTGTTACGCTGGTGAAGCCATGAAACTTGCACAGATGATCGGCACATTGCTGGGCGTCGGATACATCCGGCCCGCCCCCGGCACATGGGGGTCGCTTGTGGCGTTGCCCTGGGGCTGGCTGGTGCATGTGATCGGTGGCTTTCCCCTGTTGGTGATTGGCGTTGTTGCGGCCTTTCTCAAGGGGTGGTGGGCCACGGGGCAGATGACCGCCGGGTCTGACGACCATGACCCGTCAGAGATTGTGGTGGATGAACTGGTCGGCCAGTGGATCGCCCTGTTGCCGCTGAGCTATGCGGCGTGGTCCATGGATATTTCCATCCTCGCCATGTGGCCCGGCTGGATCGCCGCCTTTGTGCTCTTTCGGTTTTTTGACATCACGAAACTGGGACCGATTGGGTGGGCTGACAGGCGCGGTGATCCTTTGGGCGTCATGCTTGACGATGTGATTGCAGGCATTTTTGCCGCCATCGGGGTTCTGGTGCTTGCCGCGCTTTATCATGGGGTGATGTAGATGGTTGAGACGCTTCTGGCCCTGTGCATCCAAAAAGGGATCATGCTGAGCTGTGCGGAGAGCTGCACAGGTGGCATGGTTGCGGCGGCCCTCACTGACCTGCCCGGCTCTTCAGCCATGATGGAACGGGGCTTTGTCACCTACACCAATGCCGCCAAGACGGAAATGCTGGGGGTGAAGCCCGCCACTTTGGACAGCTTTGGTGCCGTGTCAGAAGAAGTTGCGCGCGAAATGGCGCTGGGGGCGCTGTCGCGTTCAGGGGCGCAGATAGCGGTCTCCATCACTGGCATTGCCGGGCCGGGCGGGTCTGAGTTCAAGCCGGAAGGTCGGGTGTGCTTTGGGCTTGCCCACGGGGCCGACGTGCAGGTTGAGACGATAGAGTTTGGCCCGTTGGGCCGTGCGCAGGTACGCAGTGCCGCGCGGGATCATGCAGTGGGCCTGTTGTTGACCGGCGTGCAGACTTTGCCCGCAAACTAGGCGCAGCCCAGCGTAAAGCGCCTCAAATTTCATCACTTCTCGAAATGCGCAGGAAATCAGCACCCTGCCCCTTTCCTATGCGCACTGCGTCCTCAAGGTGCCCCAAAAGCCGGATCACCAACGGGAGAGACCTGACCAATGAATGCCGCCGATACCGCGTGGATCATGACCGCCACCGCCCTTGTTTTGCTGATGACCTTGCCGGGTCTGGCGCTGTTTTACGGCGGACTTGTCCGCGCGCGCAATGTGCTGAGCGTGTTCATGCATTGTTATGCCATTGCCTGCCTGATGTCGGTTCTTTGGTTTTTTGTCGGATATTCCATCGCCTTTGGCCCCGCTGACAGCGGGCTGTGGGGCGGATTGGCCAAGATCGGACTGAATGGCGTCACTGCGGAAAGTTTGAGCGGGACATTGCCGGAAATCCTGTTTTTCGCGTTTCAGATGACCTTTGCCATCATCACCCCCGCCCTCATCGTCGGTGCCTATGTGGAGCGGCTCAATTTCGGCTTCATGCTGCTGTTCTCCGGCCTGTGGATGCTGCTGTGCTACGCGCCTGTGGTGCATTGGGTCTGGGGCGGCGGCATGCTGGCGGATGGCGGCATCTTTGGGGAAACCGGCGTCAAGGATTTCGCGGGCGGCATTGTGGTGCACGAAACAGCCGGGCTTGCCGCACTTGTGCTGGCCGTGATGCTGGGCGCACGCAAGAACCAGACGACGCCGCCCCACAACCCCGGTATGGTGATGATTGGCGCGGCACTGCTTTGGGTCGGCTGGTTCGGCTTCAACGGTGGCTCGCAACTGGCCGCAGATGGGGGGGCGGCGATGGCGATCACGGTCACGCATATCTCTGCCGCGACGGCCTCGCTCACCTGGGCTCTGTGGGAACGGATCAAGTTCGGCAAGGCGTCCTTGGTGGGCATCGTCACGGGCACAATTGCGGGCCTTGCCTCCATCACGCCCGCGTCCGGCTTTGTCGGACCTTGGGCCGCGCTGTTGATCGGTGCCGTGGCGGGTATCCTGTGTCAGGAAGCCGTTGTGCTGATCCGCAACCGGCTCAAGATCGACGACACTTTGGATGTTTTTGCCGTGCACGGTGTCGGCGGTATCTTTGGCACGATCATGATTGCAGCGCTTGGGCTGGGATCATGGGCCGCGCAATTGGGGTCGCTGGCGATCGTCGGTGTTTTCACGGTCGGCGTCACGGTTGTTATTGCGATGATCTGCCGGGCGATCGTGCCAATGCGCGTGGATGTAGAAACAGAGGTCAACGGCCTTGATCTCAGCGTCCATGGCGAGCGTGCCTACGACATGACAAGCTGATCGGTGAGGTCGCGCAGGGTGTCCCCTTGCGCGGCCTTCCACAACGTATCGGCCCGCGGGGCGCTCAGCAAGGCTGACGTCTTTTTTCGCAACTTCGCAGCGCGGGTGTCCAGCGTCATCGGGGCCATCAGATCGTGGGACAGGTCATGGGTGTTGCCATCGCGCAAGGTGATCGTGACCTCTGCCTGCGTTTCACTGAGGTGATCAGTTTGGGACACCTCGATTTTGCTGCGCAGCGCCAGAATGTCTGCGTCCTGCGTTATTGCATCTGTGTAGCTCGCGATGCTCCCTGTTTCATGCCCCAGCACTGTCATCGCGGCGGTTTGCGCATAGCTGAACTTTGCCTCCAGCCCGGTTTGCGGGGAGGCAATGTTGCACACGGACATCCAGCGCGGATGGGTGCGGATGTGCAGCGTGGCAATGTCATTAGGCGCGCACGCCGCCTGCCCCAACGCCTCCAGCATGGCGTGCAGGCCGTGGCAACAGGCGTGGAATTTGTGGCTGATGGAGAGGATATGCCACGCCCCCTGAGGGAGGCTCACAGCGCTGTCAGAGCCGTGATGGGTGGCACCAAAACCAAGCGGCCCGGCAAGGCCATCGCAGGCCGCCGTCATCCCTGATTGCGCCCAAAGTGCGGCCTCCACGCCCGAACGCGCGGCAAGACCCGCGTTGAGCGGTTTGGCCATCGTGCCAAATTGTGCCTTGATGCCTGAAGCCATGCTGGCGCAGAGGCCAAGCGCCTGCCGGGTCTGATCTTTGCTCAGTGACAGCAAACGGCAGGCAGCGAGGGTGGCGCCAAAGGCCCCTGCCGTCGCGGTCTGGTGATAGCCGATCTGATAGTGATCACGCCCCAGCCAAAGACCGACCAGCACGCTTGCCTCAACCCCAATCGTTGCGGCCTCCACGATCTGTGACAACGCGATGCCGCGGTCCTCCCCCAGGGCAATCACTGCGGGCAATACCGCAACCGAAGGATGCCCAATGTGGGCGAAATGGGTGTCGTCATAGTCAAGCGCATGGCTGAGCGTGCCATTGACCAGTGCCGCAGTGGCGGCCGGCACATGGCCCCCACCCAGAAGCGAGGCTGGCCCTGCACCCTGCCCCATCTGCGTGGTCTTGAAACCGGCAAACTCATCCTCCCGCCCGCCCGCGATCCCACAGGCAGCCCAGTCAAACAGGGACAACCGCATCATTGCAGCGGCGTCTGCCGGGACGTCCCAAGTCGCAAAATCAAGCAGGTGTTCTGTAATGCCCTGCGCCATGATGCTATCCTTTGGGTCCGTAAAGATCCGCTGCGCGTTTCTCAAAGGCGCGCACCACCCGTTGCATGGCTTCGTTGAACACCACGCCAATGATGCCTTGCAGGATCACATTTTTGAACTCAAAATCCACGTGAAACTGAACGGTGCAGCCGGTGGCGGTGTCTTCAAACTGCCAGTCGGATTTCATGTATTTGAACGGCCCATCCAGATATTCGGTATCGATCCGCCGCTGCGTGGGCCACAGCACAACCCGGCTGGTGAAGCGCTCACGAAAGACCTTGAAGCTGATCACAAGGTCCGCGTCCATCACACGATGATCGCCCCGGTCGTCGTCACGGCGAATGCGCGCAGCAGCGGTCCAGGGCAGGAATTCAGGATATTTGCCCACGTCTGCGACCAGATTGTACATCTGATCTGCGCTATAGGGCAGTTCGCGGGTCTCAGAATGGGTCGGCATTGCGTTCCGGTCGTGCTTTAGGTAGCCCTATGTCGCGGCAACAGCGCGTATTTTCAAGGGTTAAGGTCATGACAGATCGTCGCTACGTGATTGATGAAATGATCTCAGCCAAGTCGATCGCGGCGCGCATCGAGGAGTTGTGCCGCGAAATCCACGATGAATTTGACGGCACGGACAAGCTGGTGGTGGTTGGATTGCTGCGCGGCTCTTTTGTGTTCATCGCGGATCTGGTGCGGGAACTGGATCTGCCGATTGAGGTCGATTTCCTCGAAGCGTCCAGCTATGGGGACGGGATGGAAAGCAGTCGGGAAGTGCGCATTCTCAAAGACTTACGTGGCGCAATTGAAGCGCGTGACGTCTTGGTTGTGGAAGATATCGTGGACACCGGACACACGCTGCACCATGTCACGAACCTGCTGAAATCACGCGAACCTGCACGGCTCAAGACCATCGCTTTGCTTGACAAACCCTCCCGCCGCGAAGTGGACATGAAGGCCGATTGGACCGGCTTTGAAATACCGGATGAATTTGTCGTGGGATACGGCATTGATTTTGCACAACGCAACCGAAACCTGCCCTTTATCGGAAAGGTCCGTTTCGTTTGAATCAGACATGGCTGTTTCGCATGGCGCGCTGGGTCCGCCACCCGCCTTCAGAAAGTCGCGTAAAACTCGTGTTTGGGATCGTTGCTGCCGCGCTGGTGATTTTTGGCATTGAATGGTTGGGGTATTGGCCGGACTGGGCCAAAGCCGAACGGATACCGCGAAAATTCTGAAAGATCGATGCGTATTGTCCGATTTGACGAGGGTGAACTGGGGTTCGCCAGCAATAGAAATCATCGCTTAACGCATCGAAATCTTTAATTTCAGACTGTGTTAGGTAATACCGTTTTTCCGATTTAAGCTTTAGCGGACACTTGGCAACCGTATCATGGATAGACGTCCAGCACCGTATCTCGCGTGATCATTGTGCGGGCAAAACCAAGACCTTTTGCAAACCCCTTTTGGTAGTCTGAGCAATCCGGACCCACGCGTGACCAGATCTGGGACGGCGCACCAAAGGCTTGCGCGCGGCATCGGGGTTCAGGGTGCATTCGGCTTTTGAACAAATTACGCTGCAGCGGCAGCAACGCGCCCGACGCATCTTTGCGTCCTGACGGAAACCCACCCTTGCCATACCCAAGCATGTACCATGCAAACCCATCAGCCTGCGCTTCTTCCTCCACAGGAAAACACCGATCAAGCGGTTCCGAGTTTCCTGTTGCGTGCCTCGCGCAAGCGCGCGAAATCATCTCCCGCGTGATAGCTCGAGCGGGTCAGCGGGGTGGCTGAAACCATCAAGAACCCTTTGCCATACGCCGCTTTTTCGTAGGCTGCAAATTCATCGGGATGCACGAAACGGTCCACCGCGTGATGTTTGGGTGTGGGTTGCAGGTATTGGCCAATCGTCAGGAAATCGATGTCAGCAGCGCGCATGTCTTCCATGACCTGAATGACCGACTGACGGTCCTCCCCCAAGCCCACCATGATCCCCGATTTGGTGAACATCGACGGATCCAGCTCTTTGACCCGCTGCAAAAGCCGTAGGGAATGAAAGTACCGCGCACCCGGACGCACCTCGGGGTAAAGCCCCGGCACCGTCTCAAGGTTGTGATTGAACACATCGGGGCGCGCTTCGACCACCTGCTCCAGCACTTCAGGTGCGCAGCGGATAAAGTCGGGCGTCAGAATTTCAATCGTCGTGTCCGGGCTGCGGTGACGCACTGCGCGGATGGTCTGGGCAAAATGCTCTGCGCCGCCATCCTCAATATCGTCGCGGTCCACGGAGGTTATCACCACGTGTTTGAGGCCGAGCTTGGCCACCGCATCGGCCACGCGCCCCGGCTCAAACGCATCGAGCGCCTCAGGTGGCTTGCCGGTTGCGATGTTGCAAAAGGTACAGGCGCGGGTACAGACTTCGCCCATGATCATCATGGTGGCATGGCCCTGCGACCAGCATTCACCCACATTCGGGCAACCCGCCTCTTCACACACGGTGACAAGCTTGTTGTCTCGCATGATGCGCGCTGTCTCAGCATAGCCGGCACCGCCCGGCGCCTTGACCCTGATCCAGGATGGTTTCTTGGGTTGGGCGTTGTCAGGCTTGCGCGCCTTTTCAGGGTGGCGTTGCTCTGGGATTTTCAAATCGCGCATCTGCAGTCTCCGGCTTACTGTGCGTTATGTAGCACATCTTGGAGCCGACAAAAGCCTCAGGTGGCGCAATACCGCTACGCACCGGGTCAAATTTCCAGTGCATAGCAGTGAAGTTAACCAATCATCGGCCCGCCCGGCCCGACCGTGTCATCGTAATGGCGGCGCAAACGCATCAGTGCGATGCGTAGCACCACTTTGCCGGACCGCGCAGACCAACCAAGCCGCTTCTCCATTGTCTCCAACCCCTCAAGATAACAGCAGCAGCGCAACACAACGTCCGACAGGCCCGGCCTCAATTCCTGCAACGCCTGTTGCACCCGCGCCCGCGCCGCACTTGGCGCTGATCCGCCCGTTTTGGCGTTCCGTGTCGCAGTATTCGTTCCTGCGGTCAGGAAATGATCCCAGTTCTGGGTGACGTTGCTGTCCATTTGTGCCAATTCAAAGTCTTCGCGCAACTGCTCGCCTGCATGGACCAGCACATCCTCCAGAAACGGTTTCCCATCCTTGCCCTTGCGCCGGGCCAGCGAACTTAGCGGGCTTTCTGCAAGAGTGTATCGCGCGCGGCCATTGGTCCCGTCGTCCTCAAACTCCGCATCAGGCAGGGACTGCCCCTCAAACGGGGTCGCGGCATCGGCAAACCCCGGTGCGGTGCCTGCCTTCCCGCCAAACCGCTCAATAAACCCGGTCAGAGCTTGCCGCCCAGAGTTCGTGATATGGTAGCGGATGATCCGCCCCGTATTTGCCGGTGAAATCCAGTCTTTCAGCGCCATCGCCTGTGCAACAGCAGCCTCCACCACTGCTGTGCGCGTGCTCGCCCCACCCGGCAGGTCCCGCACCACGACGGCCTTGTCCATATCAGCGGCAACCGCCAGCACCGCACCGTTCTCGCACAACCGCCGCAACACCCGCATGGATTCTCGCGCAAGAGTTGTATCATCGGGGATCACTTGATTTGGTTTTTCGGCCATCTTGAGGGCTTCCTTGTTAACGGATTTGGCGCGGTCGGTAGCAAGGGTCGCAGCGCCCAGTTTGCGCAACGCCGCATCAACCAGCGGATCGTCCCGGCGCATCTCGACCTTGCGGATCTGACGCATAATGGTGGAGGCATGACAACCAGCGGCGCGCGCCAAGGCCCGGATCGGCGCGCCCCGTTCCGTATGAGCGATATAATGCAGAGCCCCGGGCGGTACCCATCCGGGCAAGGCAACCGCCGCCTCAAAGTCTGTACTGTTCCATTCCGTCCCCATGGACCTTCCCCCTTTACACACACCACTAACGGGAATCATCCACCCAGTTATCCACACAACCTAAAGGTGCATTTGTTACCGGATCGTTAATATCTCGCCGTTTGTTAAGCATTGTTTCTAAAACATAAACAGTTGTGAAAGCTCCGAACGCCAAAATCACGGCTCACGCAACACCCCAATAGGTTGTGTCATGCTGTGGATATCGCAAGGGGTGATTGCCCCGAGAATTGAGCCAACTGGAGACGACCAATGCAAGATCTGCTGAGCATGCTAAACGCCCTTCACCGCCCTCGCCTGATGATGCGCGCTGCCCGTATCGGGGCGCAGGACTACCGCCGCGCCACACATCTGCCGCGGCTTTTGGGGTACGGCGTCTTGCCACGACACGGCGCCGCGCTGATCAAACTGATGGAGATGGAAACATCGCTGGAAGACCAGCGTACGGCCTCTGATGCGGGCTATAGCCTCATCAAACACCTCGACGTGCTCATCGCGATGGTGGCCGAAGCGCGCGTGTTGCGGGCAACGCAGACCTCTACTTGAGGTCTGCGGCCGAGCGCACCCAAAGACGGCGCTTACATAAAGCTGTCAGGCTCTGCCAGTTTCTTTTGTGCGACGAAGGCGTCCAAGGCTTCGCGCACAGAAGGCTCCATCGGTGGTTGTTGATAGTCCGTCAGCATCTTTTCTACCCGCAGGGTGGCAAGCGCCTGGGTGTCGCGTGCGCCTTCGTCTTCCCACGTCTCAAAGGGCTTGTAGTCAAGCAGATCGGACTTCCAGAAGGCCGACTTGAAATTGGCCTGCGTATGCGCGCACCCAAGGTAGTGGCCCCCCGGCCCGACCTCGCGAATGGCGTCCATCGCTTGTGCGTTGTCATCAATCTCAACACCGCGCGCCAGATGGTGCAGCGTCCCCAGTTGATCAGCATCCATCACAAATTTCTCGAATGAGCTCACCAGCCCCCCTTCGAGCCATCCGCAGGAATGCAGCATGAAGTTTACACCGGCCAGCAACCCCATGTTGAGGCTGTTCGCGGTCTCATAGGCGGCCTGCGCATCAGGCAGCTTTGAGCCGCAGAACGATCCGGCCGAGCGATACGGCAGGCCAAGCCGCCGCGCGAGCTGTCCCGCACCATAGGTGATATGTGCCGCCTCTGGTGTGCCAAAGGTCGGCGCGCCTGAGTTCATATCGATTGAGGTCACAAAGGCCCCCATGATCACCGGCGCACCCGGTTTGATCAGCTGAGAATACGCAATGCCCGCCAATGCCTCGGCCAACACCTGCGTCAAAGTGCCGGCAACAGAAACAGGGGCCATCGCCCCCCCCACGATAAAGGGTGAGATGATGCAGGCCTGATTGTTCTGCGCATAAACCTCCAGCGCGCCCATCATCACGTCGTCAAATGTCATAGGCGAGTTAATGTTGATGAGCGACGTCATCACGGTGTTCTGCGCCACAAAATCCTCTCCAAAGAGGATTTTGCACATGTCCACCGAATCCTGTGCGCGGCTCGGCTCTGTGACCGACCCCATAAAGGGCTTGTCGCTCAGCGTCATGTGCGCGTGCAGCATATCGAGGTGGCGTTTGTTGACCGCAATGTCTGTCGGCTCACAAACGGTTCCGCCCGAATGGTGCAGCCACTTGGACATATAGCCCAGCTTCACGAACTTGTTGAAATCTTCCATCGTGGCATAGCGGCGCCCGCCTGCGGCATCGCGCACAAACGGCGGGCCGTAAACCGGTGCCAGAACGAGGTTATTGCCCCCCACAACGACATTGCGTTCGGGATTGCGGGCGTGCTGAGTGTACTGCGATGGCGCATATGCGCAGAGCTTGCGGGCCAAACCGCGCGGGATACGCACGCGCTCGCCGTCGATATCCGCGCCTGCGTCACGCCACCGCTCAATCGCGGCTGGGTTATCGAGGAAATTGACCCCGACCTCCTCAAGCACTGTCTCGGCATTGTGCTCAATCACCTGCAGCGCTTCTTCGGTCAGCACTTCATAATTGGGAATATTGCGTTCAATGAACTTGGCAGTCTCAAACGACACTGCTGAGCGTTCTGCCCGCCGTGCTGCTCCACCGCCCCCACGTCCGCGTCGTGCCCGTTCTGCCATGTCTGATCCCCTCACATTGCGTGTGGCTTCGTGCTACCGCATTCCCCCGATGGAATTTACACAGATACCGTCCTGTCAGACAGAAAAGCGACATCTGCCGCGTCGCTTCTCTTTTTGGCCCTGAAATACCGCGGGGGTTTGGGGGCTGGCCCCCAATCCGGCCCTTGCCACCCACGCCAAGCCCACCTAATCAGGCACCATGACAAAAAGCGCCTCCCCCACCGACCATGACCGTCTGCTGATCATCGATTTTGGCAGCCAGGTGACGCAACTCATCGCCCGCCGTTTGCGCGAATTACATGTCTTTTGTGAAATCCACCCTTTCAACACGGTTGATGCCGCGTTTCTGGCGGAATTTGCGCCCAAGGCGGTAATCCTGTCTGGCGGCCCGGCCTCGGTCTTTGCCGAAGGCGCGCCCAAGCCGCCGACGCAGGTGTTTGATCTGGACGTGCCGATCCTGGGCATTTGTTACGGCCAGCAGGTGATGATGGAAATGCTCGGCGGCAAAGTGGAACGCGGGCACAAAACGGCAGAATTTGGCCGCGCCTATGTGACACCGGAGGCGGAAAAGCTGGCCCTGCTGGAGGGCTGGTTTGAGGAAGACCGCGAGCAGGTCTGGATGAGCCACGGCGACCACGTCAGCAAAATCGCCCCCGGATTTGAGGTTTTTGGCACCTCGCCCAACGCGCCGTTTGCGATCACCGCAGATACAAGCCGCAATTTCTACGCTGTGCAGTTCCACCCGGAGGTGCATCACACCCCCAATGGCGCAAAACTCTATGAAAATTTTGTGCGCCTTGCCGGGTTCAAGGGCGATTGGACCATGCGCGCCTACCGCGAGGAGGCGGTGAGCGCCATCCGCGAACAGGTGGGCGACGCGCATGTGATCTGTGCGCTGTCTGGTGGCGTTGATTCTTCCGTTGCGGCGGCATTGATCCATGAGGCCGTTGGTGATCAGCTCACTTGCGTTTTTGTGGATCACGGCCTGCTGCGCAAGAACGAGGCGGAGGAAGTCGTCGGCATGTTCCGCGACCACATGAACCTGCATGTCATCCACGCCGATGAGGTGGATCTTTTTCTTGGCAAGCTTGAAGGGCAATCCGATCCAGAGACCAAGCGCAAGATCATTGGCGGGCTGTTTATCGATGTGTTCCAGAAATACGCCGACCAGATCGACGGGGCGCAGTTTCTCGCGCAAGGCACGCTCTACCCTGATGTGATCGAATCGGTCAGTTTTTCGGGTGGGCCCTCCGTGACGATCAAGAGCCACCACAACGTCGGTGGATTGCCTGAAAAGATGGGGCTGAAACTGGTTGAGCCGTTGCGCGAGCTGTTCAAGGACGAGGTGCGCGCACTGGGCCATGAGCTTGGCCTGCCCGCCTCCTTCATTGGCCGCCACCCCTTTCCCGGTCCCGGCCTTGCCATCCGCTGCCCCGGAGAGATCACCCGCGAAAAGCTCGAGATCCTGCGCGAGGCTGATGCCGTCTATATCGACCAGATCCGCAAACACGGGCTTTATGATGAAATCTGGCAGGCCTTTGTCGCCATCCTGCCGGTGCGCACGGTGGGCGTGATGGGCGACGGCCGGACCTATGATTTCGCCTGTGCGCTGCGCGCGGTGACCTCCGTGGATGGGATGACGGCGGATTATTACCCGTTCAGCCACGAATTTTTGGGGGAAACCGCCACCCGCATCATCAATGAAGTGCCGGGTATTAACCGCGTGACCTATGATATCACCTCCAAACCTCCCGGCACCATTGAGTGGGAGTGAACGTGCCAAGAACCTGTGATGCGGCGCAAGGGGCAGCCCCCTGATGAGCCCCACCGTGCGCGCGGCGCTCTGGATGCTGGGCGCCATCCTTAGCTTTACCGCGATGGCCGTTGCGGGCCGGGAGCTTGGGGACAGGTTTGATACGTTTGAGATCATGATGTGGCGCTCTGCGTTTGGGCTGATCTTTGTGCTGCTCATCGCCTCTGCCACGGGATCGCTGAACCAGATCACGCGCGACGCCGTGGGCATGCATGTCATCCGCAATACCGTGCACTTCGTCGGCCAGAACCTGTGGTTTTTTGCCGTGACCGCCATCCCGCTTGCGCAGGTCTTTGCGCTGGAATTCACCACACCCCTCTGGGTCATTGTCCTAAGCGTCTTTTTTCTGGGGGAGCGGTTGACCTGGGTCCGCGCCACAGCCGCCGTTATGGGGTTTGCCGGCATCTTGATTGTTGCACGTCCCGATATGGCCGGGCTGAGCCCCGGCGTGATTGCTGCGGCGTCCTGTGCGATTTTCTTTGCACTGACCTATGTGCTGACCAAACGGCTGACCCGGACCCAGAACGTGACCACGATCATGTTCTACCTGACGTTTCTGCAACTGATCTTTGGTCTGATCGCGGCGGGTTATGACGCGGATATCGCGATGCCCGGTGCCGCTGATTTGCCGTTCCTGCTTGTTGTCGCGATCTGTGGCCTGCTTGCGCATTTTTCCATCGCCAAGGCGCTTTCGCTTGCTCCTGCGGCTGTTGTGGCACCGGTCGATTTTGTGCGTTTGCCAATCATCGCGGTGGTTGCGATGTTGGTCTACGGTGAAGCGCTGGACCCTTGGGTCTTTGTCGGCGCGGTGGTCATTTTTGCTGGCAACTACTTCAACATCTGGCACGAGACGCGGAAAACCGCATGAACCGGGTCGTTTGTGGTGCGGACCGCGCGTAGATCCAACCTATGAATACACAAAAAATCATATCCACACGCGCTTGGGTCGAATTGCTGTTGCTGGCCATTCTTTGGGGCGCATCCTTTGTCTCCATTCGCATCGCGCTGGATGAGGTTGGGCCGATCACCTCGGTGGCGCACCGCGTCGGTTGGGCGGCGCTCGCGCTATGGCTTGTGGTGCTGCTGATGCGCCTGCCCCTCCCCCGCGACCCGCGTGTCTGGGGTGCCTTTCTTGGGATGGGAATCCTCAACAACGTGATCCCTTTCGGGTTGATGGCTTGGGGGCAACTGCACATCGAGAGCGGTCTGACCTCAATTCTGAATGCTGCCACAGCAATCTTTGGGGTCATCGCCGCTGCAATTTTCTTTGCTGACGAACGGATTACTGCGCGCAAGGCGCTGGGTGTCACATTGGGCTTTGCAGGTGTTGCGACCGCCATTGGGCTGGAGAACCTGCGCAATTTCGACATCCGCTCCCTGGCACAACTGGCCGTGATCGGGGGAACCGTCTCTTACGCGCTGGCCTCTGTCTGGGCGCGCAAGACGCTCTCTGGCCAACCACCGCAAGTCGCGGCTGCGGGTATGGTGACGGGCTCCACGCTGATCATGCTGCCCGCCGCATGGCTGATTGAAGGGCCCCTGACCCTTGATCTGGAACCCCGCACGCTGGCGGCGATCGGGTATTATGCCTTTGGAGCGACCGCGCTCGCCTATCTGCTCTACTACCGTGTGCTGGCGATGGCGGGCAGTGGCAATCTGATGCTGGTGACCCTGCTGATCCCGCCCTTTGCCATTGTGCTGGGCGCGCTCTTGTTGAATGAGGCGCTGCGCCCGGCTGCCTATGGCGGATTTGCACTGTTGGCCTTGGGATTGATCGTGCTCGATGGCCGCGTCTGGCGTATGATGCGGCATCGCGATAGGTAGGGCCAAAGCGAACCGCGAACGGACCTGACCCATGCTCTATTCTTCTGCTGCCGACTGGCGTGCCGCGACCCACCGCAAGGTGCTGGTTTTTGGCATGTCTGGCTTGGGCAAAACGCACCTAAGCGGGCTTTTGCGCGGATCAGGCGACTGGTTTCACTACTCCATCGATTACCGCATCGGCACGCGGTATCTGGGGGAAACCATCATCGACAACGCGAAAGCGGAGGCGATGAAGGTGCCGTTTCTGCGGGATTTGCTGATGTCCGACAGCATCTACATCGCCTCCAACATCACGTTTGAAAACCTCAGCCCCGTGGCAACATGGCTGGGCAAACCCGGTGATCCAGACAAGGGCGGGCTACCGATGGCGGAATATGCGCGCCGCCAGGAAGCCTTTCGGCAAGGCGAGATTGCGGCGCTCAAGGATACCGCGCATTTCGCGGACCGCGCGCAGGCGCTTTATGGCTATGACCACTTTATCTGCGACACAGGCGGGTCGATTTGTGAATGGGTGGATGCCAATGACCCTGATGATCCGCTGCTCAAGGAACTCTCTGAGGAATGCCTGCTGGTCTGGATCAAGGGGGATGAAGCGCATACCCAAGAGCTGATCCGCCGCTTTGACCGCGCCCCTAAGCCGATGGCCTATCAGCCAGAGTTCCTGGCTGAAGTATGGGCCGCATATCTAAAAGAAAACAACTGCATAGAGGCGAATGTTGATCCAGATACCTTTGTGCGCTGGACCTATGCGCAGGCGCTTTCACACCGCCAACCGCGGTATGAGGCAATGGCCAAATGGGGGGTGACCATCACCCCCGATCAGATCAGCGCTCTGAAAACACAGGATGATTTTGTGGATTTGATCGCGCAGCGCATGCCCGGCTAGGCTGCTCTCCGCCTTGTGAGGCCGCCTCCCTTGGCAGCTTTGCCTCTGCGCACTATCTACCACACCCAAACCATACGGATCACTACAATGCCTATCAAACTGCCCGCCAACCTGCCTGCCTTTGACGTGCTCACGCGCGAAGGGGTGATGGTGCTGGACGAAGAGCTGGCGGCCCGGCAGGACATTCGCCCTTTGCGCATCGCGCTGCTCAACCTGATGCCCAAGAAAATCCAGACCGAGAACCAGTTTGCCCGGCTGATCGGTGCCACACCCCTGCAGATTGAGCTGAGCCTGTTGCGCATGTCAGAGCATCAGACGCGCAACACCGCCGCTGCGCATATGGAGAGTTTTTACCGTCCCGTGAGCGAGGTCTGGGATGAGAAGTTCGACGGCCTGATCATCACTGGCGCGCCGATCGAACATCTGGATTTTCAAGACGTCGGCTATTGGGAAGAACTCACCCAAGTGATGGATTGGACCCAAACGAACGTGCATTCCACCTTTGGTGTCTGCTGGGGCGGGATGGCGATGATCAACCATTTCCACGGGGTCGCGAAACACATGCTGGATCACAAGGCCTTTGGCTGCTTCCGGCACCGCAACCTTGATCCCTCCTCGCCCTTCCTGCGGGGGTTTTCCGACGAATGTGTCATGCCTGTCTCCCGCTGGACAGAGATGCGACAGGACGAGGTCGACGCGAAACCGGGGCTCAAAACCCTGCTTGGCAGTGATGAGGTTGGTCCCTGCCTGATACAGGACCCCGACCACCGCGCGCTTTATGTGTTCAACCACTTTGAATACGACAGTGACACGCTCAAGCAGGAATATGATCGCGACATCGCGGCGGGCACGCCGATCAATGTGCCGGGCAACTACTATCCTGACAATGACCCGTCGCGCACGCCCACCAACCGCTGGCGCAGCCATGCGCATCTGCTTTATGGCAATTGGATCAACGAGATATATCAATCAACGCCCTTCGACATGGACTTGATCGGGAAAGGTTAGAATGCCGCGCAGTATGATGTACCTGATCTTGTTTCTGGTGGTCGGTGTTGCCCTGACCCAATGGCGGGCAACTGCGCGCGAGGCCGTAGCAGAGGCTGATAATCCGCCCTCAAATGAGTTCGTCACGGTGGACGGTGTGCGCGTGCACTACCGTGTGATGGGGCAAGGGCCTGATCTGGTGCTGTTGCACGGGGCCAGCGGCAACATGAACGATTTTACCCTCGGCTTTACCGATCTGCTGACCGACCGCTACCGCGTGATCCTGTTTGATCGCCCCGGATTGGGCTGGACCGGACGGCCCGAGGGCCATGGCGGCGCGTGGAACAACACGGAGGAAACACCGACGCAGCAAGCAGCGCTGTTGCAGGGTGCCGCCGATCAGATCGGGGTCAAAAACCCGATTGTGCTGGGCCATTCGTTTGGCGGCATTGTCACGCTCGCCTGGGGTCTCAGCCGTCCCGAAGATACAGCGGCGCTGGTGCTGGTGGGGGCTGTGGCCGAACCCTGGCCCGGTGAGCTTGGCTGGACCTATGGCACCTTTGGCTCCACCTTGGGGGGCGCGCTGGTGGTGCCGATGATCACCGCCTTTTTACCGCAAAGCTACATCGCCAACAGCATTGAGAGTATTTTTGCGCCTCAAGAGGCCCCCGAAGGCTATGCCGAACACGTTGGCGTAGGGCTCACCCTGCGCCGCGAAAGCACCCGCGCCAATGCGCAGCAGGTCAACGCCCTGCGCCCGCATGTTGTTGAGATGCAAAAGCAATATGGCACCCTGACCATGCCGATTGAGGCCATTCACGGGGATGCCGACACAATTGTCCCGCTCAAAGTCCACGCCGAGGTCTTGATGGGCGATGTCCCCAACGGCAATTTGACCGTGCTGCCCGGCCAAGGCCACATGCCTCAGCATACTGCCGCCGCGGATGTTGTGGCCGCGATTGACCGCGCCGCCACACGTGCGGGTTTGCGTTAACCCGATTAACATCCCATATAGGACGTAAGATACGCGAACAGGAGGCCTCATGGACCTGCCCTTTGACGGTGCGATCAGCGCCTTTTTCGAAAACGATGCGCCAGCCGACATTCGCGCCGCCGTCAAACGCGCGGACAAGGGGGATATCCTGACTTCAAGCTATCCGCATTCCGAGCGGATGGCGCGCAAGGTCTATGACAAGGAAATGGACCGGGTCCAGATTGAGCTGGTCAAGCTACAGGCCTGGGCACGCGACACCGGTACAAGGATCGCATGTGTGTTTGAAGGGCGTGATGCGGCGGGCAAAGGCGGCACAATCAGCCGCTTTCGGGCCAATCTCAACCCCCGTGCCGCACGTGTGGTAGCGCTGTCCAAACCCACTGAAACAGAACGCACAGAGTGGTACTTTCAACGCTATATCAAGCACTTACCTTCTGCAGGTGAGATGGTTTTCTTTGACCGCTCGTGGTACAATCGCGGTGTGGTGGAACATGTGTTTGGCTTTTGCGAGCCAGCGGAGCGGGAGCACTTTTTCACCCAAGTGACACCCTTTGAGGACATGCTGGTGGATGAAGGCATCCACCTTTTCAAGTTCTGGCTCAATGTCTGCCGCGCAGAGCAGCTGCGCCGGATGCTGGCCCGCGAAAGCGATCCGCTCAAGCAATGGAAGCTCAGCGGGATTGACGTAAAGGGGCTGAGCAAATGGGACGCCTATACCGACGCCATTCGCGAGACATTGACGCGCAGCCACTCAGATCACGCGCCATGGACGGTTGTGCGGTCCGATGACAAACGCCGCGCACGCCTGAATGCCATCCGCACGGTCCTGCATGCCTTTGACTATGACCGAAAGGATGAAAAAGCGATCGGCCAGATCGACACCGGCATCTGTAGTGGCCCGGACATCTGGGATGCCTAAGAAAGGCTACCATCACGGCAATCTGCGTCAGGCGTTGACCAAAGCAGCACTGGAGCTGATTGAGACGCGGGGCCCGACAGGCTTTACGCTGTCGGAGGCGGCCAAACAGGCGGGCGTGACCCCGGCGGCCGTCTATCGTCACTTTGACGGCCGTGAGGCATTGATCGCGGAGGCCGCACAGCAAGGGTATGAGATTTTTGCCGATCTGATGGAATACGCCTATCAGTCCGGGCAGCCTTCGGCGCTAAAGGCGTTTGAGGCAACGGGCCGGGCGTATCTCGCCTTTGCGCGCAAGTACCCCGGCCATTACATTGCAATGTTTGAAAGCGGCGTTTCCGTGAACCGCACGCCGGAACTGGCGATGGTGGCAAACCGCGCCAATGGCGTGCTTGAAAAAGCTGCGACAGACCTCAGCCAGCATATCCCGGAAGATAAACGCCCGCCCGCCTCCATGTTCAGCGCGCATATCTGGGCCATGAGCCACGGTGTTGTTGAACTTTTTGCGCGTAATTCACCGGGCCGCGCCTCTCCCTTCCCGCCGGAGGATTTGCTCGAAACCGGTATTGGCATTTATCTGCGCGGATTGGGGTTGGTGCGCCCGGACGACTGACGCCCTTATTGCTTTGGCGGCATAAGGGGGGCCAAAACCTCCGCCCAGAGCGCGTAGCCCTTCGCGTTGAGGTGAATGCCGTCATAAGTCAGATCAAGGCGCAGCCCCGTATCGTCTGACAACACCGCATTGACATCGATGAAGGCAATGCCCGCCTCTGCCGCAAGGCGGTTGAGTGCCACATTCAGCTCTAGAATCGCATCGCGCTTGCTGCCGCAGACAGGCACATAACATTCCAGCGCAGATTGCAGATATACGCGCACGCCCGCCTGCCCGAGCCTGTCAACGATTGCCGCGATGTCCTGAACCGTGTCTTCCATCTCGCGGCCCGCGAAAATGTCATTGATCCCCAAGAGGATAAAAGCATGCTCTGGCTGTGTGGCCAGCACTGCGTCCAGCCGCGCACGCACCTGATCTGCGCGGTCTCCCCCCGTCCCCCGGTTGGCAATCACAAGCTGGGAAAAAGCATCCGCCCAAAGGCCGCGTTCCGTCAGGCTGTCGCCGATCATGACCACGTCCACATCCGGCGTATAGGTTTCAAACAGCCCCCTGCGCGCGACACCGGCTGGGTCCGGCGTCAGGTCAGGGCCAAGCACCGCCAGCTTGATGCTGCGCAGGACGTCAAAGGGGAACACCTTGGTATGGCCCACCAGAACGCCTGCACAAAACCAAACCACCATCACACAGAGCAACGCCAGACTTCTCATCTCATCCTCCAACGCCCCAATAGCAAAAGAGCCCACACTTGCGTGCAGGCTCTTTCAAACTTGTAGTCGGTGCAACCGGGATTAACGCTTGGAGAACTGGAAGCTCTTACGCGCTTTGGCCTTACCGTATTTCTTACGCTCAACAACACGGCTGTCACGGGTCAGGAAGCCTGCCGCTTTCAGCGCGCCGCGCAGGGAGGGATCATAAAGCTGCAGCGCCTTGGAGATGCCGTGCTTGACCGCGCCCGCCTGACCAGAGAGACCACCACCTTTGACCGTGGCGAAGACGTCAAACTGACCTTCGGTGTTGGTTATGCCAAAAGGCTGCGCGAGGATCATCTGCAGAACGGGGCGGGCAAAATATGTGTTCTGCTCTTTGCCGTTCACTGTGACCTTGCCGGAGCCAGGCTTGATCCAGACGCGGGCAATCGCGTCTTTCCGCTTGCCGGTGGCGTAAGCGCGGCCCAGCTCATCACGAACGGGCTCACGGGTGATTTCTTCGACAACAGGAGTGGCGGGTGCCGCTGTCATGTCCTCGGTCACAACCTCTGCGAGGTCTTCGAGTGTTTTGATTTCGTCAGCCATTGTTATGCGCTCCGGGTGTTTTTCTTGTTCATGGCTTTGACGTCCAGAACTTCGGGGCTTTGCGCCTCATGTGGGTGATCGCCACCGGCGTAAACGCGCAGGTTGGTCATGATCTGACGGCTCAGGCGGTTGCCGGGCAGCATGCGCTTGACCGCGAGGGTCACGATACGCTCAGGGTGCGCGCCTTCAAGGATCTGTGCCTTGGTGCGCTCTTTGATGCCGCCGGGGTGGCCGGTATGCCAGTAATGCTTCTCTTCGCGCTTCTTGCCGGTCATCTGGATTTTCTCGGCGTTGATGACAATCACGTTGTCACCACAGTCCATATGGGGCGTGAACGAAGGTTTGTGTTTGCCGCGCAGGCGCATGGCAATGATCGAGGCGAGACGGCCCAGCACGACACCTTCGGCGTCAATGATGATCCATTTCTTGTCGATGTCTGCCGGTGTTGCAGAAAAGGTTTTCATCGGAAGTTCCTGTCTAAGGGTGATCGGGGCCGTGCAGCGCACGACACGCATCGGTGATGGGCGGGTTATAAAGATGCCCAAGCGCAGGTCAACAGGGTATATGCTGTTTTAAGTGAAATAAAACAATAGGTTACAAATTGGGTATAATAATACCCCATCTAAACGCTGATCTGTTCCGCAGGATACTCCAAAAGATCGCGCAGCTGGCCCATCGCCTCTTCGAACCGACGCAGGGAGACACCGCCATTGATCGCCATGCGCACGGCATGGGGGCTGGGACAGTCGCGGCCCGCGAACTCTTCTGCCGCCCTGATCTGGATCCCCTTCTTTTCAGCCGCCTGACAGAATGCAGAGGCGCGCCAGCCCTGCGGCAGCTTCAGCCACAAAAACGGCACGTCCGTGCGCCACATCAGATCAAAACAGCCAAGCGTGTTCACCGCGATCTTGACGTATTTCTCAACCCCAAGCCGCGACCGCTCCATGATTTGCGGCAGGTGCGGATGCGCCAGCAATGCGGCGGCCAGATCAATCATTGGGGTGGCAAGGCCAAAAAACCCATGCTCCGCCGACCGGTGCAACGCCGCCGACATGCCCCGCGGACCGATAGCGCAGCCGATGCGCAGCGCAGGCGTGATGGATTTCGACAACGAACTGACGTACCAGCCGCGTTCAGGTGCCAAAAGCCGGTATCCATCCCCCTCGGCCCGTCCCATGCGATAGCAATCATCCTCCAGGATTTGCAGATCGGCCTTGCGGGCCACCTCAACCAAGGCACGGCGCCGCTCCATTGGGGTGAACCCACAGGTAGGGCTGTGCACTTCGGGCGAGGTGCACAGGACCTGCGCTTCGGGATGGCGCTCAGCCGCTTCGGCAAGGGCCTCTGGGATAATCCCATGGGTGTCACAGGGAATAGCCACCACTTCTGCGCGCACAAGCTCCGCCGCCCGGCGAAACCCCGGATACGCGAGCTCCTCGACGAACACCGTGGGCCGCCTGCCCCGCAAAATCGTCTGAAAGACGAGCAAGATTGCATTCTGCCCGCCGTGGGACAGAACAATGTCATTTTCATCGACAGGGCCGATCGGTGCCCCGTGCAGCCAGTGCACCATTGCGGCGCGAGCGGGTTCGGCACTGCGCCGGGAGGGGTAATGCATCACGCCGGACGGCGGGTCTTGCGCGATTTCCGCCAACAGGCTGCGGATCAACTCCGCCTGCCCGCCATTCGGCAGATGCGGGGAAAAGAGATTGACGTTTTCGCTGCTCCCACTCTGATTGTGGTCCACCGCATCGATCTCAATCAGATTGAGAGGTTGAGGCGGCGTGTTGTCTTCCATCACAACGGTCGGGTCGGCCACAAAGGTGCCGCGCCCCACCTCCGCTTGCAACACACCGCTGTCGGTCAAGACGGTATAGGCCCGCGCCACCGTGCCCGGCGTGATCTTGAGCTGCCAGGCCAATTCACGCACCGGAGGCAGCTTTTGCCCGATATGCAGCCCCCCTACGGCGATCTGATCGCGGATCATGGCAACAACCGCCTTGTATTTCGGCTTGGCACCCTCAAGCGCGTCTTGTGACCAAATTGTATCCATTACAATGTTTCCCTAGCGACAGCACTCAGTTCATTGTACCGTTTTAAGTATTGAAGACAGTTCTTTTTTGAAAACGCTATTTCAGCACGTAAACCATAAGGCCCATATCGGGCATCTATCGACCTACTATACGAAACTTCTGGACGTCCCGTCACGGTGCAACGCAGTTCATTCGGCATTTGCATTGTGGTCCGAGACTGAAAGATCCCCCAAGCAGGCGGCTCCTGCGTACCCGATTTGGTACGCTTTGTATTCATCTGTTTGCTTGGGAACAAACGTTGGTCTGGGGAACTCTCGCCTTGGGCTACGTGTTCTGCGGATGTGGGAGTACAGACCCCATTTGCTGAACCTCTTCTGACTGGGCCGGGGTCTTCCCCGGCCCTTTTTTCATGTGAAATCTGATCGATACAGTCACATCGACGCACGAATCGGTCGCCCGCCACACCGTCCACTCTGCTTGTTCCGGATGGGTGTTCTGGCACGTCCTCCACCGGCGGGCTAAAGGATCGAACGGCGCGCGGAGGCACGCCCAAATCTTCCGGCCTGATGTATATTGTACCCATTACAATGTTCCCCTAGAACCTTTGTATCAATATTTGTATCGTTCAATTGTAGCAAGTCGCCACATTGTGTCAATACATTTAACCCAAGGAGATTTCCCATGGCACACGCAAGATCCATTCCGACCGATGCACTCAGCATTCTTTCACAGCCCGGCGCGCCCCTCGCCGCACGTCTGGCGGTCAGCTTTGCGGTCTTGGTGACAAAATGGGCCACAAACCGCCGCACGCGCCTCGCTTTGTCCAAGCTTGAGCCGTGGCAGTTGCAGGATGTGGGGCTGACACCGACGGAGGCCAACTTTGAATCCCGTCGTGTGTTCTGGCGGGTGTGACTTCCCCGTGGCATCCGCCAGACCTCTTCTAACTGGGCCGGGATCTCCCGGCCCATTTTTGTCTCACCCCATCGATTTGGGCGGAATGGCATAGGTCAGGCTGGCGCGCGCCACCGGCTCGGGCTTTCCCTCTGAATACAGTAATACATCCGTCACAGAGAGCTGCTTGCCCAGCTTCAACAACCGCGCCTTGGCAATGAGCGGCACGTCCGCTTCGGGTTTGCGCATAAAATCAATAGAACAGTTGGTGGTCACCGCCAGCGCCTTGGGGCCAATCTGGCTCAGCGTCACGATATAGGCGGCGACATCCGCCAGACCAAACATCGACGGTCCCGAAATCGTCCCGCCGGGGCGCAAATGCTTTTCAGAGGTGAGCAGCCGCATCGTTACCTCGCCTTCGCCCACATGGTCGACGTTGAATTCATCCGCGACCTGCTGAAACACCTCCGACATAAAGTCATTCAATTCTTCTGCTGTCATCACAGGTGTCATGCTTGTTCTCCCTACTGCGCTTGGCCTAGGATTGGGGGGATTGAAGGGGAGAGGCAAGATGGCAATTCTGGATATGACGCAACGTGGCGCGGTGGCGCATCTGACGATGAACGCACCGGAGCGGCTGAACGCGCTCTCGGATGAGATGTTGGCGGCGTTGCATCAGACGCTGGATCAGATCGCACAGGATACGGCGACACGGGTCGTCACGATTTCCGGCGCTGGCAAGGCCTTTTGCGCAGGCCATGATCTGCGCCAGATGACAGCGATGCGAAAAGCGGAGGATGGCGGTGCTGCAGCGTTCAAGGATCTCTTTGACCGATGTGCCGCAGTCATGGCGCGGGTGCAGTCCATGCCGCAGCCCGTGATTGCGCAGGTTCACGGGATTGCCACGGCCGCTGGCTGCCAACTGGTTGCGACCTGCGACATGGCTGTTGCCGCTGAAACGACCCGCTTTGGCGTGAACGGCGTGAACATCGGCCTTTTCTGCTCCACCCCTATGGTGGCGCTCAGCCGAAACATCCCGCGCAAACAGGCGTTTGAAATGCTCACCACGGGCGAGTTCATCCCTGCGGCCCGCGCGCAGGCCTTGGGATTGGTCAACCGCGTGGTCGGGGAGGATGACCTGCAAAAGGAGACCGCCGCCCTGGCAGATCTGGTGGCGTCAAAGCTGGGCTCAGCTGTGAAAATAGGCAAGGAGGCGTTCTACAATCAGATCGCGCTCCCCACCGCTGAGGCCTACGCCTACACCGGCGACGTGATGGTCCAGAACATGCTGCGCGATGACACCGCCGAAGGGATCGACGCCTTCTTGCACAAACGCGCTCCTGAGTGGGAACAATGATTGTTTCGATTTCCGCGTAGATTGTTGCCAAAATAATTATATCAATTCGGGCACAATTGGGGCATGTTTGTGTCAGAGCCGAAACGCTCTTGATTATTTGGGTCGCCGCCGGCGGAAGGTCCCTCCAGATCAGCCTCTCACTGATCGGCCATTCCCGCAGCGGCGACCCCAAATCCTAGCCCTCCAGATAAACAAGATGCTTTGTGCGTCTAGGCAGTGCGCCGTTTTACAAACTGCGACGTGAAGGCAGTTGCGCGGGCGCATCCCCTGCCCTACATCGCCCCTATGACACAAACACTTCACATTGTGGGCGGCGGCATGGCCGGGTCCGAGGCCGCATGGCAAGCCGCAAACGCGGGGCTAAGCGTGGTCATTCACGAGATGCGGCCCAAGGTCGGCACCTTTGCGCACCAGACCGGACTATTGGGGGAGATGGTCTGCTCCAATTCCTTTCGGTCAGACGATTCGGAACAGAACGCGGTGGGCCTTTTGCATTGGGAAATGCGCGCTGCAAATGGGCTGATCATGGCCACGGCAGACAAACACCGCCTGCCTGCGGGGGGTGCCCTGGCGGTGGACCGGGACCCATTTGCGCAATCAGTCACCGACGCGCTCTTGGCACATCCGAATGTGACGGTGGATTACGAAGAGATTACGGAGCTTTCTTCTGAGGGGCAGTGGATTATCGCAACCGGGCCCCTGACGTCCGGTGCGCTGGCCGACGCGATCGCGGCGGAAACCGGGGCCGAAGCACTTGCGTTTTTCGACGCGATTGCACCGATCGTCTATTTCGACAGCATCAACATGGACCGCGCATGGATGCAGTCGCGATATGACAAAGGCGAAACCGAGGAAGAGCGTACCGCCTACCTCAATTGCCCGATGGACCGCGCGCAATATGAGGCTTTCATCGACGCGCTGCTGGCGGCTGACAAAACCGAATTCCGCGAAGGTGAAACCGCTGGCTATTTTGACGGGTGTCTGCCGATTGAGGTGATGGCCGAGCGCGGGCGCGAGACGCTGCGCTTTGGCCCGATGAAACCCGTCGGGCTGACCAACCCGCATGCGCCAGATGTAAAACCCTATGCTGTGGTCCAACTGCGCCGCGACAACAAACTGGGGACGCTTTATAACATCGTAGGTTTCCAGACCAAGATGAAATATGGCGCGCAAACCAATGTTTTCAAAATGATTCCCGGACTGGAGGATGCGTCCTTTGCCCGTCTTGGCGGCATCCACCGCAACTCCTTTATCAATTCGCCAACGCTGATTGACGATCAGATGCGCCTGCGCTCGCGCCCGAACATCCGCTTTGCCGGACAGATCACCGGCGTTGAGGGATACGTGGAAAGCTCGGCCATGGGTCTGCTCGCAGGGCGCATGGCTGTGGCTGAGATGCGCGGCACCCCCTTGCCCGCACCACCAAACACCACGGCGATGGGCGCATTGATCACCCACATTACTGGCGGGGCTGAGGCCAAGACGTTTCAACCGATGAACGTCAACTTTGGCCTTTTTCCCCCTGTTGAGGGGTTGAAAGGCGGGCGTCGCGGCCGCAAGGACCGCTACAAGGCTTACACCGACCGGGCAAAGCTCGATTGGCAGGCTTGGCTGGACAGACAGACGGAGCCTGCCTAACCTAGGTTCATGACTGAGAGTTATTTGAACAAAGTGTATTCCGCGCAGGGCGAGGATCAAACACGCGAGATTTACGACGCCTGGGCCGCAAGTTACGAGACTGAGATCGCTGAAAATGGCTATGCCACACCGGGCCGTTGCGCTGCGGCGTTGGCGGGCGTGACAGATGATCTGACCGCACCTGTGCTGGACTTCGGGTGTGGAACCGGGCTCTCGGGGTTGGCGCTTACGCTCGCTGGGTTCACGACCATTGACGGTGTCGATCTCTCTGCTGAAATGCTGGCGCAGGCTCAGGCAAAGGGCGTCTACCGCACGATGCAACAGGTTTCGGGCAACCTCGCGCTCAAATCCGGCGCGTATCCATCCATCGCGGCGATTGGGGTGATCGGATCGGGCGCGGCCCCAATCTCAGTGCTCGATAGCTTGATGGAGGCCCTGCCACCTGCAGGCAAGTTGGTTTTTTCCTTTAACGATCATACCCTTGAGGATCCCATACATGAAGGCCGCGTTTCCGAATGGACCGATTGCGGTGCGGCAAGGCTCCTATTTCGCGAACACGGCCCTCATTTGCCGGGTATCAACATGAAGTCCATTGTTTACATACTTGAAAAAGCGTGACTTTCCGAACAAGGTTTGCCCCGTCCCCAACTGGTCCGTTGCATCTTGGCCATGCGTATTCTGCGCTGCTTGCGTTTGATATGGCGCAGGCGGCTGGCGGGGAGTTCCTGCTGCGGATTGAAGACATCGATCACACCCGCGCCCGCGATACGTGGGAGGCGCAGATATACGATGATTTGGCATGGCTTGGCCTGACATGGCCAGAACCCGTGATGCGCCAGTCAGAGCGGCAGACCGCTTACGACGCCGCATTGGATGATTTGTGGGCGCGCGGCCTGCTCTACCCCTGCATCTGCTCACGACGTGACATCCAAAATGCCTTGTCCGCCCCCCAAGAAGGTGTCCCGACACAGGGGCCAGATGGGGCAATCTATCCCGGAACGTGCCGGGGTAAGCCTATACATCCAAACGAAAATAGACCCAGAGATGTAACATTGCGGCTAGATATGGCGCGCGCTATTGAAGCTTTCGCCAGCTCTGCGATCTCCTTTTCCGAGACGGGCCACGGACCGGATGGCGCAACAGGGACCATTGCCATCTCTCCCCAACATTTAGTGGAGGCTGTCGGCGACGTCGTGCTGGCCCGCAAGGACATGGGAACCTCCTACCATCTCTCTGTTGTGCTTGATGATGCGGAGCAGGAGATCAGCCATGTTGTGCGCGGACAGGACCTTTTTGACGCAACACAGATCCACGTTCTGCTCCAAGAGGTCTTCGGGTTACCCAGACCCATTTACCACCATCACCGCCTGATCCGCGATGAGAGCGGTAAGCGGCTTGCCAAAAGAGATGACGCACGCGCGATTTCGCTGTATCGGAGCGAAGGTCGATCTGCGGAAGACATTCGTTCTATTATAGATATTTAGTCGTCACACCTAATGTATAGGATCAAGGTTACAACGGCTTGGAAAGCTCTACAATCTCGCCGTCCCGCACCGCCCTGTAAAAACAATCCCGGCGCCCGGTGTGACACGCAGCCCCGGTTTGGTCGACCATCACCAGCAGGCAATCCTGATCACAGTCAAACCGCAGATCAATCAACTTTTGCACATTGCCGCTGGTTTCGCCTTTGATCCAGAACGCCTGCCGCGAACGGCTCCAATAGGTGACGCGCCCGGTCTCAAGCGTGCGCGCAATGCTCTCGGCGTTCATCCATGCCAGCATCAATACCTCTTTGGTGGTGGCGTCCTGGGCGATGGCGGGGATCAGCCCGGCATCATTGAACGTGAGTTTTGTGGTGTCAAATCGCATCAAAGGTTCGCCTTCTGGTCAAATGTTTTTTGCATCTCGCGTGGTGAGGCTTATGTAGGCGTTAACGGATAAAGGAAACAGCCATGTCGGGCGAAACAGACCTGATCAAACTCTATTCAGCGCGAATTCTTGCGCTTGCCGCGGACATCCCACATCTGGGACGGCTTTCTGACGCGGACGCCACCGTGAAACGCCGCTCGCCTCTGTGCGGCTCTGCGGTGACGGTGGACGTTGTTGTGCGGGACGGTCGGCTCATGGAACTGGGCCAGGACGTAAAAGCCTGCGCCTTGGGTCAGGCCGCTGCGGCGGTGGCGGGCGGCGCGGCTGTCGGCGCAACATTGGACGAGATCACCAAGGGGCGCGATGCCCTGCGCGCCATGCTCAAAGGCAAAGGTGGCGTGCCCGAGGCCCCTTTTGACGGTTTTGAAGTGCTCAGCCCGGCGGTGGAGTACAAGAACCGCCATGCGTCCATCCTGCTCAGCATGGAGGCCATTGTGGAGGCCATGGAAACGGCGATGGCCCCTGCGGACGTCAAGCAATCCTGAGCCAGCTCACTGATCAGGCCCAAGCGCGCAGAGCAGATGGATGGGGTCACCAAACGAGGGTGAGCCATCACATCCGGCACGTGAGAGCATGTTCTGATGAGCGGGGTTGAAGGTCTAAGATCCGGTATCCAGTCGGGCCCCATATGAGCCATAGCCACCACCGCTAACGTCCCAGAACACCGTCAAAAAAACGCCGCACATCCCGGGAAGGATGGCGGCGCAAGGAAAGCGTTTCTCATGTGGGACCCAGACGAGCCGTTGGGCGGGAACCCAAAACCGATCAAGGACAGGCAGTGCCGATCGGGTGCATCATTGGGACGGATGCAGTGGCAGGTCTGGCATGAGAGCGCAGGCAGAAATCAAACAAAAACAGGCAGGTAGAGACCACCAACAAGCATCACAACCAAAGCCGCCGCACCAATGGCATCCTGCAAGAGCGTATCATGGGACCGTGCCGCGATGGACTTGAGTGTTTTGAGCGTTGTCATCTGTGCCTCCTTCTTTGTTGCTCCTTTGTTCTCATTTTCTTAACCTTCTGTAAAGAACTTTTTGAGAACATTTGTGAACAAAATAGTCTGGAGGTGCTAACCAACTGATATCAAACGGATCGCTTCGTCTTGCCGCATCAGCCACAGCAACATGCGCGCCGCCTGCCCGCGGTCTGATGTCAGATCGGGGTCCTCGTTGAGCAGTTTGCGCGCGTCCGTTTGTGCCGTGGCCATCAAACCCGCCTGGCGCTCCAGATCGGCGACTTTGAACCGAGGAACGCCAGACTGGGCCGTGCCAATCAAATCGCCGGTGCCCCGCATCTTGAGGTCTGTCTCCGCGATGACAAACCCGTCTTCCGTTTCACGCAAGACTTCCAACCGCTGCTGCCCCGTCTCTCCCAAGGGTGGCTGATACATCAACAGGCAGGTTGACGCCGCAGATCCACGTCCGACCCGCCCGCGCAATTGGTGCAATTGCGCCAGACCAAAGGTTTCCGCCCGTTCAATCACCATAATGGTGGCATTTGCAACATCCACACCCACCTCAATCACCGTGGTTGCGACCAGCACTTGTGTCTGCGCGTTTTGAAAAGCACGCATGGCCGCGTCTTTTTCAGCGGGCGGCATTTGCCCATGTACAAGCCCCACAACCCCTTCCCCCAAGGCGGCGCGCAACCGTTTGAAGCGCTCTTCTGCCGCAATCAGATCGCTGACCTCGCTTTCTTCAACCAGCGGGCAGACCCAATAACACTGTCGCCCCTCCACAATCGCAGCACGCAGACGGTCGATCACCTGATCCAACCTCTCTGTACTGATCAACGCCGTTTTGATCGGCTGGCGGCCCGGTGGCTTTTCGTCCAGCACAGACACGTCCATGTCGCCATATTGCGCCAAGGCCAACGAGCGGGGTATCGGCGTGGCGGTCATCACCAGCACATCCGCCCGGTCACCCTTTTGCCCCAACTCGAGCCGTTGCCGCACGCCAAACCGATGCTGTTCGTCCACAACAGCCAGACGCAGATCGGCAAAAACAACATCGGCCTGAAACACCGCATGGGTGCCGACAAGAATGTGAATATCACCGCGCGCAAGCGCCGACAGCTTGCTCTCACGCTCCGCCCCCTTGTCCCGGCCTGTGAGGATTTCGAGCACCACGCCGGCTTCCTCGGCCATCGGGCGCAACCCTTGCAGATGTTGCCGCGCAAGGATTTCTGTCGGTGCCATCAACACCCCCTGCCCGCCTGCCTCCACTGCGCGCAAAAGTGCCATAAAGGCGACCAGCGTTTTGCCCGCTCCCACATCGCCTTGCAACAAGCGGTTCATCCGCTGCGGGCTCGCCATGTCTGCCGTGATCTCAGCCACGGCGCGGGTTTGCGCACCGGTCGGGTCATACGGCAACGCGGCCAGCACGCGGGCCTGCAAGTGGCCATCCCCTTGCGTTGCACGCCCCGATTTGCGCCGTTCGCGGCTACGGGCCAGGGCAAGGGTGATTTGATGCGCGAAAAGCTCATCATAGGCCAAACGCTCACGCGCAGGCGCGGTTGGGGCAAGGTCCGCAAGGGTCTGGGGATCATGCGCATGGGCCACGGCATCGGAAAAATCTGGCCAGCCTGATTGATTTTTCTGAGCAGGATCAATCCACTCTGCCATTTGAGGCACCAATGCCTTTGCCCCGCGCGTGGCCTTATACATCACCTTTTGCGTCACACCGCTGGTCAGCGGATAAACCGGTTCAAAATCCGGGATCGACGGCGCATCTTCTTCTGGTACGGCAAAATCGGGGTGCACCATTTGTGCGATGCCGTCAAACAGCTCCACGCGGCCGGACACGATACGCCGCGACCCTTCTGGCATTTGTCGCTCAAGGTAATCGCCGCGCGAATGAAAATAGACAAGTTGAAAACTTGTCTGCGCGTCTTCGACATGGATGCGGTAGGCCCCACTGCGATTGCGCGCGGGACGGTGCGCGCCAATGGTGACGGCAACCGTCAGCGTGGCGGGCAACTGCGCATCCTTCAATGTGTCGCGCTGGCGCCGATCAATACCTGAAAAGGGCAAGGTAAAAAGCAGGTCCCGCGGGGCAATCACCCCAAGTGCCGCAAAATGCTGTGCTGTCTTTGGGCCAACACCACTCAGCGTTTCCAGCCCCGCAAAAAGCGGGAAAAGCGGTTCGGGCCGCTGGCTCATGCGCCTTCAATCAGGCTGAGCCAGCCGTCCTCGTCCAAGGTTTCAATCCCCAGATCCGCAGCCTTTTTCGCCTTGGACCCGGCACCCGGCCCCGCAACCAGAATGTCTGTTTTCGCACTGACCGACCCTGACACTTTGGCGCCCAGCCGTTCGGCCCGCGCCTTTGCTTCTGCTCGGGTCATCTTTTCCAATGTGCCGGTGAAAACCACAGTCTTGCCCGCGACGGGGCTGCCTGTGGTGTCGGGGCGTTTGACCTCCTGAATGTTGAGTTCCGATACCAGCCGGTCGATCGAAGCGCGCTCGCGCTCTTGTGCAAAAGCGCTCACCAGCGATCCGGCCATCACCGCGCCAACGCCGTCCACGCCAATAAGATCGTCCCACACGGGCCCCTCTTGGGGGGCAGCCGCGGCCATCGCTGCTTCAAACTCAGGCCAGGTGCCATAGTGCAAAGCAATCAAGTTTGACGCGGCCTCCCCCACATGGCGAATGCCAAGCGCGAATATGACCCGCTGGAGGGAAACTTTGCGTTTTTCTTCAATGGCCTGAAAGAGATTGTTGGCAGACTTTTCGCCCCATCCTTCGCGGTTTTTGAGTTGCTGCAAGCCCTCTGCGTAGCGCGCCTTGAGCTGAAAAATCTCTGCCGGCTCCGTGATCCAACCGTCGAGGTAGAATTGCTCAACCTGTTTGGCCCCTAACCCTTCAATGTCAAAGGCTGCGCGTGAGACAAAATGCTTGAGCTTTTCCACCGCTTGCGCAGGACAGATCAGCCCGCCCGTGCAACGGCGCACCGCATCACCCGGCTCGCGGACCGCGTCACTGTCGCATTCGGGGCATGTGTCCGGAAAAGCAAATGGTTGCGCATCCTTTGGCCGTTTGGTCAGATCCACATCCGCAACTTTTGGAATCACATCACCGGCGCGGTAAACCTGAACCCAGTCGCCAATCCGAATATCCTTGCCGTCCCTGATCTCGGACCCTTTGCTGTCGAGCCCCTTAATGTAATCTTCGTTGTGCAGTGTCGCATTCGAAACCACGACGCCCCCAACGGTGACCGGTTGCAGCCGTGCCACCGGAGAAAGAGCCCCGGTGCGCCCGACCTGAATGTCAATCGCGGTGAGCCAGGTCCACGCCAGTTCCGCCGGGAATTTATGTGCAATGGCCCAGCGGGGCGTTGTCGACCGAAACCCAAGACGATCCTGCAATGCGAGATCGTTCACCTTGTAGACAACGCCGTCGATATCATACCCCAATGTCGCGCGCGCCTCTTCAATGCGCGCATAATGTGCGAGCATTTCATCGGGAGAGGCACATAACCGCGTGAGCGGATTTATGGAAAATCCAAGATCAGCAAGACGGTCAATCGACGCTTTCTGGGACTCAGCCAATGGGGCAGAGAGCGCGCCCCAGGCATAGGCAAAAAACCGCAGTGGCCGGGATTTGGTGATGTTGCTGTCCAATTGGCGCAAAGACCCGGCAGCCGCATTGCGCGGATTTGCGAATGTTTTGCCACCTGAGGCTTCCTGCCGTGTATTAAGGGCGGCAAAATCTTCGCGGCTCATGTAAACTTCGCCGCGAACCTCCAGAATGTCAGGCGCGCCGTTGATTGTTTGGGGGATGTCTCGAATCGTGCGCGCATTTGCCGTGACGTTTTCACCAACTGTCCCATCGCCGCGTGTCGCCGCATAAACAAGATTGCCCTGCTCATATCGAAGCGAGAGCGATAAGCCGTCAATCTTGGGCTCAGCCGTATAGCTTAAAGCTTCATCTGTGTGCATCCCTAGATATTTGCGGATGCGACCGTCAAATTCGGCCACGTCTTCTGCGTCGAAAGCATTCGAGAGCGACAACATTGCGACATCGTGGGTGATCTTGGAAAACCCATCCGCAGGGGTGGCACCCACCTGATCAGATGGGCTGTCACTGCGTTTGAGCGAAGGAAACCGCGCCTCAATGTCCGCATTGCGCCGCTTGAGCGCATCATAGGCCGCGTCATCCATCCGCGGTGCGTCCGCGGTGTGATAATCGCTGTTTGCTAGCCCCAGTTCCTGCGCCAAGCGGGCAAGCTCTGCTTTCGCCTGATCCGGCGTCAGTGCCTCAATCGAGATTTTTGACGTCATGCGTTTTGCCCACCCTCTGGCCCCTCAGGGTCTTACGGGACAACAGATAGGTCGCGGGGCAAATTTGGTCTAGTTAGATTTCGCAGCCGGGAGAAATCCCCTACCGATCAGGCAGAAGCTGCGAGATCCAATGTCGCCGGTTCCGGGTCGCGCAGCACATAGCCGCGGCCCCACACCGTCTCGATGTAATTCTCACCACCTGTGGCCGTGCTCAGCTTCTTGCGCAGCTTGCAAATGAAAACGTCAATGATCTTGAGTTCGGGCTCGTCCATCCCGCCGTAAAGGTGATTGAGGAACATTTCCTTGGTCAAGGTCGTCCCCTTGCGCAAAGAAAGAAGTTCAAGCATCTGATATTCTTTGCCTGTCAGATGCACGGTCTGGTTGTCCACCGCAACGGTCTTAGCGTCCAGGTTGACAGCGATCTGCCCGGTTTCAATAACAGACTGCGAATGCCCTTTGGAACGCCTGATAATTGCATGAATGCGCGCCACCAGTTCTTCGCGGTGGAAGGGTTTGGTCAGATAGTCATCCGCACCAAAGCCGAACCCCTTGATCTTGTTCTCGGTGTCATCAGATCCCGAGAGGATAAGAATAGGCGTCTCAATCCGGCTTAGACGAAGCTGGCGCAGCACTTCGTGGCCGTTCATGTCCGGCAAATCAAGGTCCAGCAAGATCAGATCGTAGTCATACAGCTTTGCTAGATCGATCCCCTCTTCGCCCAAATCCGTCGCATAGACATTCAGGTTGGCATGGGTCAGCATCAGTTCGATGCTACGAGAGGTCGTGGGATCATCTTCTACAAGCAGGACGCGCATTCACAGTCTCCAAATGGTCTACAATCGACGTTAGAATGGATCGTGAACAAAAAAGGTTAACCACCCGTTACCGATGCTCAAGTTTTTAACAGATCAACTTAAGGTTGTCTATACTTTTGTAACGCGGTCGCTTTGAGCGCTGCTTCACCGTGTTCCGTGACCGCGCGCACCCACTCCAAAAACTCGTCTTCACTGATCTGATAGCGGCTCAGCGCCTCAGGTTGGGAGATCAGCCCATAGACAACTCCCCGCACAACTGCAGCCTTACGCGACGCCACCCAGCGACGCGTATTCTCAGGCGGCAAATCCGCTTGGCTCATCACACTGCCATCCGCCAAGGTTACTGACCTTGGACCATCCACTTTCTTGAGATACATGCGTACCATCCATATCTTCGCTCCAGCACACCTTGACCAATCTGCCTTAACGCTGCATGAAGCCGCCCCTTGAGAGTATTTAGGATTTTCCTATATTCCCTCCTAACCCCTCCGGAGACCGCCCATGGCCCTTGATCAGACCCCCCCGCTGAACTCGCTTGGCTTTCCAAAAGCGCCTGCCGACACCCGCGTTGTCGTGGCCATGTCAGGTGGTGTGGACAGCTCCGTGGTTGCCGCAATGCTGGCAGAGCAAGGCTACGATGTCGTAGGCGTTACCTTGCAGCTTTATGACCATGGTGCCGCCCTCGCCAAAAAGGGCGCCTGCTGTGCGGGCATCGACATCCATGATGCGCGCCGGGTGGCGGAGGAAATGGGCTTTCCGCACTATGTGCTCGATTATGAGAACATTTTTCAGGATGCCGTGATTGACGAGTTTGCCGACAGCTATCTGGGCGGGGCAACGCCTGTGCCCTGCATCCGTTGCAATGAGCGGGTGAAGTTCAAGGATCTGCTGGAAACCGCCAAAGACCTTGAGGCCGACTGCATGGCCACAGGGCATTACATCCAACGCAAAGTAGGGAGCGGTGGTGCAGAACTGCACAGCGCCGCCGACGCAAGCCGCGATCAAAGCTATTTCCTGTTCTCAACCACGCCAGAGCAACTGGATTATCTGCGCTTCCCGCTGGGCCATCTGCCGTCCAAGGACGACACCCGCGCGCTGGCTGCGAAATACGGGCTGGGCGTGGCGATGAAACCTGACAGTCAGGACATCTGCTTTGTCCCCAACGGCGACTATGCTTCCGTCATTCGCAAACTACGGCCCGAAGCCGCCGATCCGGGAAATATTGTCGACACCGAAGGCCACGTGCTGGCGCAACATGACGGTATCATCCACTATACCATCGGTCAGCGCCGCGGTCTGGGGATCGGCGGACTGAGTGATCCGCTCTACGTCATCAAACTCGACGCGGACCGCAAAGAGGTCGTGGTCGGACCCAAGGCGATGCTCGCCACCCGCACCATTCCTGTCAAGGAAATCAACTGGCTGGGTGACAGCCCGCTGACCTCACAACCCGAATGGCACATTGCCGTAAAAGTCCGCTCCACCCGGCCCGCGCGCGAAGCCATTCTGCGCCCTCTCACAGACACAACAGCCGAAGTGGAGCTGCTGACACCCGAAGAAGGCGTCTCACCCGGTCAGGCCTGCGTGTTCTATGACCCCGACAGCAGCCGCATTTTTGGCGGTGGATGGATCCACAAAGGCTGATCCAGACGGCCTACTCTTTTTGGCCTTAAATACCGCGGGGAGTCGATCTTTGATCGACGGGGCAGAGCCCCTTACTCCCAATCTGTCGATCTTTGATCGACGGGGCAGAGCCCCTTACTCCCAATCTGTCGATCTGTGATCGACGGGGCAGAGCCCCTCACGACCAATTTGTCGATCTGTGATCGACGGGGCAGAGCCCCCAAAAACATGGAATCGCGCGTCAGCGCGTCAATGCTCCGACATGCCCTCAAGCACCGCACGGGCAGCGCGCATGCCCGGTGCCTCGCCGCCCTGCCCCAACCGCTCCATCGTGAGCGCCATAGCGGTATGTTGCGCCGCCGGATCCGCCAGCACCCCCAACACCCCCTCAGCGATCGGGCCGGGCCGACAATTGGCCCCGATGTATTCTGGCACCGCGCGCGTCTCTGAGACCAGATTGACAAGTGTAACCGTCTCCACCTTGACCATGCGTCCTATGATCTGGCGGCTCAGCCAATTCATATCATAGGCAATCACCATGGGGGTTTGGCTCGCGGCCAATTCCAGTGACACAGTGCCAGAGGCCGCCAAGGCCACGTCGGCGGCCCGAAACGCCGCGCGCTTTTGCGCCACCGGATCAGCCACATCACTGTCCATCGGGTTCAGGATGATCGGCTGTGGCCGCCAGTTCTGCGTGAGGCGGCGGACGGCGCCGACAACCGGCGCGGCCGCAGGGATCACCACACGCAGGTCAGGACGCTCAAGGTGCAATCGTGCCACGACCTGCTGAAACACCGGCCCCAGACGGGCCACTTCGCTTTGACGAGACCCCGGCAGAACGAGAAGAAGCGGCGCTTCGCCGAGATCATGTGCCGCGCGGAACGCCTGCGCCTCGGCGGGTGTCGCCACAGGGTCCGCCACCACCGGGTGCCCCACAAAATCACAGCGCATGCCGACTTCGCGCATATAGGGCGGCTCAAAAGGCAACAGCGCCATGACATGATCCACATGCGCGGCCATCTTTTCCGCGCGTCCCGGCCGCCAGGCCCAAACAGTCGGTGCCACATAATGCACCGTGCGCACAGAGCTTTTTGCTTTCACCCGCCGCGCCACGCGCAGCGAGAAATCGGGGCTGTCGATGGTGATCAGCACATCAGGCGCCATCTCAACCACGGCCGCCGCCGTTTCAGTGATCCGGGCCATCAGGGCGCGGTATTTGGGCAAAATCTCAGCCAGCCCCATGACACTGAGTTCGGACATGTCAAAGCGGCTCTTGAGGCCTTGGGCGGCCATCTCCGGGCCCCCAATCCCCTCAAAGCTGACATCGGGGTGAAGCGCCTTTAATCCTGCCATCAGCGCCCCGCCGAGCCTGTCGCCCGAAGGCTCTCCGGCGAGGATGAAGACCTTCATGCCGCCCCTCCACGTCGCGCCCAGAGGACAAGACCATATTCATCGGCCAAGGCCGCACAGCGTGCCGCCTCCAGCACGATCACATCCCCCTCGTCCACAATCACGCCCGCCAGCCCGGCAGCATGCGCTGCCTCAATCGTCGCAGGCCCAATGGTCGGCAGGTCGATCTCCCTGATCTGATCTGTCTTTGGTCCTTTGCACAAAATCGCACGCATCCCGCGCGCTGTCGCAGGGAGCGTGGCCAACATATGATCAGTCCCGCCAAAGCTCTCCACACCGAGCACCTGCCCGGCCCCGATCACACAAGCCTGCCCGATGTCGAGCGGAGCCAACCCTGCCAGCACCGCTTCGCCCCGTGCCGCATCGCTACGCATCTGCGCATCTGGCCAGGCCTCAGACAAAACCCCCTGTTCAGCCACCAGATCAGGCAGCAGCGCATCAGCCCCCACCACAGCAAAGCCGGTTTGCTCGAATATCTCCTTGAGGATCGCGAGCGCGCCATTGTCGCCTGCCGCCAGCGCCTTTTGAAAAAGCGGGACAAGCGCCATTGTCTCGGCGTCCAGCTTGGATGGGTCCAGTTGCGGACGATCAATCGCACCGCAAAAGCAAACCTGTGTTATGCCTCTTTCGCCAAGTTGCACCAGCAATGTACCCAGTGTCTCAAGTCTGAAGGTCAGATCGGGGCTCAGCCCCTCTGGCGCGATCCCCTCGTAGGCGCAGACCAGCGGCGGCTCTGCTTGGGCAAGGGCCACCTCCAGTGGCAGCCGCCCCCGCCCGGTGATCAGCGCGAGGCTCATTTTGGCGTCAGAAAGTGGCGACCGGTGTCGGCCATGACAAAATCAACGATCTGACGCACATAATCGCTCTCCGTCTCGTCCCCCAAACGCCGCGCCCGATCGTGGAAGGTGCCTTCGCCTTGCGCCAGCATCTGAAACGCCGCGCGCAAGGCCGTGATATCCGCCCGCGCCACACCGCGCCGCTTGAGACCGACGAGGTTGAGGCCATCCAATTCCCCGCGCGGGGCCTGAACAAGACCAAACGGGATCACGTCATTTGTGACCATCGTGACAGCACCGATGATGGCGCCCTGCCCGATGCGCACAAACTGGTGGATGCCGGACAGCCCGCCGATGATCACGTCATCCTCAATAATGCAATGCCCCGCCACAGCGGCTGAGTTCACGACGATGACCCGGTCGCCCAGAATGGCGTCATGGGCGATATGGCATCCTGCCATGAACAGCCCGTCATCCCCGATGCGCGTCACGCCGCCGCCGCCCTCGGTGCCGCAGTTCATCGTCACATGCTCGCGTATGCGATTGCGCTTGCCAATGATCAGGTCACTGGCCTCACCCTTGAATTTCAGATCCTGCGGGATCTCTCCGATCACAGAGAACGAAAAGATCACCGTACCTTCGCCAACCTGGGTGCGGCCTGTGACGATTGTATGTGACTTCAGCTCGACGTCCGGTCCCAGAACCACCTCGGGCCCGACCACACAAAAAGGGCCAACGCGGGCCGTGGCGTCGATCTGTGCGCCCTCTTCGATCACCGCTGAGGGGTGGATGTTGCTCATTTCGGCAAATCCAGCATCGCCATAAACTCCGCCTCAGCCGCCATTTCACCCTCAACCGTGGCCACACCGGAAAAGCGCCAGACTTTGCCGCCCGCCTTGCCGCGCAGGGTCTTGAGGTCCATGCGCAAGACGTCACCGGGCACCACCTTGCGGCGGAATTTGCATTTGTCGATGGACATGAAGTAGATCAGCATCTCCTTGTCGAGTTGATCAAGCGCCACGCCGATCATCACACCGGCGGTCTGGGCCATCGCTTCAACGATGGTGACACCGGGCATGATGGGGGTGCCGGGGAAATGCCCCTGAAAATGCGGCTCATTCATGGTGACATTCTTGTAGCCAACCGCACTTTCGGTCCCGGTGATCTCTTCGACCTTATCCACCAACAAAAACGGATAGCGATGCGGCAGGATACGCTGAATGGTTTGAATGTCAGCGCGTTTTGTTTCTTCGCTCATGCGGGGTCCTTTGGCTTGGTGTTTCCCTATGGGCTATCAAGGAACGTGGCACCGGGCAAGCAGCGCTCACTCAGCACCGCTGCCCAATGTTTCATCCAGTAACGCGATGGCATCATCGGTGATTTCAATCGCGGACGCACTGACAAAGACAGAGCGGCGTTCAAGGATCACAGCGGCGTCAGCCTCGCGCATCAATCGCTCCAGCACGGGGGCGGCTGCGTTGAGAAAGACCTCACGCTCCGCATCAAGTTTTTCATTAAGCGCGCGCCCCTTGGCGGCCTGCGCCTGGCGGATGCGCTGTACTTTTTCGTCAAAGGCGTTGGCACGGGTTCGGAATTCTTCGGATGTCAGCGTGGCACGCACTTCGGTCAGCTGTTGTTCTTCGGCTTCCAGATCGGTTTCAATCTGACGGTTCTCGGTTTGCAGTTCGGCCCCCTGAGCCTCCACCTCTGCCGCGACGCGCCTGCCAAACGCGCTCTCAAGAAAGAGCCGTTCTGAATCGATGGTCAACACCGGACTGATGACAGAGCCAAGGCCAAGACCAGCCCCTGTCTGTTGTGCGCCGCCGATACCGGCCCAGCCCGTCAGGGCCAGCGCCAGCAATGTCGAGAGTGCAAAGCGCACCACCGGATCAGAACTGCGTGCGCAGCGTGACCTCGAAGGATTGCTCTTTGTCGAAGTCTTCGCTCTTCAACGCCTTGGAGAAGTTGAACTGCAACGGACCAACCGGCGTTTCCCAGAACAATGAGACACCGACGACATGGCGGAACGATCCGCCTTCGCCAACGATACTGCCCCCATTGAGGTTCACATCGCTGAGATCCCACAGGTTGCCCACGTCATAGAACACACCGCCTGAGATGCCGTATTCTTCGGGCAGGCCAATCGGGAACTCCGCCTCAAAACGGGCCGCCAGATACAGGTTACCCCCCAGAGGGTCATCTGCTGTGCCGCTCACGTCACGCGGGCCGATGCCGCCGGGCTCAAACCCGCGAATGATCGACGGGCCAAGGATAAAGCGGTCCACAACGCGGTTGGTGCCTTCGGACCAGGCCAATGCGCCGCCTTCGAGTGTGGCCCGCAGTGTGACATCCTCATTAAAGACGCGCTTTTCGCCGGTCACCTTGGCAACGGTTTTGATGAACTTGCTGTCGCCGCCCAGACCCGCAAAATCCTGCGAGAACTGGAACAGGATGCCAGAGGTCGGATCAAGACCGGACCGCCGCGTGTCATAGGTGTATTCATACCCCAGTGACGAAGACCACTCAGGCCCAGTGGCGATATCACCCGCAACGGTCAACCCGTTTTCGACCGGATCACGCGCGAGCATTTCGATCTCTTCCGCCGTGTAGCGCAGCGACAGACGCCCATTTTCGCTCACCGGGAAGGTCAGCGAGGGCTGCACGATCAGACGATTGGTATCAAAGGAGGAAAACGACGAATTCGTCTCGGCGTAGTCGATGTTGATGCCCAGTGCGAGGTCACGACCCAAAAGCGCAGGCTCAACAAAGTTGATGCCGTACCGCGTCGCATCCTCCGCCGTGGACAGCGAGAGCGACAACCGCTGCCCGCGTCCAAGGAAGTTTTCCTCGGCAAAGCTGATCGCCAGGCCAAAACCATCGTTGTTGGAGAACGAGCCACCAAAGTTCAGCGCCCCGGTTGGTTTCTCCACCACGTCGACATCGACAATCACCTGCTCCCCGCTGGACCCTTCGCGCGCGTTCACTTCGGCAGTTTCAAAGTAGTTGAGGGCGCGGATGCGTTCGGCCGCCTGACGAATTTCACGTGGGTTAAAGGGGTCACCCTCTACACTGTCAATCTGCCGCCGGATCACCCGGTCAAGCGTGGTGGTATTGCCTTCAATATCAATCCGCTCAACAAAAACGCGCGGTCCCCGGCTGATCACATATGTGACGTCCAGCGTCAGTTCACGGTCATTGCGGCTGATCTGCGGTTCAACCCGCATAAAGTCTATGCCATCACGGATCGCCTGCCGTTCAAGCCGCGCGATGTCCGTTTCAACCAGGGTCGGCGAATAGACGACACCCGGACGCACTTTGATAATGTCGCGGTACACATCCGCGTCCACATTCGGCATCTCAGAAACAACGCTGATTTCGCCGAACTTGAACTGCTGCCCTTCGGTGATGTTGTAGGAGACAAAGAAGCCGTCACGCTCTTCCGTCAACTCACCATTAACGGCGGTGGTGCGCATGTCGACATAGCCGCGCGAGAGATAGAAGTCGCGCAAAAGCTGCTTGTCGACATCCACCTGCCCCTCACGGAAGGTATCGCGGCGCACCAGCCGACGGAAGAGACCCGCCTGCTTGGTGCCAAGCACCCGGCGCAGACGACGGTCGGAGTATTTGCGGTTGCCGACAAAGCTCAGGCGCTCAATCTCGACGTTGTCGCCTTCGAAAATCTCAAAAATCAGGTCAACGCGGTTTTGGTTGCGTTTGATGATGCGCGGCTGTACCCGCGCCGCGATGCGCCCCTCAGCGCTGTAGGCTTCGGCGATGGCTGCGGCATCCGCTTCGGCCTGTGCCGGGTTGAAGACCCGACGCTCGGTTGAGCCGATCACCTGCTCAAGCACGTCATCCTTGATCCGCTGGTTGCCCTCAAACCGGACGCGGTTCAGCGTTGGCAATTCGACGACTGTGATGACCAGCGTGCCGCCGCGCGGCTCAATCGCCACGCTCTCAAACAAGCCCGAGCCCTGGAGGCTCTGGAAAGCGTCGTTCAACTGGCCCGCAGAGACCGGCGTGCCACGGCTGATTCCAGCCTGACGCAGGATGGCGGAATCGCCAATGCGTTCATTGCCGTTGATCTGCACGCTGTTGAATTGATACTGCTGTGCCGCCGCCTGCCCCGAAGGAGCAAGCCAAGCCACTGATAACAAGGCACAAACAGAAGCGCCCCGCAGCAAGTTACCCATTGTCGTTTTTGTCGCCCGTGTGCCTGACACACTGCCCCAACCGCTCAGTCCCATGGTTTCAACCCAATCTTTAGACTTCATTACGCACCTGAGTACGCAGATTGGGGGTGATTGTCAAAAGCACACGCGCAAAAATGCACTACATCATGCAGCGCATTTCACTTTGAAAACATCATGCTGTGGTTTGAGCAAGGCTCAGAGCGAGCCGATGAATGCTCCGGCGGCCAAGGCAAGCGCAATGGTCCCGACATAAAGCGCACGATCCCAGTTGAGATCCATGAGCAGGCTCAGGCCGCGATATGAACTTTGAATGGCTTGCATGGGTCTATCCTTTTGTCTTGAAAGATAGTTACCCCGGGTTTGCGGCATGAATTTGACGAATTGTGGCCGGAATGGGGCAATTGGCGGGGTGTGATGTTTTCGTCATCCCCTGCCCCGCGCCGGGCATGGCCGCATGATGGATCAGCGCGCGCGCACTGGTCTGCCATCACGGACAGAAAAGATCATTCCCCAGCGCAAAGACCATCAATGACAAGACAAGCGTCAAACCTATCGTCATCAGCACCCGCAATGCCTTGTCGCTTGGCGGTTTGCCCGTCACAGCCTCATAGGCATAAAACACCAGATGCCCACCATCGAGCGCGGGGATCGGGAAGAGGTTCAGAAGGCCCACCGCCGTGCTCAGCACCGCAATGAAGTAGATAAACGACTGCGCACCCTGACTGGCCATCGCACCGGAGGCCTGTGCGATGCCAACAGGGCCGCTCAGGTTACAGGTGCTGATGTTGCCCACGATCATCTCGCGCAGACCGGAGATGGAACCGGTGATGATCCGCCAGGTGTTCTCCACCCCCCCGACCAGAGCCGCACCAACGCCCGGTGTATCCGTTGCCGCCTCAAACACCATGCCGCCCGCAATCCCGATGCGCAGGGCGCGCTTGAAGGACCCGTCGGGCTGTGGCTCATCCACGGACTTTGGTGTCATGGTCAGCTCATATGTCTCCCCATCGCGCCAGACACGCAGGTCCAGCGGCGCGCCGTCTGATCCCTCAACAGCCGTTTTGAGTTCTGAGAACGCATAGACATCCTTGCCATCAATCGCCGTGATCACGTCGCCGGGGCGCAGGCCCGCTTCGATGGCTGCGGATTGGGGCACCACCTGCAAGACGAGCGGCGGAAGGAAGAAAGGCCCCTCGACGCTCATATCCGCACCCGCGCGGCGAATATCATAAGAAACAGTGGGTTGCTTGGGCAGCGCATCCATAAAGGCGGTATAGGCGGCACCGTCCTGCGGGAAAGGCGTGCCATTGAGGCCCAACACCTCATCCCCTGCGCGCAACTCCGCTTGGCCCTGCGGCATCGCGCGGACCTCACCAACCGTCAGCGGCTCCTTGGGAACGCCTGAGGTATAGGCCACAGCGAAAAAGATCAAAATCGACATCGCAAAGTTGAACACCGGGCCCGCCGCAACGGTCGCTGTGCGCGCCCACAAGGGCGCACCGTGCATGGTATGGCGCAGGGCCTCGGGGTTGTCAGCCACAGCCGCCATCGCCTCTTCGTCCTTGCCCGAGGCCGCATTCGCGTCGCCTGCAAACTTCACATACCCGCCAAAGGGAAGCGCTGCGATCTGCCATTTTGTGCCGTGCTGATCATGTCCGGACCAAAGCACCGGCCCAAAGCCAATGGAAAACACATCCGCCTTGATCCCGGACCAACGGCCCACGATGTAGTGGCCGTATTCATGCACCGCGACAATCACCGACAAGGCGATGACAAACGCCAGCAAAGTCCAGATCACACCGCCAAACTGCGGCAAAAGCCCAATACTGTCCAAAACGCTACCCTGCTCTTTTGTGAATGGCGGCTTGGGCCGCCTTACGTGCCAAATGGTCTACTTCAAGCACGTTATCAAGGGTCATGGTGGCAGCAATATGGCCATCTGACGCGCTCATCCGGGACATTGTGTCTTCAACCACCTGGGCCATCTGCGGAAAGTTGATCTGCCCTGCGATGAACCCATCAAGGGCCACCTCCTTGCTGGCATTGAACACGGCACCCATCATACCGCCGGTCTGCATGGCCTCGCGGGCCAACCGCAGCGCAGGCCAACGGGCCTCATCGGGGGCGCGAAATTCAAAGCTGCCGATCTGCGCCAGATCAAGCCGTTCGACAGGCAGTTCTTGCCGTCGCGGGTGGTGTAGGGCAAATCCAATCGCGTGGCGCATGTCAGGCGGACCCACATGCGCCATGAGCGCGCCATCGTTGAACCCGACAAGCGCATGGATCATGGATTGCGGGTGCACAAGCACCTCAATTTGCTCTGGCGTAACATCGAAATATTCATGTGTTTCAATGATTTCCATTGCCTTGTTGAACATGGAGGCGGAATCAATCGTGATGCGTTGCCCCATATCCCAGTTGGGATGGCTGGAGGCCTGCGCGAGTGTCGCATGGGCCAGATCCTCAATCGGCCAGTCGCGAAATGCCCCGCCGCTTGCAGTGATGATGATCCGCTCCACTGCGGCCATATCCTCGCCGATCAGCGCTTGGAAAATCGCGGAATGTTCGCTGTCCACCGGGAGGATTTCTGCGCCATTTGCCCGCGCCGTTTGCTTGATCAATCCCCCCGCACAGACCAGCGATTCCTTGTTGGCCAGCGCGAGTGTCGTGCCTTGCGCCAACGCGGCCATGCCCGGTGCCAGCCCTGCCGCCCCCACGATCGCTGACATGATCCAATCCGCGGGGCGTGTTGCACATTCGGTGATCGCCGCGGCCCCTGCCGCCGCCTCAACCTCTGATCCGGCCAAAGCCGCGCGCAAATCATCCAGCAGGGTCTCATCCGCCGTCACGGCCACCTCAGCCTTCAGGGCAATCGCATCGCGCGCCAGCTGCGCGATATTGCGCGCGCCCGTAAGCGCCACCACATCGTAGTCCTCAGGCGCGCGGGCGATCAGATCAATGGTGTTCTGGCCGATGGAGCCTGTTGCCCCCAGAATGCTGACCCGACGCGCCATCGCCTATCCCATGCCAGGCGGAAAACCGATAAATTGGCCCACCACCAACAAGAAAAGCGACGCACCAAGCATGCCATCAAAACGGTCCATCAACCCGCCGTGTCCGGGAATGAGGTTGGAACTGTCCTTGACACCCATCTTACGCTTCATACCGGATTCAGCGATATCACCCATCTGAGACGCCATTGATATCGCGATGGAAATCCCCATCAATTGCAATCCGGCCCCGGTGTTGAACGAAAAGATCAGCCCGACAAGCGCTGCGCCAATCCAGCCTGCCCCGGTACCTGCCCAGGTTTTTTTCGGGCTGACCGAGGGCCAGAACTTTGGCCCGCCAATCATCCGACCTGCAAAATATCCCACAACATCCGTGACCACGACCACCAGCACCAGCCAGAGCATCCAGCCAAAGCCCAGATCATCGCGCACCTGCATCATACCGTAGCCGGCCAGCAGGATCATGACCGTAAACGCAAGGTAGATCGTGCGGTTCTGCTCAAGTTGGCCGAACCCGGCAAACGCAGGCAGGAATAGCAGCGGCAGCGCAAAGCCCACCGGCAGATAGATCGCCACAAACACCGCAACGCCCGTGATCACGCCCAGTTGCAGCTGTGCATGGCGGACACCGGGCCGCAACATCCCGACCAATTCCCAAACCATCAGACCGCAAATGACCGCCACCAGCGCATGAAAAATGTGCCCCCCCAAGGCAATTCCTGCAAGGCCGATCACCACCATCGCCGCCCCTGCGCCCATCCGCGCACCGAGGTCTGACCATTGTCCTGCCGCTTTGCTCATCTGTATTGTCTCACGTTTTGACCGCGCCAAAACGGCGGTCCCGCCCGCCGTATGAGGCGCACAACGCGCCAAACTCGGCGCGGGTGAAATCGGGCCAAAGAGTGTCGATAAACTCATATTCCGCATAAGCCGATTGCCACAGCAGGAAGTTGGAAATCCGCGCCTCACCGCTGGTGCGGATCACAAGGTCGGGATCGGGTAAAACGTAAGTATCCAAGTATCTTGGCAGCGTTTCTTCATCTACACTTTCAGGGTCCAGCCGCCCGCTGGCCACGTCCTGAGCAAGCCGGTGCGTGGCGCGCGCCACCTCGTCCCGGCCACCGTAGTTGATCGCGATTGTGAGGTTGACCTTTGTGTTGTGCGCCGTGGCTTCTTCCAGCTCATTCATCAGCTTGATCAGCTTGTCGTCCAGCCGCACACGATCGCCAATAAAACGCACCCGCACGCCGCGCTCCTGCAGGTGCCGGGTTTCCTTGGTGATATAGCGGCGAAACAGGCTCATCAGGCCTGCAACCTCTACCTGCGTGCGTTTCCAGTTCTCGGTCGAAAAGGCAAAGATGGTGAGGTATTTGACGCCAAAGTCCGGGCAAGCCTCGACAATTTCACGCACACGGCGCGCCCCTGCATGGTGCCCAAAAAGCCGGGGACGCCCCCGCTGCGTGGCCCAACGGCCATTGCCATCCATGATGATCGCTACATGACGCGGGCAGCCCTCTACCGTTTCGGCTGACGGCTCGGTTGGTGAAGGCTCTTTCGCGGCATACGCCATAGATAGGATATTCCCTGATTTCCATCCGGAGCAGTGCCACCCCGATCATCGGTGCCTGGCGTCAGACCTGCATGATTTCCGCTTGTTTCGTTTCAAGCTGCTCATCAATCATGCCGATATGAGTGTTGGTCATATCCTGCATTTCGTCTTCCCAGAGCTTTTGATCGTCTTCGGACATCTCACCGTCATTTTTGGCTTTCTTGATCTGATCCATCCCGTCGCGGCGGATGTTTCGGATCGAGACACGGGCGTTTTCGGCGTATTGCCCCGCAACCTTGGTCAAATCGCGGCGCCGCTCTTCGTTCAGTTCTGGAATGGGCAACATGATGATCGTGCCGTTGAGCTGCGGATTGATGCCCAGCCCGCTTTCGCGGATGGCCTTTTCGACCTTGCTGACCAGCCCCTTGTCCCAGACATTCACTGTGACCATGCGCGGCTCTGGCACGTTTACGGTGCCGACCTGATTGATTGGGGTCATCGCGCCGTAGGCGTCCACCATCACAGGTTCCAGCATTGAAGCGGAAGCACGTCCCGTGCGCAGGGACGAAAACTCCGTCCGCAAGGATGCAATCGCGCCTTTCATCCGGCGTTCAAGGTCATCTGTGTCCAGCATGAAATCGTCTGACATGGGATCTCCGGGTCGTTGGATATGTTTTTTGTCCGCCGCGATATAGCGCGTTGTACATGCAAATGTATAGACGGCACCTTACCAATCCGGCAATTGTACCGCTACATTGTCTACCCCTGCACGCGGGTGTAGGTGCCCTGGCCTGACAAAATGCCCTTGAACCCGCCCGGTTCATCCAGTGAAAACACGATGATCGGCAGGTTGTTGTCGCGCGCCAAAGCGATGGCCGAGGCGTCCATCACGCCCAGCCGTTTGGCCAGCACATCGTCATAGCTGACAATGTCATAGCGTTTGGCGTCGTCGAACTTGGCGGGGTCTTTGTCATAGACGCCGTCAACCTTTGTCCCTTTGAAGATCGCCTCGCAGGACATTTCATTGGCGCGCAGGGTCGCGGCTGTGTCGGTGGTGAAATACGGGTTGCCAGTGCCCGCTGCAAAGATGCAGACGCGTTTCTTCTCAAGGTGGCGTACGGCGCGGCGGCGGATGTAGGGTTCCGCCACTTCGTTCATTGTGATGGCAGAGATGACCCGCGTGTGAATGCCCAAACCTTCTAGTGAAGATTGCATCGCAAGCGCGTTCATCACCGTTGCCAGCATCCCCATATAATCCGCCGTTGTCCGCTCCATCCCCTGCGCAGACCCCTGCAATCCGCGAAAGATATTGCCGCCGCCGATCACCATGCAGATCTCAACGCCCAGTTCATGCACGGTTTGCACTTCTCGGGCGATCCGCTCCACCGTGGGCGGGTGCAGGCCAAAACCCTGATCTCCCATCAGCGCTTCACCAGAGATTTTCAGCATCACACGATTGAAGGTCACTTGCGGGGCATCTGAGGACATCGGGGCACCTTTCGGGAGCGGGGGATTTCATTTGTGCGCAAAATGTCTCAAATACCGGGGAGGTTCAATGCAGGCAGGAGGGAGACAGAAAAGAAATGCAGATGTCCGCCGGCCTTTTGCGCGCATTGGATGCAGTGCCCGCAACACTTCCCGTTTTGATTGCCGGGCCGACCGCCTCGGGCAAATCAGCTCTTGCGCTGGAAATCGCCGCGCGACAAGGTGGGGTGATAGTGAATGCGGATGCCTCACAGGTATACGATTGCTGGCGGGTGATCACCGCACGCCCCTCAAAAGAAGAAGAGTCGCAGGCAAAACACGCGCTTTATGGGCACATTGCCGCCACGCTGAGCTATTCCACAGGGCATTGGCTGCGAGAGGTGGCAGAGTTGATCAAGACCGATAAACGATTGATCATCGTCGGCGGGACGGGCTTGTATTTTTCTGCGCTGACCAAGGGATTGGCTGAGATACCGCCAACGCCAGCCGATGTTCGGGCGCAAGGCGACGACCTGCTGCTGGCCACGATGATCGACGCGCTTGATCCCGCGACACGGGACCGGATTGACCTCAACAACCGCGCGCGCGTGCAGCGCGCCTGGGAGGTTTTGACGGCGACAGGAAAGGGGCTGGCGACATGGCAAGACGATACCGGTCCCCCTTTGTTGGCCCAAACATCCTGCCACCGCATCGTTTTTGATGTGGACAAGGACTGGCTCAATGGCCGGATCAACACGCGGTTTGAGCAGATGATCCAGCAAGGTGCTCTCGAAGAAGTCGCAGCGGTGTTGCCCCACTATGACCCCGCCCTGCCCGCACACCGGGCGATCGGAGTGCCGGAACTGGTGACGCATTTGCGTGGCGGCATGACGCTGGCAGAGGCGCAAGAGGCGGCTGTGATCGCCACACGGCAATTCGCCAAACGTCAACGGACCTGGATGCGCAGCAAGATGGCGGACTGGCACCGGGTGACGCCCGACTGACCATTCAAATTGCGACTTTTTTGTCAGCCCTTGGGGATTTCCTTTCTCAATTCTTGTCCATATAGAACGATTTATGGAATTTCCGACCCAAGACATTCACATCCTCAGCCTTGCGCAGTTGGCGCGGGGGCAGGACTGGCGGGTGCAACTGGCACATGATCATCCGCATCATCTGCTGATCTGGACCACCCGCGGACAGGGTGTTGTGCTGCTCAATGGGATGCGGCGGGGGTTGGGGACGCACAACGCCCTGTATTTGCCCGCCGGTTCGCTCTTTGCGCTTGAGTTGGGGCGGCAGGTGATGGGGTACGCTTTGATCATCCCGCAAGACACGCCCTTGCGGATGCCGCACATGGCGCGGCACCTGCGCATCCGCGAGGTTCAGGTCCAGTCGGAGCTGACAGGACTGATTGAAGCCGCCCAACGGGAGAACGACGCGACACATCCGCTGCGGGCTGATGCGATGGAGGGACATGCCGCCCTTGTTTCCGTCTGGCTGCGGCGTCAGATCATGCAAGAAGACCACCTGCCAGAGCCGCGCAACGCAGCAAAGCGGCTCAGTGAACGGTTCTGTGCCCTACTGCCGGAGCGGTTTGCGAGCGGCGACGTGATGGCCGATTATGCGCGCACCCTCGGCGTGACGCCCACCCATCTGACACGCGCGGTCAGGGCGGCAACAGGCAAGACCGCCTCTGATCTGCTGACGGAGCGCATTCTTTATGAGGCGCGGCGGCTGCTGGGCGAAACGGACCTGCCTGCCCTGCGCATCGCAGAGCATCTGGGCTTTGGGTCAGCCGCCTATTTCACCCGATTCATGCAACATCACACCGGATTGACGCCAAGCAAGCTGCGCGGCACTTGACCGCCTGACCCTAAGCTGCCCTGCCCGCATGTCGTTTTTGACACAAGTCGATGTCGCAAAATTTATCTTATCCGGCGGTGGTGGACATTGACCTGCCCGGCGCGTTCGTGCCTGATAGGGGTCAGGGATCGCAGCGATTGCATCAAGAGCGCCAAAAACAGCGCCATTCGCAGCTGCCAAACGGGGGACACACCATCTGAAACCATAGATCCTGACAGGGTGCGGCCCGTCTGCACCAACGATCAATGGCCGCAGGCCAAAATAAGAACCGGCGGGGATAACCCTGCCTAGCCACCAACAGGGGCGCTCAATGGGACTTTTCATTCTACGCAGGCTTGGCGTGATGATACTGACGGCACTTTGTCTGACGTTCATCGTGTTCTGGCTGACCAATCTTTATCCAAACCTTGAAAAACTCGCCAAGACACAAGGTAACTTCCGCATGTCGGACGAGGCCGTGGCCTCCTACCTTGGTGATCGCGGGTATTTGCAGCCGATGCCGGTCAAATTCGGTCAATGGCTGGGCGTGATGCCCGGCTGGGTCACCGAAAAAGAAGACGGCACCGTCTTTGGCCGCTGTTTCTCCGAAGGGACACCCGAGGAAGAACGCTCTACCCGATGTGGCGTTTTGCAAGGAGACTGGGGATTTTCGACGGTGTTCAAATCCGAAGTTGGATCCACCGTCGCGACGCGATTGGCGCTCACTGGCAAATTGATGCTCTGCGTTTTGTTGTTGATGGTGCCCTCGGCCTTGATTGTCGGGGTTCTCGCAGGGATGCGAGAAGGCTCCAAGCTGGACCGTTCCCTTTCAACCTTCTCGATCGCGACAACGGCGACGCCGGAATATGTGTCGGGCGTTATCTTCATCGCGGTCCTGGCCTCCTCCAAGTTCGGAATTTCTCCGCTCTTGGCTGAATGGGGCTGGATTGAGGGCAAGACGCTGTTTCTGGGCTCGGCCACACGCGCGATGGAAGACGCGACCTTCTGGAACTTCTTTCTGCCGGTGCTGACGATCTCCCTCTATGGGATGGGATACATCGCGCGCATGACACGGGCCTCCATGGCAGAAGTCATGACGGCGCAATACATCCGCACGGCACGTCTGAAAGGCGTGAAATTCTCCGACATCGTCCTCAAGCACGCGCTGCGCAACGCGCTGATTGCCCCGTTCACGGTGATCATGTTGCAAATCCCGTGGCTGCTGAACGGTGTGGTGATTGTCGAGACGCTCTTTAACTACAAGGGCTTTGGCTGGCTTCTGGTGCAGGCCGCCTCCAACAACGACATTGAGCTGCTGCTGGCGGTCTCGGTTGTTTCTGTCGTGGTGGTTCTGGTCACGCAGCTGATATCGGATATCGGCTACGTTTACCTCAACCCTCGCATTCGTATCTCTTAAAGGAGGGCTTGCACATGGAACCTTTGACATGGACGGGCTCCCTCTCAGGGCTCAACATCATCTTCTCTATCGTACTGGCGCTTCTGGCGATCAGCATTGTGATCTCCATCCTCGCCTCGCTGGTGCCGTCATCTGGTGCCCGTGCGGTGAGTGCGGATGGCACGCTTGCCGCAGACAAGGGGGCATCCGGGTTCATCAATATGATCACCGGATACCTCTTTTTCGCACTGATCGGTCTTGTGCTGATCTACCTCATCGGTGGGATCATCATGGGCACGGGTGCCGGCATTTTTGGCGGCATGTCGCGGCAGTTCCTGCCGGTCTGGATCGCGCTGATCGTGACATTTGTGATCTCAATCACCTACAAACGCCGCCTTGGTCTTTATGGAAAGCTTTTTGACAGCACGGTTGGTATGATCGGTTTTGCCATTGTGATGTTCTGGGTCTTTACCGGGATTATGGGCGGTGTGCTGGACCTGTTGGTCACGCATGACAGCCTCAGCCAGGTCTCGGGCATGAAGAACAAACTGCCCGGCACCCCCCTGCGCGGGGCGGAGGACGGCGAGTATCAGTGGTTTTTGCTGGGCGGTGACAATCTGGCGCGTGACGTCTTCAGCCGCTTGATCAAAGGCTCCTGGGTGGTGGTGCAGATCGCACCGATGGCCACCCTCTTTGCCTTTATGGTGGGGATCACGCTGGGCTTGCCTGCAGGCTTCTACGGTGGACGGCTTGATACGATCCTGAGCTTTCTGGCCAACCTCATCCTCGCCTTCCCGGTGATCTTGCTGTTCTATCTGCTGGTGACACCCGAGATCGTGCTGACAGGCATCCCGAACTACATGGCGCTGTTCCTGTTTGTGTTCCCGATCATCTTTGTGGCGATCCTGCTGAACTCGCGGTTTTATACGCAACCCTCGCTGCGCACACCGCTCTTGATTGTGGTGCTGGGCATTCTTGGCTGGCTCTATCTGTCGATGGTCAGCACGGACGGCGCGATTGTGGCGACAGAGACCTACACCATTCCGGGCATCCCGGCCTTCCTTGACGGATTTGATCTAGATGCCGGCATTCTGGTGGTGTTTGTCTCAGTGGTCTTTGTGAACTCCCCCACGGTGTTTCGTATTGTCCGGGGCCTCGCCCTCGACATCAAGACGCGCGACTACGTGGCGGCGGCACAGACGCGCGGGGAAGGGCCATGGTACATCATGCTGTGGGAAATCCTGCCCAATGCGCGCGGACCTCTGATCGTCGATTTCTGCCTGCGGATTGGCTATACCACCATCCTTTTGGGCACCTTGGGCTTCTTTGGTCTGGGGCTGGAATCAGAAAGCCCGGACTGGGGCAGCACGATCAACGCCGGACGCCGCTTGCTGGCGCTTTATCCTCACGCAGCGATTGCCCCTGCCCTTGCTCTGCTGAGCCTGGTGCTGGGTCTCAACCTGCTGGCGGATGGCCTGCGAGAGGAATCACTGCGCGACTGATGTTGGGACGGTTCGGGGCTCTGCCCCGGACCCCGGGATATTTATGGAGAAAAGATGGAAGCGCGATGTGCTCTGTCTTGAAAACGCTCCAAAGGGAGAGACAAAATGGCGAAACAGGATTACGACGGTCCAATTCTTGAGATCGACAAGCTCTCAATCTCGTTTTTTACGCGGCTGCGCGAAATTCCGGCGGTGATGGATTTCTCCGTCTCCGTCAAACCCGGCGAGGCAGTAGGCCTTGTCGGAGAATCGGGATGCGGCAAATCCACCGTTGCGCTGGGCGTGATGCAGGATTTGGGCAAGAACGGGCGCATCGTGGGTGGCTCGATCAAATTCAAAGGCCGCGATCTGGGCGAGATGTCGGATGACGAGTTGCGTGACATTCGCGGCTCTGAGATTGCGATGATCTACCAGGAACCGATGGCATCGCTCAATCCGGCGATGAAGATCGGCAAACAGCTGATGGAAGTGCCGATGATCCATCAGGGCATGGCCGAGAAGGAAGCCTATGACCGCGCATTGCAGGTGGTTACGGATGTGAAGTTGCCGGACCCCAAGCGTATTCTGGATGCCTATCCGCACCAGTTGTCCGGTGGCCAGCAACAGCGGATTGTGATCGCGATGGCTTTGATGTCGGAGCCGTCGCTGCTGATCCTGGACGAGCCGACAACCGCGCTTGATGTGACGGTTGAGGCGGCGGTGGTTGAGCTGGTGAAGGATCTGGGCAAGAAATACGGTACCTCGATGCTGTTCATTTCACACAACCTTGGCCTTGTGCTGGAGACTTGTGATCGCATTTGCGTGATGTATTCGGGCGAAGCGGTGGAGCGAGGCTCCATCGAGGATGTGTTCGACAAGATGCAGCACCCTTATACACAGGCGCTTTTCCGGTCGATCCCCCTGCCCGGTGCCGACAAGAATGCGCGCCCGCTAATCGCCATTCCGGGTAACTTCCCGCTGCCGCATGAGCGCCCCTCTGGCTGCAACTTTGGCCCGCGCTGCGACTACTTTGAAGGCGGACGCTGTGATCTGGGTGACATCACCATGAAGCCGGTTGAAGGGAATGACCGCCACCATACCCGCTGTCTGAGGTTTGAGGAAATCGACTGGAACGCGCCGCTGGAACTGGCTGAGGTCAAGACCAAGGGCGAAGTTGGCGATGTCGTCCTCAAGATGGACAAGCTCAAGAAATACTATCAGGTCGCGGCCAATGCGATGTTCGGAGGGGGGGACACCAAGGTCGTCAAGGCGAACGAGGAACTCAGCTTTGAAGCGCGCGAGAGTGAAACTCTGGCGATTGTGGGCGAATCGGGCTGAGGTAAATCCACCTTTGCCAAGGTGCTGATGGGGCTGGAAACGGCCACTGAGGGGCACATCCTGCTCGACAACCAAGACATCGGCGGGGTGCCCATTGAGGAGCGCACCACCAAGAACGTCGCGGATGTGCAAATGGTGTTCCAGAACCCGTTCGACACGCTGAACCCATCGATGACAGTGGGCCGTCAGATCATCCGCGCCCTTGAGATTTTCAAGATCGGCAAAAACGAAGCGGAGCGGCGCAAGCGTATGCTCGAGCTGCTTGATCTGGTAAAGCTGCCGCGCGAGTTTGCAAACCGCATGCCACGACAGCTCTCGGGTGGGCAAAAACAGCGCGTGGGCATTGCCCGTGCCTTTGCCGGTGACGCGCGGATCGTGGTGGCGGATGAACCCGTTTCAGCACTTGATGTGTCGGTGCAGGCGGCGGTGACCGACCTGTTGATGGAGATCCAGCGCGAGCAAAAGACCACGCTGCTGTTTATCTCTCATGACCTGTCGATTGTGCGGTATCTGAGCGACCGGGTCATGGTGATGTATCTGGGTCATGTGGTGGAGCTGGGCGATACCGATCAGGTGTTCTCGCCGCCCTATCACCCCTATACCGAAGCCTTGCTGTCAGCGGTGCCGATTGCGGATACCTCCGTCAAGAAAAAGCACATCGTGCTGGAGGGGGATATCCCGTCCGCGATGAACCCGCCGCCCGGGTGTCCGTTCCAGACGCGCTGTCGCTGGAAGTCGGAAGTGCCGGGCGGGCTTTGCGAGAAAGAGGTGCCGCCGATGCGCACGATGGCCGATGGCCATCAGGTCAAGTGCCACCTGTCGCAAGAGAAGTTTGACGAGATGGAGCCCGTGATCGAAGTGGGTGTCGCGGCGGAGTGAGTCCAAAATGAAAAGGGCCGGTCCATCGACCGGCCCTTTTTCAATCAGGCTTTCCGACAGTCAGCGCGTATTGCGTGGCAGTGACCCTGCGATGACTTTGACGTAGTTGCGGGTCTCTTTGTACGGCGGCACGCCACCGTGCTTTTTCACCGCACCCGGCCCCGCGTTATAGGCGGCCAGCGCCAGCTTCCACGTGCCGAACGTCCGGTATTGCTGCTTGAGATAGCGGGCGCCGCCCTCAAGGTTTTGTTTCGGGTCGGTGGGGTCCACCCGCAAGAGCTTGGCCGTGCCGGGCATCAACTGCGCCAGACCAATGGCACCCGCATGAGACACTGCACCGGGGTTCCAACCGCTTTCCTGCTGGACCAACCGCAAGAACAGATCAACCGGGATGCCGTGTTTCCGTGCGGCTTGCTTGGCCATGTTCAGGAACTGGCCTTTGTACTTGCCTTTATATTTCGGCGTGTCCCATTTTGTCGGCGTGTCCACGCGCGGCGGCTGCAACCTGACAGACGAAGAATACTGTTTGGCTGCCCGTGTATCGAGCAGATTGGACTGTGATTTGAAAAGCGCCTTGCGGCTCTTGCTCGACAGCGATTGCGCGCTGGCAGGTGCCACAGCACCCGCAAGCAGTCCCAAGGCCGCGACAGCAGCCCATACACCCGATCTTAGCATCTTGTGACGCCCTTACCCGCTTCTTTTGCACTCTTATAGCAGAGACGCGCATTCTGACCAGTCCTTGCGTAAATTCCCCTCAACCGACAATTGGCCGGAAACCCATTGTTAACCATGGTCGCTCCAGAGTTGGCCCGATATAACGAGGCAAATGGTGCCGGATTCGGCACCACATTGCACTGACGGACGGGGGATTTATGGCTGGTTCAGTAAACAAAGTGATCTTGATCGGGAATCTGGGGCGCGACCCTGAGGTCCGGTCGTTCCAGAATGGTGGCAAGGTCTGCAACCTGCGCATCGCCACGTCGGAGACGTGGAAAGACCGCAACACCGGAGAGCGGCGCGAAAAGACGGAATGGCATTCCGTGGCGATTTTTCAGGAAGGGCTGGTGCGGATCGCGGAGCAGTACCTGAAGAAGGGCAGCAAGGTATACATCGAAGGGCAACTTCAGACGCGCAAGTGGCAGGACCAGTCCGGTCAGGATCGCTACAGCACCGAAGTTGTCTTGCAGGGCTACGGTGGCACGCTGACCATGCTTGACGGCCGTGATGGCGGCGGTGGAGGTGGCGGCGGCTACGGCGGTGGATCATCTGGCGGTGATTATGGCGGCGGCGGGTACGACAGCGGCTCAGGCGGCGGCGGATATGACGGTGGCGGGTCCAGTGGCGGTGGCGGCGGTGGCTCTTCGCGCGATCTGGACGACGAAATCCCGTTCTGATGACACAGGCGCATGATCTGCGGGTGCTGACGACGGCGGACGCGGATCAGGCGCTGGTGCTTTACAACGAACTGACAGTTGGCCCTCCGCAAAACGACCCGCGCGCGTTTGACGCCGTTATTGCGCACCCCGGCACTCAGGTCTTTGGCGTTTTTGCGGAGGATACGCTTGCTGCGATGGTGACGTTGCACCTGCTCCCAAACGTGGTGTGGGACGCGCGGCCTTATGGGTTGATCGAAAATGTTGTCACCCGCGCCACGTGCCAAAGACGCGGGTTTGGGCGGCGGGTGATGACCTATGCGGTAGAGCAGGCCTGGAAGGCCGATGCCTACAAGGTCATGCTGATGACGGGTCAAAAGCGCGGCGCACTGGGCTTTTACGAATCTGTCGGATTCTCATCGCAGGACAAATTCGCTATGGTGATGCGGCGCGCATGATCGCGGGCGCGACGGATTGGCCAACGCGCACCACGCGATGACAGCCCCTTACCGCCCGTGGAGCGCATCCTTCAACACGCCAAGCACCGCCTCCGGCGGCACATCTGACGTGACAAACGCCTCCCCTATGCCGCGGACCAACACAAAGCGCAGCAAACCATTGATGACCTTTTTGTCCTGCCCCATGAGGTCCAGCAGCGCCTGGGCTGAGGGCAGCTCTCCCTCGATGTCTTGCAGGTCGGTTTTCATGCCCATGGTGCGTAAATGCGCGCGCACACGGCTGGGGTCTTCTTGCGGGCACAGGCCCAGACGCGCGGACAGCTCATAGGCCAGCGCGCAGCCAACCGCGACACCTTCGCCGTGCAGCAGGCGGTCACTGTATCCCGTTGCTGTCTCAAGCGCGTGCCCAAAGGTATGACCAAGGTTCAACAGCGCGCGGTCGCCCTGCTCGGTCTCATCGCGCATGACGATTTCGGCTTTCATCTCGACCGAGCGTTTGACCGCCGCGATGCGTGCGGTCATGTCCCCAGCCGCCAATGCGGGGCCCTGCGCCTCAAGCCATTCGAAAAAGGTGGCATCGCCCAACAGCCCGTATTTCACTACCTCGCCGTATCCAGCGAGAAAGTCGCGCTGCGTCAGCGTGCCAAGGATCGCCGTATCCGCAAGCACAAGGGAGGGTTGATGAAACGCGCCAATCAGGTTTTTACCCTGCCGCGCGTTGATCCCTGTCTTGCCGCCCACCGAACTGTCGACCTGCGCCAGAAGCGATGTGGGAATCTGCACAAAACGCACGCCCCGCCGCAGAATGGCGGCGGCAAAACCGACCAGATCGCCGATCACCCCCCCGCCAAAGGCCACAACAATATCGCCCCGCTCCACCTGTTGATCCAACAGCCAATCCACGCAGGCCTCAAGCTGCGGCCACCCTTTGGTCGCCTCCCCTGCGGGCAACGTCAGGGCTTGCATCTCAATACCTTGCGCGGACAACCCAGCGCGCAGCGCGTCGAGATGTGCAGGCCCGACAATGTCATCCGTGATCACCGAAACCTTGGGGCGTGACAGCAGCGGCGCGATATGAGACGCGCAATCACGCACCAAATCCGGGCCGATCAGCACATCATAGGCCCGGCCCGGCAAATCAACATGTACCGTTTCAATCATTTGTTCGCTCCAATACATCCGGGCGGGCGGCAAGTGCTGCGATAACCCGTTCTGCCATGCCATCGATGCTCAACGCACTGTCACAGGCCACGCTCAGGTCTGCCTGCGCGTAAAGAGGCACGCGGGCCTCATAGATCGCTGTCAGCGTCGCCTTGGGATCCGCGGTGCGCAGCAAGGGTCGCGTGTCCTTGTGCTTGACCCGGTTCCACAACAGCTCAAGCTCTGCATTGAGCCATACCGACACGCCATGTTCCGAGATCAGTTGCCGGTTCTGCGGTGCCAGAAACGCACCTCCCCCCGTCGACAGAATGCCGCGCGCGTTTTCCAGCAGACGTGTAATCACCTCTGTTTCACGTTTGCGAAAGAACGCTTCGCCGTCGCGTTCGAATATTTCCGGCACAGAAAGGTTTGCCGCGGCCTCAATCTCCGCATCGCTGTCGAGAAAAGGGACACCCAGCTTGCCTGCCACAGCCCGTCCAACGGCGGTTTTGCCAGCGCCCATCATGCCCACCATCACCACGGTTTTGTGCAGGCGAAACCCTGGGACTGACCTTCCGTCATCGGCCATCGTTTGCTCAATTCCACTCATTTTTATGTGAATGACGTGATCTTGCCGAAAAGGCCATATATAGAATGCATAAAGCAGGCACAAACAAACGGGCGATTTTCATGGGAAGACTTTTCAAGTTTCTGATATTCCTTATTATTATGGGATTTATCGGGCTTGTTGGCTATGCTTATGTGGGTCCGTTTTTCGGGGCGGAGTTTGCTCCCGCTCAAGTTGAAATTCGTCAACCGATCGTTCTGGGGACAGAGTGAATGAGGTCAGGCTTGCGCAAATGGGCTGAAGTCCTTGCTCCTGCCGGCCTGATTGCTGTGGTTTTCGCATCTGCAGGGGTGGCCCAGAACGAAGCCCCCCTGTCGGTTATCGACTGGCTCGGCACACAGCCCAAACCGGAACTGGCACGGCCCGAAGCGCTGATCAAACCAGATGAACCGCCCGTCGCCAAGACCGCGCTGGCACCTGACGTCACGGTGAAACCACTGGGCGAAGGTGGCCCGCGTGAGATCGGGTTGGTGCCTGACACGATCACCGGCCTGCCGCGCACCCTTTGGGCGGGGAGCGACGTTGACAGGGTGATCGACCTGATTGCCGACTTGCCCGATCTGCATCTGCCCGCGGCCCAGTCCTTGCTCTACACGGTGCTGTTGGCAGAGGCCGGCGCACCGGGGGGCAAATCATCGGCGGGCGATGATCTTGCGCGCGCCCGTGTGGCAAAGTTGATGGAACGCGGCGCACTTGACCCTGCGCTTTCTTTGATGGAACAGGCGGGCCCGACATCCTCCCCTGCGCATTTTGATCTTTGGATGCAAATCAGCCTGCTGACCGGCACCGAAGACCGTGCCTGTGCGTTGTTGCAGGCCAATCCGCATCTGACCCGCAACTACGGCACACGCATCTTTTGCACAGCACGTGCGCAGCAATGGGAAGACGCAGCGCTGACCTTTGGCTCTGCGCAGGCACTTGGATTGATGCCGCCCGCGCAGTTGGCGTTGTTTGAACGCTTCCTTGACCCCGAAGCGTTTGATGGAGAGGCACCGCTGCCCACGCCGCGGCAGATGGACCCCCTGAGTTTTCGGCTTTTTGAAACCATCGGTGAGCCTGTGCCGACCCGCAATCTGCCACGTGCCTACGCGGTTGCAGACCTGCGCGATCTGGCCGGATGGAAAGCACAGATAGAAGCTGCTGAACGGCTTGCGCGCGCGGGCGCACTGCCCGACAATCGCTTGCTGGGTCTGTACACCGACCGTCAGGCGGCGGCTTCTGGTGGCGTTTGGGACAGGGTTGCGCGCCTGCAACGGTTTGAAACCGCCCTCTCGACAGGCAGTGCGGATGCGGTCGCCAAGACCCTTCCGCCCGTGTGGACAGCTATGGCTGAAGCGGAGCTAGAAGCCTCATTTGCCGCACTTTTTGCAGCCCCGCTTGCCACCATTGCGTTGGATGGCCGCGCAGGGCGCATTGCACAAACAGTGCAGCTCCTCTCACCGGCCTATGAGGCAGCTGCCGCTGCCCCCGCCCGCCCGACCCTGGCCACCGGGATTGCTCAGGGGGAGGTCCCCCAGGGCCGACCGGCAAACATCATGGAAGCGGCGGTCTACGACGCCTTTGATCAGGCCGCACCGCGCGCCGATCTGGTCGCGATGGTCGCCCAAGACCGGTTGGGGGAAGCGATCTTGCAAACGCTGGCCTTGCTGCATGATGGCGCGCGCGGCAAGGCGCGGGCTTTGACGGATGCGCTGGCCACCCTGCGCGCGCTTGGCCTCGAAGACACCGCACGGCGTGCGGCCCTGCAAACCCTTTTGATGGACCGCTGAGCGATGCAATCAGAGACCTTTCATTGGATTTCGACCTTTCTTGAGGCGCAGGCGGCGGAGCTGGGGGCAGCGACCAACACACAACTGGCGTATGGCCGTGATCTGAAGGATTTTGACGCCTACCTCGCCCGCCAAAAGCTGGATTTCACCTCAGCCACCCGCGACACGGTCGAAAGCTATCTTGTCTATTGTGATGCGCAAGGTCTGGCCAAATCCACCCGGGCGCGACGGCTGTCCGCGATCAAGCAACTCTACCGCTTTGCCTTTGAAGAAGGTCTGCGCACCGACAACCCCGCCATTCAGATCTCGGGCCCCGGGCAAGACAAACGCCTGCCGAAAATACTGAGCGAAGAGGAAGTGGACCGCCTGCTTGACGCCGCACGGGCATCGGGGCGCAACCAGATTGATCAGCTGCGCAACACCTGCCTGATGGAGTTGCTTTATGCCACCGGTATGCGGGTGACCGAGCTTGTCAGCCTCCCTGTGGCGGCAACGCGCGGCGATCCGCGGCTGCTGTTGATCATGGGCAAAGGGGGCAAGGAACGTATGGTGCCGCTGTCCCCGCCTGCCCGCGCCGCCCTCAGCGAATGGCTCAAGTTGCGCGACGCACAGGATGAGGCGAACCGGGTCGCGAAGAAACCGGCCTCGCGGTTTCTCTTTCCCTCGCGCGGGGTTTCGGGACATCTGACGCGGCACCGGTTCTACCTTTTGATCAAGGAGTTTGCAGTTGCCGCTGGCGTTGATCCGTCAAAGGTGACTCCGCACACCCTGCGGCACGCATTTGCCACGCACCTCTTGGCCAATGGCGCTGATCTGCGGGCGATCCAGACAATGCTGGGCCACGCGGACGTCGCCACAACAGAGATCTACACACATGTCCTCGAAGAGCGGTTGTCAGAGCTGGTGCTCGAACGTCACCCGCTGGCCAAAGACGGCACGCGCAAGGCGGGCGGCAAAACGTCTTCGGAGGGCCAGTAACCTTTGATCAGCCCGCTGCGGTATCCATCCGGCAACCCTGCGGCAGCCATTGCATCGGCGGCACCCGGCGCATCATAGGTCAAGCGCATGATCTGCGCGGCACCACCGTCCAGTATTGCATAGCGCGTCTGCTGGCACCCATCGTGAGGGGGCATCCCGATGACCCCTGCGTTGATCCACTGCCCTTTGGCAGTGTCTTTGACAAACGGGATACCGCAATGGCCAGCGATGATGTGATCGACAGGGCCGATGGCCTGCACCACAGCCTCCCATTCTTCGGCGAACACCTCTGGCGGATCATTGGGCCAGATAAAACGTGCGATGTCGCGGACGCCGCCATGGATCACCCCATAGCGTTCGCCCTGATGGTGAAAACTGAGGGTACGTGGCAATCTGGACATCCACACCTTGTCATCCTGCGTCAGGGCCGCGCTTGCGTGGGAATACCAGTGCCCCGACAACATATCGCAGGCCGATCCTTCTTCAAAGCCACAACCGCAGTCAGGCGCGCCCTGCCCCAGTTGAACTTCGCAATTGCCCGCCACAACGGGCACGCCAAGGTGCCGGATCAGTCGCGTCACCTCGACCGGTGATCCACAATAGGCCACGAGGTCGCCGGTGCAGATCATGTGATCACCGGCAATGCCCCGCGCGGCGGCTGCGCTGAGCACCGCGTTCAATGCCTGAAGGTTGGAATAAGGCCCGCCAAAGAGCAGCACAGGCCCATCCAGAACTCCAAGATCGTGATGCGGCATCTCGCCTGACATGCTGTCGCTCATTTTGTCACCCTTGAACGGCGGGGCCTGCGCCCCCATAACATACCCATAACTTCTCATATGGACTTCGTCACCAATGGAAACCGCCCCCGCGCTGATAGACGGCGCATTCTGGATGAGCGCTGGCATCATCCTGTTTTTGCTGGTCCTTTCTGGATTTTTCTCTGGCTCTGAAACAGCTTTGACTGCGGCCTCTCGCGGCAAGTTGCGTGTGCAGGCGGATAAGGGATCCAAGGGGGCCAAGCGTGCTTTGGACATCACAGAGGACAATGAACGCCTGATCGGCTCTGTGCTCTTGGGCAACAACCTTGTGAATATCCTTGCCGCATCCCTCGCCACGGCGCTGTTTACCCGGCTTTTCGGGGAAAGCGGAGTGGCTCTTGCCACGCTGGTGATGACGCTGCTCGTGCTTGTCTTTGCGGAGGTGCTGCCCAAGACCTACGCCATCACCAATTCTGAGCGGGCTGCCTCCATGGTGTCGCGCCCGATTGGGCTGATTGTGACAATCTTTGCGCCCATCGTCTCTGCGGTGCGGTTTTTTGTGCGGGGGGTGTTGCGTGTCTTGGGCGTGCCTGTGGACCCCGACAGCAACATCCTTGCTGTGCGCGAAGAGATCGCGGGTGCTTTGCAACTGGGTCACTCCGAAGGGGTAGTCGAGAAAGAAGACCGTGACCGTATTCTAGGCGCGCTGGACCTGCGGGAACGTGTCGTTGAAGAGATCATGTTGCACCGTTCAGGCATTGAGATGATCGATGCCGACAATGAACCCTCTGCGATCCTCGACCAGTGTTTGCAATCCAACCACACCCGGCTGCCCGTCTTTCGGGATGATCCCGAAAACATCATCGGCGTGATCCACGCCAAGGACCTGCTGCGCGCGATGTATAAACTCATCGGTGGACCGGAGGGCGACGCCGGAGCGCTCAAGAAGTTCGATGTGGCGTCTGTCGCGATGAAACCCTACTTCGTGCCCGAAACCTCAACCCTTGATGAACAGATGCGGCAGTTCCTGCGCCGCCGCACGCATTTTGCGCTGGTTGTGGATGAATACGGCTCCCTTCAAGGTCTGATCACGCTGGAAGACATCCTCGAAGAGATTGTGGGCGAGATCACGGATGAATTTGACCCCGACGCCGATCACCCGCTTGCACCGGGTGAGGATGGGCATTTCTACGTGGATGGCGCGATGACAATCCGCGACCTGAACCGCGCGACCGATTGGTCGTTGCCCGATGAAGAGGCAAACACGCTGGCAGGTCTGGTGATCCATGAGGCGCAGATGATCCCGACACCGGGTCAGGTCTTTAGCTTTCATGGCTTCCGGTTCGAGGTGACGGCGCGCGATGGCAATCGGATCACCCAGCTTAAGATCAGGCCGCTCTGACCGGGTCACTGAGGCGAAAACATGCAGGCTGCTGCACAGCCGCGTTGCACGGCTGAGGATTCTATGAGACGTTTTTGACACGCACTCAGACTTCAGCCAGCCGGACACCCTCGCCCTCATGCGCCTGACCCACGACCAAATCGCAGCCCGCGTCGACAAGGACGCCGATTTTGCCGACTGGTACGTCGAAGACGTGATGCGCAACCATTTTCCGCAGGATTACTGGGACCTCTCGGAGGAAGGCAAACGGGAGATGGTGTTGAACGGGCGGGCCCAAGCGCGGCAATTCGGGTTCACCCGCAACCAAAGTCAGGCGCGCTTTGTCACCTTGATGTTGTTGATCGCGCCCAATTTCCATGTGCAACCGGGATACCGGGACGCGCTTGCCGATCCGGCTTTGTCCGAGGATGCGCGCCTCGATCTGTGTTTTGACATGGACAAGGACCGCGCGGTTGATGCGATCCGGCAGGCTGATGCGCTGTATTGGTTTCCTGACATGCTGCGCCGCCGCGAGGACCGCCGGGCATGAGCGCATATCTTCAACAAGACGGGATTGATGTCGGCCAGCAGCGCACTGCATGGACAGAGCTGCAGGACCTCAACAGTGCATACGGGGATATGGTGGCAGAGGGTGGGTTGGCTGCGGCCAGTATGGCACCGCCCCCCTGGGGTACAGCGGCGGACGTGGTTTCCATCGGGCGTTCCTTGTGGGCGGGCAACTGGGGGGATGCGCTCTTTGACACCATTGGTGTTGTGCCGCTCTTTGGGGATGGCATCAAAGGTGGGCGATTGTTGAACAAGGTCAACGACCTGCGCCGGGCCATTGACGCAGGCAGCACAGCGATGCGACAGTCCCTGCGCCGCACCCAAGAGGCCGCAGGCCGGTATTGGGACGACATCGTGCGCTCCCGCCGTGCGCGGTATGATGAAGCGATTGAGGCCTGCGGCGGCAACCGGCGCTGTATGGACAAAAAGGCGAGCCTGAAAGGCCCACAATACAACAACGTCCCGCGCGAATTTGACGATCAGGGCAATCGCCTTGGGGAGTGGCTGGATGGGGATGGCAACCCGGCTGAGCGCGGCGATGGTGTCTGGCATCCCAACGGCGGCACCGGCACCCCTGTCAGATACGAAAACGGCTTTCCTGATTTTTCGGATCACGCCGCAGGCTCGGTGGAGATACCGATGCGCGGCAATCACAGCTGGACCAATGGCACCGGCGACTATGCCGTCGCCGAACAGGCTTGGCGCAACGAGGTGGGTGACCTGCCTGCTGGATACGATGACGGTGATTGGATCTGGCACCACAATCAGGACGGTGTCACGATGGAGCTGGTCCCGGCGGATGTGCACACGGCCAATCGGCACACCGGCGGTGCATCCCTGCATTCCGGCGCGCAAGCTGACGGATTTTGAGGAGTACCCCATGCCAGCGACCAAGATCATTCCCAAAGGCCCGGCAAGCGCCGAAGACATCGACGCCTTTCTGGGCCCCGCCGCACAGCAAATCCCGCTGATGGAATATGTGCGTTTCCTGCGCCGCTACGGCGGCGGGGCCGTCTTTCCCAACACGCTTGTTGCAGAGCAGCCGATCAACATTGAATTCAGCGATCCCAAATGGTCCGTTCAAAGCTTTCGTTCTGTTGCGCAGAACAGCGACTGGCAGACCGCAGCACTGGAAATGAACTATTGGTCAGACGCCTACCGCCCCATTGCGGCAATCAGTGGGGGCGACAGGTTGTTGATGGGCGTGAGCGCTGACAAACTGGGCCAGATTTTCTATTGGACGCCTGACAACGATGGCCTGTCCTACCGGATTGTTCCGGTCTGCCAAAGTTTCTCAGAACTCCTTGAACAGATGGCCTTTTTCGAAGATCAGGGGATGACCCCACCGTGGAACCGGATGGACAGTATCGACGCCGATCCTGCTGTTGATCTTGATCTGGCGATCTGATCCATGTTCCTGCCTCAAACGGTCAAAGACACTTTTCCGGAAAACTGGCCTGATGAGGTCAGCGCGCTGTCTTGGCCCGGCGCTCAAATCGTCCTGAGCCCGGAGGACACGCAAATGCTGAGCAGTTTCAATGGCTTTGTCAGCCGAAATTGCGCGCCTTCGCAGGTCACGACCTTCAGCGACGCTTTCTACGCTGACATTGAAACGGCGGTTGCAAAGTACCCCGCAGGCGTCATGCCGCGGCTGGGGTATTGCAGTTGGAAAGGGGCCACCTTGGTGCATCGCCCGGCGCGACATCTGGCAGATGTGATGCAGATCATCACGCAGAACGACGACCGTATCGGTCATGCGCTGGCCTGTGCGGTTATCGCAGGCGAAGGGGTCACGCTGCACCTCAGGGAATGGCAAAACATCGCGCCGGATCAGGAGTTTCGCACCTTCTTGCGGGCGGGGCAGATCGCGGGTGTCTCGCAGTACCGCTACAAATCCCGTTATGACGCTGTGGTCCGCCACCACGCCGCGATCAACCACGCGATTGCTGCATTTCTGCCTGAGCTGATGGACGTGCTGCATTTGGACCCGGTTGTGGCAGACCTTTGGGTCAACTGGACGGACAGTCCGACACAACCACTGGTCAAACTGATTGAGCTCAACCCCTTTGATCCTGCAACCGATCCTTGCCTTTTCAGTTGGCAAGACGGCGGTGATTTCGACGGGACCTTCCGCACAGCATAGGCTGTGCTGTTGGGTCACCACACAGGGCCATATGGTTTTGATCCTGAACCGTTTTCCGTCCATTCGTCAGCGCCTTTTGCGATTAAGTCTGTTGAAACTGTTTGCGTTTAGAAAACCGCCTCAGTCGGGACGCAACGTGAGGAACCAAAGAAGAGATACGCAATTGGGTTTCAGCACTCTGCGCTGCCGTGGTTTAAGTCGGTTTTGCAGCCTCAGCATCCGCGTCCTGTGATCATTTGGCAGATGTCGTGACACTTGCCGAGCGCACGTTCGAACCAGCAGCCGTTTCCACCCCTGAGAACATGACGACCCTGAATGCCGCGATCATAGACATCAACAATGATGAACTGCTGGCAACGCTGCAACGGGCGGGTCGCGGCAAAGACTTTGGCAATCTGCGCAATTTCCTGACCCAGATCAAACTCATCACGCAGGCGCGGTCCCAGTCAGGCTTCACCCTGACCCCAGCCATGCGCGCTGATCTGGTGTTAGCGCGCAGCGTTCTTGAAGCCAGTTGTTTCGACGCCGCAGGCAATCCGCTGCCCCGGCCCGAGGGTGACATGGCGGGGGGCGAAGAAAACAATCAGCCCAAACTGTCGATTACGACATGGCTGGAGCGCAGCGGCGTGCTCACTCAGGCGCAGCGCGACATTTTGGAGCGACAGTTTAATTTCCGCCTGTTGGGACAACTTCTGATTTTTGCGCTGTCAGCAATCATTTTGGCGGTCGCGGCGCACTATGGGCTCATTTTTGCGCGCATTCTGCGTCGGGGACGCAGAATATGCAAAATTCCCGCAACGCTGACCTGCCTTCTGGTCAAGGTCAAAGGTCACGTGACAATACTTGGACAACAAGGATGCAGATTTGAAGCCACTGTTCCAGCGGACCTCATACAGCTCAAAGGGACCAGCGAGGGCACGTATTGCCTGTTGGATTTGCCCGAGAGGACCTGCTCTGCCAAGTTGATCACCCGCGTCAGTGAGGATTTCCGCATGAAATTCGAAACACCCCTCGCGCGGGCCGAGACCGGGCAGCTTTGTGATCACTCGATCACACCCGCCAAATTCGACTTCACCCCAGTCCAGAAACGCGCAAGTCGCGAAAGCGCATTTGGTTTGGGAGATCTGCCCTCTGCCTAGGGACAGGACCGCCTAATGCAGCACCGGTCTCCCCTCGCCCGGCCAGACCTCTGCGCTTTCAGCCCGCTAAGTGATGCAAGCTGTCTCAGGTGTTCCGAGAAACGCTTTAGGCGCGCAGCCTTTCGCCTTTTGGGTCGAACGGGGGCTCCGAGAGGATGGTCGCCCGGTGTGGTTTGCCAAGCACCATCACCTCAACCTGATCGCCGGCAACAGCATCCTTTACAAATCCCAGCGCCAGTGATTGCCCTACCGTATAGCCATAGGCACCCGATGTGACGCGGCCAATGCCGACGCCATTGCGAAAAATCGGCTCACCTCCCGTGGCATCCGCATGCGATGCATCCGTCTGCGCCGCATCCAGTGCGAGCACCACAAGCTGCTCTCGTGGCGCATGCGCGAGCGTCTGGGCCACGGCGTCTTTGTTCAGGAAATCCTTGTCCATCTTGCACAGGCGCTCCAGCCCAACCTCCTGCGGCCAGTATTCCGGACGGTATTCGCGGCCCCATGACCCATAGCCCTTTTCCACCCGCAACGACATCAGCGCGCGCGAGCCCACCGGCCCTGCCCCGACATCCATCCCCGCCGCAATCAGCCCCTCAAAAAGCTGTGACTGATCGGCTTGCGCGCAATGCAGCTCCCATCCCAGATCACCGGTAAAGCTCACCCGCAGGGCCAGACACCGCACGCCAGCCAGCTCAATCCACTTTGAGCGCATGAAGGGAAAATCTGGCGTCGCGAGCGATGTGTTGGTCATCCGTTGCAACATGTCGCGCGACTTGGGCCCTGCCACGTTAAACCCGCACATCGCCTCCGTCTGGCTTTCAAATGTTGTGCCCTCAGGCAGGGGCCGCGCCCGAAAGAACCGCTGGTGATAGCGTTCGGCCATGCCCGAACCGATGATCCAAAACTCATCTTCGGCCAAGCGTGTTACGGTGAAATCACCTGCAATGCCGCCCCGCACCCCAATCAGCGGCGTGAGGCAGGACCGACCCACTGTCTTTGGCATGGTGTTGGCAAACAACGCGTTCAGCCACGCCTCTGCCCCAGGTCCGGCACAGCGGTATTTGGCAAAATTGGAAATGTCTATGATGCCGGCGTGATCACGCAGCATCTGGCATTCGCGGCCCACCTGCTCCCACCACTTCTGGCGCGTAAACCCTACGGTCTCATCCACGGCACCCACCGGATAGCCATAATAGAGCGGATGTTCCCAGCCGTAGTTCAGCCCAAAGACGGCCCCAAGATCGCGTTGTGCGGTGTAGGCAGGGCGTTTGCGCATTGGGCGTCCGGCGGCGCGTTCTTCGTTCGGGAAGTGGATCTTGAAGCGGTTGGCATATTGATCGCCTACCTTGGCCTTGGTGAACGCCGCATCCGCCCAATCGCCAAAGCGCGCGACGTCCCAGGCGAACATGTCATAGCGGCTCTCTCCGGTGACGATCCAATCCGCTGCAAGCAGCCCCATGCCACCAGACTGTGAGAACCCCGGAATGATGCCGTTACAGCAGAAATAATTGCGCAGTTCCGGCACCGGTCCAAACAGGACGTTGCTGTCAGGTGACCAGATCATCGGCCCGTTGATCACCCGTTTGATCCCTGCGGTGCCCACAGCGGGCACGCGGTCTATCGCGCGCATCATGTTCTCTTCTATCCGCTCCAGATCATCGGCAAAGAGTTCATGCCCAAAGCCTTGCGGCGTGCCGTCTTCGGCCCAGAAGCGCAAGTCTTTTTCATAAGCACCCACGAGCAAGCCCTTGCCCTCCTGGCGCAGGTAGTATTCGCCGTCCCGGTCCGCAACGGAGGGCAAACGGCGGTCCAGACCGTCAATCTCCGCAATCGTTTCAGTTACAAAATACTGGTGTTCGGTTGGTTGCAGCGGCAGCGTGAAGCCCGCCAATGCCGCCACCTCCCGGCCCCAGAGGCCTGCGGCATTTACAACCCATTGGGTGGCGATGTCCCCTTTGGCGGTCCGCACGATCCAACTGCCGTCTGGTTGTTGCTCGGTCCCAGTGACCGGGCAAAAGCGGATGATCTCCGCCCCGTTTTGCCGCGCACCTGTGGCATAGGCATTGGTCACACCAGATGGATCGACGTTCCCGCCGTTCTCCTCAAACATGATGCAACGGATGCCATCGTAGTTGACCAAGGGATGCAGCGCCTCGGCCTCTTCGCGGCTGACCTCCCGAAATGGCATGTCGTAGTATTTTGCCTTGGCCGCCTGGAGACGCAACTGATGTTCACGCGCCTCCGTCTGCGCAAGATAGAGCGATCCGGGCTGAAACACGCCGCAGCTTTGCCCCGTCTCTGCTTCCAACGCGTTATAAAGGTCCATGGTGTAATTCTGGATGCGGGTGATGTTATTGTTGTCGTGCAGACCGTGAATGTTGGCCGCCGCATGCCAGGTCGACCCTGATGTCAACTCATCCCGCTCCAACAGCACAACATCTGTCCAGCCAAGTTTCGTCAGGTGATACAGAATGGAACAGCCTATAACGCCGCCTCCGATGACAACGGCTTGGGCATGGGTGCGCATGAGTGATCTTCCCTGACATGGTGACTGATGGCCATACTTACGCCCGGCAGGACGCACAGATTGCGCATTGGCGACATTTTTGGTCGCATCCCTCCAAATACACATCAACCGCACCGCAAGAACGATTGATCTCGCGCAAAGCATCCTCGCACCGGGCACGCTAACCTGTGGTCAGCTTAAGATGAAAAGGGAGAAACAAATGTATCAGTCCATTCTCGTTCCGCTGGTTCTCGACCATGAGCACGACAACGCCAAGGCGCTTGCGGTTGCGCAACATCTGCTGTCCGACGGCGGCACCATCACTGCTATCCATGTGATGGACGAATTGCCTGCATACGTCATGCAACACCTGCATGAAGGGCAGCGCGCCCAACAGCGCGCGGACCGCGTGGCAGAGCTTGCCGCTGAGGTGAAAGACATCCCGAATGTTGAGGCGCATGTGATCGTCGGCCATGCAGGGCACACCATTCTGGAACACGCCGAGAAAATCGGCGCTGATTGCGTGATCATTGCGTCACATCAACCCGGCATGCAGGACTATTTCCTCGGCTCCACCGCAGCGCGCGTTGTGCGGCACGCCAAATGTGCGGTCCATGTGATCCGGTAACGCCCCCGCCCTCAACCGGAGTGGCCTGTGCCACTTCGGCTTTTTTCAGAGCTCTCAAGGGTTCCGAAACGGCAGATCACGTCGCATTTGAACCAGCCCTTTCTTTGGCAAGATCGCACGATTGGCGCAGATCAAGAACCGGAGAAACCCCATGCAAACCACCACCCGCGTCGCCATCATCGGCGGCGGTGTCGTCGGCGCGTCCGTGCTTTATCACCTGACAAAACTCGGCTGGTCGGACGTGATGCTCATTGAACGCTCAGAGCTGACCTCAGGCTCCACCTGGCATGCCGCGGGCGGGTTCCACACGCTCAACGGGGACACCAACATGGCGGCGCTGCAGGGCTATACCATCCGCCTTTACAAGGAGTTGGAGGAGATCACCGGCATGTCCTGCGGCCTGCACCACGTCGGCGGCGTGACCCTGGCCGACAATCAGGACCGGTTCGATATGCTGCTTGCGGAGCGTGCCAAACACCGGTTCATGGGGCTGGATACCGAAATTGTCGGCCCGGAAGAAATCCGCAAGATCGCGCCTGTGACCAACACCGACGGCATCATTGGCGCGCTCTATGATCCGTTGGACGGGCATCTTGATCCCTCCGGGACCACCCACGCCTATGCACGCGCCGCGCGGATGGGCGGCGCCACGATCGAGACGCACTGCATGGTGCGCGAAACCAACCAGCGCCCGGATGGCACATGGGATGTGGTGACTGACAAAGGCACCGTGCACGCCGAACATGTGGTCAATGCAGGTGGCCTTTGGGCGCGGGAAATTGGCGCGATGGCGGGCGTTTACTTCCCCCTGCACCCGATGGAGCATCAATACCTCGTCACCGAAAACGTCCCCCTGATCGAAGAGATGATGGCCGACGGCAAGGAGCATCCACATGTGATGGACCCCGCTGGCGAAAGCTACCTGCGGCAAGAGGGCAAGGGCCTGTGCATCGGGTTTTATGAGCAAACCTGCCGACCGTGGGCGGTGGACGGCACGCCGTGGTCCTTTGGTCAGGACCTGCTGCAGGATGATTTCGACAAGATCGAGGACAGCATCGCCTTTGCCTACAAACGCTTCCCTGAACTGGAGCGGGCGGGCGTCAAGAACGTGATCCACGGGCCCTTCACCTTTGCACCCGATGGCAATCCGCTGGTGGGTCCGGTGCCGGGGATACGCAACTATTGGTCCGCTTGTGGCGTGATGGCCGGGTTCTCTCAGGGCGGCGGTGTCGGCCTGACGCTCGCCCAGTGGATGATTGAAGGGGAGCCGGAGCGCGATGTGATGGCGATGGATGTGGCCCGTTTCGGCGATTGGATCACGCCGGGCTATACCCTGCCCAAGGTGATTGAGAATTACCAAAAGCGGTTTTCTGTCGCGTATCCGAACGAAGAACTGCCCGCAGCGCGGCCCCATCGCACCACGCCGATGTATGACATATTCTCCGGCATGGGCGCAGTCTGGGGCCAGCAATACGGGCTTGAGGTGGCCAATTACTTCGCGCAAGCGGGCGAGCCTTCGTTTGAAACGCCGTCTTTCCGTCGCTCGGACGCCTTTGACGCCACCGCGCGCGAAGTCAAAGCAGTGCGGGGCGGTGTGGGCATCAACGAAGTGCAGAACTTTGGCAAATACCGGATCACCGGACCGGGTGCGCGCGGATGGCTCGACCGGATCATGGCCGGACGTGTGCCACAGGTCGGACGCCTCTCCCTCACGCCGATGCTGTCAGAAAAGGGCAAGCTGATTGGTGATTTCACCATCTCCTGCCTTGCAGAAGACCGTTTTCAGCTCACCGCATCCTACGGCTCTCAGGCTTATCATTACAGGTGGTTTATCAGCCACTTGGAGGATGGTGTTCATGTCGAAAATGTCTCTGACAGAATGACGGGATTCCAGATCGCAGGCCCCAAAGCGCGTGAGGTTTTGCAGGCCTGCACGCGCACGGATGTTTCAAACATGGCGTTTATGGACGTGCGCCAGATGACCCTTGGGCAAACCGCCTGCACCGTGCAACGGGTCAGCTATACTGGCGATCTGGGGTTTGAGATTTACTGCGACCCCATGGATCAACGCGCGCTGTGGTCCGTTTTGTGGACCAGTGGTGAGCCGCATGGCATGACACCATTTGGGATGCGCGCGATGATGTCGCTGCGACTGGACAAGTTCTTTGGCTCCTGGATGGCGGAGTTTTCGCCGGATTATACCCCGGCTGAAACAGGCATGGATCGCTTTATCAGCTTCAAAAAGAACGTGGATTTCATAGGTCGCGCCGCCGCTGAGGCGGAGCGGGCCACGCCCCCTGCCCGTCAGTTGGTCGCCTTTGAGGTGGACGCGGACGACGCGGATGTTCAAGGCTATGAGCCGATCTGGCTGGAGGGTGCGGTGGTTGGGTTCTGCACCTCGGGCGGATATTCACATCATGCGGGCAAGTCGATTGCGCAAGGCTTTGTGCCCCGTGACCGGACACAAGAGGGGCTGCGTGTTGAGATCGAAATTCTGGGCCAGATGCGCCCTGCAACACTGATCACCACACCGCTGTTTGATGCGGACGGAGCGCGGATGCGGGGGTGAGGCCTTTGGGATACCCTCCGGGGCCGTAGCGGCGTAAAGTTCGGTATGGATCACACACGACTCCCCCTCATTATCCTTGCCGCCGGCGCGTCCCGCAGGATGCGGGGGCGCGACAAGCTGCTGGAAGACGTGGATGGTATGCCACTCTTGCGCCGTCAGGCTTTGGCGGCGCTTGAGGTCACAGCTGATGTCCAGGTCGCACTGCCGCTGGCACCACATCCAAGATACGAGGCATTGACCGGGCTGGCCGTGTCCGTGATCCCGGTTGCAGATGCGGCAGAGGGGATGAACGCCAGCTTGCGCCGCGCCTTTGCCACTTTGCCAGCAGATGCACCCTGCGCGATGGTGCTGCTTGCGGATTTGCCAGACCTGACGGCGGATGATCTGTGCAAAGTGGCGCGGGCGGTTGATCTGGACAGCGATACGCTGGTGTGGCGCGGTGTGACCGAAACGGGTCAACCGGGACATCCAATCATTTTTCACAAGGCGTTGTTTGCAGCCTTTGCGCATTTAAAGGGAGATGGCGGCGGGCGCGATGTGATCGCGCAGGCCAAGGGCCATGTTACGCTTGTTCCTTTGCCGGAAAACCGCGCGCGCAACGATCTGGATACACCCGAAGAATGGGCGGCGTGGCGGGATCACAGAACCTGAGATATCCGCCACAACACACTATTTTAATTGCGTTTTTCCAACATCAGAAAATGCGCCTCATGGGCCTTGAGCAGCCGTCGCGCAGCCTCGTAGTTGCGGATGCCGCGCATGTCCACCAGCTCTGGAAAGAGGTCAAGGATCTCCTGCCGCTGGTCCTTTTTGATCCCGGACATGGCTTGTTGACCGGGCAGAAAGCTCTCAGACCATGCGCCATCGGCCAACACCACTTCATGTCGATCAAACAGCAAGTGGATATAGCTGACCTTGCTCACGGGGGCGGCTTCAACACCGTCCAAAGACACCAGATGTTTCGCCGCCACCAACACTTCGCTCTCGCCAAACATCATCTCTGCAATCTCTGACGTGACCAGCATGCGGTGATTGGGGCTGACCATCATGTCGCGCTCCGGGATGCCATTGCCGAGCGCGCCCGCCTTGATCAGGATCGGGAAATGCTGATGCATCTGCGTCAGTTCCTGACGGTTCAGGTTGCGCCGCCCGACCCAACGCAAAGGCTGCGGACCGTTGTCGCGTGTGATCACCAGATCATCAACCTTGAGCTGCTGCACCGGCTTTTCGCCGCGCTTTGTCGCGATGCGTGTGCCGGGGGTAAAGCAGATGATGACCTCTTCGATCTCGGCATAATTGGTGCGCCCGATGACGTTGCCGTCACTGTCGAGAAATTCAATACGCCCCGCTTCGGGATCGCCGGGCAGCAGACGGTAGGTGTTGCGGTCAACACCCGTGAGGTCCAGAACATCGATATCTGTCCCATCGGGGTCCTCCCCGCCAAGGATGTCGTGGTTCCCACCTGCATCAAAAGTGAACGTATCGCTGTTGAGCCCGCCAAGTGCGCGGTCATTGCCCGGCCCCAAGACAAGCGCATCCTCGCCCTCATCCCCCCAGAGACGATCATCACCTTCGCCACCTTCGAGGGTATCGTCACCAGCACCGCCAAAAAGGCTGTCCTGGCCATCGCCTCCCAAAAGAACGTCGTCGCCCTCGCCGCCTTCGAGAGTATCGTCGCCGTCCTGACCATCGAGGCTGTCATCACCGCCCTGACCAAAGATCTGATCCTGGCCAGTGCCGCCAAGTATCGTGTCGTCGCCCGCTTCGATGGGCGTCACAACGGCGTCGTCAATCAGATCACCTGAAAGGGTAAAACCGGACTGCGAAGAGCGTGTTTCCAGCTCAAATTCGATGAATTCGCGGTTCTCAAACTGAGCGGAGAACCAGGCATCCTGATCCGCGGGGTTGTTTTGTTCTGTGCCTGCGGCATTCACAACGCCGCCGCGCTGCGTCACATTCAACGACGTGTCATCGGCTGTCGCAAAAGCGGTAAAACTGGCCGCGTCAACGGTCACGGATTCCTGATTGCCGGGGCTGTTGCGGTCCAGATCGTTGAAGGTTGCAGTTGAGTTCAGCGACACAGGATCGCCGGTTGCAGGGTCAAAGAACTCAAGCCGGAAGCGCGCGGTTTCCCCCACAAAGGAGGATGAGGCGTTGCGGCCGCTGTTCATCAGAATTTCGGCACCCGTGCCCCCGGTCAGGTCCACAGGCAAGTCATCGTCAGACTTGTCGATCAGAACCAGACGGCCCCAGATCGAGGTGCCATCCTCCAGCTCTGCCACATCGCGGTAGACAACACTGTCGCCCACATCTGCGTCGCGCCCGGTGTTTGCTTCGCGGTTCGCAAAGGCCAGCGTCAGCGGTGTGGCGTCATTGCCCGGTGCAGTGCCGATGCCTGCATCACCAAAGAGCGTGTCGTTGCCCCCGCCCCCATCAATGAGATCGTCCGCACCTTCACCCGACACCAGATCCTGACCGTCACCGGCCGTGATCTGATCGTCTTCAGCGGTCCCTTGCAGTGTATCGTTGTTTGGTGTTCCGTTGATTATTGCCATGGCAGCGGCCCCCAGAATTTAACTCGTTACTCGTTAACACTAAATCCAACGTACGCAATTTGGGTTTCGTTAACTACGAGTTAAGCAATTTGGTGCCGAGGAAAAGGGGGAATTTCGCCGATCAGAAGCCATGGGGGGCTTATTTGAAACAACCTTTCGTGATTGTAAAAATTGTTTCTAAATTGAAGACGGTCTGTGCACAAAAACCATGCAAAGCACAAAAAACGGGACAGTTTCCTGCCCCGCTTTCTGGATTGCCCGTGGTGGTGATACGCCCCGAGCGCACAGCTGCATATTCCTGACGCGCGATTTCTCGCGCGTCTGTTGTTTGATGTTTGCCCCTAAGCGTTTAGTCGGTGATCAACTTCGCTTCGTGCTTCTTGAGGGAACGGCGGGCGGAGGCGTAACCTTCGATGCCTTCCTCAGTGGCCAGTTCCGGGAAGAGTTCCAGGATTTCCTGACGCTGGGCATTGCCGATACCGGCCAGCGACATGTCACCAGGCTGGAAGCTTTCGGTCCATGCACCATCCGACAGGATGACCTCGTGCTGGTCGAACATGATGTGGATATAGGTCGTCGCCGACACATCCACGATGTCCACCCCTTCCAGACCGGTCAGGTGCTTGGCCGCGACCAGAACCTCACGCTCTTCGAAGTAGAGCGCTGTTTTGTCGTTGGCCACCAGAACCCGGTGGTTGGGAGAGACCATCATGTCCCGCTCAGGCAGATCGTTGCCAAGCGCACCTTGCTGGATCAATACCGGCTTGAGGTGGGCTGCACGCTCCAGTTCGGCACCGGACATCTCGCGGGCACCTGTCCAGCGGATTTCCTGAATACCGTTGTCGCGGGTGATGACACGGTCGCCAACACGCAGCTCCTCAACCAGACGCTCGCCTTTCGGTGTCGCGATCTTGGTACCCGGCGTGAAACAAGGGATGATGTTCTCGATCTCTTCGAACACCAGCTCGCCCGCGTCGTTCCCATCCTCATCGAGGTAGTTCACGATGCCGTCTTCCTGATCGTCAGACGTGTAGGTGATGCTAAAGCTGCCACCCTCTGGCGCTGAGCCGCGCAGATCCAGCGTGTCGAAGTCCACAGGGCCGGAGCCACCATCAACATCGTCACCTGCATTCACGTTCTCAAAGACATCCTGACCGGCACCGCCTGTCATCGTGTCATCACCTTCGCCGCCACGCAGGGTGTCATCACCCTGTGCGCCTTGCAGGCTGTCGTCGCCGTCGCCACCTTCAAGCAGGTCGTTCTGGCCACCACCGTCGAGCACATCGTCACCGTCGCCACCCAGAAGAGTGTCGTCGTTGAGGTTGCCGCGCAGCGTGTCGTCGCCTTCGCCGCCTTCGAGGGTATCGTCGCCCTGACCACCAGTGACGCTGTCGTCGCCCTGACCACCGATCAGGCTGTCGTCGCCAATGTTGCCGTTGATGATGTCGTCGTCGATCTGGCCGTCGATGGTGTCGTTGCCGGTGCCACCGTTCAGCGTGTCATCGTCGTCGGCACCAAAGATCAGGTCGTCGCCCGCACCACCGTCCACAGAGTCGCGCCCGTTGTCGGGGTTGCGGTCTGGGGAGAACGGCGCATCGTCGCTTTCCTCGTCTTCGATATCAAGCAGGTCACCGATGCCATCGGGGTCATTGCCTGCATAGATGGTGTCATTGCCGCTGCCGCCGTCGATGGTGTCGTCACCTTCGCCACCCACGATGCGGTCGTCGTCACCGTTGCCGTCGATCACGTCATCGTCGATGCCACCGTCGATCACGTCGTCACCAGCGCCACCTGTGATGGTGTCCGCGTCGTCGCCCGTGGTGATGGTGTCGTTGCCGGCACCGCCATCAACGGAGTCGCGGTCGTTCTCAGGGTCAAGGTCACCTGGGAAACCGAGGCTGTCATCAGGTGAGAACGGATAACCCTCATCTGGTGCCAGATCGCCGTTGCCGGTGTTGATCACATCGTCGCCGTCGCCGCCATCCACATCGTCGGAGCCTTCGCCCGCTTCCACGGTGTCGTCGCCATCGCCAGCGCGGACGATATCATCGTTGGGCTCTTCGCCCGGAATGATTGCGTCTTCGTTGTCGATGAAGTCACCGTCTGGGTCTTCGGCATAGTCGGTGTCGATCAGATCGTCTTCGGGCGTGCCTTCCACGATACCGTCACGGTCACCGGGTTCTGCCACCTGAATAATCAACGTGCCTTCGTCGGTCAGACCTTCGGGATCACCTTCCGGGCGGTCAGAAATCGTGTAGGTGATCTCAGCCGGGCCGGTGAAGCCAGGTGTCGGTGTGAAGTTCAGCGTGCCGTCGGGGTTGATCTCTACGTCGCCGTCAGGGCTGGACGCCTCAACCACGCGCAGCGGATCGCCGTCAACGTCTTCGTCGTTGTCGAGCACCGGAATGTCCTCGATCGGCGTGTTGTAGGCGGTGCCTTCAACATCATCCATCGCAACAGGTGCATCGTTGATCGGTGTCACGGTCACAACATGGACGGCTGTGTCCTCGTCCCCATCGGGATCTTCGACTGTGTAGGTGATCGTTGCTTCACCAACAAAGTTTGGTGCCGGTGTAAAGGTTGCGGTGCCGTCGCCGTTGTCGACCACGGTGCCTTCCTCTACGGGCACTTCCACGCTTGTCACGGTCAGCGGATCACCTTCGGGGTCGATGTCGTTGTTGACAAGGTCAACCACCACGGGGGTGTCTTCCTCAGTCATCGCAACATCGTCCTGCGCGTTCACGCCATCGGTGGGCGGTGTCACGTCAACAACCACTTCGCCTTCGTCTTCGTTCCCGTCAGGGTCCTCAACGGTGTAGGTGATGGTTGCAGGGCCGGTGAAACCGTCTGCTGGGGTAAAGACAACCTCATCATCGACAATCTCAACGGAGCCCTGATCTGCTGGGACTGACGCCGCCGTCACTGTCAGAGGATCATCGTTAGGATCAGTGTCATTGGCCAGCACAGGAACGGTGACAGGTGTCTCCTGTGGAGTCTGGGCGGTGTCATCCACTGCCTCGGGACCATTGTCCTCGATGGTGACTACATGCTCCGCACTGTCTGTGCCGCCGTTGCCATCATCGATGGTGTAGCTGATCGTTGCCTCACCGACAAAGTCCATTGCTGGTGTAAACAGCGCCGTCCCGTCGCCATTGTTGACAATCGTTCCCTGATCCGCAGGCACGGTGGCCTCCGTCACGGTCAGCGTGTCGTCTTCTGGGTCGCTGTCGTTTTCGATCAGGTTCACGGTGATCGGCGTGTTGATCTCTGTGGTGTCCTCATCATCCACGGCTTCAGGCGCGTCGTTCACTGGTGTGACGTTGACGGTCACTGTGCCTTCGTCCGCATTCCCGTCTGGGTCTTCAACGACATAGGTGATTTCTGCCGGGCCATTGAAGTTTTCGGCAGGTGTGAACACCAGCTCATCGTCGACGATCTCAACGGTACCCTGCTCCTCAGGGATAGAGGCTTCGCGGATGCTCAGCGGATCGTCCTGTGGATCGGTGTCGTTGTCGAGTACGTCAACGGTGACGGGCGTGTCCTCAGGCGTCTCAGCCGTGTCGTCCACCGCTGTTGGTGCTTCATCAGGGTCGCTGATGATCACGGTATGCTCTGCACTGTCGGTCAGACCTTCTTCGTCACGGATGGTGTAGCTGATCGTCGCTTCACCTGTGAAGTCGGTCGCAGGCGTAAAGAGCGCTGTGCCGTCGCCATTCAGAGAGATCGTACCCTGTGCCGTAGGCACGCTGGCCGACGTCACGGTCAGGTCATCGCCATCGACGTCGCTGTCGTTGGCCAGCAGGTCAACGGTCACAGCTGTGTTGATGTCCGTGACGTCGGTGTCGTCCTCTGCCACTGGGGCATCGTTGACAGGTGTCACATCCACAACAAGCTCACCTGGCGTGCTGTTCCCATCAGGGTCCTGCGCGGTGTAGGTGATTGTGGCCGGGCCGTTGAAGTTCTCGGCCGGGGTGAAGACCAGTTCATCGTCCACGATCTCAACCGTGCCCTGCTCTGGTGGCACGGAGGCCTCAGAGATGATCAGCGGATCGCCATCAGGGTCACTGTCGTTCTCCAGCACATCCACGGTGATCGGCGTGTCTTCGGGTGTCTCGGCGGCGTCGTCTTCGGTGACAGGCGCATCGGACACTTCGTTGACGTAGACCGTGTGCTCTGCACTGTCAGTCAGGCCTTCTTCGTCCTCGATGGTGTAGCTGATGGTCACTTCACCCACGAAATCAGGGTTCGGTGTAAAGGTTGCGGTGCCGTCGCCGTTGTCGACAACTTCGCCCTGATCGGCAGGCACGCTTACGGCGGTAACGGTCAGGTCGTCGCCGTCCACATCCGTATCGTTGGCCAGCAGATCAACGGTGATCGGCGTGTCCTCAGGCGTGACATCAACATCATCCACCGCGTCTGGTGCGTCGTTGACGGGGTTCACGGTGACATTGACGATGCCGGGTGTCTCTTCGCCTGCAGGGTCACGCACCACATATTCGATTGTGGTTGTTCCGTTGAAGTCAGGGTCAGGGGTAAAGACAACTTCGCCTTCCGGAGTAAAGCTCACATCGCCATCAGGGCTTTCCGCCTCGATCAGTTCAAGCGGATCGCCATCAGGATCGCTGTCGTTTTCCAACACGTTGAGTGGCTCGGAAGGGGTGTCCTCATCCGTGGTCAGCTCATCGTCTTCGGTGATTGGCGCGTCGTTGACGTTGCCCACGTCGATTGTGTGGACCGCGTCATCAGTCAGGCCATCGGGGTCTGCAATGATGTAATCTACCGTTGCAATGCCGGTGAAGTCATCCGCAGGGGTGAATTCATACACACCGTTGGAAATCTCAACCAGTTCACCCTCAGCAGGATCAACCGTCGCTGAGATTACTGTCAGCTCGTCTGTGTCGTTGTCCACGTCGGTGTCATTGGCCAGCAGATCGATGACAACCGGCACTTCTTCGTCCGTCTCATCGCTGTCATCCACAGCAACAGGCGCGTCGTTGATGGGGTTCACGGTGACATTGACGATGCCGGGTGTTTCCAGACCTTCAGGATCACGGGCGAAATATTCGATCGTGGTTGTCCCGTTGAAGTCAGGATCAGGGGTAAAGACAACTTCGCCTTCCGGAGTAAAGCGCACGTCGCCGTCCGGGCTTGTCGCGCTCACCAGCTCAAGATCGCCGCCTTCGGGATCGCTGTCATTCTCCAGCACATTGAGCGGCTCAGATGGGGTGTCCTCATCCGTAGTCAGCTCATCATCCATCGTGACAGGAGGATCGTTGACCGGCACCACGGTCACGACTGCTTCGCCGTCATCGGTGTTCCCGTCAGGGTCGGACACGGTATAGCTGATTGTCGCCTCACCGTTGAAATCCATGGCCGGCGTAAAGGTCACAGTGCCGTCGCCATTGTCGACCACTTCACCCTGATCAGCAGGCACGGAAACATCCGCAAGCGTCAATTCATCGTTGTCGTTGTCAGGGTCGGTGTCATTGCCCAAAAGGTCAATGATAACCGCCTCGTCCTCGGGTGTCTCGGCAACGTCGTCAACAGCTGTTGGACCATTGTTGGCAACAGAAACGGTTGCTGTCCCGTCGTCAGAACCGCCATCGAGGTCGGACACGGTGTATGTGATGATTGCATCACCCGTGAAGCCATCGGCAGGGGTAAAGGTCACGGTGCCGTCACCATTGTCGACAACTTCGCCGTCAAGGCTTGTTGCGTCTGAGATCACAAGGTCTTCGGTTGGTGTTTCCACGTCGGTGTCATTGCCACGCAGATCAACCACAACGGGCTCACCAACTTCGGTGGAGGCTTCGTCATCGTTGGCGATAGGCGCGTCGTTGATTGGGTTCACCGTAACAAAGGCAGTGCCATCGTCGGTGTTGCCATCCGGATCGCTGACAGCATAGGAGATCGTCGCTTCACCGTTGAAATCCTGTGCGGGTGTGAAGCGCACAGTGCCGTCACCCAGGTCTTCGACCGTGCCCTCATCGGGGGAAACGCTGACCGCTTCGAGCGTCAGTTCGTCGTTGGTGTTATCAGGGTCCGTGTCATTGCCCAACAGATCAACGATGACAGATGTGTCTTCGTCGGTTTCTTCAAAGTCAGGAACCGCGGTTGGGCCAAGATCGGGTGCGACGTCCACTTCGACGGTGATCTCACCCGTATCTGAACCGCCATCAGGGTCTGTCAGCTCATAGCCGATTGTAGCTGTGCCGACAAAGTCGTCATCGGGTGTAAAGGTGATGGTGCCATCGCCGTTATTCACAACTTCGCCATCGGGGCTGGTGAAGGACCCGATTGTCAGGTCTTCGGTGGGCGTTTCCACGTCTGTGTCGTTGCCGCGCACGTCGATGATCACCGGTGCGCCGGAGGTCGTCTCCGCCTCATCAGGGTTGGCAACCGGATCATCGTTGACCGGGCCGACCAGAACAGTCACTTCGCCTTCGTCGGAATTCCCGTCGGGGTCTGTCACGGTGTAGGTAAAGGTTGTCTCACCGTTGAAATTCTCATCCGGTGTAAAGGTGACGGTGCCGTCACCATTGTCCACCACTTCGCCGTCCGCGCTGACGAACCCGCCAATGGTCAGTTCATCGTTGGTGTTGTTGGGGTCTGTGTCATTGCCACGCAGGTCGATGATGACAGCGGTGTCCTCATCTGTCTCGGCGCTATCGTCAACGGCTGTTGGGCCTTCGTCGCCATCGGGGCAATCGTCAAAGACGAGGTTGTCGATCGCACCAGAACCCGGAAGCACCACTTCCATGCGCGCCACACCGTCAACCGCAAGCTGCACAGTGGATTCGCCGCCATCGCCCGTAGCCGGCACAAACTGGCTTTCAATCTCTTCGCCCGCCGCATTGTAGAAAATCATCCGCGCGCCGGCACCACCTGCGTCGGTCTCTTCGATGTCCTTGAATGTCAGAGACTTCACGCGCACCAGATCTTCGAAATCGAAAAAGATGCTGCCGCCACCGTCAAAATCATCAGGATCGTCGCTGTCGCCATCCTCTGAGATGATCAGCAGCCCATCGAGCGTGTCGGAGCCAAGGTCGTCGTCGTCGCCAGTTGGGTTGTTGCTGTCAAACAGCATCGCCAGACCGGAACCGCCAACTGCGGAAACGGTGACGCCGTCTGTTGCCAGATATTCATCGTCGACAACTGTACCTGCGGGAAATGAATTAAAATCAATCGTACGGATCATTGGGTGGTCTCCTCGGCGTTGATGCACGCGGCGCGCAACGCGGCCGTTTTGGATGTTGGTGCGGAAGTGGCGTAGATGGCAGTGAACGAAACAGGCCGAATCCGGGCCAGATCGGTCCAAACTTGCATTGACGCTCGTCTCATGTCGTTCACTCCATTCAATCTCTCGCCCCTCAGGCAAAAGTTGCAGGTACGGGCGAACACACTGGTGCACCAAAAGTTGGGGAGAGCTGTGAGATGCAGCAAACCGCAGGACAAATCTGTCCTGTCAGCTTCGTACATACGGTCGCAAATTGCGCGGCGTACACACGTCTCCCGCATCTTCCAAGCGATGCGAAACAGTGTGGTCGCCCCCAGACCTACAAACAATGCCCCCCAGTTGGGCAAGAACATTCATACCTATGCAGGTAGGCGCAACAAAGGGAAAAATGTCTGAAAAGTGTCACAAGAGGGTGTGGGTCGGATCACAATCCCTCGACTTGAGGCAAATGGTTAACATCATAAATTAAGCGATTGTTTCCATATGAATTTCCCGAAAATTCAAGAAACGTCATATAAATAGGTATATTTTTTACTGTACACCCCAGAAGGGGCCTCTCGGATTCAAGGTTAATTGTTCTCATGCCAGAAACAATCAGGGGAGATTTCCCAAAGGGGAACATCGGACAAATTCCCGCCTTAGTTGCACCTTCCTTGTTCCTATGCTGGAACCAATAGCGAAGAATTGCTCGGACTGGTGCGCGAGAAAGGGTTAAGACGCCACATTTGTGTCGAATCAATCGTAAATTCCAGTCAAGTCCGGCGGACATAGGTCGGCCTGATGCCGCCGATGGCGCGCCCGCGGTCTGGTTTGCACCCAACGGGCACAGGCTTTTCAGGCGTTTTTCACAGACAGCGCAGTTGCCTCAGTTCTAACGAGAGACTAGGCTTTGACCACGAATGGGGGGATGCACATGATTTCGGATGGCGAAAAGGAAGAAATCCGCTCTCTGCTCAAAACTGCGCGCAACAGGCCGCTGAGTTTTGGCATTTGCCTCGCAGAGAAACCGGTTGAAACCGTGTTTCTGATGCACCGTCAGAAAATTCCCGCCGCATTGGGACGTGAAGCCAAGGCAGAAGGCAAAGGGTCCCGATTTGCGCGGGGGACCATTCAGGTTGAAGGCACCTCTATTACACTAAACTGCGAGGGCAAGGTCCCGTCTGGGCTGGCCAAGAACCTCAAGAAATATCTCAAGCTGCTCAAGCTCACCTACAAGGTTGCGGTGGTCGACAATTGGTCCGCCGCGCAAAAAGAGGAACAAGAGCAGGAAGCGGCAGACGCCGCCGCCGAGACCCAAGGCAGCGCCACCGACAACGCAGCCCCGCAAGAGACGCCTGATGAAACCCCCGAAGTCCCTGCTGAGCAAGCCCGCTATGAGGCCCTGGCCGAAGAGTTGACCGCGCAGATCGAAGAAATTGATGCGCAAACCCATCCAAAGGCGGCAAAGATTGCGGCCATCTGGTCTTTGGGTCAGCAACGCGCCGAAAGCGGTGACTACGCCACGGCGATCAAAGCACTCACGAGTTTGCAGACGCATCTTTAGAGGTATCGGACATCTGATTTTGCGGAAGCAGGCATCGCCATGCTTGGTACCCAAGGCCGGACTCGAACCGGCACGCCTTGCGGCGGGGGATTTTGAATCCCCTGCGTCTACCATTCCGCCACTTGGGCACTGGGCTGCGGTCTAGCGCGCATCGCGGCGACCAGCAAGGGTATTTTGACATGCAATCGCACCCCTGCCCTTGACCCCGCGCTTGTGACATGATGTTGCAACAAAAACCACAAAGCCGAGCACCAATGCTTCAACGCCTCTACGACTGGACCCTAAGTCTTGCCCAGCATCGCCATGCGCTCTGGGCCCTTGCAATCGTGTCTTTCGTCGAGAGTTCGTTTTTCCCGATACCACCAGACATCATCATGATCCCGATGATTATCGCACGGCCCAACCGCGCCTTTGTGATTGCCGGCGTGGCCTTGCTCGCGTCGGTGCTGGGCGGGCTGTTTGGCTATGCCATCGGTGCCTTTGCCTATGAGACGATCGGTCAGCCCATTCTTGCCGCCTTGGGAAAAGGCGACGCGATGGCGGAATTCTCAACCCGCTTCAACCATGTCGGCTTTTGGGCGGTGCTGGTCGCGGGGGTCACGCCGTTCCCGTACAAGGTGATCACGATCATGTCGGGCTGGACCGCGATGCCGCTGGGCACTTTCATCATCACCTCCATCCTCGCACGCGGCGTGAGGTTTTTCCTTGTCGCAGCCCTGCTGTGGAAATTCGGCGCACCGGTCCGCGATTTCATTGAAAAGCGTTTGGGGCTGATGTTCACCCTGTTTGTGCTGCTGCTGATCGGTGGCTTTATGGCGGTGAAAGTGCTGTGAGCGCGCGGACGCTAGTCACCTTTGCCACGCTGGGCTCGCTTGCTTTGTTGCTTGGTGCCTTCGGGTTCCAGCATCTCGGCGGGCTGCTGCCTTGCAAGATGTGCCTGTGGCAACGCTGGCCCCATGCTGCGGCTGTTTTGATCGGTGCCGTCATTCTGCTCGGTGGTGCGCGCGCGCTGGCGTGGCTGGGCGCAGTGGCCGCGGCCACCACTGGCGCAATTGGTGCCTATCACGCTGGCGTTGAATGGGGCTGGTGGCCCGGTCCGACGTCGTGCAGCGGCGGGGGGACGGATCTGGGTTCAATGGATGGCTCTGACCTGTTGTCGCTCGACACACCAACCGGCGTCATCATGTGCGACGAGATCGTCTGGCAGCTTTTTGGTCTCTCTATGGCCGGATGGAACGCGGTCATCGCCTTTGGTCTTGCAGCAATCTGGATCATCGCCGCGCGCCGGGCCTAGCCCGCCTTTCGGGTTTTCAACAACAGATTTGTCTCGCTCGCGACAATGCCATCAAGGCGCCGGATACGGGTCAGCACCGCATCGAAGTCCTCCAACGTCTCGGTCCCAATCTCAACGATCACATCCCAACGGCCATTTGTGGAATGCACTGCACGCACTTGTGCAAAACCGCTGAGCTGCCGGGTAATCCGCTCCGTGCCGCGCCCCTCAATCCCGATCATCATGAGCCCGCGCACCGGGTCGCGCAGGACATCCTCACGGGTAAGCACGGTAAACCCCACAATCTCTCCACGCGCCTGCAACCGCGCAATCCGCGCCCGCAAGGTTGTGCGGGAACTGTCCAACAAATGCGCAAGATCAGAAAGCGGCACACGGGCATCATGGCGAAGAGCAGAAATGATGCGGCTATCCAAATCGTCCAAATTGAACTCCATATCGGCCAAATATCACCCAATACGGACAAAATTGCCGATTGTCGATGGCCAAATACATCCCTTACCACAGGGAAACACCGTAAAAGGAGACCACCATGACCACGCAGAACTGCATTCTGATCGGCGCACCGCTTGACAGCGGCAAGGCGCGCAAGGGCTGTCTGATGGGGCCGGATGCGTATCGCACCGCAGGACTTGCTGACGCATTGACGGACCTCGGCCACAAGGTCGAAGACCGGGGCAACGTCGCCCCGCGCCCCTATACCGCCAAACCCCACCCCAAGCTGATCGCGCTGGAGGAAACCATTGCCTGGACCGAAAGCCTGTCAGACGCAGCAGAGGCGGCGCTGCAAGACGGCACACCGATTTTTCTGGGGGGCGACCATGCCCTGTCTTTGGGCACCGTCCGTGGCGCGATGAAACATGCAGCGGCGCAAAACCGACCACTCTTCGTCCTCTGGCTGGACGCTCATACGGATTTTCACACCCCTCAGACCACCGACAGCGGCAATCTGCACGGCACCCCTTTGGGCTATGTCACTGGTCGCCCGGATTTTGATGGGTTTCCCCAGATCGAAACACCCCTGCCCCAAGAAAATGTGGCCATCATCGGATTGCGCTCGGTTGATCCTGCCGAACGCACCGCCCTGCAGGAAACAGCGATCACCCATGTGGATATGCGCGAGATTGACGAGAGCGGCATCGCCCGCCCCCTCGCGACGTTTCTGGAAAAGGTGACGGCGGCAAACGGCATGCTCCATGTCTCCTTGGACGTGGATTTCCTTGACCCTGCCGTGGCCCCCGCAGTTGGCACAACAGTGCCGGGCGGGGCCACTGTGCGCGAAGGACATCTGGTCATGGAAATGCTGCACGACAGTGGCTTGATGACCTCGCTGGATCTGGTGGAACTGAACCCGTTTCTGGACGAACGCGGCCGCACTGCATCCTTGATGGTTGATCTTGCGGCCTCGGCCCTTGGCCGCCACGTCTTTGACCGCCCCACACGCGCATTCTGAAGGATTCTCCGATGACACAACCCTCCGACAAAGCTCTCGTCCCCTTTGTTTCCGTCGATCACATGATGAAGCTGGTGCATCACATCGGGATTGAGCCAATGCTGCGCGGGCTGGCCGACTACATTGAAGCAGATTTCAAACGCTGGCCGCTCTTTGACAAAACACCGCGCGTGGCCAGCCATTCCGAAAACGGCGTGATTGAGCTGATGCCCACGTCCGACGGCGACGTCTACGGCTTCAAATACGTCAACGGGCATCCCTCCAACACGGCAGAAGGCCTGCAAACCGTCACGGCCTTTGGCCTCTTGGCAAATGTCGCGTCCGGCTATCCTGTGCTGTTGAGCGAAATGACCCTGCTCACGGCGCTGCGCACCGCCGCCACATCCGCCTTGGTCACGCGTGTCCTGGCCCCAAAAGACGCCTGCGTCATGGCCATGATCGGCAACGGCACACAATCAGAGTTTCAGTCGCTGGCGATGAAGACAATTGTCGGCATAGAAGAAGTGCGGCTTTATGATATCGATCCGGTTGCGACGGCCAAATGTGCGGCCAATCTCACAGGCCAAGGGCTTCGCGTGACCCAATGTGCCTCCGCTGAGGCCGCGATGGAAGGCGCGCAGATCATCACCACCTGCACCGCAGACAAGCAATACGCCACGATCCTCACCGACAACATGATCGGCGCAGGTGTGCACATCAACGCCATCGGCGGCGATTGCCCCGGCAAGACAGAACTGGCTCCGGCAATCCTGCACCGCTCTGATATTTTTGTGGAATACCCCGAACAGACACGCATCGAAGGGGAGATACAACAACTGACCGCCGACCACCCGGTCACCGAGTTTTGGGAGGTCCTTACAGGCGACGCCAAAGGCCGCACCAACGACAAGCAAATCACGCTGTTTGACAGTGTCGGCTTCGCAATTGAGGACTTCTCCGCCCTGCGCTATGTCCGCGATCAAATCGCTGAAACCTCCTTTTTCCACCACCTCGATCTGCTCGCCGATCCGGATGACCCGCGCGATCTTTTCGGGATGCTGGCCCGTGCCAAGCCATAACATTTGGTTTCGGAGCCGCCCTTGCTTGAGCACAGACGGGCACAGCGATGGCGGGATGCCAAGACAAATCGCCGAGGGCCCCGCTTGCGGGAGACGGCTATTTTTCTTGGGAGCCGGACAGCGCTGTGACACACGGGGATCGCGCAAGGGCGGCTTTGAGACCCATTTGGTTTTGGTGAGCCCCGCAGCCTCTCACCCTCATCAAACGCGGCAGCGAAGAAGGCCGTCAGGCCTGATGAGCGGGCTTGGCCGTCACATCATGACCATAGAGCCAGTCAAACGCCCCAAGCATCCGACCCGGCGCAATCCGACTTGCCATCCCAAGACCCAAATGCGCGGCGCGGCGGGTAAGACCGGGGTGCAAATGATAGCGCGCGGCGTTGCGCGCGGTGGCATCAATCACTCGCCGGGCACGTGGCAGTCGGCGGCTCTCATACCCCGCCAGAAAATCACCCTGCCCCAGTGCTGCCGCCTCTGCCAGAACCCAGGCATCTTCCAACGCCATGTTCGCGCCCTGCGCCAAAAAGGGCAGCGTGGGATGGGCTGCATCCCCCAACAAGGCAACGCCAGCCTGCTGCCACCGCGACGCCACAGGATGCAGATGCAGACCCCATAATGTCACGTCGGTCACCGCCGCCAACATCTGCGGAACATGGCCTTCAAAACCGGCAAATGCCTGACGCAGGCTGTCCGGATGATCTGCGTGGTTCCAGCCTTCTGCCGCCCATTCATCGCGCTCTTCGACAGCGACCACATTGATCCAACGCCCCCCCCGCAGGGGGTAGCTCACCAGATGTCGGCCCGGTCCCATATGAACCTGCGCTTCCGCTGCGTGGCTCACCTCGTTCGGGATCACCGCCCGCCATGCCACCTGATTGGAGAATACCGCTTTGTCCGGTCCGTTCAGCACCGCTCGGGCGACGGAGTGAATGCCGTCTGCTGCCACCACCAGCTCGGCCCGGCGGGTCCCCCCATCGGTCAATTGCACCTGCGGGGGGGCACCGGGGCGGATGCTTGCCACCTGCGCGCCCATCTCAAACGTCACATTGGCCCGCCGCGCGGCCCCGGCGAGCGTATCAATCAGATCTGCCCGGTGCATGAAAAAATACTGTTGATCAGGGCGCAACCGCTCCAAATCCAACCGCGCGACCTCACGACCCTTGGCAAAATCCCGCAAAACAACCGCGCGTCCGCGCACTGCGTCTTTGCGGATCAACTCAGATTCCAGCCCAAGGGCGCGCAACACCGCCATCCCATTGGGGCTGACCTGAAGCCCCGCCCCCACTTCGGTGATGGCCTCAGCCTGCTCCAGTACTGTCACTGCAATGCCGCGCTGCGCAAGTCGCGCTGCTACGGCAAGCCCACCAATGCCGGCACCCACAACAATTGCGTTTGAGATGTTCATGACCACACCCTCGCGGCTTTGCCTCATAACAAAAGCGCCGAAAGTCTCCTTCCGGCGCTTGCGCGTTCATACATAAGATTAGTTAATCAATCGTCGCGATGCACTCTTTCACGGCGCTCATGCTTTTCCTGCGCTTCGAGGCTCATCGTCGCAATCGGGCGCGCGTCCAGCCGCTTGAGCGAGATCGGATCACCCGTTACCGAGCAATAGCCAAACTCACCCTCATCAATGCGGCGCAATGCGGCGTCGATCTTGCCGACAAGTTTGCGCGCACGGTCGCGGGTGCGCAGCTCGAGCGCCCGGTCCGTTTCTTCGGACGCGCGGTCGGCGACGTCCGGAATATTACGTGTGCCATCCTGCAGCCCTTCGATGGTGTCACGGCTGCCTTCAATCAGTTCGGACTTCCAGTTCAACAACTTGCGACGGAAATACTCCGTCTGCTTGTCGTTCATGAACGGTTCGTCCTCAGCCGGGGAATAATCATCCGGCAGGAAAACTTCCTGTTTCATCTCTTGTCCCTCAACGGTTTTTAGTCCTGGCATGTGAGACCCCTCTCCCCGAGATCGCCCCCGTGACGCTGCGTCTACCTTAGCCACTTTGGATTGTCACTACACAATCCCTTTGATTTTTGGTTAAAGGCCCAAACGCCAAGCGCCGATCAGAAGGTTGATATACAAGATGAAATTCCAAGGCACCGCCGATTACGTCGCCACCGATGACCTGACAATTGCCGTCAACGCCGCTGTGACACTGGAACGCCCCTTGCTGGTAAAGGGGGAGCCGGGCACTGGTAAAACAGAGCTTGCCAAGCAGGTTTCAACCGCGCTTGGCCTGCGTATGATCGAGTGGAACATCAAATCCACGACACGCGCGCAGCAAGGGCTTTATGAGTATGACGCCGTCAGCCGGCTGCGCGACAGTCAGCTGGGCGAAGAGCGTGTGCATGATGTCGCCAACTACATCCGTAAAGGCAAATTGTGGGAGGCCTTTGAAGCTGATGAGAAGGTTGTACTGCTGATTGACGAGATCGACAAAGCCGACATTGAGTTTCCAAACGACCTGCTGCAAGAGCTTGATAAGATGGAATTCTTTGTCTATGAGACCGGCGAGACGATCAAGGCGCGGCAACGGCCCATCGTGATCATCACGTCCAACAATGAAAAGGAATTGCCTGACGCATTCCTGCGCCGGTGTTTCTTTCACTACATCCGTTTCCCCGAAATGGAGACGCTCAAGCAGATTGTCGAGGTCCACCATCCCGGGATCAAGGAAAAGTTGCTGACCACTGCACTGACGCAATTTTATGAGATCCGCGATCAGCAGGGACTAAAGAAGAAGCCCTCGACTTCAGAGGTTCTTGACTGGCTCAAGCTCTTGTTGGCCGAAGATATGGACGCCGATGACCTGAAAAAGGACGGCAGTTCCGCTCTGCCAAAGTTGCACGGTGCGTTGCTCAAGAATGAGCAGGACGTCCATCTTTTTGAACGGCTGGCGTTTATGGCGCGAGGGGGGCGGTAACCCTCACCCTCGTTTTTCTATGGGGTCTGCCCTATCGCTAGAGAGGGAGAGCTGCGGACCGACACAAAGACGCTTCCTGCATCAGAACCTCGCGCGCCCTGTGCTCTTTGCCAAGCGCCAGTGGGTCGATGCGCAACAGCTCCGATGGGGTAAGCGGCACGCGCCACGCCTTTCAAACGCGATTCAATCTGTGCTACGGTACCAGCCGGCATGGGGGTAGCTTCTGTAAAATGCTCGATTTCTGCGCTCATATCTGGCGTCTCCTATGAATTGGTTGCAGACCTCACGAAGCAACCGCAGACCTCTCCGCAGCGCCTTTTTACAAAATCCGCTAAAAATCTTTGCATTTCCTTAAGGACGCCTGCGTTTTCCGCCGCGCCGTTTGAAGGCCCTTCTCGCCCCTGCATGAATACTGAGCACCTCTTGTCCATTGCCGCAAAAATCCCACACCAAGGCCCACCTGCCACATTCTGCCACATTTGCCCCAAATTTGCCTTAATTGCTCCCTACTAAGGCCGGGATGGAGGGCGAAAAGACCCGAAATCCAAAGCTCAAAAAGGGCAGGCAGGCAGTTATGACAATCGAGTACGCACCCTCAGTGCGCGCGGCAGGCGTGAGCAAAGCGCGTTTGAGTTCTGCGCAAACCCTTGCCATTGCAGGGCTTTCTACGTGAGGGCCCGGTCCGTCCTGCCATTGGTGCTGCTGCTAAACGCCTGCGTTCCAGCGTCACAGCCGGAGGTGGCCACCCGTGCCAACTTTGGGCAAAGCACCCTGCCCCCGATGAAGACTTTCGCGGCCACAATGCCTGCGGCCCCCATCAGATCGAATAACGATCTGGCGATAGATTTTGTCGAATTGTCATTTCAAATGGAAAGCGGGCGCCGCCTGCCGGTCCTGACCCGCTTTGAGACACCGATTACGGTCAAAGTGTCCGGCCGCCCTTCCGCCACGCTGAACGCAGACTTGCGCACTCTTATCGGGCGGCTGCGGAGTGAAGCGCGGATTGACATCAGTCAGACAAACGCGCCCACCGCCAACATCACCATCGAAGCAGTCAGCCGTGCGGATATTCGCGGCGTCCTGCCGCATGCGGCCTGTTTCGTGGCCCCCAACGTCTCTTCTCTGGCGGAATACCGCAAAGCGCGACGCAAGCCGCAGACGAACTGGACCTTGCTGCAACAGCGCGAAAAGCTGGCAATTTTCCTTCCCAACGATTCAAGCCCGCAGGAAGTCCGGGATTGTCTGCACGAGGAATTGGCCCAAGCGCTTGGCCCGCTCAACGATCTGTACCGCTTGCCGGACAGTGTGTTTAACGATGACAACGTCCATACGGTTCTGACCGGATTTGATATGCTGATCCTGCGGACCTATTATGATCCGGCACTGCGGTCGGGCATGACACGGGGCCAGGTGGCCGCCGCCCTGCCCGCGATCCTTGCACGCAGCAATCCGCGCGGCATTGGACGTGCCGCACAATATTCAACCCGGACACCGAAAAGCTGGAGTCAGGCGATCCAGTCGGCGTTGGGCCGCTCCATTTCGGCCGCCGACCGCATGCGCGCCGCACAAGAGGCGATCCGGATCGCAGCCGCAATGGGCTGGCAGGATCACCGCCGTGCCTTTGCGCATTATGCCATGGGCCGCGTGATCCAGACCACCGATCCCGAAGGCGCGCACCGCCACTACACCGAGGCCAACAAATTTTACACGCGCACACCGGGCACGTCGCTGCACCGGGCATATGTCGCAACGCAACTTTCGGCCTATGCGATCACCAAGGGAGACGGCGCGACGGCCCTGCGGCTCATTGCCCCACATATCCCAACATCACGCCACAGCCAGAACGCCGCCCTTCTGGCAACCCTTCTTTTGCTACGCGCAGAGGCCCTTGAACTGGAAAACCGCCATACCGAAGCGCGTAGCGTCAGGCTGGACAGCATTGGCTGGGCGCGATACGGGTTTGGGCCAGATTGGGCAGTGCGGGCCAAGCTGCGCGAGATTGCATCGCTGAACCCGCTCAAGGGATAGGCTGAGGTCACATATGATCGTTATCGTTCTGGGGGTTCTGGGCGCGCTTGTGGGCGGGTTCACGGCCCGCAAAAGAAGCGGCAATCGCAAGGATATCGGGCAATACGCGGCAGGCTATGCAATGGCCTTTATGATTGTTGGTATGGTCTTGACGGTCTTGGTGGACCGTTTTCTGGTGGCCGGCTGATGTTCCTGCCCTTTTTTGATCAGCTGCGCGCGCACAAGGTTCCCGTTTCCATGCGGGAATTTCTGGCGTTCCTTGATGGGATGGCAGCAGGCATTGCGACCTATGATATCGAAGCGTTCTATTACCTTGCGCGTGTGGCGATGGTGAAGGACGAACGCAACATCGACAAGTTCGACCAAGCCTTTGCGGCAGCGTTTAAAGGCTTGGAAAACATCACCTTGGACGACGTTCTTGAAGCAGTTGAAATCCCCCGTGACTGGCTCGACAAGATGGCGGAAAAACACCTGAGCGCCGAGGAAAAGGCCGAGATCGAAGCATTGGGCGGCTTTGACAAGCTGATGGAAACGCTGAAAAAGCGGCTTGAGGAACAAGAGAAGCGCCATCAGGGCGGCAACAAGTGGATTGGCACCGCGGGGACCTCCCCGTTTGGGGCCTACGGGTACAACCCCGAGGGCGTGCGCATCGGGCAAAAAGAGTCGCGGCATCAACGGGCTACCAAGGTCTGGGACAAGCGTGAATTCAAGAACTTAGACGACACAGTTGAACTGGGTACACGCAACATCAAGGTGGCGCTGAAACGCCTGCGTCGGTGGGCGCGCGATGGCGCACAAGAAGAGCTTGACCTGAACGGAACAATCCGTGCCACGGCGGAGCATGGCTATCTCGACGTGAAGACCCGCCCCGAGCGGCGCAATGCGGTCAAGGTTCTGTTGTTCCTCGACATCGGCGGCTCCATGGACCCGCATGTGAAGGTGGTGGAGGAATTGTTTTCTGCCGCTACGGCTGAATTCAAGCACCTCGAATACTTCTATTTCCACAACTGTCTCTATGAGGGCGTGTGGAAGGACAACCGCCGCCGCTGGGATGCGCAGCTGTCCACACATGAAGTGCTGCGCACCTATGGTCCTGATTATAAATGCATATTTGTCGGTGACGCATCAATGTCGCCTTATGAAGTTGCCTATCCCGGTGGCGCCAATGAACATTGGAATGCCGAAGCTGGCTCAACCTGGCTTGCGCGTGCTCGGGACCAATGGACAAGCAACCTCTGGATCAATCCGGTGCCGGAGAAATACTGGCCCTACACGCAATCTATCGCGATGATTCAGGAAATTTTCGGCCCGCAAGCGATGGTGCCCATGACGCTTGAGGGATTGTCGCGCGGGATCAAGGAATTGACGCGCTAACGCTCTTGGCGGCGCGCGTATTGCGGCCTAGGCTGTGGCTTATGTCCAATGCTCCCGTTACCCATATCGACCCCGCAGCATTTACCGCTGATCCGTACCCTGTGCTGGCGCAAATGCGGCGGGAAACACCGATCACATTTGTACCGGAACTCAACGCCACGCTACTGACCAAACGCGCCGACATTCATCGCGAGGAAAAGCGGATCGAGGTGTTTTCCTCTGTGCAGCCCGGCGGGTTGATGGAAAAGATCATGGGGCTGAACATGATGCGGCAGGATGGGGAGGGGCATATGGCCGAGCGCCGCGCGCTGTTCCCTGCCCTGAGCCCGCGCACCGTGGCCGATCACTGGGCCCCCTTGTTTGAGCGGATTGTAACAGAGAGACTGGATGCGCTTGCGCCGCAGGGCGGCTGCGATCTGGTGACGGACTATGCCATGCCGGTCTCGGGTGCGGCCCTTTGTGCGATGACCGGTCTGACCAACATCACGCCCGCACAGATGGATGCAGCCAGCCAGCAAATGCTGGATGCGGTGGCAAACTATGCCGCCGACGAGGAGGTGGACCGCAAGGGGTTTGCCCAAGCCGCCTTTGTCGATGAAGCCATAGATGCGCGGCTTGCTGTGCTGCGCGATGCCCCTGATCCGTCCATCCTGAGCGAGCTCGACCGGGCGGATATGAGGCGCGAGAGCATTGGGGCCAACATCAAGGTGATCATTGGTGGTGGGCAAAATGAGCCGCGCGATGCGATTGCCGGGTTGATTTGGGCGCTTCTGAGCAACCCCGACGAGCGGGCGTTGTTGGAGGATGGCACCGCCACCTACCGCGAGGCGTTTACGGAATACGCGCGCTATGTCTCTCCGATCCAGATGGTGCCCCGCATGGTGGCCTCCGAAGACACCGTTGATGGGGTGACATTCACGCCCGGCGACCGCGTTTTTTTGATGCTTTCCTCTGCCTGCCGGGACGAGGATGTGTTTGAAAACGCGGATGCTTTTGATCTCAGACGGGATACCTCAGCCGCCATTCCATTTGGCGCAGGCCCGCATTTTTGCGCAGGTGCAGCGGCGGCGCGCACTTTGGTGGCGGAATACGCCGTGCCGATGATCCTTGAGCGGTTTCCCGGCCTGCGTCTCAACGGGGATGTCCCCTTTAGTGGATGGGCGTTTCGCGGCCCCACGTCAGTACCTGTTGTCTGGTAGGCTTTTGGACAACCAAGCGCTTGCCAGCGGGCGAAAGCCCCCCATATACCTCCTATGATCCGCGTGCTTCCAATTTTGCTTGTCGTGGCCTACGGGCTGGCGATGTATCGTTTCTCTGCATGGCGGACCAAGCGGGAGCTTGATGCCCGTTCAACGCTGTTGGCGGACCCCAAGCTCAAGGACATGAGCGACAAGATGGCGCGCGCCCTCGATTTGCCCCGGATCAACGTGCACATCTATGAGATCGATCCCGTCAATGGGCTCGCCGCCCCTGATGGGCGGATTTTCATCACGCGGGGGTTTTACAACAAGTTCCGAGCGGGTGACGTGTCGGCGGAGGAGCTTGCAAGTGTGATCGCGCATGAGCTGGGGCACGTGGCGCTTGGCCATTCGCGGCGCCGGATGGTTGATTTCTCTGGCCAGAATGCGCTGCGAACGGTGTTGGCGATGGTGCTGGGGCGTTTCATTCCCTTCATAGGTCCGTGGATAGCGAGCATGTTAACAACGCTGCTGGCAGCGCGGTTGTCGCGCAGCGATGAATATGAGGCCGATGCCTATGCCGCCGCACTGCTGACCAAGGCAGATATCGGTGTGGCCCCGCAAATCTCTCTTTTCAAGAAGCTTGAAGCATTGACACAGTCAAACGCCGGGGCGGCCCCTGCGTGGCTGCTGAGCCATCCCAAAACCGATGATCGCATCAGGGCGCTGCAAAAACTGCAAAAGCGGTGGTACACTGAGAGTTAGGTTCAGGCCCCATTAATCCTGCCCTAAGACAGGTTTTTGGCAAGACGTGGCAGGCGGGCTTTTTTCAGCAGGCCGCGCATGTCCCAGTCTTTGCCCGAAAGCTGGCACGCCGTGGCCAGCACCGCCCGGGCTGCCTCTTCGATTTCAGCCGGATGATCAAGCCATAGCGCCATGAGATATCCATCGGGATCAATACGGTCGACCCCCTCTTCTGCAAGTGTACCGCGTGGAAAATCCTTGGCGTTCAAGGTCATCAACATGTCGGCGCTGGCCGCCACCGCGACCGCCAGCACATGCACATCATCGGCATCTGGCAACCACAGGCGCGCGGCGACCTGCGGGGCCATCGGGCGTTCAGCGTCCGGCCAGTTGGCGCGCAACATCGCTATTTCGGCGCGGGCCTGCGCCTCGCCCTGAGGGCCCAGCTTGATCGCCGCGCGAGCCCATTCCTCCAGAATGCGTTCCGACCAAATCGGCTCAAACAACCCTGCGCTTGCGGCCCCCAACACCATTTCGCGCATCACCGTGGGATACAGCACACAGGTGTCGATCAGGATACGCGGTGCCATTAGAGGCGGAAGAACAGCGACTTGAGATAACCGCTTTCGGCAAGTTGCGGCAGTTGCGGATGGTCGGGTCCTGCAAAGCCCGTGTGCAGCAGAATGCCACGCCGCCCGGCCCGTCCGATGCCGCGCACGGATGCGTTGCGGAACTGGCCAATGTCAGCAGCATGCGAGCACGAGCACAGCGCAAGGATGCCATTTTCGGACACCAGCGGGGCGGCAAGACGTGCGATACGTTCATAGGCGCGCAACCCCGCTTCGAGCGCGTTGCGCGACGGCGCAAAGGCAGGCGGATCGCAGATCACCACGTCAAAAGTTGCCCCCTCACTGCGCAAGGCCGCAAGCGTGTCAAAAGCATCCCCTTGACGGGTCGCGAAACGCTCAGACATCCCCATCGCCGCGGCACCTTGGCTCGCAAGTTCAAGCGCAGGTGCAGAGCCGTCCACAGCAAGCGCGCTTTGAGCACCAGAGGCCAACGCGGCGAGGGAGAACCCGCCGACATGCGCAAAGACGTCCAGTATCCGCGCATCCTTGGACAGGTTTGCAGCAAAGGCATGGTTCGGGCGTTGGTCGTAAAACAGGCCGGTTTTCTGACCACCCGTCAGATCCGCAATGTAAGTCGCCCCATTCATCGGCACAGGCAGCGGACCATCCGGGGCCGCGCCCGCCAGCACCCCCGACACATCGTCCAACCCCTCAAGTGAGCGGGTGCGACCGCCCGCATTCTTGAGCACATGTGTGACGCCGGTCACCGCGAGGAGGGCCGCGCAGAGCGGTCCGAGGAGCGCATCGGCCCAGGCGGCATTGGGTTGCACCACACAGGTGTCGCCAAAGCGGTCAATCACAACGCCCGGCAGGCCGTCCGCCTCCGCATGGATCAAACGGTAGAACGGTGCATCATAGATCTGGCTGCGCAGGGCCAGCGCACGTGCGATGCGCGTCTCAAACCAGGCCTGATCAATTTGCGCATCTGCGTCAGGGTCCAGCATCCGGGCGATGATTTTGGACGTCGGGTTCACGGCCACCAGCCCCAGGGGCTGGCGTTCTGCATCTTCCAGACGGGCCAGCGTGCCGGGGCTGAGCTTTTTCGTGCGGCGGTCCACAACCATTTCATTGGCATAGACCCAAGGGGCGCCGAACCGGATGGCGCGAGCACTTGCCTTGGGCATAAGCCGGACGGTGGGCAGATCGGTGGGGGCGGATGGGGAAAGGGGCGCTGTCATAGCGCCCCTCTAATCCTTTCGCGCTCTCTGTGAAAGCGCTGAATTAGGCCCCGTGCCCTAGCCAGACACGAACCGGCGCAACTCTTGCTGAATGGTGAGCGCCAGAAAATCAGTCACACGGACCTTTTGGGTTTGGCCAATGCGGTCAGATTCCACCGCAGCAAGGCCGCCCAATGCCGGCAGATCAGCCTTGACCATACGCCGGTTGCCCAACACCTCTCCTGTCGAGGACCGGCGCACTGTCAGATAAAAGACCATGTTGTGAACGCCGCCAACGGAATAGCGGGTTTTGTCAGTGACCGAGTGAAACCGCTGAAGTTCGACATCCAGTGTCACATCCGTCGGCCCCGCCATCGCAGCGGTGCCTGCGGTAAAGGCCGTCTCAAAGATCGCTTTGACTTGCTGGTACCTGTCACCCACCGGATCACCGCGCCACACGATGTCGGCCCGGGGGTAATATCCGTTGGCCTCGCTGACCCGAAGGCTTCGGGGCACAGTAACGTTGATGGCTGAGACGCGCAGGGCTGCGGTGGGGTCTACGGCCACGGGTGCCACGGGTTGCGCAACTTGTGTGGGCGCAGGGGCGACACTTGTCGCGTCCGTTGGTGTCACCTCAAATGGCGCATTGCGGCTGGCGATATCAGGCATCGCACCACAGGCACCTACCAGAGCGCCAAGGCCAAGGGCCGCCATCAGTTTCAGAGCTTTCATAACATCCTCGCTTTGGGCCAACATGCAGGCCCACCCATATCCAGTGAGCAAAACCTGCGCGCCAAATGAGGCAGGTTTGAGACAAAATGCGCGTTTTCAGGAGAAATGGCAGGGTGTGGCTTTGACGACACTGCGAGATGTAGGGTCAGTTGCGTGTGCGCGCGCGCCACCCCCCGCGCCTGCGAGGGGCAGCCATCGAGGTGAGCCCTTCGGTCAGGACTTCAGTCATCGGATGGCTGGTATGGGTGTCGCGATAGTGGTCCAAAAGCGTTTTGATTGTCGGTCCGGTATCCTGTTCAAGCGGCAAGCTCAGCGCCCAATCGAGGAAAATTGTCCGGCATTCCGCCTTGGTGATCCCGTCTATGCGGTAACTTTCAAAGATCAGGCCTTTGGGGTCTTCTGGGCTGCCTTTTTTCATCTCAATCTCATGTGCCTCGTGCCAATGCTGCGCTGATCGCTGCATCTGCTGCCGCGTAGGTCGCGTTCATTTGCGTCTCTAACGCGTCAAGCGTGTCGCATCCAAGAGATCGCATGAGAAATGCGGCCCCCGCTTGCCCCAGCGTTGATGTCTCTATCGGTGTCGCGGACAAGAGCCTGCCTGCGCATTGCAGGTGCCAGCATGCGTGATACGCGGTGGTGAGCGCCTGTGCCTCGGCGGGTGTGATCATGCCCGCGGCGGCCCCTGCTGCGATCCCTTTGTCGATGCTGCGCGCGGATTGGCCCGCGATCAAGGCACCTGCCTGTGCAAAGAGCTCAATATCTTGCAAACGTCCTGGTCCGATTTTGGCGTCCCATGGTCCCGCAGGGGATTTGGCCGCAGCAATGCGGGCGCGCATTTCCACAACGTCAGCAAGGACCGTTGCCGGATCACTGGGAAGGCTCAGGACCTCAACGCACAATGCCGCGACATCCCGGCCAAGATCATCAGGTCCGGCCACCACGCGGGCGCGGGTAAGAGCGAGATGTTCCCACGTCCAGGCCTCTGACTTTTGATAGCTGTCGAAACTTTGCAGGCTCGTGGCGACGGGCCCTTGATTGCCTGACGGGCGCAGCCGCATATCAACCTCATAGAGCTTTCCCTGAGCCATCGGCGCGGTCATTGCTGTGATCATGGCTTGGGTCAGACGCGCATAATATGTGCGTGCCGCCAGAGGGCGCGGGCCGTCCGAACTGTCAGCGCCGTCCGCATCGTAGATCACCAAAAGGTCCAGATCCGAAGTCGTGGCGAGCCGCCCTGCCCCAAGGGAGCCCATGCCAAGAAGCACCGCACCACGCCCCGGCGGCAGACCGTGCCGGGTGGCAAAGTGATCCGTCACAACTGGCCACAGAGCGCCGAGAACGGCGCGGGCAAGATCGGCGTATTGTTGACCTGCTGTGGCGGCGTCAATCAACCCACGCAACAGGTGAACACCGATGCGAAAGTGCCATTCACGTGCCCAGCGGCGGGTGCCATCCAACTGCGCTTCATAGTTGCTTTCTGCGTTGAGTTCTTCGGCCAGCATCGCGGTCAGGCTGTCTTCTCCGGGCCAATCGCTAAAGAAATCCCCCCCGATGACGGCATCAAACACACCGGCGTTGCGCGAAAGATGCGTGGCAAGAGCGGGTGACGTGCTGACAATATCGACCAGCAGATCTGCCAGCTGGGGGTTCGCGGTCAGCAGGGAAAAAAGCTGCACGCCCGCAGGGAGACCTGCAAGAAAGCCATCAAAGGCCAGCAGTGCCTCGTCAGGTTTGGCGGCTTGCGCAAGGCGGTCCAGCAGATCAGGTTTGAGGCGTTCAAAAAGCTCCGCACCGCGTTCGGAGCGCAGCGCGGGATAGCTGAGCCAGCGGTCAAGGACCTGCGCGTCAAAGCTGTGTCCCTCTGGCGGGGCATCGATTTCGGGGCGCGAGGCGGCAAAGAACCCTTCGGTCAGATCGTGGACCTCGGAGAGACGGCGGTGGAGGTCGGTCTGGAGGGCCTCGACGTCCATATCCATCATCGCCGCAAGCCGTTCAAACCCTTCATCCGATTTCGGCAATGTATGCGTCTGGGCGTCGCGGACCATTTGCAGCCGGTGCTCCACGCTTCGGTGCGCGCGGTAATGATCGGTGAGCGTGTCGGCTGCGTCAGGCGGAGTCCAGCCCTTCTGAGACAGGATCGAGAGACCCTCACAGGTGCCGCGCACCCGCAGGTCCCGGTCACGCCCCCCTGCAATGAGTTGGCGGGTTTGGGTGAAAAACTCAATCTCCCGGATGCCACCCCGCCCGAGTTTCATGTTGTGGTCCGGCAAAGTGATCGGACCACCGAGCCCTTTGTGTTCGCGGATCGCCAGTCGCATGTCATGTGCGTCCTGGATCGCGGCGAAATCAAGGTGGCGGCGCCAGACAAAGGGGCGCAGGGTTGTGATAAAACGCCTGCCCGCATCCATGTCACCGGCGCAAGGGCGGGCTTTGATGTAGGCGGCCCGCTCCCATGTGCGGCCCAGCGATTCGTAGTAGCGCTCTGCGGCTTCCATCGCCATGCAAACCGGCGTGACAGCGGGATCAGGGCGCAACCGCAGATCAGTGCGAAAGACATATCCATCGCCTGTCAGATCGCTGAGCGTCGCGCTCATGCTGCGGGTCGCTTTGACAAAGGCCATGCGCGCGTCGTGAAAGTCATCAGGATCAAATCGGGTTTCATCAAACAGGCAGATGAGGTCGATGTCGGACGAGTAGTTCAGCTCATGCGCGCCCATCTTGCCCATCGCGAGGACAACCATGCCCGCCGCATCCTGCAGATCATCCTGCGTCATACCGGGCAGCTTGCCCCGTTTGATCTGTGGCGCAAGGCCCGCGCGCAGCGCTGACTGGCAGGCGGCATCGGCAAAGTCTGTCAATACGGTTGTGACCTGTTCCAAAGGCCACGCGCCGCCAAGGTCAGCCAAGGCGGTGATCAATGCGATCCGGCGTTTGTTGCGGCGCAGGAGCGGGGCAATGCCGTCAGGCGCAAGAGACGCGGTTTCTGCAATGAGGTCAGCGGCGGACTGGGCTGGGGTCTCGACGGCGTTCAGCAGCCAATTCACCTCCTTTTCCAGCAGGGTCATCAAATATGGCGCGGTAGACGCGGCGGCTGTGATCAGCCCGCGCACCTCAGGCGGGGTGTCCCCGACAAGGGCGGCGGCATCGGTGGCGCGGGTCTGGTCGAAGATGCGCGGCGTGCGGGTCATCGACGATGCAAGGCTTTGTGTCATATCGGTAGCTTTGCGCGAGCGATGGGGGATGAGCAAGGGGGAGATGGCGGAGTTTTCGCAGCGGCGCAACACCCTGCTGGGCAGGGCTTGGGGGTGAACTGCCGCGATGGCGTTGATCATGGAGCGAAGCGGCGTTGGGGCACGACGTTGTTTGCCAACCGCTCAGGCCGGAATGCATGGAGGGCAACCAAAACAAGAGCTTGGCCCGGCCTTTCGCGACCAGACCTGTTGATTACACGCATTTTTGGCGCTGCCGCCTGCGCCGCAGGACGCGCCAGAAAGCTGCCCGCAATAGCACGCTTTGCCGGACCGCAACGTCTGGGTCAAACGCGGGGGCGTTCTGTGGATTTCGCCCTCGTTAACACAGATACCGCAGGCTGTGTCTTCATCAACCAACTGGCATGTTCGGTGCTCGGCTGGTCGCCTTTTAACGGGCCCTTTGCCTGACCCCTCCGTGGGTTCGCGGCGTGGCCTTCAAGAGACTGTGGCACATCTGCATGAAAAATATTTCAGCGCTTTGCGCATCTGTTCCATCCCGACGTTTCCACACCCACACGGTCGCCAACCGGGCCACACTTAGGGCTGTTTCTCAGGCTGGAGGGTCGGTGTGATGTGGCATAGAGACGGGACAATTGCAGTCACATTTGGCAGCGCCAGCATCATCGGCACCGGCACCAACTGGGCCGATATCAAACCCGGATCAGAGATCATCATCGATGGGGAAACCACCCGCCATGAGGTCGAGGTCGCGGTCTCTGCCACGCAGATCATTCTAACCGATCCAGTTGTGCGGGCAACGGCCTCCGGGTTGGCCTATGGGATCATCCCTGCACCTGAAACGGAGGCGGAGTTGCTTGACGCAGTGGCAGAGGTCACAGCGCCGATGGTCTCAGCTACGGTGACATGTACGCCCGGGGGCAATGCCAATGCGATTGCGCTGGCGACCCAGCCGGGTTTTGAGGTGATAGGAAACCAGCAGCTTTTTGTGTGGCAGGCGATCGGAACCAACAACGGTCCGCCCACAGCGAACATCAACGGCTCTGGTGCGCTGCCGATTGTGATGCCCGGCACGGGTAAGCCGGTTCCCGCAGGCACCATTCGCGTTGGCCACGCCGCCGTGATCCGCAAGAACGCCGCGGGCACGCGATACGATTTGCTTAGCCCGGCCGCAGAGGTGCAGCCCTCGCAGGTCATGCTGATCCAGACGAATACGAGCGGTGCCGCCTTGCAGGCGCGGATCGCCCATCCCGGTATCAAACTGCCCCCCACCCTCGCGGATGTGGAATATGTGCTGCAGGTGGCCGCAGAGAAGCCCGTTGGCGGTGCGTCAATCGCGATTTCAGATTATGATGGCGTGACCCCCATTTTGCCTGCCTCCACACTGCGGGATGCGGCAGGAAATGCCATTCTGCCGGGTGCCTGGCGCGCTGGCGATACAATCCGGTTTCGACGTTACCCGACTGGGATCGTGCATCTGGTGCAGGCTCCGACAACCGAATTCAGCACCGCAACGGAGCAACAGGCCGCTGTGGCGATGGAGATCCCACCGGTCAAGGCACCGGTATTGGTGCGACGGTTGTCAGAGCGTGAATGGCAAATTGAGATTGCAGGCATTGAGACCGATACCAGTGACGACAAGTCCAACAGTGATGTTCATATCATTCGTCTGCATGATCAGTCGCCGCTGGTGTCGCAAGGTATTCTCAAGAGCAATCACGCCTTTGCGCTGCATTCTCACATGTTGCGCCAAATGGGCGGCGGGCGGTTCGACTATGCCAATGTGGTCACACAGGAACTGACCGGGGGAAATTACGATTCCATCCAGCCTTCTACCTCAGAAGGGGCGATGCGGGTTGGTTTGATGTCACATGACATGAACGGCACGTTTGGGGATGGATCACCACAGCACGACTTTATCGGGCTGGGTCACGGGCTGATCGAGAATGTCTCTGCTGTGATGTCGGGCGAATACATTGCATCTGGCAATGTCTACGCCACACGCAACGATCTGCTCAGCGCGATCGGGATCGGCAAAGCGATGCGGTTCCGTACGTTCACGGTGACAAGCGTCTATGACATCTGCCGCCCCCCTAAAGCCGCGCCGAGCCCGGTTGGTCAGATGATCATCGAGCATCGTTTTACCAAAGACGGTGTAAGCGCGCAGACCACATGGAAGGTGGGCAGGTCGCTTGCCTTTGATGCGGGCAGCGCCGAGATTTCTGAAGGCGATGTCATAACAGGTGGCACAAGCGCTGCGAGCGCTACGGTTGTTGTTCTGCCTTCGACCAGCGTTGCAGGCACATGGGCCGGAGGCGACTGCGCCGGGACGCTTTTTGTGCACGATGTGACGGGTGCGTTTGTGGACGGCGAGCCGTTGGAAGTGGGCGGTGTACAGCATGCCACGGTTGACGGCACTTTGGGGCCGCAGATTTCAATGCAAAACAGCTATGCCAACATGGCCCCCTGCACCGTTGTGAACCGGGCCAAGGCGGCAGGGCTGCCCGCAACAGAAGTTGGCACACAAAGCGGCATTCTGAGCGGCAACTGGGTCGAGGGGGCCTCTCGGGTGGCACTGTGGCACACCCGTGCGCCGTCGGTCTTGTTTGAGATGATCATGCAAAAGCGCGACACCGGGTCCTGGGTTGAAGCCCCCTGCCCGATTGATCCGCCCGGTGATTTCTCAGAGGCCAGCACAAGCGTGCTGTTTGTGCAGGACCGTGAAGAAGGGGTGCGCAAGGTTTATGCAAACGCGCGCTCGGGCACGGTGCCCGAGCCTTGGGAAGGGACATATGTTTGCCGCGCGCTTTACCGCTTCCGGGTGGGATCAGCGCTCTATGTGCGGCCGATGAACCAAGATGATTGAGGAGCGACACATGAGCAAAGAGACCATTATCGCGGAAGTATCGCGCCTGATCAGAGCCCTTTTTGTCCCGACAGGGGATCAGGTTTCAAAACTGGACGCTCCCCGGGCAGAAGCCACAAAAATCATGCAGGGGTTACCGCTCCAGATTGCGGACCTGCGGCATGACATTGCGGCAGCGATCGAGGGGCTTGAGCCATCTGACATCGAACCGGCAGACGTGGCTGCGCTGCTTGTGTTGGACCGTTACGTCGCTGGGTTTTCGTCAAACGTGAAAGACGCCGCGTTCAAACGGCTGGATCCTTTGGTGATGTTGGGTATTGGGCAAAGGTCAGGCCGAAAGGCTGCGGGTCACAGAAATGAGATTGCCGCGCTTTATCACAAGGTTCTGCGGCGGCCACCGGATGAGGCGGGGTTTGCATTCTGGTCCCGAAAGCTCAGGGAAGGTGTGCCCTTGCCTGCGATCCGTGCTGCTTTTGAGAAAGCTGGTTCCGCAAGCAAAGGTTAGCCGCTCTAGATAAATCGACTGCTTTGCGCTGCGCAGAGGGTCAGGAGCGTCTCCGGATCAAGCCCGAAGACATGGTGCGGCGTGCCAGCCGCCGCCCAAACGGTCTCATACTGCAGCAGGGTTTCGTCGAACCACTTGCGCGTGGGGTTCAGATGTCCGACGGGTGATACGCCGCCGATGGCAAAACCTGTTTGCGCGCGGATTAGCGCGGCGTCCGCCTTGCCCAGTGTTTCACCTGCCAGGCTTGCCGCGGCCGCCATGTCCACTTGGTTGCCGCCCGACGTGATGAAAAGCAATGCCTCACCGCTTTGCTCACCACGCAGAATGATCGATTTTGCGATCTGATTGACATCACACCCAATCGCGCGCGCGGCGTCTTGCGCGGTGCGTGCAAGTTCGGTTTCGCGAATGTCCGGCGTGCATCCGGCTGCTTCCAAAGCGGCGCGTACACGCTTGAGGCTCTTGCTCATTTTCACAATTCCATGGTTCGTTTGTCGCTCATGATTTCTTAGACCAATGTATGAGTGTGTGACACCCTGCAAGCAGGGGGTGGGACGGAGGCTGCATCGCCATTCTCTACGTTAGAGTTGCAAACAAAAGAACGCTTTCCCCCAGTCGAACAGAAGTTCAGAGTTGTTTGCCCCAACAAAACCGGGCAAGTCTAGAGGCACCATCCCGGCTTGATGAAGGTTGGTTCGGACCAAAGGAAAAAGCATGAGCTACAGCTGTTTACGAACTATCGCCGCGGTGTTCCTGATATTTTTTCAAGCAAGTCAACTGCAAGCCGAGCCCCACTTTTTCGGCAGTGGGGCGAAAGTGTTGATCCTGGATGACGGCGGTCTCAGCTCAAAGCAAAAGAAGGCCCTGAGGTCCTTTGTAAAGAAGGCTGGATACTTTGGAGCATTTGCTGCCAGCACCACAACGGGACGGTGGGATTGGCATGACTCATTTTCAAGCCAAGCAGACGTTCGGGAATTTGTCTTAGAAAAGTGCAAAATCCTAGGTGGTGCCAATGACTGCAAACTGGTTGCGATCTCGCTCCCAAAATCTGTTGCGAATTCAACAGTGAACGCTGTCGGTCTTTCATCAAGACAACAAGAATACTTCAAAGACACCTATTTGAAGGGTGCGCGCAGATACCCGCGAGGGTACGCGGCTTTTGCGATCAATGGATTTTTTGCAGTTGGGCGATGGGGACGAGGGCATAAGGAAACTGCCATTGCCCGCGCAATGTCGGATTGTCGAAGGTACGGCGCAAGATTGAAGGGCACCGATAAGCCCGAAGTGTATCAACTTCGATTGCGCCTTGGTCTTTTGGACTGCAAAATCGTTGATGTTAGGCGACAGAAAGACCTCAACTAAAGTTCATCGGTGAGGCGCATGACCATAGATTGGTCAGCCTTGCGCTAAGTGCTTTGAAAACAAGCCAAACCCCAGAGTCAGGCCCCATTCATCCAGCCCTAGTATTTCGTCGGCGAGCCAGTCAGAACTGAGATAAACACCGAGAACAGTTCTCGTTGCGATCTAATCCGGAGTTTTGTGTAGATATTCTTGCGATGTATGCAGACTGCCCCTGAGGAAATGCTTGAGCCTCCCCCTTTGAAGTGGTCCGCCCCTATAGTTAGGAAAGCGGAGGACCAGAGATGGCCATTAAGAGACCCAAGCCCGAAGAGATTGTCGTGAAGTTGCGGCAGGTTGAAGTTCTGATGGGGCAAGGCATGCCTCG